>NZ_JALKBY010000009.1 GCF_023223645.1 Natroniella sulfidigena | reverse complement strand
CTCCTAACTGGAGTTCTGAATGAAAAGTATTCAAAGAAATTTTTAATTAAATGCGACAACTTACTTGACAAACACCGGAACTTCAACTATTCATTATTCACTATTAATTATTAAATGCTTTAAAACTAGCGGGGTGATATAAAATGCCTAAAGAATTTGAATTAGTTTCAGAATATACTCCACAAGGTGATCAGCCGAAGGCGATCGAGAAATTGACCGCGGGAGTGGAAGCTGGATTGGAGAAGCAGACATTATTAGGAGTAACAGGATCAGGTAAGACCTTTACAATTGCTAATCTTATTGAACAGGTACAGAAGCCAACTTTGGTGATCGCTCATAATAAGACCTTGGCAGCTCAATTATGTAGTGAGTTTAAAGAGTTTTTCCCTCACAATCAAGTCGGTTATTTTGTCAGTTATTATGATTACTATCAACCAGAGGCTTATGTTCCACAGACAGATACCTATATTGAAAAGGACGCTTCGATCAATGAAGAAGTAGATAAGTTGAGATTGGGAGCGACAAGTTCATTATTTGAGCGGCGGGATGTGATTATTGTAGCCAGTGTGTCTTGTATTTATGGTCTGGGAAATCCTGCTGATTATTTGGATTTAACCTGCCATGTAGAGCGAGGAATGATTAAAGAACGAGAAGAGATCATTCGGGAATTGGTTAATATTCAATATAAGAGAAATCAGATTGATTTTGAGCGGGGGACTTTTAGGGTCAGAGGTGATACTTTAGAAGTGATTCCTGCTTATGAAGAGCGGGCCTATCGAGTGGAGTTATTTGGAGATGAGATTGATCGGATTACAGAGATAAATACAGTAACTGGTGAGATTTTAGGGGAGTTAGAAGAGATTACAATTTATCCTGCCAGCCACTTTGTAACCCCTCAAGATAAGGTTGAGCGGGCATTGGAAGCTATTGAAGCTGAATTAGAAGAGCGGCTAGAAGAGTTAAGGGATGCAGGGAAGTTACTTGAAGCTCAGCGGTTAGAGGAGAGAACTAAGTACGATATGGAGATGTTAGAGGAAGTTGGATTCTGTTCAGGGATTGAGAATTATTCACGCCATTTAGCGGGGCGGAAGCCAGGTTCTCGTCCTCAGACTTTGATTGATTATTTTCCTGATGATTTTTTGATAGTGATTGATGAATCACATAAGACAATCCCCCAGATTGGTGGGATGTATGCTGGTGATCGTTCTCGGAAGGAACGATTAGTAGAGCATGGGTTTAGATTGCCTTCTGCGTTGGACAATCGTCCCTTGCAATTTGATGAATTTGAGAAGTTGGCCCGGCAGGCAGTTTATATTTCGGCGACGCCTGGCCCGTATGAACAAGAGCATAGCCAACAGATAGTAGAACAGATTATTCGACCGACAGGTTTGGTTGATCCGCAAGTTGATGTCAGACCGATTAAAAATCAGATTGATGATCTACTGGCTGAGATTAAAGAGGTTATTGCTCGTGATGAACGGGTCTTAATTACGACTTTGACCAAGAAGATGGCAGAAGATTTGACTGATTATCTCTACCAAGCTGGAATTAAGGTCAATTATCTCCATTCAGATATAGATACGATCGAAAGGTTAGAGATTATTAGGGATCTAAGGTTAGGTAAATTTGATGTGTTGGTTGGGATTAACTTATTACGTGAAGGTTTAGATATTCCTGAAGTATCATTAGTTGCGATTTTAGATGCTGATAAGGAAGGATTTTTACGCTCAGCTCGATCCTTGATTCAAACGATTGGACGAGCAGCAAGGAATGTCAATGGTCGGGTGATTATGTATGCTGATCAAAAGACCGATTCAATGAAACAGGCACTTGATGAGACAAAACGGCGTCGTAAATTGCAATTGGAGTTTAATCAGGAGCAAGGGATTACCCCCCAGACAATTAAGAAGGATGTCAGGGATGTCTTACGACCGGTCGATATGGTGGCAGAGACCAAAGCTGAGTATCAGGTTGATGGTGAAGATAGGGAAGATTTATCTGAAGCAGAGATCAGAAAAGAGATCGCTGAATTGGAGTTAGAGATGAAGGCTGCAGCGGAAGAATTACAGTTTGAGTTGGCAGCACAGATTAGGGATGAGATAGATGAATTAAGGGAAAAGCTATAGTTTACTTTTTCACGGAGAGTCTGCTTTTTAGACTCGTAGGGATAATTTGCAATTCGAGCTAGCGGCACAAATTAGGGATGAAATAGATGAATTGAGGGAAAAACTATAATTTATTTTTCACGGAGAGTCTTGCCTTTTAGACTCGTAGGGAAGAATTACAATTTGAATTAGCGGCACAAATCAGGGATGAGATAGAAGAGTTGACAGTTTACGGTTTACAGTTTACAGTTAAGCTCAAAATCTTAAAAGCTTAAAACCTATGAAAAGCTTTAGAATTAGAGTTTTAGAGTGGTTTTGACTTTAAGGTTTTAACTGTCAACCGTCAACTGTAAACTGTACACTGATATAAAGTGGCAAAGCCCACTTTATATCAATTTTATTTAATTCATGTGACCTTTCTCACAGAATTTCTAATCAATTAAGCTTATAATTTAACTAACGATGAAGATAACGATTAACCAAATAAATATCAAAAGGGGAGATAGAAATGCCAAAAAGACAAGTTATTAAAATTGATGAGAATAAATGTAATGGTTGTGGGGAATGTGTAACAGGTTGTCAGGAAGGTGCTTTACAGATTGTTGATGGTGTAGCTAAGTTAGTCAATGAGTCATTCTGTGATGGGTTTGGTGATTGTATCGGTGAATGTCCAACAGGAGCATTAGAGATTATAGAGCGTGAAGCCGAAGATTTTGATTTAAAAGCAACAGTAGAGCATGTTAAGAATGTTAGAGGAGAAGATGCAGTTAAGGAGATGTTGAAGGCACAAGAGGCTCACGGGGAAGAGGTTCCAGAGGAGTTGAAAGAAATGTTTGGAGAAGCGTGTGGATGCCTAGATCATGATCAAGGAGATCACGGACATGGAAATGGTTACCATGGACACGGACACCACGCTCAGGGAGGTTGCCCAGGTAGTCGGATGATGGAGATGAAGAAAAGCCAAGCAGAAGAGAGTGAAGATACAGAAGAGGTAGAGGTTCAATCTCAATTGCAGCAATGGCCGGTTCAGATCCATTTACTTTCTCCACAAGCACCATATTTTAAAAATGCTGATTTAATGATTACAGCTGATTGTGTACCAGTAGCATATGCTAATTATCACCAAAAGATGCTGAAGGGTAATGCAGTAGCAATCGGATGTCCTAAGTTAGATGATGCTAATGCTTATGTTGAAAGACTAGCAGCAATTATTGAACAGAATGATTTGAATAGTATTACTGTAGCACGGATGGAAGTGCCATGCTGTGGTGGATTGGTTCAAATCGCTCAACAGGCAGCTAAGAAGGCAGGAACTGACTTAGAAGTAGAGACAACTGTAGTAAGTGTTGATGGTAAGCTTAGAGGGTAGTAGTTGGTGATTAGTAACTGGTGATTAGTAACTGGTAATTAGTGATTAGGAAAATCATAAGTTCAAGGTCTTTAAAAGTTAAAAGCAAGCTTTAATTCTAGCCACAGGTTAAAAAACCTGTGGCTGTCCTTTATCTAGTTTGTTCAAAATTAGATATTAAACTTTTCCACTAACTTTTGTAACTCCTGTGCCATTTTTGCTAGCTCTTGTGATGAATTAGAAATTTCATCAGACATATGGCTTATGCTTTCTGTTGCATTTGTTATTTCCTCACTATCTTGGGCCAACTCATTGGTTGCACTGGCAGTTTGTTCTATTTGATGTGATGTTTCCTGAACTGAATTTTCAATCTCATCAAAAACTGCCCCAGTTTTTTCAGCAATTTTTTGACCTTCCTTAGCTTTGGCTTCTACTTCTTTAACTTTGGCAATTCCTTTTTTAGATTGTTGTTGATTTTTGGTAATTAAATCAGCAATTTGGTCTGTTGCTTCAGCAGTTTCACTTGCTAATTGTCTGATCTCTTCTGCTACTACAGCAAAACCTTGCCCATGTTCAGCCCTACGGGTTCCTTCAGAACCCTCCGTAGTAGAACTTGCCCTAGCAGCTTCTATAGCTGCATTTAAAGCTAATAGATTAGTTTGCTCTGCTATATTTGTAATCAATTCAACTATCTGTCCTATTTCTTCTGATGTATCATCTAGCTCATTAATTACAGTGACTGTCTCCTCAACTACCTGATTAATCTCTTTAATACTATTTACTGTAGTTTCAATATTTTGACTACCCAGATTGGTTTGAGAATTGGCTTCTTCAGAAAAACTTGCTACTTGCTCTGCACTAGCTGAGATCTGTTGAATACCTGCTGACATGCTATCTATTAAATCATTGGTTGTTTCTATGGTGGCATTTCCTTCCTCTGCTGATGCTGATAATTCTTCACTATAAGCTGACATATTTTCAATTTCATCTGATAAGTTAATAATGATATCTTTTAATTGTTCTTTCATTGTATTGAGGCTAGTGAAGAGATCATAGATTTCATCTTTAGGATTGGTCAAAGAAACTTTCGTTTTTAAGTTGCTAACATTTAAATTGCCTAAGGCAATTTGATCGGTAAATTTTGCTGCTGAGATAATATTATCAATTATAGAAACAGCTATCTTTTTGCAGAATATAAAGACCATAATAAGTGCTAATAACGTAATACCAATGGTAACTCTAAAGACAATAGTAGTAACCCGTTCTAATTCTCTGCTTTGTAGTTGTCTATGTTCTTCAATTAATTCTGCAATATTATTGAGGGTATCATTGACTTCAGTGACATATTTTTGAGATTCTTCTGTAAAGACTGTCATTGCTTGTTCATAGCCTTCTGTTGTATCTAATCCGTACTCTTCAGCTAGAGTAACGATTTCTGTAGCTGATTGATGTAAGAGTCTATGTGGTTCTTCGATATTCTCAAATTCTTGTTGAATTTCTTCGGGATAATTTTCAAATTGCTCTGAATCCAAAAGAGCATAGTAATCTTCACCAAAGCCACAAGCCGTATAATCTAACTCCCCTTCAAAAATAGTTCCATATTCAATTGAATTTTCTAAAGAGTTAAGCCAATTAATATGATCAACCCTACTTTCTTGAATATAAGCCAACATTTCTAAATTATACTCAACTTCTTCACTTGAATTTAAAATTTGTCTAGTTGATAATAAGGTATTAGTCCCTAAAATTAAGATTAAAATAATGATACTTGCAAAGGCAATTGAAATCTTTTTATTTAAATTCAATCTTTCTATTAACAATTAAATTCCTCCTTTTGCTCTAAATGGAAAGTTTATTTTTTCACTAATCTCAGATATTATCTTCTAGATTAACCTTAAGTTATCCTTTAATCCAAGTTGAAAAAAGTAGATTTTTTATTAAAACTGTTGTTTTTAGGGGTTTATTGTAATTTTTAGTTAGCTTTACTTAATTCTAATAGTTAATTGGAATTTAGAGTTTAAAAGCTTGGACTCCTCTGATATAATAGGATAAAATTGAGTAGAAAGGATGGAGTAGGATGAAGTATGTGAGTACTCGTGGGAATTATCAGCCAGTTAGTGCAGCAGAAGCGATTAGGTTAGGAATGGTACCGACAGGAGGATTATTTGTTCCTGAAAAGATACCGACTTTTTCCAAAGAGAAGTTGACAGAATTGGTTGGAAAAAGTTATCAAGATATAGCTCAGCAGATTTTGGCAGAATTTTTGACTGATTATACAGCTAAAGAGCTAGAAGAGGTTGTGAATGCAGCATATAATGAAACTAATTTTGCTACAGAGGAGATTGCTCCTTATGTTAAATTGGATGAGCAAAGTTATGTCTTAGAGTTGTGGCACGGGCCAACAGCTGCCTTTAAGGATATGGCTTTACAGTTGATGCCTCATCTATTGGTTAAAGCAATCGAGAAGGTTGATTTGGACAAAGAGATTGTTATTTTGGTGGCTACTTCAGGAGATACAGGCAAGGCTGCCTTAGAAGGATTTAAAGATGTCGAGGGGATTAAGATTATTGTCTTTTATCCGGCTGGAGGGGTCAGTAAGGTACAAGAACAACAGATGGTTACTACAACTGGAACTAATACATCGGTGGTAGCAGTAGAAGGAAACTTTGATGACTGTCAAAGTAGTGTTAAAGAGATCTTTGGTGATCAAGGCTTTAAAGAGTTATTAGAGGAGCATGACTATCAATTTTCATCGGCCAATTCGATCAACTGGGGTCGTTTAGTACCACAGATTATCTATTATTTTGCCAGTTATGCTAGTTTGGTAGCAGATGGTCAATTAGAAGTAGGAGAGCAGATCAATATCTCAGTTCCGACAGGTAATTTCGGGAATATCTTAGCTGCTTATTATGCTTACCGAATGGGACTACCGGTCAATAAGTTTATCTGTGCTTCTAATGATAATAAGGTCTTGACTGACTTTTTACAAACAGGGGTCTATGATAGCAATCGTGACTTCAAAAGGACGATCAGCCCATCAATGGATATTCTGATCTCTTCTAATTTGGAGCGGTTCTTATTTGAAATGACTGACCATGATGCTGCTAAGATTGAAGAGTGGTATCAGGATTTAGAGCAAACAGGTAAGTTTGAAATCGGACAAGCAGTTCAGGAGCAGATCAAAGAATTATTTGTAGGAGAGTATGCTACTGAAGAGGAGACAGTTAAAACGATTAAGCAGATTTATGAAAGTAAAGACTATGTAGTTGATACCCATACTGCAGTGGGAATTAAAGCTTATCAGAAGTACTTAGCAGACTATGATGACCCAACTCTAACTGTTATTGACTCGACAGCAAATCCTTATAAGTTCAGTGCTGCTGTCTTAGAAGCAGTGCAGGGTGAGTTAGAGACGGAAGATGAATTTGAGATCTTGAGTCAGTTAGAAGAGTTGACTGGGCTGGAGATTCACCGTGGTCTGAGGGATTTAGAAGAAAAAGAGGTTAGGCATGATAGAGGATGTCAGACGACGGAGATTAAAGATGAAGTCAAGGATATTTTGGGACTAAGATAATAAAAAAGGATAGATCTTAAAGATCTATCCTTTTTTATTTAAATAGAAGTTTTAACTTTGATGATAATCAGTTCTAAATTATAATAAAATCATTCATTTATTTGAGTTTAGTAATTAAAAAAGGGGTTGACTAAAAGAACTTTTTTTGTTAATATATTATTAGTTAGAAAGTTTAGACATATCATTTTTTAGTCCTTTTAGATTGACAATGGAGGTTTGGTTTATTTTAAGAGGATGTTAATATTTGATTTTTTTTATTTATTCGTTTTTTTAAAAAGCATTGTGTATGACATAACGTACACAATGTTGCTTAGATAAATTAATAAAATCAGAGGGGGAGTTTAGAAATGAAAAAGTTGTTAAGTGTAGGATTGGCTTTGGCTTTAGTAGTAGGTGTTTTAGGAGTAATGAATTTACAGACGGAGACAGAGGCTGCAAGCTGGACTTATGAAGATGCTAATTATCGTGGTACATTCTCAGATCGAGGTGTTGATCAGGTAAGTGTTCAAATTTCTTTAGAGGATAATATTGTTACTGACCTTACTTATAGACACTTATATCATGGTGGAACAGACTATCGTGAGTTAGAAGAGGGAGATTCTTTATATGGTATCGTAGAACAGTTTGAGCAAGTAGCAGACTATCTAGAAGGTGAAGATGTAAGAACAGCACTTGAAGATCTTCATGAGCCAGGTGAGTTTGTAGAAGATGTTGATGTTGCTTCAGGAGCTACTTTAAGAGCTAATAAGGTAATTTCAGCAGTGAGAGATGCACTTAATAGAGGTGCTTATTCTTACTAATCTTTTAAATAAAGATCCGGTGGGTAATTCCACCGGTCTTTTATGACTTATGTTTTTAATTATTTAGAATCGAGATGAGACTAATGATAAAGGAGGAAATAATGGTGAAGAGATCTAAATATTTATCGTTACTAGTAGTTTTATTAGTAGGTACTCTTATCTTAGTCGGTTGTGGCGGAGAAGAAGAGACTGTTCAAGATGAAGTGATTGAAGAACCAGCTCATATAGCTACTAGTGAGTTTGAAGATGGTAGATATAGAGGAGTATTCAAAGATCGAGGTGATGATCAGGTAGCTGTTCAAATTGCTTTAGAGGATAATGTTGTTACAGATGTTACTTATAGACATCTATATCACAGTGGGATAGATTATCGTGATTTAGAAGAAGGGGATGACTTATACCCTATTGTAGAACAATTTGAGCAAGTAGCAGATTATTTAGAAGGTGAAGATATTAGAGAGAGTCTTCCTGCTCTTTATGAGCCAGGTGATATTGTAGATGATGTTGATATTGCTTCAGGAGCTACGTTAAGGGCTAATAAAGTAATTTCAGCAACAAGAGATGCACTTAATAGAGGTGTTTATGCAGATTGATTTTAAAAGGAGTAACTTAGTAGGTCAGTTTACTAAGTTACTCTTTTTTTATTGTTTCTGAAATTATGTTTTCAGGGTTTTGATAACTTTTATTGGTTTGTTATGAATTTAATTACAATTAGCTCTTGACTAATAAATATAACAAATGCTATAATAGTTTGTGAAGAAGTTATTTTAATATTTTTATTTTTTTTACAAAAATGGGGGAGGTTGGATTAATGAAAAAGAGTTCAAGAATTATGTTGTTGTTGGCACTGGCTTTATCTATCGTAGTTATTGCAGTAGGTTGTAGAGATGAACAAGCTGCACAACTGTCAGAAGATGATCTATCTTTAGAAGGTACTTATGTTGGTCGTTCATGGAGAGGTCAGACAGAAGGTGTTGATGAATTTGATGAGGATGAGGTTGACAGGTATATCGAAACGATCTTAACACTTGATGAGGATGGGATTATTGAAGATGCTCAAATGAGATTCTTCGTACAAAATGATGGTTATTGGGCTCGTCGTGATGATGGTAGTGCTGATATTTCAGTCGACTTTGATGTAGAGCCTACTATGGCTAGCTTTAATAATGCTGGTGAATATGAACTTGGAAATTCCATGTTCGATGTTTCAACTACTGATATGATGGCTTTATATGCTGTGGCAGTAGATGAAGATACTGGAGATGTTGCAGCTTTACTTGTTGATCCATGGTATAGATTTGTACATGAGTTGAGATTGGATGCAGACTTTGACTTTGAAAATGCAACTATTGGTGAGGATTTGAATTATGCATCAGGTAATTTCTTTGCTACTACAAGAGCAGCTAGAGAGAATGAAATTGACTGGGAAGAGCAGTATGGAGATAATACTATCTTTGATTTCAATCAGTGGAATCATGTAATAACTGCACGTGGCCCATTTGAAGGAATGGATGAAAATACTTCTGTAAAAGACTTCTTAGCAGCAATGGGTGTTGAATTTGCTAATGGACAGCCACAACCAATGGACGTTGAATATGGTCGTCATAGTAATGGTGGTTGGCCTGGTACTATGGAAGCTATCGCAGACTATCTAATCGGTCAAGATGCAACTGAAGTTACTAACTTGTATGATGAAGACGCTGTATTATTTGGCCAAACAGAGCCTTTATCAGCAGCTATCAATGAAGATAATATCTTTGGTGCAGATGTACCAAGTGGAGCTACTCAAAATGTTCAAGATTCATTTGATGGTGTAGCTGGTGCAACAGTAAGAATTTCTCGAGAAGCTACATCTTATCAGCGTGCATTAGAAGCTGCTGGTATTCTTGATGAAGATGAAGTAATCGTTACTGATCGAATCTAGGAAATCATCAGTATTAATTACTAAATTTAATAAGCAGATTAAGCCCTTCGTAAATTAATTTTTACGAGGGGTTTTTCTATTTTATGACTTATCTAAAAAACTTTTGAAAACTTGTACTTGTTTACTTTGTTTTGTAATTATTTGTTATGAAATTGTTCACAATTTACCTTGACGACTTAATGTGACAAATGTTATAATGAATCGTGAAGAATTTATTTATTACCTTAAAAATTTTCTTACAAAACAGGGGGGTTATTAATGAAAAAGAGTTCAAGAATTATGTTACTTTTGGCTTTGGCTTTATCTATCGTAGTTATTGCAGTAGGTTGTAGAGATGAACAAGCTGCAACAACAGATGGGGAATCACTGGAAGGGACTTATGTTGGTCGTGCTTGGAGAGG
Source organism: Natroniella sulfidigena (assembly GCF_023223645.1). GTDB lineage: Bacteria > Bacillota > Halanaerobiia > Halobacteroidales > Halobacteroidaceae > Natroniella > Natroniella sulfidigena. The sequence goes on along the minus strand of NZ_JALKBY010000009.1, from coordinate 114,720 downwards.
GCAGACAGATGGTGTTGATGAATTTGATGCAGATGAGACTGACAGGTATATTGAAACTATCTTAACACTTGATGAAGATGGGATTATTGAAGATGCTCAAATGAGATTCTTCCAACAATATGATGGCTACTGGGGTGTTCGTAATGATGGTAGCGCTGATATTGAGGTTGACTTTTCAGTAGAGCCTACTATGGCTAGCTTTAATAATGCTGGTGAATATGAACTTGGAGATTCTATGTTCGATGTTTCAACTACTAACATGAATGCTTTATATGCTGTAGCAGTAGATGAGGATACTGGGGATGTTGCAGCTTTACTTGTTGATCCATGGTATAGATTTGTACATGAATTGAGATTGGATGAAGACTTTGATTTTGAAAATGCAACTATTGGTGAAGACTTAAATTATACATCAGGTAACTTCTTTGCTACTAAAAGAGCAGCTAGAGATAACGAAATTGACTGGGAAGAAGAGTATGGTGACAACACTATCTTTGACTTCATTGCGTGGAACCATGTAATGACAGCACGTGGTCCATTTGAAGGAATGGATGAAGATACTTCTGTTAAAGAATTCTTAGCAGCAATGGATGTTGAATTTGCTAATGGACAACCACAACCAATGGACGTTGAATATGGTCACCACAGTTTAGGTGGTTGGGATGGTAACTACGCAGCTGTTGAAGAGTTCTTGATCGGTCAAGATGCAACTGAGCTTACTAACTTATATGATGAAGATGCTGTATTAACTGGTCAAACAGAGCCTTTATCAGAGGCTATCAATGAAGATAATGTATTTGGTGCAGATGTACCAAGTGGAGCTACTCGAAATGTTCAAGATTCATATGATACTGTAGCTGGTGCAACAGTAAGAATGTCTCGAGAAGCTACATCTTATCAGCGTGCATTAGAAGCTGCTGGTATTCTTGATGAAGATGAAGTAATTGTTACTGATCGAATCTAGGAAATCGACCAGTATTAATTACTAAACTTAATAAGTAGATTAAGCCCTTCGTAAATTAATTTTACGGGGGCTTTTTCTATTTTATTCTTACTCGTCCAATCTTCCTTTGCTAACCACTCTTTTCATAGCATTTTTTATATTAAATTGTTGAGGGGCTTATAGTTGTTATCTCGGTTCATTATTAATATTCTACGTTATTTTATAAGAATCCTTTTAACTAGCCATTCGCTTTCGTTATAGCTTGATAACTAAAAGGAATAGTGACTGGTTACTAGCAAAATAAAAAAGTAAACAGTTCTTTTGATATTTTTCAAAAACAAGAATAATTTAATTTTAGAGACAATATTGTGGCACTTTTGTGCCACAATATTGAGTTGACAGTTTACGGTTTACAGTTGACAGTTGAAGGTCAAAATCTTAAGACCTTTGAAAGGTCTTATGTTTAGGGGTTTAGAGTGGGTTTGAATTTAGGTTTTCCTTCGGGTTCTTTAAACCCTTCGTGATGAAAAAATCAGCTCTTAGATTTTTTCTATCCACTGTCAACCGTCAACTGTTCACTGTAAACTGATATATAGTGGCAAAGTGCCACTATATATCAAATAAGTTTAATAATTAAGGTTGATAATAATATTATAACCGCCTGGATAAAAATTAATCTTTGGTTGTAATTAGTAATCATTACTGATATAATAAAAACTAGGTTAAGCTTAAGTCTGAGTTTGAGTAAATTCAAAAAGAATTACTTAAACTTAACCTTAAGCTTAGACTTAAACTAAATTATAGGGGTGGGTAAAATGGCTAAAGATAAGATTATAATTAAAGGGGCAGCTGAACATAATCTAAAGGAGATAGATGTTGAGATACCTCGGGATCAGTTAGTCGTCTTGACTGGGTTGAGTGGTTCTGGGAAGTCATCCTTGGCCTTTGATACGATTTATGCGGAGGGCCAACGTAGGTATGTCGAATCTCTATCTGCTTATGCCCGACAGTTCTTAGGGCAGATGGAGAAGCCGAAGGTTGAATATATTGAAGGATTATCGCCTTCGATTTCGATTGATCAGAAGACGACTAGCAAGAATCCTCGCTCTACAGTCGGAACGGTGACTGAGATTCATGATTACTTACGATTATTGTATGCTCGGATTGGGACGCCTCATTGTCCTGAATGTGGTCAGCAGATTTCATCTCAGACAGTTCAAGAGATTGTTGATCAGATTTTGGAGTTGGAAGAGAGGACTAAGTTTCAGGTGTTGGCCCCAGTTGTACGGGGGAGAAAAGGGGAGTATAAGGATCTGTTGGCCCAGATTAAACGGGATGGATTTGTTCGAGTCAGGGTTGATGGAGAGATTAGAGATATTAGTGAAGAGATTGATTTGGATAAGAATTATAAGCATTGGATTGAGGTAGTAGTCGATCGGTTGGTTATGAAAGATGGAATCAAATCTAGATTGGCTGATTCTTTGGAGACTGCTTTGGAGTTGGCTGATGGGTTGGTAATTATTGATCTGATAGATGGTGAAGAATTATTATTCAGTGAGAGCTTTGCTTGTCCAGATTGTGGGGTTAGTTTAGAAGAGTTATCACCACGGATGTTTTCTTTTAATAGTCCTTATGGAGCTTGTTCTACTTGTGATGGTTTGGGAGTTAAGCGGGAATTTGATCCTGATTTGATTCTTGATTATGAACTGTCATTGGCTGAGGGGGCGATTATTCCGTGGCAGAAATCAAGGAGTAGATATTATCCACAAATGGTAGCAGCAGTAGCTGATAGGTACGGTGTTGATCGCCATCGACCATTGAAGGAAGCTGATCAAGAGTTTATCGATGTTTTATTGTATGGTGCTAGCAATCCAATTGAATTTGAATATACAAATCGAAAAGGTAGGACTAGATTACACCAGAAAAAGTTTGAAGGATTATTAGAGGTCTTTAATAGGAAGTTTAGAGAGAGTAAGTCGAAGCGAAAGAGAAAGAAGTTGGAGTCATATATGAGTATTGGCCATTGTCCAGAATGTGCTGGAGCTCGTCTAAATCGGAAGAGTCTGGCCGTAACAGTAGGTGGCAAGTCGATTGCCGAGATAAGTAGGATGTCGATTGAGGAAGCTTATGATTTCTTTGCTAACTTGGAGTTGAGCCAACGGAATCAGATTATTGGAACTGAGATCTTAAAGGAGATTAAGGAGCGGTTGAAGTTTTTGGTTAATGTAGGTCTAGTCTATTTGACCTTGGATCGTTCGGCAGGGACTTTATCTGGTGGAGAGGCACAACGAATTAGATTAGCAACGCAGATTGGTTCCAGTCTGGTTGGGGTAATTTATATCTTAGATGAGCCGAGTATCGGTCTGCATCAGCGGGATAATCGACGTTTGATCGATACCTTACAGGAATTGCGTGATCTGGGTAATACGGTCTTGGTCGTTGAACATGATGAAGAGACGATCAGAACGGCTGATCATGTTATTGATATTGGGCCCAAGGCAGGTAGACATGGTGGAGAGATAGTGGCTCAAGGTAAGGTTGAGGATATCATAGCAGCAGAGGAGTCTTTGACTGGACAGTATCTGTCAGGTGAGAAGGAAATTAAGGTGCCAGCTCAAAGGTTAGAACCTAATGGGAAATACTTAGAAATCAAAGGTGCCCGCCAGAATAACTTGAAGGATCTAGATGTCAAGATACCTTTAGGGACATTTACTTGTGTGACTGGAGTCTCTGGTTCTGGGAAGAGTACGCTGGTTAATGAAATCTTGAATCGAAGGCTGATGAAGGAGTTTTATAGCTCTAAGAAGAGGCCAGGTGAGCATGATCAAGTAGTAGGGATGGAGCATCTAGATAAGGTGATTAATATCGATCAGTCACCGATTGGTCGAACCCCACGTTCTAATCCAGCGACCTATACTAAGGTCTTTGATCATATTCGCGATGTCTTTGCGAAGACGCCGTTGGCCCAAGAGCGAGGTTATAAGAAAGGGCGATTTAGCTTTAATGTTAAGGGGGGACGGTGTGAAGGCTGTAAAGGAGATGGCATTATCAAGATTGAGATGCACTTTTTAGCCGATGTTTATGTTCCCTGTGAAGTCTGTGATGGTCAGCGGTATAATCGTGAGACATTAGAGGTTGATTATAAAGGAGAGACGATTGCTGATGTATTGGAGATGACAGTTGAGGAAGCTTTAGAGTTCTTTCAAAATATACCTAAAATTAAGCGGAGATTGCAGACTTTATATGATGTCGGTTTAGGTTATATTAGATTAGGACAACCTTCGACTACTCTATCAGGAGGAGAAGCACAACGGGTTAAGTTAGCAACAGAGTTGAGTAAGAGGAGTACAGGAAGTACAATCTATATCTTGGACGAACCAACGACCGGTCTTCATTTTGAAGATGTCAATAAACTCTTACAGGTCTTACAGCGATTAAAAGAAGGTGGCAATACTGTATTAGTAATTGAGCATAATTTGGATGTAATTAAGAGTGCTGATTATATTATTGATTTAGGGCCAGAAGGTGGAGATTATGGTGGAGAAGTAGTAGCTACTGGTACTCCAGAAGAGGTTGCAGAGGTTGAAAGTTCTTATACAGGCCAGTTTTTGCAGGAGATATTGTGAAAGAAAAAGAACACTAGTCTCTCAGAGACTAGTGTTCTTACTAATATATTTTAGTAGATGGTCCAAAAACCTAAGACTAACAAGATTAAGATTAGAAATAAGACGAAAGCATCTTGCCCCTTTTTGTATTTACCCATTTGTCTTCCTCCTTTCTAATCTGTTTGCTATATATTATGTAGTTATGTAATAAAATGTTAATTTGTATTGAACCACGAATGAACCCTAATAAAAAATAAAGATAAATAATGGATTGAACTTAAAATCGAAAAAGGATAAACTATGGAATTAAATTAATAAAGAGTTTAAAAAAATTACATAATTTTTGACTATCAATTTTAAACTATCAATTATCAATTCAGTTTTTTAACTGTCAATTGTTAATTGTAAACTGTAAATTGCTTTTCCGAGGGGGTGGTTAAGATCGATTTAAAAGTTAAAGCGAAGAATTTACCTGATGAGCCTGGGGTCTATTTAATGAAGGATCAGACGGGCCAAATTATTTATGTTGGTAAGGCTAAGTCACTACGTAAGCGGGTTAAGTCTTACTGGCAATCTAGTAAGCAAAGATTTAAGACTAAGGTCTTGGTCGATAGGATTGCTGATTTTGAATCTATTGTGACCGATACTGAAGTGGAGGCCTTGATCTTAGAGAATAATCTGATTAAGAAGTATAATCCTAAATTTAATATTCAGCTAAAGGATGATAAGACTTATCCTTATATTAAGGTAACGGTAGCTGAAGCTTATCCTCGTGTCTATAAGACACGGATTGTCAAGAATGATGGTTCTCGTTACTTTGGCCCGTATACAGATGTTAAAGCGGTCAATGATTTATTGGATTTAGTAACTGATTTATTTTCCCTGCGGGATTGTAAACGGGAGTTAACGGTAAAAAAAGAAGAACGAGCTTGTCTGAACTACCATATTGACAAGTGCCATGCTCCGTGTATTAACGAAATTAGCCAGGCTGAATATAATGAATTAATAGCACAAGTAACTATGATTTTAGAGGGAAAAGAAGAGAATTTAGTCAAGCAATTAGAGAGTAAGATGGAGCAAGCAGCACAAGATTTAGAATTTGAAGTTGCTGCTAAGTTGAGAGATCAAATTAGAGCGATCAATAAAGTGACCCAAAAACAGAAGGTTGTAGCAGAGAAGTTGATCAATCAAGATATAATTGCTCTGGCTACTGAAGATGATGATATTTGCTTGCAGTTATTAATTGTCAGAAGTGGAAGGTTGATAGGAAAAGAGGATTTTATTTTTGCTGAGAGTGATGATTTAGCAGAGGTAGTGACTGCCTTCTTACAGCAGTATTATGATCAGGTCTATTATATTCCTGAGGAGATCTTATTAGAGTTTATGATTGATGATCTAGCAGTAATTGAAGAGTGGTTACAGCGTAAGAAGGGTGGTAAAGTAGAGCTTAGAGTTCCTAAGCAAGGACAGAAAAGAGGATTGGTTGAGTTAGCAGCTCGTAATGCTCGATATAATTTGAAGGAGTATCGCTTTAAGGAAAAGTTTAGCTCGCAAAAGTTAGGTCAAGGGGTTAAGCAGTTACAGCAGGAGTTAGGGTTTAAACAGCCACCTGTTAGAATTGAAGGGTTTGATATTTCTAATTTGCAGGGGACAGATACGGTTGCTTCTTTAGTTAGCTTTAAAAATGGTCAACCATATAAGAAGGGGTATCGTCGCTTTAAGATTAAGAGTGTAGAGGGCCAAGATGACTTTGCTGCGATGAATGAGGTTATCTATCGAAGATATTCTCGATTAGTAGAGGAAGGAAGAGAATTTCCAGATCTGATCTTGATCGATGGTGGAAAAGGGCAGTTGAATTCAGCTTTAGAGGTTTTGAAGGAGTTGGGAAGAGAAGGACAGCAGATTATCAGTTTAGCTAAGAGGGAAGAAGAGGTCTTTGTACCAGGAAAAAAAGCACCTGTCAGATTGGCCAGGGATTCGGCAGGGTTATATTTAGTGCAGCGGGTACGAGATGAAGCACACCGCTTTGCAGTCAGTTACCATCGAAAGCTAAGAGGGCGGAGATTGACCCATTCGATGTTGGATGATATTCCAGGGATTGGTCAAAAGCGACGCGAGGCTTTATTACAGTACTTTGGATCATTAGAGAAGATCAAGACAGCTTCTATAAAGGAGTTGGCTAAAGTTAAAGGGATTAGTGATAATTTAGCAACGGGAATTAAAGAGTATTTAGAACAGCATCTTCGACCTTAGAGTATAAGGAAATATTATAAACTGATATTTTGAATTTAATTGTGAAGGATGCATCGTAAATTGTCAAATGAAACGGGAGGGAGTAGAATGACACGAGTTATTAAATTATTTATTTCGATGTTGGCCCTGATTTTGACTGCCCAGTTAATACCTGGGATTTCGATTGCTAATTTAGGGGCCGGTTTATGGGCTGCTTTAATATTAGGGTTGGTTAATACATTTATCAAACCAATTTTGACCTTATTTACCTTACCATTGACGATTTTAAGCTTTGGTTTCTTTTTAGTGCTTATCAATGGTGGAATGCTGTTATTAACTGCTTGGCTTGTGCCAGGATTTGCTGTAGCTAACTTTTTAGCTGCAATATTAGGGGCAATTTTGGTCAGTATTCTTAATAATTTAATGTTAAAAGCTTTGATATAAGTCATGAGTGTTAATTTAAGATGATTTTTTGTAGTATAAAGATTTGAAGTAAAGTTTTATTACAACATTGTGTGAGTTTCAGTGTTCGTGTGAGTGTGAGTGGAAATCATAAATTAAAACCTTTTTAGCTCGAAAGTTTTTGGCTTTGACTGAGACTTATTACACAGACTAACACTATTTGCATGAATGAATTGTTTGACAATTCAAAGAGGGTGTTTTATAATTTATTTAAAGAAAGAAAATTTGCTTAATCTTTTGATAATACTTAAAACTTATATTAGTAATTGAAGTTGAGTTTGAAGCTTAGTTTAAATAAAAGTAACCCCTAATTCTTTTAGTGAACTTAAATCTTAATTTTAAACTTAATCCTATCCAAGAAAGGGTGAAAAGATGCAGAATAAATTCGTAGCAGGTAGATATGTCAATTATCCTTGTGTTAAAGGCTGTAATCATCATTTGCAATTGAAGGAGGATATTTCAGAGCTGGCAGGAGATGCTGAGGTAAGTTTAGAATGCCCAACTTGTGATATAGAACGGAAATATTCAGTTAAAGAGGTAATGAGTATCATCAATTCGATGGAACATTATAATTAATTTTAAATAATCTGTATGTTATTTTGTAAAAAGGATACAATATTATAGGGTGGTAACTTTTATTAAATAATTTTTTAACGGCAGCCATGATGATGGTTGTCTTTTTTTTATTACAAAATAGCTTAAGTCTAAGGCTGAGTTTGAGGTTAAGTCAACCATTAAAACCATAAGGTCTTACTTAAACTTAGACTTACCCTTAAACTTAATATCAATAGATTTGTAGTTTAAGTCTTTGTTCTTATTTAGGAAATTATGTTTCTTAAAAATTATTGATTATTTTTTATTTTGGTTTTACTTAACCTCAACCTTAAACTTAGACTTAGTCTTAAACTATGACCAAAGGTCATTTCCCCTTGACAATAGTTAGAAATTTTGGTATTCTGATAACATACCACATGGGGGTATATCATAAAAATAAGGGAGGCTTTAATTATGAAGGAAGTATTTACAGTTAAAGGTATGTCTTGTGGTCATTGCAAGAATGCTGTGGAGTCAGCTTTAGCCGATGTAGATGGTGTTAAAGAAGCAGTGGTTGATTTAGAAGCTGAAGAAGTAGAGGTTGAATTTGATGATAGTCAGACTGATTTAAAACAATTGAAGGAAGTAGTTACAGAAGAAGGTTATAAAGTAAGTTAAATAGTGATAAAGGCCACCCCTTAGCTAAGGGGTGGTTTTTAAAATTAGCTAAAATCTAAATAAATATTTTGATTTTGATTGAATATATTGTATAATCAAAGGTAAAGATTTTTATAAATATCTTAAGAGCAAAGAAAATATTGTAAATTTTTGGAGGTTAATCGTTTTATAGCTCTTGATTATTGAGTTTTTAGTTTTTTGAGCTTGATATTTTGAATTTAAGAGTATTGTATAAATTAAAAGGGGGTTAGATTGAATGAGCTCATATAAAAAAAAGAAGGAAGACTTGTTAAATAGATTAAAGCGAATAGAAGGGCAAGTACGTGGAGTACACAGAATGGTTGAAGATGATAAGTACTGTGCTGATATTTTGGTACAAATTGCTGCTGTCAAAGGGGCTTTAAATAAGGTGGGAAAGACTATTTTAGAAAAGCATGCTCATGGATGTGTCCAGAATGCAATTGCAACTGGAGATGGAGATGAAAAGATTGATGAATTGTTAGAAATTCTATTTAAGTTTAATAAGTGAAAGGATGATAAAGTTGAAGCAATATGCTGAAGTTTTAGAAAGTATTGATTCTGAACAAAAGGTTAAAGTGGAGATCAGAAGACATTCTGCTTGTGGTGACTGTGGTAAGTGTGATGAAAGAAATAGCATGAAATTGGTGATTGATAATGATTTAGAAGCTCAAGAAGGGGATATTGTTGTCTTAGAACTGCAAGAAAATGATCTCTTAAGTGCTGCAGTAGTAATCTATTTGGTTCCTTTATTAGGTTTGATAGCTGGTTACTTCTTAGGGCTTGCTTTAGGAATTGAAGCGGAGTTGTTTAGAGTTTTATTAGGATTTGTATTATTTGGATTATCTTTTGTATTAGCTAGAAAATTTGGAGATTATAGAGCAGATAAGTATGAAGCAAAAATGATTGAAATTACTAATGGTTGAGGCAGAAAGGGAAGTGATAGGAATGGATTATAAATTAGTAGCTATAGATTTAGACGATACTTTGTTAGCAGATGATTTAGAGATTTCTAAACGGACGGTTGAAGCAATCGAAGAAGCTCAAAAACAGGGGGTTAGAGTAGTGATTGCTACTGGTAGAATGCACTCTTCTGCGTTACCATATGCAAAATTATTAGGATTAGAGAATGAATTAATTACTTATAATGGGGCTTTAGTGAAGCAGTTAGTTGATAATCAAACTTTATATCATGAGCCTGTTTCTGCTGAGTTGGCCCGGCAGATTGCTAAGGTTGCTCAAGAGTATGATCTACATATTAATTTTTATCTAGATGATCTGTTATATGTCAATAAAGCAGGTGCTGAAGCTGACTATTATGAAGAAGTAGCAGGGATTAAACCAATCTTAATTACTGAAGATCTAGTCGATTTTGTCGACCAACCTTCAACTAAGATCTTAATTATTGAAAATGATAAAGCTAAGTTAAAGGAAGCTTTTGCTGAATTGACTGCTAAATTTTCTGATTCATTAACGATAACTACTTCTAAGGCAAACTTTATAGAGATTATGTCTCAAGAGGTCTATAAAGGTAATACTTTGGCTAATCTAGCTACAGAATTAGGGATTGAAGCAGAAGAGGTGATGGCAATTGGTGATAGTTATAATGATCTAGAGATGATAGAATATGCTGGCTTAGGAGTAGCAGTAGGAAATGCTAAAGAAGAGATTAAAGAAGAAGCTGACTATATTACTGGAGCAAATGATGAAGAAGGGGTTGCTCAAGTTATTGAGAAGTTTATACTGTAAAAGTGATTAGTAATTAGTGATTAGTAACTAGTAAAAACAAATTCTTTAAAATCTTTTGAACTTACTGATCACTGATAACTTTTTCAAAGGAGGCTAAAAAAATGGATTTAGAAGAGATTTATCAAACAGCTAGAGAAAAGATGGAAGGTTATTGTCGGGTTTGTTCTGTCTGTGATGGGAGAGCCTGTAAAGGAGAAGTTCCTGGCATGGGAGGAGCAGGAACTGGGTCTTCTTTTCAAGCTAACTTGGCAGCTTGGCAAGATTATAAATTACAGTTGCGAACTTTACATCAGGCAGATGATCCAGATACAAGTGTTACTATTTTAGGGGAAAAGTTAACTACTCCAATTCTTAAGGCTCCAGTGACTGGTAGTCAGTATAATATGGGAGGAGCTTTATCTGAAGAGGAATATACTAAGGTAGTTGTAGAAGGTAGTCAGGAATTTGGAACGATTGCTATGACAGGAGATAGTGGAGATCCAACCGTTTATGATGTAGGGGTGGATGCTATTCAAGCTTGTGATGGTTTTGGAATTCCAATTATTAAGCCTCGTGAACAGGATGAGATTAAAAAACGGATCAAGATGGCAGAAGAGGTTGGTAGTAAAGCGGTAGGAATTGATGTTGATGGAGCTGGCTTAATTACTATGGCTTTGAAGAATCAGCCTGTTGGCCCGAAGAGCAAAGAAGAGCTAGAAGAGTTGGTTGCTAGTACTGAGTTGCCATTGATCTTAAAAGGGATTATGACGGCTGATGAAGCTAGATTGGCTGTAGATGCTGGAGTTGAGATGATTGTTGTCTCTAACCATGGAGGACGAGTATTAGATTCAACACCTGGAACGGCTGAGGTATTGCCAGAGATAGCTGCGGAAGTGGGAGATGAAGCAACGATCTTGGTTGATGGTGGAATCAGAGCTGGGGTTGATGTTTTAAAGGCCTTAGCTTTAGGAGCGGATGCAGTTTTAGTTGCTAGACCGTTGATTATTGCTGCTTTTGGTGGCGGAAAAGAAGGATTTAAGTTGTTATTGGATAATTTAACGACTGAATTAAAGAAGGCAATGATTCTGACTGGTTGCAATAGTGTTGACGAGATTAGCTCTGATATTTTGCGGAAATATTAAAAATAAAACTTTATTACAATTATGTGTCAGTTATGTGTGTGTGGGTGAAAATAATTTTGTAGGGGCAGGTCTCCGTGCCTGCCCGTGAAATGAATAAATTATTAGCCATATGTTTTAACGTATGGCGGGCGTTGTTAAACCAAGGCTTATTAAAGGTGTGAGCCACAGGTTTTACCACCCCAAGAGTACTTCCTCAGTCGGCATAAACCACCTCCTTCAGGGCGCTGTGGTGGGATTACGAAGTCTCGATTGGACTACAGGTTAAAACCTGTAGCTTGGACTTAAAAATAAAGGGCGAACACAGAGATTCGCCCCTACACAAACACATTATTGCACGAGCGAAAAGTGAAACTTTATATCAATTTAAGATCATATAGTAGATTCAATGATAATTGGAAATAATGAGAGTAAAGTAGTGATGCAAAGCAGGGAGGAAAATGGCTAATGGATTTTAAAGAACTTAGTAATTTAGATGATGTTAAAGAGTTTAAAATAAGTAAAGATAGAAGTCTTTTTTCTGCAACTCATCAAGAAATAGAGTCAGGAGCAACGACCGATATTTATTTTATTAAGACCAGAGAAATCTTAGACAAGTTAGAGCAGACTGATACTCAGGTTGTAGCTGAAGTTTTTGCTAATAGGTCTGGGGTTGTAGCTGGAATTGATGAAGCTTTGAACCTATTGCAGGAAAAGGATGTTAAGGTTTGGGCTTTAGAAGAGGGGACGAGTATAGATAAAAAAGAGGTTGTAATGAAGATTGAAGGAGCTTATAATGATTTTGGTATCTTTGAAACAGCTATTTTAGGTACTTTATCGAGTTCAAGTGGTTGGGCGACTGCTGCTAGAAAGTGTAAAGAGGCTGCTGCAGATAAGCCGATGTTATGCTTTGGAGCTCGACATTTACACCCTGCTGTTGCTCCAGTAATGGAGCGTGCTGCCTTGATTGGAGGAGCAGATGGAGCTAGTTGTATCTTAGGGGCCAAACTTGGAGGAACGGAGCCATCTGGTACAGTACCTCATGCCTTAATCTTAACGGTCGGTGATACCTTAGAAGTAGCTCAAGCATATCATGAATTTATGCCTGAAGATGCACCACGGGTTATTTTGGTTGATACATTCCAAGATGAAGCAGTTGAAGCATTAAGAATTGCTGATAAACTAGAGGGTGCTTTAGATGGGATTAGGCTGGATACTGCTTCTGAACGTGGTGGAGTGACTGCTGGATTAGTAAAAGAGGTTAGAGCTCGCTTGGATCAAGCTGGGCATGAAGACGTCAATATCTTTGTATCAGGAGGGCTGACTCCTACTAGAATTGAGGAGTTATCAGAGTTAGGAGCCGATGGTTTTGGTGTTGGTAGTTATATTTCGGGAGCTAAAGGGATTAATATGACGATGGATTTAAAAGAGATTGCTGGTAAGCCAATAGCAAAAAGAGGTAGGATTCCCGGACAGACTGACAATTCTAGATTAAAGAGGATATTATAGCTAAAAGGGCCTTGATTGGCTCTTTTTTCTTGTCGTATAATGTCTTTTTTTAATCCATTTTGCAGGATTTTTGTGTGGTTTCAAGAATAAGTATAGGAAATAGGTTATTTAATCTGGAGCTAAATGTCTGAACATTACAAATTTATAGATGAAATGGAAAATATAGATTATTAATATTAGTTGTGTTGAGGGGGAAAAATGATAGAAAAGGATTATGTTATTGGTATTGATCTTGGAGGGACGAAGATTTTGACCATGTTGGTTGATCAACAGGGGGATATTATAGCTAAGGTCAAAAGAGCAACTGAAGCAGATAAAGAGCCAAGTAAGATCATCGACAATCTAAAGCAGACGGTAGTTACAGTAACTGAGCAAGCAGGGATTGGATTAGATGAAGTTAAAGGGATTGGGTTAGGAGCTCCTGGATTACTTGATCTTGAGCAAGGAGCTATTATAGATACTCCGAATCTAAATCTTAAAGGTGTTCAGATTGTTGAGCAACTAAAAGAATTTGGTCCTGCTGTATTTTTGGAAAATGATGCTAACGCAGCAGCGATAGCAGAAAAGTGGTTTGGAGCAGGAAGAGATGTTGAGGATTTGGTGTATGTGACAGTCAGTACTGGGATTGGTGGAGGAATTATAGTTAATGGTGAAGTATGCCATGGTTTAGGTAATGGTGGTGAGATTGGACATATGACTATCGATCCGACTAGTAAATTACAATGCAGTTGTGGTAATTATGGTTGTTGGGAAGTGTTGGCTTCTGGTACTGCGTTGGCCCGTAGGGCCAAGGAAGTTGTTATTTCTAACCCTGATACTTTACTAAGGCAAATGGTTGAAGATATTGAGCAGATTGATGGTGCTATTGTAGCAGAAGCTGCACGTAAAGGGGATTTAGTTGCTCAAGGATTAATGACTGAATTGGCTGAGTATGTAGGGCTTGGATTGGCCAATTTAATTACTATATTTAATCCAGAAAAGATTGTACTTGGTGGTGGGGTTTCAAAGTCTTGGGAGTTATTAAAACCAACGGTTGAAGAAACTATTAGCAAGCGGGTAATGAAGCCTTTATTAGATGGTTTTGAAATAGTTGTTGCCCAATTAGGGACTGAAGCAGGAGGTATTGGTGCTGCTACAATTGCTTTATTAAAGTTGGAACTAATTTAGTTAGATAAAATTTGAACTTATTAATTTAGGGGAGGAATCATGGATCAAATATCTGTAGAGAAGATAATCGATAAATTTGGATTAAAACAATTAAACCAAACTCCTATTAAAAATCAAATAACAGTAAGTGATATTAAAAGACCAGGAATAGAGTTAGCTGGTTTCTTTGATTATTTTACTCCTGAAAGAATTCAAATTTTAGGTAGAACGGAGATTTCTTTTTTAACTGAATTACCATTAGAGTTATTAGAAGAGAGATTGAATAAATTTTTAGGATATCAAATTCCTTGTGTGATTATTACTAGAGGATTGGAGCCAGTAGAAAAATTAATTGAGATTTCTGAAAAGAATAATATTCCAATTTTAAGTACTGATTCTTCAACTACAAGTTTTATTAGTTGTTTAACTACCTATTTGGAAGAAACATTTGCTCCTCAAGTTACGAGGCATGGAGTCTTAGTTGAAATTTATGGAGTTGGGGTTTTGATTAAAGGAAGTAGTGGAATTGGAAAGAGTGAGAGTGCTCTAGATCTAGTAAAGAGAGGACATCGCTTGATAGCAGATGATGCAGTAATAATCAAGCGGGTAATGAGAAGTAAGTTAGTAGGGACTTCACCGGAGATATCAAAACATCATCTGGAGTTGAGGGGTTTGGGAATTATTAATGTTAAAACCCTTTTTGGGGCAGGAGCAGTTCGAGAAGCACAAAATATTGATCTAATTATTCAGCTAGAGAAATGGGATCAACAGAAAAACTATGATCGGTTAGGTTTAGATGATGAAATGGTTGAAATTTTAGAGGTTACTGTTCCTAGAGTGGTGATACCTGTTAAACCAGGAAGGAATTTAGCGATGGTGATGGAAGTAGCAGCTATGAATTTTCGTTTAAAGAGTACAGGATATAATGCTGCTAAAGAGTTTACTAAACGATTGGAGAATGAATTAAAAGATAAGAATAGTTAATTAACTATATAATCAAAAATAAGTTGCAATATGAGGTGAATAAAAATGGAGCTAACTGATTTTTCAGTAGAGGATATTATTAAAGCAGATGGAGAAAGGACAATAGGTAAAATTGCAACAGTTTTAGCTATGGTAGATGATCAGTGTGATGATCAATTGGTTGATACATTTATTTCAGAGGGTTATAAGGTAGTTATTACACGAGCTGGTGGCAAAGGTGAGCAGCTTAAAAATAAGGTGTTACGAAATACTTTAGGAGCTGCTGTAAAAGGAAATGTGATTGATGAAGGAATTCAAGATCGGAGGGTCTTAACTAGATGTGTTGAGCGTGCTTTAGTAGCACTCAATGGGCCAATGAGTGGTATCTCTGGAGCAGGGATTAAGATTGGAATTGTTAAAAAAGATGCTCATTTAGCTGTAGCAATCCACGGCAAATTAGGGATTCCAGGGTTGGATATTGATCATGAAATTTCTGGGTTAGGTGTTCATTATTACGGTTTGAGTGCTGAATAAAATTATAAAACAGCTTAAGTCTAAGGTTGAGGAAATGGTTTTTATTACGAAGGGTTTTTATAAACCCGAAGGTAAGGCTAAGCCAACCGTTAAAAGCATAAGGACTTAGGTTTTACTTAAACTTAGACTTAGCCTCAAACTTAATATCAGTTCATTTTCACTTGCTCGACTCCGCTTAAATTATTTAAGCGGAGCTTTTTTAAATTAAGAGAATAATATTCCTTTGCTTTATTTCATAACAATAGGTAAGAGAATTTTTAAAGGAGAGGTTTTGATGAGAAGAGTTAAGGGAATATTATTTCTGAGCTTAACTATACTATTAATTGGGTTTTCTGTTCAAGCAGGGAATAATGTTATCTTTGAGATGGAAGATCCGATAGGAGATGAATATGGTCCAGGGAGTTATTTATATCCTAAAAGTGAACAATTTGAGCCATATCAAGGGTTATTTGATTTGACTTATTTTAAGGTGGAAGAAGAAGCAGATAATTATAATTTTTATTTCAAATTTGTAGAGTTGACCAATCCTTGGCATGCTAAATATGGCTTTAGTCATCAATTGATCCAGGTTTATATTGATAATGATGAAGGAGGTAGGACGGATACCTTTAAACCTGGGGCCAACGTTCAATTCGAAGAACGACATCCGTGGAATAAATTAATTAAGATTACTGGTTGGTCATTGGAGATTTTTGATCACCGAGCTGATATTGAGGCAGATGGAAGGGTTGAAGAAGGGGATATAACGGTCTTAGATGATAATCAAACAATTAAAGTTACCATCCCACAACAGAAGTTAGGTGATTTAGAAAAAGCACATTATTATGTTTTGGTGGGAGCATTAGATGGTTTTGGTTATGATAATTATCGTCAAGTGCAAGAAGAGCCTACAGGTTGGCAATTTGGAGGTGGAACTGATACTGATTTAAATCCCAATGTTTTAGATATTTTAGTGCCTGAAGGGATGGAGCAAAAGGAGATTTTAGGAAGCTATGATTTAGAAAATCAAGAATTGGCTACTATCAGAGCTGTTGGCCCGGAAGTAAGTCTACAACTTAAATTCATTATTATATTTGGGTTTGTAGCTTTATTAGTGTTATCTTTAGTTGGAGCAGCAATTAAGTTTATCTTAACTAAGATAGCTAAGCAGAATGAGTAATGACAAAAATTGTTTATTATAAGATAGAGGCTGTAGTAAATACTATAGGTAAACACTATTTAAGGAGGGTGTTAAGTTGGAGCATTCAGAAGTGGTAGTAAATCCAACACCAATTAGTGCTGGAGAGAAAGTAACAGTTAACTATAAGGGATTGTTGGCAGATGAAGGAGCAGAGGAAGTTTATTTACATGCTGGGGTTGGTTATAATGACAAGTGGCGTGAAATAACAAATATTAAAATGGAACCTAGTCCTCAAGGAGAATGGACTGCTCAACTAAGAGTAAATACTACTGAGCGGTTAAATTTTTGTTTTAAGGATTCAGCAGAAAATTGGGATAATAATGGTGGACATAATTGGAGTTTTGAAGTGCATAATGGCCAACAATATAGTTAAATTAGATAAAGAGCCTTCAGTTAACTGAAGGCTCTTTATTTTTTTATGCTGTTAATAAAAATTAATTCTTTTTAAACAGTGTAGAGGAGGAAGTATTTGAAATTTCATGTTCAGATTCTAAAGAGGCATCTGGTTGGTAAGGGACATATTCTTTTTCTTGATCGACAACTTTCATCCATAAATCACCATATTCAAATTCAGGTTGATCAGTAGGAGTTAAGACTGGATTTGATTTTGCCAGAGTGATAAATAACTGGTTCTCTGTTAATAAGCCAATTTCTGCATAATATTCATGATTAGCATGTGGTACTTCGATATACCAATTATCAGTAGTAGGTGAGATTTCTATATCGAAGTAATTATCAACTTCTCCTGCTGTAAGATCATAAACTCTAAGTGTTGGTTGTCCTTCTTCTAGCTCTAAGCATGATGCATCCCAATAAGCATGAATTGAAGTGGGAGATTGGGTTAGTAGGGCTAGCTTATTATCACAAACATTATCCCTCAGATCATCTAATAGCTCTTCAGAAAGGGCAGGGATATTTATATAAGCATCATGAGGGATACTAATAAGATTTTCTGTTTGGTGATTAATACCGTGTTTCCAGTAGTTACTGACTAATAGATTATTATCAAATTCAGGATCTGAATCAAATTGAGTTAATTCTTCTCCAGCTTCTAGTTCATAATTTAACTTATTCAAGTCTGGTTCTGCTTTGTCTTCATGTTGGTTAGTCTCAGATTTAACTCCAGGGTCATCTCTATCAAGCCACAGAAAGTAAAAGATGACGCCACTGACTAAGACAGCAATCAAAGAATAAATTAATAGTAACATTAGATACTCACCTCTTTATAATTAGCATTTTTATTACTTTGGTAAATTTGATAATCTAGCTTGGAGAATAAGTTGTTTTTACTCTCTAATTGATTTAAATAATTTTGATCAATTTTATTTTGTTGGATTTGCTTATAAAGCTTTTCAAAGTTTTTAAAGTGTTGGTTAAGCCGTCTATTAGCATACTCTGTCATTGTATCCGTTTTTAAAATAAATGCCCAATCACTACTTTGGGCCAATAGCAATTCTCTAGCAAGTTGATTTAGAGCTCTTTTTTCTAACTGTTCAGGGTTAGTTACTCTGTTAGCCAGATTGATCATCTGCTCAGTAATGCGATGGAGTTTAGGATAAATCCAGTCATTGGTTCGATTTAGCCAGACTTGATTGTAACCTTCAGCTCCCCAACTTGATTGAGAAGGAGTTGCCACTTGATTGATTGGATATCTGTCTAGATATTGACTAGGTGTAATTAATTTAATCTCTTCTTGATCATAAGCTATCTTTCTAATTAAAAATTCTAACCACGTTGGCCCTTCATACCACCAATGTCCAAATAATTCTGCATCGTAAGGTGAAATAATGATTGGAGTTCGATCCATCTGTTGATTTAGATATTCTGCTTGAACTTGACGGTTGAAAAGGAAGTTTCCAGCGTGAATAGCAGCTTTCTCTTTGGCCCAGCGAGGTTTATAAACTTGTTTATGACTGCCCTCACCAGTAATTCTATAATACTTAATACCGGTCTGTTTTCTAAATCCTTCCGGATGAAGATGTGGTTTAATATAATCATAGTCTAGATCATAACCAATATCACGATAGAATTCACGATAATCATGATCCCCTGGATAGCCTTCTGTAGCACTCCAAACCTGCTTTGAAGATTCTAAATCTCTACCAAAAGCTGCTACTCCAGAAGGGCAATAAATAGGAGCGAAGTTAGCATAGTGTGGTTTAGGGTTTGAATTTAAGATCCCATGGCTGTCAGTAAAGAAGTAACGAAGCCCTTCATCCCATAAAAACTGGTCTTGCCCAGGATAATAACCACATTCAGGAATCCAAATTCCTGCTGGTTGGCAATCAAAATGTTGTTGATAGGTCTTGATGCCAAGCTTAATTTGAGCTCTAACAGCTTCAGGATATAATTTCATTAGAGGTAGATAGCCATGAGTAGCAGAACACGTGATTATTTCTAATACTCCAAGGTCTTGAAAATTCTTGAAGGCAGTAACTAAATTACCATCATAGGCTTGAAAAATTCTTTTAGCATCTAAAAAATTTTGCTGATACATGTGGGCTAAATGATGAAATTCAGGATCATTTTTAGTTCGCTCTAACTCCTTATTACTGAGCTCGATTAAGTTATCTAAATAATCTAGATAACGCTTTTGAAGTAAATCATCTGTCAGCATCGAGATCAAAGTTGGAGATAGTGAAAGAGTCAGATTGAAGTTTACTCCATCTTTAATCAAATTTGAAAAGACTTTGATTAAAGGAATATAAGTTTCAGTTATTGCTTCATGAAGCCATTCTTCCTCTAAGACATGTTTATCCTCTGGATGTCGGACGTAAGGTAAATGAGCGTGTAAAATTATAGATAGTAATCCATTCTTTTTCATTGGTTCACCTCCTGACAATTATAAGGATTACTTTTATTAATATGCTAAATTTAAAGTTAAGATATTCATTTTAGGATGAATAAAAAAAGGAAAGTGGGTAAATTTATAATTAGAGATCAAATCGAGTTAAACAACATGCAATTTAGTTGAACTATTAATTTTTAATTGTGAATCGTGACAATTTAAAGGGAGGAAAAGAAAGTAATGAAAATACTAGTCTTATCTTGGGAATATCCACCATATAGCATGGGAGGATTAGCCAGTCATTTATATGATTTATTACCCGAATTAGCTAAACAAGGAATTGAGGTTTATCTTGTAACACAAGGGACAGAGGATACACCAGATTATGAAAAGAAAGATGGCTTGCATATTTATCGAGTCTATACCCCTAAGATTTCTACACCAGATTTTTCTTCTTGGGTGATGTTGCTCAACTATAAATTACTAGAAAAAGCAATTTCGGTTATCAATAGTAATCAAATCGATCTAGTTCATAGCCATGATTGGTTAGTAACTTTTGCTAGTCAAACTTTAAAGCATACTTACGCATTGCCTTTAGTAACGACTATTCATGCTACTGAAATTGGTAGAAATCATGGAATTCACAATGAAGAGCAAAAGTATATCAATGATATTGAATGGTGGACAACTTATGAAGCTTGGAAGGTAATCTGTTGTAGTGATTATATGAAAGGTGAGGTAACGGGACATTTTTCTCTACCACAAGATAAGGTGAAAGTGATTAGAAATGGTGTTAAGGAAGAGAATTTTTCTTCTCAATATAATGATGATTTTAGGGCCAACTTTGCTCATCCCAATGAGGATATTGTCTTCTTTATTGGTAGATTGGTTCAAGAAAAAGGAGTACAAGTTTTATTAGATGCTGTACCAGAAATCTTAAAATATAACCCACAAACTAAATTTATCATTGCTGGAAATGGGCCCAAAGAGGATGATTTGAAAGCTAAAGCTAGAAGGTTAGGAATTGCTCAGCATGTCTATTTTACCGGTTATGCTCGAGAAAAATTAAGAAACTCTCTTTATCAAATAGCAGATGTAGCTGTCTTTCCTAGTCTGTATGAGCCATTTGGGATTGTTGCTCTAGAAGCAATGATTACTAAGACTCCACTGGTGGTTTCAGATGTTGGTGGACTAGGTGAGATAGTTGATCATCGTCGGAATGGATTGAAGACTTATCCAGATGATAGCCATTCTTTAGCATCAAATATACTTAAGACCTTATATGATGAGAAATTGACTAAAGAGATGGTTGCTAATGCTTACCAAGAAGCAAAAAATGATTATCACTGGGCCAACATTGCTGAGCAGACTGTAGAGGTCTATCGAGATGTTTTATCAGAGTATGAAACCAGTGATTGGGATGAAGAAGAGATTGTGATGTGATCCTTTAAGTGAATATAATTTTTTAAAAGGGAGATTTTATATCTCTCTTTTTTGATTATTGTGGCACAATATTGAGTTGACAGTTTACGGTTTACAGTTTACAGTTGAAGGTCAAAATCTTAAAAAATTAAGATCTTAAGACCTTTGAAAAGTCTTATGTTTAAGGGGTTAGAGTGGTTTTGAGTTTACGTTTTCCTTCGGGTTCTTTAAACCCTTCGTGATGAAAAAATTAGCTCTTAGTTTTTTTCTATCCACTGTCAACCGTCAACTGTTCACTGTTAACTGATATAAAGTGGCAAAGTGCCACTTTATATCAATACAATTTAATTTTAAAAGAAGGAGAATATACCTAAAATATGGAAACAATAATTAGGCGAAATAAATATATAAATTGAATTAATGATTTTTTTCAATTTACTTAACCTAAGTTCTTTTAAGAGTGAATGGTTTCAGTGAAAAATTTAAATTCAACTTATATAGTAAAGGAGTGATTAAGAATATTCAATTTAATATTGGCTGTAGTGATTACAGGAGCAGTTTATATTAGACGGCAAGTTGATTTTAGAGTAAAGGTCTTATTTCATCCGATTGTGTTGGCCCCTTTGTTGGGTAGCATGTTGGGAAGTGAAGGGTTTAGTACAGGGGTTACTATTGGCGTTATAGCAGAGTTGATTTGGGGTAGTAATTTAGTTGAGTATACTGCTGGTTTTAAATATGGTTTATTGGCTAGCTTATTGACTGTGGCTTTAACTATTTTGACAGGAAATATAAGTTTGATCCTAAATTTGAGTTTAGTTTTAATTTTATCATTTGCTTTTCAAGAAGTCTTTGATTTTTTAGAAGGCAATAAATATTTTCTTTTACCTCTTCTAGTCTTTAATTTATTGGTATTATTTAGTGTGCCATTGATTCAACAATTATTAGGCTTAACTCCAGTTCAATTTTTGGCTGAGTTATCGATTACTGCTGGATTATTTCCAGTTATTGGACTAGCTATCTTCTTAATTCAAGGAATTAAGCCTCTCTTTAATAGAGATAACGTCTGGTATTATTCTTATGCTTTAGCTGCTATAATTGCATCTGTCTTAGTGTATAATAACTATTATTGGGGATTGTTCTTCTTTCCAATCTTGTGGTATGGTTTATATTATCTGTGGGATAGAACCAATATTTTAGAGCTTAAGAATTATTTTAGGTTTGTCTTGATTGGCTTAGTTATAATAGCTACTCCGTTAATTTTAAATTTTAGTAGTGTATATATTACAAGTACTTTAAAACATATACTCTGGGCAGAAGCCTTATTAGCAATTTTTGCTGTGTTAAGGCTATTTAAATTAACAGGAATTGAAGGTTATTTTATTTTAGTATTAATAGGTATTATTGGAACAAGATTGGGTATCTTTATTTAAGATGAAGGGGGAAAAGAGATGATCAATTTAGTAGCGGATTTACATACTCATACGATTGCTAGTGGTCATGCTTATTCTACTGTGAATGAAATGGCAGCAGGGGCGAAAGAGAATGGGATTGAGATATTAGCTATTACAGACCACGGGCCAAATATGCCTGGAGGGCCTCATCTTTATCATTTTGGTAATCTGCGGGTTCTTCCTGAAACAATAGATGGTGTTAGGATCATTAAAGGGGTAGAAGCTAATGTGTTTGATGGTTTAGGCCAATTGGATTTACCGGTTGAAGTATTGGCTAATTTGGATCTTGTATTAGCTGGTTTTCATGTTGGAGCTGGTTATAATCCTCGTAGTAAAGAAGAAAATACTGCAGCGATGATCAATGCAATACAGAATCCTCTGGTAGATATTATAGTCCATCCTGGTAATCCAGAGTATGAAGTTGAGATTAGCAAGGTATTGGAAGTAGCTAAAAAAGAACAGACTCTATTAGAGATAAATAATAGTTCTTATTATAGTCGGCCAGGGAGTAAGGAAAGATGTTTAGAGATTGCTAAAGAAGCTAAGGAGATGGAAGTTAAGGTTTCGTTAGGAACTGATGCTCATTATTGTAAGCAGGTCGGTAAGTTTGATTTAGCATTAGAATTAGTTGAGAAGGCAGGATTGGGTGCAGATGATATCTTGAATAGTTCTGTACAGCAAGTGCTTGACTTTATTGCTACTAAACGGGAAGTGAAAGAGGAGTTACTAGAGGTTGATTAGTATTTATTTAATAATATGGGATAGAATACTATTGAGGTGAAATTGATGCGACTGAATGCAGATTATCATACTCATACTCTCTATAGCCACGGTAAAGGAACAATTAGGGAGAATATAGAGGTAGCAATTGCTAAAGGATTAGAAAGAATAGCCATCTCTGATCACGGGCCAGCTTGTTATGGTTTTGGAGTCAGGGATGCTGCTACCTTCTTAGAGATAAAAAAAGAAGTGGATAAGTATGATCAGTTATATCCGGAAATTAAGGTATTAGCTGGAGTAGAAGCAAATGTGATCAGTTTAGATGGAAAGTTAGATCTACCACGGTTTATTTTAGAAGAATTGGATGTTGTATTAGTAGGGTTACACTTACCGATCAAGCCAGTAAGTTGGCAAGATGGAGTAGGGATTATCTTTAATAATGTAATTGTTGATAAGTTAAAGTTAAAATCGAAGGAGATAAGGAAGAAGAATACGGAAGCTTTAGTTAATGCTATCCAGAATTATAAAATCGATATTATCACTCATCCAGGTTATCGGATCAATATTGATACTCAAAGGTTGGCCCGGGAAGCAGCTAAAAGGGATACAGCTTTAGAGATAAATGCCAGTCATGGCTATTTAACTGAAGAATTTGTAAAGGTTGCAGTTAGTGAAAATGTAAAATTCAGTTTAGGTAGTGATGCTCATAAGCCAGTTGATGTAGGAGAAGTAAAACCAGCTTTACAAGTAGCTAAAAGTGCTGGTTTGAGTGTGGAAGATATTATTAATGTTGTTTAAAATAGAAATAAATTAATATTACTAAAATGACAGATATAAGTTGTTAGTTTATTAATCGGGACAGTAGTGGTATAATTAAGCTTAAGGTTGAATAAAAGCAATTTACGATTGACAATTAAGATCATTTTCTAATTAAAAACAGATGTTCTGTATATTTTATAATTATGCACTGTACTAATAAGATTTAATTCAACTATCAATTGTCAATTATTAATTAATAAGGAGGGGACAGATGGAGAATAAGCTTGATTTTGTAATTATTACTGGAATGTCTGGAGCAGGAAAATCAGAGACGGTTAAGATATTTGAAGATGTTGGCTTTTTTTGTGTCGATAATCTACCTCCTGCTTTGATCTCTAAATTTGCAGAGCTATGTTGGCAGTCTAAAGGAGAAATAAATAAAGTAGCTTTAGTAATTGATGTTAGAGGTGGAGATTTTTTTGATAATTTATTTACTGAATTGGCTAAATTAGAGAATATTATTGCTGATTATAGGGTTTTATTTTTAGAAGCAGGGACAGAAACTTTGATTAATAGATTTAAGAAGACCAGAAGGCGTCATCCGTTGGCCCGACAAGGAAGGATTTTAGAAGCAATTAATTTAGAACGTGAAAAGCTAGAAAGAATAAGAGGGAAAGCTGATAAGATTATTAATACAACTAACTTAACCCCTAAGGAACTTAAGAAGAAGATTCAACAGGATTTTATTGAAAAAAAGAATGAAAAGCAGTTGAATTTATCAATCTTATCCTTTGGCTTTAAATATGGAGTACCATTGGATGCTGATTTAATGTTTGATGTTAGATTTTTGCCTAATCCGCACTATGTTGATTCATTACGACCGTTAACTGGAGAAGATAAAAGAGTACAGGATTATGTATTAAAATGGCCAATTACCCAAAAATTTAAATATAAACTATTTGATTTAATCAGATTTTTAATACCTCAATATATTAAGGAAGGAAAGTCCCATTTGATGATTGCTATAGGTTGTACAGGAGGTAAGCATCGTTCAGTTACTTTAGCTGAGAAATTATATCAAGAATTAAAAAATGAATATAACGTCTTAATTGAGCATCGTGATTCTGATAAATAGGAGTGTGGTTGATGAAAGAGTTTAAGTGGTTTTATCCTGGTTTAAAATTTAAAAGATGGTTATTTGTAATTGCAATTGGAATTGTTTTGGTTGGGGTTGGAGTGGCAGTAGTTGTTAGTTTTCAAGCTTTAAGTCTAGTTGAAAGTTTAGTAATTGAATTTTTAGGTGATTTAGTCGGTGATTTAGCTGACTTAGTTCATAGAACAATTGGAATTAGTTTGATTCTAGGAGGGGTTTTGGTAGTTTTATTTGGAACTAGAAAGATGATTGATTCTATTTTAGAAGCCGTAGTGCCTGAAAGTGAGGATAATTTAGTAGAGTTATTGTACCAAAAAAGATACTTAAAAAAAGGGCCAAAGATAGTTGTTGTTGGAGGTGGGACTGGTCTTTCTACCATGTTACGAGGGATAAAAAAATTTACTAATAATATTACTGCTATTGTAACTGTTGCTGATGATGGAGGAAGTTCAGGAGCCTTACGAGAACAATTAGGGATCTTACCGCCAGGTGATATTAGAAATTGCTTGGTTGCTTTGGCAGATACAGAGCCTTTGATGGAAAAATTATTTCAGTATCGCTTTAATAAAGGAGATGAATTAAAAGGGCATAGCTTTGGAAACTTATTCATAGCTACTATGTCTGAAGTATTAGGGGATTTTGAAGAAGGGGTCAAGGAGTCAAGCAAGGTATTGGCTATTAAAGGGCAGGTTTTGCCTTCTACTTTAGAGGATTTACGCTTATCTGCTAAATTAAAAGATGGTAAGATTATTAGTGGTGAATCTCAAATTCCTAAAGTTAAAGGTGAAATTGAAAAAGTTTTTATTGAACCAGCTGATAGTGAGCCTTTACCTGAGGCATTAACTGCTATCGAAGACGCGGATTTGATTGTTTTAGGGCCGGGTAGTTTGTATACTAGTATTTTACCTAATTTATTGGTCAAAAAATTAACGACTGCAATTAAAAAGGCTGATGCTTCTAAATTATATGTCTGTAATGTAATGACTCAACCTGGTGAAACAGATCATTATACAGCCAGTGATCATCTGCAGGCACTATATGATCATGTAGGAGATCAGATTGTTGATTATGTATTAGCTAATAGTGAAGAAGTAGACAGAAAATTGATTAAAAAATATGCTCAAGAAGGAGCAGAACCTGTGAAAGCAGACCTGGCTAAATTGAAAGAGCAAGGAGTAAAGGTAATCCATGAACCTGTAATTAACCAGTCTAATTTGGTCAGACATAATCCTGATAAATTAGCTAGAGTAATTATGGATTTGGTTATTGAGGAAAAGAATAATTATTTTTAGGCAGGTAAGAATTAAAAGGTGGGAATAGATATGTCATTTACAGATGAAGTTAAAAATGAAGTAGCAAGACAAGACTTTGGTGCTGAGTGTTGTAGAGTAGTTGAGCTAGCAGCTTTAGTTAAAAATAATGGAAGCTTAAGAATAGATAATCAACAATTAGCTTTAAATTTAAAAAGTAAGAATGCTGCAGTAGCAAGAAGGATTTATAGATTATTACAAGAGCAGTTTGATTTTTTCACACATATAATTGTTAGGAAAAAGATGTATTTAGATAAGAAGAATTATTATATTATTAGGGTGCCACCTCAACCAGGCGTTAGAGAAGTTTTGATTGAATGTGGTTTGATTACAGATGAGTATCAACTTAATCATCAGATTAAAGAAGAATTAATAGCTAATAAATGTTGTACAAGATCTTATTTACGAGGGGTTTTTTTGGCTGTTGGATCAGTCAGCAATCCTGATAGTGAGTATCATTTAGAAGTGACAGTTAGTTCAGAAAAATATGCTATACAGCTACAGAAATTATGTATGAAGTTTAAAATTGATTTAAAACGGCGTCAAAAAAATGGTGGTTATTTATTATATCTGAAAAAAGCTGATGATATTATTAAGGTGATGAATTTGATTGGCTCTGATTGGGCAGTGTTACAATTTGAAAATGCTCGAGTTTATAAGGAAGTTCGTAATCGAGTTAATCGAATTGTTAATTGTGAAACAGCTAATTTAAATAAGACAGTAGTTGCAGCTCAGAGACATTTAGAAGATATTGAATTGATTGATAGTTTACAGGGATTGGATAAATTACCGACCAGTTTACAGGAGATAGCAGAATTGAGAAGGAAGAATCCTTACTCTAGTTTAAAGGAGTTAGGAGAGTTATTAGAGCCAACTTTGAGTAAATCGGGGGTCAATCATCGCTTAAGAAGGATTAAAAAGATAGCCGATAAATTGAAGGGGAAGTAGATAGTGTTAGTGTCTGTAATCAGTGTGAGTGAAGTTTAATTACAATATTGTGGCACTTTTAGTGCCACAATATTGAGTTGACAGTTTACGGTTTACAGTTGACAGTTGAAGGTCAAAATCTTAAAAGCTTAAGACCTTAAAACCTTTGAAAAGTCTTATGTTTAAGAGTTTAGAGTGGTTTGAATTTAGATTTTTAACTGTCAACCGTCAACTGTTCACTGTCAACTGATATAAAGTGGCAAAGTGCCACTTTATATCAATACGACTTAAGTTTATCATAAAAAATAAAAAAAGTTATTTTTCTTGCAGGAATTATATTCTTCATCTAGAAAAATTAAAAGTGGTAACAGAAGTAATTGTTGTCTTGATTTATTTTTTAGGTGCATCGGGACAAATCCATACTACTTGGACATATTTGTCCCGCAGTTAGAATATTAATCAAGTATTAGAATTAAATTGAATTAATTAGCTACTAAAAGATGATATTTCCAGTATATTAAGAAGTTGATTGAGGAGATAATAAGTATAAGATATTGATGAAGGTTTAACTTGGGGGATTTCGTATGGTAGATTATTTTAAATTACAACAAGAGATAGCACCAGAATTGATTAAGATGATTGAAAAAAGATATGGTGTTTTGAAGAATATCTCTCGGTTACAGCCGATTGGTCGTAGGTCTTTGGCTAATAAGCTTAATTTAAGTGAGAGGACTGTGCGTAATCATTTAGTTTTTTTTAGGGAAAAGGATTTTATTGAAATTACTGCCGCTGGTACTAAAATTACTGTCAGTGGAGAGAGAATATTGTGGCAGTTGGATGGTTATATTAAAGAATTAAGAGGAACTACTAATTTAGAGCGTCAACTAAAGCAAGTCTTAGGTATAGATGTATATATTGTTCCTAATGGTTTGGGTACTGGTCAAGATCAGGAAGAATTAGGAAGGTTTGCTGCTGATTTTTTAAAGGATTTAATCTCTAAAGAGGATATTATTGCTGTAACTGGTGGTACTACTTTAGCTACTGTAGCTGAAATGATGGTACCATGCCAAGAAGATTTAGATGTTACGGTAGTACCAGCTCGAGGGGGATTAGGAGAAGGGGTTGAGATTCAAGCAAATACTATTGGGGCCAAGATTTCCGATAAATTAGGTGGCGAGTATCATCTATTACATATACCAGATAATTTAAAAGAAGAGACAATTTCTAGGTTGCTTACTGAAGATTCAATTCAAGGAGTTTTAGAATTATCTAAACAGGCAGATATTTTGGTTCATGGGATAGGAACTGCAGAGGTAATGGCCGAAAGAAGGAGTATGCCACTAGCAAAGATTGAACAATTGAAGTCAGTTGGGGCTGTTGGAGAAGCTTTTGGTTATTATTTTGATCAAGCAGGAGAGATTGTTTATTCCACAACAAGTGTAGGGTTAAAATTATCTGAGCTGGTTAAGATAAAAAAGGTAATTGCTATTGCTGGAGGTAAGAGCAAGGCAAAAGCAATTTTGGCTGTTATTTCAGCTAGGCATCAAGATATCTTGATCACTGATGAAGAAGCTGCAAAAGCTATTTTAGAGTTGACAAAGTAAAGCTTAGGTTTTAAAGCTTTATTTTCAAATAAAACTAAAAGTTATAAGGAGGAGTTAAGATGAGTAAAAAAATTGCAATTAATGGTTTTGGTCGTATTGGGAGAGGCTTTTTAAGGTTGGTTGAACAAAGAGGTGAAGATTTAGAGATTGTTGCTATCAACGATTTGACTGATGTTGAAACTTTAGCTTATCTATTGAGGTATGACTCTGTGCATGGTCGTTTTGATGGAACTGTAGAAGTTAATGAAGGTAACTTAGTAGTTAATGGTAATGAGATTGCGGTTACTGCAATTCCTGAGCCTACTGAATTGCCATGGGGTGAAAATGATATTGATGTTGTAATTGAGGCTACTGGTGTATTTAGAAAGAGAGAACAGATAGCACAACATTTAGAAGCTGGAGCGAAAAAGGTTCTTTTAACGGTACCAGCTAAAGATGAGATTGATAATACAATTGTACTTGGTGTTAATGATGATGAGCTATCTGATGATGATAAGATTGTTTCTAACGCATCTTGTACAACTAATTGTTTAGCTCCATTAGCTAAAGCTTTAAATGATGAGTTTGGAATTGAAAAAGCTCTAATTACTACAGTGCATGGTTATACTGCTACTCAAGCTATCTTGGATGCTCCTGCAGGTAAGCGAAGAAGAGGTAGAGCTGCTGCTGAGAATATTATACCTACTACTACTGGTGCTGCTATTGCAACTACTAAGGTATTACCTGAATTGGAAGGTAAGATTGATGGAATGGCAATGAGAGTTCCAGTTCCTAATGGTTCTTGTGTTGATGGAGTATTTACTTTAGGTCAGGATGTTACTGTAGAAGAGGTAAATGCTGCACTTAAAGAAAAAGCTGAAGGTGAAATGAATGGTGTTTTAGGTTATACTGAAGAAGAGCTTGTATCTCGTGATATTATGGGAATTGAACATTCTTCTTTAGTAGATGCTGACTCTACAATGGTTGTTAATGGTAATATGGTTAAAATTATTTCTTGGTATGATAATGAGTTAAGTTATACTAATCGAGTTATTGATTTAGCACTTAAATTGTAAGCTAGTTAATTTTGGGGTCAGATTATTTCTGGCCCTAAAATAACTTACAGATTAGTGATTGGTAATTAGTAACTGGTGACTAGCAACTAGTAATTAGTTACAAATTACTAAGAAAGTTATAACTGTGGAGGTGTGTAAATAATGGATAAAAAGACATTGAAGGATGTAGATGTTAAGGGAAAGAGAGTCTTGGTAAGAGTTGACTTTAATGTACCTTTAGAAGATGGAACAGTAACAGATGATACAAGAGTTGAAGCAGCTTTGCCGACAATTAATTATTTAATTGAGCAAGATGCAAAAGTAATCTTAATGAGCCATTTAGGGCGACCGGGTGGTGAAGTTAAAGAGGAGTTAAGATTAGATCCAGTTGCACAAGTATTATCAAATAAATTAGAGCAGGCAGTAATTAAGACTGATGATACTGTTGGTGATGAGCCTCAAGAGGCAATCTCTAGAATGGAAACTGGAGATGTATTATTGCTGGAAAATACTCGATTTAATCCTGGAGAAAAGAAGAATGATCCAGAGTTTGCTAAACAGCTTGGTCAATTAGCAGACATCTATGTCAATGATGCTTTTGGAGCTACCCATCGAGCTCATGCTTCTACAGCAGGAGTTGCTGATTATGTTGATGAAGCAGCAGTAGGATTTTTAATTCAAAATGAGCTAGAGACGATGGGCCAAGCGGTAAAAAATCCGGGCCAACCTTTTGTAGCTATTATTGGTGGAGCAAAGGTATCTGATAAGATTGGAGTAATTG
Source organism: Natroniella sulfidigena (assembly GCF_023223645.1). Classification (GTDB taxonomy): domain Bacteria; phylum Bacillota; class Halanaerobiia; order Halobacteroidales; family Halobacteroidaceae; genus Natroniella; species Natroniella sulfidigena. The sequence goes on along the minus strand of NZ_JALKBY010000009.1, from coordinate 84,121 downwards.
AAGCATTAATAGAGAAGGTTGATGCCTTATTGATTGGTGGTGGAATGGCCAATACCTTCATTGCTGCTCAAGGGTATGAAACTGGAGATTCTTTGCTAGAAGAGGATAAGATTGATTTAGCTAAAGAGTTGATTGAACAGGCTGAAGCTAAAGGGGTTAACTTAGCATTACCTGTTGATGTGGTTGTTGCTGATGATTTTGCTGCTGATGCTGAACATAAGGTAGTGGCAGTAGATGGGATTGAAGCTGGCTGGCAAGCATTGGATGTTGGCCCGGAAACAGTTAAAAATTATAGTGACATAATTAATCAAGCTGAAACAATTTTATGGAATGGGCCAATGGGAGTCTTTGAAATGGATAACTTTGCTAAGGGAACTAACCAAGTAGCTCAAGCCTTAGCAGATTCTGATGCAACTACAATTATCGGTGGTGGAGATTCTGCAGCAGCAGTCAAAAAGGCTGGGTTGGAGAATGAGATGACCCACATATCAACCGGTGGAGGAGCATCGTTGCAATTTTTCCAAGGTAAGGCTTTGCCTGCAGTGGAGGCGTTGAATGACAAATAAGAAAAGCAATTAATGCTAAGTTAAAAATTAAAATAAGAGGTAAAGTTACATGGACACGGCCAGTCTTTATTTTTAGACTGGGCGGGAAGCACTTCATTAGTTGAAATTTAATACGATCAGTCTAAAATTTTAGACTGATCAAGAAATATATCTAACTAAGAACTTACAAAAATGGAGGGGTAAATTATGCGTAGACCATTTATTGCTGGAAATTGGAAGATGAATAAGACGGTTGATGAGGCTGTAGAGATGGTAACAGAATTAAAAGAATTGGTAGCTGGAGTTGAAGATGTAGATATTGCTATTTGTGCTCCAGCAGTTGACTTATATGCTATGAATAAAGTCGTTGCTGATACAAATATTGCTCTTGGTGCTGAAAATATGTATTGGAAAGAAAGTGGGGCTTATACAGGGGAGTTATCTCCAGCAATGATCAAATCTGTAGGATGTGAGTATGTAATCATCGGTCACTCTGAAAGAAGAGAGATTTTTGGTGAAGATGATCAACTATTGAACTTAAAATTAAAGACTGCGTTTGCTGAAGATTTAAATCCGATCTTATGTATTGGAGAGAAGTTAGCCGAGCGAGAATCAGGGGCTCACTTTGATAAGGTTGAATTCCAACTAGAAGCTGGCTTATCAGGAATTGAAGCAGCAGATGTAAAGAATATGGTACTTGCTTATGAACCACTATGGGCGATTGGAACTGGAGAGACTGCTACTCCAGAGCAAGCTGAAGAAATAATCAGCTTTATTCGTGAAAAGGTTGCTAAGATGTATGATCAAAAAACAGCAGAAGCTGTACGAATCCAATATGGTGGTAGTGTTAAGCCACATAATGTAACAGAGATTATGGCTCAACCTAATATTGATGGAGCATTGGTAGGAGGAGCTAGTCTAGAGGCTGAATCATTCTCCCAAATTGTTAAGTTTGACTAAGATAACACTACTTACACTCTAATAGGTAAGCTGTATTTAAGATGGTCAACTTTGAAATGAAGTAGTACAATATTGAGTTGACAGTGTACAGTGAACAGTGTACAGTTAAGATCAAGAGATTAAAAGCTTAAGACCTCTAAAATTCCTTACGCCTATAGGTTAGGGTGATTTTGATTTTAAGATTTTAATGGGTTTAACTGTCAACTGTAAACCGTAAACTGTACACTGATATTTAGTGGCAAAGTGCCACTAAATATCAAGTAGGTTTGATTATCTATATTTTGGGTAGGATATTATGGAGGAAGGAGAGATAACGGTGGCAATACCTAAACCGCTAGTATTGATGATATTAGATGGATTTGGTCTTAATGAAGAAGATAAAGGAAATGCAGTTAAAGCAGCTAATACTTCTAACTTTGATGAATTATTTGCTAAATACCCAACTACTACCCTTGATGCTGCAGGAGATGCAGTTGGATTGCCAGAGGGGCAGATGGGTAATTCAGAGGTTGGCCATCTTAACTTAGGTGCAGGAAGGGTTGTTTATCAGGATTTCACACGGATTAATAAGTCCATTGAGGATCAATCTTTTTTTGAAAATGAAGTTCTCTTAAAAGCAATCGAAAATGTAAAGCAGAATAATAGTGCTTTACATTTAATGGGGTTATTATCTGATGGTGGAGTACATAGTCATATTGAGCATTTATATGCTTTGTTAGAATTAGCTAAGAAAAATGAAGTAAAAGAGGTTTATATACATGCACCATTAGATGGAAGAGATGTACCTCCAGCTTGTGCTAAAAAATATGTCACAGCTTTAGAAGAGAAGATGTCTGAGCTAGGTATAGGTCAAATAGCGACAATCGGTGGTCGCTACTATTATATGGATCGTGATCATCGTTGGGAGCGAACTCAAAAAGCTTACGATGCGATCTGTCTTGGAGAAGGAGAGGTAGCTACTACAGCTATTGAAGCAATTGAAAACTCTTATGCTCAAGATAAAGAAGATGAATTTGTATTACCAACAGTAATTGTTGATCAGCAAAAAGAACCAGTGACAACTTTACAAAATGATGACTCAGTTATCTTCTTTAATTTTCGACCTGATAGAGCTCGTCAATTGACTAGAGCCTTAAGTGATCAGGAGTTTGATGGATTTGAGAGAAGAGAGCATCCGGAGGTTTATTTTGTCTGTATGACTGAGTATGATGAAACGATTGATGCCCCAATTGCTTTTCCTCCTGTAGAGATTAAGAATACTTTAGGTCAAGTATTAGCTGAGCATGACTTAAAGCAATTACGAACTGCAGAGACTGAAAAGTATGCTCATGTAACCTTCTTCTTTAATGGAGGAAAAGAAGCTCCTAATCAGGGAGAAAGTAGGGAGTTAATTCCTTCCCCAGAGGTTGCTACTTATGAGATGAAACCCGAAATGAGTGCTTATCAAGTAACCGATAAATTAATTGAACAACTTGAGGAAGAGGATTATGATGTTGTAATTTTAAATTATGCTAATCCTGATATGGTAGGGCATACTGGTTATTTTGATGCTGTTGTTGAAGCATTAGAGGTAGTTGATGAATGTTTGGGCAAGGTGGTTGATAAAGTGAAAGAGTTAGAGGGAGCAGTTCTAATTACAGCTGATCATGGGAATAGTGATCAGATGATTGATTATGAAACTGAAGAACCATTTACTGCTCATACGAATAGTCAAGTTCCTTTAATTTATATCAATCAGCAGCAGACAGGTATAGAGTTAATGGATGGAGGTAAATTAGCAGATGTAGCTCCTACAATGCTAGATTTATTAGAGATTGAAATACCAGAGGAGATGACTGGAAACTCATTGATTGAGAATAATAAGAGTTAACTTAATTACAATTCAGTTTAAGTTTGAGTCTAAGTCTAAGTAAGAGCTAAGCCCTTATGTTTCTAGTGGTTGACTTAAACTTAAACTTAGTCTTAAACTTAAGCCTTATATCAATAAAGAATAAGAGGAGGAATAAAAATGTTTGGAAATACTATAATTGAAGAAGTTCATGCTAGAGAGATTTTAGATTCTAGAGGAAACCCAACTGTAGAGGTAGATGTTTATTTGACTGGAGGTATTTATGGTCGAGCTGCGGTTCCTTCTGGTGCTTCTACTGGAGAGTATGAAGCAGTAGAATTACGAGATGGAGAGGAGCGTTATCGGGGTAAAGGTGTTCAAAAAGCAATTAATCATGTTAATGAAGATATAGCTCCTGAAATCTTGGGTATGGATGCTACACGACAGGTTGAAATCGATAGATTAATGATTGAGTTAGATGGTAGTAAAAACAAAGGTAATTTTGGTGCCAATGCTATTTTAGGAGTATCACTAGCAGTAGCTAAAGCAGCTGCTAATGCTTTTGGATTGCCTTTATATCAGTATTTGGGTGGAGTTAATGCTAAGGAACTGCCAGTACCAATGATGAATATCTTAAATGGTGGAGAGCATGCTGACTCTGCTGTTGATGTCCAGGAGTTTATGGTAATGCCTGTTAATTTCAGCACTTATAGTGAAGCATTGCAGGCAGGAGCTGAGATCTTCCATGCTTTACATGACATTCTTGCAGAAAGAGGAGATGTAACTGCAGTCGGTAATGAAGGTGGATTTGCTCCACGAGAAATAGAGGGTACTGAAGGTGCAATTGAGGTTATTTTAGAAGCAATTGAAAAGGCAGGATATACTCCAGGTCAAGATATTAAGTTGGCCCTAGATGTTGCTGCTACTGAGATATATGAAGATGGTGTTTATAACTTCAAACGTGAAGGGGTTAAAAGAAGTAGTGAAGAGATGATTGAGTTTTATAAGGAGCTAGTTGAAAAGTATCCAATTGTATCGATTGAAGATGGATTAGATGAAGATGATGATTGGGATGGTTGGGTTAAATTAAATGATGCTATAGGAGATAAGATTCAATTAGTTGGTGATGATCTATATGTAACTAATACAGAGCGTTTAGCAAAAGGAATTGAAATGGGAGCTAGTAATTCAATCTTGATTAAGGTTAATCAGATTGGAACATTAACTGAAACTTTAGATGCAATTGAATTAGCAAAGAGAAATAATATGACTGCTGTTATTTCTCACCGCTCAGGAGAGACTGAAGATGATACAATCGCTGATCTAGTTGTTGCTACAAATGCAGGTCAGATTAAGACAGGTTCTACTTCCCGTTCTGATAGAATGGCCAAGTATAATCAATTATTGAGAATTGAAGAGGATTTGGCCCAGGCAGGTCAATACAATGGATTAGCTAATCTTTATAATCTATAATTAGATTAAATAAGGTGTGGGATTTCCTGCACCTTTTATCAATTGCTTTTTTTATTTAAATATGTTAAAATGATAGTTGGATTTTTAACTAGGGGGTGCAAAAAGTGCTGATTCTTAAAGTGCTTCTAATTATTGTTTCAATTGTTTTAATCGTTGCAGTATTATTGCAGTCTGGAAAGAGTGCTGGACTGTCTGGAGCAATTGATGGTGGAGCTACGTCGATGTTTGGAGGAAAAGGTAAAGCGTTAGATAGTTTTTTGAATAAATTAACAATAGTAATGGCTGTCTTATTTATGTTGTTATCCTTAGTAATAGTAGCTATTCAATAGTTAATTTAGTTAAACTCTTGGTTGGATTTTTATCTGGCTAAGAGTTATGTTTTTTAATACATAAATTTAATTAAAGTGAGGAATAATAATTTAGCAAGAATAAGAATGGGGGGAGATTATGAGTACTAAAAATAGTATATTAAATTTCATGAGAGAAGAGGCTTATAAGCCATTAACAATTGAAGAGTTAGTTAATGTTTTGGAGATACCGAATTCAGAACGCAAGATGTTTGAAGAGGTATTGAATGAAATGGAGCAAGAGGGCTTAATCATTAAAAATCGTAAAGAACGTTATGGGGTTCCTGAACGAATGAATCTAGTAGTAGGTCGCCTACAAGGGCATGCTAAAGGTTTTGGTTTTTTAATTCCTGATAATCCTGAGCACCAGGATGTTTATATTAATTTGAATGATATGAATGGAGCTATGCATAATGATAAAGTAGTAGTTAGGGTTATGGGAGGCAAAGGAACTGAAAAATTATCAGGAGAGATTGTTAAGATATTAAAAAGAGAGAATAAAACTATTGTAGGAAATTATGAAGATAGTGAACATTTTGGTTTTGTTGTGTCTGATGACTCCAGAATTTATCATGATGTTTTCATTCCTAGGGATGAGAGAAATGGGGCTAAGGAAGGGTATAAAGTAGTTGCTGAGTTGACAAGTTGGCCCGAAAAAGGAAGAAATCCTGAAGGAAAAGTTATCGAAATTTTAGGACATAAACAAGAGACTGGTGTAGATATAGAAGCTATTATTAGGAAAGCAGATTTACCACAAGAGTTTCCAGAAGAAGTTAGACAACAAGTAGAGGAGATTCCAGAAGAGATTCCAGCTCAAGAAATAGAGACGAGAAAAGATCTAAGAGATTTGAAGATGGTGACGATTGATGGAGATGATGCTAAAGATTTTGATGATGCTGTTTCTTTAGAAATATTAAACGAACAAAAGGTTAGATTAGGAGTTCATATAGCCGATGTGACGTATTATGTTAAAGAGGGAAGTAGCTTGGATCAAGAAGCTCTTAATCGGGGAACTAGTGTTTATTTAGTGGATAGAGTAATACCTATGCTACCGGAGAAGTTATCTAATAATTTATGTAGTTTACGGTCTAATGAGAATAGATTAGCCATGTCTGTCTTAATGGATTTTGATTTAGAGACTGGGGAGTTATTGGATTATGAATTTGCTAAAAGTGTAATTAAGGTTAATCATAGATTAACCTATAATAAAGTTAAAAGAATGTTGGTAGATGGAGAAGAAGAATTGATTAAAGAGTATGATGATATAATTGAAGAGTTAGAAGCAATGGCAGAATTATCAAAGTTGATTAGAGAAGAGCGTCATAATAAGGGAAGTATTGATTTTGATTTTCCTGAGGCCAATATAATTCTTGATCAAGAAGGAAATCCAGTTGATGTTGTTAAGGTAGAAAGAACGATTGCAGAAAAATTAATAGAAGATTTTATGATTAAGACTAATGAGGTTGTAGCCCAAGAGATGTACTTTAGAGAAATCCCGTTTATTTATCGAGTCCATGAACAACCACCTCAAGATAAATTAGAAGATTTAAATAGCTTTATTCACAACTTTGGTTATCATATCAAGGGAAGACAAGATGACATACACCCTAAAGCATTACAGGAGGTTTTAGAGAAGGTAGCAGGTGAGCCTGAAGAAAGGATTATTAATACTGTTTTATTGAGGACAATGCAACAAGCACATTATAGTCCTTATAATATTGGCCACTTTGGATTAGCTTCTGAGTATTATTCTCATTTCACTTCACCGATTAGAAGATATCCTGATTTAATGATCCATCGAATCATTAAAGAAGTAATTGAACAAGAAACTATGTCTGAAAATCGCAGTAAGGATTTGGAGAATAAATTAGTAGGGATTACAGATCATTGCTCCGTACAAGAGAGAAAAGCTATGGAAGCAGAGCGAGAAACACTTGATTTAAAGAAGGTTGAGTATATGAAAGATAAGCTAGAGGAAGAGTATGAGGGAATAATAAGCAGTGTTATGCCTTTTGGTTTCTTTGTAGAGTTGGATAATACAATTGAAGGTTTAGTACATGTTAGTTCGATGACCGATGATTATTATCATTACCATGAAGATGAGCAATCTTTTATTGGGGAAAGAACTGCTAAGAAGTATCAATTAGGTGAGAAAGTAAAAGTTAAGGTTAGTAAAGTTAATGTAGAAGAGCAGCAGGTTGATTTTGATCTGGTTTTAAATTAAAATAAATCGCAATAAATCCTTGACAGTTAGAAAATAATTGTTATAATGATAGATACACGTTAGATAGAGGTGGCAAAAATGAGTGATGGAGTTAAGGTAATTACAAAAAATAGAAAAGCACGACATGAGTATCATATCGAAGAGGTTTATGAAGCGGGAATTGTATTAACTGGTACAGAAGTTAAATCAATTCGAGCTGGAAGAGTAAACCTTAAAGATAGCTTTGCTCTTGTAGAAGATGGAGAGGTCTATCTTCGCAATATGCATATAGCTGCTTATAAACAAGGAAATCGTTATAATCATGATCCAGAACGACGACGAAAATTATTGCTGCATAAAAGAGAGATTAGAAAATTTATTGGTAAGACAAAAGAAAAAGGGTACACATTAGTACCATTGCAGTTATATTTTAAGAAGCAATTGGTTAAAGTGAAGTTGGCCCTAGCTAAAGGGAAAAACCTTCATGATAAACGCCATGATATAAAAAAGAAGACTGCTCAACGTGAAATGGAGCGGGCTTTTAAAGATAACCAATTAGGAAGATATTAAAGCGATTGATAGTTAATAAACTGGGATAGAAAAGGAAGTTGATTTCAACTATTCACTATTCATTATTAACTATCCACTGCTTTTAACCTATGGGGGTGTATATGGAACTCGACCTGTAGGGTGTGCCGGAGGAAGCGAGCCGAGATTGCTATTAATCTCGTAAACTAATAGCAACTTATAAAATTATCTGCAAACGATAATAATTACGCATTAGCTGCTGCGTAAAGCACCAGCTACGCTTATAAATACTTTGTCTGTGAGTCTTTATAAGTGTCATAATTAAGCAGGCTTTTCATCCTTTGAAGCTTGTAGGAGGATGAGAGATTAACAAGCTAGCAGTTTTTTATCCTGCTTGGAGGGAGATAAAACTGTGAACTCAAAACACAAGCTACGCTCGTAGAAGCTCTAGGAGCATCCTATAGGGACGGCGGTTCGACTCCGCCCACCTCCACCAATAATAAATATAAGTTAACCAACAAAGACACCAGGAAATGGTGTTTTTTTTATTTTAAAAGGTAGTTTGCAGGAAGTAAAAAAGTTTTATTGAAATAAAATTAGAGACCGATAGATAGAGAACTAGAAATTAGAAAGGAGAGGTACAATGTCTAGTGAAGCTGGGTTATTAGAGTCGATTTTGATGGTGGCTCCTTATTTAAATAAATTTACATTAGAGGATACAGGAGTATTGGTTACAGATACGGAGAAAGTATTGAGTTATCATCCTGGACAAGAATTGATCTTTGATATAAAAGTTGGAGATAGAATTGATCCTAATTGGGTAGTTCAAAGAGCACTTGAAGAAGAGAGAAGAATAGTCCAAGAAAAGGATTCTTCTGTTTGTGGAGTGCCTTATATAGGTATTTCTAATCCTATTTTTAATGATAGTGGACAGGTGGTTGGTGGGATTACAATTTCTCAATCAACTGGTCGTAAAGAGAAGTTATTAGGGGTTGCTAAAGGTTTGTTAGAGGCTACTGAAGTAGTGAATAAACAAGTTGAAGAAATTAGTATAGAAGCTGAAGAGATGGTTAAAACAGGAGAGGAGTTAAATAAAATTTCGGGTAAAACTGAAAAGAGAGTTGAGGATACAGATGAAATAATTGATATTATCAAGAATATTTCTCGGCAAATAAAGATGATTGGAATGAATGCTTCGATAGAAGCAGCTCGAGTCGGTGATGCAGGTAAGGGTTTTACAGTGGTTGCTGAGGAAGTTCAGAAGTTAGCTGGTAAAAGTTCAAGTTCAATGTCAGAGATAGAAGAAATCTTAACTAAAGTCAGTGAAATAACTGAACAGTTAGACCAGGTAGCTAAGAAGATTGATGAGGTTAGTAATAAACAAAATAATGTAGTTACTACAATTCACTCAGAAGTTCAAAATTTGAATGCATTGGGAAATAATGTTGTTCAAATGGCAGAATCATTGAGTGACGATATTTATCAAAAATAAATTTAGATTATTCCTTGCAATTTAATCAATAATATGTTAGAGTATTAGCAGATTGGTCGAAATAAGTATATATTAATTTCACGCACGGGAATAGCTCAATTGGCAGAGCACTGGACTCCAAATCCAGGTGTTGCGGGTTCAAGTCCTGCTTCCCGTGCCAATTTTATTTATTTACATAGCAAGGGATGAGGGTAGTTTTAAAGAAAAGAGAATTTGAAATGAAAATTGAAGATGTCGCCATCTTGACGCCCAACTATTTTTGTAGGGTGTTTTTTAATTTTTGAACTGCTTCTTTTTGCATAGATGGTATTACATGAGAGTAGGTATCTAGAGTTACAGTTATCGAAGCATGTCCTAACCTTTCCTGGACTATTTTAGGATGGACTCCAGCTTTAAGCATCAATGTTGCATGAGTATGGCGTAGATCATGTAATCTAAAGTGAGATAAGTCTACCTCCTTAGCTACTTCATTAAATTGTCTAGTTGCATATTGAGGTAAGAAAGGTTCTCCATTTTCCTTACAAAAAATAAGATTATGTTGATTATCATATTTGCTACCGAAAAGTAATTTATTTTGATTTTGTTCATTTTTTCTTCGCTTTAAAGCAGCTACAACATCTTCATCTATATTAATTGGTCTAATGCTAGAATTAGTCTTAGGTTTACGAAAGATTAAATCTTTTCCAGTTACTTTAGTAACACTTTGTCTAACATGAATTACTCTTTCTTTCAAATCTACATCTTTCCATCGTAATCCTAAAATTTCACCTCTTCTCATTCCTGTATAGATAGCAAGATAAATAAAATCATATACCCATTTTTCAGGATGTTTTTTTGCACAATTTAATAACTTATTTACTTCTTTACTTGTCATAGCGTTAATTTCTGGTCTATCTGGGCTAGGAGCATCAATGTAATCTGCAGGATTATTATTAATAATTCTCCATTTAACAGCATGTTTTAAAGCTTTACTCAATACTCGATGATGGTATTGGACAGTTCTTTTAGAAAGACCTCCAGATTTACCATCTTTACGTCCAGATTTAAGCTTATGGCTTTGGTAAGATTTAATATGCATTGGTTCTAAATCACTTAGTTTAATAGACCCTAAGGCAGGAATTAAATGAGATTTAATAATTATCTCATAGCTTTCCAATGTAGAAGGGGCTAAATTAGGCTCACAATAATCCTCAAACCACTTTAAAAGATATTCCTTTACAGATAGCTCTGAAGGCTCAATATAAGCCCCTGTTTCTATTTCATGGGCCAACCTATGCATTTCCTTTTCAGCTTCCTTCTTAGTCCCATTAACCGTTCTATAAATCCTTTCTCGTTTACCTGTGACTGGGTCACGTCCTTTTTCAATACAGATCTGCCAGCGGTTATTACCACGTTTTCTAAGATGTGCCAATTTGAATACCTCCTTTTAAATTTATACATTAATTAGTATATAATGTTTTGGGGAGATTATCATATATCTCACCAATGAAATATATGATAATCATGCTAAATATTTCTAAAGCACTTAAAAAAAGTTGCCATGTTGTTGATCATGGCAATAAGGAATATCTTTAATTTTCAATTTAGTTAAGATAGCTTGTCTGGTTACTTTAAAGAATTCAGCTAATTTATTTATGTTATAATTAAACTTTGCTGCTTTCTGTTTGAGAACTGGCGTAGGAATGAGTAGCTCACTAGCAAAAACATCTGCTTCTTTTTCTTTAAGGGGTTTATTTTTTTTAAGATTAGAAGTAAAGAATTCCTCTTGATGTTGAGGTAAAACATGTGCTATTCCATAGGCAATATTGAATCTTTTTTGGCCTAGACTCTGTTGTTTACCGATAACTATTAAATTCTTAGAATGGCCCTTATAAAGGATAGCAGAATTAACAGGATAACTTACTTCTTTAATCTCAATATTTAAGATGTTGGTTGCTTTATTAAGTTTGACAGGAACAGTGAGATTATGCTTTTTCAGAAAATTTCTAGCCTGTGATTCGATCAGTTCAAAGTCCATTAAATTCTCCTCCTTGCTATACTCATCTGTACTCAGCTATATTTTGTACTTACTCCTTAACATCTTCCTCTTCGGCGAAGACTCTAATAATTTGAATGATTTTGGCTAAATTCTCCTTAGACAATTTGCTACTCTCTTTCATTAAGACCCAACGTTGGTCATCTTGGAATAGTTCTGCTAAAAAATCGAGATCTTCTTCAGTCAATAGCTCCAGTGTACCTTGAGGTAGCTTCTCTAGTAATCTTTCATCAGTTCCCTTTTCTTGCTTCTTATTTTCTTCTTCTAAATGGCCGGCCAGTTTTAATAGTCTAGTTTTAGGTATATCTAGACCTTTAGAAATATTGTTAATCGTTTTAATAGAAGGTTTCTTTCCCTTAGCCAATCTGCTTACTTCAGCATGGCTAATCCCACATAATTGACCCATCTTCCTATAGGAAAGATTATGTTTTTTGAGGTAGTTATTGATAAAATCAGTAAAGTTCACGTGAATACCTCCTTGTTAGTAACGTTAACGTTACACTAATATAATAATATAACTTGTAAAAAAAATCAAGTTTTTTCATAAATCTCTTGAAATTTAAAAACAAGATTGTTACAATATTAAATAAAGTAACAAAAATGATACGAGAGGAGGTGAAGGATGAAATTAGATAGTAAGACACTACTTAAGATAGCTCAAGGTGAAGTTAGAGCAAGGCTTGATGGAGATTTTTTGTTAAAATTGGCGAAGGAGAAAGGGATTGAGTCTAAAGCTGAGTTGGCAAGGGAAATAGACTTAAGTAGGATGCATTTGTATAGGTTATTAGCAGGTAGTAATGCTGGAGTTACTGCAATCAAAAAGATTGCTAGTAGGTTTCCTGAACATAAGGATGAGTTATTTTTTTTAGAGTCTAGTAACAAAAAAGATACAAAACAGATGATAGGAGGTTGATAAGATGGGAGTGTTAGAAGAGGTGTTAGAGGAGTTAAAGGAGATTAATCAAAAGATGGAGCAGTTGGCTACTTTAGATCAGAGTAAAGAGACTAAGATGTTGAATGTTGATGAAGCGGCTCAATTTTTAAAGCTCAGTACTACCAAGGTTTATGAGTTGATGAGACAGAGGGAGATTCCATTTGTTAAAGCAGGTAGGAGGAAGTTGATTCCCAAGCAGATGTTATTAGAGTGGATTGATCAGAATGCTCAGGATAATCAACAAGTAGAGAGAATTTATCAGATTAAATAGAGGTGAGTAAGATGGATGATTTGTTAAATAAAAAAACACCCGCGGCAACGGGTGCAATTAAGTAAGTACTTATTAATTATTATACGAAATTTTTGCTCAAATATCAATTAGAGTGAGGGGTGAGGATGAAACTAAATTCCTTAGATGATTTATTTCAGGTCAATCAAGCTTTTGATAAGATGGTAACGGTCAAGGGAATTTATGTTGATCTAGCAGAGGATTTAGTGGCAGGGGTCTTATTGAGCCAGATTATTTATTGGTTTCGCCCTGATAAGAAAGGTAAGAGTAAGCTAAGAGTCAAGAAGGATGGTCAGTATTGGCTGGCTAAAAGAAGGAGTGATTGGTGGGATGAGATTAGGATAACTGCTCGACAATATGATCGGGCAGTTAAGATCTTACTTGATAAAGATTTAGTGATTAAGAGGTTATATAAGTTCAATGGACGACCGATTCATCATTTGAGGTTGAATGAGGAGGTCTTGATTAGTGAGATTAATCAGAGATTGGAAGGTGGAAATAACGAAATGGTAAAGTCGACTTCACATAAAAGTGAAAGTGGACTTTACGGAAAGCCTAAAATGGACTTTGCAGAAAGTGTAAAATCTTTAACAGAGACTACTACAGAGACTACAGCAGAGATTACTAAAGAAGAAGGAAGAGGGTTGGCCAAATTTTATGAAAAAGCTTTGGGAAGAACGATTAATTCTTATCAGTTGGATCTATTAACAAGTTATTTAGACGATGGATTGAGTTTAGAAGTAGTAGTTTTAGCGATAAAAAAAGCGAGTGTCAATAATATCTATAGATTCTCCTATGTAAAGGAGTTACTCGATGATTGGTTGGCCCAAGGATTACTGACGATTAAGCAGGTTAAAGATTATCTTAACCAGCGTAAAAATAAAGCAAAAAAGAAGAAGAACGAAACAGAGTTACCACAAAACATTCAAAACGCTTTAAGCCTAGTTGAAGAATGTGAGCTAGCAGAGGGGCTAGGTGGTGAGGTGTATGACTAAGACTGAGACTGCTAAGATACTATCTATTTTATCACTTGCTTATCAGAAGTTTGAAGTTGATCGAAAAGGGGTTAAGCTAAACTTCTGGTATCAGATGTTGAAGGACTTTGATTATCAGGAGGTACAAGTAGCAGTTCAGAAGTTGGTTGCTGAACAGCCATTTATACCGACTATAGCAGATATTAGAAAAGCAGTGTTAGAAGTAACAACTGAAGATAGGTTAACCCCTGCAGGTGCTTGGGGAGAAGTAATAAAAGCAATTGAGCATTATGGTTATTGGAATAAGAAAGAAGCATTAAAGAGTTTAGATCCTTTGGTAGCTAAGACAGTTGATTATATGGGTTGGCGTGAGATATGTACCGAGACTAATACTGGAGTAATCAGAGGTCAATTTATCAAGATGTATAAGCAGCTAAAGAAACGAGAGAAGAAAGATAATATAATTCCTGATAGGTTACAAGGAGAGATAGATAGCATAGCTAGTAGTCAATTGCTTCTTGATTAACTGAAAATGTACCCTGCTGCAGCTGCAGTAGGGTACTAACTTAAAAGGATTGATAAGATGAAAGGTTTTAGTAAGGTGGTTGAGGTTTTGTCTAACTATAAGAGGTATCAAGTTAGATTAAAGTCGATTAAGATAAAGCTTAAATTTGAAGTCTTAGATGAAGAGTTAAAGAGCAATTTGTTAGAGGAGAAAGAAGAGAAGGAGAAGGTTTTGAAGTTGGTTGACAATGCTTTGGAGGTTTTAGATCAAGATTTGGAGTTGCCATTGATCAGGGCTAAGTATCTTAATGAAGGGGTCAAGCAGGATAATCTAGTCTATAGAAGTAGGGAGTTTCCCTATTCCAGTAGTCATTATTATCGGGTTAAGAAGAGGGCATTAAGAAAGTTAGATGATAATATTGGAGATTTATTGTGAATAAAATAATATTTGATTTATTTAGAAAAAGATGTTATATTAACAATCGTGATTATTATATCGAGGTGATAAGCATGACTGGTAAACTTAAAGAAGAAATTGAATTTTTGCGGAGAAGGATGACTAAAGAAGCTCAAGATAAAGATTTATTAGATGAAGGTGTACAGGCTGTTAGTCGAGAATTAGATAAGAAGATTGTTGAGATGATGAAGCAGGATAATTTGTTGACCAGTTCTTAATAGAGCTGGTCTTTGTATTTTTGCTTTAATTATTTATGGTAGAGCTAAAATTTCAAGTATTTAAAAATAAAAGAACTAGCTATAAATGACCAGAAAATATACATGAAATAAAATTCTATAGCTGTTTGGGCAGTATTTAGTTGTCTAATACGAGGAGCTAAAAAGGGAACTATAGCTAAGTGAAAAAACCATAATAATACAGCAATACCTATAATTTTGAAATACCTTTCATCTAATCCTGTATATTTATAAAAGAATGCTGATATCAAACCAAATAATGCTCCTAAACTAAAGTTTGTTATCACTCCAACAATCCAATCAAGAGTTACCAGTTTTCTTTCAGGTGAATGAAGTATAAATCGTGCAGCATATTCTGTTTCACTAACTGCTAAAAGATCGAAAAAGTCTAGAGTGGCAGTTATTATAACCAAGGCGACTGTTGCTATAAGACCTGCTAAAACCCCACACTTCCAAGTGTCAAATTTCATTAAATTACACCTCCTTAAGTCATATTATTTACGTATTATAAATTATTAATACTTGTCGAAAAATCCTCGGAAGCAAAATGAGAATAGATGAGAAATTCTGTGAGATTTCTCATCATCTCAAATGTTGTCCCTCAAGTACCCCTCCCCCCAAAATAATGGCACCTTTTTTGGCTCGGTGGTTGTGCGAGCCTGTCCGCAAAGGGAGTTGATGGGTAGGGGGTTTGGGGGGAGGGATTTGAGGGAAAAGATGGTTTTGCTGGAGGGGATTTTTAAACATTAGCCGATCAAGTTGTTAAATCTTTTCTAAAAATTAAAGCCTGGCCCGGTTGAAGGAGTGGAAAGCAGCATAGATACCGGGTGCTGACTTGTTCTTTAGTCAGCTTGTAGCTATGCTGTCTTGGAGCGACTGAAACGGGGCCATCGTAATTAGGGATAGTGGTACTGAGTGTTTGTGTCAGTACTACTATCCCGTTATGTTTTTGGTGTTGGAGTGTTGGCCCGTGCTAATAATTATTAGTTATTATTTACAAAATTAGATTATTTGTTTTATGTTTAGAGGATATTTATTCTTTAATGAGAAAATAATACTATAGTTTAATTTATATTACAAATTAGTTTGAAGGTGAGTGAAAATAGGAATAATTAAGATATTATTAGAACAGTAATAGTTCCTATAATTGTAATCACTAGCATAACTTTAATATTAGCTTTACTATCTTCAGCTTTAAGCCAGTCTAGAAACTTCAATATAATCTACCGTCACTACTCTTTTTTAGTAGTTTACCCAAAATTAGAAAGGAAGAAATTGAAGAAGCTGCTCAATATTTATCAGATGAAAGTCCTAATGAAGTTTTAGAGAAAGTTAAAGAGATGAGTAAAGAAGACTGGATCAACATCTGTTCCTAGGTATGCAGGTAAGGAATATGTTAAGGGAGGGTAGCTTTGAGTGGAGTGATGTGGTGCTAGATGAATTATAGAGGGACGTTATTAGGTTAGCAGTAGAAACTTCAGAAATTTGAAATTAGTAATAGTAAAGTAATAAGGATATATAGTTGTTGAATGAGGGGAATGGGAACTAAACAAATGATTTATGAAATTTCAGGAAGATAGAGCTAGCTAAAATCCTAAGTAATGCGCATATTATAAAATAAAATGGAGGTTAATAAAATGAATTATGAATTATTGTCTATTGATAATGCGGAGAGAATAAAAAATTTATTGCTTAATACTCCACTTGTTAGACCTATAGAAATAGAAGTTGAAAAAATAAAATTAGTTTTAGAAGTAGATGGAATATCTATGTCTATTAAAAGTAAACATTTTAAAAATATGAATGAGGTCTATTTTATGAAAGATAATGCTACCCAAGTATTACAAATTAAAGATAAAAAGTATAATCTTTTTTATAATATAGGGGAATGGGGATATGAAACTAGAATACCAAATGCTCATATTTGTTTAGGAACAAATTATTCAAAATTTGGTGAATATTTTAGCCAACTTGAATTATCACAAGCAGTAGAGGATGAAGACTTTATTTATATTATTAAGAAATTAAGTAAATTAGCTGGTAAAGGAGCTATGGCTAGACTTAATAACAACTTAGGTAATAATAAAGAAATGAAATATGAAAGGCGTAATATGCTTGTTCAGAAATTTAGAGGAAAAGTTATTAATTATAATTCTCAAGATTGGCTATGTATAGATAAAATTAGCATAACTGAATTAAATAAAAAAAGTAAGGAAGAAGAAATTTTATATAGCATTTTATATAATTTTTTAAAATATTCTCTGTGTATAGAAGAAATTATATCATAAATTAAAATAAGATAGTTATCAATTGAAAGGAGATTTTGTATGTTTTTAGATATTAATTTAGATAAAAGATAATTTTAATAATAAAGAAGTGTTAGATAGATTAGAAAA
The DNA here is from genome assembly GCF_023223645.1 of Natroniella sulfidigena. Classification (GTDB taxonomy): domain Bacteria; phylum Bacillota; class Halanaerobiia; order Halobacteroidales; family Halobacteroidaceae; genus Natroniella; species Natroniella sulfidigena. The sequence continues at coordinate 66,920 of NZ_JALKBY010000009.1, read as the reverse complement.
AGCAATGTTTTATTTAGGACAAAATATTATTAATATAGATAAGCTAAAAGCAATAAAGCATTATATTAATGCAAATTGCTTAAATGATAAAGAGTTACAAAAGATAAAACAGTATATTAGAGAATTTAATGAAGATAAAATAACTGAATTATTGAGAGATAACTTTGATAATTTCAAAAAGGCTATTAAAGAAAATAATAGGAGCCAATTTGCTTCTAATGGAATAGAAAAGCAGATAGAAGTTTTGACTGCAGATTATGGAGAACAATTATCTTTGTTTTAAATAAGAAGAGGAGTGTAATTTAATGAATAGTTTTATAATAGGTAAACATACATTAGAGTCATTGACTACTGGAATGTATGTTGACGCTAAAATAGTTTATAGAGAATATGTACAAAATAGTGTTGATGCTATAGATGAAGCTATTAAAATGGGTATAATTAAGAAAAAAAATGCTAAGATTTTTATAGAAATAAATGAAAAAAACAAAAAAATCATGATTGAAGATAATGGAGCAGGTATTTCTGTAAAGGATGCTTCAAAGAAACTGTTGGATATTGGTAATTCCAAAAAAGATCATAGAACTAATAGAGGATTTCGGGGAATAGGTAGACTTTCTGGTTTGAGTTATTGTAGTAAATTAAAATTTGAAACTTCTCATAAAGGTGAAGATAAAAAGACTATAGTTAGTTTTAATAGTAAAAGATTAGAAAAGTTATTGATTCCTGGGGATTATATGGATTATGATTTATTAAAAGTTATTGAAGAAGTGACTACAAAAAAAATTGAAAGTGAAGATTCAAATAAACATTATTTCAGAGTGATTTTAGAAGAGGTAAATAATATAGACCATATTTTAAATTATAATAGAATAAAAAATTACTTGTCACAGATTGCTCCTGTTCCATTTGATGAAAGATATTTTGATTTTTCTACTAAGCTAAAAAAGGAGTTTGAGAAAAAGAATATTTTAATTAATGAATATAATATATTCTTAAGTGATGGAGAAGAAACGGAACAAATATATAAATTAAATTCTTCTAATTTTGTCTCTGATATTAGAAAAAAAATAAGTGATTATGTGAAAAGTATAGAAATTGAATTTATTAAAGATAAGGATGAAAATCTGCTTGCTGCTTTATGGTATACTAAATCTAATTTTTATGGAACAATAGTTGATAGAAAGATAAAAGGATTACGGTTTAGAAAAGGAAATATTCAAATAGGTGATAGGAGTTTATTAAATAAAATATTTAAAGAGGATAGATTTAACGGTTGGTTTCAAGGAGAGGTATATGTATTAGATGATGATCTTATTCCTAATGCTAGAAGAGATGGTTTTGAAAAAAATTCAGCTTATGCAAAATTGATTAATGAATTAGAAAAAATAGGTTCTAGGCTTTCAAAATTAGTGAGGTCAGCTTCTAAAAAAAAGAAACGAATTGAAGAAGAAAAGAAATTTACATAATAAAATAGATTGCTTATTGAAACAAAAAGATAGCAATTTTAAGGTGCTAGAGCTAGCTGATAACTTAAATGTAAAAGACAAAGAGATTTTAGAAAAAGTATTTAGTATAATCTCCCCAAATTATAAAAAAGAAAAAACAGATCAATTTATAAATATTGTAATGGATAACTATTAATTTTACTTTTGATTAAAAGTAGGCTAAAGATATATTTCTAAATATTTAATAGTGATCAACTTCTTAAGACAAGTGGAGTGTTGTGAAGCTTAAAATTATTATATGCTAGCTAAAGTGTTAAAATAAAACGAGCAGCTAGAATTTTATTAATAAACGAGATTCCCAAATATAAGGTTTAGATCTGATATTTTAAAGCTTTAACTATTAGAAGACTCTATATTGATTGGTGAGAGTCTTTTACTTATTTGCAGCTTCAAAAATTAAATTGATATAGACGAACAGTACTGAAAAATCGAGGTTATAGCTGGAAAGATCTCAAACCTATATAAGTCTTGATTAATTTAATAAATCAAGGAAAAAAGAAAGTGAAAGAAGCTAAAATAATTTTCAAAAGTAGTTATTTTTAATAAAAGATTTTTTGAAACATAACTATACCATTTTAATGGTAAAAGTAGGGTTATAATAAAATTAGGAGAGAGATAAATATGAAGTTAAGTAAAAGTGAGTTAGAGTACATTGTGAAAAAAGGTATATAATTTCAACTTAAAGAAGAAAATAGAAGTTTGAGATATTTGGAGAATAATGGATTAGAGTTATGTGCTGATTGGCTTGAAGGAGAAATTGTTAGGAGGGGTTTAAATTTATATTATGAAGTAGAGAAAGAATGCATAGATTATATGGTTGATAATTTTTATGATAGAGTTGATAAGATTTTAAAAAGGAAAAAATAGTTTTTTATGCTAGTGGATTAATTGATAAGAAAGAAAATCATTACCTTAACACGGGCCAACAAAACAACTCCAAACACCCAGTCAGATCTTAAACAGATCTGGCTTTTTTTCTTTTTGGGCCAACTTTGTGCCAATATTGGGAGTTGGCTGCCTTAGATATTGTGTATAATGATTGCAGATGTTGGCCCGAAGGGAGGAGGGAGGAAAAAATCTATTGATGCTATTTATTATTTCATAGGATTGATGGGAGGGGGGCTTCATTACTGGCTAGGTGGTTATGATCAATCCTTAAAGTTCTTAATCAGTATAGTAGTAATCGATTATATTACTGGCTTATTATCTGCTTTTGTTCTGAAAGAGTTGAACAGTAAACTAGGTCACAGAGGAATACTTCGCAAGATTGGTCTTTTTTTAAGCATAGTAATTGCTCATTTGGCTGATGAAGTGTTGGGAAGTCAAGGGATGATTCGTTTAATGGCTATTTGGTTTTACATCTCTAAAGAGGGGATTAGTGCTGTAGAGAATTTGGCCCAGGCTGGGGTGCCAATTCCTAAAGCTTTGAAGAAAGCTTTACAACAGATTCAAGAGAAATAGGAGGAATTTGATGAGTGAAACTATTAGAATTTTGACAGCGACAGGACTGAATTTTGTTCCTGTCATTACTATAGTGGTTATGTTGTTAAGAAAGATTTTTCCTGGTATAGATCCTTACTTTGAAAAAGGGTCTATAATTTTAGCTGAAGTTGATGATGTTTTAGATGGAATCTTGCTAGAGTATCCAGAGAACAATGCTTTAAATCGAGTTAATGATGTAGTAGAAAACTTAGTTCAGCAATTGAAAAGAGCAGGTTATAAAGTTGATCAGGAAACGGAGGTGAAGATTGAGAATCATGTCAAAGGGAGATTAAAGAGAGAAGAAGGAGCCAATGTTTCTTGGGATGGTGATGATTTGAAACTGGAGTACAATAAAAACTTTTAATCAAGGAGGAGATAAAATGAGAGGAGTAATTGATCGTTTTGTTGGTGATTTTGCAGTGGTGTTATTAGAGAAGCAAAGAGTGCAGTTGGATGTGTTGAAGGATGAGATACCTGGAGATCCAGAAGAAGGGGATTGGCTACAGATTAAATTTATTCCTGATAAGAAGTATACTAAAGAGCGAAGAGAAGAAATGCAGAAAATGTTGGATAAGTTAACAGGTTAATATTATTTGATTTGGTCAGTGCCTTCGGGTGCTGGCCGTTTTTTTGAGTGATATAATTTTTCCAGTTATTTTTATAAGGATATATTACTATTTTTAGAAATATTATATTAAAGGTGGATAGAATTTATATTTGATTTAAGGGAAGTGATTAAATACTAGAATTGCATAAGAGACTGGTTTTAAATAATGAGGCATTTGAAAATATACTTAAGCTAAAGAGAATAACGAAAAATCACAAGTTATATTTGTTTGCTGCTTTTTTACAGAGATAAAAGAGAGGAAAAGTGAGATGTCTTTTAGAAAACTTGCGTTACGGATGATAACAAAGAGTTGGTATTCAATTATTGAATAGAGGTTAAATTTTAGGAGGCAAGATAAGTTAGGTCTAGCCAAAGATATTAAAGAAGAAGATTTACTTGATTTTTTAAAGTGTGAAATTCAAGATAAAGAGATTGAAAATGGGATAGATTGCATTTGGAAATATGTTCTCTATCATTTATTATTTCTATTTTATTTTGAATTATGGGGTGTAAAAGAATATAAAAAGAATAAGTTGATAACCAAACTTTCTTTAAAAGATGATAGAGCTATTTATAAAATAGAAGAAGATAAGGTAGTTGTTAATAACAACTGGTAAAGTTATTAAAGTAAATAGTTCTGATTTTACTGGAATAGATAAATAATATTATTTTCTACTAACCTATTAATAAGTATAGCCCTATGGATTTTAGAGAGTATAAGAATAATCTAATTAATAAATTACAATAAGAATTAGATGAATTTAAAGCAGAGGAAGAGGTTGAGGAGATGACTGATATTTTGTAAGTTATTGAATGATTATTAGCCAGTTGTGGTCTAATTGGGAGTAGATTTTGAGATGAAAGAGAAGAAGATTAAAGAGAAGGGAAAGGTAAGTTTGAAGACATGATGGTGTTAGAAGAAATTAAAGGGTGAAGTGTACATTAAATTTTAAATTCATTTATAGTTTTTATCAATAGATCTATAGCTTGTTCGATTTCTTCAGGAGTATTAAATTTACTTAAAGATATTCTAAAAGTTGAAGTTATCTCATTACGATTTAATCCAATTGCTTTTAAAACATGGGAAGGCTCTGTAATTGAACAAGCTGATCCATCAGAAATAGCCAACTCTTCTTCAAGGTTAGTTATAATTAACTTATTATTAACTCCTTGAATAGGGATTGTCATATTTATAATTCCTGGTATTTTTGAAGTCTGATCACCGTTAAAGTATAGATTAGATATTTTATTTTTAATTTTTTCTTTAAATAGGTTTTCTAACCTTTTAATTTTAGGAATATAATCTGACATTTCATTAAAAGCTATTCTAGCAGCTTCACCTAAGCCTACGATATTATGAACACTTAAGGTGCCAGCTCTTAATCCATCTTCCTGATTACCCCCATGAATTAAAGGGGTTAGCTCATGTCTAAGACCTATATCATCTGTTTTAATAAATGCAGCACCTACTCCCTTTGGCCCATGTATTTTGTGAGCAGAACATGACAAAAAGTCAAAAGGAATGTCTTGAGCATTAATATCTATCTTACCTAGTATTTGAGTAGCATCGGTATGGAATAAAATATCATTTTCTTTTGCAACAGTTGCTAATTTTTTAACAGGATTCAAGCTACCAAGTTCGTTGTTTCCCCAAAGAAGTGAGATTAAGATAGTCTGATCTGTAATTGCTTTTTTTAAAGTATCTATTTCTATTTGTCCTTTTTTATTAACAGGCAAATAAGTGATTTTATAACCTTTCTTTTCTAGATAATTACAACACTTTAAAATTGATTTGTGTTCTACACTAGAAGTAATTATATGATTTCCTTGATCCTGATAATAGTCTGCTATTCCTTTTAAAATAAAGTTATTACTCTCTGAAGCACCACTAGTAAATATTATTTCATCATTTTCGCAGTTTAGAAGAGTAGATAGATTACTTCTTGCCACTTCTACAGCACTTTCAGCATTTTGGGCTAAAGTATAATGTTTACTTGTTGGATTGCCATACTCTTCTTTTAAATATGGTAACATTTTTTTGATTACGCGAGGATCAATTTTAGTAGTAGCTGAATTGTCCAAATAAATCATTATTATCACCCAATTTTATTATTAATTAAATTTTTTACAAAAGTTTCGAAGTTGCCTGCATAATTATATTCATTTTTTAAAAGTCTAGTTCCTCTTTCTAGATGTAATTTAACATAATTAGGAAAGTATTCTTCTTCTTTAATATGTCTTCCTAATCTTTGTGAGATTAAAGCTTTATATAGTTGATCATATTCTCCTAATAGTACATTTCTAGGAAATTCAAGTCCATTATTATCATATTCTTGATCTTTTACTGGATCATCTTGCACCAAAGATAAATTAATTGCTATACGAGAGAGAATATTTGGTCTTAAATTTGATCTTGCTTGAATTTCTTTTAAGACTTCTTTAGTTTTAGCCGAAGTTTTTAATCGGAACTTCATTATTATCACCTACAAAGAGAGTATTTTCTTCTATTGTTGATCTATTATTAAGTTTATCAACTTTATTAATTAAATAGTTTCGTTCAATATAAGGTTTTAAAGCTTTGTATTGAATATTATTTAATTCAGAATTGATAGCTAAGATTATAATTTGTAAGTCAGCTTTTATTAATAAATTTTTAATAATATTTTCTCGATGTTTTTCATCAATTCTACCTAGTAAAGTATCTAAAATTAATGGGAATTTCTGCTTAGAAACTTCCATTAAAGACCATAGTAATGCTAAAATTACTAATTCTTGCTCTCCAGCTGATAGATTGGTTAATAAATCATTATTTTTACTATAAAGATTAACTTTAAAAGTAGTTGGGTTTATCTCTATATTTTTTATATAATTTTCAACACTAATTAAATTATTTATAATCTCTAAAAATTTATTTTCGACTAACTTTAATTTCTTTTTTGTTTGAATTTCAGTATATTTACTTAATACATTATTTAACTTATCGCAAAGAATAGGAATATTATTAACTTTTTTAGAATTTTTCCATTCTTTTAATTTTTTCTTTTTATCTTTGGATAATGTTTCTAAATCATCTTTGATAAGGTCGATTTCTTCTTTAATTTCTTCTACCATCTTTTCTAATTTAGACTTTTTCATAATACATTTTTCAATTTCTTTTAAAAGATTATTTAACTCTGAACTTTCTTGATTGTGCTTTAATCTTTTATTTAACTTATTTAATTTTAAATTTATATTATTTATTTTTTCTATTTTTTCTAAGGCTTTTTCTTCATTAAAATTAATTATAGTTTTAATTTTGTTAACTAATTTCTGCTCTTCTGAAGATGATAATTTATGGATTAGATTGAAATTCTCAGTATCAAAATTAGGTTTAAATGATTGATCTATATTATCAAGTAATATTTTTATAAGATCTTGTGACCTATCATTTTTATTTTCATCAGTAATTTCAAGTTGAGATTGTTTAATATCTTGATTTAATTTTTTAGGTAATTCGTTATCCAATTTATTTTTTACATTCATATAATTTTTATAAACATTTTCTTTTTTTACTTGTTTTATAATATTCGATAGTAGTCTTGTACAACAAGAGAAAGGTAAAATATTTTGATAGTAATTATCTAAAAAAGATTTTGCTTCTTCTTTTTGAAGTTTTAACTTGTTAATTTCTTCATTAATTTTCTTTCTTTCTTCAGCAAATAGTCCTCCATAAGTATCAAATTCTTCTTCTAAAGCTTCTTTTTTTTCGGATGAAGCTTCTATTTTTTCTTTAATATTTTTTAATTTATTTTGTTTATTTTTTAATTTGTTTTTTAGTTTCTTATATTTTTCGGTTATTTTTTTATATTCTTGCTCAATTTTTGAAAGTGATCTATCTTCTATTTTTTCTTTTAAAAGGGTATCAAGATCATCATTTAATTCTTTAATTAGGTTTAGATTGAAGATTGTTTTAGAAGACCCTTCTAAAATTTTTCTGAAGTCTTCAGTATAAAGTAAATTCCCCATATTTTCACCGTCAAACAGGAAAAACTCAAATAAAGAAGGGGGGAAGACAGTTCGAATATAGTCTTGAAATTTATTTATCTCCTCTTGGGTTAACTCTTTATCTTGATCTTTAATAATTAAATTTTCTTCAATATTGTCTTCAAAATACCATTCTCTTTTCATTATATATCTTTTCTTGTTTCCGTGTTTATTTAAGTTGAAATCAAGAGTTAAATACATTTTAGTATCATCTTCTAAAGCTGAGTAGTTAATTCTTTCTTTGATATAATTTATATATCTGCTGGTATTGGTTTTAGTTCCTAAGATTAATGAACCATATAGTACTAAATTTACTGCGTCTAATAAGGTAGTTTTACCTGAACCGTTTTCTCCACTAATTAAGATAACATTTTTTTCTTTGCTTGATAAATTAAAGTCCATTTCATGTTTGCCATAATAAATTCCGAAATTATATAGTTGAAGTTTATTGATTTCCATTTACATCACTTCCTAGGTCTTTTATGTCTTCATAATGAAGCCAGTCTTGTTTAAGCAACTTTTTGATCTTTTTATAAATATTATGGCGATAATTATATCCTAAATAGTCTGCTTCAATGGAGATTAATTTTTGTAAAAGTTCTGGATCAATTTCTTCTTTTCTACAAAGCTCAGTTAACAATTTGCTTTCTTTAGAATCGAATAAGTAATTTTGGTCAATTTCCCAAGAGAGTGGTTCTCCATTAATTTCTTTATATATCTTAGGTAATGAGTCCTCCCAATCACCAGATGAAATCCATTTTTGGCGAATTATTTTTAATTCTTCTTTTTGAATTAAGTTATAATCTATTTTATTTTTAATTTCCTTTTGTATTTCTAATAACTTTCTTAATATTTCTCTTCTAGCTTTTAAATTAAAAGGACCAAGCCCTCGTAATGATTTTCCATCTCGTTCTATTGTATAGATGATTCCATTACTTCTCTTTTTTTCTCTCATAGATCTATCACTTCTAATATTATAAAGCCAATTTCTAAATTCTAATAATGGTCTAAGCCATTTTTGTCCTGATTTAATAAATCCAGTTAGTGATTTATCTTCTTTAACAACTGTGCATGTCCAACAACCAAATCTAGAATTACCACATGCTTTAGTATCTTTAGAAATTACCATTGGGCATTCAGCATTAGAATCATTATATAATTTATAAAGTTTATAATTATCAGTATCCCATGGAGATTTACTATCATAATGATTTAAAAGAAAATGCCAGACATCACTAACAGAAAACTCTTCAATAGGTGCATATATATACGCGTTATTTAAGCTTTGGTGTCTACGTAGAGTTTTACCTTCAATTTGACTATTATTTAGTACTTGGTCTCTACTAGCACTTTCACCTTTTCTAACTCCTAAAACGACGATAGCCTCATTATATTTTGATAATTTATCTTTTATAAAATTAGTTGTAGGTTTAATTTTTAGCCTATCAGTACACCATCTAAATTTTTGTCTAGGGCTAGGATAGCCCTTACCAATCATTAAACTCCAGAATGTTTCATCATATTTAGGATATACTTTTTGAGTTTTAATAGGCAAGCCTAATTTTCTAGCTTTTTTCTCAATCATATTTAATGTATCAGTAATGAAATTAATAATCATCGGATTCTCTACAAGTGTATCTGCAGAAATTATATAAATTGGTTTATGTAATTTTTTTCCTTCTTTTTTTAATTGATGGACAGCTCTAAATATTAATTGGGTAGTTGTACTAGAATCTTTTCCACCGCTATATCCAATAATCCATGGACTGTTGTCTCTTAAATATATTTCTTGAATGTTTTTATAAATATCTTCAATATTATGTTGATGGAAATAATTTAAGTTCATATTGCCACCTCTCTTAAGATTTAACTAACATATTTAGGGTATTAATAATAAATGATCCCTAACAGAATTATAATACAATACTAATACTTAGTTGTCAAATTGTTATGAGCTTGTACTTAGTGTGAAATAAATATAGGTGAATCTAATATAAAATTGGAAACGGAACTCTTTTTTTTGATAAAGTGTTGAGTGGTTAGATAAAACACAGAAGGGGTGTTCTATATAAATACAATTATAATGTTTTGTAAAACTTAAGGAAAAGCTAGAATGATTTTGTTAAAAGTTTGGATTGTCAACACTTTTTAAAAACTTTTTCTTAGACATTAACACCATATACCCCAAAGGGTAGGGGGGATAACGTTTTATCTTAATTTTGCTATTATTTTAAGCTTTAAATGAACAGGGTTATTATAACCTTCTAGTTTAGTTTGATTTTATTATATCATGTCCGAGAAAGAAATCATATAATCTATTATACTTATCTATCAAGACCAATGTGTTGCTCAAAAATAGAGGGAGTTAGATGATAAGGTTGATAGTCTTTAAGTTTAATGGAGGTCAATTAAAAAGGTGATATTAAAGAAGGAAAGGAGGAAAGATAAAGAAGATAATCAATTAGCATTATATCTATAAAATAGCAATTTCATTTACTTTTAGAAGGAATATACATGGAATATCTTGAATAATTAAAGTATATGGATCAGTTTGATTTTTAATTTTATAATATGGAGGAATTATATGAGCTTAAAAGATATAAATTTGGAAGAAAATTATAGAACTGGAGATAATGATTTGATTTCTGAATTTTACATACCTTGTTTAGCTAACTCAATAAGATATGATAGAGCTGTTGGATATTTTAATTCTTCCATAATAAATTATATTTCAAATGGTTTATATCAATTTATTAAGAATAATGGAAGGATGAGATTAATATGTAGTATTCAATTATCTAAAAAGGATTCGGTTTCTTTAAAAAAAGGCTATAAGATGAAAAATATTATTGGGGAAAATTTGAATAAAAAAGTTGATTTATTATTAAATGATTCAGATAAAGCAAATATAAAAAATCTTTCTTGGTTAATAAAAGAAGGATATTTAGATATAAAAATAGCTATTAGAAAGCCAGAGGATGATAATTATAAAAATTACAACAGTATGTATCATGAAAAGTTTGGGGTTTTTACAGATGAAGAAGGAGATAAAGTTGTATTTTCTGGCTCTTTAAATGAATCTTCTAATGGTTGGATATATAACTTTGAATCTATTGATGTATTTTGGAGTTGGCAAAATGAGTTACAGAAAAGAGTAAAAAAAAGAATAGAGTATTTTAGAAGATTATGGAATAATTCTTCTTTAGGAGTTGAGGTTTATGATTTTCCAGAAGCATCCAAGAGAAAACTAATAAAAATAGCACCTTCTAAACCGATTAATAAGATTTATAAACTAAATCCATCAAAGGTAAAAGAAAATTCACCCGAATATAAAGAAGAAAATAATATTACCCCAAGGGATTACCAATTAGAAGCTATTAATAACTGGAAAGAAAATAATTATAAGGGCTTATTTGAGATGGCCACAGGTACTGGTAAGACAATTACTAGTATATTATGTGCTGAAGAATTTATAAAAGACAACCAAGAGGTATTAATAATAATAGTTTGTCCTTATCAACATTTAGTGGATCAATGGGAAGAAGAGTTAAATAAATTTAATTATAGAGTGATTAATTGCTATAAAAGTAAAAAGTTATGGGAAAATAAGCTAATTAGAAGAATAGTTGATTTAAATATTGGAATTTCAAAATGTGAATTTGTAATAACAACGGTTACAACAGCTTCTATGAAAACCTTTGAAAAAGCAATTAATAGAATAGATGATAAGGTAAAAGTACTTTTAATTGGAGATGAAGTTCATCATTTAGGTTCAAATTGTAGAAGATCAATTTTAAAATCTAATTTTATTGGGAGGATTGGATTAAGTGCAACCCCTAAGAGGTGGCATGATGAAGATGGCACTAAAATATTATACGATTATTTTAATGGAGTAACTTTTAGTTATGATTTAGAAAAAGCAATTGATGAAGGGTTTTTAACTCCATATGAATATCATCCTATCTTAATTGAATTGACGAATAAAGAATTTGAAAATTATAAAGAGTTATCTGTAAAGATAGCTAAAATGTTAGCCAGTGGGGTAGCTGAAGATGACGAAACATTAACTGGTTTAATGATAAAAAGATCAGGTATAGTTAATTCAGCTAAAAATAAAATTGAAAAGTTTAGAAATTTGATTTCACGAGAACAAGATTTAAAATATACTTTAGTCTATACTTCTCATCATCAAATGGATAATATTCAAGATGTTTTAAATAATCAAGGGGTATTTTATCAAAGATTTACCGCTAGAGAGAATAATAGAGAGAGGCAAAGGATCTTAAAATTATTTGCGAATGGAGATATTGGAGTATTAGTTGCAATGCATTGTCTTGATGAAGGGGTTAATGTTCCAGCTACTAAGAAGGCTTATATACTTTCTAGTAGTAGTAATCCAAAAGAATTTATTCAAAGAAGAGGACGGGTATTAAGGAAATATCCTGGAAAAGAAAAAGCAACCATTTATGATTTTATAGCAATTCCACCTGATGAAATGGGGGATATATCTTCTATTAGATCTATATTGAGAAGGGAATTAGCTAGATTTAAAGAATTTGCTGATATTTCTTTGAACAAGTATCAAGCTAGAAAGAAAATATTTGATTTGGCCAATTACTATAATTTATTAGATGAGGTGTAATATATGAGTAATAAAAGAATTGAAGAACTATTAAATGCTTATGAAGATAAAATAAAGAAAACAGTTTTAAAAGCATTAGAGAAGGAAGAAGAAAAGATTAGTCTTATCAATCCAGTAGGTATTAAACAAGATTTAAAAGAAATTATTGATGAGGTGGTAGCCGATGATAATTAATTCTATGAAGTTATTGAATTTTAAGCAGTATTATGGGGAACAAGAAGTAAAATTTTCTGGATTGGGAGAAAAAAATGTAACTATAATAAATGGTAAAAATGGAGCGGGGAAAACTAATTTTTTTAAGGCTATTAATTGGTGTTTATATGGAGAAAATGTTATAGATATTGAAGGACAAATTGTAAATAAGAATGCTTTAAAAGAAGCTGATATTAATTCAAATGTAGAAGTTAAAGTTTCAATTAATTTTAGACATAGGACAAGCAGTTATTTAATGATAAGAAGAATTAGTGTTAAAAAAGAAGCTGAGGATAGTTATATTTCACAAGGTTCAAGTGAAGTAGAGATGTTTGAGATTAATCGTGGATCTGATAGCCAAGAGAAAGTACCAGATCCCTTAATTAAATTGAATTTAATTTTACCATCTAATGTTAGAAATTATTTTCTGTTTGATGGAGAAAAGATTGATGAATTTGCAAGACCTGAGCATAAAGATGAAGTCTGGAATGCTGTTAGAAATGTACTTAAATTAGAAGTTATTGAAAGAGGAAAGAAACATTTTAAAGATATAGCTTATGAATATTCTAGAGAACTTAAAAATTATAGTAGTGGAAATTTAAAGGTACTATTAAATAAAGAAGAAAAATATAAGAGGGAAAAAGAAAATAAATTAAATGAATTGAATGATAAGAAAGATGAGTTAAAAGAATGTCAGAGACAGATTAATGAGATTGAGAAAAAGCAAAGTGAAATTAAAGAAATTAAAGATTTAATAGATCGAAGAAATAAAATCCGAAGTGAAATAAAGAGATTAAAGAATGATTTAAAAGAATATAAAAACAAGTTAAAAGATAATCTTTCTAAGTCAAGTATAATCTTTGGATCTAAAATATTAAATAATATGGAAAAATTTCTGGATAATATAGTAAAAGATAATAAGATACCTTCTGGGACATTAAAAAAGTTATGTCAAAAAATCATCAAAGAAGAAATTTGTATTTGTGGTAGAGATATTGAGAGAGGTACAAATGAATATAGGGAATTAGTAGATTTGATTTCTAAAGGTGGTGAAAAAGAAAGTAATGAAAGTTTCTTAATAGACTTAAAAGCTAGCCTTAAAGCAGTAATACAGAAGAAGAATGATTTATTAAAAGATATTAGAGAAAAGCATAACAAAATTAGAAATTTACAAGAAAAAATAGATTATTTTAAAGCTCAGGAAAATGAGATTAGCAGTCAACTTACTGAAAATGAAAGAGAAAATGTATCAAAATTAGAGGAAGGAAGAAACTCTTTATTAGAGGATAAGGGTAAACTTAAAGAACAGATTAATATATTAGAAGATAAAATAAATGAGTTATCAGATGATATCGAGGAAATTCAAGATGAGATAGAAAAAGAAAAATCTTTAGAAAAAGAAATGGAAGATTTAAAACAAAAGAAGTTAATTTCTGAAAAGAGTTCTAAAGCTTTGGAGGATATATATAATAAGTTTGCGGAAGAGATGAGACTAAAAATAGAAGAGAAATCAAGTGATATTTTTCAGAAACTAATTCGAAAAAAACAAAGTTTTTCAAAAGTTATATTAGATGAAGATTATCAGTTGAAATTAGTTGATAGATTTGGTGATGAAGATTCTAGAAGTGAGATTTCTGCTGGAGAAAGACAAGTTTTAAGTTTAGCTTTTATTTTGGGACTTTCTAAGGTATCTGAGGGGGAAGCTCCATTAGTTATGGATACTCCTTTTGGTAGATTAGATAGTGAGCATAGAAAGAATATTGTAGATACTATTCCAGAGTTGACATCACAGTTAGTTTTATTTGTAACAGATGAAGAATTAGATGAAAATAATAGAGCAATGTTACAAAATAAAATTGATCAAGAATACACCTTAAGATATAATGATCAAACTGGAAATACTAAAATAGTGAGGGATTTATAATGGATGAATATATAAGAAGAAAAGTATATATAGATGATGGAAAGCATAATAAATTTAGGGAATTAAAAGGGTCTGATGTTCATGGGGATTCTGTTTTTTCTAGTATGAAAGATATATTTATGGTTGCAGCTATAATGGGTTATAATTCAGGAGAAAAAAGAGAGGTTAAGAATGGAAGAGATATATTTGATAAGGGGGTGTTTAATGAACATGATTTAACGCTATTATATTCAATTTTCTTGGATTATTATCAAGATGTAGAGGCTTTAGAAAGTACAGATGTTTTAGGGTTGATAGAGGAGTTTGCTAATGCAGGGATAGATGAGTTATATGAGTTGGTTAATAAGCAAGGTGAAGGAATTGTTAATGTTGTTGAGGAAATTTTAGTTAATTATTCATGATATAAATTGATAATCCTATATTATCAAAAAGTGATTAGGTAAGAAAAACTTTAAAAATAACTTATATGGAAAACAGTAATGATTTTTAATTTTTTGTATGAGCGATCCGAGGTTTTTATGATGAGTTCGCTAGAACTGGTAGGTCGTCCCTGATTATATGTCTATTAGGGATAGGTACAGATGTCTGTTTTTATAAGTTATATGATTTTTTGTATTCTATATATTAACTTTATTTATGTAACTAAATTATAATGTTAAATTATTATCATTTATAATGTTTCTAAGCCCATGAAGCATATTTAAAGATAGTTTTGTATCTTTTTTAATTTTGTTTTTTGGTTAATATTAACAAATAAATACATAGAACGAGTTATATAATATTAATTTATATTTTCTCAAATTGGAAATGTAAATTTTAATATAAAAAAATCAGATTATTAGCAAGGGAATTGGAACTAATTATAGAATATGTAATTATAAGGTTGACAATAAATAAAATAGTTAGATAAAATTTATCGAAAAATTAATGATATTTAAAATCGGATAGTTGATATTGTATTTGAATTACTAGCGGAGTATTGCAAAAACCTTCAAGCAGTTAATAAATGAAATTTAGTTTAGAGGCTAGCACTAATTAATATTTGTTAGGAAGGTGTTTATGTTGAGTGAAATTAATAGTTGTTTAATAGAAGAGTTAAAGAAAATAAAAGTGTCTGCTAATGAAGCAATAGAAGATTTAGAACCACTTAGTGACTTCAAGGAATATATGCATGTGAAAAGAAAAGTTGAAGGTGACTTGATGGAATTAATAAAAAAGTCTTATGAATTAGATAAATCTCAACTGATTTTAGTTTGTGGGAATGTAGGGGATGGAAAATCTCATATAATTTCTTATTTAAAGAAACATCATAGTGATATTTTAAATGAAGATAATTTTTATATACATAATGATGCTACTGAAAGTTTTTCACCAAAAAAGACTGATAAGGATACTCTAAAGGAAAAAGTTTTAAAAGATTTTTCTGATAAGAATTTAAATATAAATTCTCAACAAAAAACTATTCTTTTAATTAATTTAGGAACATTAAATAATTTTATCGAATCAGAATATGAAAAAGACTTTAAAATATTAAAAGCTTATGTAAAAGATAAAAAAATCTTAGAGTTAAGTAAAACTCCTAAAAAAGAAAATGAAATCTTTGATAAAGGTAGTCAGTTTCAATTTATAAATTTTAGTGATTATCATTTATATAATTTAACAAAAGAAGGACCAAGATCTAAATATATGGAAGATTTATTTAATAAAGTTGTACAAAAAAAATCTACTAATATTTTCTATAAAAAATATAAAGAGAGATGTCAGAGTTGTAAATATAAAGATAAATGTCCAGTAAAATTTAATTATGAATTTCTACAAGATGAAAGTATTCGAAAAAAGATAATTGATTTATTAATACAAATAATGATTAAATTTAAAGTAATTATTTCGACAAGGGATTTATTAAATTTTATATATGATATTATTGTATGTAGTTATAATATATCAACTTTACATAAAGATTTAAAAAAAGATATTAATTTTAAACGATTTATAAAGTATATTTCCACCTTAATTCCAATGTCTTTATATGAACATGAAGATTTATCTTTTATTTTTAATAATATGTCAAAATTAGATCCAATTACAATAAGAACAGAAGAATTAGATGAAAAAATCATACGTTTTAATAATATCAAAAGTATTTCTGAAATGTTTAAAGAGCATATCAATTTTGAAAAATATGATTATTTAAAAAGATTGTTTATTAATGAGAATATACTAGAAGAGGATTGTGTAGCAAAGAATGAAATAAAGTTGAAGCAAACTTTTTTGAAGTCATTTATTCGTTTTTATAAATTTATACCTAAATCGGGCCTATTAAATTTAAAAGATGATATATACAGTAATTATATGAAAGATTTATATTATTGGAATAAGTACTATTATAATGATGATAAAGAAGTAAAAAAGAATTTGAAATCACTTTATAATAAAGTAGAAGATACTATTTATGCATGGAATGGAAGAAATTTAAATAAATTAATTAATATTTCACCAGGGAAAATTCAATCTGATTATATAATAAGTAAAGAAGTAGAAATTCGTCCTAAACTTGATAAATCATTTGATAAAGAAGTTCCTCTAGAAGATTTGAAGGAATTACATAAATTTCTCTCTGTTTTTTATTTATCTTATACAGCTGATCCTGGAAGTAATAGTACAGTATCTATAGATTTTTCATTATATAAATTAATAGAAAAAATTAATAAAGGATATCGACCAAATAAAAAAGACAGAAACAACTTTGTTAATTTTGTTCGATTTATAGAAGAATTATTGGAAAGCAAAAATATAAATGATGAAATGCATATTGAACATTTACGAAGTGAAAAAAAATATAAACTTGTTTATAATAAGGAATTTGAAGATTATGAATTCAAGGAGGTGAAGTAATTGTATGAATGTATTAGATATAGAAAGAATAAAGAATACTTTTAATATCATAAAAGAAGATGGAGAATGGATTAATTTTAAGCATGATAGTGGAAAACAAGCCAATATATTTCCCTATGTAACAAGTCATTTTCCTAAAAGTAGTCTTGATTTTAAATTTATTTTAGCAGAGTTTTTTCGATTAATATTTGGTAAAGTACTAGATCAAGAACATAAACCAAATGAAATTATAAACTCAGTAATTAAAAAAGTTGAAGTAACTAATAACAGAGAACAATTAAAGGAACAGTTAAGAGACCTTATAAATAAATTGTTTTTTGATGATCATAGTTTAGAAATTTTTCATCCAAAAGCGTTTAATTATATTTATATTGAAAAAAATAAAGAACCAAAAAGAATTGCTAATTTTTTGTATAATGTGTTATTAAATGATAAGAATAGAAAAAATATATATGATATGTGTAATAAAGAATCTAATGATAATATATTAGTTAAGTTAATGATTGATTCAATGCCTTGTTTGGAGACGGATGATAAACAGAAAAACAATAAATATAAAAAGTGTCTTTCATTTATTATAGATTTATTTAATAAAGACCTAGAATTTATTTTAAGTGATGATAAGTTTAATAAAGATTATTTTGAAAAATTATTAAAATATTATTATTTCTATTATATTTCCCAATTATCTATCCATCTAAGTAAAATGTTTACTGCTAAAGCTGGTAATGAGTTACCATATCCAATATACTTTAATTTAGATTGGGAAAGAAGTTCTAAAACAAGAAAAAGTTATGAAAAAGGATGGAGAATTCTAGACGGTGTTATTGAAGAATTGTTTTCACATGTTAATTGCTTGGAATTTTTAAATAGTCGTAATGATGATAAGGGAGTTTATTTATATGCTGAGTTAAAGAAGGAAGTAATTAATTGCATGAGTGATGAAAAAAAAGATCAATTTATTGAAGAATTAAATAAATTAATTAAGTTATATAAAGACTATCATAATAAAATTTCTTGGGGTAAATTTCCCAATAAGGGAGATGATATAAATGATTCTATTGAAGATAAAATAAAAGAGTTGTTTGAAGTAATTAATTTTCAGTTTAAAAATAGTTCATCAACCAATGAAGCCTATCGAAGATATAAAAAGCGTTTTAAAGATTTTTGTAAAGAAGAATTTTTACAGCCATGGGGAAGTCTTGGGAATAGATTGAAGTTAAATCAAGAGTATTTGATATTTTTTACTAATGTTTGCATAGGAAATAAAAATAAAATTCGTCAAAATAATCTTTTTAAAGAATTTGAGAATAGGGGTTTGTTTTTTGATAAAGAATCTAAAAAGAGAATTATAAATTTGTATGAAAGACTTAATATTTTAGAGAAAAAAAGTGATAGTGGTGATGCCCAATATGTCAAAGAAATTTTATAAATTTTTATCAGAGCAGATAGAAAATTATTTTGTTGGTAAGGATTTGAAACCTGGAGATCGTTTTTACATTCAGTTTAATCAAAAGGAACAAGTAAAAAAATTATATAATGCTTTAAAGGAAAGAGATTGTGCATATTCTTTTAATCTACCGTTAGAAGAAGAAAATGATAGTTATAGTTCTTATCTTATAAGGGTAGATGATCAAGAAATAATTATAGCAGCAACTACTAATAATGTTCATAGTCATTTTTTAACTTATTTAAGAAATCGCGTTGGTAAAAAAACTCATTCTAAATTACGAGACAAGATTATTTTATTTATAGATCACACAGATCTAGATAGTATTAAAGATGCAGAGAGCTTTTATAAAGAAGGTATGCCCTTCCACCTTGAAGTTGTTAAGAAAGAAATAAAAGAACAAATGAAAGAAAAAGAGTTATCAAAGGCAGATCAAAAAATAATAGAGTTCACATTGTTAAAAAGGAGAGATAATTTATTAGAAGATTATAGCTCTTTATTTTCTTATCAGGATATAATAGAAGTTATTTATAAGGGGGGAATCTCAAAAGAGAAATATTCTGATTTCGAAATTTTTCCTGATGAAACGTTAGATACTTATAATGAAAAGGCTATGAAAAAGCGTTTAGAAGATAACAATAAACTATTTAGAAAAGTAAGCCAAATTTATGAGTATAAGGATGTTGCAATTGAGGATGAGTTAGAAAAAACTTTTGATGATGATGGAGTGGATTTATTATCTAAAGGAGAATGGGGAAAAGTCTCTTATAGTGAAGTGAAGGAATCTAGAGATAATAAAAAGAAAGCTAGTCCTATAAAATATTTAAAAAAAGAAGAATTAACAACTAAAAAGGGACTTAAATGTTGGGAAAGAATTAAAAAAAAGGATTCTCACATTATTGTATTTAACCCGAAAAAAAATAAAGAGATTAATTTGGAATTCAAATTTGATCGATTAATTAAAGAGAAACCAGAGTATAAGCCAGAAGATAATATAAGTAGTTGTAGGCGGAATAATGATAAGAATAAATTAAACGTAAAAATTGACCATAAAGTAAATCAGACTACATTTGCTATAATAAAAATAAAGCATAAAGGTTCTAAAAGACATCAGTTGAGAATAGCTGTAGTAGAATGTAATGAAACTGTTCTACAAGATATAAAAACTAATTATTCTTTAACTGCTAGGCAGAATAATAATAAGATTAAAATAAAAAGTAATGAAGGAATAGTTATCAATTCAAATGAAGATAGTTCTAAAGAAATAATAATAGATCAAAAAGATTTTGAAGCTAAAATCAACAATCCAAATTATAAAACTATAATAAAAAATGATTTATCAAAATTAAATGAAGTTGAGAAAATAAATATTGATTTAAATTATTTAGATACTTCTATGCCTTTAACTATTATCCAAGAAATAGAAAAACCTAAATTCGTTTCAGGATTAAATGTTTGGAAATTTAAAAGGGAAAAACAGAAAAACTTTGAATATAATTCAGAAACAGAAAAATTAATCCAGGGGAATCAAGAATATTTTACTAAAACCCCTTTTAGGGATAATCTAAATTTAGAGTATGAGATTATTAAATCAGGAGCTTTATTTTATAGTCAATCTTATAAAGAAGATGATTTAAAAGAACAGTCACTACAAATAGATAATATAGTAGAAGAATCTTATAAGAATTTAATTGAATATTACAAAAAAAATAAATTGTTGCCAAGTCTAGCTCATTATAATGAGCAACTGATTGAATTATCTAAAAAATATATTAATAGTTATCTTCAAGCTATTAATGAAATTAAAACAGGAGATGCGTTAGAAACTTGTAAAAGAAATTTAATGAAAATAGGGACTATTGAAAGAGGAGTAAGTGAAAAAGAAATTATTTTTACTCCATTACATCCTTTAAATGTAGCTTATCAAGTTGTCTTAAATGAGGAAATAGGAAAAGAAAAAATTAGTAATAAAATTTTAGAGAGATTAAGTCCAATTAGTTTGCTACCTTATATTGAAAAAGAAAAAGGTGAAATATGTAAGCCTATTGGGCAGTGCGATTCTCCAGAATGGACTTATTATACTAATGCAAGAAAAAACAACAACAATAATTCTAGAGAATTTATTGTTAAGTTAGTTAATGAAAAACTTACAGAATTCACTAATCATTTTTCTTATTTATTCACCTTAAAAAAAGCATCAATAAAAATAGGTTTAATCAATATGGGAAATTGTAGTGAAGTTTTAGAAGCAATTTGGAAGTATTATAAGCAACAATTTAAAGATAATAAAATAGATAAATTAATACCAGTAGATATATACATATATGATAATAACAAAACAAATGAGTTTTCATTATATAATGAGATTGAAAAGGTTAAAGAACGATTTAAAAATCAATCTAATTTTGATGATTATGATGAATCATATATACTAGATATTTTTAGAGCGAATGTACATGTTTATTTTAAGAATGAGTTTGAAGACAATTATGAATATTGTCATATTACATTTTATGAAATGAAGGAAGATTTTGAACCAACTTATAGAAACATGAATAATATAAGCACTGGCATCTCATTAAACGGATTATTTTCTGGAGTATCTTCTGTATATCATGAGAATTCTTATCTTACAGGGTTTGGGACAAAGTGCATTAAGGAAGATAATAAAAACATTTTATTAAAGACTGCAATTAATTTAAATTCATTAGCGAGAACTGCTAATAATATGGATCCATATGAGAAAGAACAATGTATTGTTACTACTATTTCTAATGAAAAAAAACAAGACTTGGATAAAATTTATAAAAATTCTCGTTGGGTTACTTTTATAGAACCCAAAGTAGATTTGAGTTTTTTTCAAGATGAATCAGATGATGATAATGTACTAATTATTCATTATAGTGACCAGTATACGTCTTCAAGTGGCTATGATGCAATAACGGTTACTAAAAGATCTAACCAGTATCAAGAGGTTATAAATGAATTTTTAACAGAGAAGCTTGAGACTTTTGAAAATACTTGCTCTAAAATTATTAATAATTTTAATGCAATTAATGGAAATTGGTTATTGAGGTTAATTTCTAATCAAAATCAATTTTCTAGGGAAAAAATAAGTATAATATCTGCTATAAAGGTAGCATTAGCTTATTTTAATCATGAAGAAATTTTATGGATTCCTATTGCATTAGAAGAAATCTTAAGAATCTCAGCAGGAACTGGTTTAAAGTTAAGTGAAGGATTATTCAATGCTCGTAAAAGTGGTGTTTATAGTGATGATTTATTATTAGTTGGGATTGAGTGGAAAGCAGAGCCAATAAAAATTCATTATTATCCTATAGAGGTTAAGATAGGTAATTGTAGAAGCAATGTCATTAAAAAAGCTGTTAATCAAGTTATTAAAACTAAAAAACTACTAGATGAATATTTAATTGGTGATAACTTCAATAATAAGTTTTATAGAAACTTTATAATGCAATTTGCTTTAGCTAGTGCAAAAAAAATGAAATTATATAAAATGTATGAAGAACAAAAATGGGATAAAATAATTGATGATCATCTAAGAGAAAAATTACTAAATGATAAATATGAAATTAATAATGAATTAAATAATTATATAAATGATGGAGCAGTTATTTCTTTTAAAAAAAATGAATATGATAGAAAAGTTTATGAATCTAACCAAAACAATAATGTACTGATTTTACAATTCACAGAAAACGATGGCTATGAAAATATTAATACATCTGTTAATAAGATAGAAAAACTTATTAGAGATGGGAATATGGGCTTTGATGTTAGTAAGCTACTTAATAATTTATATTAAATTGATTTAGCTTGTAAAAGTAAATAAGTTTTTACTGGATAGTGCATTATTTCTGAAAAATCAAGTGTTTTTCAGAAATAATGTACTTATAAATAATTATAATAAAATTCTTTTTACTAGAAAGGCGAACTTTTTATGTTTATAAGTAAATTTTTAGCAGAACAAAATATTAATAGAATATGAAAGAGTAATGTGGATAATTAAAGAAACATATTGTAAGTATGATATCTATAGAAATTTTTTATAAAAGGAAAGATAAATATGCTATAAATGGGTTAACAGAAGTAAAAAAAGGAATAAATCTGATATATCATCTTATTTGTTGATACAAAAATGCATAATGAAGTATAATAATCATAAAAAATCACATAAAAAAGCAAAATAAATTTTTATATTTCTGCTTATATATATAATCTGTCTAGATAAGATGAACTTAACTCGGGTTGAGTATTGTTTTAGTGATTTATTGAGTGTAATGAAGACAGAGAAAGAGAAGTGGAGAGAATTATAAGTAATCCATTATTAAAAGATAGGGATGAGGTTTGAGGTTCCCTCATTAGATTAGACACATAGTTTAGACGTTTTTCTCCCGTTTTCGTACTCTTCTGGACTTTTATAATCTAGGGTTGAATGATCTCTATTATAGAAAATCTCAACATATTGAGATTTGCCTAACTTTTTGTTTTGTTACTCCACCTTAAAAATGTTAAGTTGGTGTTTTTCTAACAGCTTTAGGGGAGCGTAATATCTAAGTTATAGAGGTCAAAAAGAAAATTATGAAGCTTGAATGGAAAATGTGGCTTATAGGACTGAACCTCATCTTAAGGTTATAATTAAAATATTTTAAAATTTATTAAATTTATATTTCAGCTTGATTCTAGATTTAAACTAAAGAGCGTTAAAACGTTTTATATATTATATGAGGAGGTATTTATGTCTAAAGAAGAGTTGAAGAAAATCGAGGATATAACAGAAGTTAAAGAGTTGGAAAAAACAAAAAATGAACTTGAGGAAAAATTAGCTGGTTTATCTGTTCATAAGCATAGAGCAAAAACATATATAAAATTAGCTAGAATTGAGATGCAACTAAAAAAATTAAAAGAAGGTTCTTCTAATGCATCTATGATAGAATTTTCTACTGCAATAGCATATACTGAAGAATTAGAAGGAGAAATAAACAAAATAGTATCATCTTTGATTCCTATTTTAGAAAAATCTAGTACTCTTCAAGATAAAAAAGAAAAAATTAATGAGTGGAAAAGATATTTAAGAAAGTTTAAAAATGAAGATGATTTTTTTCAAAATAATGATACTGGTATTGGTAAAAATAATACAGTAGCAAAGCTATTAATCCCAAAGTTTTATGAAATGGATAAGGAGCTAGATGAAATATTTTTCAAGCAGTTTATAATGATAGATAATTTTAGGGATTTATGTTAATTCATCTTAGGTTGACTATTAATAGTTTAAATAAACGGGCCAACACCAGCATAAAATGGAAGATGTAGTTCAGGAGAAAAGCACTCCTGAATCACATCTTCTAATAAAAGCGTCATGACAAGTATCTTAAAAAGAGAATATTTGATTTAATCAGACTATCATCTTTTATGGTGATAGTTTTTTATTGCAAGGCTGGTCATCACGCTAATGTCCTATTTACCTTAAGTAAGTTATGCATTTAAGATAATATGCTTCTCCATGATGAAGGAGAGTAATATTTTTTGGTTAATTAATAAAATAAGTTCATATAATTACGTAAGTAATGCCATAATAAGTATAGAAAGAGTAGCAAAATTAATAGAGATCTTTGCAGGGTTTTTAGAGGGTAGGAGGAGATAAGATGATCGATAAGGATAGAGTAGTAGAAATCATTCGCAAGTATTGTAGCCAAAATCAAGATATAGTAGCAGTCTATCTTTTTGGTTCTTTGGCCCGAGGTACTTTCAATCAAAATAGTGATGTAGATATAGCACTTATGCTTAATCCTAACTTAGATAAAGTAAAAGCTTTGATTTGAAATTAGAGATTGCTGTAGATTTAGAAAAATCATTGGGAGTTGAAGTTGATGTTGTTATCTTTTCTAATGCTGATTTAAGATTAAAGCATCAGATTATTAAAGGAAATTTAATTATAGGAAAGAATAATAAAATTTTAAAGTAGAAGAGAACAAGTGAGGTGGAATTATGAAGGAGCAAAAGAAAGATTATTGTGCTATAATTGCTGATATAGTAAATTCAAAAAAGATAGATCGGCGTAATGATGCAAAAGATAAACTTGAAAAAGCTATTGACAAGATAAATCTAAAATATAAAAGAGAGTTAGTAGCAAAATTTTCAATCTATGCAGGTGACGAAGTACAAGGATTACTTGCTAATCCTACTAGAAGTTATCAATTAATTAAAGACCTGCAAAAGGAGATAGCACCTTTAGAGTTGACCTTTGGAGTAGGAGTAGGAAGTATCTCAACTGAAATTCCAGATGAGCCAACAACTTGGGAATTAGATGGGCCAGCTTATCATCGAGCTAGAAAGATGATTAAACAAGCCAAAAAGAAGAAACCAAGTATCTGTTATTCATTTGAGGAAGCAGTAGATGATCTAATTAATTCGTTAATTTATTTCATTCAGTCCAATAAAGAATTTAGGACAAATCGTCAGCAGAAGGTAGTTTCTTTATATAAAAAACTTAATAATCAAAAAGAAGTTGCAAAGAAGTTAGATATTACACAAGCAACAGTCAGTAAAATATTAGCTCAATCACTATATCATCAGATTCAAAAAGCAGAAAATAGTATTAATAATTATCTGGCTAATTTCAACAGAATTAAAATATAGACTACACAATCTATATTTTAAAATATAGACTACACAATCTATATGAAAAGTATGATTGGAGTGATTTAATGGGAGCAAAATTAATAGTTTCTATTTTTATATTGGCTCATATTATAGCAGATTTTATAATTCAAGATGATAGACTGGCCAAAAGGAAGAAGAAAGAGCCAAAGAGTTTACTTTTACATTCGTTTATGGTTTTTATTACTTTATTTTTATTTACAAGTTTTTACGCTTCACAGAGGTTAGTTATAATTCAATTTTTAATAGCAGTTTCACATTTAGTTATAGATTATATTAAGATAAGTATAGAAGATAAAGTATTACATTCTGGAAAAAATAACTTGAATTGGATTAAAAATATTATTACTGATATCAGGTTGTTTATTATAGATCAAATTTTACACTTGATAATATTAATTGGAACCTACACCTTCTTAGAAAATATCAGGTTGAATTTTGTTGGCAGATATCTTAATAATAAATTAATTGAACTGTTTCCTATTCTAGATCAGATAACTGTTAAAGATCTATATATCATTATTTTAGTTATTTCTGGTTATGTTTTAGTATGGAAGTTTGGTTCAATATTAGTTAGATTGACCTTAGATAAATTTATAAGTAAAGATAATGATATTATAAATGCTAATACTGATAATCCAGGAGAATTAATTGGAAAGTTAGAAAGATTATTAATTTTAACTTTAGTTTTAGGAAGAGATTATAGTGCTATTTCTCTGGTTTTTGCTGCTAAATCAGTAGCTAGATTTAATAATTTTAAGGATAAAGATTTTGTTGATTATTATATAGTCGGGACTTTGGCTAGTGTATTGATTGGAATAGTTATTGGCTTATTATTAAATTTAATTATTGGTTTAGAAGGTTATGATGCTAGATTTATATTTTATGATTTAATTCAATAAACGGGCCAACACCAGCATAAAATGGAAGATGTAGTTCAGGAGAAAAGCACTCCTGAATCACATCTTCTAATAAAAGCGTCATGACCAGTATCTTAAAAAGAGAATATTTGATTTAATCAGACTATCATCTTTTATGGTGATAGTTTTTTATTGCAAGGCTGGTCATCACGCTAATGTCCTATTTACCTTAAGTAAGTTATGCATTTAAGATAATATGCTTCTCCATGATGAAGGAGAGTAATATTTTTTGGTTAATTAATAAAGTAAGTTCATATAATTACGTAAGTAATGCCATAATAAGTATAGAAAGAGTAGCAAAGTTAAATGTAGGATAATTATGAAGAAATAATCCTGGATTGGCTTGAAGAGAATATTACAAGCCAAAAGCTTAGGTTAATGCTAGAGTCTTTAACTTCTGAGGATATAGAGGCCTTTAGGGGTTTTTAGAGGGGAGGAGATAAGATGCTCGATAAGGATAGAGTAGTAGAAATCATTCGCAAGTATTGTAGCCAAAATCAAGATATAGTAGCAGTCTATCTTTTTGGCTCTTTGGCCCGAGGTACTTTCAATCAAAATAGTGATGTAGATATAGCACTTATGCTTAATCCTAACTTAGATAAATTAGAAGCCTTTGATTTGAAATTAGAGATTGCTTTAGATTTAGAAAAATCATTGGGAGTTGAAGTTGATGTTGTTATCTTTTCTAATGCTGATTTAAGATTAAAGCATCAGATTATTAAAGGAGATTTAATTATAGGAAAGAATAATAAGTTAAGGGTTAGAGAGGAAAGTAAAGCAGTTACTCAATACCTTGATATGAGATATTTTTATGATCAATATGAAGAGCAGGCAGGAAAGGAGTTTACTCATGGTTGATAGAGAATTAGTTAAGGGAAGGTTATTAAAATTAGAGGAGTATATTAATGATTTAAAAGAGTATGAAGGTATCAAGTTTATTAAATATAAAAACGATAAGTTAGTCAAGCGTTTTATTGAACGAACTTTACAGTTGGCCATTGAATCTTGTCTTGATATAGGAAGCCATATTATTAGTGATGAAAGATTAGGAGTAGCTAATACTAATGCAGATATTATTAGAATTCTAGTAGAAAATAATATAATTAAAGATAATGCTGATAATTATATCAAGATGGCCAAGTTCAGAAATGTAATTGTTCATGATTATGCTAATTTTGATGATGAAATTATCTTTGCTATCTTAACTAAAAATTTAAAGGATATAGAAATACTATTTAATTGGTTTAAAGAATATATAGAATAGAAGAGACCTTCTAGGTTTAATTCCTAGAAGGTCTTTTGTAGATGAAGAGAAGTAGTGTGACGTCAAATTGTCGCCATGGTGTCGCCAAACTCGGCGTCAATAGTTTGATACAATGTAATTATTGGTAAATAAAAAACGAATTTATAGGCTTCATCGGCATTATTTTTGTCAAATTATCTCAAAAAAACTATCTTAGCCAGACTCCAAATCCAGGTGTTGCGGGTTCAAGTCCTGCTTCCCGTGCCAATTTTATTTGTTTACATAGCAAGATTAGGTAACTGTCCGAGAGGGCAGATTTTTTATTTTTGAATTGCTTTTTTGATATCTAATTCAAGTTCCACCTTGATTTTGTCTCCATTAGCTAAATGCATTTTAAGCTCAAAATCTTTAATGCTTTCTTGTTCGAATTTTAATTCTTCTAAAACAGCCTCAATAAGGGCCAACGGCTTGCTATCAGTAGGATGTGGTAAGCTTTCAATAATACCATCTATCTCTTCTAAAGCTTCTTCATCAGTAATCTGTTCTACTTGATTGCCTACCTTCTTTACTACCTTTGCAGAGGAATCTTTTTGAGATTCATGGAATAACATATCAATTTTTTCATTATTATTAAGCTCTACTTCTAGTTTGAATTTATCGACTTCCTCTAGTGTTTGTGTAGAAGAGCCTCCTATGAAGCCTAAGAGTGAAAAATGAAGATTTTCACTTTCTTGAATACCATAGAGCATAAAGCTAAAGCCAATAGCCAATAAAAAAATTACTAAAGCAACAATAGGGTTTTTTCTTTTCAAAAAAACAGCTCCTTTTGATTAAATTAAGTTTAGTTGTTAGTATATTAACCATATAATAACTGAACAATAAGAGTAACTTATTTCCAATTTAGAAGGTGGTTAAGTTAGTTTGACTATATCTTTTACTTTCTAAATTTATAAATTACTTGACATATACTATCATATATTATATAATCCTAGTGGAAAAGAAAATAGAACTTGTTAGGTGAGGCTCCTATATAAACATAAGCTACTGCCCAAAAACGTCCAGAGACGCCAATGGGTAGAACAGATCAGATCGGAATAAGGTCTATCTAAGGTAGCTGATTAATTATTAATCTACGTTATATAGTGCTAAAGCCAGGACGAGGAGTAGATAACTAATCTTAAGATTAAAAGGCTCCTTTGAGAGCTTTTTTTTATTTTCATATAATAATTGATTACTGTTAGTTAAAAGGCTTAATTGTGAATTGTACATTGCAAATTGTTAATTATAATTGGAGAAGGGGGTGATAATAAAGTGGCTCTAGATGATGACCAGGATTCATCTTATTGGTTTCAGCACAAAAAATTTAAAGTTCAAGGTTATAATATTCAGGAGGGATTAATATGCCACTTTATAAAGAGATCACCCATCTTATATCAGAAAAAGAAATGGATGTCTTAAAAGAGAGATTAAATCAACTTACTGAAACAGAGGTTGTAAAACTTATTAGAGACTTGGAAAGAAAACAGCAAGTGGTAGTCTTTAGGCTACTAAATAAAGATTTTGCTATTGAGGTATTTGAAAAGCTTGAGCCTGGTTTTCAAGAGGAATTGATAGCTTCTTTTGCAGAAGATGAAGTTATTGAACTTATGGAAGATTTAGAGTATGATGATCGAGCAAGATTATTAGATGAGCTACCAGCTAAAGTAGCTAAAAGAATAATGAATTCATTTGATAAGGAAGAAAGAGATACTATTGCTAATTTATTAGGATATGCCCCTGAAACTGCAGGAAGGATTATGAACCCAGATTATATCTGTCTCAAGAAAGGAATTACTGCTCAAGAAGCATTAGAACAAGTTAGAGAGATCGGTATTGATAAAGAAACAGTTTATTCAATCTATATTACTAATCAAGAAAGAAGATTAGAAGGGGTTCTTTCTTTAAGGGTTTTAGTGATGGCCGATCCAGATGAGATGATTGAAAATGTTATGTATGATCATCCAATATCAGTAAATACTTATACCGACCAAGAAGATGTTGCCCGCTTACTTCAACAGCAAGACTTCTTATCTGTACCAGTAGTAGATAGAGAAAATAGGTTGGTTGGAATAGTAACCTTTGATGATGCAATGGATGTAATTGAAGAAGAGACTACGGAAGATATTTTAAATAAAGCTGGATTTACAAGTATAGGTCAACAAGAGACTGATCGCAGTAGAACATTAATTTCAGGTTCATTATTTGATGTTTGGAAGGTAAGGTTACCTTTTTTGATTATTACACTGGTCGGTGGGATGCTGGCAGGTGCAGTTATTGAAGGCTTTGAAGAAACATTAGAAGCAATTGCAGCTTTAGCAATCTTTATTCCAGTAATTATGGATATGGGTGGTAATGTTGGAACTCAATCTTCTACTATCTTTTCTAGAGCTTTAGTTTTAGGCCAGATAAATGTCAGAAGGTTCTTTAAGCATTGGTTACGTGAAGTTTGGGTTGGTTTGAGTATGGGAACGTTTCTTGGAGTAGCTGCAGGTTTAATTGCAGCATTTTGGCAGCAGTTACCTGCATTAGGAATTGTTGTTGGTTTATCTTTGACATTAACAATTACAATAGCTACATCACTAGGGTTTATGATTCCTTTTATCTTATTTAAATTAGGGTTTGATCAGGCGGCTGGTTCTGATCCAATTATTACTACAATTAAAGATATTACAGGCTTATTTATTTATTTCTTCCTTGTAAGTCAATTTTTAGGTGATATGCTGTAAAAATAGAGTTATCTAATTAAGGCTTGTGCTACTGAACTACTCAGTAACACAAGCCTTTTAATTTTTTAAGATTCTGGTATTGTACTAGTTATTTTTTACAAAGTTAGATTATTTATTTGTGAATTAAAGGATATTCCTTTTGTAGCGAGAAGTAATAATATAGGATTGATACTAATTATCTCTAGCTTTAGATCAACTAAAGAATTTGGAAAACTACTCAGGATTGCTCAAAATTAAAATAAGTATAAGGAGCTGATAGAACAGAATATACTATTAAGAGCAGGTTATCTAGTTTAGTGTTGGATTAGGTTAATGAGTAGATGTAGGAGGGATAATTAATTATGGATAACTTTAATGATCAGTTTTGTGATTTGCTGATGTCATATATTCAGAAATTTAATACAGAAACAGCTCCTGATGGTGAAGAGATTTATAATCAATTTTTGCAGGAACTAAAAGAACTGAGGATTAATGATCAACTTGCAGAAAAATCAGAAGTTTATGAGCCCCAAAAGCAACTTGAACTATTATATCAATTTGAGCTAAGTGAGCTGGATGAACAAGATAATCTTGAAGCATTAAATGATAAACCTGATTGGGTAGTGGAGAAGGTTAATTATTTTGAAGATGGCCTTATTTAATTAAGTGATATAGAGTTAATGATTTTAAATAGATAAAAAGTGAAAAATTTTATATTTTTATTCTAACACCCAAGTATTCCTAAAGGGTGTTTCTTTATTATTAATTGTTCACTACTTTATAACCTCTTCAATATATCTGCAGACAACACCTTTTTCAAATAAATTGGTAAGACATTCTTTCAAATATTGCTTATTGTGTTCAGGATAAATTATTTTTTTAGAAAGATGTTCTTCTGGGGAAAGAGTGCAAAAACTACTATCGTAACCAACTGCTTTACCCCTGTAAGACTCCTCAAACCATTCTTCAGCCGGCTTATACTCCCGCTCTTTCATTTCTAACATAACTTTGAAGTGGTAGGCAACTAATCTACTGGCGTCGTATTTAAATACATAATCTACTGTAGCATGTTTTTTGGCCCAGCCTTTGCCTCGGAGTGCACAACATTCGCGGTGTTGACCGAGGAGTTGTTGGCGTGGTAGTTTATCAATTAAATTCTGATGCCATAATCTCAATTTAGTAGACCTCCTTATTCTTGATATAAAGTTTAAGGCTAAGTTTAAGTAAGAACTAAAAGCCCTTATGCTTTTGATGGTTGACTCAGACTTAACCTCAACCTTAAACTTAAGCTATTTTGTAATAAAATTTCATTTTGAAGTTAGGTATCTGTAATAGTTTTGGCTAACAAGCTTATTTTAATAAGCAGGTTTACTAATATTCATTTGTGAAAAATTAGATTTGAAAAGTGTGATATATGTTATATAACCAGTGGTTAACTTGGGTTATAATTAAATTAGTAATAGTTTCAAATTAAGTTTTATGTTGGTGGCAAATTTAGATATGTTAGAAATAAAGGGGGAGATAATTATGAGTGAAGAGTTGGGTAACTTGCAGACGATAGCGATGGGAATTATGCCTCATCAGGATTTAGAAAGGCCAATGGATTTGGCAATGGGTTTGGATATACCATTTTGGCCTCAACTTCCTAAAATGAATTATTATGAGGATATGTATGTTCAATTTGTTGATAAGTTTCCAGGGATAGTTATTGATGAGGAAGAGAAGAAGATCTGGTTGGAGACAGAACGGTTTTATGCTCAGTTACCATCTTTTATAGAGAACAGCAATAATTTAGATTATTTTAAATTATCAGAAGATTTCTCCGTTTCTTATTCTGATTTTTTAGAGAAGGATTTAAGTGATCGGCAGGCAATTAAAGGGCAGATTATCGGGCCAATCAGTTTTGGACTACGAATCTGTGATGAAGATAGAAAGCCGATTATTTATAATGATGAGCTTAGAGTCTTGTTATTTGATTTTACTAAACAGAAGCTGTTGGCCCAGTATCAAGATTTGAAAGAGAAGAATGAAAATGTAATTATTCATATAGATGAACCAGGTTTAGAAATGCTCTTTACTGGGGTTACTGGGTATACATCAGGTACTGCTAAGGGAGATTTGCAGGGGTTATTGACTGAAATTAGAGCGGAAGCACCAGAGATACCGTTAGCTATTCACTTGTGTGGTAAGCCAGATTGGGACTTCTTATTACAAGCTGAGATTGATATTCTTTCTTTTGATGCTTGTTCTTGTGGTAGTGCAGTTGTAAAATATAATAGTATGGTAGAATTCATAGAGGCAGGAAAGATAATTTCTTGGGGAATTGTTCCTACTAAGCTAGAAGAGTTAGAAGATTTAACTGCTGATAAGGTTATTGAGAAT
Organism: Natroniella sulfidigena; assembly: GCF_023223645.1. Lineage (GTDB taxonomy): Bacteria > Bacillota > Halanaerobiia > Halobacteroidales > Halobacteroidaceae > Natroniella > Natroniella sulfidigena. Next base: position 34,227 of record NZ_JALKBY010000009.1, on the reverse strand, counting down.
TTAGAAGAGTTATGGGCCAAACTTGTTGAGCGAGGAGTATCTAAAGAACAAATAATTGCTCAATCACAGTTGGCCCCTGCTACCTGTAATATCAGCCAAGGAGATTATGTTAGTGGAGTAGAAGAAGGATTTAAGTTATTAAAGGAAGTTTCAGAGAAATTAAAAAGCAAATATTTAGATTAATAACTCACTAATATTGACTTCTAGGTAGCTACCTAGAAGTCTTTTTTGGTTAATTTTATATTGCTAAGGGATAGAATATTTTTTATTAACTAAAGTAATAATATATATAGTTCAAGTAAATATCTAATGGGAGGTTGTACAAGTGAGAGAATTGACCCAAGCTGAGAAGTTAACATTGAGGGAATTATTACAGATGGAGACAAATGCCTTAACTAAAGCCAAAGCTACTCAGGAGATGATTGGTGATGAAGCTCTTAAAAAAGAAGCAGAATCTGCTATTTTAGCTATGGAAGGTAGAATTAAAGGAATGCAGCAATTTATCAATGAAAATAATATAATAAATAGTCAGGAGGTTCACTAATATGGGAAATTTAATGTCATCTTTAGTGAATGGTGATAACCTTAAAGATCAAACGGTAGCTAATGATATGATTGCAGGATCTAAAAGTGCAGCTACTGCTTATTTGTCTGCTATTTTAGAATCTTCTACACCTGAACTTAGATCAATGTATACTGATAGTTTAAATCAAATTTTAGCTGGTCATGCAGCATTAACTGATTTAGCTGTAAATAAGGATTGGTACAAGCCATATGATATGCCTGAACAACAACTCTCTGAAATTTTCAATCAATCGCAGCAGTTAGTTGAACTTCCTAAAGAGTAAGCCTAAAACCCCCTACTTTTAGTAGGGGGTTTTTAAAATTTTATCAAATAAAAGTTGAGTAAAAATTAAATAGGTCATCGGATTCAAACCGATGACCTATAGGAGTCCTATGTTGCTTAGATTATACCCAATAGGAATAAAACTAAAATCATAACTAAAACAGGATAACGTCGTAAATACCCTACTAATGGAGCAGTCATTTTATGTATCCCTCCCTTCAATAACAATTACTATTCTTTTACCACATAGTATGCAACGGGAAAAATTATGTTAATTAAATCTGAAATAAAATGGGTCAAATTTGAATTGCTTTGATGTATAAGATTAAAGCTTTGGTCAAATCCTAAAATTACTAATTGTTATTAATATGAAGGGAAAGGAGAGATTAATGGAGACGCTAGAAGGTTTATTACATGCACTTAAATTTCTTTTTTGGGCTTTAGCAGCACATCTTTTTCATTATCGACAAAACTTTTATCACTGGAGTTTGTGGGTACCGGTAATCTCTATCTATTTTTTAGCTGCTAATCTTTTTTTAGCAGAGTTTTATGGAGCAGATTGGGTATTAACATTATTGGCTATAACCTTAATTACTGTGATAGCTACAAATCTGTGGGGGGCTTATCTACATTGGGATGGTGTTAAAAGTAGGGTAGGTGGCGATAATGTTCATAATCATATAGTAGGACCTCCTGTAATTTTACCCTTGATAGTAGCTACTGTTGCTAGTATTGATCTATTAAGACTGCTGCAAGGAGGGATCAATTAATGATTGAGCGGAATACTTATTATCCAGATTATGATGTTTTAGATCAAATTGAAGAGTGGGATCCAGTTACTGCTGATGCAGTGCTTAAAAGATTAGGGCCTTTTCCTGCCCTTGAATTTTTAACAGGTGATGAAGAGCAGAGATTGAGAGTGATATGTAAACATCTTGTTTATGATAATCGAGATGATATTTTTGATTGGGTGATTCACTTTATTGATCAAACACTGGCTGATGAGAAAGGAGAATATCAAAGAAGTCCTGATGCACCACCGGAAAAGATTTTAGTCAGGGAAGGGTTGAAGGCGATTGATAAATTAGCTCAGAAGCTTTATGGTAATGATTTTCTTTCGATAGATGTTAAAGAGCAATTTGATATATTAGCTTCTTTACAGGTGGGAAAGGCGGCTAGTATTCCTGAATGGTCAACAATTCCTCAAAAGGATCTATTCGATAAGCTATTGGTCTTGACTGTTGCTCCTTATTATTCCCATCCAACTATCTGGTCAGAGATAGGTTATGGTGGCCCTGCCCATCCAAGAGGATATTATAGGATTGAACTTGGCCTGGCAGATCCTTGGGAGGCCCAAAGAAAAGATGTAACAGAGAAGGAGGAAGATAATGGAGAATGAAAGTCGTGTAGAAAAGGAAAGCTATGTACAGCATAATTGCGATCATTATAAGGATCATCGCTATGATGATCTAGAACATAGAAAGTATGGAGATAAAGAGGTAGATGTCTGTATAGTTGGTATGGGAGCAGCAGGAGGAGTATTGATCCATGAATTGAGCAAGGCAGGGTTAGAAGTAGTAGGGATTGAGGCTGGCCCTTTTTGGGATCCCCAGACTGATTTTGCTAGTGATGAGTTACATGCTTATTCATTAAATTGGCAGGATACTCGTTTATCTGGCGGAAATGATGCGTTGAAGTTTGGACCAAATAATTCAGGTCGAGGAGTTGGAGGTGGAACTACCCACTTTACTGGAGTATTTTATCGGTTCCATGAAAGCGATTTTAGGGTTAAATCTACCGATGGGGTGGGGGAGGATTGGCCTATTTCCTATCAAGATCTAGAACCTTATTATGATAAGATTGAGAATGATATTAAGGTCTCTGGGCCAAAACACTTTCCTTGGGGACCTTTTAATGGACCTTATCCTTATCCTGAGCGAGAACCGATCAGTGCTTGGGCCCAGGTCTTTCGTGAAGGGTGTGAGATCTTAGGAATTAGAAGTAGTGTACCCCCATTGGCAATTTTATCTGCACCATTTGATGGTCGCCCTCCTTGTACTAATCGAGGTTTTTGTAATGAGGGTTGTAAGCCTAATGCCAAATTTAGTACATTAATTCATCATATACCAAAAGCAATCCAAGAAGGAGCAGAGGTTATTACTGATTCGATGGTCACTAGAGTATTGGTAGATGATGATGGTACTGTAAGTGGTGTTGAATTTAATCATGACGGAAATTATTATCAACAGAAAGCTAAAGTAGTAATTATTTCAGCCTTTACAGTTGAAACACCAAGACTACTACTGAATTCAGCCTGTTCTCAATACCCTGATGGATTGGCCAATAGTAGTGGGTTGGTCGGAAAGTATATCATGCCCCATAGTGGACATGATGTCTTCGCTAAGTTTGATCAAGAGATGAGGTTATATAAAGGAACTCCTGTAATGGCCTGTACTCAAGATTTTTATGAAACAGATCCCGACAATGATTTTGTAAGAGGCTATACTTTGAATGCTCATGGTAATAGACCAGTAGCCACGGCTAAGATCTTGACTGCTGATGCTGGATATTGGGGTAAGGAGCTGCGTGAAATTATGCTGAACTTTAATTTTTATGCTCAGATAACGATGGTAGGTGAGGTGTTGCCTCAAAAAAAGAATCAAGTTACCTTAAGTGAAGAGAAGGATGAATATGGAATACCACGACCAAAAATAACCTTTAGTTATTGTGAAAATGATAATAAGATGATTGAGCATGGTGTAGAGAAGGCCAATCAGATCTTTAAAGCAAGAGGTGGGAAGCCTGCTTTTGTTGCAGCAGATACTGGTCATTTGTTAGGAGGGTGTCGGATGGGTGATGATCCGACTAATTCTGTAGTCAATGGATTCTGTCAAAGCCATGATATACCTAATCTCTTTATCTGTGGAGCTAGTGTCTTTACAACTTCTGGAGGGGCCAACCCAACTGAGACAATCATGGCTATTGCAGCAAGGACGGCAGATTATATTGCTGATTTGGGTAAAAAAGGTGAATTTTAATCAAAAAGAGGTAGTCTTATTTATTTTGATTGTGGTTTTTTAAGAAATAGTGTTAAGATATAATTAAATCTACCATATTTTTAGAGAGGAGCATAATGGATGAAGAAATTAGTTGTAGTATTAGTCCTAATTGTAGTTATGGGTTTTACATATTCAGATCTAACTTTAGCAAATGGAACACATATACCACCAGGTTTAGAAAGGACAGAAGGAGTGCCACCTGGCTTAGAAAAGAAGGGAGGCTTACCACCTGGTCAGGCTAAGAAGGTAGAAGATGAAGACAAATTAGATGAACTGACCAAAAAAGATCCAATTTTAGGGGCTAGTCGATCTTTATTTTTACCTGGCTTAGGTCAATATTATGTAGGGGATCAAGAAGGAGCACAAAAATTTATTGCTCTTGAAGCAGTTGGAGCGGGGTTATTATATACTTTTAGTGATCATGAGAGTACCAATAAGTTAATAGGTGCAGGGCTGATAGGATTAAGAGTTGTTTCCGCTGTGGATGCTTATGATCAAGTACTAGCTTATAATCAAAAACTTGCTGATAGATATAGTCTGGAGTTAAAAGAAGATGGAGCTAGGTTATATTTGGGCTATGAGTTTTGATTTTAAATGATGTATAAAAGCCTTTGCTGAGGAGATTATAAAAGCGGAGGCGATTTGAATGAGTAAGACTTCAAGAACACTTATTTTAAAATTTATTTTAACCTTTCTGGCTATGATAGCTACATTATTTTATATTGATGCTAATCCATTAGGTTGGGTCTTTGTAGTTGCTTTATTTGGGACTGTTGTAAATTATTTAATTGGTGATTTAATTATTTTATCTTTTTCTAATAATCTAATTGCTTCAGTTGGTAATGGTTTAATGGCAGCAGTGATAGCTTTTGTTTTTGATTTAGTGACTGTTGTTAATATTACTTTTACCTCGTTGGTTTTTTTAGTAATAATAATTGCAGCAGTAGAATATCTATTTCATCAGTATTTACTAGCGGTTGAAGAGGTTTTACCTGAATAATAAAAACTGGAATAAAAAAGACCATTTAAATGGTCTTTTTTATTTTGTATTACAAAATTTGGAATAATACTGATTAAAAGCAGGAATTAAATGATTAATCTAGAAAGGTAAAAGAGTGATAAGGAATAATTTATACTAAAAGGTAATAATTACTATACAGTACAATAAATATAGATAGAGAATTTCAAATTAAAATGATTGATAAAAATTCAAGGGGAAGAAGATAATAATACAGAAGGAGGAATAATAATGAGCAAGAGATATGAAGATCAAGCTTGGCAGGAAAGAATGAGGATTAAATTAGATATTAATAATATGTTTAGTGAAAATGTAGGAGAGGAACATGGGTATACTCAAGATGATATCAGTAATATGCAGACTCAAGCTGAGAATGCACATCAAGCAATTCTAGCAGCAAAAGAAGAAGGAACACTAGGTTTTATGGAATTGCCTGAGACGCATCAAGAGATTGCAGCTGAAATCAAAGAATTTGCTCAAAATAATGCTCAGCAGTATGATAATTTTGTAGTTTTAGGGATTGGGGGTTCTGCGTTAGGTAATATTGCTTTACAGACTGCTTTAAATCATCCTTATTATAATATAAATGAAGAAGCTAGGGGTGATTATCCAAAATTATTTGTTCCTGATAATGTTGATCCTGTTCGGTTGAAGGGGTTATTGGAAACATTAGATTTAGAAAAGACTATCTTTAATGTTATTTCTAAGTCAGGTGGAACTGCTGAAACGATGAGTCAATTCTTAACTGCTCGGAGTTTGGTTGTTGAGGAGTTAGGAGCAGAAGCAGTTGCTGAACACTTCATTGCTACGACCAGTCAAGATTCTGGAAATCTAATTAAGATTGCTAAACAAGAAGGAATTAAAACTTATTATATTCCTGAAAATGTAGGAGGGCGTTTTTCTGTTTTAAGTCCAGTTGGGCTGGTATCTGCAGCATTTACTGGAATAGATATTGAAGAGTTATTAGCAGGAGCACGGTATATGGCTCAGTTGTGTGATACGGAAGATTTATGGGCCAATCCTGCTTATTTGAATGCTACTTTACATTATTTAGCTGATCAAGATGGCAAGCCAATGTCTGTGATGATGCCTTATTCCCATTCACTGAAGGATATAGCCGACTGGTATCGACAGTTGTGGGCTGAATCATTAGGTAAAAGAGTTAATCGTGAGGGAGAAGTTGTTCACGTTGGCCCGACGCCAATTAAGGCATTAGGTGCTACAGATCAACATTCTCAAGCCCAACTATATATGGAGGGGCCTTTTGATAAAGTAGTTACATTTTTAGAGGTTGAGGAATTTAAAGAAGAATTAGAGATTGGATTTGGATATGATGAGATTGCAGGTGTCTCTTATTTAGGAGGAACTACCTTTAATCAGTTGATTACTACTGAAAAGAAAGCAACTGAATTAGCTTTAACTAAGAAAAACCGCTTGAACTGTACAGTTATCTTCCCTGAAGTAAATGAGTTTACCATGGGCCAATTTATCTATATGTATGAGTTACAGACTGCTTTTGCTGGTGAGTTATATAATATTGATGCCTTTAATCAACCAGGGGTTGAGTTAGGCAAGGAATATACCTATGGTGTATTAGGTAGAGAAGGATTTTCAGAGATGAAAGATGAGTTTGATGCTCGACCTAGTAAAGATGGAAATTTAATTATTTAAGTTTTTAACAGACCCTTTAAAGGGTCTGTTTTGTATAGGGGATGAAATTTTTTCTAAGAGGATTTAGTTTTCAAGGCATAGAAATATGAAAGGGGGGAAGATATATTTTAATAACTAGAAATATCTTCGAAAAATTAACATAAGATTAAATTAGGGGATTTTAATTTAGAGAGGGAGGCAAGGTAACGATTATTCTGTTAATCTTTAGTTTGGCACTGTTTTTTTTATTTGGTATGGGTTTAATTGGGAGAAAAGAGATTCCATTTACGCCTTTGCTGGAAAAGGAAGTTAATGGTAGGTGGCAAAAGGATGATTATGACTGTAATTTGATCGTTAAAATTTTAACAAAGCCAGATAATAATTTGGAATTACCTAAATATCATCAAAAAGTACCTGAGCGTTTAAATATTGATTATGATAAGTATTATTTAATCTATGTCTCTTTAGGTGAATATAATGCCTGTCGGTATGATATTAAAATTGATAAGATTATTAAACGAAAGGATAAAGTGATTATCAAAGTTAAGACAGTCAGTTGTACACCTGAGTGTATAGGTTTAGAATTAATTAGTCTGCCTTATGATTTAGTAAAAGTTCCTAAAAAACATTTGATTAAAGATGAAGAAGAATTAAAATTTAAATTTATTGATCAAGAGAATAATTTATTAACTAGTAAGAGTTTAAAATTAAGCTAATTTAAATATAAGTTGAATTTAACTTTTTCACTCAAGCACTGCAAGTTAAAAAGAACTTAAGTTAATTAAACTGAAGAAAATCATTAATCCAATTTATATAGCTGGAAGGAGAAGAATAGTGGCAACTAAGTATAAAGTATTCATTCTAGTATTTGTGGCAGCAGTAGTACTAACATCAGTTCAAGTTGAAGCTCAAGGAGCAGATTTATTAGTTAATGGGGAAGAAGTAGATGTAAATTTAAGAATTGTTAATGGAAGAACGATGGTACCACTTGATTTTGTCAATGATTATTTTGGAGCTGAGGTGGAATGGGAAGCGGGATCATCTGAAGGAAAGGTTATTCATCCTCATAAAGTAATTGAGTTAGAAATTGGCAATAAAATCGCTTTAGTCAATTCTGAACCTGTTCCTTTAGGTGAGAATGTTAGGTCAATAGATGGACAAGTTATGTTACCATTAAGGTTTTTAACAGGAATTTATGGTGGGAATTTAGCTTGGCAGGAAAGTAGTAAATCAATTTATTATCAAACTAATCAACTCAAAGGTGTTGAAGTTAAAGATGAAGAAGATACCTTTAAATTAATTATTGATTCTAATTTTATTTCTAATTATGATTTGCAGTTATATCATCAGCCAACCAGATTAGTTTTGGATATGCATGATGTTAGTTTTAAAGAACTACAAGAAACAATCAATGTTGGAAGTGAGTCAGTAAATAGGGTTCGATTTAGCCAGTTTGATTTTGCTCCTGCAATTGCTAGAATTGTAGTTGATATTGGAAATATGAGTAGTTATAATATAAAAGAAGATGGTTCTAATTTGATTTTGGAAGTTGAAGCTAAAGAAGAAGTAATAACTTCTTCAATTATTAGTACTAATCATGATTTAATTAATCAATTACGATTAACAAATAAAAGAGTTGTAATTGATCCTGGACATGGTGGAACTGATTCTGGGGCAATAGGTGTTACGGGGTTAAAGGAGAAAGAAGTTGCTCTTGATATAGCTACTAGAGTTGATGATTTATTATATCAAGCAGGGATTAATACCTTGATGACAAGAAGGGATGACTCTTTTATTTCATTAGCGCAACGGGCTGAGATAGCTAATAGATTTGATGCTGATTTATTTGTCAGCATTCATTCTAATGCTAGTTATAATTCATGGGCCAATGGATTAGAAACTTATGCTCATTGGGATGCTAGTCAAGATAATTGGGCTTTAGCCTGGTATGTACAAGATGAAATTTTGCAAAGGACAGATTTTACAGACCATGGTTTAAAAGCTGCTAACTTTGCTGTCTTAAGAAGAACAAATCTACCAGCTATCTTAGTAGAAGCTGGATTTTTATCCAATCCTGCCGATGAAGAACTGTTAAGGTCATCCCAATTTAGACAGCAAATTGCTGAAGGGGTTGTAGCAGGAATTAAAAGATACTTTGCAGAACAAAGCTAATTATCTTTTAAAGAATTTAGTAGAGTTTTGTCGTTGAAAATTAATTTTCTTGTAATTTATCAAATAACTTGGAAGTTAAAAGAGGATTTTACCTAATGAGACAGAATATTAAATATAAGATAAATTAAGAGAATGTAGAAAATCGTCTAGTTTAGGGGGCAGGAGCGATGCCAAAAAAATTATCGATAGTTGTGTTACTGATATTAGTTTCTATTATTTCATTGCAAGTGGATGCCACAGAAAGGGTTAGTTTAGAAATTAACGGAGATATTGTGACTGATGATTTAGATTATAAATTATTGGATGAGGATATATTGATTCCATTACATAATCTAACAGATAACTTACCGATTAAAGTTAGGTGGTTCAGTGCAATAGAGACATTACAGTTAGAAACTGAAGAAAGGGTTGTTAAACTAAGAATAGGTGACCCTAACTTACAAGTTAGTCAGCAGATGATTCAAGTTCCTGTAGCTGCTGAATTGGTTGATGATCAACCGATGGTGCCTCTTAATGCTTTAGGTGATATCTTAGGTCTAGTGATTGATGTTGAGCCTGATGATAATATAGTTAAGATATCTGAAACTAGAGCAGAATTAGAAGCAATAGACTATGTAGTAAATGATGATTATGAAGGTCTAAAGGTAACAACTAATGAGCCGATAGATTATCAGCTTGATTTAGTTCGAGAGCCATATCGGATAGCTTTTGATTTAGAACGAACTGCTCTTAATCAGGAGTTAGACAAATTAGATTTAGATAGTCAGTTGGTTGAAGATGTTAGAGTTGCTCAGTTTGATGCTAGGACGACACGGGTTGTATTAGATTTATTTGCTAATGTTGATTATCAGCTTCAAGAGCTAGAAAGTGATAGTGATGATCAGTATAAGTATTTATTACGGGTTAGTCCAATTATTAAAGGTATAAGTCATAGTGAAGAAGGTTTAAAAGTAGATGCTACACGACCATTACAAGCTAGTTCAGTAAGTTATTTATCAAATCCTCAACGAGCTGTAATTGACATTAAAAATGCAGCTTTAGCAGAAAGTCAAACTTTAGAAGTTGATGATCCATTGATTGAAGAAGTTAGAATGAGTCAATATCAGACTGATCCTAATAATATAGTTAGAGTTGTGTTAGATACAAAGGATAACACTAAAGTTAATTTGGCTCACCAAGATGAATCATTGCTAATTAAATCAATTAAATCTGAATTAGAAGAGATAGCTTATAGTGATACTCATGGACAGTTGTTATCTTTTGACTTAACTGAAAGAGTAGAGCCAGAAGTAATGCCTTTAGCAGAAGGTAGTAGGCTTGTCTTTGATTTTCCTGATACCAACAAAGAGATGATTGAAGATCAGATAGATATTGATAGTGAATTGGTTAAAGGAGTACGTAGTTCTCAATTTAGTGATGATAAAACCAGAGTAGTTGTTGATTTAGAGGAGCTTGTTCCTTATGAGTTGGATTGGGAAGGAACTACCTTACAGGTTAGCTTGATGAATCGCTTATTAGATTTAGAGACGAGTACTGAAGGGTTAAAGACTGAACTAGGCTTATCTTTATTGGCCCCAACAGAGTATGAGGTCTATAAATTATATGATCCATATCGTTTAGTAGTTGATTTAGAAAATACAGTCGTAGACACAAAACAGCTTGCTATGTCTGAAAAGTTAGGGATGGTGAATGACGTTAGGGTAAGTCAGTTTTCTGCTGACCCTAAACAGGTAAGGGTTGTCTTTGATTTAGACAGTGATGTAACATTTGAAGTGGAATCTGATGAACGGACTCAAGATATTGATATTAAATTGAATAGATTTAATCTTAAAGATAGAATTATAGTTGTTGATGCAGGTCATGGTGGTTATGATCCGGGAGCAATAAGTCCTTCAGGTTTAAGGGAGAAGGATGTAGTATTAGATATCTCCTTAATTTTAGAAGAGCTGTTGAAGGATGCAGGAGCCAAAGTGGTAATGACCCGACGTGATGATCACTTTGTTAGTTTACCGGAGAGAAGTGAAATTGCTAATAGCCTAGATGCTGATCTATTTATTAGTGTTCATGCTAATTCTCATACTGATGAGCGACAGTTAGGGACAGAGACTTATATAGTACGTGATGCTGATAAAGAAGAGATTTCGCTAGCTGAGTATATTCAGCAAAATAAGGTTGAAAGATTAGAGACTCATGACCGAGGAGTTAAGAAAAATAACCTATCAGTATTAAGGAATACTGAAATTCCAGCAGTTTTAAGTGAAGTAGCTTTCTTAAGTAATCCAGAAGATGAAAAGTTATTGAAAAAGGATAGCTTTAAGCAAGAAGCGGCTATAGCGTTATATAAGGGGATCAGTCAATATTTTGAATTGTTACTAGAGGAGGAGTTGTAATGAGTACTTCTAAGGCTAGGAACCTATTGATAATAGGTGTAATTGTTGTGATTGTAGCTTTAATTTTGACCTATCCTCGCTTTTTTGCTACAACTGAGATTGAGCTTTATTTTAGTGATGCTCAGGATCAACTATTAGTGGTCGAAACGCGAGATGTAAGGAGAAATAACTTATATCAAAATACGATTGAGGAATTGATTAAAGGACCACAGTCAGAAGAGGTAGGGGTTACAATTCCTCCTGAAACAGAAGTGATTGATTTAGAAATAAAGGATCAATTAGCTATAGCAGATTTTAATCAAGAGTTAGTTGAGGAACATTGGGGTGGTACAACTGGAGAGATATTAACTGTCTATTCGATTGTTACCACGTTGGCCCAATTTGATGAGATAGAGCAGGTACAGATTTTAGTTGAAGGAGAAAAGATGAAAACATTAAGTGGGCATTTAAATTTGGAACAGCCACTAGAAGTTGACCCTCAGTTAATAAAATAAGAGCGAATAATTTTTAGCGAGACTTATTGTCTCGCTTTTAATTTGTTTAATTTAAAATAAGTTAGCTAAGTTGCATATAATATAATTAATAACTGATTAGTATTTTTAATAATTAAACTAGGAAAAGGTGAATAGGATGGTGAAGATGGATAAAAACAGTCCGATTGTTTTATTTGATTCTGGGGTAGGAGGATTAACGATTGCTAAAGAGGTGATGAGTGAATTTCCTAATGAAGATATTATTTATTTCGGTGATACAGCTCATCTTCCTTATGGTTCCCGCCCCCAAGCTGAGGTTAGAAAGTTTGCATTTGAGATCATAGATTATTTTTTAGAGTTAGAGGCTAAGATGGTGATTATTGCTTGTAATACTGCCACTGCTGCTGGACTTAAAGCTGCAAAAAAGAAGTTTGGGGTTTCGATTATTGGCCCGATTCAGCCTGGAGTAAGAGAAGCAATCTTAGCTACTAGCAATAATAAGATTGGAGTAATTGCTACTGAGGGAACGATTGGAAGTGGTGCTTATCAAAGAGCCTTGCAGACTAAATCAGCAGATGTTGAAGTTTATGCTCAAGCTTGTCCAAAGTTTATTCCTTTAGTAGAAGCAGGGGAGTTATATAGTCAAAAGACCAAACAGATTGCCCAGCGTTATTTAACTTCTTTGGTAAAAGAAGAGATTGATACACTATTATTAGGTTGTACTCATTTTCCTTACTTAGGAAAGGTGTTGCAGGAGGTTGTAGGTGAAAGTGTTAATTTAATCTATCCTGGTCGAGGAATTGCTTTGCAGGTAAGGGATATTTTAGAAAGAAAAGCTCTATTAAGCCCTACTCCAACTAAAGGAAAGCGAGAATTTTATATCAGTGATTTAGATAAGTTATCAGCTAAATTTGTAAGATTAGGAAAAGAATTTTTGAATCTTAAAGAATTAGAATTCAAAGAACTCGATTTATGGAGCAGCTAGCCTAGGGTTAGCTGTTTTTTGTATTTAGGAAATTATTTTTTTAGGGGTTGTGGATGATCTTTGTCAGTTTGTATTTGTTGGTTTTACTTAAACTTAATCTTAGACTTAAACTTAGTTGCCGGAGGCAACTTTTTTATTTTAAATTTTTGATGTATAAGAATGTCATAAGTCAGGAAGAATATTTATAAGAAATATAATTACAAGGAGTGAGAAGTATGGAGTTAGAAGAGTTGACGAAAAAGGAGCAGATTATTAATTATGCTAGACATGACCCCTTTTTGAAAATTAGTGAAATAGCTGAAAATGTGGAGACAACTCCACGCTATGTCAGAACAATTCTGTCTGAAGCTAATATTTCTTTAATGGAGTTGCGAGAAAAACATGCTCGTAATATGGAACAGAGGTTAGAAAGAAAAGAGTATAATTTACAGAAGGCAACGGTTCAATTAATGAAAGGTAAGGGCAAGATTGAAGTAGGGGAAATTAAGTTTAAGCGGATTAAAGATGTAGAAGTTGATGAACTAGTCAAGGTAGAAGAAGAAGAAGAGTTATATAAGATAGTACAAAAGAAATTAGTTGATGGTAATCCATATGGATTACAAGAAATTATTACTTATTTAAGTAGTAACATTAATCAACAAAGAATTGCAGATCTGGATTCATTATATGAGTTGTTCAATGATAATGGACTGGATAACTTAAAGTTTAGAAGTAATGTGATGCAGGTGGAAAAGGCTAATCCAATGTTAGCTAATAAACTTGAGTTGAAAAATAATGAACCGGTGATTAAAAGCCAACGAGTAATTTTAATTGATAAGCTACCTGTGGCAATAGAGAATTATTATTTTGATGCTAATAGTATTCAACTTGTTTTTCCTGGTGAGTTAGTAGTTTAGTATTGACTTTTAAATTAATTATGATATAATTAGCGTGGAAGTAAAAAGCCGAGGTGGCGGAATTGGCAGACGCGTAGCGTTGAGGGCGCTATGGGTATTTTATCCGTGTGGGTTCAAATCCCACTCTCGGCACCAATTCTTTGTTAAACTACTTAGAGCTGAAAAAAATATTTATAATAATTTAGTGTGAATTTGAACAGCATGCTCTTTTTGAAGGGTATGCTGTTTTTGTAATTATAAAATAATAAATAAATTGAAGTAAAATTCCGGACTAGTAGTTCGGAATTTTATTTTTGAATATTAAATGGATTAAAGGTAATTATAATAAATAATAAGTAAAATAAGGAGGATAGAATGAAAAAACTATTAGCATTAACATTAGTATTATTGTTGATTGGAGTTGGAACTATTGTTTATTATGGTCAGACAGGAGTTGAAATGGAAGAGAGCCATGCAGGGACTCCTAGTTTTTGGAGTCTATCACCAGAAGCAAGGTTGATGGCAAGAGTTGTTTATAGTGAAGCTCGAGGAGAGCCTTTTTTAGGACAAGTATCAGTTGCAGCAGTAATTATGAACCGAGTTGAAAGTGATGATTTTCCTAATACAATATCAGGAGTAATTTATCAACCTTGGGCCTTTACACCTGTAATGCATGGACTTATTTGGAATGTAACACCAGGGCCAGAAGCGGTACGAGCAACAGTTAATGCCTATAATGGTTGGGATCCGACTTATGGATCTGAATATTTTTATAATCCAGATAAAATCACTTCATATTGGGTTACTACTCGTGAGACAGTACGTAGAATCGGTAAACATGTTTTTGCTAGATAGAGGGGGGGATGATTTTGAAAAAGAGATGGTTGACAGTAGCTGGAATTATTTTAGCAGTAGCAGTTGCAGGATATTGGGGTCGTAATATGTATCTTACTTATCAACAAATGAGAAGTGAAGTCAACAATAGGTATGAACATGCTTTTCAAGGGTTAAATGATCATGTCGATGATTTGGAATCTGAATTAGGAACAGTATTAATTGGAGAGGCACCTGATAATTTAGCAGTAAACCTATCTAATATTTGGGAATCAACTTCTGGAGCTCAAGAGGATATAGGAGAACTACCAATAGCTAGTGATTCATTAGATGAGGTAAAGGATTTATTACAGAAGACAGGACAATATGCTAAACATTTAGAAAAAGAAGTTGTTGATGGTGGGATAAGTGAAGAAGATAAAGAGGTTATTAGAGAGCTTCATAATAAGGTAACTACAATAAACCGTAATTTAGAAACGATTCATGATGAAATGGAGCAAGCAGGATTTAGGTGGCATGATAAACGAAGGGTAAAAATTGATGAGGATGAACAAAGATTTTCTATTACTCCTTTAGCTGGTTTATTAGAGTTGAGGGATGAAATAAATGTTGATAATATTTCAGTTAAGTTAAAAGAGGTTCTACCAGCTGGAGTTATTGATTTTGAGCCTCAAGATTTAATCACAAGTTTATCTCAACTTGATGGAGAAGAGATAGATCAAAATCAAGCAGTTGAGATAGCTCAAAATTTCATTAGGAATCCAGAGAAGTATGAATATGAAATAATTCCTAATGATACGATAGATGTAGAAGGTGAAATAGTAGAAGCTCATGTACCTGCTCATACTGTTAGAGCAGTTAATACTACTCGGGCTAATGAAACCCTCTATTTTGATATTTCTAAAGTAGGTGGAAAAGTAATTTCTTTACTTAATCAACGAGAAGTTGGACAAGCACAAATAGATGAAGAAGAAGCAGAAGATATTGCACTTCAATTTTTAGAAGAAAATGAATTTGGTAATTTAGCTGTCAGTTCTACTAGAAGGTTTAATGATATTATGTTGTTATCTATAATTCCAAAACAGAATGATGTTTTAATTAAACCAGATGCAATCAATATAGAAGTAGCTTTGGATAATGGAGATATAATAGCCTATAACGGACTTGATTATATTTTGAATCATAGAGAAAGAGAAGAAGAGAAGCTAGAAGCGGATTTAAGTGTAGAAGAAGCTGAAGAACAGATTAGTAATAATTTAGATTTAAGTAGGGAGCCACGACTTGTCTTGGCAGAAGTGGATGGAGAAGAGGTTCTTTCTTATGAGTTTATTGGTAAAATTACTGAAGAAGGTACAGGTAGTTATTTAATTCAGATTAACGCTAATACTGGAGAAGAAGAGAGAGTTAAGAGTATTGACCAAGATATTTATAAAAATGTAAGTTAAGAATATTGGCTGCCTTTAGGCAGCCAATATTTTTGTATTTTAGAGTAAATCTAAGAAAAAGAAAGAAGAAAGGAGTTATTTGATCGTAATATGATGTATTAGCTAAAATTAAATTTGAAGTTTTAAATCAAATTATGTATACTAGTAACTGCTGATGCGGAAAAGAGATATATTTAATGAGGGCGAATAGCTCAGTTGGGAGAGCACCTGCCTTACAAGCAGGGGGTCACAGGTTCAAGTCCTGTTTCGCCCACCAAATCTTTTTATTAAAAGACGCAAGGTAAGATTTGGTGTTAGGCCATCGAGGCCGTCACACCAATTAAAAGCAATCAATAGTTAACAGTGAATAAAGAATAGTTGAACTTCAAGAACTTAAAAGAATTTGACTTTAAGATTCTAACTATTCACTATTAATTATTAGTTATTAACTGTTTTTCCGTGGGGACGTGGTGTAATTGGTTAACACGCCGGCCTGTCACGCCGGAGAGTGCGAGTTCAAGTCTCGTCGTCCTCGCCATTAAAAATCAATGAATAGTGAATAATGAATAACTGATAGTTGAATTTAAGAACTTAAAACTATTAACTATTAATTATTATCTATTAACTGCTTTTTATTCTGGCGAGATAGCTCAGGTGGTAGAGCAGAGGATTGAAAATCCTCGTGTCCCCGGTTCGAATCCGGGTCTTGCCACCATTTATAACTAGCAGTTAAATATTATGCGAAAGTAGCTCAGCTGGCAGAGCGTCTCGTTGCCAACGAGAAGGTCGCGGGTTCGAATCCCGTTTTTCGCTCCAAATACGAGGTGGCATAGCCAAGTGGTAAGGCCGAGGACTGCAAATCCTCTATCCCCAGTTCAAATCTGGGTGCCACCTCCAATAAAAAAATATGCCGGGGTGGCGGAATTGGCAGACGCATCGGACTTAAAATCCGATGGGACTTTCGTGCCCGTGTCGGTTCGAGTCCGACCCCCGGCACCATTTTTAATGTGGGAATATAGCTCAGTTGGGAGAGCGCTACGTTGACATCGTAGAGGTCAGTGGTTCGAGCCCGCTTATTCCCACCATTTATAAATACTAATATAGTAAGCCTTTGTAACCTGTTAATGAAACAGGTTATTTTTTATTTTGGAAGTTAATCTTGCTATTTTGACTCGCAATTATTTTTTGAATTTATTTTCATTTTTTGAACCTTTTTTACATAGAAGTAATTTAATCTTATACTGGATTTTATTTTTTGGTGAGATTAATTTAATTACTATAAGCTAAAAGACCTTTTAGGAGTATTCTCCTAGGAGGTCTTTTTCTTTTAAACAAATGATTGTTATTAATTTGCCATAATTCTTTTAGAAAGAAAGCAGACTAATTAATAGGTTAAAAAGGAATTATTATAACCCTAATATTGTAGTATATGAATGTTTTGGAAATATTCAGAAGATAAAAAATTAATTTGCCTGTTTAATTTGTAGTTAGTAAAAACTATTATTAATTTGCCATAATTTTTTCGGAAAAGAAAAGCAATAATTATGAATTGAACTTTAGCGCCTTTGAGTGTAATATTAAGATAACAACAGAAATAAATTATATGTTTAAAAGATTTTATAATTTTAGAAAGGATGATAAAGTTATGCTATTAGATCTATTATCTAAAAAACGTATATTTACTAAAGTGAAAGCAGAAGATTGGTATGATGTCGGTAGAAAGGTTGGAGAAATTCTTTTGAAAGACAACTTAGTTGAGGATAGATATATTGATGCAATGATTAAATCAATAGAAGATAATGGTCCATATATTGTAGTGGGTGAAGGGATAGCAGTTTTTCATGCTAGACCTGAAGATGGTGTGAAAGAAACAGGAATGAGCTTAATTACCCTTGATTCACCTGTAGAATTTGGCCATGACAATAATGATCCAGTGAAGATAGCTTTTGCTTTTGGCTCAATTAATAATGATCAACATGTTGAAGCGATGTCTCAGTTGATGACAGTTTTAATGGAAGATGGATCAGTTGATAAGATATATGCTAAAGATACTTCTAGTGAAGTATTTGATTATATAAATCAAATTGTAAATAAAAACAGACAAGAAAAGGAAGGGGAATAGAAAATGAAAATTTTAGCTGTTTGTGGAATGGGTTTAGGAAGTAGTTTGATGTTAAAAATGGGTGTTGAAAAGGTTCTTAAGGCGGAAGGAATAGAAGGAACTGTTGAAGTGAGTGATGTCAGTAGTGCTAAAGGAGAAAAGGCAGATGTTATTGTGGCTGCACCAGAGATTGCTGAGCAATTAGAAGGTCATTCTGCTAGAGTAATTACGATCAAAAATATGGCTGACAAAAATGAAATTAAAGAAAAGATTATGGATTATATGTCTTAAAGCTCTATTATTCAGTGTTATAATATAAGGAGATAAGATGAATGAATTTTATTTTAATTTTCAAAATCATTAAAAAATATAGGAGGAATAAAAATGGGATTTTTAGATTTTTTAGTTAATGATATATTGAGTGAGCCGGCTGTTTTGGTAGGTTTAATGGCCTTTATTGGTCTAGTTGCTTCAGGGAAGAACTTTTCTGAAATCATGTCAGGAACTTTTAAAAGTATTATAGGTTTTGTTATCTTACAAGCAGGTGCAGGGGTTTTAATTGAGAGTTTGGACAACTTAGGTCCAATAATTCAAGATGCCTTTAATATTCATGGAGTAGTTCCAACTAATGAAGCTGTAGTAGCTGTGGCACAAGAGACATTAGGAAGGGAAACAGCTTTAATTATGGGCTTTGGTTTTTTAGCTAATTTAGCCTATGCCCGTTTTACTCCTTTTAAGTATGTCTTTTTAACAGGACATCATACCTTCTTTATGGCAGCTTTATTGGCAGCTGTATTAGGAACTGCAGGTTTAACTGGAGCTTCATTAGTAGTTGTAGGATCAGCAATATTGGGCTTTTTAATGGTTTTAATGCCTGCTTTGGCAGATATATATATGGAGGATGTAACTGGTAGTGATGATATTGCTTTAGGACATTTTGGAACTGTAGGTTACATTTCAGCTGGATTTGTTGGTAAGTTATTAGGAGATCCAGAGGATTCTACAGAAGATATTGAAGTTCCAAAGTCATTAGGATTTTTAAAACAGTCTCTATTATCTACTGCCATAACAATGACAGTTATCTTTTTAATTATTGTGGTGAAGGCTGGTCCAGAAATTGTTGGGGACTATGCAGGAGAGCAGAGTATGTTTATGTTTGCTGTAATGCAAGGGATTACATTTGCTGCAGGAGTTAGTATTATCATGTCAGGTGTAAGAATGCTTTTAGGAGAAATTGTTCCTGCCTTTGAAGGAATCGGTGAAAAAATAGTTCCAGATGCTAAACCAGCATTAGATGTGCCAGTTACTTTTAACTTTGCTCCTACAGCTGTAACTGTTGGTTTCTTATCCAGTTTTTTAGGGGGAGTTATAGGAATGTTTTTGCTAGGGCCAATAGGATTGGCTACAATTATTCCAGGTTTAGTACCACATTTCTTTACTGGGGCGACTGCAGGAGTATTTGGTAATGCTACAGGAGGTAAGAAAGGAGCTATCTTTGGTGGCTTTGCTAATGGGTTATTGATTACTTTCTTACCCGCTTTATTACTTCCAGTATTAGGAGATTTAGGCTTTGCAAATACTACTTTTGGAGATGCAGATTTTGGGGTTGTAGGTATTATTATTGGAATGGTGGCTAGATTATTCGGTTAAATTTATTATCAACTATTTAGAGGAAGGGACATCCCTTCCTTTTTTTTAAAATTAAGAAAGATCTTTAGCATCTATTAACTGATAGTAGCATTAAGAGCTCTTTAAAAGATTGGGAGTAAAAATAGATTTGATTATAATTGTTTTTAGAGATATTATAATTACAAAAGCTTTTCCCTTTAAATTGGTGTTTTATGGTTTAGATTTAGCAAATGGTTGTTTATTGCGGAAGGTTTGAGCAGATCTGTAGGGAGAGCGTTATAAATAAGTGAGGAGGTAAAAAGTTGAGTTTAAAGCCACGAGTCTGTCAATTGTTGAAAACACTGCTTAGTCAAAAAGAAGCTATTTCTATTAAAAACTTAGCTGATAAATTCGATGTTAGTACTAGAACAATTAGATATGATTTAGATGATATTGAATCTAGTATCTCCTCATATGATGCTAAATTAATAAGAAAGCCACGAGTTGGGATTTATTTAGAGGGAGAAAAAGAAGAGTTAAACAAGATTCAAAAAGAATTAATTAATATTCATGGTTTTGAAAGGGTTTTATCTCCTAAAGAGCGGCAGTATCTGATCTTATTTAGGTTATTTCAAGTTAATGAACCGATTATTATTAAAGAGTTGGAAATAATGTTACGTATTAGTAAATCAACAATAATTAAGGATTTAGATGAAGTTGAAAAGTGGTTAGCTAAACGCAACTTAACTCTTATTAGAAAGACCAATTATGGTTTAGAAATAAAAGGTGAAGAGATAGATATTAGACATGCTATGATGAATGTTTTAGAAGAAACAGCAAATAAGGAAAAATTAGTTAGTTTTCTAAGACAAATCCAAAAAAAAGCATTGGAAGAGAGGAGTTTAGAGCCAGGTTTTTTTAAGGAGTTTGATAAATTGGTATCTGATATTGATCTAACCAAGATTGAGAGTGTGATCTCTTTTGCTGAAAAACAGTTAGGATTTCAATTTGCTGATGAAGCTTATGCTAGTTTATTAGTTCATTTAGCTTTAGCAATCAGTAGATTATTAGAAGGGAAGGATATTCAGTTACCTGAGGAACGATTAAAGGTGATTAAAAAAAGTGATGAATATAATATAGCTAAGAAGATAGGAAGAATCATGGGACAAATCTTTGAAATAAAGATTCCAGAGTCGGAGCTAGGTTATATTACTTTACACTTAATGGGAGCTAAGTTATGGCATAAAATAGATGATGACGATTATAAAAAACTTATGGACAAAGATTTAGATCAAGAGTTGATTATTTTAACTGAGGAAATGGTTAAGGTGGCTGAAGACTATTTAGGGGTTAAATTAATTGATGATACTCAATTAATAATTGGTCTAGCGTTACATCTAAAACCAACTATTAATCGGATACAATATGATTTGCCATTAAAGAATCCTTTACTGCTAGATGTTAAAAGTAGGTATGGAGAAATATTTAAAGCAGCTAAAAGGGCAGCTAAAATATTACAGAGCAAGTTGCAAAAGCCAATCAGTTCAGATGAAATTGGATATATTACTCTTCATCTAGGAGCTGCTTTAGAGAGGAGTAAATCCTTAGAGCCTAGCAGGAAATTGAGAACGGTCTTAGTCTGTTCAAGTGGAGTGGGAACGACTAAGTTGTTATCTTCTAGGTTGAGTAAAGAATTTTCTGGGCTTAAGATCTGTAATATTTGTTCTGTTATTCAATTAGAGAATAGTGAAGTTGATCTGAAAAATATTGACTTAATTATTACAACAATTCCCTTAGATATTGATGATGTTTTGGTATTACAGGTTAATCCACTATTAAGTCAAGAAGATAAGGAAAATATTAAGAAGATTATTAATGCTAAGCAAGATATTTTTGATGTTACTGAAACTAAAGAAGACTCTAAATCTAAAAGAGATTATTTCTTTGAGATTGAGGAAGTAGTTGAAGTTATAGAACAAGAAGCAATTATAGGGGATAAAGATAGCCTAAAAGAAGATTTAAAAGATTTTTTTGCTTCTAAAGGAGTTAAAGTTTCGGATAAAATAGATGACACAACTGATAAACAAAGTATAGAAGAGAGTGATAAAGGGCTATTAGAGTTATTAACTGGAGATAATATAGCAATAATTGATAAGATAGATGATTGGAGAAGAGCAGTTAGAATAGCAGGAAAACCTTTAGTAGAACAAGGTCATATACTAGAAGGGTACGTTGAACGAACAATAGAGATTGTTGAAGAAAAAGGTGCTTATGTAGTAATAGCACCTCACATTGCTTTGATACATGCTAGACCTGAAGATGGAGTTAAAAATAAGAGTATGGGGTTAGGGATTATAAAAGAGGGAGTTAATTTTGGTCATGATTATGATCCTGTTCATTTAATTTTCACATTAGCTCCTATAGATCAAATTTCTCACTTGTCTGCTTTATCTGAACTGTTAAAATTAATTAATGAAGATGATTTTGTAGAAGAAATGTTGAAGGACGATAGTAATCAAGGTGTTATAACTAAGATAGAAACAATTTTAAATTAAGGATAATTTCATAATTAAAGAGCTGATAATTTTAAAAGATGTGGAATTAAATTTGATTCTACATCTTTATTTTGATTTTAGCATTCTAGATTGTAAGCTTTATTTTTAAGAATGAATTTTTTGCTAAAGCAAATCCGTCTCTTTGTGATAGATGTGCTGATCTATTATTTGAAAAAGTGAAGGAGTTTATCGAGGAAAATCTTAATAGTTCTATTGCTCAAATTGTTGAGGAAACAGAAGTCAAAACCAAAGAAGCGATAAAAGAGAGAGTGTTTTTATATTCGAGAATAACGATTAAGAAAATGTTGCCATAAAGGCAGCTTTTTTTATTTCTAGTTATAATCGTTCAAATTTTATTGTAAAGTTAGAGACTTATAGTTTAGATTGCTGGATGAGAATATAAAAAATAAGGTTAACATATACTATAATAGATTAAAGGTTAAGGAGTGGTTAAATGTCTTTAATTAGGATTGAAACGAAAAAGTATAGTGACTTTTTGCGAGAGAGGTTACTTTTTGAAATAGATATTTTGAAAGAAGATGGTACTATAATTGAAATAGATGAAGAAAAACAGGGAGATGCTATCATCTTTAACTGTAAGCTAGTTACAGAAAATAATAATTTTGAAGATGAAGTGGCTATCTTCAGAGAATATATAGCTAATATCTTATCTGATTTAATTATTAATCGATTTGAAGAGGATTTATTACATAAGATTTTAAAGAGAAATTATCAACATTTTACACCAGAGGATGAGAAGAAGCTAATAGAGTTAGCTAGTGATAGGTTAAATTATTTAGAAAGTAAAGATGATGGAGCAATAATTTCTCAAATCCAGCGTAAAAATAGAATTTTACTGGAGATAGTTGATTATTTAACGATTAAAGATGTAATTATTTTGGAAGGGTTTGTCCGCTTTAGATTAGGGGAATATATAAGTGAGTTACAATTAGCAGTTGATCAGGCAGTTAATGATTTGGCTGTAGAAAGGGAGTATGAAGAGTTTGTTTATCTTTTAAAGCATTTTGTTGAAAATCAGGATCCTAAAATTGAGCTAATAAATGTAGTTAAAACTGAGCAAAATAAATTTGAGTTCTTAAATCAATTTGGTACAGTTCTTAAAAATAGTTACTTAGATGATGATATATTAAACTTGATGGAGGAAGATTTAGATTATCAAGATTTATTGATCAGTGCGTTAATTACTTTAGCTCCTCAAGAGATCGTTCTTCATTTTAAAGAACCTGCAGAGGCAGTAGAAACAATAGAAGGGATTTTTGCTGAGCGGGTTTGTATTTGCATGGGATGTAAGTATTGTGAAATAGATAGTTTAAATGAATTAGAATAACCCCTTGTCAACTTTAGAAGAAAATTGTATAATAAAGTTGATTTAAATATGATAATAAGGGGAGTTACTATGATTTTAAGATTATGGTTTTTACCAGTAATAGGAGCAGTAATTGGTTGGGTTACTAATTTATTGGCTATTAAGTTGATCTTCAAACCTTATGATCCAGTAGAGATTCCTGTACTCGGCTTTAAAATTCAGGGATTATTACCTAAAAGAAGTAAGGAGTTAGCTAAAAGAGTTGGGGAAATTGTAGAAGAAGAGCTATTACCTAAAGAAGAGTTAGAAAAAGAGTTGACAGGGTTAGAAGTTAAGGATGAAATCAAGGCAAGGATCTTAGAGGTGGTAGATGAAAAAGCTAAAGAGCGGATTCCACCGTTTATTCCCGAAAACTTTCAAGTAATGATCATTGATTTCTTAAAAGAGATGGTTAAGAAGGATTTAGATCCTGAAATTGAAAACATGTTAGAAAAGGTAAAGAATAAGATAGTCAATGAAACTGATATAGCTCAATTGGTTGAGAGACAGGTCAGTTCCTTTGATATGCGGGAATTAGAGGAGTTAGTTCTAAAGATTGCAGCTAAAGAGTTAAAGCATATAGAGGTTTTAGGTGGGATCTTAGGATTTATTGTGGGAGTAGGACAAGCCTTAATAGTAATTAATCTTTAATTTTTTCTTGACATTGTATCTATTTCTAATTATAATTTTAAGTAGTTTAATATGATAAAGACTGTGATGAGGAAGAGTAGGTTGATTTTATCTTTACTAGAGAAAAGGGATTATAAGCTGGAAGTCCCTTAAGGATAGTTGCCTGAAAACCACCTCGGAGTTGATCCCTGAAAGTAAGTAGGGCGATCCGGCGAATAAGCCGTTATTTTAGCTGAGATTAAATCTATATTTTACATATAGGTTTGAATTAGAGTGGAACCGCGAATCCTTCGTCTCTAAAGTGGAGATGGGGGTTTTTTTATTTGTGGGATAATGATTAGCGATTGGGAATTAAAAAGTGAAGCTTAACTACAATTATGTGTAACTTTTGATGTGAAGCATGAGGGGCATTTCTCGTTTTGAAAGATTTTTTCTGAGCTTCTAAGATTCGTCTGCGAATAAATAAGAGCAAGCTAATTTAAAAGTAGGAAAATTAGCTAATTCATACTCTTATTTATTTCTCGACTTATCAAGAAGCTAAACGAAAAAATCTAGATGTCACTGCGAAACACCCCTCATGCTTTATAGTTAGTTAGATTTTAGGAAAATTCCTGTCTGAGCTAAGCATAAATTTATATTTAATTTACTGAGAAGTAATTAAATATTTAAATATTGGGTAATAGAGTTAATTTTAAGCAAAGAGTTAGCTTGGGTAGCGAGTTTAATTTTCCCCTGTTTTTTAGCTTTTTTTCCTGACTTTTTTTACAGTAAAAAAAGTTAGTCGAGGAAAGGCTGATTTTTAGCCACCTCCAAATTAATTTTAGGTTTTATATTTTAAGATTGTAATTTTAAAAGTTAAACTTAATATCAATACTGATATTCATAAAAGGGAGGGTTATTAATGAGTCAAGTTAAGATTACATTACCAGATGGTTCAAGTAGAGAGTATCAACAAGGAGTTACTATTAAAGAGATAGCTTTTGATATTGGCCCAGGACTAGGAAGGGCTTCGGTAGCAGGAAGGGTAAATGGTCAAGAAGTTGATTTAGCTTATCAAATTGAAGAAGATGTTGAGCTAGAGATTATTACAATTGATTCTGAAGATGGGTTGGATATTTATCGTCATACTGCTGCTCATGTGTTGGCCCAGGCATTGGTTCGATTGTTTGATGATGTTCAATTGGCAATCGGGCCAACGATTGATGATGGTTTCTATTATGACTTTGATCTGGAAAAAAGATTATCAGAGGATGACTTTGAGCAGATTGAAGCAGAGATGAAAGAGATTATTAAAGAGGGTTATGAGATAGAAAGAGTAGAACTTTCTAAAGCAGAAGCAATTGCGAAGATGAAGGAATTAGGAATGGACTATAAAGTAGAATTGATTGAGGAGATGGAGGATGAAGTAGTAAGTTTTTACCAACAAGGTGAATTTATTGATCCTTGTCGAGGTCCTCATTTACCTAGCACTAAAATGTTAAAGACAAATGCCTTTAAATTATTGAATCTAGCAGGTGCTTATTGGCGAGGCGATGAGAATAATCAGATGCTACAAAGAATTTATGGTACTGCATTTACTAAGAAGTCTGATTTAGAAGAGCATCTTCATCGTTTAGAAGAAGCTAAGAAACGAGATCACCGTAAATTAGGTCAAAAATTAGATTTATTTAGCTTACATGAAGAAGGACCAGGATTTCCATTCTTCCATCCTAAAGGAATGGTTGTGAGAAACCAGTTAATAGATTTTTGGAAGGAAGAGCATCGCAAAGCCGGTTACGAAGAGATTAAGACCCCGATTATTTTGAATCAAGAGTTGTGGGAGCAGTCTGGTCATTGGGATCATTATCGGGATGATATGTACTTTACTGAGATTGATGAGCAAGATTATGCTGTTAAGCCGATGAACTGTCCGGGAGGAATTTTAGTTTATAAGGATAGAATGCGTAGTTATCGTGATCTACCGATTAGATTAGGAGAGTTAGGTTTGGTGCATCGCCATGAGCGTTCTGGGACTTTACATGGCTTGATGCGGGTTAGAAACTTTACGCAGGATGATGCTCATATTTATTGTTTGCCTGAGCAGATTGAGGATGAATTGAGTGGAGTTATTAAGTTGGTTGATACTATTTATAATGCTTTTGGGTTTAAGTATAATGTAGAGTTGAGTACTAAGCCAGATAAGGCAATGGGTTCTGATGAGTTGTGGGAGCAAGCTACTAGTGCCTTAAAGGAGGCAATTCTTGCTAATGATTTAGATTATGAGGTCAATGAGGGTGATGGAGCATTTTACGGGCCAAAGATTGATTTCCACTTAGAGGATTGTTTAGGACGTAGTTGGCAGTGTGGAACTATTCAGTTGGATTTCCAGATGCCAGAGCGTTTTGATTTAACTTATATCGGCCAAGATGGAGAAGAACATCGCCCAGTTATGATCCATCGTGCTATCCTTGGTAGTTTGGAGCGATTTATGGGAATTTTGATTGAGCATTATGCAGGAGCTTTCCCAACATGGTTGGCCCCTATTCAAGCGGAAATAATTCCAATTACTGATGATCAACTCGATTATGCTTATCAAGTTAAGGAAGAATTGGAGGAAGCAGGAATTAGAGTTGAGGTTGATAGTCGTCAAGAGAAGGTAGGATATAAGATTCGAGAAGCTCAAGTACAACAGATTCCTTATATGTTGATTGTTGGGGATGATGAAATAGAAGCAGGTACAGTATCAGTTCGCGAACGGCGTGAGGGAGATTTAGGAGCAGTTAAGGTTGAAGAATTTAAGAATGATCTATTAGAAAAAATAGAAAAAAAAGTATAAAAAAGTAGTTAATTCTCTGCTTGACGTCTTAATAGAGATGTGATATACTACTTAAGAATAATAAAGTAGAAGTCATCCGCTTCTCACCTAAAGTTAGTAAGCTTTGGGTTAATATTTGCTCAAGGATAGATTCCTTAGGGGAATCTATGTTTTGATGTGTCAATTTAGCGGATGGTCTACTATAGACCATCTGTTTTTCTTTTTAAAATTTTCAGGAGGTGTATATAAAATTAGTACTGATTTGAAGGTCAATGATCGGATTCGTGCTAGAGAGATTAGAGTTGTTGATAATGAAGGAGAACAAATTGGGGTTATGCCGTTGAAGAAAGGGGTAAGCATTGCTAAGGAGAAAGGATTGGATTTAGTTCAGGTAGCTCCTAATGCTAAGCCACCTGTTTGTAAGATTATGGATTATGGAAAGTATAAATATGAGCAGGCCAAGAAAGCTAAAGAAGCCAAAAAGAACCAGAATGTGATGAAGACTAAAGAGGTTCAAATGAGCGTTAAAATCGAAGAGCATGATTTTAATGTTAAAGTTGATATGGCTAAGCGCTTTCTTAATAATAAAGATAAAGTTAAGGTCAGAATTCGTTTCCGAGGTAGAGAGATTACTCATAAAGAACTTGGTTATGAATTGATGGATAAATTAGCAGAAGAGGTTAAAGATCTAGGACGGGTTTCAAGTAAAGCAAGTATGGAAGGTAGAAATATGATTATGTTTATAACTCCAAAGAGTGATAAGTAATTTATCGAACATATAATCTGGTAACTAATTATAGTGAGAGGAGGAATATCTCATGGGGAAGATGAAGACGCATAAAGGAATGAAAAAGAGAGTTAAAAAGACTGGTAAAGGCAAATTTAAGCGTAAAAAAGCATATAAAGGTCACTTGATGACAAAAAAGAGTGGTAATAGAAAGAGAAAACTGAGTAAAGATGCACTAGTGGATAAAGGTAATCAAAAAAGAGTTGAAAAATTATTACCATATGAATAAATAGAAGATCAGAAAAGGAGGGTATCTAAATGCCACGGGTTAAAAGAGGTAATAGAAGACGTAAAAAAAGAAAGAAAGTATTAAAGTTAGCGAAAGGATATTTTGGAGCTAAAAGTAAGTTATATCGACCAGCTACTGAGCAGGTAATGAAGTCTTTGCACTATGCTTATCGAGATAGAAGACAGAAAAAGAGAGATTTTAGAAAGCTATGGATTACTAGAATCAATGCTGCAGCTAGACAAGAAGGTATGTCTTACAGTAGATTTATTCATGGTTTAAAGCAAGCTGATGTTGATATTAATCGAAAGATGTTAGCAGATTTAGCAGTAAATGATCAAGATAGTTTTGCTGAATTAGTTGATTTAGCTAAGGAAAACTTATAATAATAAGAGGAGCTTAAAGCTGGTGCTTTAGGCTCTTTTTATGTTTACTTTTATTAATTAAGGGAATACTAAAGAAGAGGGGTTAGCTAGTGAAAATCTCAAGTCTTAAAAATGATAAAGTTAAGTACTTACGGTCTTTGTATCAAAAAAAGTATCGTCGTCAAGAAGATAAGTTTGTTTTAGAAGGAGTTAGAATTATAGAAGAGGCATTACAAGAGCAAGTAGGGTTGGAGACTATCTTTTATTCAGATTATTTATTAAGAAATAAGAGAGGGCAGGAGTTATTAGATGAACTAGAGGATAGTCAGATCGAGTTGATTAAATTAACAGATGATCTATTACAACAGGTTGCTGATACAGTTTCACCGCAGGGGATTTTAGCAATTGTTAAGAAGGTTAACTATGATCAACAGATCTTAAGTGGTTCTAATCGATTGCTTTTAATTGTAGATCGAGTACAGGATCCTGGGAATTTAGGAACGATTATTAGAACTGCCGATGCAGCAGGGGTTGATGGAGTGATTACGACTAAAGGTACGGTTAGTTTATATAATCAAAAGACGATTCGAGCTACGATGGGTTCTTTATTTAGAGTTCCTATCTTGAGGGAAGATAATTTAGATAAGTTGATAGAGGACTTAAAAGATGAGCAGATTAGATTAATTGTAGCTGATTTAGCTGGAGAAGACTATCATTTTAATGTCGATTATAATAATTCAACTGCTATTATTGTTGGTAATGAGGGGGTTGGCCCGCGAGAAGAACTATTAGCTGCAGCGGATAAAAAGATTAAGATTCCTTTGGCTGGAAAAGCAGAATCACTCAATGTAGCAATGGCAACAGGGATAATTATTTATGAAGCTGTACGGCAGAGGTTGGGTTAATTTAACTTGTCAAGGGTAGGGAAGTGTGATATAATTCAAAGCAAAGTAAATTATGCTTAAGGTGTTGAAGGAGTTTAAGTAATCTAGTGACTTTAAGAGAGAAGGTATTCTAAGCTGAAAGTATCTTCATTAAATTAGGTGAAATTCACTCTGGAGCTACTAACTGAACTATAAAGTAGGTTAGGTCGGTCTTCTACCGTTATTAGAAGTTAGAGATAATCTATCAATTAGTTATTAATTAGTTAGTGGAGATTAATTAGTAGTTGATGGATTAATTAAGGTGGTACCGCGAAGATAATCCATTGTCTTTCGTCCTTAGCTGGGAGAAAGAGATGGATTTTTTTATTTGGAGATATAAATAAATTAGATTAAGGAGGATTTATGATGGAGGATAAATTAAAGGAAATTGAACAAGAAGCAACTTCTGCAATTGAGAATGTTGATTCATTAGAGCAATTAGAAAAGTTGCGGGTTAATTATTTAGGTAAAAAAGGAGCAGTGACAGAGATTTTAAGGGGGATGGGGGATTTGGCCCCTGAAATGAGACCTGTAGTAGGAAAGTTAGCTAATCAACTAAAGGGTAAAATAACTAACTTAATAGCTACTCAAGAAGAGAAATTAAAAGTAGCAGCTAAAAATAAGCAATTAGTTGCTGAAACTATTGATGTTACTCTACCAGGTCAAAAGCAAGGAGTGGCTAGAAAGCATCCTTTGACTTTAGTCTTTGATGAGATTAAGGAGATCTTTTTGGGATTGGGTTTTCAGATTGCTGAAGGGCCAGAAGTAGAGACAGATTATTATAACTTTGAAGCTTTAAATTTTCCAGACAATCATCCTGCTCGTGATATGCAAGATACTTTTTATATTGCAGGGGAGCGATTATTACGGACTCATACCTCTTCAGTTCAGGTTAGGACAATAGAAGAGCAAGAACCACCAATCAGGATTATTGCTCCAGGGCGAGTCTACCGTTCTGATGAGATTGATGCTACTCATACGCCAGTCTTTCATCAGGTAGAAGGATTAATGATTGATCAAGATATTTCTTTTGCTCACTTGAAAGAAATTTTGATTCAGTTGAGTAAAGAGTTATTTGGAGCAGATCGAGAGGTTAGATTTAGACCGAGTTACTTCCCGTTTACTGAGCCAAGTGCTGAGGTTGATATCTCTTGTGCTAAATGCGATGGAGATGGTTGTAAGCTCTGCTCAGGAACAGGTTGGTTAGAAATTTTAGGGTCTGGTCTGGTACATCCTAATGTTCTAGAGATGTCTGGGGTAGATTCTAAAGAATATAGTGGATTTGCTTTTGGGATGGGAGTAGAACGGATTGCGATGTTGAAGTATGGAATTGATGATATTAGATTGCTTTATGATAATGATCTGAAATTTTTAAGTCAATTTTGATAAAAAGTACCGTAGAATAGTTGAATAAAAGACTTGAAATTACATAATGTAAGGGAGGATTAAGATGAAGGTTTCATATAATTGGTTACAAGAGTATGTTGATTTTGATTATACGCCAGAGGAGTTGGCCCATCAGCTAACTTTGGCTGGTTTAGAAGTAGATGGTGTAGAGTATCAAGGAGAGGAAATTACCGATATAGTAGTAGGTGAAATTAAGGATATAGCTGAACATGAAAATGCGGATAAATTATCGGTCTGTAAGGTTGATATTGCTCAACAAGAGTTACAGATTGTTTGTGGAGCAACTAATATGGAGATAGGAGATAAGGTTCCTGTTGCTCCTGTAGGTACAGTAATGCCTGATGGGATGGAGATTAAAGAGGTTGAACTAAGAGGAGTAAGATCTTGGGGGATGATGTGTTCTACAGATGAGTTGAAGCTAGCTGATGATGGAGTAGATGGTCTTTTTATCTTATCAGAAGATGTTGAAGTAGGAAATAAGCTTGTTGAGGAGTTAGGATTAGATGATATTATTATCGAATTAGACTTAACACCTAACTATGCTCATTGTTTGAGTATGGTTGGAGTAGCTAGAGAGGTAGCAGCCTTAGCAGGAACTGAAGTAAAGATGCCAGAAGCTGAAGTGGAAGAGATTGAAGAGCAGATTAAAGATTGGGTTAAGGTAGAGGTTGCAGATGATGAACTAGCACCTCGTTATGCTGGACGAATCATTACTGGAGTAGAAGTTAAAGATTCTCCAAGGTGGTTAAAGAAGAGATTAGAAGCGATAGGGGTTAGACCGGTCAATAATATAGTTGATGTAACCAACTTTGTTTTAATGGAGTTAGGGCAACCATTACATGCTTTTGATTATGAGCAGATAGCAGGACAAAAGATTGTAGTTAGAAGAGCTAACTCTGAGGAAGAACTAGTTACTTTAGATGATCAACAGAGAGAATTAGATGAAGAAATGTTAGTAATCGCTGATGATCAAAAACCGATCTGTTTAGCAGGAGTAATGGGGGGTTTGAATAGTGAAGTTGACCAGCAGACGACTACTATCTTTTTAGAAAGTGCTAACTTTGTTCCTGGAGTGGTACGAAGTACTGCCAAAAAGTTAGGGATTCATAGTGATGCTTCACATCGATTTGAAAGAGGGGTAGATATTAATTTAGCTGATGTTGCTTTAGAACGAGCAACAGAATTGATCGCTAAAATTTGTGGGGGGCAAGTAATCAATGGAATTATAGATCTTTATCCTACAGAAGTTGAAGAAGAAGTGTTTACATTAAACCCCAAGAGAGTAAAGAAGTTGTTAGGTGTTGACTTGACAGCTGAAGATATTAAGGATTTATTAGAAAAATTGAATTTTGAAGTTGAAGGAGCAGAAGAATTAACTGTCAAAGTTCCTACCTATCGAGTTGATATTAATCAAAAGATTGATTTAGTAGAAGAGGTTGCAAGAAGTTATGGTTATGATCAAATAGAGCCAATTAAACCAACTGGGGATATTATTCAAGGGAAAAAGACTTGGCCCCAAAAGATTGAAGATAGAACGAGGAATATCTTGACTGATCTAGGTTTATTTGAAGTACAAAATTATTCTTTTATTAGTCCAACTGCTTTTGATCAAATCAACCTACCAGAGGATAGTCAATTACGAGAAGTAGTTAAATTAGGTAATCCAATTAGTCAGGATTACTCCGTGTTGAGAACTACCTTACTTCCTAATTTATTAGAAAATATCCAACTTAATCTTAATCGTAATGTTGAAGAGGTAAGTATCTTTGAATTAGGAAAGGTATTTATCCCAACAGTTGAACAGGAACTACCATTAGAAGAGTTAAAATTATCAGCTGCAGTACTTAAAGAAGGTTTAATCGATAGTTGGAACTTAGATGCTGCTGGATTCTTTTATTTAAAAGGTATTTTGGAAGATTATTTTGCTAGTTTAGGTATAGAGGAGGTTAATTTTGTAGCGAATGAGCATCCGAGTTTGCATCCAGGTAGAACAGCAAAATTAGAGGTTGCTGGTGAGATGATAGGGTACTTAGGTGAAGTGCACCCTGAAGTATTAGATAATTATGATTTAAATCAGCGAGTTACAGTCTTTGAACTAGATTTTTCAGCTATTGTTAAAGCGGCAACTGATATTAGAGAATATAGCCAACTGCCGAAGTATCCAGCTTTAACAAGAGACATTGCTTTGGTTGTTAAAGAAGAAGTTACTAATCAAGAGATTAAGGATGTTATTTTAGAGATTGGAGATCAGATTTTAGAGTCGATTAAATTATTTGATCTATATCAAGGCGAGCAAGTTCCGGAAGGACATAAAAGCTTAGCTTATTCTTTAAATTATCGAGTAGCCACAAGAACATTGACTGATGAAGAGGTTAATCAAGTTCAAGCTAAGATAGAAGAGGAGCTAGATCAAAGGTTAGGTGCTAAGATTAGACAGTGAAGGAGCAGAGGTCAAAAATAAATAAAAGATAATTAGTTTTTGAAAAATAGTTAAAATAAAAACATTTGAAACTTAAGATTTAATATAATATAATATGTAAGCAGGTTTTTTTGATCATTAAAAGCTCGGATTATATATAATCCGAGCTTTTTAAATACCTGGTTTCTTTCAATTTAATTTACTTAAGTTCTTTTAAAATCGAAGGATTTGGGTAAAAAAGTTAAATTCAATTTATATAGATGTTAAAGATTGATGTTTTTGGTGTTTTAATTCTGATATTTTGAGTTTTAAACTGTCAATTGAAATGGGAGTGGTGCTAATGGAGCTGATAAGGAGGTTAAATAAGAAAATAACTATTTTCTTTGAAGATTATCTTCGAATAATTGCAATGATAATCTTTCTTATGCAAACACTTATACAACTATTAAGTGCTAATATTAATATTTATCTTTTGTTCTCCTTTGTAGTCTTTACTTGTTATTTCTTTGATTTCACAGATAAGTTTTTTCAAAGAGCGGAAAAACTTAATAAAAAATATGATGTGCTTATAGTAAAAGATGATGATGGCTCTAAATTAGCATTTGATAAAATCAAAAACATAATTATTTATTTTAAAAAAATTAGATTAAAAAATCAAACTACTCTTAATTATCCAGAAATTCGTTTTGAACTAAGAAAGATGTTGCATAATAAAATGTATGATAAAAGTTATTGTATAACTGTAAAATCAAAAGATTCAGCTGATCTTGAAAAAATAGAAATTATATTGCAACAATGTAAAGGAGAAGAAGTATATAAATTAGTCTTTAATGAAAAACCTTATGCTAAGTTATAAATCTTTAGGGGTTAATTGATAACTAGGTTAATCTCTCCAAATTAAATATAAATAATATTTGGGGAGACTGAAAGATGGTTTAGGGGTATTATATATAGTAGAGATTTTTCAGAGAAACTATACACTTCAACTTGTAATTTATAAATCTAAAAAAAGATCATTTTATACTTGACAGATCAGGTCACAAATGTTATTCTATTAATTGTCGCTTGCAAGAAATATAGAAATTTAATCTTTTCTTGACAAGTTTGAACTAATATGTTAAATTATTAGTTGTGCTAGTCGAGACAGAAAAGTTTTAATTTTTTCTTGACAAGTTTGAAAGAGAGTGATATACTATTTGATGTTGTCGCAACAAAAGGAAATTTGGCAACAAAAAAGAACTTAAAAAAGTTCTTGACAAACAAGAACGAATTTGATAGTATATTAAATGTCGCTTGAGAAAGCGTCAGAAATTGAAGAA
>NZ_JALKBY010000008.1 GCF_023223645.1 Natroniella sulfidigena | reverse complement strand
ATCTTCAGCTGACTGGTACTAATAGATCGAGGGCTTAATCTAGAAATATCTATTGTGCAGTTTTGAATGTATAAAAAGCATTTAATACTGAATAATGAAGATTGAATAGTCAAAGAGCTTTGAAATTTATTTTAAAAAGTTCTTGACAAACAAGAATCAAGATGTTAAGATATTAATTGTTGAATTGAGACAAGCTTTAAAAACATTTAATATTGAATACTAAATGAATAAGATTCTGGTGGTAATGGCGGAGGGGCAACACCTGTTCCCATTTCGAACACAGCAGTTAAGTCCTCCAGCGCCGATGGTACTGCAGGGGCAGCCTTGTGGGAGCGTAGGTCACTGCCAGAATATTTTAAGAAAAGGACTTTTTATTGCAGTTACCTGCGGTAAAGAGTCTTTTTATTTTTAATTTATAAATTAATATTATATAGTATATTATATAATATAGGAGTTTAAAAAATTAGGAGGAGTTAATTTGACAAAAACTACTAAGGTGATTTTAGGAGTTATAATTGCATTATTGTTAGTAGTTGTATTGTTATTAGGTGGTATTTTTACTGTGATTAGTGGAGTGTTCGGAATGAATGAACATCCTAATCAATTAGCAGTAATTGATATTACAGGAGTTATTAGTAGTAGGCAAGCAGGGCTTTCTTCGCAAGCTAGCTCAATGAGAATAATGGAACAACTTGATCAATTTAAAGGTGATGAAAATATTAAGGGGCTAGTTTTAAGAATAAATAGTCCAGGTGGAAGTTCAGCTGCCTCTGAAGCTATTTATCAAGAAGTCCTAGACTATAAAGAAACAACTGGAAATCCTGTTGTTGTTGCTATGGAGGATGTAGCTGCTTCTGGTGGGTATTATATTGCTACTGCTGGGGATAAAATTTTTGCTAACTCTTCAACAACAACTGGTAGTATTGGAGTGATTATGCAATTCAAGGATATGAGAGAATTGTATGATAAAATAGGAATTAGAAATGTAACTTTCAAAAGTGGTGATTATAAGGATATTGGAAACCCTGATCGAGAATTAACTGCTGAAGAAGAAAGTTTTTTGCAAGAGTTGGTTGAAGAAATTCATGAGCAATTTGTTGGAACTATAGTAAAGGAAAGAAATTTAGAAAAAGAGAAGGTAGAAGAGTTAGCCGATGGAAGAATATTTACCGGTGCTCAAGCTAAAGAAGTTAATTTAGTTGATCAGTTAGGAAACTTTTATCGTGCTGTTGATGAACTTGAAAAGATGGCAGGAATAGAAGGGGAATCGAAATTAGTTTATTATGGTCATCAATCATTACTAGATATTATCACTACTTCTGTTTTATCTAAATTTAACTTAAATGATAACCTAGGTTTTAAATATCAATTTAATTAAATTTCTTGCATTAATGAAAAAAATATTATATAATACAGATTAAAATAAATAATTAATTTAAAATTACAATGAAGAGGCTAAGTAAATTAAAACTTCTATTTTTAGAGAATCAGTGGTTGGTGAAAACTGATATAGGAGTTTAATTGAATCCGCCTTGGAGTGGCTAGCGAAATAAGCTAGACGGTAGCAGCCGTTATCTGTTAAGAGTGGGCTTTTTAATGCCAATTAGAGTGGTACCACGGGATTCAAATAAATATAAAACTCTCGCCTCTAGTAGAAAATAGGGGCGAGAGTTTTATATTTAAGTAATTAAATTTTCAGGAGGGAGAAGGAGAGTATGAAGAATAAAAGGACTATGATGTTACCTGGACCAGTTGATGTTTCACAGCATGCTTTATTATCTTCAGCTCAGAGAATGATTGGGCATCGTACTAAAGAATGTGAAGAGTTAATTGCTGAAGTGACTCAAGGATTAAAATATGTATTTCAAACAGAACATGATGTTTTAACTTTAACTTGTTCAGGCACCGGAGGTTTAGAAGCTTCTATAGCCAATACCTTATCAAGAGGCGATAAAGTACTATCTTTATGTACCGGTGCATTTGGGGAAAGGTATGCAACTATTGCTGAGAGATATGGAATTGAAGTAGAAAGGATAAATTTTGAGTGGGGAGAAGCAGTAGATATCAGTAAAGTAGAAGAGAAATTAGAAGGAACTGATCAATTCAAAGCTATCTTAATGACTCATAATGAAACTTCTACAGGGGTAATTAACCATCCTAAACCAATAGGAAGGTTAGCTCAAGAGCATAATTTATTATTATTAGTTGATGCAGTAAGTTCTTTGGGTGGTATTGAATTAAAAGTAGATGATTGGAAGGCGGACATTGTTGTTACATCCTCTCAAAAAGCTTTAATGTCTCCACCAGGGGTATCACTAGTGAGTGTAAGTCCAAAAGCATTTGAAGCAATAGAGAGTTCAGATTTACCTAAATTTTATTGGGATTTTAGGAGGGCCAAGAAATTTTTAGTAGAAAGGCCTAATCAAACTCCTGCAACTCCTGCTATTAGTACCTTGAGGGCTTTACAAGAGGCACTAAGAGAGATTAGGAATGAAGGATTGGAAAATGTATTTAAAAGGCATGAGGTTATGACTATGGCCTTTAGACAAGCTATGGAAGAGTTAGGTTTAGAATTATTAGTAAATGATAAAGTAGCTTCTAAGACAGTAACTGCTGTAAAGTTACCATCTAAAGTTAAATTTGAGCGATTAAAAGAGCGATTGTTAAAAGAATATAATGTTTATATTACTGGAAGTAAAGGAAAATTAAAAGGGAGAGTATTTAGAGTAGGACATATGGGTAATGTAAGTAGAGATGATATTTTATCTACTATTTCGGCTTTAGAGTTGGTTTTAAAGAATGAAGGCTTAGATATTGAATTAGGTAGTGGAGTAAAAGCGGCACAACAGGTATTTTATAAGGAGGGGAGTAATTAATGAAAGTACTAGTAAGTGATAGAATTTCACAAGCTGGAATTGATACTTTAGAAGAAAAAGGTGTTGATGTTACTTATAATACAGAATTAAGCTATCAAGAATTATTAGATCAAATTGGTGATTATGATGGGATTATTTTAAGGAGTATGACACCTTTAAATGAAGAAGTTTTAGAGCAGGCAACTAAATTAAAAGTAATTGCTCGGGCAGGTTCTGGATATGATAATATTGATGTTGACGCTGCCTCTAAACAAGGAATTATAGTTTTGAATACTCCGGGTCAAAATACTATTTCTGCTGCAGAACAGACTATGGCACTAATGCTGGCTGTAGCTCGTAATGTTCCTCAAGCTCATAATGCTTTACAAGATCTTGTTTGGGATAGGAATAAATATATGGGTGTTGAATTGAATAATAAAACACTAGGTATTATTGGTTTGGGTCGAGTAGGTGGCAATGTAGCTAAAAGAGCTAAGTCATTCAATATGGAAGTAATCGCTAATGACCCTTATATTCCAGCCAAGCGAGGTAGAAAATTGGGAGTGGAGCTAGTTGATCTTGAAGAAATATTAGAAAGATCAGATTTTATTTCTTTACATACTCCGCTAACTGAAGAAACAGAACATATTTTAAGTACAGAAGAATTCTCTAAAATGAAGGATGGAGTTAGGGTTATTAATGTAGCACGTGGAAAAAATGTAGATCATGTCGCTTTATATAAAGCAATAAAAGCTGGAAAAGTAGTTGGTGCAGCATTAGATGTTCATGAAGAAGAACCAATCAATGAAGATTATTCTTTATTAGATTTAGAAGAAGTAATTTTAGCACCTCATTTAGGAGGTACAACAGTAGAAGCAATGGATAATGTTTCTATTGATGCCGCTAGGCAGTTATTAAATGTTTTATTAGACGAGCAATTACCTCGTACACCTTTAAATGTTCCTATAATTAAACCGGCAGAGATGAATTTAATTAAGCCATATATTAAACTAGGAGAAAAGCTAGGTGGTTTTTATTCAGGTTGGATAGGTGGCAGAATTGAACAGGTTGAGGTAATTTATCAAGGAGATATAGCTAAGCAGGATGTTGAACCAGTGACTACATCATTATTAAAAGGGCTATTAAAACCTATTTTAGATGAGAATATTAACCTAGTAAATGCAAGTTTGGTTGCCCGAGAAAGAGGAATTGAAATTATAGAGACTAAAAGTGAGACTAGTGATAAATATTCAAGTTTAATAACTGTAAAAATAAAAAATAATGGATCAACTAAAACAATTTCAGGAACTGTTTTTGATGAGCAAGATATAAGAATCGTTAATATTGATAATTATGGTATTGACTTAATACCAGAAGGATCATTACTAATTACTGACCATCAAGATCAACCAGGAATAGTAGGAGAATTAGGGACTTTGCTAGGTGAGAATGGAATTAATATTGCCAGTATGCAATTAGGACGTAATAGAGC
Source organism: Natroniella sulfidigena (assembly GCF_023223645.1). Classification (GTDB taxonomy): domain Bacteria; phylum Bacillota; class Halanaerobiia; order Halobacteroidales; family Halobacteroidaceae; genus Natroniella; species Natroniella sulfidigena. The sequence goes on along the minus strand of NZ_JALKBY010000008.1, from coordinate 123,538 downwards.
CGGTGGTGATGCAGTAATGGTACTTAATATAGATCAAGAAGGTGAAGAAAAATTACAAGAAAAGATACTTGAAATTGATGGAATGTTAGATGTTAGTATTTTTACTCTGTAGTTTAAGGAGGGAACTTAATGCTAGACTTAGGATTTGTTAGAGAGAATATTGATTTAATCAAGAAAGTTTTAAAGGATCGTGGAACAGAAGCTCCAATTGATGAATTTACAGAGGTAGATCAAAAAAGAAGAAAGCTAATTCAAGAAGTAGAAAAACTAAAACAACTTCGTAACCAGGAGTCTGCTAAAATAGGCCAGCTAAAAAGAGAAGGAAAAGATGAAGCGGCTGAAGAAATTATCCATAAAATGGGGAAAGTAGCCGATGAAATTAAAGAGTTGGACAATGAATTAAAAGAACATAAAGAACGTTTGAAAGAAATTATGTTGCAGATTCCGAATATTCCTCATCAAGATGTTCCAATTGGATTAGATGAAGCTGATAATGTTTGTGCTCGCAAATGGGGAGAAGTAAAAAAATTTAACTTTGAACCTAAAGCTCATTGGGATTTAGGCGTTGAGTTAGACATATTAGATTTTGAAAAAGGCGCTAAAGTATCAGGAGCCAGATTTACTTTTTTAAAAGGATTAGGAGCAAAACTTGAAAGAGCATTGGTTAATTTTATGCTGGATATTCATTTAAACGAGCATGGGTATAGAGAAGTTTTTCCTCCTTTTATGGTTCATAAAGATAGTATGTTAGGGACAGGTCAGCTCCCTAAATTTGAAGAAGATGCTTTTAAAATTGAAGGGGCAGATTATTATTTAATTCCAACTGCTGAAGTTCCTGTAACTAACATGTATCGAGAAGAGATTCTATCAGCTGATGATCTACCTATTTATCATGTAGCATATAGTGCTTGCTTTAGAGCGGAGGCAGGGGCTCACGGACGTGATACAAGAGGGATTATCAGACAGCATCAATTTAATAAGGTTGAAATGGTTAAGTTTGTAGAACCAGAAAGTTCTTATGAAGAGTTTGATAAGTTAGTGAATAATGCGGAAACTATTTTAAAAAGGTTGGAGTTGCCTTATCGAGTTATGAATATGTGTACCGGTGATTTAGGTTTTACTGCTGCTAGAAAATATGATCTTGAAGTCTGGCTACCAAGTTATAATACTTATCGGGAGATTTCTTCTTGTAGTAATTTTGAAGATTTCCAAGCTAGAAGAGCAGAAATTAGGTATCGCCCGGAGCCAGAAGCAAATGCTCGTTATGTACATACTTTAAATGGTTCTGGTCTGGCGATTGGTAGGACAATGGCTGCTATTATTGAAAATTATCAAAATGAAGATGGTAGCATAACTATTCCTGAAGCTTTAAGACCGTATATGGATGGAATAGAAAAAATTGAAAACAATTAAGTAATTATTCAAGGCCAATCTAATTAGATTGGCCTTGAATTTTTTTGGGGAATCTCTTGACAAATAATAATTAATCAATTATAATTGTAATTGTGTTAAAAAGGAGGGGTGTCCGAGTCCGGCTTATGGTGGCAGACTTGAAATCTGCTGTGCGTTCACGCGTACCGTGGGTTCGAATCCCACCCCCTCCGCCAATAAAAAGAATAGTTAATAGAGAACAATAAATAGTTAAGACTAAGAACTTAAAAGAAATTGATTGTAAGGTTTTTAAACTATTCTCTATTAATTGAATTAATATGGAGAGATACCCAAGTGGCTGAAGGGGCGGGTTTGCTAAACCTGTAGTAGGGCATATTGCTCTAGCGAGGGTTCGAATCCCTCTCTCTCCGCCATAACAATTAAATTATAGATATTTTCAAGCATCCTAAAAAGGATGTTTTTTTATATTTAGAATAAGAAAGTTTTCATTCAAAGGGAATAAAATTTCAAATAAAGATTAATTTGACATAAAAATTTTTTTTGAGTATAATAAAAAGAGCAGACCAGTTTAGATTTAAAAATTTTGATATTTTTTGTGAAAAATATGACTAAGTTTAAAGGGTAATATAATAGATTAGTAAAATAAGGCTTAATTAAATTACAATATAAATTTAAATGGGGTGAAAAAATGAAAAAGATTTCTTTGTTAGTCTGTTTAAGTTTAATTTTAATGGTTACTTTTATGGGTCAAGGGACTGTATTAGCTGATGATGGAACATATGTAGGAGTTGGCTCTGGTAATGGAGGAGAAGTAGAAGTAGAAGTAGAAATTTCTGAAGGAGATATTGTGAGTATAGAGGTTCTGGATCACAATGAAACTCCTGGTATAGCAGATGCTGCGTTTGAAGAAGTACCAGCAAATATTAAAGAAGCACAATCAACAGATGTAGATGTAGCAAGTGGAGCTACTGTAACGAGTGAAGCAATTATTGAGGCGGTTGAGAATGCTATAGGTTCAGAAACATATGTAGGAGTTGCTGAAGGTCGTAATGGAGATATAGAGGTAGAAGTAGAAATTTCTGAAGGAGACATTGTGAATATAGAGGTTTTGGATCACAGTGAAACTGCTGGTATAGCAGATATTGCTTTTGATCATGTACCAGCAGAAATTAAGAATGCACAATCAACAGATGTAGATGTAGCAAGTGGAGCTACTGTAACAAGTGAAGCGATTATTGAGGCAGTTGAAGCAGCTTTAGATAAGGCTAATTAAAAGGTAGAAAGAAGACTCTCCTATTGAGAACTAAAGATGGGAGAGTTTTTTTATGAATGATATTAAACAATGATGAAAGGAAAAAAATAGAATTTGACTTGGATTGTTTTTTATGCTAGTATAATAGGCGGTGTGTGGCCAAGAGTTAATTAAATTTTCTCTTGACAAGTCTTTATTTATGATGTATAATGACCAAGCAAGTTGTTAAGGAGGGGTGTCCGAGTCCGGCTTATGGTGGCAGACTTGAAATCTGCTGTGCGTTCACGCGTACCGTGGGTTCGAATCCCACCCCCTCCGCCAATAAAAAACAGTGAATAGTTTAATAGAGAACAATGAATAGTTAAGACCAAGAACTTAAAAAATTGATTTTAAGGTTTTTAAACTATTATTAGTTATTCTCTATTAAGTGAATTAATGTGGAGAGATACCCAAGTGGCTGAAGGGGCGGGTTTGCTAAACCTGTAGTAGGGCATATTGCTCTAGCGAGGGTTCGAATCCCTCTCTCTCCGCCAATAAAGAATACAATTGACAATTAAGAATTGAAAATTAAAGTTCAAAGCTATTAAGGGCTTTTGAAACTTTTAATCATAAATTTTGAGTTGTTAACTAATATTATGCGCCCGTAGCTCAATTGGATAGAGTAACTGACTACGAATCAGGAGGTTGGAGGTTCGACTCCTCCCGGGCGCGCCATTAAATTTAAGAATAGTGATAATTATGAATAGAGATAATTATTATATGGAATTAGCGTTGCAAGAGGCTCAAAAAGCTTTTAAAAAGGATGAAGTTCCTATTGGTGCTGTAATTGTGAAGGATGATAGGATTATAGCTCAAGCTCATAATCTAAAAGAGAGCTTACAGGATCCAACAGCACATGCTGAAGTACTTGCTATTCGTCAAGCTACTAATAAGTTAGGTGGTTGGCGACTTTCTGGATCTAGTTTATATGTTACTATTGAACCATGCCCTATGTGTGCTGGAGCAATAGTTCAAGCTCGGATCAATACTTTAGTTTATGGGGCCAATGATCTTAAAGCTGGAGCTGCTGGAACGTTATTTAATTTGGTCAATGATGATAGATTAAATCATAGATTAGAAGTCAATTCTGGCACTTTAGAAGAGCGATGTAGCCAGATTATGAAAGATTTCTTTAAAAAATTAAGATCATAATTAAGCTTATGGAGAGGTGTCCGAGTCTGGCTTAAGGAGCTCGCCTGGAAAGCGAGTAAGGGTTTACGCCCTTCGAGGGTTCAAATCCCTCCCTCTCCGCCATAAAAATTTGATTTTAGTTTTGTTTTCTGATATAATTTAAATTAGTGAAAATAAAATAGTAATAAAGGCTTAATGCCTTTATATAGATTTTGGTCGTGCTAAACGGGGTGGTAGCGGTGCCCTGTAACCCGCAATCCGCTATAGCGGGGTTGAAGTCTGTTTAAGCTTACCTTTGTTAAGGTCTGGCTTAGATAAGTGGTGTTGACGATTGGGTCCTACGCAATAAGGCTTTATAAATTCCGTCAGATCCGGAAGGAAGCAGCGGTAAGTAAATGTCCTTGTGTGCCGTAGGGGTACCTGGTTCGAGCTAACTGTCTAAGTAACGCTTGGGAGGGGTAAGTGAGAATGGATGCACGGCCATTTATATTATTATACTTAGAATATTTTAGTGGAGGTTATTATAAGATGACCTACGTATCACTTTATCGTAAATGGCGTCCTGATAATTTTGCTGATATTGCTGGTCAACAAACTGTCGTAAAAACCTTAAAAAATGCTATCCAATTAGATAGAATAGCTCATGCTTATCTTTTTTGCGGGCCAAGAGGAACAGGAAAGACTAGTACAGCTAAAATATTGACAAAAGCCTTAAATTGCCATGATGGGCCAACAGTTACCCCTTGTAATCAGTGCGAACCATGCTTGAATATAAAGGGGAATAACCCAGTTGATATGATAGAAATTGATGCTGCCTCTAACCGGGGGATTGATAAGATTAGAGAAATAAGGGAAAAGATAAGATCAGCCCCTTTAAAAGGTAATTATAAAGTATATATTATTGATGAAGTACATATGTTAACAACAGAGGCTTTTAATGCTTTATTGAAGACTCTAGAAGAACCGCCTGATTATGTAATCTTTATCTTGGCTACAACAGAGCCACATAAGCTATTACCAACTATTTTATCAAGGTGTCAAAGATTTGATTTTACTAGGCTTTCAATTGCTGATATAAAAGATAGATTAGATTATATCTGCAAGCAAGAAGGAATTAAAGCTGATAATGAAGCTATATCCTTAATTGCTCGTAATGCTGATGGGGGTATGAGGGATGCAATTAGTATTTTAGATCAATCGATTTCTTATAGTGGAAATAAGATTACTGCGAGTGATCTAGAAGCAGTGCTAGGATTAGTAAGTAATCAAGTATTATTTAAGCTGACTGAAATAATTTTTGCTGGAGAAATAGAAAAGGCACTTGATTTAGTCAATCAAATAGTAAATCAAGGTAAAGATATAAAGAGGTTTATCAGTGATTTGGTTTACCATTTTCGTAATTTATTGTTAGTTAAAGAGTGTAAAGAGAATGAACGACTGTTAGATATAACTACTGAGCAACGAGAAGTATTAATAGAACAAGCTAATGAAATAGAAGCATCTCAGTTATTACAGTTAATTGAGATTGCAAATGAAATAGAAGCTGATTTAAAACAGACGACTCAACCACGGATTATATTAGAAATGGGAGTTATTAAATTAATCAAGTTTGAAGAAAATAAGTCATTGATTGGAATTTTAGATAGAATTTCACGATTAGAAGAACAGATAGATAACAAATCAAAACGTGAAGTAACATCTAAAAAAACAGATCAGCCTCAAGTATCTAATTTAACAGAAACCTCAGCTACTAATAAGCAACCTAATAATGATAATAAATCCAACCCAGAAGAAGAGAAAAAATCAACTACCACTTCATTGACATTAAGTGAGTTTAAAGATAATTGGGAAGATATCTTAGATTATCTAAAGAATAAAAAAAGAATGAGGTTGCAAGCATTATTACGTGATGCAACGCCTAGTAAATTAGAAAATAATAAACTAACAATTGCTTTTGAGCATGAATTCCACAAGGATTCTGTAGAACAGGAAAAAGAGGTTTTAACTAAAGTTATCAAGAAAATTTTTGGAGTAGATTTGCAGGTGAACTGCATCTTTTCTAGAAATAAACCTAACGGTACTAAAAAAAATAATAAAGAAAAAGTGCTTCAGCATCAACTGGTGCAACAAGCAGTTGAGATTTTTAATGGAGATGTTGTTCAGGTTGAATCTGTAGATTAATAACTTGATTAAATATTTTTAAGGAGTTGATATTTATGGATATGAATAAAATGATGAAACAAGTTCAGAAGATGCAAGGGCAGATGACTAAGATGCAGGATGAATTAGCTGATAAAACAATTGAAGCTTCTGCTGGAGGAGGAGTTGTAACTGTAGTTGCTAATGGTAAACAAGAGATTGTTGATATCAGTATTGATCCTGATGTAGTAGATCCAGATGACACAGAAATGTTAGAAGATTTAATTTTAGCTGCTGCTAATGAGGCAACTAGAGAAGCTCAAGAGTTAGCTTCTAAAGAAATGAATAAATTAACTGGTGGTATGAATATCCCTGGATTATTCTAAGGAGTTTAATTTATGAAATATTATCCAAAGCCTTTAGCGGAGCTAATTGGACAATTGAGTAAATTGCCTGGTGTTGGCCCTAAGACTGCACAAAGATTAGCTTTTTACATATTAGATATGAAAAAGAATGAAGTTAATCAATTAGGAGAGTCAATTTTAGAGATTAAGGGCAAATTAACCTATTGTTCAAGTTGTCATAACTTGACTCAAAATGATCCCTGCTATATCTGTGGAGATACTAAAAGAGATAAAGCTATGATTTGTGTAGTTGAAAATGTAAAAGATATTATTGCTATGGAGAAGACTGGTGAATATAATGGTGTTTATCATGTATTGCATGGTGCTATTTCACCAATAGATGGTTTAGGTCCTGATGATATCAAGATTAGTGATTTATTGACTAGGATCGAAGAGGGAGTTGTAGAAGAAGTTATAATAGCTACTGACCCTAATGTAGAAGGGCAAGCGACAGCGATGTATATTTCTAAGTTATTGAAGCCGTTAGAGATTAAAGTAACTAGAATAGCTCATGGATTACCAGTTGGTGGAGATTTGGAGTATGCTGATGAGGTTACATTGTCCAAAGCTTTAGAAGGTAGGCAGGAAATATAGTCACTGTGCGGTGACTATATTTTTATTATCAAAATTCAGAATTTTCTTGACACCTCATAAAATAATTGGTATAATAATTTCTAAGTCAAAATATTTTTTTCACTAAGGTCATATTCTGTAAGGTATAACAATAAAAAGTTATATCAATTAGATTTGGTGATAGCACTAAAATTTAATTTAGAAGTTCCTAAAATATCTTGTGAAAATCTTGCTGATGATTTTCGCAGGTATTTTTATTATTAAGGCCCTCATAATCACGATTGATCTGTACTAGTGATGAATTTTTTTTATTAACTTGGTTATCCTAGTATAGAACTAATCTAAAAGGGGGGCTAGCAATTAACAAGTTAGCAGAGTTGCTAAATATTGGTTGTTCAGATAAGCATTCTGATTCGAAGGATAAATTAAGCCAAGATTTAGAAGAGACTCAAAAGGAACTTAATAGAGCAAGAAGATATTTTAACTCTGTTTCAGACCCTGATCTGATCGATCATGCTATTTATTTATTAGAAGCAGCTCAAAAAAAATATACGTACTTACTAAAAAAGAAGAAAAAACAATAAAAAATTAAAATTTATCACAAGGTATTACAAATAATCTGAAAATTTAAACTTAACCTGTTTAAGAAGGAGTTAAAATTAATCTTACAGAATATTATCTAAAGAAGAGAAACAATTAGATAATCCAAGGTAATAATATAATTATCTAATATTTTATTTAGAGTAAAAGGAATTGGATTATCTAATTTATTGATTTTTTAATATGAAAGGAGGAATATAGATGGCAAGCTTAACAGAAATTCGTTGGCATGGTAGAGGTGGACAAGGTGGAAAGACAGCATCTATTCTATTGGGTAAGGTTGCTGCTAAAACAGGAAGGAATATTCAAGCATTTCCTGAATATGGTCCTGAAAGGATGGGTGCTCCAGTATTAGCCTATAATAGGATCAGTGAAGATAAGATTACTGTTCATTGTCAAGTAACTGAACCTGGTACTGTAGCAGTCTTGGATCCGACGTTGCTAGATGTAGTAGATGTAACGCAAGGTGTTCCTGCAGAGGGGAAGATTATTGTTAATACTACAGAAGATCCAACAGCCTTAAAAGAGAAATTAGGATTTGATGGAGAAGTATGGACAGTTGATGCTTATGGGATCTCTACTGAAGAGATTGGTGCTCCATTTCCTAATACACCAATGTTAGGTGCTTTAGTCAAGGCAACAGGAATAGTTCCTTATGAAGGGTTTTTAGAACAGGTTAAAAAAGAGTTTGAAAAGAAGTTTGCTCATAAGCCTGAAGTTATTGAAGGTAACTTAGCTTCAATTGAAAGGGCTTATCAGGAGGTGAAAAAGTAATGGTTAAACCAGGTGATGGATACAAGGATATTCCTAAAGGTGGATTAATTCTTGAAGCTGGTAATGCTAAAAACTATAAGACAGGTGGCTGGAGAACTAAAAAACCAATTTTAGATAAAGAAACATGTATTAATTGTCATAGATGTTGGGCTTTTTGTCCTGACTCTTCTGTCTTATCAGAAGATGGTGATGTGAAAGCAGAAATTGATTACGATCACTGTAAAGGTTGTGGAATTTGTGCTCATGAATGTCCAGTAAATGCTATCGAAATGGAGAAAGAGTAATTTGAAAGGGGGAAATTAAAATGTCTAATCAAGTAGCCTTAACTGGTAATGAAGTTATGGCCCAAGCAATGCGACAGATCAATCCTGATGTTGTTGCGGCATATCCAATTACTCCACAGACTGCAATGGTACAGCTTTTTTCTCAATTTGTAGCTGATGGTAAAGTGGATACTGAATATGTTACTGTTGAAAGTGAACATAGTGCAATGAGTGCTACTGTTGGAGCTTCTGCTGCAGGCTCTCGAGCTATGACAGCAACAGCTGCTAATGGTTTGGCTTTGATGTGGGAGGTTTTATATATTGCTTCTGGTACTAGATTACCAATTGTAATGCCAGTAGTAAATCGTGCTTTAAGTGGACCGATTAATATTCACTGTGACCATAGTGATGCTATGGGTGCTCGTGATTCTGGGTGGATTCAGTTTTTTGCAGAAAATGGTCAGGAAGCTTATGATAATGCTATTCAAGCAGTTCGTATTTCTGAGCATGAAGATGTAAGATTGCCTAGTATAGTTAACTTAGATGGATTTATCATCAGTCATGCAGTAGAAAATTTAGAGATATTAGCTGATGAGGATGTAGAAGAATTTGTAGGTGACTATCAAGCAGATAATTACTTATTAAACTCTGAAGATCCAATTGCTGTAGGACCTTTAGATCTACAAGATTTCTACTTCGAACATAAAATGCAACAAGCTGTAGCTGCTTCAAATGTAAAAGATGTTGTTTTAGAAGTAGCTAAGGAATATGAAGAGATTTCTGGTCGTGAGTATGGCCTATTTGAAGAGTATAAGTTAGACGATGCAGAAGTAGCGGTAGTTGCGCTAGGTTCTACTACTGGTACAGCTAAAGCTGCAGTGGATAACTTAAGAGAGCAAGGAGTTAAAGCTGGGTTATTAAAGATCAGGTTATATAGACCATTCCCTGCTGAAGAGATTGCTAATGCATTAAAAGATCTTGATGCTGTTGCAATTTTAGATCGAGCTGATACATTCTCTACTACTGGTGGACCAGTCTATATTGATACTAGAGCAGCTTTATATGATAGTGATGCTGACTTAGAAGTAGTTAATTACGTATATGGTCTAGGTGGAAGAGATATTAAAGTTGAAGAGATAGAAAGTGTCTTTGAAGACTTACAACAAATTGCTGAAACTGGTAATGTAGAACAAAAAATTAATTATCTTGGTGTAAGAGAATAGGAGGTGTGAGTAATGAAATTAAAAGAAGCTGCTAAGAAAGAAGAGAGATTAACTGGTGGGCATAGATTATGTTCAGGTTGTGGAGCTGGAACGGTAGTTCGCTTAGTGATGAGAGCAAGCGATAATCCAGCTGTTGTAGGATGCTCAACAGGTTGTTTAGAAGTTTCTACTACTATTTATCCTTATACTGCATGGGAAGATTCTTTCATTCATAACGCATTTGAGAACGTTGCAGCAACTATCAGTGGGGTAGAATCTGCTTATCGTTCTTTACGAAATCAAGGCAAGATGGATGAGGACTTTGATTTTATTGCCATTGGTGGTGATGGTGGTAGTTATGATATTGGATTCCAATCATTATCTGGAGCTATGGAACGTGGTCATGATATGGTTTATCTATGTTATGATAATGGAGCTTACATGAATACTGGAATTCAGCGTTCTAGTGCTACACCAAAAGGAGCAAATACAACGACTTCACCTGCTGGGGAAGTAATTCCTGGTAAGCAGCAGTATAGAAAAGAGCTAACAGATATTATGGCTGCACACAATATTCCATATGTTGCTCAGGCTTCTCCTTTTAAACCGCAGGATTTAATGAAGAAAGCTAAGAAAGCTTTTGAAACTGAGGGACCAGCATTCCTTAATGTTTTAGCTCCATGTCCTCGTGGTTGGAGAAGTAAAGCTGAAGAGGGAATTGAGTTGACTAAAATTGCTGCGGATACTTGTTTCTGGCCATTATTTGAGGTTGAGAATGGAGAATGGAAATTAAACTATAATCCTAAAGCTAAGAAGCCGATTACAGATTGGTTAGAGCCACAAGGAAGGTTTAAGCATCTGTTCAAACCTGAGAATGAAGGTTTAATTGAAGAGATTCAAGAACATGTAGATGAAAGATGGGAAACAATCTTACACCGTTGCGGTGAGGAATAATAAATTAATAATAAAAGGGTAGCCTTTCGAGGCTACCTTTTATTGTTTTATTATAAGTTTCTATTTAGCTTTAACTTTGTTATTTGAAAAGTTGAGTCAATACTTGACAGTTATAATTAAGTCTGATACACTTATAAAAAATTAAACGAATTTATTTATGTAATTATAGATTAATTCGTATATCTTCGAGAATAGGGCTCGAAAGTTTCTACCAAGTAGCCGTAAACTACTTGACTACGAATCATAGTGGTATTTTATTACTTATGAGCCTAAGTGTAGTTTGTGTCAAACTATGCTTAGGTTTTTAAATATCTAATAGCTTAATATTATTTCTGATTTAGGAGAAAATTATATTTAGGGGGTTATATGATGAAAGATAAAATTGTAAAGGAAGGTTTAACTTTTGATGATATTTTATTACGACCGGCTCATTCGGAGGTGTTACCTAAAGAGGTAAGTACAAGTAGTGAGTTAACTGATAAAATAAAGCTTAATATTCCAATTATGAGTGCAGCAATGGATACTGTTACGGAAGCTAGGTTGGCTATTGCTATAGCTAGAGAAGGTGGATTAGGAATTATTCACAAGAATATGTCTGTAGAAGCACAAGCAGAGGAAGTTGATAAGGTTAAACGCTCAGAGAGTGGAGTTATTGTAAATCCCTTTTATTTAAGTCCAGAGGATGAAGTTTATAAAGCAGAAGCATTAATGGCTAAGTATCGTATCTCTGGTGTTCCAATTTTAGATGAAGATAAAAAATTAGTAGGAATTATTACTAATCGTGATTTGCGCTTTGAGAATGATTTTGAACAACCAATCAAAAATGTAATGACTGAAGAGGAGTTGATTACTGCTCCAGTAGGGACAAGTATAGAGGAAGCAAAAGAAGTTTTACAAGAACATAAGATTGAAAAATTACCTTTAGTTGACCAAAATAATATCTTAAAAGGTTTGATTACGATTAAAGATATTGAGAAGGCTGAAAAATATCCTAATTCAGCTAAGGATAGTCAAGGGAGATTGTTAGTAGGTGCTGCTGTAGGAATTGCTAAGGGAACAGATAAAAGAATTGAAGCTTTAGTAGAAGCGGGAGTGGATGCATTAGTTATAGACACAGCTCATGGTCATTCTCAAGGTGTAATTAAGATGGTTAGCAAAGTTAGAGAAGATTATCCTGATTTAGATATTATTGCTGGTAATGTAGCCACAGCAGAGGCGACAAGGGATTTAATTGAAGCAGGAGCTGATGTAGTTAAGGTGGGTGTTGGCCCGGGTTCTATCTGTACAACTAGAGTGGTAGCAGGAGTTGGGGTACCACAAGTTACTGCAGTTTATGATTGTGCTAAGGTGGCTGACGAATATGGTGCTTCTGTGATTGCTGATGGTGGAATTAAGTATTCAGGTGAGATAGTTAAGGCGTTAGCAGCTGGGGCCAAAGCTGTTATGTTGGGTAGTTTGTTAGCAGGAACTGAAGAAGCTCCAGGAGAGAAAGAGATTTATAAAGGAAGAAGTTATAAAGTTTATCGAGGAATGGGTTCTATTGGAGCAATGAGACAAGGAAGTAAGGATCGTTATTTCCAAGAAGATGATAAAAAGTTAGTTCCAGAAGGGATTGAAGGAATGGTACCATATAAAGGAGAGTTAGCAGAGACGCTTTATCAACTGGTAGGTGGATTACGTTCTGGAATGGGCTACTGTGGAACAGCAACAATTGAAGACTTAAGAAAGAATGGAAAATTTGTAAGGATTACTGGTGCTGGTTTGAAGGAAAGTCATCCTCATGATGTTACAATAACGAAAGAAGCACCAAATTATAGTTTGGATTAATAAATAAAACGGCCCTCAAGCAGAGGGCTGTTTTATTTATTAATTACAATTCAGTTTAAGTTTGAGTCTAAGTCTAAGTAAGAGCTAAGCCCTTATGTTTCTAGTGGTTGACTTAAACTTAACCTCAGCCTTAAACTTAAGCTTTATATCAATAAAGTTTAAGATAAAGATTTAAAAATATCTAGATAGAGGAATTTATTCTTTTGTCAAGAATAATAAGAATAGCCTGAATTAGTTGGAGGAAAAAAGATGAAGGGATATTTTATAACTTTAGAGGGTGTAGAAGGTTCTGGAAAATCAACCCAAATGAATTTAATTGAAGAATATTTAACAGGATTAGGTTATCAAGTTATTACAACATATGAACCTGGTGATACAGAGATTGGAAAAGAGATTAGAGAGCTTTTATTAAATCCTGATTATGATCAATTAGTCTCTAAGGCTGAATTATTATTATACTGTGCTGAGCGGGCTCAGCATATAGCTGAAGTAATTAAACCAGCTTTGGAAGAAGGAAAGATTGTAATTAGTGATCGTTATATAGATGCTACTGTAGCTTATCAAGGTTATGGTCGTGGCTTTGATGTTGAACTGATTAAGAGGTTAAATTGGATAGCTACAGATGGTTTGGAGCCTAATTTGACTTTGCTATTAGATATTGATCCTCTGCATTCTTTAGAACGGGCCAAAAAGGTAACTGAAGAAGCTAATCTAAAAGGGGATAAAATGGAAGCGGAAAGAATTTCTTTTCATAATTTGGTTAGAGAAGGATATCTAACCTTAGCTGATTCTGAAGCAAGGATTGAGCTGATTAATGCTAGTTGTTCTGTAGTTGAAGTATTTAATCAAATTAAATCTTTGCTTAACAAGATGGTGATATAAAATGAAGATTCAGAACAAACTAAAGCATGACTTGAATACGGTTTTGTCAACGCAAGGCAATCAAAAGATAAAGTCTACAACTGTAAAGAAAACTTTTTTAGAAGAGCTGAAGCAGGTTCATGGAGAAGAGACTAAAGCTAGGCTTGATCAATTATTAGATTTAATTGATCAGCAAGGAGAGAAGTTAGCAAAGCATAGAACATTCAAAGAGTTTGTAAAGTATAAAAAGATGGTCAGTAGTTTTGTTGAGGAAGTAGTAGATAAAATGTATCAGGTTAAGGAAGATTATAGTCCAATACAAGGAAAGGTTTATAACCTGGTTAATAAGGTTGACCAATCCTTAGAAGAATTGACTGAGATGATTGTTGATGACCAATCAGCCCAATTAGAGATTTTAGATAAATTAGATGAGATGAGAGGCTTACTGGTCGATTTGTATAGATAAAGGGGAGTAATATAGATGTCTTTTGATAAGGTAATAGGACAGGATTTAGCTATTACAATTTTAAAGAAGCAGTTAAAAGGTGATAGATTAAGCCATGCTTATCTTTTTTTAGGAGAACAAGGGGTTGGTAAAGATATAGCTGCTTTTGAATTTGCTAAAGCAATTAATTGTCAAGAAGAGAGTGCAGATGCTTGTGAGCAATGTATCTCATGCCGCAAGGCTGATAATCAAAACCATCCAGATATTATAGAGATCAAGCCGGATGGTAAGTGGATAAAAATAGATCAAATCCGAGCTTTACAACGGGAAATATTGTATAAGCCTTATGAAAGCAGATGGAAAATCTATATTATTTATCAAGCTGAGCAACTAAATTTGGAAGCTGCTAATAGCTTGCTGAAAATATTAGAAGAGCCACCGCAGTATGCTATAATAATCTTGACCATTAATAATGCGGAAAATATATTACCAACTATTCTTTCTAGGTGCCAGTTGATTAGATTTAGATTATTACCTGATCAATTAATTAAAGAGCAATTGAATTCTGATTATGAATTATCTCCAGAAAAAAGTCAGTTGATTACATCTTTGGCAGCTGGTCGTTATAAAGATGCTGTACAACTAATAGAGGATGAGGAAAAGTTAGCAGAGCGAGAAGATATTTTAAAGTTGGTTTTAGCTATCAAGGAGTTAGATCAGGTAACTGTCTTTGAGGTTGCAGAAAAATTATTAGAGTATAAAGAGCAGATAAATCAGGTTTTAGATCTATTTTTATTATGGTATCGAGATCTATTATTAGTTAAATTAACTCAAATTGAAGGTTTGGTAAATGCTGATTATAAAGAGCAATTAATCAAAGAAGCGAAAGGTTATAAGGTAGAGGAGATAGAGGAAATAATAAAAATAATTCAAAACACAAATAATGTAATTAAGAAGTATAATGTTAATTTACAGTTGACAATAGAAGTAATGTTGTTAAAACTAAGTAGGTTAGGGAGGCAAAATAGATGGCAGAAGCAATTGGAGTAATCTTCAAAAAAGCTGGTAAAATTTATTACTTTAAGGATGATGATCAAACTGAATTAAATGTTGGTCAACAAGTAGTTGTAAAGACGGTTCGAGGGGTCGAGTTAGGAGAGGTTGTAACCGATGTTAAGGAGATAGATGAATCTAACTTAAAATCTCCTTTAAAGCCGATTATACGGAAGGCTACTTTGAGTGATATTCAAAAAGCTAAAGAGAATGAAGAAGAAGCAGAGCGAGCTTTTGATATCTGCTTAAAAAAGATTGAAGAACATGGATTGCCAATGAAGTTGATTGATGCTGAATATACTCTTGATAAAAAGAAGTTATTATTTTACTTTACGGCAGATGGAAGGGTTGATTTTAGGGAATTGGTTAAAGATTTAGCATCGGTCTTTAGAACAAGAATAGAGTTAAGGCAGATTGGGGTTAGAGATGAAGCCAAGATGTTAGGAGGACTTGGCCCTTGTGGTAGGCAGTTATGTTGTAAAACATTCTTGAGGAATTTTGAGCCCATCTCAATAAAAATGGCTAAAAAACAGGACTTATCATTAAATCCTAGTAAGATATCAGGAGTTTGTGGTAGATTAATGTGTTGTTTGAGATATGAGGCTAAAAATTACTTAAATACTAAAAAAGAATTGCCTAATATAGGTCAACAAGTTAAGACTAAAATGGGAGTAGGTAGAGTTAAAGATCGAAATGTTGTTAAGGAAACAGTAAGAGTAGAACTAAAAAATAATGAGGAGTTTGAGGTTGATGCTGCGGAGGTTGAAGTAAAGAGCAGCAAAAAGGATAAATAATGTTACTTACTATTTAATATAAATATAGTAAATATAGCAAAATTTGGTTTGGGGGGTTGGTAGTGAAAGAGATTATTAGTTTATTAGCGCATTTTCAAGAACAGTTACAGGTATTAGTTAATGATTTTCAAAAGGTCAAAAATACAGTTTATGATATTTATAAGGAGAATGAAACACTTAAAGAGGAGAATGAAAATTTAAAGAGATTATTGTTTGAAAAGGAAAAGGAAGAGGAGGAAGAAGGAAAGACAGCTGAGACCAGTCAAGATAATTTAGAACGGTTGTACACGGAAGGTTTTCATATCTGCCATCTTAACTTTGGTGAGGCTAGAGAAGGAGATTGTTTGTTTTGTATGGGTTTATTTGAAGCGGATGAAGAAGTGGAGGTAGATTGAGGGGATGACAGATCTTAAACTTAAGGAAGATGAGCGATTAGATAAACTATTAATTGATGATTTAGAGCTAATTCAAAACCCAAATTACTTTTGTTTTTCTCTAGATGCTGTTTTATTAGCTAATTTTGTTAATCCTAAAGAAGCTGATTTAGTATTAGACCTAGGAACGGGAAATGGGATTATCCCTCATTTGATTCAAGCTAAGTTTAAAACTAAACAAGTCTATGGAATCGATATTCAAGCTGAATTAATTGATATGGCTAAGCGTAGTGCTGAGTATAATAATCTAGAAGATAGAGTAGAGTTTAGGGAAGTTGATCTAAAAGAAGCTGTCGAATCTTTTGGAAGGGAAAGTTTTGATTACATTGTTAGTAACCCACCATATTTAAAGAAAGGTAGTGGCAGAATAAATCCTGAGGACAGTGTGGCTATGGCTCGTCATGAGTTGAAATGTGATTTAGAAGATGTAATAAGAGTGAGTAGTCAGTTAGTTAAATATGGGGGGAAAGTAGCTTATGTATATCGAACTCAGCGTTTAGCTGAGTTATTAGCATTATTGGCTGACTATAATCTGGCAGCTAAAAGAATGAGATTGGTCTATTCTCGAAAAGATAGTAATGCTAATTTATTTTTGCTAGAAGCTAGTAAAGGTGGAGGGGTTGGTCTTGAAGTATTACCTCCATTTATTATTTATAATAATCAAGGAAATTATACTGAACAAATAAAAGAAATTTATTATCCGGAGGGGAATGGATAAAGTATTTTATGGGACACTATGTTTATATTGTACAATGTAGTGACGATACATTGTATACAGGGTATACAACAGATATAAAAAGAAGGATTAAAGAGCATAATCAAGGGAAAGGGGCCAAATATACTCGGGGTAGAAGTCCAGTTAAGGTGCGTTATACAGAAGAGTATACAACGCGTAGTCAGGCTCAAAAAAGGGAATACGCTATTAAACAGTTGACACGGCAACAGAAGTTGAAATTGATTAAGGGGGAATTAGATGAGTGATGGAGCTTTATATGTTTGTGGTACTCCAATTGGCAATTTAGCTGATATTACTTTGCGAGCTTTAGATACATTAAAAGATGTTGACTTGATTGCTGCTGAGGATACAAGACGAACTCAAAAGTTATTAAATTACTACCAAATTAAGACTAAATTGACCAGTTATCATGAACATAATGCGACTAGTAAAAGTAAGCAATTATTGAGTAAGATCAAGGATGGGGTGGATATAGCCTTAGTTTCTGATGCAGGAATGCCAGGTATCTCTGATCCAGGGTATGAATTGATTAAACTATTGCGTAAACAAAGTATACAGATAATTCCTGTTCCCGGGCCAACGGCTGTGACAAGCAGTTTGGTCGTTTCTGGTTTACCAACCGATAGATTTGTCTTTGAAGGATTCTTACCACGCAAAAATAAAGAGCGAACGAGCTATTTAGAACGATTAAAAACGGAGGAGAGGACGATTGTCTGCTATGAAGCTCCTCATCGTTTAGTAGCTACTTTAAAGGATATCTTAGAAATTTTAGGGGATAGACAGATAGTAGTCTGTAGGGAGTTGACAAAGAAGTTTGAAGAAAAGGTCGATGGTTTAGTCAGTGAAGTATTAGAAAGATTTGAAGAGCAAGCTCCAAAAGGAGAGATTGCTTTTGTCTTAGAGGGTAATCAAGGTAAAGATCAAGAGCTAGAAGGTCCAAAGTGGGAAGGTCTTTCTATTCTAGAACATCTTAAGCAGAGAATGAAAGAAGGGTTAACTAAGAAGCAAGCGATTAAGAAGGTAGCTCAAGAGCGTGATCTACCTAAAAGTGAGGTTTATCAGATTGGAATTAAGATTAAGGTTGATAAGTAATAGAGGTGCATTGATGATCAATGCACCTCTATTACTTATATATGTTATTAAAAACCTAAGCAGAATGTGACATTTCTTCTAAGCATTCAGGACAAATATTCTTCCCCTTGAAGTTAGTGATGTTATCAGCATTATTACAGAAGATACAAGCCGGTTGATATTTTTTCAAGATGATCTTTTCCTTATCGACATAAATCTCTAAAGCATCCTTATTTTCAATATTCAAAGTCCTTCTTAATTCAATTGGAATCACAACTCGTCCTAATTCATCTACTTTCCTTACAATTCCTGTTGATTTCATGTATAATCCTCCTTTAATTTCTTATGTTTGGTTATTCGACATTATCTATCTAAATAATAACATATTTTTCAAGCTAAGTCAATAGTTATAATAAAATTTTAGTTATAAAACCCTTTTTCGACAAAACAACCTAACAAATTATACTAAAATTTATTTTAAAAGTCAATAAAAAATCTTTTTTACAAAAGAAGGGAATGAGTTTTTAATCTTGAAGAAAGAATAAAGGTTGGTGATATTATGAATGAGATAACAACTGGTTTAAAATCATTATTACAAGAATGTAATCAAAAGTTGAAAGAGAAGTATCAAAATCAAGCTAATTTAGCTCAAAAAGAGCTGAGAAATTTGATTAGTCAAAAGGTAGGTAAAATTGTAACTTTAAATGAAATAGATCAGCAAGAGATCGAAGAATGGTTAGCTGAGCAGGATGTTGTGGGGGTAGATGGTTCAATTAATACATTAGGGAAGAATTATCCTCATTACATTACTTTATTACAAGCTTTGGCAAAGAGTACAGATAAAAATAAAGAAGGTATTGTCAAGCATGAAGCTTTTAGCCCTTTAATTGATGAAGATCGAGATAAGATCCGAAAAAAGACTTATAAGGATAATTTGGCCCAAGAGAATAAAGATGTTATAGTTTATCCTCAAGAAGCAGCAGGAAAGATTAAAAGTTCTTTATTAGCGGCATTAGAAATCTTAGTAGCTAAAGATAGTATCTTAGAGTGGAATCCTAAATTAATTATGATGGATGGTTCACTGATTAGGTATCAGATGCAGGCTGAAGAGGAGTGGAAAAGGCTAGTGGAGTTGGCTTTAGAAAATGATGTTATCCTAGTAGGGGTTATAGAAGAGATTGGAACGAATGATCTAAGTAAAAATCTAGCAGATGATTTGCCTGCTAAGATGATAGAAATGTATGATCGAGAGTTATTATTTGGTTTACTAGAGATGGGAGAGATGATAAAATTAGAAGAGATTGATAGTTTTAAGGGGGAGACATTAAGTTCTGTCTTTTTAAGGACAACCCGTGATCCAGGAGTAATTGGGCTTGATATCTTAAAGGAGCAAGAACAGGAGTTAGATTTGATTGCTGCTTTGGTTCAGTCTTTAACTCCTGCAGGTGGTAGAGGGATTCCAATTTGGTTAGATATTGTTGATGAAGAGGTAAGGATTACGGATAAGATGATGGAATTATTGATTGATAATTATTTAGAGCCTGGTTTAAAGCAGAAATTATTTCATGCTAAATCTTTAGATCGAATATATTAAGGTGGTGATTAGATGCAGGTAGTAGGTTTGACGACTCAACAACAGGTCTATGTTGCTTCTAAAGAGCGTAAGTTTAGGATTAATGAAATGTTAAAAATAATTGATTCTGAGTTGAATTATCCATTAGGTGAGGTAATTGAAACCCAATCTTATAACCGATATATTCCACTAGCAAT
The DNA here is from genome assembly GCF_023223645.1 of Natroniella sulfidigena. Taxonomy (GTDB): domain Bacteria; phylum Bacillota; class Halanaerobiia; order Halobacteroidales; family Halobacteroidaceae; genus Natroniella; species Natroniella sulfidigena. The sequence continues at coordinate 103,824 of NZ_JALKBY010000008.1, read as the reverse complement.
AGATAATAGCTTTGTTGATCAAGGTGTTATTGAATCTTTAAAGAGTATAGGGTATAATTTAGCAGAGGATGAAATAAATATTGCTAAAGTGAGGTTGCTAGAAGAAGCACCTTACCCGATTCAGACTGGAGTCGATGTTGATATACCTAGTTTTGATGAAGTTAAGGATTTACTGGTCAAAGAGGAACCCGAAGAGGGCTTGGTTTTAGGAGTAATTAAAGGAACGGAAGAGATGGCTTCTGGAATGGATGATCACTTAAAGGGGATTGCTCCGTTATTGGAGGATGATAAGGTAATTGCTCAGGAAGGGATTCCATTTAATTTTAAATTAAAGGCAATGCATAAATATCCTCACATCGGGATTATTGGTGGTTCTGGATCAGGTAAGTCATTTGGAATGAGGGTTATTTTAGAGGAGTTAATGAAGTTAGAGATTCCAACGATTGTCTTTGACCCTCACTTTGAAATGGATTTTGCTACTCCATTTCCTAATTTAGCAGAGGAGAAGCAGGTTAATTTTAATGATAATTTTGCAGTGTATCAGATCGGTCAAGATGTAGGGGTTAATTTTGCTGAGCTATCTAGTAAGGATTTGACCGATTTATTGGCAGCTGCTAGTGACTTGAGTGATTCAATGATCAATGCTGTTCAGAAGTTACACCAAAAAAGAGATAGCTTATTGACTTTTGATCAAAGATTAGGCGATTTACAAGAAGCACAGAGATTGGGTCAAAATAGAATTGAACGTGATCTCAAAAATGGAGCCGTTACTGGAAACAAAAAAGAGGAATATAATAACTACTTAGGTTTATTAAGAGAGTTTGGTGATTTGCCAGCTAGTTCAATCAGTGGCCTAGCTTGGAGACTTGGTAGGTTAAAGAGGGAAGGATTATTTAGCCATAGTATCGATCAGATCGAAGAAGGTGTTAGGGCCAGAAAATTAGTTGTGATTCAAGGGCCAATCTGGCTATTACAGGTCTTTGCTACATATGCCTTAGGCACTTTATATCGGAAACGGCGTGATTATAAGGATGCTCAATATCGACGTCAAGAGGCTGACTATTTTCCTCCATTTGTAGTGGCTACTGATGAGGCTCATAACTTTGCTCCGAAAGGTTATCAATCACCAGCTAATAAGATTATAAAAGAGATTGCACAAGAGGGGCGAAAGTATGGAACCTTCTTAATCTTAGCGACTCAACGACCAACATTACTTGATGAGACAGTGACAGCTCAATTGAATACTAAATTTGTCTTTAGAACGGTAAGGGCAACTGATATTGAAACGATCAAGCAAGAAACGGATTTAACTGCTGATGAAGCTAAGCGATTGCCTTATTTGCGTTCTGGGGATGCTTTTGTATCTTCAGCAATCTTTGGAAGAACTTTAGCAATTAGGGTGAGGGTGGCTAAGACGACCAGTCCCCATACTAAAAATCCTTTTGAAGAATTAGAAGAGCAGAGTAATGTTGAGATTGAGCGGTTATATGAAGCAGTTGTTGATGAGTTACCAATTGCTAGTACTGATATAGCCTTTAAATTAGAGCAGGTTAATAAGAATTTAGAAGAGACATTAGATGTTGAGCAATTACGAGATAAATTGGATCTATTGGTAGAGGAAGGATTGATAACTACGGAAGATTCATTTATGAATGATGAAACTTATCGAGTTAAGGATTAATTACAAAATAGCTTAAGTTTAAGGTTGAGGTTAAGTCTGAGTCAACCGTTAAAAACATAAGGGCTTTTAGTTCTTACTTAAACTTAGACTTGTACTTAAACTTAAGCTATTTATCAAGAAAGTTCAAATTAAATTCACAGAACTTTCACAAGGGATTATCACTTTTCTGAAGAATAATTATCAATGAGGAAATTAACTAAAGGAGGATTAAATTGAGTAAGAATATAAATCAGTTAATTAATTTAAAGAATTTGAAGGTCAGTCTACGGGTTAAGTTTTTATTTTGGACAATTTTAGCTTTATTAGTTGGCCCGGTAATCGGAGAGTGGTTGAACAATCTGATTAATCAACATATCTATCAAGGTGAATTCTCTGTTTATATTGCTACAGCAGTGAATACGATAACAATAACAGCTGTAATCTTATACTTGACTAATCGATTGATCATTGGTCCTGTTAAAAAGATCGGGTGTATGCTAGAGGCGATGGGGGAAGGAGATCTTGATCTTGAGACTTTGGATGTTAAGCGAAATGATGAGATTGGATTTTTGCAACGAGAGTTGAATCAGATGATGATTAATATGACTCAAATGATGGAACGAATTGATCAGGCAACGGAAAAGGTCAATCAAATCAGTGATGATTTATCTAAAGCATCTGATGAATCAGGTGAGATGGCTGAACAAGCTTCGGCAGCTATTCAGCAGGTAGCAAGTAGTTCAGAACGTCAAGTTAGCTTGGTTCAAAATTTGGCTGCTGATCTGCAAAATATAGGTGGAGCAACGACTGATGAAGAGCAAGTTTCGATCAAAGATATTTCTCAGGCTGCTAATGAAGGGACTGAAATCATTAATAATGCTGTCAATTCAATGCAAGAGGTCAATCAAACGATTAATCAATCAGCTACTACAGTAGATCAATTGAATGACTATACTCAAGAAATCAGTCAGTTTGTTGATGTGATTACTAATATAGCAGAGCAGACGAATTTATTGGCTTTAAATGCTAGTATAGAAGCAGCACGAGCTGGAGAACACGGGCAAGGTTTTGCAGTAGTAGCAGAGGAGATTAGGCAATTAGCAGTCGAGTCGAATACGGCAGCTGAAGATATTGTTGATTTAATTAGGGAGATGAAAGAGCGTTCCGAAAATACTGTTAAAGCAATGAAGGGCGGACGTAGTAAAGCTGAAGCTGGAATGGAGATTATCAACCAAGCAGATGATGTCTTCATAGATATTAAAGGACGGGTTAATGGTATGGATTCAACGTTGGAGCGACTTGTTTCTAATGTAGATGAAGTGGCTAGCTTTACTGAAGAGGTTGCTGCTTCGGCAGAGCAGGTTGCTGCAATCAGTGAAGAACAGTCTGCTGAAGCTCAACAGACATCTGCTATTGCCGATCAACTAGATCAGATGATCAGTGATTTGAATGGGTTAACGGATAAACTTGAATTATATGATCAATAAAGCTAATCCCTTGACAAATCTAGTCTAATGATGTATATTTTTTAAGTAGGTTGGGAAGATAATACATAAGGGCAGTTTATAATTGATAGTTAAAACCAAAGATAAAAAGCAATAAAATTAATAGCAAACCAAAAGCAATAAAGGGAGAGTAGAAAAGATAAGTGCTCAAGGTCTTTAGAGCACTTATCGATCACGAAGGGTTCAAAGAACCCGAAGGGACTTCTTCACTTGATAGAAAAATTAATATTAAACAAAAGCAATGAAGGGGAGAGTAAGTACCACCACCTTATTTACAGAGAACTGGGGGAAGCTGAGAACCAGAATGAGGGGAGTACTGAAGATGGCCCTGGAGCGGAAAAGATAAGTGCCCAAGCTTTTTGGGGCACTTATCGATCACGAAAGGTTCAAAGAACCTGGAGGGACTTCTTCACTTGATAGAAAAATTAATATTAAACTAAAAGCAATGAAGGGGAGAGTAAGTACCACCACCTTATTTACAGAGAACTGGAGGAAGCTGAGAACCAGGATGAGGGGAGTACTGAAGATGGCCTTGAAGCTGACTAGCTGAAGTTCAGTAGGCTAGAACGGTTAGCTACCGTTATTGAGCTAGAGAGTGGCTATGGTGATAGCAATTAGGGTGGTACCGCGATGAAACCTCTCGTCCCTAACTTTAGGGATGGGGGGTTTTTGTAGTTTACAGTTTACAGTGGATAGTGTACAGTTAAAACCTTTAAAAATATGGTTTTAATTGTTGGTTCTTTAACTGTAAACTGTAAACCGTAAACTGTACACTAAATAAAAAGGAGTTGAGGATAGAAGATGAGTGATAAGACTTTTTATGTTACAACACCGATTTATTATCCGAATGATAAGTTGCATATTGGTCATACTTATACTACTACTGCAGCTGACACAATCGTTAAGTTTAAAGAACTACAAGGCTATCAAACAGAGTTGATTACAGGTTCTGATGAGCATGGACAGAAGATTGCTCAAACAGCGGCTAAACATGATCAAGAGCCACTTGAATATGTAGATGAGATTGTAGATTCATTCAAACAACTGTGGGATAAGCTTGAAGTAGATTATACAGAGTTTGTTAGAACTACAAGTAAAGAGCATAAGTTGGATGTGCAACAGATCTTTAAGAAGGTTTATGATCAGGAGGATATTTATAAGGATAAGTACCAAGGTTATTATTGTACTCCATGTGAGACTTTCTGGAAGGAAAGGCAGTTAGATGAGGATAATAATTGTCCTGACTGTAACCGAGAAGTTGAATGGATGGAGGAAGAGAGTTACTTCTTTAAGATGTCAAAGTATGAAGATCAACTATTAGACTTTATCGAAGAGAACCCTGACTTTATCCAACCTGCTAAGCGCAGAAATGAGATGATCAATTTTATTGAGGATGGTTTAGAGGATTTATGTGTCTCTCGAACAACCTTTGATTGGGGGATTCCTGTTCCCGTTGATGATGATCATGTAATTTATGTCTGGTTTGATGCTTTAACTAGTTATTTAACTGGGATTGATTTTAGGCGTGATGAGGAGAAGTTTAATCAATTTTGGCCGGCTGATATTCACATAGTTGGTAAGGATATTTTACGGTTTCATACAGTGATTTGGCCCGCTATCTTGATGGCAGCTGACCTACCTTTACCTAAACAGGTATTTGGACATGGCTTTTTGTTAGTAGAAGGGGGTAAGATGTCTAAATCAAAGGGAAATGTAATTGATCCAGTTAAGTTGATCGATGATTTTGGGGTTGATGCTGTCCGTTATTACTTATTACGTGAGATTGCTTTTGGATCTGATGGTTCTTATTCTACCGAATCATTTATTCAGCGAAGCAATGCTGACTTGGCCAATGATTTAGGTAATTTATTGAACCGAACGGTAGCAATGGTCGATAAGTATTTTGATAGTCAGATTCCTGAAGCAACTGTAGAGACAGATTTTGATCAAGATTTAGAAGAGGTAGCTCAAGAGTCTTTGGCAGCGATGGCAGAGAATATTGAACAGTTACAGTTCAGTACTGCTTTAGAAGAGTTATGGCTCTTAATTAGGCGGACTAATAAGTATATTGATCAGACAGAGCCGTGGATTTTGGCTAAAGATGAGACTGAACGTGACAAATTAGGAACGGTTTTATATAATTTATTAGATAATCTAAGAAGGATTGCTATTGCATTAGTACCTTTCATGCCTCAAGCACCAGCTAAGATCTGGGAGCAGTTAGGAATTACAGCAGATTTAACAGAGCAAAGCTGGGATGATGCTTTAGCTAAAGGTCAATTAGAAGCAGGGATTGAAGTTAATAGTGGTGATCCAATCTTTCCTAGAATTGATCTAGAACAGTATTATGAACAATTAGAAGAAGAAGCACAAGAGGAGGAAGATAAAATGGCAGAAGAAGATTATATTAATTTTGATCAATTTGGTAAGTTAGATTTGAGGGTAGCAGAGGTATTAGAAGCAGAAAAGATTGAAGGTAGTGATAAATTACTTAAGGTGCAGGTTGATCTAGGTAGTGAAGAGCGACAATTGGTAGCAGGAATATCTAAGTATTATGATCCAGAAGAGCTAGTTGGTAAGAAGGTTGTAATGGTTGCTAATCTTGAACCAGCGACTATCTTTGGGGTTAAATCTAATGGAATGATCCTGGCAGCTTCTAATGATGAGGACGATCTAACAATAACAACAGTTGATCGTGATATTGCTGCTGGAGCTCAAGTAAAGTAGGTGAAAAATATGTTAACAGATACTCATGCCCATTTGGATTTTGATCGTTTTGAGCAAGACCGTCAAGAAGTGATTGCTAGAGCGAAAGAAGAAGGAATCAGTACGATTATTAATGTCGGGGCTGATATGCAATCGAGTGAGAATTCGGTTGAGTTGGCTAAAGAATATGATTTTATCTATGCTAGTGTTGGTGTTCATCCTCATGAAGCTAAGTCGGTAACTAAAGAGGATTATCAGAGGTTGAAGGAGTTGGCCCGGCACGAGAAAGTAATTGCTATTGGGGAGATAGGGCTTGATTATCATTATGATAATTCTCCTCGTGAGGTACAACAGCAAGTCTTCAAAGAGCAGTTACGGGTGGCTAAAGAGGTTGGATTACCGGTTGCAATTCATAGTAGGGATGCTAAGGATGATACGTTGAAGATTTTAGAGGAGGAAGCAAGTGGTTTAGAAGGTGTGATGCATTGTTATGCTTATGATTTTAATGTAGCACGTAAGGTGTTACGACTTGGTTTCCATATTGCTTTTGGGGGAGTAATCACCTTTAATAATGCTAGTAAGTTACGAACGGTGGTTGATAAGGTCTCTTTAAATAAGATCTTATTAGAGACTGATGCTCCTTATTTGACTCCGGATCCTCATCGGGGCCAACGCAACGAACCAAGCTATGTTAAGCATGTAGCAGAGAAGATAGCCGAGATAAAAGGGGTTAGCCTAGAAGAGGTTGCTCAACAGACAACTGCTAATGCAAGGAAGTTATTTAATATTTACTAATAGCTAATTAAGGTACTGGCTACTTAAGTGACCAGTACCTTAATTTAATAATTGTGCATTGTAAATTGTCAATTTAAATAGGAGTGGTATAGATGACGATAGCGTATCAAATAGGGGATAGATTATATCTTAATTTGACCAATCAATGTAGTAATGATTGTAAGTTCTGTATTAGAAGATTTCAGGCAGGGGTTGGGGGCTATGAATTATGGTTTGATCAGGAGCCGACAGTTGAGGAGATTATTGCTGAGCTAAATAAGGAAGATATTGATCATTATCAAGAGGTAGTCTATTGTGGTTATGGTGAACCTTTGATCAGAGTAGATGTGTTAGTGGAAACGAGTAAATTTTTAAAGGAGAATTACCCGGAAGTTAAAATCAGATTGAATACTAATGGTCAAGCTAACTTGATCCATCAAGAAAATATAGCCCCTAGATTAGAAGGGTTGATTGATATTATCTCGATCAGTTTAAATACTGCTGATGCTAGATCTTATCAAGAGTTGTGTGAATCAGAATTTGGAGAAGAGGCATTTGTAGGGATAATTGAGTTTATCAAGGAGTCGAAAAAGTTTATTCCTAAAGTTATCGTTTCGGTGGTTGATCAGGCAGGGGTAGATGTTGCTGCTGCAAGAAAGATAGCAGAGGAGTTAGAGGTTGAGTTTCGAGTGAGGAGCTTTTCTGAAGATGAATAATAATTGACAATATTGTGATACTTTCGTACCACAATATTGAGTTGACAGTTTACGGTTTACAGTTTACAGTTAAAGGTCAAAACCTTAAGAGATTAAGACCTTTGAAAAGCCTTATACTTAAATGGTTAGAGTGGTTTTGAATTTAGATTTTTTCTATCTACTGTCAACCGTCAACTGTTCACTGTCAACTGATATAAAGTGAAGCTTTATATCAATTCAAAGCGGTTAAAGGAGAAAAAGATGATTAAAGAAGTGATTGTAGTTGAAGGTAGGGATGATTTGGCGGCGGTTAAGGCAGCGGTTGATGCAGAAGTGATAGTGACGCAAGGTTTTTCATTGTCAGATGAGGTGTTGGAGAGGATTAAGTTGGCCCAGCAGAGGACAGGGGTGATTATCTTTACTGATCCAGATCATGCTGGGAATTTGATTCGGAAGAGGATTAAAGCAGAAGTAGCTGGTTGTAAGGATGCTTATCTAAGCCAAGCTGATGCGTTGCAGGCAGGAGATATTGGGATTGAGAATGCTAATCCAGAGGTAATTAGAGAGGCTTTGGCTAAGGCTAAAGTGACACATGTAGAAGATGAAACTCGATTCAGCAAAGAGGATCTAGTAATGACAGGTCTGATCGGTCAAGCGGGAGCAAGAGAATTGCGAACTAAGGTCGGTAAGGAGTTAGGAATTGGGTATGCTAATGGTAAGCAGTTTGTACAGCGTTTGAATAACTATCAGATCAGTCGAGAAGAGTTTATCGCTGCGGTAGAAAAGTTTAATTGAGGTGAAATTAATGGAAATTGCAAAGCAGACGCGTGAGATATTAAGGAAGCATGATTTAAGATTAAAGAAGGGGCTAGGACAGAACTTTTTAGTTGATACGAGTGTTTTGGATCAAATAGTAGAAGCAGCTGATTTAAGTGAAGATGAGACGGTGGTTGAGATTGGCCCGGGGATTGGTGCTTTGACGGAGAAGTTGGCCCAATCTGCTGGCAAGGTGATTGCTGTTGAGCTAGATCAGCGATTGATTCCGGTTTTAGAAGAGAATTTAAGTGCTTATAACAATGTAGAGATTGTTGAAGGGGATGCTTTAGAGGTTGATTTTGATCAATTAGCAGGGGGAGATTATAAGGTAGTTGCTAATCTGCCATATTATATTACGACTCCAATTTTGAGAAGGTTATTAGAGGAAGATTTTAGTGTAACAGAGATCTTTGTAATGGTACAAAAGGAAGTAGCAGAGAGGATGGCAGCTGAACCTGGAGATAAAAGCTATGGTGTTTTATCTTTTGGGGTGCAATATTATACTGAAGCTGAGATTGAATTTATAGTTCCTTCTTCTGTCTTTATTCCGCAACCTAAGGTTCAATCAGCTGTTATTGGATTAAGGTTATTAGAGCAGCCTCGAGTAGAGGTAATAGATGAAGAGTTCTTCTTTAAAGTAATTCGAGCTTCTTTCCAACAGCGCAGGAAGATGATTAGAAATTCATTGAGTAAAGCAGCTAATATTAATTTGAGCAAAGAGGTAGTTGAGCAGGCCTTAGAAGAGGTAGGGATTGATTCACGAGTTAGAGGGGAAAAATTGAACTTAGAGGAGTTTGCTAAGTTGAGTAATCAGTTATATAGGGGAAGTAAGAAAGTAGATTAGAAATAGTTGATAATTATGTCTTAGTTTGTTATAATTAATTATTTGACTTGTTATTATATTTTTGGTATAATTAGTAAGAGAAACTGAGAAGGGTGGGTAGAGATGTCAAATAATATTTTAAATCAAATTAAGAGTGACTTAGACTCTTTTGTAGGTAAAGAGGTTCACTTAAAAGCTAATCAAGGGCGACGTAAGATTATGGAGAAAGAGGGCATTTTAGAAGAAACATACTCTAATGTATTTGTTGTCAAAGTTGACGATAATCAAACTCCACGCCGTATTTCATATAGCTATGCTGATGTATTGACTGAAACTGTTGAAATTAAGATCAAAGAAAATAATATGAAGATTGGATGTATCAGTATTTAAAACTCCTCATTTGAGGGGTTTTTTTATTATTTAAAGAAATTATGTTTTTTAGAGGTTGTGGATAACTTTTATAAGTTTTTATTTATTGGTTTTACTCAAACTTAATCTTAGACTTAAACTGAGTTGCCGAAGGCAACTTTTTTATTTCCCTTCCTTTCACAAAAATCAGTTAGTTGAATAAACTGATATTAACTGAAAGGAGGGAGATGATGAAGAGGATTAAGGATGTAATCGATAAATATAAGTCTCAACTTTTTGCTTTGGAAAATGTAGTAGGGGTTGGCTGTGGTTATAAAGAGGTTAATGGTAGAAAAATTAATGAGGAATGTATCGTAATTTTGGTGGAGAATAAGCTGGATCAAGATCAACTAGATAAGAATCATATTGTACCACAGACGATTGAACAACATAAGACTGATGTGATTGAAGTTGGTAAGGTGGAATTATTGAGTTCTGATAAGGTTAGAACAACGAAATTAAGACCTGCGCAACCTGGAGCAAGTATTGGACATTATAAAATTACAGCTGGAACCTTTGGAACAGTTGTTAAAGATAAAAAGACAAACGAGCCGTTGATCTTATCTAATAATCATGTTTTAGCAAATATTACAGATGGCCGTGATGGTCGAGCTGAAAAGGGAGATATTATTCTACAACCAGGCAGTTATGATGGTGGAGATGATGAGCAGGATGTAATTGGCCATTTAGAACGGTTTGTACCAATTCACAATGAACAGGCTTCAACTTGTCCTTTGTTGCGAGGACTTACTAGGGTGTTGAATGGATTTGGTAGATTATTAAACTTCCCGTATCAAATGGAACCTATGAGCGCAGAGAACAAGGTTGATGCAGCAGTAGCTAAACCTAAATCACCTGATTTGATTAAAACAGAGATTATGGGTTTAGGTGAAATAGAGGGGATAGCTGAACCTGTAGTAAATATGAGAGTCAAAAAGAGTGGTAGAACAACTGGGATTACCGAATCAAGAATTAAGGCGATTGGTGTGACAATTAATGTTCAATTATCAGATACAGAATCAGCAGTATTTACAGATCAAATAGTAACTGATCCATTTTCTATGCCTGGTGATAGTGGTTCTATAGTGATTAATGATGATAATGAAGTTGTAGGTTTATTATTTGCTGGTTCAGATAAGAGTACGATCTGTAATAGAATTGATAATGTTTTAGAAGCTTTAGATATAACTATTGAACCAAACTAACTACCAAAAGTTACCTTAATCTTTAAAAAGTTGTCATGGTATAATTAAACTAACTAAGAAAATAGGAGGCTGACTACTAGATGAAAGCAACAAAGTTAATAAGTTTGGTACTTATATTCGCTTTAATTATGCCGACAGTACTTATGATAACAATGGAGACTTCTTATGCAGCTACTGGTAGTTTAGGTTTATCTTCGGGAAGTGGTTTTTTAAATTTTTTGCAAGGGTTACTAGGTTTCTTTTTTCTTGAGCGGTTTGTAGGTCAAGATGATACAGAAGCTAGTGAGCCTGAAGTAGATGAGTCGGATCAGACCGAACAGAATAGTTCAGAGCAGAAATCTGGTGAGGAGATTGTTGAAGAGGAGAATGAAAAAGATCAGCAAGATGAAGTAGCCCAAGAGTTTGACTGGACTGAAATGCAAGTAACGAGCTTGACTACTACAGAAAGAGAGATGTTGGAGTTGGTCAATCAAGAACGAAAAGAGAGAGGATTGAATGAACTAAAGACCGATTATCAATTGGTTAAGGTAGCTAGGGCCAAAAGTCAAGATATGATCGATGAGGATTATTTTACCCATCAATCTCCTAATTATGGTTCTCCTTTTGATATGCTGAGGAGAATAAATGTTAGTTATAACATAGCTGGGGAGAATCTAGCAGGGGCATCACGAGTGGAGTTGGCCCATCAGGAGTTGATGAATAGTCCTGGGCATAAGGAGAATATCTTACATTCTGATTATACCCATGTAGGGATTGGAGTTATTGAAGGTGGAAGTTATGGTAAGATGTATACTCAAATCTTTGCAAATTTAAAATAGTAAATATCTTTATCGAGAGGAGCTGATTAAAAATCAGCTCCTTTTTTGATTGAGGATTAACTTTTTAAAGGAACAATTTTACATGATTTCTAATAAGATATATTAAAGTTAGTAGAGAGGATGATTGTAATTAATGAACAATTATATTATTCAACTATTTCTTTTATTGGTGGTATTGAATAGAATTATTTTTATATATCAAATTATTGGTTACTATTTAATTATTCAGCAAAAAAAGACTAAAGAAATAGAACAAAGAGATCAACTTAGAGATAGAGATATCGATAAAGAAGATATTAAGCGTTCTTATATCAATCTATTTTCAGCAGAGAACTGGGTTTGAAATAATGATCACTAGTTCAAATTAACGAAAATAAAACTAGGGCATATGATATAGTATCAAGTTAGAAAGGAGGGATAAAGATGGCTGAAGAGACTGAAAAGCAAAGACGTAGACCTCCTAAGAAAAAAGACTTTGTGAAAGTATTGAGACGTTTAGCTAAATGTAATAAACCAGTAACTATCATAGTTAAGTCAGGAGCAAACTGTTGTGAATTGACAGGTTGTGTAGGAGAAGTAACAGATGAGTTTGTTGTCTTAATTGCTAGCAATAATGTCTGCATCAGAAAGTATATCAGAACAGAATTTATTTGTGCAGTGATTGAGCCAGCTGAAGTTGATAAACGTAAAAGAAGACGAAGAAGAAGAAAGAGACCAACAACTATAGAAGATGATGATTAATTTGACAAAGGGACGGTTGGAGATTTCCGGCCGTCTTTTTTTCGATTTTATTAACAGGATGACAGAGAACTCATATAATGTAATATCAAAAGTAAGAAAGGGGGGATGAACATGGCGGAAGCTCAAGGCCATAAAAGAAAGACTTTTGTAGGTGTGTTAAGACGTTTAGCTAAGAAAAATAAACCAGTTACAATTATAATTACTTCAGGAGCAAATTGCTGCGAATTAACTGGGTGTATAGGAGAAATAGTAGGAGATGAATATATCACTTTGATCAATCCTAATGATGTTTGTGATAGAACCTTTATCAGAATTGACTGCATCTGTGCTGTGATTGATGAAACCTGTGGTTGCTAAGTAGTTAATAAATCAAATCAATAGTTATTGGTTGGGGCTTGCTCCAGCCAATAACTATTCTAAATTGAGTCTATTGGGAATTACATAACAAGTTTATGGTTTAACAATTTGGAAAGTTGAGGCATATTATAAATTAGCCAAAATAAAGAAAGGGGGGAGCAATATGGCTGAGATTGAGCATAGTAAAAGAAAAGATTTTGTAAAGGTGTTGCGGGGTTTTGCTAAGAAGAACAAACCAATCACTATTATAATTAAATCAGGGCAGAATTGTTGTAGATTTACTGGATGTATCGGAGAGATAGTAGGAGTTGAATATATTACCTTAATTACTAGTAATGGTGTCTGTGTTAGAACTTATATTAGGATAGATTGTATCTGTGCTGTGAAGGATGAAGTTGAAGAAGTTAAAGATTTTAAAGGATTTAAAGATATTGAAGATGTTGAAGATGTTGAAGACGAGAAGGATGAATGGTGGCATGATATGTAAATTCAAGATTAGAGTGAGCTAGTTTAAATTGAATTAGGAAGGGGGGAGAGTGGATGGAGGAAGATGCAGATTTTTTAGAGGAGTTGTTAGAAAAGCTGATGATCGAGTTATTGGAGTCTAAGGGCCAACCAACGAGAAATCCTCCTACTCCTTCATTGAATGATTTCTCTGAAGTAGATAGTGAAGATATTGACCTTAGTGCTAAGGATGCAGATCAATTATTGAAGTTTCTTACTCAAGCACTTAAAAGGGTAGATTTTAAAGAAGAGGCTTTAACTGAGGAGGAAGAGGAGTTTGCTGATGAATTTGAAGCAGAGAAAGGGGGGCAGGAGATGGAAGATGAAGCAATTAAAATTAGGAAGTTAGGGGAGTTAAACAGCTTAAAAGATAAAATACATAGGTTAGAAAAAGAGTTAGAAGAGGTTAAACAAGATAAGCAGCAAGTGATTACTAAAGAAGATGATCAGCTAGGTGATTTTAAGGAACTACAAGAAGAGCTTAAAGAATTAAGGGATGAATTGATTGCAGTTAAAGAGGAGAAAGCAGAGAGTTCAAGCTCTAGAGATAGGCATGATTTTAAAGCAGAATTAAAAAAGCATGTCAAAAACTTTGATTTTGTTAAGTTGATCATCATAACTGGGGATAGCTGTTGTGAAATTATTGGGGCCTTATTTGAGATTTATAGTGATTTTGTAATCGTACTTGCTAATGGTAATCGGCTGATCAAGGTTCCAATTAAGAAGATAGCAGCTTTAGAGAAGATTAAGACGAAGAAGAAGAGAAAGAAGGATGATAAGTCAGACTCAGATGATCAGTCATCTACACAGGAGCAGACTTCTCAAACAATGGAGGACTATCAAGAAGAAGCTGATACTGCTGCTAAGCAAGAAGAGCAAGATGATGATGATGAATTAGAAAAAGTTGAAGCTGAAGAACAGAAAACTTCTGGTGGTAATTTAGAAGTAATCTAGGTTCTATTTTAAAGATCTCTCCGTAAGGAGGGATTTTTATTTTCATTAAGGGAATTATGCTTTTTAGAGGTTGTGGATAATTTTTACTAGTTTGTATTTGTTGGTTTTACTTAAACTCAATCTTAGACTTAAACTGAGTTGCCGGAGGCAACTTTTTTATTGGAACTGCTTGTAACGGTAGTTATTTAAGCAACATATTATTAAAATAAGAGAGGCTTTGTAAGCTGTTTTTAATAGAAAGGGGGGGGAGGTTTGGATGAGCAGAAATTTCTGATAGAAAAGTTAAACAGTTTGATTTTAGGCGAGATGGTTACTATAGCGATTCAAGCAGGTGATGAATGTTGCAGACAGACAGGAATGGTCTGTATGGTAGTCAATGATGAATTTGTTGTATTACTGACTAAGAAGAAGAATAAGGTCTTTATTCCGACCAACAAGATAGTGGCTGTCTTCAGTCCAGATAAGCCTTTTCCTCCTGAAGAAGGGATCAATCTCAAGGTCAGTAGTAGGGTGGTTACTGGGGTGTGGTAAGTAGTTTGGTATGATCTAAAAAAGGGGGTTAGAAGATGAAAAAGAAACTCTTTAATGCCTTAAATAAAAGTAAAGATAATAGAGCAGAGGCTGGCAAGGTGGATCTGTTAGTTAGCGAGGAAGAAATAATTGATGTTAAAAATATGCTTCCTGGGGATACGGTAGAAGGGATGCTTGTGGTTGAGAATATAGGAACAGTCGTTGCTAACTACTTTATTTCTGCAGAGTGGTTTAGCCCACAAGATAAGCCACCTCAAGAAGTAGCCTTGATTGCTGAGAGCTTGAAGATGGATCTTAAAGTTGTTGAAGAGAAAGAAGATAAAGAAGAGCTAAAGGAGAAGATCTTTGTTGGCCCGCTTCTTGAATTGATCAATCAATCTGAGGAGGGGGTTTTGATTGAGGTAGATGAGAAACAGAAGATTAGGGTAAGAGTAACACTCGATAAAAGGGCCAACAGGTTCATTCAACAACTGGATCTAGAAGTTGAACTCTTATTTATAGCTGTTAAAGCAAATGATTAACCTACCATTCCTCTCTAACCCAAAAGACTACACTTGCTTCTCCTGTCCCAGAAACAGTTCTTAAAGCTAGGGTAACAGGTTGAAGGCCACTGAAGTCAAGATCTAACAGCTCAATCGTTGCTAACTCTATTCTGGCAAATGGTCCATCTACATCCCCACTTACTAAGCCAGAAAAGATTAATTCTCCTCCTGTCAAATCTGTAGCTTCAGTATCACTCTCGACTGCTGTCTCATCAGTCGATGTATTGGTAGGCACTCCAAAGTTTGCATTAGTTAAAGTAGGAGCAAAGCGGATTTCATAGATTAAATTGGCATCACTGATAATATCAAAACTCTGTAATTTAACACTGACAGAGTTACTACGATTTGCTACAGGAAAGTCTTCTTCACGTCTGAAGCTTACGGTGGGGATTAAGGTTTCATTTACTGAAATATTAAGCCTACGCTCTGAGGTAATGCGTCGATTGGGTACATAACGTCCGATGACATGGTATTGACGACCGGCAACGAACATGGTAAACTCTTCAGCGGTAGCTCCATTGACTATCTCACCTCTAATGGGGAGGTTAGGATCACCAAAAGTCGTCTCTTGATCAGGTTTAAAACGATGAAGAGTTACTGTCTGTTGAACATTATTTTGATCGACTAATAATACTCGAAAGAGGGTAACTCCATAACCATAACAGGTATAGAGTATCTGAAATATATTACCTCGGCTTAGATCAAGGTTCAATCCGCTTGGCCCTGTGCCATCTGCTGGATCGCCATTCCAATTAGCACGATGGACTTTATTATCGACTCCTTCCCGTCTAATAGCCACGAAGAGCCCATTGTCATCTATGCCCAAATAAGCACCATTATCATCATCAAAGTAACCCCAGCGTGCTTCTTGTTCTCCTGTAGGGTTTTCAGGCAATCTAACTGCTATGCCAGTTTCTCCAGCATTTCCTGGTTGATAACGCCCTCGCTCAGCACTATCTAAGGTTGCTTTACTATCAGCTTGAGCAGCCGTTTTAAGAACAAACTCAACCCCATTATTAGTTACTGAGCCACCAGTTTCTTCAGTAGTTATGTCACGTAATTCTGAAACCCCATAAGGGGTATCTAGTTCAATTAAAGGGGTCTTTTCATTGCTAATTAATTCATCGAATTGGCCGGCTTCAGAGCGGATGTTTAGATTGCCAATCTTATCTGTAGAGAGGGTGGTTATCTGATCTCGATCAGCAAAAAAACGGCCAGCAGTCTCCAAGGGGGTTAGGTTGATATCGATATTCGTTGTTTCACCGTCACGGACTCTGATAGATAAGCGAGGTGAGGTTTGATGGCCTTGCAAAGAGGCCTGGACAAAGTAGATTCCTGGATCTAGTTCAATAGAGGTAAATTCGCCATTCTCATCAGTGATCTGGGTATCCATAATTCCCTGAAAGATATTGACAATTACATTCTCTAACGGGTCGTTATCATGGGCATCACGGATAGTACCGCTAATATAACCTGGCATTTATTTTTATACCTCCTCTTTTAGGTTGCGATAAAGATCAAATCAAAGATGATCCCAATTCCGGCTAATGATGTACCTGCTGTTTCGGGTAAAGTAATAGTAAATGTTACATCTTCCTCTATTATTTCTAAGGTAAGTAAGCGACCATCTGGAGGTTGATTGATCAGATCAACCATCTTGCCCGAGTACAATGTAGCAGGATCAGGTACTGTGACCGTTATCTCCAACTCATTTGCTAAGCGAGTTGCTTGGGCTGGGGTAGTTGACTCAGCAGCAGACCAATCTACTGAGATAAAATAAAAGGTATCAACTGTCCCTGTATTGGCGACATTGATGGTAGCACTGACTGAATCACCTGGAGTCATATTTTCTTTTGTAATTGCTTCTTTTTCTGGAGAGACAGTCAACTCTAAGGAAACACTATCACTGACATCAGAACTACTACTTTGTGCTTGAAAAGTAAATCCCATAATCTTCATCACCCGTTAATAACTATTATTAATTAGATTATATGCTTAATAATAAGCTTATATTATCTAGGTTTGATTTGAAGCACAGATTTATTAAAAAGAGAATAAGATAGAATAAAAATATATTTAAGGAAGTGTTGCCTAAATGAATCAAGAACTTTCACTTTTAATCTTTATGCACGTGCCCAAGACTGCTGGAACTACATTACGGACTATTATTCAAAACCAATATCAAGCAGATGAGATTTTAAGCCATCCTAATCAGATGCCTACTTTTGCTGAATTATTTAAGACTATGTCGGTTAAGCAGGTTGAAAAGGTCAAGTGTATTACTGGTCATTATTCTTATGGAATTCATAAATTTTTTGAGCGAGATTTCACCTATATAATATTTTTGCGGAATCCAATAGAAAGGGTTATTTCTTTGTACTATTATTTGAAAGATGAACCTGCCCACCCCAATTATCAAATGATTAAAGAGCTGAGCTTAGAAGAATTTATTGATTTAGATCTAGACTTAATTCAGTCTCAAACTGAGCTATACCAATTACATCATACCAATACCCAGACATATTATGCTGCGGGTAAAACTAATGATCTAAAACAGGCCAAAGAGAATTTGAATAACTATTTTTCTGTAGTAGGGATCACAGAGATGTTTGATCGGTCATTACAACTGATAAAAGAAAAATTAAACTGGGATAATATTTCTTATTCTAAAAAGTTAGTAAATAAGAGACGTCCTTCTTTGGATGAGATTCCTCAGCATATAATTAAGAAGATTGAAGATAAGAATAAACTTGATCTAGAATTATATCACTGGGCCAAACAGAGATTGAAACGGGAAATAATACTCAATAAAGGGGGAGTTAAAGGATCAGTAAGGTTGAATAGCAAGGAATAGAAAACATTTACTAAAAAGGAGGGATTCAAAATTGATCTTATAATATCAGCTGCTACCCACCGAACCGGTTCTACACTGTTACAACGAATTTGTAATGCTAGAAAGAAGACTTTAATCTGGGGTGAACATCAAGGGATATTAAAATTATTTAGAGAGATTTATGATGACACAAAGCATTGTTCTGATTATTGCCAGCATGAGAGAAACGATTATTTCGGTAATAACGAAGACCCAAACCAATGGATTGCTAATCTAACTCCAACCAATGAATATGTTGATCAAGCAATAGTAGCTTCTGTTAAGTCTTTTTTGGCTAATCTTTATTCTCAATATCAGAATTCACATGACATTATTGGATTTAAAGAAGTTAGATATGGACAACAAGAACTGGAGTTATTGAGAAAGTGCTATCCAGAAGCGATAATCTTTCTTTTAATTCGAAACCCAGTAGAAATATGGAAAAGTATACCTGATAACTGGCCTATATCTAATCATATAGAAAAATATATAACTACTTGGATTGAAAATTCTAAATTTTATATCAAGATGGACCAAGAGGATAAAAGAGCTTATTTGATTCGTTTTGAAGATCTAGTTGCTAAAGATAGTCAGACAGTAAATTTGATCTCAAGATTGGCCCAACTATCTAAAGCACAAATTAATGATGTATTAAGGCATAAGATTGGAAGTACAAAGAATAAAATGATATCTGCTAAAGATGAAGCATTTATCCTAAAAAATTGCCAAGAAATCATGGAATTAATTGGTTATCAGGTCTGATAGCAAGTTAATAAATAAGAATACTAGCTTAAGCTAGTATTCTTAACTTTATTTTAAATAAATTGCTTTTAGATATTCTGCCCAGTACTGTCTCCATCTATCTATAGTAAAGGCTTTAGCAGTTTCTCTGGCTCTTTGGCCTAGTACTTGCCTCATCTCTTGATTATTAATTAAAAGGTTAACCGCTTTGTTTATAGTCTTTAGGCGAGGAGGAACTAAAATACCATTATAACCATCTATAATTAAGTTAGTCAAGCCACCCACATCAGTTGCTATAATAGCCTTACCACTGGCCATCGCCTCTAAACAGGAAAATGAAGTACCTTCACTATACTTACTAGGAATAATAACAATATCTGCCTGTTGGTAGATTGCTGGCATTTCACTGAATTGTAAATTGAAATTTTTGACCTGATCTTGGGCCAAAAATGATTTGATTTCTTTATTTTTGTCGGGGTTATTGCGGTCTATAGCCATTAGAATTTCAATATTATCAACTGTACTTATTAATTGATTTGCTAATTCAATAAAGATATCTGTTCCCCGACAATTATCAAGACGGCGAGGGTAGAGGATTCTGATTTTAGAATCAGTAGTTGGATTTTTACTTGGTTTAAATTCTTCTAGATCGACAAAGTTAGGAATAACCCTGATTTTATCGGTGGTTCCAGGCCAGATCGAACGCATGACATTTAAAAAATTATAGTCACAGCTGATTACTAAATCTACTTCATTCAATACATTGCCACACAGTTTAATCATTTTTTCTTTTCTTTGTTGCTTAAAATTATTACTATCCCACCACACCCCATGGGAGATAACAATCGAATTCTGTTTATAATACATTGGACTTTGTAAAATAGAACCATATAATATTTTATCACAACAACTATTCGCCTCTTCTACAACAGCTTCTGGGGAAAATTGAGCAACACCATGACCAATTACTTTAACTCCATTAACTTCCCGTTCCCAGTTTGAATTTCCATTTTGATGGACTTCAACCTCCCAGCCCAGATCATTGATTAAATCAATTAACGCCCAGGCATAACGTTCAAGTCCTCCGATCACCAATTCATCTCCTGACCAGGATAGTAAATTAGGTACAAAAAAGCCTAGCTTCATTAGTTAAAGACCTCCTTTAGAATAGCTTCCCAGTTCTTTCTCCATTGTTTCATAGAGAAGGTTTTAGCCACTTCAATTCCTCTCTGACTCAAAAGTCGGGCTTGTTTGGGATCTGCAAGTAAAGAAGAGATAGCTTCAATCAAGTTTTTAGCAGTTGGTTTAACTAAGAGACCATTATATTCATTAAAGATTAGATCTGATAAGCCCCCTACATGACTTGAGATTACTACACAACCAGAGGCCATGGCTTCTAAACAAGAAAGTGAGGTTCCTTCTGCAGCCTTGGTAGGAATCAAAGCGATATCCATCTGCTTATAAAGCTGTGCCATCCTTTCTGGTGACTGCCAATAGTAATAGATTCTCTCATGTTTTGAAGCCCACTTCATTAATTCCTTCTCTGTCCCATCTTTATGGCCTCTGCCGACGATATGAAATTCCAAGTCCTTATTTTCAGAAGTCATTACTTCAGCTACTCTGATCGTTTCATTAATTCCTCGCACAGTAGTTAAACGGCGGGGATAAATAATCCTAATCGGTTTTTCTTTTAGAACTTCTCTTCGATTTTGAGGGTTAAACTTCTCTAGATCAACAAAGTTAGGTATGTAATTGAATTTATGATCAAGTCCAGTCCAAGTAGCCTTGACCCACTGAATGAAAGCTGTGTCGACCGAGACAATTTTTTCTGGGCCAGTTAAAGCAATCTTTAATCTTCTTAACCACTCTTCTCGCCCCTGCTGACCATTGATTAAATTATCAAAGGTCGGATAATCCCAATAGATTCCATGGGACAGAGAGATACTCTTTTCTTTAACTTGGGGATAGGCTAAAAAGGTAATGAAATAGATTGCGTAATCAATATCAGCTGCTCGTTCTAAAAAGGCATAATTTAAATCGGGCATAGTTTCATAAGGTGATTTTGTAACTGGGATACTCTTGACCATTACTCCATCCATCAACTCCTGTTCCCAACCACTACCTACTTGCCACCATTCAACCTCATAATCTAAATCTAAAAGTAATTTAGTCAATTGATAACCATAACGCTCTGCTCCTCCATAGATCAATCTCTCACCACTAGGATCATAAAAGTTACTGGTTAAGATGCCTACTTTATCTTTCATTTACTAGCTCACCATCCTTCAATGATCTTTTCCGTTCAAACCATTCTTCTAATTTAACCTTATTAGGTAAAGCCATGACACTTTTAGTATGTGGTTGGACTTTTCCATATTGTTCTAAGTCTTTCTGAGAATAAAATAAGAATTTCTGATGATGATCTTCAGCGTTGGCCCAGCCGAAATGTTTGATTCTAATGTCTGAATGATAGATCTGCTTTAAATTTCTATATTCTAATGGCCAACGTCCAGTGTGAATAACATTGTCAGGCCAACTGGCATCCCATTCGGGATGGTATCGGGCTAAAAAAACACTTCCGGGACGATGCCAAGGATTCCAAGCTCCATCGACCCGATAAAACTCTTCAGATTTCCAAAAGTCAAAGAGACGAAAACTGATTGCTTGATAAGTCTCTTGGTTGATATAGTAACCCACTTCATCAATGATCCTATCACTAAAGATTTCATCGGCATCAATAGCTAGAAGCCAGTCTGGATTACGTTGGACTGCTAACTCCCATAACTTTGATCTAACAATAGTTTCGTCTTGATTAAATAAGCGAGTTTCATTTTTGAATAGATGTACTTTAGGATATTGCTGACATATGTTCGCTGTTTCATCGGTTGAGGCATCATCAAGAATCACAATCTCATCTACCCAACGAGTTAATTGTTCTAATGTCTGTTCTAAGTATCTATCAGCTTCATTGTAAACAGGCATCATTGCCACTAATTTATTCTTTTTCATCTATGTTGAACCTCCCATTATGTAAGCTTCTCTGGCAGTTTAAGCTACCAGAGAAGATAAAAGATTTTAATCAACTGCTACAAAGACAAAATCTACACTTATATCCAGTGCTTGAACTAAGTTTCCTGCATCATCAGGTAAACCAACAGTAAATTCAACATCTTCATCTGTTCCCTCTAATAATTCTCTACCAGGACTATCTGGTCTATCGATTAGATCACTTAAGATACCTGTAAATAATGTTTCTGGTGTTCCATCTGGATCAGATATTACACTGGCAGTTAAGGTATTAGCAAGGACTGCAGTTCGACTAGCATTAAAATTTTCTGGAGCCCAGTCTGCAGAAACAAAGTAGTAATGATCAATTGAGCCTGTATTATCAGCATTGACCCTACCAGTAACATCATCGCCAGGTGTTAGATTAGTTTCTGTAATAATAGTATCTGGTGACACGTTTATATCTACCGAGGCATTGGTGGTGGAGCTATCATCACTAGATGATTGAGCTGTAAAGGACATCTTCATCCCCCCTTTTATAATGTATATAGTACTTTCATTGTGTGGATGATAAAAATTATTTCCAATCAGACAATGAAAGCAAGTTCAATCCATTATATGTAGTTAAGGAAGTATGGGTTACATTAAACTTTATTAGCAATAGGCTTTAGGTATTCTTTATTCAAGCAGATTTTAGTACTATTTTTATAACCTATCTTTAGTTGGTTTTTACTAGCAGTAGAGTAATTAAAAAGAATCACAATTTCTTCTCAATGACATAGTATGTTAGCAAATGAGCTTAAATGATGCCTTTAACTACTGACTTAACTCCACTCGAAAGGAGTAGGTTGATGAATCTTGTCAGCTTGTTCACTATGATCGATGAATTATTTAAGCTAGAGCAGGAAGATCTAATAGAATTAAGAGATTTTTTAGAAGAGATAATTACTGAGAATGGAGAACAGACAACCAAAAAGGATAGCCAACCTCAAGCAGAGGCTAAACAGATTGTCTATAATCAGTTTTTCATAAATTTACATAATTGCCCTGAGCAAAGCTCTATAAAAGGGGGTGATGTAATGGTTGATAAGAATGAAGTGGATGAGGAAGCTGTTATCCCGCAGGAGAGCAGTACAGCTAGTGAGGATGAAAACATTACGAAAGGAGGTGAGAAGATGGCAGATGGAATTGGAATAAGCGAACAAGAACTTGAAAAGATAGCTAAAGATGGATTAATTACCCAAGAAGAAAATGAAGAGGATTGTGTGGATCATGTTGATACAGATTATGAAGTTGATTTCTGTTGTTTTATTCAGGTGCCAACAAATTTTGATTTACCAGAGGACTTTAATCAGGATAATGTTGAATTTACCTTTACTACTGATAAGTTAAGCTGTTGTTTGGAGAAAAAAGAAGTTTGTTGTGATGTGACATGGAATGAGCAAACAATTCAACTAACAGCAAATGCATTTGTAGTCAAGATAGTAGGTAGTATTGAATATATCATCAGTCTTTCTGGAGTGGAAGGAGATAAAGGTGGTCAACTTGATTTTGAGGAGACGGAGCCTGTTACCTTAGAGAATGAAGCTTCAGCCTGTTGTTTGGAGACTGTTTGTTTAGATAATATTGTATATCTTACCCTCAGTGAGGAGTGTGAAGAGAATCCTTGTGATGATGTTTCATTAGAGGATGTTGAAGGTAAGATTACTAAGATAGAAGTTATAGAGCTAGATGAGGTATGCCCTAATGTGACTAGAATTTTCATTAAAGGAGAATTTGACCTCGAGCCAGCTGTAGAAGATGAGCCTGTATAATATTTATGAACCTAGAGGAATAATTCCTCTAGGTTTTTATTTTGGTTTAAGAAATTATGCTTTTTAAAGGTTGTGGAGAATTCTCTTTTTTTAATGGTTTACTTAACCTTAAATTCAGCCTTAGACTATGGCCTGCGGTTATTTTTTTATGCACATAAAAGAAATATTTTACATATTATGTATTAATTTTAAAAGGAGGTGATTAATCAATGCTTGATGAGTGCCAACCGTGTGATTGTAAACCTTACGAGAACAAATGTTGTTGTCCTGAGCAGAATGGAATCTTTATAGCCCAGCCTAAGTGCCAGAGGTTGCCTGATGGTAGGGTGGTTAATAACCCCTGTTTTGTTCAGGAAGAAAATAGTAGCTTTTGGAGTTATAAGGTAGTGACCAACTGTGATCCAGCTACTAGAGGGATCAGCAGTATTGCAATTCCAATCTGTGAGGTGATCCATGAAGCTCACATTAGAGTTGAGGAGAAGATTGATGGTTGTGATGAGTTTAAGGAGATCGATACCTTTGAGTTAAGAAAGACAGATCCTATCTTTGGAGAAGCACCTGAGGGGTTTCAATTCTTAAAGATTGAGACTGATGATCGATATGATACAGGGGTGGCTGTTCTTTATCGAATAGAGATAACTGGTAACTATCCAACAGCGATTCAACCACTAGCAGTTAAGGCAGGTCCACCAGTCTTACTCTTTGACTGTAGTTGCTATCAAGTTCCAGCCTGTCCACCGATGCCTCGGTTATTTATTGAGAAGGATTGTGAAGTAGTTATCGATGATAATCAGGCTACTCTAAATTATACTGCCACTGTCAGTAATGTTGGCGATACTAATTTTGCTAATGTTCAATTTAGGGATCAGATAACGTATGATGCTGCCAATATAACCTTTGGAGAGATAATTGTAGATCCTGATTTGGATATCGAAGAGGTTGAACCAGGAGTAATAGTGATTAGTGGTAGCCTTGGCCCGTTGGCTCGTGGGGAGATAACGACAGTTACAGTAGAGATTCCAGTGGTCAGTATTGTTGATCCTAATAGATATCTGATCAGAAATATGGTAACTGCTTCAGCGCAAGGTATAGAAGCTACAGATAGCTGTATTTTATTTCTTGATGCTGTTCAATTGGCAGCCGATAAGTGTTGTTTACAAGGGCCAACAGTTGATGCCAATATATTCCGGATTATAGTTGATAATGTAGGCCATTCTCCTCAGACAGATATAACTATAATCGATACACTGGTCGTGCCCCAAGAGGTTACTGTTCAATTTACCAGCTTTGATGGTTGTGATGCGTTCTTTGTTGATGATGGTAATCCAGTACCGTTGAATACTGATATCTCTGGTAGAGCTATTAATATAATCTGTGAGGAGTTAACAGTTGCTCAAGGGGGAACTGTGATCAAGGATATTCAGTTTAATGTAGTAGCAACAAGAGCTTTTGTAGAGCCGGTTAGAATAATTAATAGTCTGCAGGATATTATCTTCTTAAATCAAGATCAGCAGATCTTATTAGGAATAGATAATTTACCTGTAACTGCTCGAATAGCAGTTGTTGGAGAGCTTGACTGTGAGGATCCTTGCCAGCCGTGAAGGTATAGGTTTTCTTCATAGGGTTTCTTAATGATAGTTAATTTTATGTTTGTTGATAAAAGTGTCAGTGTGAGTAGTGTGTGTGAGTAAAAGCAAAACCTTAGCCCTTATGTTTTTGATCTTACTCACACTCTCACACAAAACTGACACTACTTAATATTGTTTACAGTTCGGCTTATTTCTTGATAAGGAGATTTTATTATAGTCACAGAGACATACTAACCTCTCATACAATATAATAATCTTAGTCAGAAAGGAGGGAAGAAATGTCAAAATTCAAGAGGAAGGTACTGGAGAGGTTGGTTGATGATAATAAGATAGTTACTATCATCATTACCTCTGGGGCCAACTGCTGTGAACTTACTGGCTGTGTCGGTGAGGTAGCTGATGACTATCTAACATTATTAACTCCTGATAATGCTTGTAATCGAACCTATATTGCACTCGATTGTATCTGTGCAGTAAGTGAGCGAATTGAACCGCCTCCGCCGCCACCACCGCCACCGGTATGTGAATGTCAGGTTACTGGAGCTGCCAATATACCTTTTCCTGATCCTCCATGTTCACCAGATGTAGTAAGATTAACAGTTGTAGCTTGTCCAGGCTGTACTCCTGAGCCTGATCAAGTATTATATGAAGATACTCGTGGAGAAGAAGATGTAGAACTGATGCTATTACCACCTGGGCCAGGGGAGATTACTTCTGTGAGTTGTGTTGATGATCAAGCGGCAATAATTGAAGGTACAGCACAGGTTACAATTGGTGGAGTCAATCAAGGAATCTGTGAATTTATTTTGGAAGTGACCGATACTCCTCCACCTACACCAGATACTCTGAGAATGTTAATAATTTGCGATGGGATAGAGGTGCATGACAGTGGTGTAGTAGATCTATTGGGGCAGTCAATCAATATCATAGAGTGTTAGAGAGATGTAGAGTTTCGCTGCCACTGGTAGCGAAACTTTATTTTGGTTTCTCCTCACTAAAATTAATATTTTTACATATGTTGTATAGTAAACTAAGATCTACTATTATAATTGTAAAGTTTTTAAGACTATTCTCCTTCTGTTTAATAATTTTAGAGCATATTATTATAAAGACTTATTATCTAATGAAGGAGGAATAATGGATGTCTATTAATCGAGTTTTAAAGAGTGTAAAACAATTCTTTGCAGAATTATTGGGTGAAGAGATAGAAGTTATCTCAGTTATACCAGGTGAAGGAGGGTGGAAAGTAGAGTTTGAGGTGATAGTTGAGGATGAGTATATGAGAAAGAGAGCTAGGAAGGATATTGTTGCTAGGTATCAGGTGCAGTTAAATAATAAGCTGGAGATTGTGGCATACAATAGAATAGAACTTAAGGAGAGAGGAGCGTTAGAATATAACGAGAGGGGAGAATAATATGAAATTAGATGGAGAGCAAGGGATAAAGGCTGAACAGGGGTTTGTAGAGACAGACTACATTCACGATCTAACAGATAGGTCATTAATGTATTTAAAAGCAGGCTATCCAGTTCACTTTAGAGGGCCAGCTGGAACAGGAAAGACGACTCTTGCTCTGTATTTGGCAAATTTATTGGATCAACCATTCCAAATCATCTTCGGGAATGAAGAGTTTGATCGAAAGGATTTGCTCGGTGGTTATTTTGGTTTGAATAGAGAAGTAGTCCATGATAATTTTATCCACTCAGTAACTAAGCGGAAAGAAAAGTATAGTGAAAATTGGGTTGATGGGAAATTACTGGATGCTTGTGAGCGGGGTTTAACTTTGATTTATGATGAATTTACTCGTTCGAGAGCTGAAACTAACAATATTTTATTATCGATCTTAGAGGAGGGAGTAGTTGAGCTGCCCTTAAATGAGGATAGCGTAAATTCGGTCAAGGTCAATCCAAATTTTAGAGTGATATTTACCAGTAATCCTGATGAATACTCTGGTGTTTATAAGGCCCAAGATGCCTTAAAGAGTAGGATGATTACTATGGAGTTGGGCTTTCCTGATTTTGAAACTGAGATTGAGATTATTAAGAAGAATACAGGGATTTCGACTGAATTGGCTGAGTATATAGCAAAGATAGTTAGGTATTTCAGAAATAAAACGACTGAAAAGTTTAACCCGACTATTAGATCAAGTATTATGGTTGCTCAGATATTAGAAGAGAATAATGTTAGTTTTGCTAAAGATAAGGAGTTAGTGAAGAAGATATTTACAGATGTATTACTATCTGAAAGTTCTAATTTAAGGATTAGTAATCAAGAGACAGAAGAGGCAAAAAAATTGCTCAAAAAATTATTTAATAAGTTATGAAAGGAGGGAGCTGATGAATAGACTTAATAGTGATAGCGAAAAAGAAGAGACTTCTAATTTATTGTCAACCTTAGTTTCGTTAGGTAATATCTTAACGGAGATGGAAGAGAATGATGAGCAGATGAGAGAATATAAACAAGAAGTAACCAGTGAAACTATTTCTTATGGATTTGGACTTAAGGTTGGTATTTTGGCTGAGCAAGATGATGGCGAGGAGGCTGAAAGCGATGAATAGATATTGTTTTTGTGTAATTAAGGATAATAATGAACTGACTGCTGAAGATTTAGAGTTAATTAAATATCAGGATATAGCGATGGTAACCTCAGAGGTTGTGGAGGATGAGATATTACCTACTCGTGATAATGTGATTGAGCATGAAGAGACGATCAATCGAATTATGGAAGAAACTGCTTTGATTCCAATGAGCTTTGGTCATTTGAGTGATGATCAGGAGAAGATAGAGCGGTTTTTAGAGATTAATTATGAGCGGTTGGTTCAGTTATTAGAGAAGTTTGCAGATAAGATGGAGTTAGGACTTAAGATCTTTTGGAAGGATCAAGCCTTTACAGAAGAGGTGGAGGATCAAGAGATTGCTGAGCGAAAAAAAGAGTTGCAAAAGAGAGAAAACCCTAGTCAGATGGAGATAGCTGAGGTTGGTAAGTTAGTGATGGATAGAGCTGAAGCCTTTAGAGATTATTATAATCAAGAGATTTATGATAAATTAGCTAGCATTGCTGTTGAGAGTAGCCAAAAGGATCCTTACGATCCTAAGATGGTTCTTAATGCAGTCTTTTTGGTAGCTAAAGAGGAAGAGGATAACTTTGATCAGCTTGTAGATGAGATCTTTAATAAGTACCAAGATAAACTTGACTTTAAATATACTGGGCCTTGGCCCCCTTATAATTTTATAACAGAAGAGTTTGAGGTCTAGATAGTGTTTGGATTGAACAGTGTAATTAAAGTGGTCAAACTAGTCTATGATCAGGCTGTAGATGAATATTATAATGAAGATAAGATTAAAGAAAAGTTATTGAGGATAAGCCTTAAGTATGATCGAGGAGAGATAAGTGAAGCAGAATATGAAGAGCGAGAAGAAGAGCTAATTGAGAGGCTTGCTGAGGCAAGAAGATATAGAAAAGAATTAGAAGATGAAGGGGTAAGAGAAGATGAGTGAACTTGACTTACAACAGGAAGTTACTTTGCTCGATTTATTAGATCGCTTATTGAATAAAGGGATTGTATTATCTGGTGATCTGGTCTTAACTGTGGCTGATATTGATTTATTATATGTAGGCTTAAGAGTATTAATTACCTCTGTGGAGAATCTAGAAGGATTACAAAGGGGTGGTCAAGATGACCTCTAACTTTATTTTTTTATATGGAATAATCGATAATTTGACTAAACGAGCAGTAGAGTCATTTGATTACTTTGATTATGATGGGTGTTATCTGCTTTATAAAGAGGTAACTGGTAAGGATTATAGCTTGGACTTAAATAACTTACAACAGTATGACCAAGCATTAAAGGAGCTGATGGAAGGGGTTACTCTCTTACCATTCAGCTTTGGAACGGTTGTTAAGAGTAAGGAGAAGATCGATCAATTTATCAGGGCCAACGACCAAGAGATCACAGAGTTATTACAGGAGTATCAGGGAAAATTTGAGATGGGCTTAAAGATCTTTACGATGGATGAAAAGCTAGTAGGTTCTGCTAAGCCACGAAGGAGTTGTAGTTCGAGTGGGAAGGAATATATGATGAAGCTATATCAGAAACATCAGGAGAGTGAGGAGCGCAAGGAGTTGGTTGAAGCTAAGTTGGTCCCTATAATTAAGTTATTAGAGGAAGAGAGTTATCAAGTTGAATTTGAAATTTCAACTGGGAAGCGATTGATCTTTGATGGAGCTTACTTAATCAATAAAAGAGAAGTGGGATCAATTCAAGAGCAGTTAGCAGATTTAAATTTAGAGGAAGAGAGGCTGATTTATCAATCTTCTGGTCCTTGGCCCCCTTATAGTTTTGTAGAGTTTTAAGGAAGGTGGGATCGAAAAGGTGGAGGAGTTAGATGAAATAAAAAGAGAGATTGAGCAAGAGCAAGAAAGAGTAAAGAATAAGCCTAGAAATATTAGAGCTAACCCTGAGCAGGTAGAACATGGGTTGGCTAAACTTGTTTTAGCTATCATCGAATTATTGAGAAGATTACTGGAAAAGCAGGCTATCAATAGAATTGAGGGTGGTTCTTTGAGTGATGAAGAGATAGAGAGATTGGGACTAACCTTTATGAGGCTAGAAGAGAAGATGGAGGAGTTGCAGGAGGTATTTGAATTAGAGGATGAAGATCTCAATCTTGACTTAGGCCCTTTAGGTAAATTAATGTAAGGAGAGGAGGATAAATTATGGCTTATGATCATATTTCTCATTCTACGACAGGAGCATCTTTAGGGGAGATCTTAGAGCGGGTGTTGGATAAGGGGGTAGTGATTGCTGGTGATATAAGTATTTCCTTAGTAGAGGTAGAGCTACTTACAATCAAAGTTAGATTGGTCGTTGCTTCGGTTGAGCGGGCAATGGAGATGGGGATTGACTGGTGGAGGCATGATCCAATGTTATCATCTTTAGCTGCTGAGAAAGAAGAAGCCAAAGATATTGAGACTAATAAGCAAGCTAAGATAGAGACAGATGAGATTCTTGAAAGATTGGAGCGATTAGAAGGAATAAACAAAAAATTATTAAAGGAGTAAGGAGGGGAGCTAATTGGAGTTAGGGTATTATCTTTACTGTATCACATCAGAAAATATTGCAGATCAATCTGAAATCAAGGGGATTGATTCTGATTATCGATTGACTGGAGTTAGACATGAAGGATTAAACGCAATTATTAGTCCAATCTCTTTAGAAAAATATAGTGAAGAAAAGATACAGCAAAGGGT
The DNA here is from genome assembly GCF_023223645.1 of Natroniella sulfidigena. Classification (GTDB taxonomy): domain Bacteria; phylum Bacillota; class Halanaerobiia; order Halobacteroidales; family Halobacteroidaceae; genus Natroniella; species Natroniella sulfidigena. Next base: position 73,513 of record NZ_JALKBY010000008.1, on the reverse strand, counting down.
AGAAGATCTAGATTGGGTAAAGGATAAAGCGAAATCTCATATGGATATCTTGCTTAAGGTGATGGAAAGTGCTCAGATAATACCATTCAGATTCTTAACCATCTTTCATAAGCAGGAGGATATAACGAAATTTTTAAAGTCTTATCAGGAACAATTGCTCAGTTCATTGGACTATTTGGAAGGCAAGGAAGAGTGGTCTTGGAAGCTGTATTGTGATAAAAAAGCATTTGTTGCTGATTATGTAGAACGCAAGGGAAGTCTAACCAGTAATGATTCTTCCCCGGGGGCAAATTATTTTAAAAGAAAGATGATGAAGGGGCGGTTACAACAAAAGGCTGAGGAAGAGTTACATCAATTGATTGAAAGTATTTATAACCAATTAGATGAGCTCTCAATTGAGCATAAGTTGAATCAAAAATTAGCTCAAGAGATAACCGGGCATCAAGAGGAGATGCTTTTAAACTTTTCTTTATTAGTTGAGGCTGAACAAAAAGAGAGGTTGGGTGCTTATACAAAGGAGATTAATGAGACACTAGATAGAAATATCCATGTTGAATTTACAGGGCCTTGGCCCGCTTATGATTACTGCCCTGATTTTGATCAAGAAGAATAAATAGAAAGGAGCGGAATATTCCGCTCCTTTCTATTTTAATTTAGCTTGAAGAATAAGCTTTTTTCTTAGCAGTTAATGAAACTGCTTCAGCATAAGTTAACCAGGTTTCAACACTAGCGATAACTACTCGAGCTTCAATGGATAATAAATCAATTCCTACTAATGCTACCTTAACGAAAGCATCAATGACGATACCTTTATCTAAAATTCTATCTACTACTTCTGCTAAACTATCAGTATCTGTGGATTTTTGAATGGCCATTTTTATCCCTCCTTCTTTTAATCAGTTATTAATTTTTTTAATCTTTAGTATATATTATGTTTTAGTAAAGGTTTAGTGAATAAATACAAAAAAATTTTAGAGCAAAATCTAAAAAACTTTAAACTAAGTAATAGAATAGATTATATGTAGAGATTGAATTTTTATGAGTTTGATTTAAATTTTTCAAGATTATAATTATATCAGCCTGGGTAATTGCATAAAATGACTAGTAAGAAGGAGGTTGATACGACAAAGTTAAAAAAATCACTATAAATGTTTAACTTTACCTTAGTTGAAAGAATAATATTATTATAACTTAAGGTGAACAAATAAATTAAGGAGGACTAAAATGAAGGCTTTAAAGAAGAGTAATTCAGTAGCTCAAAGAAACTTAAATCTTAATAGGAAAAGTGATATTGAATGTGGTTATTTATTTGAGATGAGGAAGGATCAAATACCAGGTTATTTATCGGTCAAGATTGATAATTATGATTTAGAAGCGGATGAACTAAAATTTTTTGGAGTTTCTAAGAAAGGAGCTCCAGTATCTGGATTAGGAGTTCCTGCTTCAAAGGTAGATAACCAAGATCAGGAAGAGGTTATTGCTTTATTTAATATTGAAAAATTGGTTCAGAGTGGACAGTTTACTGAAGATACAGTAGAAGGTGTAATTACACTAGAAAATCAAGAATTAGGTCGAGATGAGATCAATACTAATCCTGGCATTTATTTAGGATAAGATTGGATATCAATTGAGCTATTTAGCTCAATTGATATCTTTCACTTAAGACCTTTGTACCCTCTGCTAAAAAGAGGTTAAAGATGATAGTGTCCCTATAAAAGTACTGTTTAGGAATGGTAAATAAGTGATAACTACCTTCAATCACTTCAACAATTGTTTGAGCGTTGTAGGCACGGTAAAATATTTCTTTGACTTGGCCATTGAGAAATAACAAAAGTAGTCGATTGGAAAGATTTAAGTTATCAGGATAACTTATATTATACATAGCCAATCTTTCTTGGGCCTGCTTTTGATTGTCAAAAATAAATAACCGTTGGTTATAATTGTTGGCCCAGTTTGTAGTGAAGTCTCTGGTTCGTACTCTTAAAGGAATATATTGGACTAAAGGGTAAGGTAAGATATTATCAGGGTAATTCGATGGCATCAAACTTCCTCCTTTCTAATAATTAGTTAAATTAAAGTCTATTATCACAAAGTTTCACAGATAACTAAATTTCTCTACATCCCCATGTTAGTACAATTAACAATTAAAGGTCACAAACTTAAAAATTTGAGCCCCTCAAAAGCGCTATATCTACAGATTAGGTTTGTTTTGGTTTTAGGGTTCTACTTAGGTTTTATGCTTTAAAATCGTAACTTTAAAAGTTAAGCTATTGATCAATATAAAGTATGGTGGTGATTAGTTAAATGGGTTACTTAAACTAAGACTTAACCTTAGACTAGTCTTTATATATCTATACTTATGCAACGTTTAAAGAAATGATTATCCAATAATTGTAAAAAGAAAGTGTGCACATTTTGGATTTGGTTGCATATATTATATATGAAAGCTAGACTAGCTAGCTAACAGAAAGGAGGAAGATGATGGCAATTAATTTTAAGCAGGAAACGGTCAAAGTAGACTATGTGATTGGCGAAGATACAGTCAGAGAGTCAATTACCAGGGAAGTAGAGATCCCTGTTGACGAGAAACCAAATATAGAGCGAGTTTTAGAAGTTGATACTTCAATTAGAAATGTCACAGCGGAAGCAGAAGATGGAGGAGCTGTCTTAGAAGGGGTAATCGATGTAGGGGTGATCTATGTTGCAGATGCTCCTGAAGAAGAACCTCAGCAACCGGTCCATTACTTTACAGGAACTTTTGAATTTACTAACTTTATAGACATCCCAGAAGCCGAAGAAGGAATGGATGCCTTTGGTGACGTCAATATTATCAGAGCTACTTATGACTTTGTCGATGAACGAACAGTAGAGGTTACTGTTGTAATTAGAAAGTTTGCTAAGGTGACGGACCTTCGTCAGATTACTATTGTTACTGATGTCAAAGGAATCAAAGAAGACTTAATCGAGCGAGAATTGTTACGGATTGAAAGTGTAATCGCTGAAGATTTAGAACAGGTAATCGTTAGAGGGGAACTTGATGTCCCTCCTGAGAAACCACCAGTAGAGCGAGTTTTAAAAGTTGATCTCGATTTAGTAGATGAAATTCAAGTTGATGTAACAGATGATGGGGTTATTGTTGATGGGACTTTTGAGGGTGGTATTGTCTATGTCTCTACAGAAGAAGATCAGTCGGTCCATTTTGCTGAAGGAATAATTGAATTTTCTGAGGTTATCGATCTACCTGGGGTTGAGCCCGATATGTCAGCCTTTGTTGATGTTTTCTTGAAAAGATTTGATTTTAGATTACGGAATGAAGGTACTGTGGTGGAAGTAGAAGCACTGGTAGAGTTCTTTACTAAGGTAACTCAGCCAAAACAGGTTAAGGTTATTACAGATATTTTAGATGATCGAGTGGAAATAGAAGAGGAGTTACTTAGAGTAGAAGAAGTGATTGGTGAAGATACAGTTGTAGATACAGTGACAGAGCAATTGATTGTTCCTAATGGTAAGCCAGATATAGAGCGGATTTTAGAGGTCAATGCTCAGCTGCGTGATCCAATGGGTCAGGTAGAGGATGGAGGTGTTGCTATTGAAGCAACAATCCAAGGTAAGGTCTTATATGTAGCTGATATAGAGGATCAACCTGTTCACTTCTTTAGTGATGACTTCGACTTTACTAATTTTGTTGGGATACCTGGAGCCGAAGTTGGAATGTCCAGTTATATTGATGTTAGACTCAAGCGAGTTAGAGCTACTCAGCTAAACCAGAGAACGGTAGAGATGACTGCTACCTTAGTTAAATTCGCTAAGGTAACTGACTTTAGACAACTTACGATTGTAAGTGACATAGTGGTTGTTTCTCCAGTTGTTGATGATCCTGTTTGTGATAGACCATCGCGAGTTGTGTATGTAGTTCAACCTGGAGATACCTTATATAAGATAGCTAAACGTTATAGATCGACAGTAGCTGCGATTGTTGATGCTAATGATATTGTCAATCCTGATAAGCTAGAAGTAGGTCAGAAGTTGGTTATTCCAAAGTGTATTATTGATGAACCGGAAGAACCGCCTAAGCCACCAAAACCACCTTTAGGTTAAGGTTGAGTTAAAAATAGAGAGCAATGTTAAGAATCAAGTAGAGGAGATCAAAGATCTCCCTTGCTTGATTTATTTTTTGCTTAATTACAAAATAGCGTAAGTCTAAGGCTGAGGAAATGGTTTTTATTACGAAGGGTTTTTATAAACCCGAAGGTGAGGTTAAGTCAACCGTTAAAAGCATAAGGGTTTAGGTTTTACTTAAACTTAGACTTAGCCTTAAACTTAAGCTTTATATCAATTGTTTTTTATATTTTCATAATCAGTGGTAAGATTATCGGAGATCGTCTGGTCTGTTGATAAATATAAGCACTTAAGAACTCTTTAACTTTCTTTTTTAAGGTAGCAAGGTGAGTTTTATCCTCTTGGTATGCCTTCTTAAAAATCTTTTTTAACTCTTTTTTAACCTCAGTCAAGAATACTTTAGAATCTTGATAGTAATTAAACCCTTGAGTAGTAATCTTAGGATCAGCTAGTAATTCACCTGACTTTTTAGAGATGGATAAAGCTATCATTAATAGTCCATTTTCTGCTAGGTTATTACGTTCGGTCAGTAAGCTCTGATCTAAATCCCCAACTCCCCCTCCTTCGATATAAACTCTATCAGCTGGAACTGAATCAGAAGAAAAGTAAGCTTTTTCGGAATTGATATTCAACCTAGAGCCATTTTTAGTAATAAAGATCTGATCATTGGGGATACCGACCTCTTGGGCCAACAGGGCATGGTGATAGAGATGGCGATATTCGCCATGGACAGGGATGAAATATTTAGGCTTGGTCAGATCAAGCATCATCTTTAACTCTTCTTGGTAAGCATGTCCTGAAGCATGAAGGCTTAGGTCCCTACCATAAATCACCTTAGCCCCTTGGGCGAAGAGTTGGTTGATCGTACTGCCGACTGCTATTTCATTACCTGGGATTGGGGTAGCAGATAAGATTACAGTATCACCAGCCTTGATATTTATCTGCCTATGTTCCTTACGAGCTAATCTGCTTAAAGCAGCCATTGGTTCACCTTGGCTACCGGTCATCAATAAGACAAGTTCATCATCGGCAAAGTTATTGACCTCTCGACTATTGATCAATTGCTCTTCTGGTAGATCAAGATAACCTAGTTCTACAGCAAGTTTGGTATTTTCGTGCATACTTCGTCCAAAGAGTGCGATCTTTCGTTCAGTTTGGGCTGCTGCATTAATAATCTGTTGGATGCGATCTAACTGTGAAGAAAAGGTGCTGATTAAAATACGCCCTTTTGCTGTAGAGAAGATATCATTAATAGTCTCTTGGACAGCCTTTTCTGAAAGTGAATAGCCTTTTTGTTCAGCATTGGTACTATCTGATAACAAAGCTAGAACTCCTTCTTCTCCTAGATTGGTTAGGCTATTAAAATCAGTGGGTTCATTGATTGGACTATGATCAAGCTTAAAATCTCCTGTATAAAGAATAGTTCCTAGTGGTGTCTTGATACTGATAGCTGCTGAACCTGGAATACTGTGAGTTAGTGTGATAAATTCTATTTCAAAGGGAGCTAATTCTATTGTTTGTCCTGGTTTGATAGTCTGTAGTTGATCTGTTTTATCAAGATGATTATCCTTTAGTTTTTTTTCGATCATCTTAGTAGTGAATTTTGTTCCATAAATCGGTAAATCAATCTCCTGTAACAAGAAAGGAATAGAGCCGATATGATCTTCATGGGCATGGCTGATCAATGCAGCTTTGGCCCGTTCTTGATTTTCAATCAGATAAGACATATTAGGGATGATTAAATCTACACCTGGTGTTTGATCAGTGGGAAACATAACTCCACAATCTAAGACTAGGATTTGGTCATTATATTCAACTAGAATCATATTATTTCCGATTTCTTCTCGACCGCCGAGTGGAATAATAGAAATTTCATCTTTTTGTTTCATTTATAATCACCTCTAGTTTATTATTCTCTTTTTTTCTATTTATAATTCTTAAATTAGTTTGGTATTTTTATTCGTTGGCCCGGATAGATTAAATTTTGATCAGTAAGATTATTCAGACGGACAAGCTCTTGGACAGTTGTATTGAATTTTTTAGCAATTTGGTAGAGGGTATCACCTGGTTGAACGGTGTAGTAGTTAGAGTTATTATCTGGACTATTTGTTTGCTGTTGTCTGATTTCAATTGGAGTACCAACTTCTACTTGCTCATAGAGGTATTCTGCATCGCGATTATACATTCTAACACAACCTAAAGAAGCAGCTGTTCCAATTGAAGCTGGATTATTGGTACCATGAATTCCATGCATTCGATTGGTAAATTGCATCCAGCGAGTTCCTAAGGCAGGATTAGAAGGATGTTTAATCTTATTAATAATTTTGTAGTTGCCTGTAGGTGTTGGGGTAGCTTGCTTACCAATTGCAACCGGAAAATTATTAGTAACTTGATTGTTTTGGAGTAAATATAGTCTACGTTCGTTTAAGACGATTAAAATTTTTGCCATCAAAATCACCTCCCTTCGAAAAGCAGTGAATAGTGAACAGTGAATAATGAATAGTTAAAAAGCTTAAAACCAAAACCATTCTAAATCGATTGAGTATAAATTATTTTAGAAGTTTTTACTGACACCGACACTACCTCACTATATTTATATTCAAGTTAGTTGAAAAAGGTTAAGATATTAGAATAGACTTCTAAATCTTGGATAAAATACTTTGGAGAGGGGGAAGATAAGATGGATTTTGCTAGTAAAGTAATAGTTAAAGCTGCCACACAGGAAGATATTCCGATCTTGGAGCTAGATCAAGAGTCGAGTCTCTTTCAGTTGGGATATGGTAAGTATGCAAAATTGATACAAGGGTTAATCACAGAAAAAAATTCTTATTTAGCTGAAAATTTATTTAATAGTAGCGTTGAAGTTGGAAACTTATTAGACCAACATGGTTTTCCAGTTCATCAAGAGTTCAAAACAGCTTCTAAAGGTTTGATTGAGGAGGAGATTAGGGATAGTTATTATAATTTATTAGTAATTGACTCTAAAGTAGTAGCAGGGATTAAAAAAGAATATAAATTAGATGAAGGTAGAGTGACTAATAGTAAAAAGATAGCTTTAATCAAGGTTCCATTAGAGGATAGAGATTTGGCTGTTAAGGCAACTGATTTTTTAGGGTTGCAGCTAGCTGAGGTTGGTATATTAATAACAGAAGAGATGGAACCTGTTATTATAGAGGTTAATCCTGCTTCTAAGATTAACTTAAGTGATTATGCTCAAGATAGTGAACGGATTGGAAAAGAAATAATAGATCTGTTGGCCCCTGACCGGATTCCAATCTTTTCAATACTAAGTCAACCCAGACAGGATCTGACTATTGATTTTCTAGCTACAATTTTACAGGAATCAGGAATTGAAGCCAGTAAGTTAAGTCAAGGTAAGAATACGAACTTTTTTAAGCTAGGGGTAAAGAGGATATTGAGTGATCGAGAGGTTGAGGTAGCACTCTTTTCAAGAACTCCAACTGAGATTGAGCAGAATGGCTTGATCTATCAAGCAAGTGATCTTGTATTACTTAATGGCATAACAGAAAAGCTGACTGCTGATTCTTTATTATTAACAGAAATTCAAGAAAAAGGAACGGTTATTTTAAATGCTGACGACAGTCAGTTAGTCAGATTGATTGAACAACTAGAGGGGAAGAAGTTATTGTTTTGTAGTCTGAAGCGGGATAATCTAATTATTCAACGAAGGATTGCTCAAGGTAAGCCAGCAGTTTACTTAACAAATAGAAATTTAGTCTTATTTGATGGGGAAGATGAACTACCTATTATAGCTAATCAAGGTTTTACAGATAATAAGATAATGTCAGCTTTGTTTGCGATAGCTGCAGCTTATAGTTATGGGTTACCTAGCTTTATGATTCGGGCTGGATTAAAAAAGAGGATCAATAAGAGTATGGACCCAGCGAGTTTGTTTCAGATCAATTATTAAGTCTGAGTTTAAGTCTAAGTCTAAGGCAATCAGTAAGAAAGAAGTTACAGTAGAGCGTTAGGTGTTACATTTGTTTTGATGCCTTAGGTTGTCTGTTTCAAAGTTTTTGATTTTAACGGTTTAAGTTCTTTAATTGTTAATTGATTAAGCTAGGGCAGGAATTTAATTTTTAATGGTTAAATATTATAATGATAAGAAGAATATAGTCAAGAGGTGAAGAAGATGTCCAACAAATTAGACTTAACTGCTAATGCTAAAATAAATTTAACATTAGATGTCTTAGCTAAAAGAGAAGATGGTTATCATGAAGTAGAAATGATTATGCAATCGGTTAATCTAGCTGATCGATTAACCTTTACGAAAATAGATAAAGGAATTGAGATTGAAGTAAATCACCCTCAAGTACCTACTGATCAGAATAATTTGATCTATCAAGCTGCTCAATTACTTTTTAGTGAATTTGATTTGAGTGGGGGGGTTAGGGTTGAGGTTGATAAAAGAATTCCTGTAGCAGCTGGTTTGGCTGGTGGCAGTACGAATGCTGCTGCTACGTTAGTAGCTATTAATCAGTTATGGGAATTGAATCTATCACTGGCTGAATTAATAAGTAGAGGGGCCAAATTGGGGGCAGATGTGCCTTTTTGTATAGCAGGAGGTACCCAACTAGCCACTGGGATCGGTACTGAATTAGAAAAATTAGTATCAGATTCAGAACTATATTTAGTAATTGTTAATCCACCGTTAGAAGTTTCTACAGCTATGGTTTACCAAAACTTTAAATTAAATCAGGTGACAAATCATCCTCAAACTGCCAAGGTAATAGCAGGGTTAAGGGAAGGCAAAACCGAGCTAATAGTTGATAATGTAGCGAATGTATTAGAGACGGTTACTTTAAATAGCCATCCTGAAGTTGCAAAATTAAAAAGTAGGATCGAAGAGTTGACTGATAAAGCTTTGATGGCAGGTAGTGGTCCGACAGTTTTGGGGTTTGTGGTCGATCAGGCTCAAGCAGAGCAGGTTAAAGTTAAATTAGAAGAAGAGTTGGCAACAGATTATAAAATTGTGGTAGCTAAAACAGTAAAGCAAGCCATCCAATTTAATTAAGGGGGAAGTATGATGGGGCTAGATGCTATTGTATTAGCAGGAGCAGTCAATGATGGAAAGTTAGCTGAAGTAAGTGAACAAGATTATGAAGCATTGATTAAGATTAATGATCAACCAATGGTAGATTATGTAGTCAATACATTACAGCAAGTGGAGTTGATCGATAGAATAATTTTGGTTGGCCCTGCTGAGTTGGCCCAAGGTAATCTAGACTTAGAAGGTAACGTAGAGCTAGTTATTAGTGGACAGAATACGTTATTAGAGAATATTAAATTGGGTTTAAGCCAGACAGATAAGCCTTATAGTTTAGTTTTAAGCTCTGATATTCCATTAATTACAGTAGAAGCAATTGAAGCTTTTCTGGCTAAGTGTGAAGCAGATAGAGCAGTAGCTTATTATCCAATTATCCCACAAGAGTTTAATCAACTTCTCTTTTCAGATACTAACAGGACTTGTTTTAAATTAGTAGATGGCAGTTTTACTGGAGGCAATATATTTTTGCTCAACGGGCCAATTATTCTGAGGTTAGAAAAGCTGTTAGCTAAAATTTTGGCGTGGCGAAAGAAGCCTTGGAAGCTAGCTTACTTATTAGGGTTTAAATTTATTGTTAAATTATTGACAGGTAGACTGTCGATAGAGTTGATTGAAGAAGAGGTTTATAAGTTGACTGGATATCAAGCTAAAGCAGTGATAGTTGATTATCCAGAGATTGGTTTTGATATTGATCGGCCTAAGCAGTTGATGTTGGCCCGGGAATTTTATCAAGATTCAAGTTCAAATATTAACTAAAGCATTTACAAAGTAAGTAATCAATGATAAAATGAAGATTAATCCTTGTTTAAAATAGAATGTTCGGAAGGAGTGTCATTATTTCAGAATGAAGATGCGGCGAAGTGAGCGAATTGTAGCTGTAACTAAGATCTTAGTTAATGAACCATATGAATTGATTTCGTTAAATTATTTTACTGAGCGATTTGATGCAGCAAAGTCAACTATTAGTGAAGATTTATCAATTATTAGAAGAGTTTTTGCAGCAGAGAAGATGGGTAAGGTAGAAACTGTTCCTGGAGCGGCAGGAGGAGTTAGGTTTATTCCTAACAAGGCAACTAGTGATATAAAAGATGTAGTTGATGAGTTATGTAATGAACTTTCTGATCCAGAACGGATTTTACCAGGTGGCTATATTTATATGACTGATCTGATCTTTGATCCTAGTTTAATGAATGAAGTTGGGAAAATTTTTGCAACTAAGTTTGCTGATTTAGATGCTGATTATGTAATTACTATTGAAACTAAAGGAATTCCGATTGCTTTGATGGTTGCTAGAGCCTTAAATCTACCATTGGTTAATATTAGAAAAGATAGCATGGTTACGGAAGGTTCAGCAGTCAGTATTAATTATCTGACCGGTTCTTCTAGGAGGATCAAGACGATGTCTTTAGCTAGGAAAGCTTTACCTGAAGGATCTAAAGTACTTATTGTTGATGATTTTATGAAAGCTGGTGGAACAGCTAAGGGGATATTGGATTTGATGGAGGAGTTTAAGGCTGATGTGCTAGGGATGGGAATTTTAGTTGAGACTGTTGATCCTGATGATAAACTGGTTGCAGATTATACCTCTTTAGTTGTATTAGAGGAAATAGATCAACAACAAGAGGAGATAGTGGTTAAGCCGAGTGACTGGGTTTTAAATTTAGAATAATTTAAATTAAGGGGGAATAATAACTATGTCTGATGTAGATTCAAGTACTCCTTTATATTCTATTGGTGTTGTACAAGAGATGACTGGGTTAACTGGTAGGCAGATTCGTTATTATGAAGAATCTGAATTGGTTAAACCTGCTCGAACTGAAGGGAATCAAAGGATTTACTCGCAAGATGATATAGAAAGACTAAAGGAAATTAAGGAGTTATTAGATGTAGGATTGAATATAGCTGGGATTAAAGAAAAGTTAGGAACGGTTACGGAGGAAGCAAAGAAGAATAAGAAAGATGAAAAAGAAGTTGATCCGATTTATAATGATCGCCCCTTAACTAAATTTAGTAAGGAACAGCGGGGTTTAACTTCATTATATCCGGTCTCCAATAGGGCACAATTATTGGAATTATTGGATAAAAGAAAGAAGAAACAAGAGAAAAAAGAGGAAGAGTAAGGTTTTATTTTTGCTTAGCAAGGCATAAAGATATACTACCAGATTAGAAGGTTTCACAAAAGAACTGGCTAGTAAAGCAGTGGTTTGTGAAGTTTTCTATGTAGTGAGGTGGTATTATATTTGATTTAGTGATCAAGAATGGTTTGATAGTAGATGGAACTGGCCAACTAAGATATCGAGCTGATGTTGCTATCAACCAAGATAAAATTGTTGGTATAGGTGAGTTTGACGATGCGATTGAGTATATTAATGCTGATAACTTAATTGTAGCACCTGGGTTTATTGATATCCATTCCCATGGTGAATTATCAATTTTGGTTAATCCATCAGCAAGCAGTAAGATATATCAGGGGATAACTACAGAAGTTACGGGTAATTGTGGTTCTTCAATAGCTCCTCTTTCTGGAAGAATGGTAACGAAGGTTAAAGAACGTTTAGCTGATTATCAATTACCTTTAAAGTGGAAAACTACTGAAGGTTATTTTGAAATTTTACGTCAAAATAAATCGGCGACTAATTTAGTTACTTTGATTGGGCATGGCTTATTGCGTCAAACAGTTGTTGGTTATCAAAAACGAGAAGCAACAGATATAGAGTTAGAGCGGATGAAGGTTATGTTGGCCCAGGCTTTAGAGGAAGGTGCTTATGGTTTATCGACTGGTTTAATCTATCCCCCATCGAGTTATGCTTCAACAGAAGAGTTGATCTCTTTAGCTCAAGTAGTTGCTAAATATGATGGAGTTTATACTACTCATCTAAGAAGTGAGGGAGATCAATTGGTTGCGGCTGTAGAAGAAGCGATTACTATTGCTCAACAAGCTAATGTTAAGGTTCAAATTTCTCATCATAAAGCAATTGGTCAACAAAATTGGGGTAAAGTTAATCAGACTTTACAGTTGATTACTCAGGCTAGAGGGAAGGGATTAGATATCAATTGTGATTTTTATCCCTATTTAGCGACTTCAACGGGATTGAGTGCTTTATTACCAAGTTGGATCTTTGGTGGCCAAAAAGAGGAAGTGATTGCTAGGTTAAAAGATAATTATCAACAAATAATTGAGCACTTAAATCAAGAACGAAGAAAGCAGGATGGGTGGGAGCAGATAATAGTTTCTGAAGCTAAAAAGCATAAAGGTTATGAGGGATTAACTATAGCAGAGCTTGCTGAGCAATTGAATCAAGAGCCTGCAGAGGTTGCTATAGAGTTATTAATTGCAGAGAATTTATCGACCAGCATGATTAAGTTTTCTGTCTCTGAAGCTGATTTAAGGCAGGTTTTACAAGCTGATTTCAGTATGGTAGGAACTGATGCTATCTCTAGAGTTAAAGGTACGATTTTAGCAAATAGTCATTGTCATCCTCGCACTTATGGTAGTTTTCCGAGAGTGATTGATAAATATGTTAAATCTAAGTTTATCTCTTTAGAAAGTGCAATTAAGAAAATGACCTATCTACCAGCTAAAAAATTAGGCTTACAGCGTGGTTTAATTAAATCGGGTTATTTTGCTGATTTAGTGATTTTTGATCTGGAAAAAATCAAAGATCGTGCTACTTATAGTAATCCCCATCGCTATGCAGCAGGAGTTGAATACTTAATAGTCAATGGAAAGCTTGTTATTAAAGATGGAAAGCAACTATCAAATTTACCAGGTTATGTTTTGACCAATAATTAAAGCTAGATGTGATAGTTAAACTCAACTTATAGAGAATAAATTTATCTTTAATCAGGAACAATAAACTTGACAGGGCAAAGGCACTTTGTTATAATACCTATGATTAATCAGCAATTATAATTTGTTAGCTGATGTAGGTTCTTATTTTGTCAATAACAATGGGGTGATTACTCCATTGTTTCTTTTATATTTTTAATAGAGAAGGGACAATTTATGAAGATTTATTTAGATACTGATGAATTGTATCAAGCTGAACTCTATGAGCATAAATTAGCCACTATTTTAGGGAGAGGTAAGAGATTAAAGCGGATGTTGAGAGCTTTTCCTACAGAGTATGAATTCAAACAGGCCTCAATACCTGAAATTTCTCAAGCTTTAAAGATTAAAAATCCAAACTCTAAAATTTTATCTCAGCTAAAGAAGTTGGATCAAACCTATCAACGTTTAATGACTCCTAAATTCGGTACTGCTTTGAGTAATGCTCCTGAAGCTGAGACTATAATGTGTATTGATACTGAATATTTATGGAGTGATTTGGATTCAATTCAATATGCTATTAAATCCAACCAAGAGTGGAAGCTAGGAATTTTATTTACTAATTCTGATTTAGCTCCAGCGATATCTGCTAGTAAAGGTATCAAAATTTTAGAAGATATAATTAATGAGGTTAAGCCGGATATCTTTGTAGGCCATAATTTTAATTGTGATATTACGGTCTTAGAGAAGGTATATGGTACTAAAATAGATTGTTTACATAATTATGATGATACAATGAAGATGGTCAGAAAAAGCCATGTGTCTAATATTATTGGAGGGGCAAGTCTAGATCGGATTATTGAAAAAATTTTTTCTGATGACACAGTTGGTTTGATTAATGCCTATCAGGATTTAGATGATTTTATTAAGTATGGATTAAAGGATGCTATTTATCCTATTTATGCACGAGAGTATTTTATGACTGGGAAGTTGCCTCTAATTGATTCAAAGTTGAAGATAGATAAGGTTGTGCAGAGTGAGGTTAGAGATTTGATTGATTTCCAATTTATTTATTTGGGGAGGAAAGATTAATGGCTAATTTGGCAACTATCACCTTAGCAGCAGGGAAAGGTACTAGAATGAAGTCGAGCTTGCCTAAGGTGTTGCATCAAGTAGCAGGTAAGAGTATGGTTCAGCATGTTGTTGACACTGCTGGTCAGTTAACTCCACAACATAATTTAGTAATAGTTGGTTATAAAGCTGATCAAGTTAAAGCTGACACAGATGGTAAGATTGAGTTTGTAAAGCAGGAGCAACAGTTAGGAACTGGTCATGCTGTTATGCAGGCTAAAGAGGAGTTAATTGATTTTTCAGGGGTTGTATTGGTCTTGTATGGGGATACTCCATTGTTGACTAGTGAAACTTTACAGCAGTTGATCGAACAGCATCAGACTGAAGAGGCTGCGGCGACGATCTTAACAACTAAAGTAGATGACCCAACTGGATATGGTAGAATTGTTCGTGATCAATCGGATTATGTAACAAAGATTGTAGAAGAGAAGGATACTACTGCTGAAGAAGCAAAGATTAATGAAATTAATACAGGGATTTGTTGTTTTGAAAGTGATCTATTATGGGATTGCTTAGCAAAATTGGATACTGATAATGCTCAAGGAGAGTATTATTTGACAGATGTTCCTGAAATTTTAGTTGATCAAGGGCATTCAGTAAGTGCTCTATCTATTTCAGATACGCAACAAACAATTGGAGTCAATACCCGTAAGCATTTAGCAGAAGCTGAACAGATTTTAAGGCAGAGAATCTGTAATTACCATCTAGAAAATGGAGTTACTATTATAGATCCTGCTAATACTTATATAGATAGCGAAGTTGAAATTGGGCAAGATAGTATTATTTATCCTTTTACTTTTTTAGAAGGAAAAACGAAGCTGGGTAGCGAAGTAATTATAGGTCCTCAAACTAGAATTATTGATTCAATGATTGGTAATCAAGTTGAGATTAAAAGTTCAACTATTATTGATAGTCAGATTGGAGAGAGGAGTGAGGTTGGCCCTTATGCTTACTTGCGTCCGGGAAGTAAACTTTCCTCTGAAGTAAAAGTGGGTGATTTTGTTGAGATTAAGAAGTCAGAAATAGCTAAGGGTGCTAAAGTTCCTCATCTAAGCTATATTGGTGATGCTTTAATTGGGCAAAATACTAATATTGGTGCGGGAACTATTACTGCTAATTATGATGGTCAACAAAAACATCGGACTGTTATTGGAGATAATGTATTTATTGGTAGTGATTCGACCTTGATAGCTCCATTAAGAATTGGAGATCAGGCTATTACTGGAGCAGGTGCAGTAGTTACTAAAGATGTTGAAGCAGATAGTTTAGTATTAGGTGTACCGGCAGAGCCAAGAGATTGAATTTAATAAAATAATATATAATTAGATACAGGAGGTTTATAATAATGTCCCCACGAGGAAATGACTTTAAAATTTTTGCTGGGAATGCAAACCTTGATTTAGCACAGAAGATCTGTGATTATTTAAAAACAGATCTATTAAGCTCTAAAGTTAGACGTTTTAGTGATGGAGAAATTGGAGTACAAATCACAGAAAGTGTCAGAGGAGATGATGTATTCGTTATTCAACCGACCTGCCCTCCAGTTAATGAGAATTTAATGGAGTTATTAATTATGGTTGATGCTTTAAAGCGGGCTTCTGCTCGTGAAATTACAGCAGTTGTTCCTTATTATGGTTATGCTAGACAAGATCGTAAGGCTAAGCCTAGAGATCCCGTAACTGCTAAGCTAATTGCTAATTTATTGACTCAAGCTGGTGCTGATAGAATGTTAGCAATAGATCTTCATGCGGGCCAAATCCAAGGGTTCTTTGATATACCGGTTGATAATTTATTTGGAGCACCAATCTTAGCTAATTACTTTTTAGAGAAGAACTTAGATGATATTATTGTTGTAGCTCCAGATATTGGTGGGGTTAAGAGAGCTCGTGATTTTGCTGAAAAATTGAATACATCGATTGCTATTATTGATAAGCGTAGACCTGAAGCTAATGTATCAGAGGTAATGAATATTATCGGTGATGTACAAGATAAAAATGTAATTTTAGTCGATGATATGATTGATACAGCTGGAACAATTACTAATGCAGCTGCGGCTTTAAAGGAGCATGGTGCTAAAGATA
This sequence comes from Natroniella sulfidigena, assembly GCF_023223645.1. Classification (GTDB taxonomy): domain Bacteria; phylum Bacillota; class Halanaerobiia; order Halobacteroidales; family Halobacteroidaceae; genus Natroniella; species Natroniella sulfidigena. Next base: position 57,345 of record NZ_JALKBY010000008.1, on the reverse strand, counting down.
TCTTTGCTACTTGTACACATCCTTTATTTTCAGGGCCTGCAATAGATAGGTTGAAAAATTCTGCTATTAATGAATTGGTTGTAACAGATACAATTCCGTTAGCTGAAGAGAAAAACTTTGACAAAGTAACTATTTTATCTGTAGCACCACTAATGGCTAAAGGAATTGAAAGAATTTATAATGATCAATCAGTAAGTGTTTTATTTTAATTTTTGTTAGTTGGACTTATAGTATGGTATAATGTAATTTATGAGAAAATATTAAAAAGGAGAGGGTATTTATGGAACGTTTAGAACTTAATGCTGAGGTGAGGGAAGAAACTGGAAAAGGTACTGCTCGCCGTCTAAGAAGAGAAGGGTTAATTCCTGGAGTTCTTTATGGACGTGAGCGACAGCCAGTTAACTTGAAATTAAATGCGAAGAAGGTTGATAAATTAATTGGTGGTAATGTTATTCTTGATTTGGAGTTAGATGATGATACTACTCAACCAGTAATGGTTAAAGAAGTGCAACGGGATGTAATTAAAGGAGATCTATTACATATAGATCTATATCAAATCAACTTAGATGAAAAAGTTGAAATTGAAGTTCCTGTTGAATTAGTTGGCCCTGCTGCTGGAGAAAGAGAAGGCGGAATTTTAGAGCAGATCTTAAGAGAGCTTGAGGTTGCATGTTTACCAACAGATATTCCAGATACAATTAAAGCTGATGTTACAGAATTAGAAGTTGGACAATCATTAAGTGTTGCTGAATTAGAAGTTAGTGACGACATTGAAATTTTAACTGATGGTGATGAGACAATAGCTACAGTGGTTGTACCTACTGAGCTAGATCTAGAACCTGCTGAAGCTGAAGAAGAAGAGTTAGAAGAGCCAGAAGTAATTGGTGAAGATGTCGAAGAAGATGAAGAAGCTGAAGTTGAGGAAGAAGAAGAGTAATTATAATTAAGAGCTAAGGTGCAATCAAAGTGATTGCATCTTAGTTTTTATTTTTACAGAGGTGATTTAGTTGAAATTAGTTGTTGGATTAGGTAATCCAGGTTATAAGTATCAATTCACTCGTCATAATGTGGGTTTTATGGTCTTGAACCTGTTGGCTGATGAGCATAATCTGAACTTAAAACGAGAAGAGAAGAAGGCAATAGTGGGTAAACTGAGAGTAGGTTCAGAAAAGGTGATCTTAGCTAAACCTCAAACTTTTATGAATAATAGTGGACAGGCAGTAAGATCATTAGCAGATTATTATAATATTGAATTTGAAGATATTTTAATTGTGTATGATGATCTTGATTTGGAGTTAGGTCGGTTTAAGATTAAGCCTAAAGGTGGTCATGGTGGGCATAATGGAATTAAATCTATCTTTAATCATTTACAGACTAAAGAATTTCCTAGACTTAAGGTGGGAATTGGCCGACCTGAACATCGTTCTGTTGTTGATTATGTTTTAGGAGAGTTTAGTCAGCAAGAAGAAAAGGAATTAGAGTCTGTATTAACAACTGCCTGTGATGCAATTAAAGTTTTTTTAACCGAAGGTTTACAACAAGCTATGAATCAATATAATTAATTACTTTCTATTGATATAAAGCTTAAGTTTAAGGCTGAGTTTAAGTTTAAGTCAACCATTAGAAACATAAGGGCTTAGCTCTTACTTAGACTTAGACTCAAACTTAAACTGAAATGTAATTAACTCTTAGATTGAGTCTGAGATCTTTTCTCAGGCTTTTTTGTATATTATAGAACAATTTAGGTGAGAATAATTAAAAATAGTTAGGAGTATATAATGAATTCGCTACTAATAGCTATGGTAGTATCCTTATTAGCTTTTACAATTAATCGCCAGCTTGTAATTAAATTTGGTAATGAAACAATGTTTTATCTGATTCCATTAGTAGAAGAAATCTTAAAGAGTGGAGGGTTTTATTTACTTGGTGGTAACTTAGTCATAATTCATTTAGGGTTTGGAATAATTGAAGGAATTTTTGATTACTTGGATAGTACTTTAGCAGCAATCTTAGCTGTTATAAGTCATTTAATATTTGGTTATTTGACACTAGTTATCTTTGAACAGACAGGAGAGTTGTTATTAGCCATTCTAATGGTAGGATTGGTTCATAGTTATTGGAATTACAAAATAGGGGGGATAGTAGAATGGAATTAATCTATAAATGCCCTGAATGCCAAAAGATAATAGATCATTTGGAGATTGCTTCTTTAAGTGAAGTTGAGTTAGGTTTTGATATCTTGACGGAACAAGAGAAAGAAGATATAATTAAAAGGAAAGCAGATAGTGTTCATATTAATGTAACATGTGATGAATGTGAAAGAGAATATGATTGGGATCAATTAATTTATCAGCAACAACTGCATTAAAGATAAAAGAAAGTTAGTTAAAGGTCTTAGGTTAACCTAAGACCTTTTTTGGCATGGATAAAGGAGTAGATAACCAATGAAGGAAGATTTATTGAGCGTTTTAAACCAATCACCTAATTATAAAGAGTTGATTAGATATTGTCAAGCGGGAAAAGAAGGGCAAATAATAGGAGTTGATGAAAGTAGTCAGAATTTTTTACTGGCTAATTTAAAATTAAATCTAGCGGACAACTTATTAATTGTCACTTCTAATTTAAAGCAGGCAGATCTAATCTATGAAGATTTAGTACGATTACTTTCGGAAAAAGAGGTATTATTATTTCCTCGTTATCAAATCTTCCCCCATGAATCATTAGAAATCGAACAAAGTATCAAGCGGGAGAGATTACAGGTTTTAAAAAGTTTAGCTACTGCTAAAAGTAGGGTAATTGTTGCTCCAATTCAAGCTTTATTAGAAAGAGTAATTCCTTTACAAACCTATCAAGACTATAGGATTGATTTGGAGTTAGGGGCTGAGGTGCAACTTGATCAATTAACGAATAAATTAGTACAAATGGGCTATCGGAGTGTAACAAAGGTAGAAGCAGAAGGGGAGTTTAGTGTTAGAGGAGGAATCTTAGATATTTATCCTTTAACTTATCAAAATCCAGTTAGAATTGATCTTTTCGGTCAAGAGATTGATTCGATCCGTCAATTTGATCTGGTAAGCCAGTCTTCTCAACAACAATTAGAGGTAGTCAGGATTGGCCCGGCAACTGAATTTATATTATCACAAGAAATGATAGAATCAGGTTGTAAGAAAATAAAAGAAGATTTAGAGGCTACTGCAAAAAAATTAGAAGCACAAGCAGTGACTGAATTAAGAGAAAAAGTAGCCACTGATCTAGAACGGATAAGAGAAGGAGTTAAATTTCCTGAAATCAGGCAATATTTGAATTATTTCCAGCAACAGGTTTCTTTATTAGATTATTTTACAGGGTTTGTAACCTTGCTTAATCCTCTTCAGATAAAAAAGGCAGGGGTTAACTTTTTAGAGGAAGTTAATCAAACTTATATTACTATGCTTGAACAAGGTAGTTTATTGACAGGATATCAGGATTTATTTATTGATTTTAATCATTTTTTTTATGGGATTAAGCAACAAAAGATATATCTTTCTCCTACTAAAAAGAATATTGATTATATTGAAACCGATTTTGAGTTAGAAATCAGTTCCCGAAGATTGCAAGGAGTTCAAGGTAAGCTTGATTTATTAGTTGAACAGCTTACTGAACAGCTGAATAATGGCTATAAAATCGTGATCGGTTTGAATAATTTAAAGAAAGCTCATAGATTAAAAGAGCGTCTAGCAGAAGATGATTTACCAGTAATTGTAGTTGAAGAGATTGGTGGCGAATTAAAGGTAGGAAATATAATCTTAACAACCTGCAATTTAAAGCATGGCTTTTTATTTTCAGAAGCAAAGTTTATCTTATATACTGAGAATGAATTATTTAAAGAGCAGAAACGGAAAAAAAAGAGAGCAGTAGGTTTTAATCAAGGAGTTGAAGTTTCTTCTTTTACAGAGCTAAATCAAGGGGATTATGTAGTTCATGAAAATCATGGGATTGGTCATTATTTAGGGATTAAAACATTACAAGTACAAGGCAAGAATAAAGATTATTTATTGTTATCTTATGCAGATGATGATAAATTATATGTTCCGACCGATCAGGTTGATTTGATTCAAAAATATATTGGGATGGATGATAAAGAACCTAAATTACATAAATTAGATGGTGATAACTGGAATAAGGTCAAGTCGCGAGTTAAAAAGTCTGTAGCTGAGATGGCAGAAGAATTATTGGAACTATATGCTCAACGAGAGTTGAAGAAAGGTTATGCTTTCAGTGAAGATACAGTTTGGCAACAAGAGTTTGAGGCTAAATTTCCTTATCAAGAAACTCCTGATCAACTTACAGCAATTGAAAAAGTTAAAGAAGATATGGAATCAACTCAACCAATGGATAGATTGTTATGTGGTGATGTCGGATATGGTAAGACTGAAGTGGCTATTAGGGCTATTTTCAAGGCGGTTATGGATGGCAAACAGGCTGGTTTTTTAGTGCCGACAACCATTTTGGCCCAGCAACATTGGAATAATTTAGAGGAAAGGTTTGAAGATTATCCAATTGAAGTAGCAATGTTGAGTAGATTTAGAACTGCTACAGAACAGAAAAAGATTATTGAAGGTTTAAAGATTGGTACAATTGATGTAGTAATTGGAACTCATAGATTGTTATCAAATGATGTTAAATTTAAAGATTTAGGGTTAGTCGTGGTAGATGAGGAACAAAGATTTGGGGTTAGTCAAAAAGAGCGATTAAAGCAGTTGAAAAAGAGTATTGATGTCTTAACTATGACTGCTACACCTATTCCTCGAACATTACATATGTCGCTAGTTGGGGTTAGAGATATCAGTTTAATTGAGACTCCGCCTGAAAATAGGTATCCAATTAGGACTTATGTACGAGAGTATGATCAGAATTTAGTTAAAACTGCTTTGAATAGAGAGTTAAATCGGGGTGGTCAGGTCTATTTTGTTCATAATCGAGTTAAGGATATCAAAAAATTAGCTGCTAAAATTAAGAATTTAGTACCTGAAGCTGAAATAGCAGTAGCTCATGGACAAATGAGTGAATTGAAGTTAGAGAAGTTAATGCTTGATTTTTTAGAAGGAAAATTTGATATTTTAGTCTGTACAACAATAATAGAAACTGGATTAGATATTTCTAATGTCAATACAATTATTATTAATCGAGCAGATAAGATGGGATTATCTCAATTGTATCAACTTCGGGGACGAGTAGGTAGAAGTAATAAGGTAGCCTATGCTTATTTATTATATGAACAAGATCAAATCTTATCAGAAATAGCTGAAAAAAGATTAAAAGCAATTAAAGAGTTTACTAAATTAGGTTCAGGATTCAAAATTGCAATGCGTGATTTAGAGATTAGAGGTGCGGGGAATATTTTAGGGCCAGAGCAACATGGTCATATTGAAGCAATTGGATTTTCACTTTATTGTAAGTTGTTAGAGGATGCTATTACAGAATTACAGACTGAAGGTGAAGAGCAAGAAGAAGAGATTGAACTAGAGCTTAAAGTAGATGCTTACCTTTCTGAAGATTATATTCCTGACTCTAAGCAAAAGATTGAGATTTATAAAAAAATTGATGCTTTAGAAACTGAGGAAGAGTGTGATGAATTGGTAAAAGAGTTAAAAGATAGATTTGGACAGTTAACACAGGAAGTAATAATTTTATTAGAATTAGCTAAAATTAAGATTAGAGGTAACAAATTAGCAATAGCTGAAATTAAAGAAAAAGCAGAACGAGTTACTTTAAAGTTTTTTGAAGATCATTCATTAAGTGGTAGACGTTTGTTAGAATTAAGTCACCAATTTGCTGATTTGAAATTTATTAATGGCACTCAACCTAGGATAGAAGTTAAAGTAACAGGCTTAGCCGATCAACAAAAGGTAAAACTAATAAATGCTATTTTAGAGTTCTTACTTGCAGAAGAATAGTTTTGACCCATTAGTTGGCATAATAAGAATAAAATTTTTAATCTAATTATATACTAGTAATGAAAGGGGTAGGAAATAAAATTTAAAGGAGGTGTCAATTGGTTAGTATTCAATTTTAAGTCAGATGCTAATCATTAAAAAATGAAAGCTACAGGTATAGTACGTCGCATAGATGATTTAGGGCGGGTTGTGATTCCTAAAGAGATTAGAAGAACGATGAGGATTAGAGAAGGTGAACCATTAGAGATCTTTGTTGATCGTGATGGGGAGGTTATCTTAAAAAAATATTCTCCAATTGGTGAGTTAGGAGAATTTGCACAAGAGTATGTAGATTCTCTTGCTGAAGTAACAGGTCATATTGCTTGTGTATTAGATCGTGATGCAATTGTAGCAGTAGCAGGGGCCAAAAAGAATAAATTTATTGATAAACCGACCAGTGAATTGACAGAAGGAGTAATGGAATCTGGGGAAACTAAAATAATTAATGAAGCTAATGAAGTTGATGAAGAAATATTTTGTGAAGGAATTTATGAAGAAGATAAATTTACTGCTCAAGTTTTAACTCCGATTATGTCTCAAGGTGAAGCGATTGGAGTTGTTGTTTTAGCATCTCAGAGCGAAGGAACAGAGATGGGTGATTTAGAAGTTAAGTTAGCTACTACAGCAGCAGGTTTTTTAGCTAAACAGATGGAGGATTAACTCTAGGTGAGCTAGCAATAGCTCACCTTTCATTTTCTGAGATTATTTCCTACTGAAGTCTGTTATTTAAGTAAATTTTTCTATTATTTGAATTATAAAGAATAAAAAAGTGTAGCATATTGATTATAATTTTGATATTATAATTAGAGGTACTAGTGCAGGAAGGAAGATGGTAGTGAGTAACAAAAAAAACACTTTATTAAAAGGAACAGCTATTTTAGCAGGTGCTTCATTTGTTAGTAAATTTTTAGGATTTATTTATAAAGCGGTTTTATCAAGGTTAATTGGAGCAGAAGGGCTTGGGATTTATGAAAAAGCTTATCCAATCTATACTATGATTTTAACCATTTCGATTGTAGGAATTCCTGTAGCTATCTCTAAGTTGGTAGCAGAAAAAAGGGCTGAAGGGAAGGAAGAGATAGCAGATTTTATCTTTCAAGTAGCGTTGAAGGTCAGTTTTGTAATCGGGTTATTAGCAGCAATTATGGTTGGAGTCTTAGCTAGACCGATGGCTCGCTATTTATTAGATGACATCAATGTTTATTATTCGATCTTAGCAATTGCTCCAGCAATATTTCTAGTTTCAATTATGGCTACATATCGTGGTTATTTTCAAGGTTGGCAGCAGATGAAGCCAACAGCAGTCTCTCAAGTAATTGAGCAGTTGTTTAGGATAGTTATTATGATTATTTTAGCTTATTTGTTGATACCCTATGGAGTTGAATTTGGAGCAGCAGGAGCAGCAGCGGGAGCTTTCTTTGGATCAATTGCAGGTTTGGCTATCTTATTGGTTATTTATTATCGCTTTCAGGCTAATCGGGAGCTTAAAGCAGAATCTGAGTTGAAAGAGAAGCCAACTGTTAAAGAGGTCTTAAATCAAATTTTTTCATTAGCAATCCCTGTTACACTGGGAGGGTTAATTTTACCGTTGATGAGATTGATTGATGCTTCAATGATTACTAGAAGGTTAGAAGTAGCAGGTTATTCCTTACAAGCTGCTACTGGACTATATGGCCAATTCAATGGAATGGCTATGACTTTAGTTAGGTTTCCTACTGTGATTGCTGCTTCATTGGCAGTCAGCTTAGTTCCAGCTATTTCAGAAGCGTATGCTCTTGATGCGGACAAGCTAGCTAAACGAAGGATTGCTAAAGCTTTTAAATTAACTTTATATGTAGCAATTCCTGCTGCTTTAGGACTCTTTATTTTAGCAGAACCATTAACTGAAATGATCTTTGCTAATATTGAAGCAGCAATTCCACTCCGTTATTTATCAGTAGGGGTAGTTGCTATTGGATTACAGCAAGTTACATCAAGTATCTTACAGGGGTTTGATCGACCGAAGTTACCAGCTCGCAATCTATTTTTAGGAGCTTTATTAAATGTAGTCTTAAATTATACCTTAACAGCAATACCTCATCTAGGGATCAGGGGGGCTGCAATTGGAACGGCAGCTGGTTTTAGTTTGGCAGCTGGATTGAATATTTGGGGTGTCTTTAAGATAGCTAAACCTGATTTTGATTATCAGACATTAATTTTAAAACCTTTAATCAGTGGTGGAGTTATGTCTATTTTGGTCTTTGTAGTTTATGAAGGATTGTTACAAATTAGTCAGTATAAAGTATTTAGTACATTATTTAGTATTTTAGTGGGAATGTTAAGTTATGGGTTGGTATTATTATTAACTGCTGCAATTACTAGAGAGGATTTAGAGGTCTTACCTAGAGTTGGAATTAAATTAATCAATTTTTTAGATAAGTTTGGATTAGTGAGGGGATAATAATGGTAAAGATAATTGGTTTAGGAGCTGGTGATTTAAAGTTATTGACTTTAGAAGCTTATCAGAGCTTACAAGAGGCGGAACTAGTATATTTGAGAACGGAAAAACATCCTGCTGCTCAAGATTTGAAGCAGGAAGGGATTGAATTTAATACATTTGATTATCTTTATCAAAAGCAGGATAAATTTGAAGTGATTTATGAGCAGATAGCTAGGGAGATTATTGAGTTAGTTCAGGAGGACAAGCAGGTCGTTTATGCTGTGCCAGGTCACCCACTGGTTGCTGAAGAGTCGGTACAACAGATTATTAATAATTTAGATGATCAAGAGTATCAAATAATAGCCGGGCCAAGTTTTTTAGAGCTCAGTTTTGCTGCTTTAGGTCTTGATCCAATTAGTGGGTTAAAGGTTTTAGATGGACTTGCTTTTAGTGTTAATGATTTAGATCCTAGTGTTGATACAATTATCTGTCAGGTTTATAATCGGAATATTGCTTCTGAAATTAAGTTAAAGTTGATGGAGATTTATCCAGATCAATTTAAAGTCAAGTTATTGCACCATGTGGGGCTACCAGAAGAGAAGGTTGAAGAGATTGAACTTTATCAACTCGATAGATTAGAGTGGATTGATCATTTAACTAGTTTATATCTACCAGTTGATCAGGCTAATTCGACTCAGTTTAATCAGTTATTAGAGATTATGGAGACTTTAAGGGGGGAAGATGGTTGCCCCTGGGATCAAAAACAGGATCATCAGACTTTAAAGAAGCATTTAATCGAGGAAAGTTATGAAGTAATTGAAAGGATTGAAGATGAAGATTATTTTGGTTTAGCAGAGGAGCTGGGGGATTTATTATTACAGGTTGTTTTTCATGCTCAGATAGCTAAGGAAGAAGGACCATTTACAATTTATCATGTCATTACAGAGATTATTGAAAAGCTAATCAGACGCCACCCTCATGTCTTTGGAGAGCTTGAAGTGGAGAATGAAAATCAAGTAATCAGCAATTGGGAAGAGATTAAAGAACAAGAGGCTGAAGGTAAAGATAGACCTTCTTTATTAGAGCAGGTTCCTAATCAACTGCCAGCATTGATGTTGGCCCAGAAGGTTCAAAAGCAAGCAGCTAAGGTTGGTTTTGATTGGACGAAAGTAGAAGAAGTATTAGTTAAGGTTGATGAGGAATTATTGGAATTAAAGGATGCCCTTAAAAATAATCAAGCTGAAGAGATAATTGAAGAATTAGGTGATTTAATCTTTGCTGTAGTCAATCTAGGGAGATTCTTAGAAATTGATACAGAGCTGTGTTTACGCCAAGCAGTTAATAAGTTTAAGAAAAGATTTAATTATATGGAGCGACAGGCTGATAAAAATGGACAGCAATTAGAGCAATTAACTAATGAAGAGTTAGAAAAGTTATGGCAGCAAGCAAAAAAGGAATTATATTGAGGGAGGAAAGATTATGTTGAGTTTTAAAAGGGGAGTTAGTAGTTTATTAATCATTCTATTTTTAGCTTTGATTCCAACTGCTTATGCTAGTGAGCCAGACTTAGATCTTAAATCTGCGATGTTAGTAGAAGCTGAAACTGGGCAAGTACTATATAGTTATAATGAGGACTTAGAGTTAGCTCCAGCTAGTATAACCAAGACAATGGCTTTATTATTAGTTATGGAGGCATTAGAAGCAGGAGAGATCTCTTTAGAAGAAGAGGTAGAGGCGACTAGGTTGGCCCAATCAAAAGGCGGATCACAGATTTGGTTACAAGCAGGAGAGAAGATGACAGTTGAGGATTTATTAAAGGCAGTTATTATTCCTTCAGCTAATGATGCTACTGTTGCTTTAGCGGAACATATAGGTGGTTCTAAAGATAACTTTGTACGGCAGATGAATCGCAGAGCAGAGGAGTTAGGCTTAGAGAATACTTATTTTGGTAATGCAACAGGTCTTCCTGTTAGAGATGGTCAAGATAGCTATTCGACTGCTGAAGATATTGCAGTTATGTCTAGAGAGTTGATTAAATATGATTTAGTTATGGATTATTCTGCAAGGAGGACTGCGAGAATTAGAGGTGGAGAGTATCCGATTTATACCACAAATAATTTCATTGGACATTTTGAAGGAGCAGATGGATTAAAAACAGGTTGGACTACACAAGCAGGATATAATTTAGTAGGAACGGCTGAACGGGATGGAGTTCGGTTCATTTCAGTTGTATTGGGAACAGATAGTGATCAAGCTCGAGTAAATGAGACTGCTCGGTTATTAGATTATGCTTTTAGAGCATTTCATGAAACAAAGCTAATTAATTCTGGGGTAGAAGTAGAGCAAGTAGAGGTAGATAAAGGAGAAGAGTTAGAAGTTCCAGTTGTTACAGCTACTGAATTTTCGGCATTTATTGAACGGGGAACAAAAGATGAAATTGAGCAGGAAGTAAGGATTGAAGAAGAATTAGAGGCACCAGTGGAAGAAGGAGCAAGAGTTGGAGAGTTATTATTTATCCAAGAAGATCAAGAATTAGGTCGGGTTGAATTAGTAACAGCTGAAGAGGTAGAACGAGCAGGGATTTTAACATTGCTCTTTAGGTGGATTAAAAACTTCATATTAGGATTCTTTGCTTAAAAAAAGCCTTCTCAATGAGAAGGCTTTTTTCTGTGTATAAGGTCATATTTTTTAGCTATTCCGTTTGGTTATCAGGCTATAACTAAAGCGAATAGCCAGTTAACAGGATGGTTGAGAATAATCTAGAATAATAATAGTAACATGAATTAATTTTAATGACAATGATTTAGATCATTTTAATTAAGAAAAAGCAAGTTTTTATTATTTAGGAAACTATGTTTTTTAAAGGTTATGAATAACTTTTTGATTTCACTTATTCTTAATCTTAGACTTAGCCTAAAGTGGGCTAATGCCCACTTTGTTTTTTTGATTAGTTAGTGAATGTGATAATTACCTCTAAAAGTTGAATTAAGTATTTTTAGCTAAGGCAAGAGAAATAACTTTACAAAGGGGGTGTGAAAGGAAGGGTATAGTTGATTTGGTTTTATCAAAATAGAATTAAGGAGGTTATAAATGTAATGTTTAGAAAGTTATTGTTTAGAAAAAAATCAATACTTTTAATTTTTAGTCTCATAATTATATTAAGTTTAGTGGCTTGTAATGATCAATCGGAGCCAACAATTACAGATGATGTTGTTGAAGAAGAGGTTGAAGAAGTAGTTGTTGATCCATTAGAAAAGCAGCTGGAAGGAGAGCAGTTTGAAGCATTAATAGAAGTTGCAGATGATTATTTGCAAAATGATTATCAGGAAGTTATTACTCCAAGAGAAGTATATGAAAATGTTGTATTATATCCAGATCCTGACTATTATGTGGTAGATATTCGGGGAGCTGATGACTTTACTGATGCTAGTATTATTGGTTCTGTCAATATACCGTACGAAACTATTAGTGAAGAGCATCAAATTGATAAGTTGCCACAGGATAAAAAGATTATTGTGGTCTGTTATTCAGGGCATACTGCTAGCCAAACTGCTGCTTTTTGGGGTATGTTAGGCTTTGATACAGTGGCTATGGAAAATGGCTTTGGAGGCTGGGGAGGATCTTTAGACTGTGATCCTGCTGATTATGAATTGGCAACAGAGCCTACAGAAGCAACAGAAGAATTTGAATTGCCAGAGATTGATTATGAAGTTGATACTTTAAAAGAGTTGATAATTGCTCAAGGGCAGCAAATCATTGAGGATTCATTAAGACCGGTAATAGGATATAGTGATGTTAAATCTATCGTAAAAGAAGAAAGCGATGATTATTTCTTAGTTGATTTAAGAACTTCTAAATTATATCAAAAAGGATTTATTGAAGGAGCAATAAATATTCCTTTAAAAACTATTACTGATCCAGAGAATTTAGCTAAATTGCCTACAGATAAAGAAATTGTGCTTATCAGTTCACATGGTTACGAAGCTAGCCAAGCAGCAAGGATTTTAAATGTGTTAGGTTATGAGGCTATGGCTTCGACTTTTGGCATGAGTGCTTGGACATCCAATGAAGAAGTAATCGGTGACCAACCAGTTGTTTGTAGGGAGGTTGTAGATTATCCAACAGTTATAACTAGGATTGATGTAGAAGAGGGAGATGGTGGCTGAAGCTAAAATTAAGTCCCAGGATGGGACAAAAAATTTGTTATAGTTCTTGACTTTATTAATGAAAGGAGCAGATATAGAGATGGTAAAAATGACGCGACGTAATTTTTTGAAGACTGCAGCAGCAACTGGTGTTGCTAGTACTTCGCTTAAATTTAGTTTTAATGAGTATAGCAAAGCAGCTGCTAATGCTGAAGTTGAAAAAAGACATACTTTGTGTAATGGATGTTCTAATATGTGTGGGTTATTTGTTTATGTTAAGAATGGTCGTGTAGTAAAAGCAGAAGGTAATCCAATTCATTTAAAAAATAAAGGTAAGATTTGTGCTAGAGGGCATGGAATGGTAGCAGATATCTATAATCCAGATCGAGTTACTCGACCGATGAAAAGAGTAGGAGAACAAGAGTTTGAACCTATTTCTTGGGAGCAGGCCTTTAGTGAAATTGGAGAGAAATTAACAGGGATTATAGATGAACATTCAGCTAATTCAGTAACTTGGCTGGAGCATGGAGTAAGAGGAAAGAATTATGCTGATATCTTCTTAGATTATATTGGTTCTCCTAACTACATTACTCACTATGCTACCTGTTTTAGTTCTAAGACAAACGTATGGAGTAGAATGATGGCTACAAATCTCTTTGGCGATCATGAGAATAGTGATTATATGCTCTTTGTAGGGAGAAATTTTGCTGGAGGGATTATTCCAAATGGAATGAGAAAGGTGCTTAAGGCTACAAGGGAAAGAGGGGCTAAGTTAGTTGTAGTAGATCCACGATGTTGTGAGCTAGCAAAGGTAGCTGATGAGTGGATACCGATTAAACCAGGAACTGATTTAGCATTCTTCTTAGCAATAGCTCATGTTCTTGTTACAGAGGATTTAAAGGACAGAAAGTTTACAAGAGAATATGTAGAGAACTTTGAGGAATTTTGGAATGCTAATAGGAATTGTACTCCAGAATGGGCAGAAGAGATAACTGATGTGCCAGCAGATAAGATAAGAGAGATTGCTAGAGATTTAGCTAAACATGCACCAAAAGCTTTTCTAGAAACAGGCTATCATGGCTTAAATGCTCACTATCAAAATAGTGTTCAGCAGGCACAGATGAATGTTATTATTAATGCTCTATTAGGTAATATGTATCAACGCGGTGGATTGCTCCCATCAGCTAGTGTTGAGTTTGGGCAATTTGAGACTAAAAGACCACCTGAGAAAGAAAAAGGCCCTCGAGTAGATGGGGCTGGAGAAGAAGGCCCTTATGCTACAGTTGAAGCAGTAAGGGGTATCCCTCAGCGAGTTCCTCAGTTAGTAGAGGAAGGAAAGATAAAAGCATTATTTATTTACCATTACAATCCTCTACGTACTTGTCCTGATCCAGAATATCAAAAGAAGATTAAAGATGCCGATCTTGTTGTTTCAATGCCTATAGACTGGAATGAAACATCATTGTATACGGCTGATTATATACTACCTGAGTGTTACTTTATGGAAAGGGCTGAACTTCCAGTCCAGACAAGTGGTCATATTACTCATGACTATCCACAGATTGCTATGAGAACTGAAGTTGTAGAACCAATGGAGGATACTAAACCACTACTTGATATTATGAAAGGGATTGCAAAAGAGATTGGAGCAGAAGAGTACTTTGATTTTACTGTTGATGATTGGGCCAAAGCTATGATTGAACCTTTAGGAGTTACGCTAGAACACCTTAAAGAAGCAGGATGTATTGAATTCCGTAATCAGGGTATTGATCCTAAGTTTCCTTTAGAGGGTGGAGAGCCTGCTTTAAATACTCCTTCAGGAAAGGTTGAATTTTCTGTAGGGCTTTATAAGGTAAATGGATTTAGTGGAGTGCCAAGATGGATTCCCCCTAAGGTCGAACCAAAAAGGCAAGATGAGTTTAGATTAATTCATGGAAAACAACCATGGCATTCTCATCACATTACCAGTAATAATCCTTATTTGATGGCTATTAGTGAGCAATATGATGCTACACGAATGTGGATTAATAAAGAACGGGCAGATAAATTGGGTATTAAGACTGGTGATACAGTTACAGTAGAATCAGAAATTGCTAAAAAAGAAGTAGAAGTGAAAGCGACTGAATTATTACACCCTGATTGTGTATGGGTTCCTTCTGCTTATGGTGGGTTTTCAAAGAAGGCTGAAACTGCATACGGTGTAGGGATTAACTGGAATGACTTCTTGCCTGCTATGGTAGAACCTATCGCTGGAAGTACAATGGGGCAAGAAGTGATAGTACGAGTCAGGAAGGAGGGCAAGTAAATGGCAAATTATGCAATGTTAATTGATCCTGATCGTTGTACAGGTTGTGGTGCTTGTAGAATGGCTTGTCAGATGCAGTGGCAGTTAGCACCTAAAATGTATTATAACAGAGTAGAATTTAAAGAAAGTGGGAAATACCCTAATGCTAAGATGGAGATTCTTCCTGTTCAGTGTCAGCACTGTGAGGAGGCACCTTGCCTGAATGTTTGTCCTACTGGAGCTACTAATAAGGGTCATGGTGGAATTATAAATGTTGATTCAGATAACTGTATTCAATGTAAGGCTTGTTTCTATGTCTGTCCTTATGATGCTAGAGTAATTGATCAGGAAACAGGAGTTCCTGGCAAATGTAAGTTTTGTGCTGGCTTTATAAGCCAAGGAGAGACATGTGTTAGTACTTGTATGAATGATGTACGAGTTTTTGGAGATTTAGATGATCCTACTAGCAAAATTACTAAATTAATGAAAGAAAAGGATGTATATCAGCTGCTTACAAGGGAAGGGACTAAACCTAGTATTTACTATGTTGGAAACAAGTTGGAACTTAGTGGTAAATAGGAAGGGTGATTAATAATGTTGTTGACTATTCAAAATGAAGTATTGCCAGAAATATTCTTAACAATAGCCGAATTTTACAAGTATCCAGATCAGAAATTTTATGATGCACTTATTTCAGATGAATTACTTGATGAGTTGAGAGAAAGAATGGAAAAAATTGAGGTTAAAACAGATTGTCTTACTCAACAAGCTGATATCCCTGATTTTCATCAGTTTAAACAGGAATATCTTAGATGCTTTATCGGCATGGATCAACCTAGTGCTTTACCAGTAGAATCAATCTATAAAGTATGGACTACTGATGAGCAAGCACAGATCAATATTGCTAATGAAAAAGGTTATCTGATGGGGGATTCAGCTTTGCATATTAAACACTTAATTGAAGGCTTGGGTTTAGAAATACCAGAGGAATATAAACAGATGCCTGATCATTTAACCATTTTATTAGAACTATTAGTATATACAATAGAACATTGTCAAACTGATGAGGTTAAGCAATTTTTAGATGATCATTTTGATTGGTTGACAGATTTCAAGGAAAGGTTGATTGAAATCGAAGCATTACCCTTATTTATAAGTATAACTGAATCTCTAATAAGTTGTATTGAGCAGACGAAATTAATTATAAAAAGTTAAAGAGAGGAGTAAAGGCATGAAGAAGAGGTTTTCATTTTTAGGTGTTGTTTTGATCTCTTTCTTAGTATTAAGTACTATAGCTGCGTTTCCTGTAGAATCCTATGATGCTGAGGATTTATCAAGGTTTATAGTTGAAGATGATACAGAAGAAGATATAGTGCCTAAAGATCCTGAGCTTAATTATATTAATACTGAAACCTTAATGAGGTTGATGAGCCATGTAAGCCCTACTAGTACAATGCGAGAGTCATATGATGAGTATATGCCTGAGTGGGGGTTTGTAGTGGTCGATTCTCGTCCAGAGGGTAGATATGATGAAGGACATATTAATGGTGCCATTAATATTCCTGATGGTCAGTTTGAAGAGTCAGCTCATTTATTACCTGATGATAAGGAAAAGAAGCTGATTTTTTATTGTGGTGGGCTTCACTGTCCTTTAAGTGCTAACTCAGCTAGAAAAGCAATGGAGATGGGTTATCAAAATGTATATGTTTATCAGGAGGGCACTCCTGCTTGGCGGGAAGCTGGGAATTACTTTACAACTACAGCTGAACATTTAGAAACCTTGATTGGTGATGATGCAGTAAGTGATCCTGCAAGGAAACCATACATGATAATTGACTCCAGACCTTATAATTCTTATTTTAATGAGCATATTCCTAATTCGGTTTCAATGGATGTAGATATTTTTAAAGAGAAGTATAAAGGTGCTATGCCTAGAGATAAGGACATAGAGATCATAGTCTATTGTGGAGGTTTTCAATGAGGACATAGTCATCAAATTGCCAAGTTTTTGGCAAACAGTGGTTATACTGATGTGAAGGTCTTTGCTGGTGGAGTACCGGTTTGGAAAGAGGCAGGATTACCAATGTTTGGTCTTGAATCTAGCGGTGGTGATTTTGATGTTACAGATGGTAGACCTGATTTAGGGATAACTCCTGTTCAATTCCAAGAAGAACTTGAGGCAGGGGCAACGGTAATTGATGTACGAGATGATGATGAAGTGGCCTCAGGAATGATTCCAGGAGCTATTCATATTCCACAGGGAGATATCCTATCAGACCCAGAGGCTATTGCTAGTCAACTACCAGCTGATAAGGATGAAGTAGTACTTTTTCATTGTGCTGGTGGAGTAAGAGCACAGGGGGCAGCAGAAAAGGTCTTTGAAGAGTTGGGTTATGAGAATGCCTTGTATTTAGATAATGCAATCAGAATTGATGGTAGTGGAAACTTTAGTTTTTAAGCTAGATTAGAGGTTTAGACTCTTGCAGAATTTTATTCTGTAAGGGTCTATTTTTTTTAGCATTAAATTTGTGAATAAAAGGCGAATCTAGAAGCAATACTAGTGATAAAAGGAGGAGTTGTGGTGAAGCTAAAAAGAGTTTTTACAGGTTTGATTATCTTAGGATTACTAGTATTTCTTGTAGGTTGTGATCCAGCTGGTGATGATAAGATTGAAGATGCTGGTGAAGGAGATGCACCATTAATTACGGTTGAATTTGAGGATGGAACAACTGAACAGTTGGGTATTGAAGAATATGTTGCTGGAGTTGTAGGAGCAGAGATGAAACCAGATTGGCCAGTTAATGCTTATGCAGCTCAGGCGATTAAGGCCAGAACCTTTACGTTAAGGTTTATGGAAGAAGAGGGAGGGGAGAATAGAATCAGTGCCGAACATGAAAAAGCTCAAGCCTATGACCCCGATCAAATCACTCCAGAGATTAGTGAAGCAGTTGAGCAGACACGAGGATTGGTAGCTACTCATAATGGAGAGTACATCAAAGCTTGGTTCCACTCGAGTGCAGCAGGGCAGACGACTAGTGCTCAGGTAGGGCTAGCTTATGATGATCCTGAACCACCTTATGTAGTCAGTGTAGAATCACCTGATCATCAAGCCCCTGAAGATATTCAAAATTGGCAAGTTATGATCAGTCAAGAAGAGGTTCTAGAAGCTTTAGAAGAAACTGGAGAAGAAGCAAGTCAAGTTTCTGAAATAAATATTCTTGAGAAGGATGATACAGGTCGAATTGTTAAGCTTGATATAGTTCATGATCAAGGTACAAAGCAGTTGAGAGGAGCTGAATTTAGAACACTTGTTGGCCCGGATAATTTAAAATCTACAGTAGTTGAAGAGATAACTGAACAAGATGATGGGTTTTTGTTTGTTGGAAGTGGATGGGGTCATGGTGTAGGAATGAGTCAATGGGGAGCTTATCAGATGGCCCAAGAAGGTAGTTCAGCAGAAGAAATAATCAAACATTATTTTCAGGATATTGAAGTAGAGAAGAAATGGGATTAGAAGCCTTTAATTTTTGATTAAAGGCTTCTCTCACTAGAGCACATTAAATAAAATGTTATAAATTACCAGGAATTTTTAAATTCATCTCGAATAAATCATGATAGAGTACTAAAAAAGAAAAGGAGGGTTTTATGGATTACAAAGAAAAATATGATCAATGGTTAGAGAGTGATTATTTTGATCAACAAACTAAAGAAGAGTTAGAGGCAATAGCTGGTGATGAAGAGGAGATAGAGGAGCGGTTTTATACAGAATTAAGTTTTGGAACTGGTGGCATGAGAGGGATTATTGGAGCAGGTACTAATCGAGTTAACATTTATACTATTAGAAAGGCAACACAAGGATTGGCTAATTATATTTCCCGCGAAGGAGATAAATCTAAAGGGGTTGTTATCTCTCATGATCCAAGACATATGTCACGAGAGTTTGCTGTAGAAGCTGCTCTTGTATTGGCTGCTAATGGGATTAAGGCTTACTTATTTGATGATTTACGTCCTACACCTCAACTTTCCTTTGCAGTGAGGCAGTTAGAAGCAACAGCTGGAATTATGGTTACAGCTAGCCATAATCCTCCTGAATACAATGGGTATAAGGTCTACTGGGAAGATGGAGCTCAGGTTGTACCACCTCATGACACAGGAATTATTGGGGAAGTTAATGCGATAGAAAGTTTTGCAGAAGTTAAAAGAGTTTCTAAAAAGGAGGCCCAAAAAGAAGGGTTACTTGAAATCATTTCTTCTGAAATGGATGATAAGTATACTCAAGCCTTAAAGGATTTAGCTTTAAAGCCTGAGTTGGTTGCAGAAGCAGGTTCTGATTTTGATATTGTCTTTACTCCACTACATGGAACAGGAAATATTCCAGTGCAGAGGATTTTTGAGGAGCTTGGCTTTGAAAATCTACATGTTGTTCCTGAACAGGAAGAACCAGATCCTGACTTTTCTACTGTAGATTATCCTAATCCAGAGGAGCCAGCAGTTTTTGAGTTGGCAATTGAGTTGGCCCGGCAGAAGGATGCTGATTTGATTATGGCTCATGATCCGGATGCTGATCGAGTAGGAATAGCAGTCAAGGATGACCAAGGTGAGTGGGCTTTTTTAAATGGAAATCAAGTTGGAGTTTTATTGACAGATTATATACTTAATTCATCAAAGCAGGTTCCTGATAATGGAGTAATTATTAAAACGGTTGTAACTACAGAGATGATTAATCCAATTGCTAAGGAATATAATTTAGAAGTTCTAAATACGTTAACTGGTTTTAAATATATTGGAGAAAAGATTAGAGAATTTAAGGAAGGAAAATATGATAAAGAATTTATCTTTGGCTTTGAAGAAAGTTATGGTTACTTATATGGAACTCATGCGCGGGATAAAGATGCAGTAGTAGCTACTATGTTGATTGCAGAGATGGCTCTTTATTACCAACAGCAAGGTAGTTCTATTTATCAGCAAATGTCAAGGTTATATGAAGAGCATGGCTACTACAAGGAAGATTTAGAAGCTTTGCGGAAGCCAGGAAAAGAAGGTAAAGAGCAGATTGAACAGATTTTAAAAGAATTAAGAGAAGAGAGTCCGCAAAAAATAAATAATCAACCAGTAGTAATTAAGAAAGATTATTTATTAGGAAAAAGTTATAACTTAGAAACTGAAGAGGAAGTTGAGCTAGATTTACCGGAGTCGAATGTATTACAATTTAAATTAGCAGATGATAGTTTAGTAACGATTAGACCTTCAGGAACGGAGCCTAAAATAAAGTTTTATTTTTCAGTTGTAGGAGAGACAGAGGAGATTGCTGAAGAAAAGTTAGTAGCATTAAAAGATGAGATGATGGAGTTAGTAGAATAGAAGTTTGGCTGTTTAGCCAAACTTCTATTAAAATTATGGAAAAAATATTTTGGCTAAAATGATTGACAAGTCAGAAAAAAAAGATTATAATATACATAGAAAATAAATTTAATAAGTAGAATAAGAGAGTGGATATAACTTTATAATCCTATTGTCTATAAGATCCCACTTTATCTAAGGAGTAAGTCTCTTAGTTAAGGGTGGGATTTATTTAATTAAATGATTCACAATGTTCATATTTGTTGAAATTTGACCGTTAGTTGTGATCAATAAGGGGAGATTATAAGATGGAATTTAATCCAGTTCAAGACAAGAAAGTTTATCAGCAGATTATTGATCAAATTAAGCAAATGATCTATCAAGGTCAATTGAAAAAAGGTGATAAATTACCTTCTGAGCGAACATTAACTGCAGAATTGAATGTTAGTCGTTCATCATTACGAGAAGCTTTTAGTGCCTTGGAGATTATAGGGTTGATTGAAAGTAGACATGGAGAAGGAACTTTTATCAAAGAAAATACAGATGACAATTTCTTGAAACCATTATCGTTATTATTTATGGTTGAAGAGGATGTTAATGGAGATTTAATCGAATTAAGAAAAATGATTGAGACTAGTAGTGTTGAGCTAGCAGCATGGCGAGCTGATCAAGAAAGTTTAAATCAAATTAAAAAGCATGTAGATTTAATGAAAGATAGTAGAGGAGATGCAGTTGATAGCCGACGAGCTGATCGAGGCTTTCATTATGCCTTAGCTAAAACGACTGGTAATAAATTGATCTATAAGTTTTTAAACTCTATTTCTGGAGTTATCGATCTATATTTAGCTAATGCAATGGAGAGAATAGTAAAGGATGAAAATAAGAATGAAGCTTTTATCCGTCAGCATGATAAGATTTATCAAGCAATTAAGCTTGGAGATAAAGATTTGGCTAAAGAAGCTATGGTAGAACATTTAAACTGGTCACAAGATTTGATGGACATATAAATTTTGAATTTGTGGTCAGACCATATGTTCATCAGAATAATTATATAATAGAAGAAAATCTGATTTTTAGGGTAGTGGTCAGACCATATGTCCATCAGGAAAGTCAAATAACAAAAATTTTATTTTGAAGTTGTGGTCAGACCATCTGTCCTCTTGGGAGGAGGAGATATTAAAAAATAATAATTATTAGTCTGGATTATATTTTACTTAGTTACATTGTGGAATTTAAAGGCTGTTAATTGACTGAATAATAAAAAAACAAAAGGAGGAGTTAGTTATGTTTGTAGCTATATTAGCTGCTTTACCAATTTTGTTGACAATTATACTAATGGTATTTTATGATTGGCCTGCTCAGAAAGTGATGCCTTTAGCATGGTTAGTGGCTATTGTGATTGCTGGTGGCTATTGGGGGATGCCAGGTCAATGGTTGGCTGGAGCTACTATCTTTGGTGGGTTGAGTGCATTTAATATTTTGGTAATTGTGTTTGGTGCAATAGTACTGATGAATACATTAAAAAATAGTGGGGCAATTAAGACAATTAATAAGACATTTACTGATATTAGCCCTGACAGAAGAATTCAAGCAGTAATTATTGCGTACTTATTTGTGTCATTTATAGAAGGAGCTGCTGGTTTTGGTACACCTGCTGCATTAGCAGGGCCTTTGTTAGTAGGGCTTGGGTTTCCACCTTTAGCAGCTGCTATGGTTGCTTTGATTGGTGATAGTGTTTCGGTTAGTTTTGGTGCTGTAGGAACACCAATTTTTGGTGGGGTATCTTCAATATTAAGTGGTGATATTTTAGCTCAAGTAGAAGCTGCTGGATTTACACAAAGTGAGTTTTTAGATCAAGTAGGTCTTTGGTCGGCTTTGCCTCATGCAATTATGGGACTAGCTATTCCTTTGATAATTGTAATGGTCTTGACTAAATTGTTTGGGCCAGAGCGCTCATTTAAGCCAGCCTTTGAAGTGGCACCTTTTGCTATCTTTGCGGGACTTGCTTTTTCAGTTCCTTATGTAGCAATTGCTGCTTTTGTTGGCCCAGAATTACCTGCATTGGGTGCTGGATTAATTTCTCTTGCAATTGTAGTTCCTGCTACTAAAGCTGGTTTTTTAGTTCCTGAAGAGACTTGGGATTTTGCTGAACAGTCAGACTGGGATAGTGATTGGATTGGTGATTTAAAACCAGGCGGCGGAGAAGATGAAGAGCTTACTATTAGCCCATTAAATGCTTGGATGCCTTATCTTTTAGTTTCAATTATCTTGGTGGCTACTAGAGTTGTTGGCCCATTACAATCATTTTTAACCAGTTTTTCAGTTAGTTGGGAAGGGATACTTGGAACAAATTTAAGTTATTCTTTTGATTATTTATATTTACCAGGAACAATTCCATTTATGTTGGTTGCTTTCTTGACAATTTTTATGCATCAGATGGATGGGGATGTAGCTAAGAAGACTTGGGTTGATTCATTAAAGCAGATAATTCCTGCTACAATTGCTTTAGTATTTGCTGTAGGAATGGTACAAGTAATGCTTAACTCAGGTGAAGTAACGATTTTAGAGGTTGGAAGTATGATGGATGCTATGTCAACTGCTGCTGCTAATATGTTCCAAGGGGTTTGGCCAATTTTTGCTCCATTCATTGGTCTTCTTGGAGCATTTATGTCAGGTAGTAATACTGTTTCTAATATTTTGTTTTCTGGTTTTCAGTATGGAGTTGCTGATAGTGTTGGAGTATCAAGAATTGTAATTCTTGGTTTACAGGTTGTTGGTGGAGCGGCAGGAAATATGATCTGTGTTCATAATGTTGTAGCTGCTTGTACAACTGTAGGTGTATTAGGTCAAGAAGGGAAGGTAATTAGAACCAATTTAGTACCAGCTTTTGTTTATGCTCTAGTAGTTGGTATTATTGGAGCATTATCTGTTTCAGTATTTGTTCCAGGATTGTTCTAGTCCAAATAGTTATAACACCTGGCTCTAGATAGAGTCAGGTGCTTAGCAAGAATATGGTCAGACCACCTGACCATATCCTAATAAGGGAGGTGGGATATAAAATAGAGCTTCTCAGTCTGTTTTATTAAGAGGTAGATCTAATATATAGATAAGTTGAGTTTGTTTAGTAAGACTAAATTAATAAAATTTTAAAGAAGAGGTGACTAAATTGGAAATTTTAGTATGTATCAAGCAAGTTCCTGATACTAAAAATGTAGAAGTTGATGAAAATGGTAATTTGATTCGTGATGGTGTTGATTCTATTATGAATCCTTATGATCTATATGCTCTTGAAACTGCCTTACAATTAAAAGAAGAGCATGGAGGTACAGTGACAGTTATTACAATGGGGCCTCCTCAAGCTAAGGAAGTTATTAGAGAAGCATATATGATGGGAGCTGATAAGGGATATATTTTATCTGACATTAAATTTGCTGGTGCTGATGTTTTAGCTACTAGTTATACATTAGCTCAAGGGCTTGAGGTAATAGGTTTAAAGAATGGTTATGATTTAATTATTTGTGGAATGGAGAGTACTGATGGAGATACTGCTCAGGTTGGCCCGTCTATCGCAGAGACATTAGGGATTCCTCATGTAGCTTATGTAAGCTCCATAGAAGAATCTACTGTGGAGAAGATAGTTGTAGAGAAGGATATGGGGGATACAATTGAGGTAGTGGAGTTTAGTTATCCTGGTTTAATAACTGTAACTAAGCATGTAAGTCAGCCGAGATTACCTTCCTATAAGCTTAAGTTAGAGACTGAGGATAAAGAGATTAAGACGCTTACTTTTGATGATTTAGCAGATGATGATGAGACTAACTTTGGTTTAAAAGGATCTCCAACACAGGTAGAGAGGGTTTTCCCACCAGAAGATGATATTGAGCAAGTTGTGTGGGATGGTAGTGGAGAAGAATTAGCTGATAAAATGTATAATGAGTTAAAGGAGTTGAAAATCATATGAGTAATTACAGTATAGATTATGTGAATTGTAATTTATGTGGAAAGTGTATGGATGCTTGTCCTTTTGATGCAATAGAGATAGTAGATGAGAAGGTTGAGATGAATGCCGCTTGTAAAGCATGTGGAATTTGCGTTGATGAATGTCAAAAAGGTGTTATTGAACCAATCAAGGATGAAAGAGAAGTGGTTAATAAGGATGAGTGGCAAGATGTATTAGTCTTTGCTGAGCAGTTAGAGGGAGAAATTCATCCTGTAACTTATGAATTGATGGGGAAAGGAAGAGAGCTAGCTAATAAAATAGATCAAGAATTACATGTAGTCTTACTTGGTCATAATATTACAGACCAAACTGATGAAATTATTGCTCATGGTGCTGACAAGGTATATGTCTATGATCAAGAAGAATTACATCACTTCAATGTTGAATTGTATGCAACGGCAATTGAGGACTGTGTTAATAGAACTCAGCCTGCTATTATACTAGTGGGAGCTACTTCGATTGGTCGATCCCTTGCTCCACGTGTGGCTACTAGATTTAGAACAGGTCTAACGGCTGACTGTACTGTGCTAGATGTTAGAGAGAATACTGATTTAGTACAGACTCGACCTGCTTTTGGTGGTAATATTATGGCTACAATTTTAACTACTAGGAATCGACCACAGATGGCTACTATGCGTTATAAAGTCATGGAGCCAGCAAAGAGAGTTGAAGATCCAACTGGTGAAGTTGTAGAATTTAGTGTAGCAGAAGAAAAATTAAAAACGAGAGCTAATATTATTGATATTACTAAAAAGCCAGAAGTAGAGAGTATTGAAGATGCTAATATAATTGTAGCTGTTGGTCGTGGACTTAGAGAAGAGAAAGATTTAGAAATGGCTCGAGAACTTGCTGATTTATTAGGTGGTAAGATAGGAACTACTCGACCATTAATCGAGAAAGGTTGGACTGATCATCAACAACAAATTGGTCTTAGTGGTAGGTCAGTACGACCTGAATTAATAATTACATTAGGTATTTCAGGAGCTGTACAGTTTGTAGCTGGAATGCAGAACTCTGAAAATATTTTTGCGATTAATAATGATCCAGAAGCAAATATCTTTGATGTAGCCCATTATGGAATTGTAGGAGATCTTTATGAAGTAGTGCCACAATTAATTGAAAAGATAAAGAATGGAGAAGAGATCTTTAAAGAGCAGGTTGCAGCTGCCAAATAGTGAAGGAGGAAAAATTAATGAGTTATAATAAAGTTACTGAAATTGATATCCAGCGTTTAAAAGGAATCTTAGATGATGATCGTGTTTATGTAGGTGATCAAATTAGTGAAGATTATTCTCATGATGAATTAGCAGAGCTTAAGGTTTATCCTGAAGTGATGGTTGAACCTGAAACTACAGCAGAAGTCTCAGAAATTATGAAATTTGCTAACGAAAGAAATATTCCAGTAACTCCTCGTGGTACTGGAACAGGGCTTTGTGGTGGTGCAGTGGCAATGGAAGGTGGTATTTTATTATTAACTACTGCTATGGATCAAATTATTGAGATTGATGAGGAAAATTTAATGGCTAAAGTACAACCAGGTGTTATTTTGATGAATTTTGCTGAAACAGTAAGTAATTTAGGATTTTTGTATCCCCCAGATCCTGGTGAAAAGAGTGCTACTTTAGGTGGTAATGTAATGACTAATGCTGGTGGGATGAGAGCTGTTAAGTATGGGGTAACTAGAGATTATGTACAAGGGATGAAGATAGTTCTTCCTACTGGAGAGGTAATTGAAACTGGTGGGAAATTAGTTAAAAATAGTTCAGGTTATAGTATCCAAGAATTAATGATTGGTTCAGAAGGTACATTAGGAATTGTAACTGAGATTACTTTAAAGTTACTTCCATTACCGAAAAAACAACTTACTTTGTTAGTTCCTTTTGATAGTTTAGAACAGGCAATCGGTACGGTACCAGAAATTATTAATGCTAAATTAGTACCGACAGGTATTGAATATATGCAGCGTGATGTCTTATTAGCAGCTACTGAATATTTAGGGAAGGAGTTTCCTGATACATCAGCGGATGCTTATCTATTACTTGTTTTTTATGGCAATGACAAAGATGAGTTAGAGAAGAAGTATGAAGCTGCTGCTGAAGTTTGTTTAGATAATGATGCTCATGATGTCTATATTGCTAATACTGATGAACGTCAGAGTATAATTTGGGATACTCGAGGAGCGTTGCTTGAGGCGTTAAAAGCAGTCAGCCACTTAGATGAATGTGATGTTGTTGTGCCTCGTAATAAGATTGCAGAATTTGTAAAGTATACTGATGCTTTAGAAGAAAAGCATGGTCTTAAGATCCGTGGATTTGGTCATGCAGGTGATGGTAACCTTCACATTTACACAATGAAAGAAGATCTTGATGAAGAGACTTGGCAAGAAAAGAATAAAGCAGTAATGGATGATATGTATGCTAAAGCAAGAGAGTTAAGAGGGTTAGTTTCTGGTGAGCATGGTATTGCTTCTGCTAAGAAGGAATATTTGCATCAAGATGTTGGAGAGGCTCAAGTTAAGCTGATGCGTGGAATCAAAGATACATTCGATCCTAATAACATCTTAAACCCAGGAAAGACTGTTTAGATTTAATAACATTTATTTGATTTATAGAGGGAGGAGAATTAATGCCTGAAATTAAATTACCTTATGGAGAAAAGAAGTTAAGTCTTGAGCTTCCAGAAGAAAGGTTGGAAGGGGTTCTTGTTTCACAAGCTCATGATTATGTTGCAGATCTTTGTGAAGAAGAATTGGTCAAGGAAGCTTTGAAAAATCCAATTAATAGTCCTCAATTAAGAGAGTTAGCAGTTGGAAAAGATAATATAGTTGTAATTTCTAGTGATCATACTCGACCTGTACCTAGCCATGTAACGATGCCGATTATTTTAGATGAAATCAGGGCAGGTAATCCTGAAGCAGAGATTACTATCTTAATAGCAACCGGTTTTCATCGAGCATCTACTGAAGAGGAGTTGCGTCATAAGTATGGAGATGATATTGTGGACAATGAAACAATAATCAATCATGATAGCCGAGATCAAGATAGTATGGTTCATTTAGGAACTTTACCTTCTGGTGGAGATTTAATCCTAAATAAATTGGCTGTAGATGCGGATTTATTGATTGCTGAGGGTTTTATTGAACCACATTTCTTTGCTGGCTTTTCTGGCGGTAGAAAGAGTGTTTTGCCAGGAGTAGCAAGTAAGATGACAGTTTTGGCTAATCATTGTTCGGAGTTTATTGGACATAATAAAGCTCGAACCGGTATTTTAGATGGTAATCCACTGCATAGAGATATGCTATATGCAGCTGAACAGGCTAATCTTGAGTTTATTCTTAATGTAGTAATTAATGAAGATAAGGAAGTAATCAATGCTTTTGCGGGCCATCGTGAGGAAGCTCATGCAGAAGGGTGCCAATTTGTAGCAGAGCTGTCTGGGGCCAAAGCTAAACCTGCTGAGATAGTAATTACGACTAATGGGGGTTATCCTCTAGATCAAAATATTTATCAATCAGTTAAGGGGATGACTGCAGGTGAAGCTACCTGTAAAGAGGGTGGCGTAATTATTATTGCTGCTGAATGCTCTGATGGTCATGGTGGAGAAGCCTTTTATAAGACTTTTGCTGAAGCAGATTCTGTCCAACAAGTGATGGATGAAATAGAAGCTAGAGATCGTAAGGATACTATTCCAGATCAATGGGAGTCTCAGGTGTTAGCTAGATTGTTATTGCAATTTGAAGTGATTATGGTAACTGATGCACCTCGAGAGATGGTTGAAGATATGTCTATGCACTGGGCTGCGGATTTAAATGAAGCATTAGAGATGGCAGAAAAGATACTTGATGATTCTGAAGCTAGGATTACTGTTATTCCTGATGGTGTTTCTGTAACAGTCTCAAAATAAATAATAAATAGTAGAAAAGAAGTCTGTTGGCTATAGCTAGCAGACTTCTTTTTTTTGAATAGAATTATTAATAACAGCATAAATATTGAGTGAGAAGGGGGGATAAGATGACAGAAAACAATGGTGCTAAACAGAACTTAGAATTATATGATCGCAAGTTATTAAATTTGACTGGAGTAGTAGAAGTAATTAATTTTGATGAAACTAAGATAGTATTAGAGACAAATCTAGGAAGTTTAGTAATTCTCGGAGAAGAGTTGCATATCAATCAACTTGATTTAGATAGTTCAAAATTGAGTGTAGATGGTTATATTAGGGAACTAAAGTATGACCAAGAGTTACATAAAGGAGGGATTATCAAACGATTATTCAAATAGTTTAGATTTAGGAGGAAAAGAGTATGGTTTCATTAAGGTTACAAGCTTTTACATTTTTAAATATGATGATGATAGGAGTGGTTATTGGCTTTTTTTTTGATTTTTATCGTGTTTTGAGGGGAAAGTGCCAATTGGGTAGAGTAGCTACTGATTTATTTGATCTTTTATTTTGTTTAGCAGTTACATTATTTGTTTTTTTAGGTTTAATTTATAGTAATCAAGGTCAAGTTAGGTTATATATATTTATAGGGGTTATTAGTGGGGAGGTTATTTATTATTTAACCATCAGTAAGTATAGTATTATCTTTTTTCAGCGAGTAGTAAAATTGATTGGAGTATTTTACCAGAAAATAAAGAGTATCGTTTTATTAATTTATAATAGATTAAAGTCCATTTTACTGAAGATTAAAGAGAAATTTAAGGAAATATTTAAAAGATAACTTGCAGGATAAAATAATTTAAACCTAGAATAAAGTAAAAGCATTGACTAAGGAATTAATCAAAGAGGTGAAATGATGAAAGTACTTAAGATAATTAAAAGTAGATTATTTAAAGTATTATTTTTAATTGCAGGAATCTTTTTTTTAGCTGGAACTATCAATAATTTTTATCAAGGCAGTTTAGAAAGAAAGAGGTTACAAGAAGAGATTGTACGGCTAGAAGAAGAGATTGAGGAGATAGCTTTTGATAAAAAAGAGCTTGAAAAACAGGTCGAACATGTCAATTCTGAAAAGTTTATAAAACAGGTGGCTAGGAGTGAATTAGGATTGGTAAAAGAAGGGGAAATGTTATATATCATTATAGATGAATGATAAATCAGGAGGGAAATAATTGAAATTTAATTTAGAAGAGCAATTAGCAGAGGAATTAAGTTTAGAAATTGGACAAGTTAACAGAACTATTAAGTTATTAAAAGACGGAAATACTATTCCCTTTATAGCTCGTTATAGAAAAGAAGCAACTGGCAAGTTAGATGAGGTTACTTTAAGAGATTTGAAAGCAAGATGGGAATATTTAGAGAAGTTGCAGCAGAGGAAGGAAGAAGTTATTGCTTCAATTGCTAAACAAGATAAGTTAACTGCTGAGTTAGAAGCTAAAATCAATCAAGTTGCCAAATTACAAGAGTTAGAGGATATTTATCGTCCTTATAGACCTAAAAGAAGAACACGAGCTACAATGGCTAAGGAGAAGGGGTTAGAGCCGTTAGCTAGTAAGTTTTTAGAACAAAAGGTAGAGTCTGGTTCAATTAAGGAGATCTGTAGTGAGTATTTAGACTCTGAACAAGATTTAAGTAGCATAGAAGATGTTTTGCAAGGGGTACGTGATATAGTAGCAGAATATGTTGCTGATCAAGCTGTTAGTAGGAGGTTGGCCCGGCAAATAACTTTAGATGAGGGCCAACTAGTCTCTAAAAGTAAGGTTGATGAGCAGCAGACAGATTATGAAATTTATTATGACTATCAAGAGCAGATTCAAAAGGTGCCTCCTTATCGAGTGTTGGCTATTAATCGGGGAGAAGAGGAAGATATTTTACAAGTTAAGGTGACTTCAAATGATGAGAAGATTATTAATAAATTAGAGAATCAATTTATAACTGGAGATTCAATCTTTAAAGAAGAGTTGAAATTAGCAATTGAGGATGCCTATTATCGGTTGGTTGGCCCGGCAATTGAAAGAGAGATTAGAAGTCACTTAACTGATAAAGCAGAAGAACACGCAATTGATGTATTTAGTAAAAACTTAAGGAATTTATTATTACAACCACCATTAAAAAATAGCAAAGTATTAGCGATTGACCCAGCCTTCAGAACAGGATGCAAGATAGCTGTACTTGATTGCTTTGGTGAATTATTAGTAACAGAGACTATCTACCCTCATAAACCACAAAATAGAAAGCAGGAAGCGAAAGAGATATTAACTGATTTGATCAATGGTCATCAATTAAATACAATAGCTATTGGGAATGGAACTGCTTGTCGAGAAACAGAGCAGTTAGTAACAGAATTAATTCAAGAGTTAGAGCTAGATTTAAAGTATATTATTGTTAATGAAGCAGGAGCCTCTGTTTATTCGGCATCTAAGTTAGCAGGAGTTGAATTTCCAGAATTGGATGTTGCAATGCGTGGGGCTATTTCAATTGGGAGAAGGTTACAAGATCCTTTAGCCGAGTTAGTGAAAATTGATCCTAAGCATATTGGAGTTGGAATGTATCAGCATGATATTAATCAATCACGCCTAGAAGAAGCATTAGAGACAGTTGTAGAGTCGGTTGTTAATTATGTAGGAGTTGATCTAAACTCTGCTTCTAGTGCCTTATTAGGATATGTAGCAGGGATTAATTCTGGAGTGGCTGACTATATTATTGAATATAGAGAAGAGAATAAAGGGTTTAAAAATAGAGAAGAATTAAAGGAGGTCTATCGGTTAGGGCCAAAGACATTCACTCAAGCAGCTGGATTTTTAAAGATCAAAGATGGTGTAAATCTGTTAGATGAAACTGCTATTCATCCTGAATCTTATCAAATAGCAGAACAATTATTAAAAAGGTTTAACTTTGAACTTAAAGATTTAAAGAATAAATCAGCTTTAAAAGAATTAAAACAATCCTTAAAGGATTGTGCTCTTGTTGATATAAGTGAAGAACTTAAAGTTGGGTTACCAACATTAAAGGATATAAAAGAATCGTTATTAAAACCAGGGCGTGATCCAAGAGATAAGCTACCTAAACCAATCTTTAAAGAAGAAATTTTAGCAATAGAAGATTTAAAGCCAGATATGATTTTATCTGGTACGGTAAGGAATGTGGTTGACTTTGGAGCTTTTGTGGATATAGGGGTTAAAGAAGATGGCTTAGTACATATTTCTAAGCTCAGTGCTCAATATATAACTGATCCATTAGAAGTTGTTGGAGTTGGAGATAATGTAGAAGTGAAAGTCCTGGAGGTTGATTCTTCTAGAGGGAGAATTTCATTGACTATGGACTTTTAGTTAATTTGACACAACTTAAAATATAGTGTATAATATGACATATTAATGTGATCATTCACATATAAAATCTTATGAGGAGGAATTTTTTTAGTATGTCAATTGAGGTTGGATCTACTGTAGAAGGGGTAGTAACAGGCATTACAAACTTTGGAGCATTCATTGAGTTAGATGGAGGTGAAACTGGTCTAGTTCATATCTCTGAAGTAGCTGATACTTATGTTAAAGATGTTAGCAATTACTTAAAAATGAGAGAGAAGATTAAGGTAAAGGTTATTTCTATTGATGATGATGGAAAGATTGGTTTGTCTATTAAGCAACTAGACAATAAGAAAAAGAAGTTCAAGACAGTTCCTAAAAAGTCTTTTGAAGATAGGCTATCTGACTTTATGAAAGAAAGTGAACAACGACAACAAGACCTAAGACGTAGTTTAGAAAAAAGAAGCGGTCAAAGTTCTTAATATAAATTATAAATTCGGCTAATGATATATATGCACCCTCAAATTTATTTGAGGGTGTTTCTTTATATTTGAAAGGAGTCAAGATGATGAATTTAACTCAAGAACAACTAAAAGTTTTAACTAGACAGCTAGGAAGAGAACCAAGAAATGTAGCTGAGATTGCTAAGCAGTGTGTAGGTGAACATCCTCAAGTTATTACTACCAAACCAATTTTGATTAAAGATGATAGCTTTGGGATCTTTCCGACCACTTTTTGGTTAACGTGTCCTGAATTAAATTATAGAATTGGCAGGTTAGAGGGAGAGGGAATGGTGCAAAAGATTCAACAAGAGATCAAATCAAATCAAAAATTAGCAACTAAATTAAAACAAGCACACCAAAACTATGCCAAACAGAGGATAGAATTAGCTGACCAGCAACTATTAGCTAGATTAAAAGAAGAAAATGAAGGCCAATATAATGTTTTAAAGGAATCTGGAGTAGGAGGAATTATGGATTTTGGAGGGATTAAGTGTTTACATACTCATTATGCCCATTATTTAGTTGATCCGATCAATCCAGTAGGTCAACTAGTAGATGACTTATTACAAGAAAGATTTACTCTGTTAGATCCAAAAGAGTGTTGTTCGAAGTGTCAGGGAGAGGAGGAATAAAATTGTCAGTAGCAGCAATTGATATCGGGACTAATTCTGTAAGGTTGCTAATTGCTCAACAGGAAGGTAAACAATTAAAAAGGTTAGCTAGTAAGTTAGAAACTCCTCGCTTAGGAGCAGGTATTTGTCAAAATGATTATCTTAATCAGGATGCTATTGAGCGGACAATTGAAGTGCTTAAGGGTTATCAGAAAATTGTCGAGCAATTTGATGCCAGTTCTTACGTAGTAGCTACAAGTGCGGTTAGGGATGCTACTAACCAACAAGAATTCTTACAGCAAGTCAAAGAAGAAACTGGTTTTGAGATCAAGGTTGTTAGTGGAGAGGAAGAAGCTCGATTATCTTACTTAGGGATTACCTCCTCAATTACTCACTTAGAGGAGCAAGTTTTAGCAGTTGATATTGGTGGTGGGAGTACTGAATTTATTTATGGAGTAAAAGATGAGCTAGAAGAATACACTAGTATCAATTTAGGGGCAGTGCGATTAACAGAAAAATATGATGATGATTTTGATAAAATAAATTTAGTAGCAGAGAAAATGATAAAAGAAGCTATTGATAACAAAGACTGTGTACAGCTATTAGGGGTAGGAGGTACAGTAACTACTCTAGTAGCAATTGAATTGGAGTTAGAACCTTATAATCGAAAGAAGGTTGATGGTTATTTTTTGACTAAGAGTTCTATAGAAAGAATATTTAATAAGTTGTCCTGTCTATCTTTAGCAGAGCGAAAGAAAATAATAGGCTTACAACCTAAACGGGCTGATATAATTTTAGCAGGTATAATTATTTTGCTGAAAATTATGGAAGAGACTAACTTAGAGCAAATTCAAGTTAGTGAAGCAGGGATTTTAGAAGGAATTATTCAAAAACATATTTAATTGAAAATTGGCCTTAAAATGATTATACTGAAGTAAAACGGTGCTAATTAGTCTTAGTTGACTGTGATAATGACTCGCTTAATTGACTGGAAGCCGATGATATACTATAATACTAATTGTCGCTTAGGAAATATACAATTTAAACAAGCCGGGGTGGCGGAATTGGCAGACGCATCGGACTTAAAATCCGATGGGACTTTCGTGCCCGTGTCGGTTCGAGTCCGACCCCCGGCACCATCTTTAAAAAAGAGAATAATGAATAGAGAACAGAGGATAGTTGAAGTTCAAGTTTTTAAGAACTTAAAAACTATTCACTATTAATTATTATCTATTAACTGAACTTTTGTCGCGGGGTAGAGCAGCTGGTAGCTCGTCGGGCTCATAACCCGGAGGTCGTTGGTTCGAATCCATCCCCCGCAACCAATTAAAAAGCAATGAATAGAGAATAGTGAATAGATAATAGTTGAAAGTCAAGAGCATAAAAGATTTTAACTATTCACTATTAATTATTATCTATTAACTGCACTTATATGGCGGTGTAGCTCAGTTGGCTAGAGCATGCGGTTCATACCCGCAGAGTCGGGGGTTCAAGTCCCTCCGCCGCTACCAATTAAGAAATTAATAAATCGATATATACATAAATAGAGTGCTTTCCTTATCCTTGATAAGGAAAGCACTCTATTTTTATTGGCTAGGGAAATTTTTTAACAAAATAATTTATTAAGATAATTTAACTCTTAAAGTGGGCTAATGCTCACTTTATTCTTTATATTTGTCAATATTTTTAGAATTCATACTGTCTTTATTCGACAAATTATCCCCCGGGAAACGTGTATAATATATCTAGTAATTACAAAAAATGTAAATCGGAGAAGGGGGATTGTTGTGAAAGGTTTAGACTTACCTATTTATCAGCGACAGGACAATAGACAAGAAACAGGGAGCGCTAACTTACCTTTGTGGGATAAAGTGCTAATTGTAGATTTGATGTTAGCTTTAATTGGGTTTTTGTTAGGAAGATCGATTATTTTAAATGAATTAATGCCTTTTGGAATTAGTTATTTGGCAATATTCTTTTATCAATGGCAGAAAGGAAAACTAGGTTTAGCAAAATTAATTTTTGTCTTAATGGGAGTCAGTTTTGGCTATGTTAGCCAGTTAGGTTGGCAGGGGTTAAGATATATTTTCAGTATTTTATTACTACTATTTAGTAGTAAATATTTTTTGAATAAATTTAAGAAAGGGGTTTTATTTTACACCTTTTTAGTTGCATTTAGTTCTGTAGCAGTTAGATTACCTGATTTAATATTTAATTTTTCTTTACCGTTAGCTGTTAATTTTTCTTCTGAAGTATTGTTAATATCACTAATTACATTATTAGTATTGAGATTGACTCCTAATTTGATATCGGTAATAGAAGGAGAGAATAAACTATTAAGAAGGACCTTACTAGTAACTGGAGTAATATTTGGACTATTTATGAGTGGTTTGTCTATCCAAACGATTGGGATTATAAATCTGGCTAGATTAATTAGTTCGTATTTTATAATGTTAACTGCTTTAATTGCTGGAGTTAAGTTAGCAACTGTTGTAGGAGTTGTAATTGGATTTATTTATAGTATTTCTAATTTAGAGTTGGCCCCTTTAATAGGAAATTATGCTTTAGCAGGTTTGATTGCTGGTAGTTTTGAAAAGCAGAATAAATTAGGGGTGATCAGTGGTTATGTATTAAGTAGCATAATTTATACATTATTTATTAATGAAACTGGATATATTTTAGCTTTGGTTCAAGAAGGATTAATTGCGGGTTTTATTTTATTAATAACTCCTAAAGCGATTATTTCTTCTTTTGAAGAGTTAGTCAGTAAAGAAAAACGTGGTAAAAAGTTGAAAAATAGAAAGTCTGAGACTTTTTTCAAAGAAAGAATTAGTGATTTTTCTGATATTTTTGCCGAACTAGCTCAAACATTTTCTAAAACAGAGACAACTCCAAATAATTTAGAAGAAAATAATTTGAATAATTTAGGAGTCTTTTTAGATATAATTACTGATAAGGTCTGTAAACAATGTGGCTTATATAAATCTTGTTGGCAGGATTCTTTTTATAAGACCTATAATTCATTATTTGATCTATTAATTTTAGCTGAAAATAAAGGTGAAATATTAGTAGATGACTTAAAGGGGCAGATGAAAATAGATTGTATAAGAAAGGTTAAACTGACTACTGAGATTGATCAATTTATGAAAAAACAAGAATTAAATAGTTATTGGCAAGATAGAATGAAGAGTAAAGAAGAACTTCTATTAAAGCAGTTATCGGGTATGTCTAAGGTGGTTGATCAATTAACTGACAAATTGACTGTTAAAGTAGAAGCAGATAAAGAACTGGAAAATAAAATTTTTTCATTATTGAAAAGTAATGGACTAGCAGTTAAAGAAATTTTCACTACTAATTATAATGATGAAGAGCTAGAGATTACCATCACAAAACAGAGTTGTAATGGTAATCAAGAATGTATTAAGCAGATGATTCCTTTAATGAATAATAGATTAGATTATAATTTAAATTTAGGTTGGAGTGAATGTGGGTATCAAATGGATAAGTCTAATTGTACTTGTCAATTTATTCCTGGTAGTAAATATGACTTTCAAGGTGGAGTAGCTACTTTAAGTCAACAAAATGATATTTCAGGAGATAATTATACCTTTTTCAAACGGAAGGATGGAAAATTTTATGCTATATTAAGTGATGGTATGGGAGTTGGTTCAAATGCTTATCAACAAAGCAGCAGTGCTATAAGTTTATTGCATAAGATGCTAGCAGTTGGTTTAAACTATAATGTAGCTTTAGAAATTGTTAATTCAATTTTAGAGATTAGAACCCACAAAGATACTTTTGCTACAATTGATCTGTTGAGTATTGATCAACTAACTGGAGAAGCAGAGTTTATTAAGGTAGGTTCAGCTTCTAGCTTTATTAAACGTGATTCAGATGTCAGTATGGTTAAATCTACTTCACTACCTGTAGGAATCTTAAATCAGGTTGAAGCAGAGCCTACGTCTTTACAGTTGCAAGATGGTGATTTAATAATTATGCTAACTGATGGTGTTTTAGATAGTAAAGAGGAGTTAACAATTAAAGAGGAGTGGGTTTTGAAGATTCTTAAAAATAATTTGATCGATGATCCACAGTCATTAGCTCAATATATTTTGGATAAAGCTAAAGCTGAAAATAAGGCAATAAAAGATGATATGACAGCACTTGTAATTAAAGTAGATCAGTGTTAAGATATAATATAATAAAAGTAAATAAAAAAAGAGGACTAGATTGATTTTTATCGAAGGATTGTATACAAAGCTGAATTTATTTTTTAAATAAGGAGGTAACTAATTCATACCAATTAGTTATTAATAACTAATTGGTATGAATTTATACATAGAATGCCTTTATTAACTAAAGTTAAGGAAACAATTAATAGATATGGTTTATTATCTACAGGAGATAGAGTTTTGGTTGCTGTTTCTGGGGGGCCTGATTCATTAGCTTTATTACATATTTTAAAGAGATTAAAAAAAGATTATGATTTAGATTTACATATCTTTCATTTAGATCATATGTTGCGTGGAGAAGAGGCTATTGCAGATGCTGAGTTTGTGAAACAAATAGCCCGGCAATGGGAAGTGCCAATTACAGTTGAGAGGTATGATGTTAAATCTTATCAGCAGCGAATGGATCTTTCCTTAGAGGAGGCTGCTAGAGAGGTAAGATATGAGCTTTTATTTAACCAGTTAGAAGAATTAAACTTAACTAAGATTGCAGTAGGACATCATGCTAACGATCAAGCTGAAACGATATTGATGAATTTAATACGAGGGGCTGGCTTAAAGGGGTTAGCTGGAATCGCTCCTAAGCGGGATCAGATTATTAGACCTTTATTTGAACTGACTAAGCAAGAAATAAATGAGTATTGTCAGCGGTATAACCTTCAGCCGAGATTAGATGAAACCAATTTAGAAACTATTTATTATAGGAATAAAGTTAGGTTAGAACTACTACCATTATTAATAGAGGAATATAATAGTAATCTGATCAATACATTACAAAGGACTGCTGAAATTTTAGATAAAGAAGAAGACTTTTTGCAACAATCTACAAAGAAAATAATGAATGAGTTATTATTA
Source organism: Natroniella sulfidigena (assembly GCF_023223645.1). Lineage (GTDB taxonomy): Bacteria > Bacillota > Halanaerobiia > Halobacteroidales > Halobacteroidaceae > Natroniella > Natroniella sulfidigena. The sequence goes on along the minus strand of NZ_JALKBY010000008.1, from coordinate 19,740 downwards.
GAGGAGAGTTCTCAGCAATTAATCATTTCTAAAGAAAGATTTTCTAAATTACATCTTGCCTTGCAACGTAGAGTTATTAAAAGAGCTTTAAAGTTACTTAGTGGTCAAGAACAAGGGTTTTATTATCATCATATAGAGTCTATCTTAGAATTTATACTAACTGGACAGACTGGAACTCAGATTGATCTTCCTTATCAAATAGTTGTGGCATTAAATTATGAAGAGGTTAGTTTTAGAATTGATAAAGCGGCGGTTAGGGAGTGTAATTATTTTGAACATAAATTATCACTAGGGCAAAATCGACTTGTAAACTTAGGCTTAACGGTAAAAGCTAAAGTGGTAGGTAATGATTATCAGTGGCGAGAGGAAATTAATGATCCTAATAAAGCTCATTTAGATTTTTCTAAGATAGGTTCTGAATTTTATCTTCGCCAGCGTCAAGATGGAGATCGCTTTTATCCATTAGGGATGAAAGGAAGTAAGAAGGTAAAGGATTTTTTAATTGATGAAAAGGTGCTTATATCAATAAGGGATGAAATTCCTATTTTTACTACATTACAAGGGGAAATTTTTTGGATAGGTAGGCTAAGAGTTGATGAGAGGTTTAAGATTACAGAAGAGACAGAAAAAATTCTAATAATTGAAATTGTTAATTAAGGAGGAGTTAAGGTGTTAGAAAATGAAGTAGAAAAGATTTTAATTGATCAAGAACAGCTACAAACAAGAATTAAAGAATTAGGAGTAGAAATTACTGATTACTATGATGAAGATGATGAAATTATTATGGTATGTATTCTAAGGGGTGGCTTTGTTTTTATGGCTGACTTAGCTCGTTATATTGAGCTTCCTGTTGTATTTGATTTTATGGATGTTACTAGTTATGAGGGGACAGTTTCTACTGGAAATGTTAGGATCATTAAGGATTTAGAAGAAAGTATTGAAAATAAAGAAGTTTTAATTATAGAGGATATTATTGATACAGGAAGAACGTTAAAGCATGTTATTAGTATTTTAGAGACGCGGAAACCTAATAGTATTAAAGTTTGTACCTTACTTGATAAGCCTGAACGTAGAACTGAAAAGGAGTTAGAATCTGATTGGAATGGATTTGAGATACCTGATGAGTTTGTTGTTGGTTATGGATTAGATTATAATGAAAGATATCGTAATTTACCGTATATCTCTATTCTTAAGCCGGAGGTATACCAAGATTAATCTATTTGCTATAGATTTTCAAATATGATATAATCAATAAGGGTTAGTAGGCATAAAATTATTTAAGTGAGTGATGGAAGGAGGATATTAGTTGAAGAATTTTTCAAAGAGTATAGGCTTTTATTTAATTATTATTGCAATAGGAGTTTTAATAGCACAATATATTATTGTTCCAGAACAGCCTGAACAGGACTTGACTTATAGTCAGTTTATCGAACAGGTTGAAACTGGACAGATTGATCAAGTAACAATTATTGGAGAAAATAAGATTGAAGGTACTCTAGAAACTGGAGAAGAATTTGAAATAAATATTCCTGGTACTGTAGAAAAGGTAGAAGGTATTTTAGCAGCTAATGAGGTTGAAATTGATACAGAGCCTGAACCTGAACCGCCTTGGTGGACAGGAGTATTTGCTTATTTATTACCAACAGTTATTTTAATTGGTGCTTGGATCTTTATTATGAATAAGATGCAAGGTGGCGGCAAGAAGATGATGTCTTTTGGTAAGAATAAGGCACGCTTACATAATGAAGATAAGAATAAGAAGGTCACCTTTGATGATGTGGCTAGTTATGAAGAAGTTAAAGAAGAATTAGTTGAGGTAGTGGAATTTTTAAAGAACTCAAGCAAGTTTACTAAGCTAGGAGCAGAAATACCAAAAGGTGTTCTATTAGTTGGCCCGCCAGGAACTGGAAAGACCTTAATGGCTAGAGCTGTAGCAGGGGAAGCTGGAGTTCCATTCTTTATTATTAGTGGTTCTGATTTTGTAGAAATGTTTGTAGGAGTAGGTGCTTCTCGAGTAAGAGATCTATTTGAGCAAGGTAAGGAAAATGCTCCTTGTATTATCTTTATTGATGAGCTTGATGCAGTTGGTCGCCAACGTGGTGCTGGTGTAGGTGGTGGTCATGATGAACGTGAGCAGACATTAAACCAGTTACTTGTTGAGATGGATGGGTTTGAATCTAATGAAGGTATTATTTTGATGGCTGCTACTAACAGACCTGATGTCTTAGATCCTGCACTATTAAGACCAGGTAGATTTGATCGACAGGTTATTGTAGGTAAGCCTGATTATAAAGGTAGAAAAGGAATTTTAGAGATTCATGTTAAAGATAAACCATTAGTTGATGATGTTGATTTGGATGTGTTAGCTAGAAGAACGCCTGGTTTCACAGGAGCTGACATGGAAAATCTAGCTAATGAAGCTGCTATTTTGGCAGCACGACGTAATAAAGATAAGATAGCAATGTTAGAGTTTGATGATGCAATTGATCGAGTAATTGCTGGCCCACAAAAGAAAAGTAGGGTGATTAGTGATAAAGAACAAGATATTGTCTCTTATCATGAAACAGGCCATGCATTATTAGGAGAGTTACTAGAACATTCTGACCCAACACATAAGGTAACTATTATTCCAAGAGGTAGAGCTGGTGGTTTTACTATTCCGTTACCTGAAGAAGAGAAGAGTTTTATAACTAAATCTGAGTTGTTGGATAAAGTTACTGGGTTATTAGGTGGTAGAATAGCTGAAGAGATATTCTTAGACGACATTAGTACTGGAGCTCAAAATGATTTAGAACGAGCTACAAAGATTATAAGAGATATGATTACGAATTATGGTATGAGCGAAAAGCTTGGCCCTTTAACTTTAGGACAGAAGAATAATGATCAAGTCTTTTTAGGGCGAGATATTTCTCGTAGCCGTAATTATAGTGAAGATGTAGCAGCAGCAATAGATCAAGAAGTGAGAGATATGATTGAATCTTGTTATCAAACAGCTAAAGATCTCTTAACTGAAAATAGTGATATGGTAAAAGAAATGGTAGCAGCACTAAAAGAAAAAGAGACTTTAGAAAGAAAAGATATCAAGAATATTGTTGAAAAATATAAGCCTGATTTTTATGATAATGAAGAGGATGAAGATTTAACAAGTGTTGATAATGAAAATAATGAAGAAACTGAAGAATAATTTATATTTGATTTTTACTAGGGGGTAAGCTTATCTCCTAGTAAAAATATTTACTTTTTTGTTCTGAATTAATTGAAAATTAGAACAGGAAAATCTAAAATAAAAGAAGGAATTTTTAAAGTAGATAGAGAAGAAAGAATATAGCGATTAATCACCATATCTTGCTGTTTAATATTATATTTGCTATAAATAAAAACTTATTTTTTACTAACTAATTATGATATTATTCTTTGAAAGGAGGAGATAGGGCGAGTATAGCTTAAGTACTTACTTAAAGAAGAGTGGGGTTTGTAGAAGTATCGGGTTTGTCATGCCCAACTGTCTGAATATTTAGAGATTACCATCATGATTATAAGATACTAAAAATGGAAGGTGAGTGATTAAATTATGTCAGTAAAGTCAGATATTGAAATAGCTCAAGAAGCGGAGCTAAAACACATTAGAGAGATTGCAGATATGTTAGGTTTCAGTGAAGATGAGCTTGAGATGTATGGTGATAACAAAGCTAAGATTAAGTATGAAGCATATAAGGAAAGAATGGATAATGAAGATAGTAAGTTGATTTTAACTACAGCTATCAATCCTACTCCTGCCGGTGAAGGAAAGACTACTACGAGTGTTGGTTTAACACAAGCTTTAAATCAATTAGATCATGATACTACAGTAGCTTTAAGAGAACCATCTCTAGGGCCTTGTATGGGAGTTAAAGGTGGTGCAGCAGGTGGAGGTTATTCTCAGGTAGTTCCAATGGAAGATATTAACCTACACTTTACTGGTGACTTACATGCTATTGGAATTTCTCACAATTTACTTGCTTCAACAATTGACAACCATATCAAGCAAGGTAATGATTTAGGACTTGATCCTAAAGAGATTACTTTTAAGCGAGTTGTTGATTTAAATGATCGTGCTTTAAGAGAAGTAATTGTAGGATTAGGCGGGCCAAATGGCCAAGCTCGAGAAGATGGGTATATGATTACTGTTGCTTCTGAAATTATGGCAATTTTATGTTTATCTGAAGGAATTGAAGACTTAAAAGAGAGATTAGGAAATATTGTAATTGGTTATACATTTGATGGAGATCTAGTACAAGCTAAAGAATTAAATGTACATGGTGCAATGGCAGCTTTACTTAAAGATGCAATTAAGCCTAACTTAGTACAGACTTTAGAGAATACTCCTGCATTTATCCATGGTGGACCATTTGCTAACATTGCTCATGGTTGTAACAGTGTTGCAGCTACAAAGTTAGCAATGAAGACTTCTGATATTACAATTACAGAAGCTGGATTTGGAGCTGACTTAGGTGCTGAGAAGTTCTTAAATATTAAGTGTCGTTTTGCAAACTTAAGACCTGATGCAGTTGTAATTGTTGCTACTGTAAGAGCGCTTAAGTTAAATGGAGGAATGGATGTAGACGATTTAGAAACTGAAAATGTAGCAGCTGTAGAAGAAGGTTTTGGAAACTTAGCTAAGCATATCGAAAATATTAGTGAGAAGTTTAAGTTACCTACAGTAGTTGCTATCAATAGATTCCCAACTGATACTGAAGCAGAGCTTGAGAAGGTTAGAGAGCTATGTGAAGAAAAAGGAGCTCGAGTTGCGTTATCTGAAATCTGGGCTAAAGGTGGCGAAGGTGGAATTGAATTAGCTGAAGCTGTTTTAGAAGCTATGGATGAAGAAAGCAATGAAGACTTTGATCAATTATATCCAGATGAGATGCCGATTGCTGAGAAGATAGAAACTGTTGCTAGAGAGATTTATGGTGCAAACGGTGTTAACTTTACTGATAATGCTAAGAAGGATATTGAGAAATTAACTGAGCAAGGTTTTGACAATATGCCTGTCTGTATGGCAAAAACTCAAACTTCTTTATCTGATGATCCTACTAAGCTAGGTAGACCAACTGATTTTGAAGTTACAGTTAGAGAGATTAATGTATCAGCTGGAGCTGGTTTCTTAGTAGCATTAACTGGTGCAGTAATGACAATGCCTGGTTTACCGAAAGTTCCATCTGCAGAGGAAATTGATGTTGACGCTGACGGTAATATCACAGGATTATTCTAATCATTATTAAGAATTCAATATTTCTAAGGTTTTTCTAGATTGTTTTTGAGATATTTAAGCTGATGTGGTATAATGCTTAATGAGTGATGATTACCTTAGAAAATTTAAATTTTAACCTGTGATCTAGTTAAACTAGATCACAGGTTTTCGTAATAATTAAATATGAAACTTTTTCGCTTAGATCCTAGTTAGGACTGAGACGGTTGGAAGTTTGAAGATAATATAGGCTATCTATGCCTAGTTACTTAGGAAAAGCTTCTTGACTGTTCAGTCAAGAAGCTTTTTTTCTTTATAAAGGGGGAGAATTATGGCTGAAAAGAAGGTAGTGATTATTGGGGCAGGAAGAGTAGGACAGAGTTTTGGTTATTTGTTGGCCCAGCAAGGGTATCAAATCTTAGGTTTTATCAGTAGATCATTATCATCTGCACAGGAGGGAGTTGAACTAGTAGGTCAGGGTATTGCTACTACAGAGTATGAAGAATTTATTTTAGAAGCTGATTTAATTATAGTTTCGACTCCAGATCAGGTCATTGCTGAAGTTGCTGAGGAGTTATTTGAGTTAGAGCTAATTAGTAAAGGTGGTTGTCTGATTCATTTAAGTGGTGCTTTGACTTCTGAGATATTGACTGGAGAAGGTAAAAGGCAAAAGTATGGCAGACTATCTTTACATCCTTTACAGTCGGTAGCAGATGTTGAAAATGGAATCACTAATTTACCACAAGCTTTCTTTACTATTGAAGGAGATCAGTTAGGAGTTGAAGTTGGTGAGGAGATTCTAACTACCCTTGGGGTAGAGTATGAAGTTATTTCTCAACAAGCAAAACCTTTTTATCATGCAGCTGCCTGTGTAGCCTCTAATTATTTGGTAGCTATTGTTAATTTAGCTTTAGAGATGAATCAGCAGATTGGAATTTCTAAAGAACAGGCTTTGAATGCTTTATTACCATTAATTAAAGGTAGTATTAATAATGTTGAGAGTTTAGGGCCAATAGCAGCTTTGACTGGGCCAATCTCAAGAGGAGATAGCTCTACGATTAAGGAACATTTAGAGGCATTTGATCAGTTTTCACCTCAAAGAAGTGAATTATATTGTAAGCTAGGTAGTTATACTACTGAAATTGCAGAGCAGAAAGGAAGTATTACTGAGTCAGACAAAGTTGAGTTAATTAAAATTTTAGAGGGGGAAAAATTTAATGGCTGAAAAGAAGACTATTAAGACCTTAGAGCAAAAAAAGAAGGCAAATGACAAAATCACGATGTTGACTGCTTATGATTATCCGATGGCTAAAGTGATTGATCAGGCGGGGATAGATGTTATTTTAGTAGGGGATTCATTAGGGATGGTTGTCCTAGGTTATGAAGATACCTTAAAGGTAACTGTTGAAGATATGATCCATCATACTAAGGCTGTAGCTAGAGGAGCTGAAAATTCATTAGTGGTTGCTGATCTACCATTTATGTCTTATAAGGTAAGTAATCTTGCTAAAACAGTCGAGAGTGCTGGACGATTAGTTAAAGAAGGAGGAGCTCAGGCAGTTAAATTAGAAGGAGGAAGTGAGTTAGTAACAGAGATAGAAGCTGTTATTAAGGCAGGAATTCCGGTGGTGGGGCATTTAGGATTGACTCCTCAAGCGATCAATCAACTAGGAGATTATAGTGTGCAGGGAAGAGATGACAGAGCAGCTAAAAAATTGATTGAAGATGCTAAGGCCTTGGAAGCAGCTGGTGTCTTCTCTATAGTACTAGAGTGTATCCCAAGTGATTTAGCTACTGAAGTCAGTAATCAATTATCAGTACCTACTATTGGTATTGGAGCTGGTAAAGGTTGTGATGGTCAAGTTTTAGTGACTCAAGATATGCTCGGGATCTTTTCTGACTTTACTCCTAAGTTTGTTCGAAAGTATGCTAAGTTGAACCAACAGATGTTAGAGGCGATTAAAGGATATAAAGAAGATGTAGAAGAAGGTAAGTTTCCAAGTCAAGAAGAGAGCTTTTAATGAGGAGGAATTGAGAGTGAAAGTTGTAAAAGAGATTTCTGAGGTTAGAGAGTTTACTAAGCAGGATAGGGAAAAAACTGTTGGCTTTGTACCGACGATGGGTTATTTACATCAAGGACATCTGGCTTTACTAGAGCAGGCAAGAGAAGAGAATGATATAGTAGTACTCAGTATCTTTGTTAATCCAACTCAATTTGGACCAGATGAAGATTATGAAGATTATCCGAGAGATTTAGAGCGGGATTTGGAGTTGGCCCGTAGTGCTGGAGTAGATTTGGTCTTTACACCCAAGGCTGATAAGATGTATTCAGATAATGCTGCGACTAAAGTTGAAGTAACGGGATTGACTGGTAAGCTTTGTGGTGCATCTCGTGATGGTCACTTTAGTGGAGTCTGTACAGTAGTCAGTAAGTTGTTTAATATAGTCAATCCAACTCGAGCTTACTTTGGTCAAAAGGACTATCAGCAGGTATTGGTAATTAAGAGGATGGTTGAGGATCTGAATTTTGATCTAGATATAGTAACTGTACCTATCGTTAGGGAGGAAGATGGCTTGGCAATTAGCTCTAGAAATAAGTATTTAAATCAAGCCGAGCGAAAAGCAGCACTAGTTTTATTTGAATCATTACAAAGAGGCAAGGAATTAATTGTTGGTGGAGAAAGGAAGGCTAAAGTTATTGAGCAAGAATTGATCAGTAACATTGAGGCTGAACCTTTAGCAGAGATAGACTATGTAGCTGTTGTTGATGCAAGTAGCCTAAAGGATATAGATAAGATAAGAGGAGAAGTCTTACTTGCACTAGCAGTCTATATTGGAGAAACAAGATTGATTGATAATCTGATTGTGGAGGTATAAAATAATGATGAGAACAATGTATAAAGGTAAGATTCATCGAGCTAGAGTAACTGATGCTAATTTAGATTATGTAGGGAGTATTACTATTGACCAAGAGTTAATGAAGGCAGCAGACATTTTACCCAATGAAAAAGTACAAGTAGTTAATAATAATAATGGAGAACGGATAGAAACTTATGTAATTCCAGGTGAGGCAGGCTCGGGAACAATCTGTTTAAATGGTGCAGCAGCTAGAAGAGCTCAACCTGGTGATGTAGTAATTATAATCTCTTATGCTTTGTTAGAACAACAAGAAGCTGAAAATTTAGAGCCGAAGGTTGTATTTGTTGATGAAAATAATAAGATTATTGAGCCAGAATGATTATTAAAAAATTGATCTTTAGAAGGGTGATTATGAATGAAATTAACAGTTAGAGAGGTTACAATTGCTGGAATATTGAGTGCAGTTTCAGTTGTATTAGGATTGACTCCCTTAGGTTTTATACCTGTTCCAACTCCAGCAGGATCAGCTACGATTATGCACTTGCCAGTTATTATTGGAGGAATTATGTCCGGTCCTGTGGTAGGGGGATTAGTAGGATTAATCTTTGGGTTATTTAGTTTTATTAGGGGAGTTTCATTTTTTGTTGATCCAGTAATAGCTATTATTCCACGAATATTAATTGGAATTTTGGCAGCTTATAGTTATAAGTTAGTTAATCATCAACTGATTGGAAGTGGTGTAGCAGCAGTAGTTGGTACTTTAACTAATACAGGTGGAGTTTTAATTCTTGCAACTTTACGAGGCTATTTAACTATAGAAGCTGCCTTAGGAGTAGCTGTAGGCCATGGAATTCCTGAGGTGATTGTGGGAGTAGTAATTACATTGATTATTGTAAAAGTATTACAAACGACCGAAGTTTCTAATTAAAAGCCCTGAGCAGGGCTTTTTAATTTATTAAGAAATTTTCTTCTTTATCTTGGTTTTTTAGTAACTTTAGGATTTAGTTCTTTAACTTCACCCTCTCTAATAATTTCAAGGGTAACTTCTTGATTCAGCTCTAAATTTTCTATGATGGCAAAAGCTTTTTTAGGATGATCAACTTTAATATCATTAATTTTAGTGATGATATCTCCTACTTTTAAACCAGCTTGCTCGGCAGGGCTGGCTGTTGCAATTTCAGCAACTAAGGTACCAGTGGTTTGTTCGAGGTTGAAGTAATCGATCATATTTTCATTGATCTTCTGCATATAAACTCCAATCCAAGGGCGAATAACTTGTCCATGTTCTTTCAACTGAAAAATTATTTCTTTAGCTTCATTAATAGGGATAGCAAAACCAATTCCTTGTCCTTCATTATTGATAGCAGTATTAACTCCAATTACTTGACCATCAATATCTAATAAGGGGCCACCGCTATTACCTGGGTTGATTGCTGCATCTGTTTGGATTAAATTATTATAAATTCTGGTTTGATTATTTTCTTTAATTTTAAGGGGGCGATCAATAGCACTAATGATACCAAATGTTACAGTATGGCTTAGATTATAAGGATTGCCAATAGTTAAGACCCAATCTCCAGGGCGAATGGTATTAGAATCACCTAGTTCAAGTTTTGGTAATTGCTGAGCGGTATCTACTTTTAGTAAGGCAAGATCTAGGTTAAAATCACTGCCTATTTTTTCAGCTTTAAACTTTTCTTCATAGCCCTTAATAAAAACACTAACTTCTGTAGCATTATCAACTAAATGCTGATTGGTTAAGATATAGCCATCTTCGTTAATAATAAAACCAGTTCCTACGCCATCATCTTCATTAAAGTCCTTGTTGTAAAACGGTTCAGTCTGATTAGTAAATGAATCTTCTTGTTCTTCTTGTTTACGTATAACATTTAATTGGACTACAGCTGGGCTTGCTTCTTCAGTAATTTCAGCGAAAGTATCTCTAGTGATTTGAGTCTGATTAGCAGAAGTTGTAGGTTGAGTAATGGCAAGCCAGAGCGTAAACCAGATAAGTAATTGTAAGAAGTTGAATTTAAATTTATTTTGATATAACATACCACTCCCCCTGACTTTAAAAGTTAATATCATTATACATAGTATAGGTTTAATTTTCAATTGTAAAGTTGGTTTATTTTGTATTTTAAAATAGAATATTATATAATATGAAGGAAGTATATAAATTGAATCAATGATTTTATCAATATAAATAACTCACTTTTTTTAAAATCGAAAAGGCTAATTTAAATTCAACTTATATAAAGAAAGAAGGTGAAATCATGAGGAAAAATTTAAGTAGAAGAGAGAAGGTACTTGAGTTGTTATATCAATTTCAAGATCAGTACTTATCAGGAGAGGAATTGAGCAATAAATTGGGAGTTTCTAGGACAACAATCTGGAAATATATTAAATACTTTAGGGAAGTTGGCTATGAAATTGAATCTTCTTCTAAAGTAGGTTATCGTTTACTTAAACGACCTGATAAATTACTACCAGAAGAGATTAAGCGTAATTTGACTACTGAAATTATTGGTCAAGATATCCTTTATTATCAGCAGGTTGATTCTACTAATCAGATAGCTAGGAAGAAGGCAGAAGATGGAGCTAAAGAAGGAACGATTGTACTTGCTGAACGACAAGTAGCAGGTAAGGGTAGGTTGAGTCGTGATTATTCTAGTCCGCAAGGAGGAATTTGGTTATCTTGTATCTTACGACCTGATTTAAAGCCAGTCTGGGCAACAAGAGTTACATATATTATTTCATTAGCTGTAGCTAAGACGATTAATCGATTGACTGCTGTTGAAGCAAAGATAAAGTGGCCTAATGATATCTTAATCAGTAGTCAGAAGGCATGTGGAATCTTGACTGAAATGGGAGCTGAACTAGATCAAATTGATTATTTGGTTGTAGGAGTAGGAATTAATTTAAATTTTGCACTTGCTGAACTTCCTTCTCAATTACATACAAAGGCGACCACTCTCTATTCTGAGTTAGGAGAGAAGGTTGATCGTCTTCAATTTTTACAGAGGTTATTATTAGAAATTGAAAATTATTACCAAAGATTAACTGATTTCGATGCTATTTTAGCTGAATGGAAAGAGTATGCTTATACCTTAGGGCAGGAGGTTGTAATTAAAGATGCTAAACGAGAGCGCAAAGGGATAGCAGTTGAGATTGCTCCTGATGGAGCTTTGGTGATTGAAAGTAATGGCAAGAGAGAGAAGGTTTATTCTGGTGATGTATCTTTATCTCATCAGGAGTTTGATTCAGGAAATTAAAGATAAGGAGTGAAGTTGATGATTTTAGCAATAGATGTTGGGAATACTCATACTGTATTAGGTTTATACCAAGAAGATGAACTAGTGGTTGATTGGAGGATTGCTACAGATAGAGCTAAGACGGTTGATGAGTATGGAATCTTATTAATCAATTTATTTGAAAAGAATGATTTTAATTTGACTGAAGTTAAAGAGATAATCATTTCTTCTGTAGTTCCACCGGTTATTAATTGCTTAGAGGAGGTAGCAGTTAAATATTTTGGAGTAGAAGCTTTGATTGTTGGCCCGGGGGTTAAGACTGGTATTAATATTAAGATTGAAAATCCTAAAGAGGTAGGTGCAGATCGGGTTGTTAATGCTGTAGCTGCTTCTAGATTGTATGACGGGCCAACAGTCATTGTTGATTTTGGAACAGCAACGACATTTTGTGCTGTTTCTGCTGCTGGGGAATATTTAGGAGGGGCTATTGCTCCAGGAATTGGTATTTCGACGGAAGCATTATTTGATTATGCAGCTAAGTTGCCTCGAGTTGAGCTAGATCTACCATCGCAAGTAATTGGTAAGAATACTCATGATAGTTTACAATCGGGTATCTTGTATGGAGTAATTGGACAAGTAGATGGAGTTGTCAAAAGAATGAAAGAAGAGTTTGTTGAAAATCCAATAGTAATAGCTACAGGTGGGTTTGCAGAATTAATCAGTCCTCGTTCTGAAGAGATAGATATCAGTAATCCTTTTCTTACTCTAGAAGGTTTGAGATTAATTGTTAAGATGAATCGGGATGATTAGCTGTGAGCTATCAGCTATGGACTAAAAACTTTAAAGTCTAGATTTTTAGCTTTAAAGTTTAAAACTTACAGTTAGCAAGGTGAAAAAGGAGGATTAAGGTGCTTAAGATAGGAGATGTAAGTATAGATCCACCAGTCTTTTTAGCTCCAATGGCAGGAGTAACTGATCTACCTTATCGGAAGATAGTTAAACAGATGGGCTGTGGCTTAGTTTGCACTGAGATGGTCAGTGCTAGAGGATTAGTCAATGATAATCGAAGAACTGAGGAGATGCTAGCAATATCTGAAGTAGAACGACCTGTTTCTTTACAGGTGTTTGGTAGGGAGCCTGAAGTGTTGGCCCAAGCTGTCCAGATAATAAGTAAAAAAAGTGATCCTGAAATAATAGACTTTAACGTGGGATGCCCAGCTCCTAAGATTGTAAGGAATGGTTATGGGTCTGCTCTAATGAAAGAACCTGAGCAGGTTGGTGAAGTTATAAAGGCGATGGATCAAGCAGTAAAGAAACCAATTACAGTTAAGATTAGAACGGGTTGGTGTAAAGAAGAGATTAATGCTGTAGAAGTTGCTCAAATCGCTCAAGAGAATGGGGCCAAAGCTGTAGCAGTTCATGGCAGGACAAGAGAGCAGTTTTATCAAGGGCAAGCTGATTGGAAGGTAATCAAAGATGTAAAGGAGGTAGTTTCAATTCCTGTAATCGGGAATGGGGATATATTTGGCCCTGAAGATGCTTTAGAAATGGTAGAGCAAACAGGTTGTGATGCTGTAATGATTGGAAGAGGTGCTCAAGGAAATCCTTGGATTTTTACTAGAACAGCCCATTATTTAAAGACAGGAGAGCTATTACCTCCCCCAACGCCACGAGAAAGAATTGAAGTAGCTATTGAACACTTAGAGGACTTAGTTGAGTTTAAAGGTGAATATGTAGGGGTCAGAGAGATGAGAAAACATGCAGCGTGGTATATCAAAGGTCTTAAAAATTGTACTAAAGTAAAAGACTCTTTAAATCAAGCAGAGACAATAGTAGAAATGAAAAGAATATTGAATAATTATCATCAAGAATTAAGCTGATATCTAATAGGTATCAGCTTAATTTTATTTTTTTATACATAAATCTTAAATCAGTAGTACATATTAAGGGTTGAGATTATCTTTAGGAGGTTAATGGGTATGAAGCGGGTAGTTAGTATTAGTTTAGGAGCTTCAAGTCGGGATCGAAGAATAGAGACTGATGTTTTAGGTAAAAAATTTATTATTGAAAGAATAGGAACAGATGGTGATTTAAAGGAAGCAATTAAATTATTTAAAGAATTAGATGGTCAAGTAGATGCATTTGGATTAGGAGGAATGGATCTTTATTTATTTATAAATGATAAAAAATATATAGTACGTGATGCTCAAAAAATAATTGAGCAAGTTGAAAAAACACCGATTGTTGATGGAAGTGGGTTAAAGAGGACATTAGAGTCAGATGCAATAAAAAATTTAGATCAAGAACTTAATCTTAAAGATAAGAAAGTATTAGTTGTATCTGCTTTGGATAGATTCGGAATGGCTAAAGCTTTACAAGAAGTGGAAGCTGAAATTCTATTTGGGGACTTAATGTTTGCTTTAGGGTTACCAATTCCAATTAAGTCATTTGATATTTTAAATTTAATTGCCAAATTTACTATGCCTTTGATTAGTAGATTGCCCTTTAAAATTTTCTATCCTACTGGGAAAGAACAAGATCAGAAAGTTGCTAATAAAAAATATGAGAAGTATTATCATTGGGCAGATATTATTGCAGGAGACTTTCATTATATAAAACATTATTTACCTTCAAAGTTAACTGGAAAAATAATTTTAACTAATACAATTACAGTAGAAGATTTAAATTTGCTAAAAGAAAGAGGGGTCAGTAAATTAATTACAACTACACCTGAGTTCAAAGGAAGATCGTTTGGGACTAATTTAATGGAAGCTATTTTAGTTGCTCTATTAGATAAGCCAGTAACTGAGATAAACATTTCTGATTATTTGAATCTATTACAAGAAATTGATTTCAAACCTCGAGTAATAGATTTTAATCAAGCTGAGAAATTTATCAATAATTAAAATTTCAACTGTACAATTAAGGAGGAAGATGAATGGAGAAATTTGGGTTTATCATTCACCCTTTAGAGGTAGCAGATGTAGCACGTAAATTTCCTGTTTGTGATTTTCTACCTAGTCATTTAGTGGAAAGTATGATTAAATTGGTTCCACCATTTGAAGTTTCTAAAATTACAGGGGTTAGATCTGAGTTGGGTGTTGAAGCGGAAGGATGGTTTGTAGGTTGCCCACTAACTTCACGCCAAATTTTGGAGTTGCCAACTGAAGAGGTAATGGAGAAGATTATAGCAGCAGGAATTAAAGCACAGAAGCTAGGGGCAAAGATTGTAGGATTAGGTGCATTTACTTCTATAGTAGGGGATAAAGGGATTAAGGTTGCTAAAGAACTTGATATACCAGTAACTACTGGAAATAGCTATACTGTTGCGACAGCAATAGAGGGAACTAAATTAGCTTGTGATATGATGGGGCTTGAAATGAAGCGGAGTAATATATTAGTTATCGGGGCTACTGGTTCTATTGGAAAAGCTTGTGTGCGTTTGTTGGCCCGAAATAATAAGTATTTAATGTTAGCAGCTAGAAGAGAAGCAAAGTTAAGAAAACTAGCAGAAAAACTTAAGATTGAATCAGAGGTAGAAGCTATAATTACAACTAATTTAGAAGAGTTGTTACCACAGGCAGATATTGTTATTACAGCTTCTAGTTCACTAGATAGCTTGATAGATATTAATCTCTTAAAGAGTGGAGCTGTTGTCTGTGATGTAGCTCGCCCTAGGGATGTAGCTAGAGAGATAAATTTAAAGCGAGATGATGTCTTAGTAATAGATGGTGGAATTGTGGAAGTTCCAGGTCAGGTCAATTTTAACTTTGATTTCGGATTCCCTGCAAATGCTGCTTATGCTTGTATGGCTGAGACTATGATTTTGGCTTTAGATAAGAAATACGAAAACTATAGTTTAGGTCCTGATCTCGATCTTCAAAAAACCTTAATGATCAGTCAGTTAGCAACTAAGCATGGATTTAAATTAGCTAGCTTAAGAAGTATGGAACGGGAGATTTCTTTGCAACAGGTTAGTAGGATGAGAAGGATAGTTAACTCTACTTGACAAATTCTGCAAATTAGATTATAATGTCATACTAATGATGGGGATAATAGTGTTTGTCCAAACACTATTTTATCTTTTTACAAATAAAATCAAGAGAGTAAAGGGGTAATCAATAATGAATGAAAAGGTTATTGTATCAGAAGAGGGCTTAAATAAATTAAAAGAAGAGTTGGAATATTTACGTGGTGCTAAAAGAAGAGAAGTTGCAAAAAGAATTAAGCAAGCTCTTGATTTTGGCGATATTAGTGAAAATTCTGAGTATGATGATGCTAAAAATGAACAAGCCTTTGTCGAAGGTAGAA
Organism: Natroniella sulfidigena; assembly: GCF_023223645.1. Lineage (GTDB taxonomy): Bacteria > Bacillota > Halanaerobiia > Halobacteroidales > Halobacteroidaceae > Natroniella > Natroniella sulfidigena. The sequence goes on along the minus strand of NZ_JALKBY010000008.1, from coordinate 4,089 downwards.
TTAAAGAGCTAGAGCAGATGATAAAAAATGCAGAAGTTATTAATAAAGATGAAATTGATACAACTGAAGTGAGTGTTGGAACTACTGTAACAATTAAGGATCTAGAGGAAGATGAAGAATTTGAATATGAAATTGTAGGTTCTACAGAATCAGATCCCGATGAAAAACGAATATCTAATGAATCTCCATTAGGAAAAGCTTTAATTGGAAATAGTGTAGGAGACATTATAGGAGTTGAAGCACCAGTAGGAGTTATTGAATACGAAATATTAGCAATTAAAAAATAGCAAACTTGGAGGTATTTAGAAAATGGCTGAGCAAGAAACTGACTTAAATGAATTAATGATTGAACGTAGAAAAAAATTAGATGATTTAAAAAAAGCAGGTATAGAGCCTTATAATAATGATTTTGTAAGATCGCATTCCATTACTGAAGTGTTAGATAATTTTGATAAATTAACAGCAGAAGAAAAGAAGGTTAAGATTGCAGGTAGAGTGATGGCATTACGTGATCATGGTAAGTCTAGCTTTGCTGATTTGGTTGACTTATCAGGTAAAGTACAGTTGTATGCTAAAAAAGGAGAAGTTGGGGAAGAGAAATATAGCCTGTTTACTGATTTGAATATTGGAGACCATATTGGAATTGAAGGTACTTTATTTGAGACAGGTCGTGGTGAAATTACGGTTAGGATTCAAGAGTTTAAATTATTAGCAAAGTCTTTGCGACCATTACCTGAAAAATGGCATGGTTTAAAGGATGTTGAACTAAGATATAGACAACGATATGTAGATCTAATCGTAAATCCAGATGTTAAAGAGACCTTTATTGCAAGAAGTAAAATAATTCATGGCATCAGAGGATATCTAGAAGAAAAGAACTTTTTAGAGGTTCAGACTCCGTTGATGCATCCAATTGCTGGAGGAGCTGCTGCCAAACCTTTTACAACGCATCATAATGCTTTAGATACTGACCTATACTTGAGAATTGCTCCTGAATTATATTTAAAGAGGTTATTAGTGGGTGGTTTTGAAAAGGTCTTTGAAATCGGAAAAAATATGAGAAATGAGGGTTTGTCGAGAAAGCATAATCCTGAATTTACTACTTTAGAATTGTATCAGGCTTATGCTGACTATGAAGATATTATGGATACTACTGAAGAATTGATTAAAACTGTTGCTGAAGATGTATTGGATGATTTAGAAATTACATATAATGATCACAAAATTGATTTAAATAGTTGGAATAGAATGACCATGGTTGAAGCGGTTAATAACCATACAGGAGTAGATTTTACTAATGTATCTACTTTAGAAGAAGCTAAATCATTGGCTGAAGAAAATAATTTAGAGTGTGAAGAAAAAGTTTCAATAGGAGAAATTATTAATGAATTCTTTGAAGAGATAGTAGAGGAGAAGTTGATTCAGCCTACATTTATTACTCAATATCCGGTTGAAGTATCTCCATTGGCTAAGCGAAATTCAGATAATCCAGCGTTTACAGATAGGTTTGAATTATTTATTGCTGGTAATGAAATAGCTAATGCTTTTTCTGAACTTAATGATCCGATTGATCAAAAAGAAAGGTTTGAGAAACAGATGGAACAAAGGGAAGCTGGTGATGATGAAGCTCATAGGATGGATCAAGATTTCATTAGAGCATTAGAATATGGAATGCCTCCTGCAGGAGGATTAGGGATTGGGCTTGATCGTTTGGTTATGTTATTAACTGGTTCTGAATCGATCAAAGAAGTTATTTTATTTCCGCATTTACGACCGGAAAATTAATCAAAGATCAACTTACAAAAAGGAGGGCTTACCTCCTTTTTTATAATTAATTACAAAAAATAACATCAACAATAATTAGAGCGTGTGTTATAATTATAGGAGATAACCTTAATTAATAAGAGGTGTTAAAATGAATAAGCAAATTAGGTTTGTAGTTATTTCAGTAATTGTATTTAGCTTTTTTACTTTAGGAAATGATTTTAATTTATTGGCAAACCAGAATTTTGAGTTAAAGGATACTCCTATTTATGAAGAAGCAAAATTAGAATTAGCAGAATTTGAGATTGATCAATTTTTCACTTCGTTTGAAGGGGTAGAAGGAAGAATTTCTCTGGAGAATGTTGAGCTAGTTGCTCCTCATATAAGTCAAGCTCAAAATATTAAAGGGCTTTATATTAGTGGTTGGGCTGCTGGAGATCAAAGAAGGATTGAAAGGTTAATGAATGAGGTTGAAAAGAGTGATTTGAATGCTGTTGTTATTGATTTGAAAGATGCTGCAGGAAGAATTACGTTTTCTAAAGACTTTGGAGCAGCTTCTCAAGACGCAATGATTAGAGATTTACAAGAGTTAATAGCAGAATTTCAAAGGCGTGGAGTCTATACGATTGGTAGGCAAGTACTCTTTAAAGATGCAATTTTGGCACAGCAAGAGGAACACGCATTACAGTATTATATAGGAGAAGAAGAAGAGATTATTCATAGTGAAAAATGGACTGATCCTTATTCTGACGATGTTTGGAATTATAACTTGGAAATAGCTCAACAAGCAATCGATTTAGGGTTAGATGAGCTGAAGTTTGATTACATACGCTTTCCAACCTTATCTCAAGAAAGTAGTTTGACTATTAGAGAAAGGGAGGAATATTCTAAATCGGAGATTATTATTGAGTTTTTAAAGTATGCTAATCAAGAACTAGATAAACAAGATACTTTAATTTCTGCAGATGTATTTGGATTAACAACAACTATTGAAGGTGATTTAGGGATTGGACAAGATATTACTAAGATGGTTGAACATCTTGATTATATTTCACCAATGATTTATCCATCTCACTATAGCCCTAGGATGTATGGCTTAGCTAATCCAGATAGTGCTCCTTACCAAGTTATATATGAAAGTTTAGCAGATGCTAGAGAAAAGCTTGGAGAAGAAAGTTATAAACTACGTCCCTGGTTGCAGGATTTTTCGATGCAGCATAGATATGGTGAACAAGAAGTGCGAGAACAGATTGAAGCTGTAAAGGATAGTCAGGTTTCAGGATGGTTATTATGGAACCCTCGTTCTGTTTATACTATTGATGCTGTAATTAATGATAAATAAGTAATAAGGTGGTGGTGATTTTGGACTTGGAGTTGACTGATGAAAGAGTTATGCCTAAAAAAATGAATCCTAATAATGGTTTATTAAAAGAACATATAGTCCGTTATGAATTTGCTAGTAATTATGCTCAAGGAAGAGTGTTGGATTTAGCTTGTGGTGTTGGCTATGGAACAGAAGTATTGTTGGCTCAGGGTGAACAGATAGAAGAAATCATTGGTGTTGATCTAGCTCAAGAAAGTATCGATTATGCTAAGTATCATTATGGTTATCCTTTGGTTGATTTTATGGTGGGAGAAGGAACAGATCCTAATTTAGTAGAGAAATTAGGACAGTTTGATACAATAATTAGCTTTGAAACTGTAGAACATATTAAAGATGATTATAAATTTATTGCTAATTTAAATAACTTATTAAAAGATACTGGACAATTAATAATTTCTACCCCTTTTGGTAGAGGAAGAGAGAAGGAATGTAGCAATCCATATCATTATCGTCAGTATACAGAAGAAGAGTTTAGGGAATTGTTAGAAAGGTATTTTGAGATTGAACTTTTTTATCAATTAAATGAAAGGATTGAAAAACGTCAAGCTGGTGTTAAATATTATCTAATGGTTGCTATCTGTTGTAAGTAATAATTTAGAGATATACTTGACAAATAAAAGCTGGTGTGTTAAATTAATAGTTGTGGTTGAGCAGTACTTGTTAAGGTTTGTTGGCCACAGAAAGAATGATTATTTTTCTTGACAAGTTTGAGCTAATATGTTAAATTGTTAGAAGTGCTGGTCAAGGAAGAAAGGTTTTAAATTTTTCTTGACAGATTTAGAATGAAGTGATATACTACTCGATGTTGCCGCAAAAAAAGGAAGTTTGGCGACAAAAAAGATTTCAAAAAAGTTCTTGACAAATAAGAACGAATTTGATAGTATATTAAATGTCGCTTGAGAAAGCGTCAGAAATTGAAGAAGCAATTCGGTCTTTGAAAA
>NZ_JALKBY010000007.1 GCF_023223645.1 Natroniella sulfidigena | reverse complement strand
CCCATTCAAAAGTAGCTTAAAGTGGGACTATGAAATTATTTTTAGAAAATACTTGATTTATCAGAAACAATGCATGTTTAATAGTATAAAACATAAGTTAAGTATTATCTTTTTATTATTCCTAGGACTTAATTTAATTGGGTTTATTGTAGTTTATAATTCTTTACAAGAACAAGAAGCTGATGGAAGAGTTATAAATGTTGCTGGAGCTCAAAGAATGTTAAGTCAGAGAATGAGTAAAGAGGCTTTAGAGTTAATTAGTATCGATAATGATTTAGAAGAACAACGTGCTAGACTAGAGAATACGATTACTACATATGATACAAGGTTGCAAGGTCTTATTTATGGTAATCAAGAACTCGGGTTACCAGGTACTGAAGAAGAAACTATTCTTGAACAGATGCATCATGTAGAAGCTTTATGGGAGGACTTTAATAAGCAAATGTCAGTTTTACTTGACTCTGATACTAGTGAGGTAGAACAAAGGAGAGCTTTAGAGTATATTGTAGCTAATAATATGGAGTTGCTTGAAGAGATGGATATGGCAGTAGGGTTATATGAAGCAGAAGCGAATAGAAAAACAACTAGATTAATAACTATTCAAATAATACTAATAATCTTAAATATTATTTTAGCGATTAGTAGTTATCTATTTGCAAAAAAATTGATCATAAAACCAATTATTAAGTTTAAAAAAGAAGTTTTAAATAATGATCTTACCTCTCAGCTAAATATTACATCTCAAGATGAAATTGGAGAAATGGCTGTTGCTATAAATAAAATGAAAGCTGGTTTGAGAGAAATAATCATTCAGATGCAACAAAAAATAGAGGATTTATCTGCTTATAGTGAAGAATTATCAGCATCAGCTGAGGAAGGAAATGCTACTATAGAGACGACTAATGAGTTGATCGATCATACCTCAGTTACTATTGAAGAAATATCAGCTAGTGCAGAAGAGGTAGCAAGTTTTTCTGAAGAAGTCAACTCTCAAACTAATCTTGGTAGTCAAAACATTGATACTACAGTAAATAGTATCAATGAGATTAATGAAGTAGTTAGGGAGACAGTAGGTGTGATTAATAATTTAGATAGTACTTCAAAAGAGATAGGCCAGATAATTGAAATAATCACAAATATAGCAGAGCAGACTAATTTATTGGCTTTGAATGCAGCTATAGAGGCTGCAAGGGCTGGTGAAGAAGGGAGAGGCTTTAATGTTGTAGCAGAAGAGATCAGGCAGTTGGCAGGTGAAACTGCTGAAGCAACAGATGAAATTGCTAGTTTAGTCAGCAAGACTCAAAAGCAGTCCAAAATAGGAATTGAGAAGGTTAAAGAATTAGAAGAAAAAGCTAAGGAAGGGCAAGAGATTACTGAAAAGACTGGAGAAGTTTTTGATAAGATTAAAAATTCAGTTCAGGAGACATCAATCCAGATTGAAGAGACGGCTAGTGCAACTAAGGAGTTGGCCCAAGTTAGTGATGAGATAAGCAGTGCCACAGAGGATATGAGTAATATGTCTGGTGAAATTTCTAATTCATCACAGGAATTAGCACAAATGGCTCAAGAGTTGCATGGATTAGTAGAGCAATTTAAAGTTTAAGCTAATATATTTTCTTAAAAAGAAGGTTGTTGGCTCTTCTTTTTTATCATTAAGGAAATAATGCTTTTTAGAGAATGATTTATAAACAAGGTGAAAGTTAGGAAGGGAATAGATTATAGTTTTTAAGGATAACTTAGATAAATAAGAAGAATAACTTACATAAAAAATAGACCAGTCTTGACTGGTCTATTTTTATAAGCTATCTTTTTGAATCAGTCTGTTGGCCCATGTCGACTAACTCCTTAGCAATTTCGGCTTGGTATTCTTGAGTAATCCAGCCAAATAAAGCTGGCATACTGTGTCCCTCAGGATATCCTTTTGGATTTTGAGTTGGGTTTTGGTATGAGCCTAACTCCTGTGCGATGATATTTTTACTTTTGGCCCATTTATTAGCTGGGTTTCTGGGACTATCACCTTCGACAGTAGAATGATTAATTTCGTTTTCTTGGCGTTGATCAGTCATTTTTCAACCTCCTTTATCTTTTATAGTTTGAACATAATTCATCGACCTTATAATAAGCAAAAAATTACAAGTTTTAAGTTTGATCGATTTTCTTTTTCTGACAACTATAAACCAAAGGAATTTATAATTAATGTAGTCTATTATATTCTTACCAGAGGAGTTGTGTGCAAGCAATAAGTTGTAAACTAAGCTTTTAGTTGATTTTTTGCAGGAGAAGAGGAATAATTATCTAAATTATAATATAAGTGCTTTAGGATTTAATTAGTTTTGAGTTGATTAAATATTTTGAACTTAATTGTGAATCTTCAATTGTAATGAGGAGGGATTAGATGGCCAAGTATAAAGGAAAATTAAATCGACAATTTCCTGCTAAGATCAGTACAACCGCCTTTACTTCTATTTATATTCTACATTTGATTGAGAAATATGGAAAAATGTATGGGCAAAAGATTTTGGATACTATTAACCAGCAGATGGGAACACGTTGGAAACCTTCTCGGGGAATGGTCTATCCTTTATTAAGAGAGATGGAAGAAGAAGGTTACTTAAAAGCATGGTGGGATGAACCAGATAAAAGATCAATTCGTTATTATTTATTGACTGAAGAAGGAGCAGAGCACTTAGAAAAGATGAAGATTAAATATAAGTCATCCTTTAGAGATGCTAGAAAGATAGTAGATACTGCGATTGATGAAATTTATGATGGAGAGGTTTGAGTTTAAGTTAAATACTATCAAAAATGATTCTTAATAGTTGACAAAGCATAATTTATAATTTATACTAATAATAGAATGATTAATTTAACAAAAATGGCAGTTTATTTAAGTAATTGATTTAAGATTGTATAAAAATTTAAGTTAAGTTAAAGCTAGTAGATGTCAATTACTTAAATAAATTATGAAAGGAGAGATTAGTAATGGCTAAATATGAATGTACAGTTTGTGGGTATGTCTATGATCCTGAAGCTGGAGATCCAGATAATGGTGTGGAGCCAGGAACTTCTTTTGAAGATGTACCAGATGATTGGGAATGTCCATTATGTGGAGTAGGAAAGGATATGTTTGAGGAAGTTTAATCAGTTGATTAAGAGAGTCGGGAATCCGGCTCTTTTTTGTTTTTTAAATTTAATTAATAAATTTAGGGTTGCTTAGAAATAATAAGGATTGAGGGGGGAATAAATAATGAGACTTGATCGAGATACAAGGATGAATGGTGTAATTGATGCTGATTATTGTTTGTGTGTAGCTCGAAATATGCTAGATACCTTTCAGCAAGCAGAATTAGAGAGTGAAGGATTTAATAGTTTGGAAATGCTAATGATCAAGACATTATTTGATGATATCTTTGAGAATAACATTAAGAATAATTATAAAGTTAGACGGGATGATATCGTTAATCTATTAGCTGAAATGGAAACCGATAGTCTGGAAACTGACAATATAGATGAGTCTGCTACTGGGGAGGTTATCAGTTTATTTGACTTCCTAGATCAAAACAATTAAAAAGTGGGAGGTAATTCTCCCATTCCTCCCTCAAAAATATTAATCGGTCAGCTTAAATGCTTTATAATGAGATAATAAATTTTTGATATATTACTGATGTTCTTCAGTTATTTAAAAATTAATCTAACTATCTTAATCAAATACTAAAAATTTTGTTTTCAATTGTCATTATATCTGAATTAAGTTATACTAAATAGTAAAGATAGTAATTTTATCTATTAGATAAAACATTTAAAATTTCTAAAGGGGGATAAGATAATGTTGAATAGGAAAAGGATTTGTTTATTAGCAGTATTAGTGCTAAGTCTAGTTTTAACGGGCTGTTTTGGTGGTGAAGATGTCGCTGACTTAATTGTACAAGTTGAAGACCAAGCTGGAAATCCTATCGAAGAAGCAGAAGTAACAATTTTGAAAAATGGATATGAAGGAACGGAGCAAGGTAGTAATGTTCAGTTTGGAGAAATTCCTGAAGGAGAGTATGACTTGGAAGTAAGAGCAGATGGTTATGAAACTTCTGAAGGTGAAGAAGTTTATCGTGAAGGGTTTGTGTTAGAAGAAGATTTAATTATTGATGTAGAATTAGAAAAGATTGTTGAGAAAGAGCCTACAGATGAGACAGAAAAAGAGGAGAAAGAAGTAGTAGATGAGGATGAAGAAGAGGAAGAAGAGAAAGATGAGAAAGAGGAAGTGATTGAACCGGTTGATTTAAGTTTGGAATTCTTTGATCGAAATCAAAATGAGTTAGAAGCAGAGGTTAGTTTGAAGTTAGATGGAGAGTTAAAAGATGAAGCGAGTGGAGTAGAGGTAATATTTGAAGATTTAGAGCCAGGTGATTATACTATTGAGGTTGAGCGGGATGGATATGATAAATTAAATAGAGAGATCACTTTAGCTGAAGAAGATAAGCAACTGAACTTGGATATTGAAGGTGGAGCTGTACAACAGCATCTTTTTGTAGAAGAGGGAGATGAGATTGTAATTGAAGATCTTGCTGCTGATGAAGAAGCGATTATTGGAATCTTCAATTTGAACTTAGGTGATTATGAGCCTACATTTGATCTAGATAATGAGCTAGAAAGGTTAGCAAAGGTTGAATATGATGTGAGAATGAGAGGAGTCGAATTGGCCAAAGAGTATGGAACGGATTTTGCTGCAAGCAGTCCAGATTATTCTTTAGGAGAGGCTCGGGAGTTTAAAATTTCTGATGATGTTAAAGAAGGTACTATCACAGCTAATTTAGAGGCAATTGGAGAACATATTTATGTTTTTGTTGATCAAAACGATGATATAGATTCTAAAGAGGTAGAGCAATTAGTTGAAGAGTTTGATACTAATATTTACCCAGCGTTAGTGAGAGAAGAAGGAGCAGATGAAGTTGTAGTTGTATTAAGTGAGTTTGATAGTCCATATATTACAAGTTATTTTGATGCTGCTGATCTATATGCTGAGCAAGGTAATGAGGAATTTATGTTCTATTTGAATTCTGCAAGAGAGGAGAATACTATCTTATCTTCTGCAGTTCGTCAATATCAGCATTTGAATTTCTATTTAGAGAAGGTAGCTGCAGGTCGAGATGTAAATGATGTCTGGATTGATGAAGGGTTGGCCCATGCTGCTCAGATTTTAGCTGGATATATTGATAATGAACAAGAAGGTTGGTCAGATGAAGCAGGGAATGGATGGCTATATGATGAAGACTTTGGATATTTAAGTAATACAGAGAAGGTTGATCTATTGATCCATGATGGAAGTCTACATTTTTCAGGAGCGGCTTCATTATTTATAGGTTATCTATATGATCAATACGGGCCAACGCTGATTAAATCAATTGTAGTGGCTGAAGAAGATCCAGTAACTGTAATTGAGGAGTATACAGGCCATGATTTTGTTAGAATCTATACTAACTGGATCACTACTAATGTTGCTGATGCAATACCTGAGATAGATAATAGAAAATATAACTATTCTGCTTTTGATTTGCAGGATATTCCTGGATTTAGTGAAGAGTTCAGTCCATTAGGAGTTAATTATATCGAAGTTGAAGGAACAGAAGAGACTACTAGTTTTGAAATTCCATCAGGTTTTGGAGATGATTTAGGAGTAGTAGTTATTAAAAGAAAAAAATAAATTGATTCAAAAAAACCAGCCTCTAGAGGCTGGTTCTTTTTTTGCCAAGCTTAGATTCAATTTAAAAACCTTCAGCATCAAAATCATTAGCAGAATAAGTACCAAATAAGCCGTCATCCATTAATAACAAGACAAGAAGTAATAAGATAATCAACTCAAAACCTTCAAAGTCATACAGACCCATTATGTATCCCTCCTTGTGGATATTATAATGTTCTCAGCTAAATTCAATCCTATTATGACAATCCTTAATGAATATCTAAATTCTTTTTCACTCCCGTTTCAATTTACAATTTACAATGTACAATTCACAATTAAATTCAAAATATCAAAAATAAAAACTATAAAACAATTAGATTTTCAAGTTTACAATATCTTCTTTTAGCTGAGAATACTCTATTAAGTTATAATATTATATAATTAAGAATTTGATTTTGTGAAAATTTAAGCTTCGTTTTTAAATACTAAATTCAAAGTTGTAAATAATAATAGTAAGCTAAGTGAAAATTGAGGAGGGCAAGATGGATTTTAAAGAAAAATTAATCACAGAGATCAAAAAATATCCAGATTTATTCAATGAGATTAGAGTAGAGATTATAGCCTCTAAATGGCAGTCAGAACTTGAAGATGGAGTTGAGTATATTGTTGATACTGAAGCTGATCAGACATTAGAGAAGGTAGAGGAGGAGCAATTAGTAGATTCAATTATTAACAACTTGAAGTATTATATTGAATATGAACGTGAACTTGGTGAAAGTGAATTATAATCTTAAAATGGAGGCGAAAATAATGAGTGATCATGTAGAACATTTTTTAAAATATGGAGGAATAAAATTTGAGTATAGAGCTTCTGAAGAGGAAGTTAGAGAATTTGTCAATAATTTACCAGAAGATAAAAGGGATAGCATTGCAGAAGTTAGTCAAATCTTAGATCAAGAAGGTTTGATTGATCTGAAACCAGAATTCAGTACTATTGATAAAGAGATGTTGGATGCTCAAGTAGAAGAGAATCGTAGAATTTAAATAATGAAAGGTTATGGCTTTAGAGTAATTAATTGTTGCCATAACCTCTTTATTTATTATCTTCTAATTTGCCATAACACTTAATAAACCAACCACTGACGATTCCAAATATAATATGTAACAATAGAGCTGAAAATTTTGCTAGTGGAATTGCTGAATTGACACTAGTAATTCCTGATTTTAGTATAAGACCACATATAAAGATATAACTAACAAGTCCAATAAGTAAGCCTTTAAAAGTTGGATAAATATTACCTGTGTTTTTTATAATATAAGCAAGTAATACTCCTAATAGTCCTGCAACTGTAAAATCTGTAACAAAGCCTACAATTAATGCTAAAGGGTTAGCAAGAAATTCTTTGGGTACAAAAAGGCCAGCAGCTAAGTGAGTGAATGTATATCTTTTCCATCCAAAAGAATAAAAAATAATTGCTAATATTTCTTTAGGGATATTTCCAACAATGCCAGCAATTGAGCCAAGTGCTATGGGATCAGAAAATAAATCTTTTTTCATCCTACAATTCCCCCTAATTTGAGAAGATAATTTGGTGTTTGTAGTTTAGCATGCTGTTATGTATTATTTTTTATTCGTTAAATGAGTAATATTAATATAAATAATAGAGTTAATTAAAAAGAGAGAATAAAAAATTAAGGTCCCTTGAGGGACCTTAATTTTGACTAATATTTGATTTTGTCTAGCTGATCGAATAATGCGTTGATATACTCAGTGATTGATATTTTTTCTTCAATGAAGTCTTCGATTAAATTGTTATCTCTAATTTTTACATCCATTATTAATCAGCTCCTTCTTTTTACTATCTTTTTACTATTAATTAGTATTGTTAATATCTTATTATCTCATACTAGTAATGCTTACCTATTTAATTTAGTTAGTATTAGATGGAAATTTTAAATAAATTTAATAAATTAAAGCTATCTAGCATATAATTTATAATATTTTGAATTAACTTACTGAATTTAGCATAAAAATAAAATTAGAGTAATATACTATTAAAAACTAGGAGGTGTAATAATGAGAGCAACAGGAATAGTTCGCAAAATTGATAATTTAGGAAGAGTAGTAATTCCCAAAGAAATTAGAACAGAAATGAAGATTGATAACGGAAATACTTTAGAAATCTATGTTGATGAGGATGAAACAGTTATTTTAAAGAAATATAGCCCAGTACGAGAGTTAAATGATTTAGGAGGGTATATTGAGACCCTTGTGGATACGACCGATTGTGATGTTATGATTTCTGATACAGATAAAATAATAGCTTCCTCAACAGAGATGGAAAAATATAATGATCAAGTGGTGGGGGATAAGATAAAGGAAGCTATGAGTTCTAGAAAAACAATAGTTATTGAAGATGCCGAAGAAGAGGAGCTCTTTAATAACTTTAGAACTAAAGAAGGAGAATTAGGAGCAATACTTGTTACTCCGATTATTAAACAAGGGGATATTTTGGGTACAGTAGTTTTATCGTCTTCTGATAAAGAGTTAGGGGATTTTGAGACTAAAATTAGTGAGATTACAGCTAAAGTAATTAGTAAGAAATTAGGGTTATAAATTATAGGGGCAGTCAACTGCCCCTATAATTTAATCATTTAAAATAATTTGTTTTGATTTTTAAAAAGTAGTTGACATTGTTTAATTAGTGAGATATAATAAACTTGTAAAATTAAATAACTGACATCTTTTATTCTGGTGTGTTACTACTATAAAGTAGGCATAAACTAGAAAGAGATGTGGATATAGTAGTTTAAAATACTAGTATATTCATATCTTTTTCTAGTTTTTTATTTTTTAACTATTAAGCTTCATTGTTAGTTTTTGATTAATACAATTTAAGTAAGAGTGAAATAATTATAATACTAAGCTAATTAATTCCTTTTAGAGTAGGAGGAAAATTTGAATGAAAAAACTAGAAGAAGAGAAAAATTATAAAGTAAAGAAAGTATTTAACAATAATGTTGTATTGGCCCAAATAACTAAAACTAACAAAGAAGTAATTTTAGTAGGTAAGGGTTTAGGATTTGCTAAAAAGATAGGAGATGTTATTAAGGTAGATGAAGGTGCTATTGAAAAAGAATTTGTAGCAATGAATGAAGATAAAAAGGAAGAATATCAACAATTAGTAGAACAGGTAGATAGTGAAGTTATTGGTTTAACAGAAGAGATTATTGCTATGTTGACTGCAGAGTTAGGTGAAGAGTTAGATGAACATATTCATATTTCTTTGGCTGATCATATTGGTTTTTATTTAAATAGAATTAAGGAAGGAATAGAGATTAGTAATCCTTTCTTAGCTGAAACAAAAACACTATATAGTTTAGAATATAATTTAGCGAAAAAGGCTGTAAAAATGATTGAAGAGCGTTTTGATATTGAGGTACCTGAAGGGGAAGTTGGATTTATCACTTTTCATATTCATGGAGCAAGAACGAAACGAGGAGTATCAAAAACTGTTAAATATACTAAAGTTATTAAAGAAATGGTTAATGTGATTGAAGAAGAATTAGAAGTTAAATTATCTTATCAAAGTTTAAATTATGCTAGATTAATAACTCATTTAAGGTTTGCCTTAGAAAGAATAGAAAAAGAAAAGAAAAATGAAAATCCATTGTTGGAACGAATAATTAATGATTTTGAATTTTCTTATCAGTTAGCTAATAAATTGGCTAACTTGGTGAAAGAAAAACTTGAGCTTGATGTTCCAGAGGATGAGATTGGTTATTTAGCAATGCATATTGAACGTTTAAGAAAAAATTTAAGCCAAGCTAATTAATTGTTAGTAAAATGGAATAAATCATCTCTTAACTAGCGTGTTACTGATTAGGCAGGCATAAGCTAGAAAGAGGTATAAATTGCTCCTTATTGGGGGGAGAGTTTATATCTTTTTCTAGCTTTTTTTATTTTAGTTAATCTACACTGGCCAGTGTATTGATTAGTTAATAAATTAGATAAGATTATAAGCTTAATAAGTTTTTAGTAATTAAAGAGATTTAATTAAAATTAATAAGGAGGAATTTTAATTATGAAAGCATTTAAGAAGTTACAAAAGATTGGTAAGGCATTAATGACACCGGTAGCAATTTTACCAGCTGCTGGTATATTTTTAGCTTTTGGGACTACATTTGACTGGGATTTGATGGCTGAAGCAGGTGGGATAATCTTTGCTAATTTACCTATCTTATTTGCAGTTGGTGCAGCAATTGGATTGACTGATAATGATGGGGTTGCTGCTTTAGCAGCATTAGTCTCATTTTTAATGATGAATGCTACTATGGGACAAGTAGTTGGAGTTACTGCAGAAATGATAGAAGAAAGCCCAGCTTATGCTGAGGTAATGGGAATTCCAAGTTTAGAAACTGGAGTTTTTGGTGGTATTATTGCTGGGGTTATAGCAGCAACGATGTATAAGAAGTTTTATGATATTGAACTTCCAGATTTTTTAGGTTTTTTTGCTGGTAAAAGATTTGTGCCGATTGCTACGGCAGTAGTTTCCTTTATTGTGGGTTTAATATTGCCAATTTTATGGGCACCAGTACAAGAGGGTTTACATCAGTTGTCTTATTTTGCAAATGAAGCTAATCCAACAGTATCTACTCTTGTTTTTGGAATGATTGAACGGGCACTGATTCCCTTTGGTTTACATCATATTTTCTACTCTCCATTTTGGTTTGAGTTTGGAGAGTATGTAAATGAAGCTGGAGAGATTATTAGAGGAGATCAAGCAATTTGGTTTGCTCAATTGCGAGACGGTGTTGAATTTACTGCAGGTAGATTTATGACTGGTAAGTTTCCATTCATGATGTTTGGATTACCAGCGGCAGCGTTAGCAATGTATCATGAGGCTAAAGATAATAAGAAAAAAGTTGCTGGAGGGATCTTGTTTTCAGCAGCATTAACCTCTTTTTTAACAGGAATTACTGAACCAATTGAGTTTGCCTTTTTATTTGTAGCACCGGTGTTGTATGGAATTCATGTCATTTTTGCTGGTTTATCTTTTATGTTTATGGAAGTTTTAGGAGTTAGAATTGGTCAAACATTTTCGGGAGGTTTGATTGATTTTATTTTATTTGGAATTTTACCAAATAGAACTGCTTGGTGGTTAGTAATTGTAGTAGGTGCAGTCTTTGCAGTCATCTATTACTTTGGTTTTAGATTTGCAATTAGAAAGTGGGATTTACAGACTCCAGGCCGCGAAGATGAGCAAGTAGAGAGTGTAGCAAGTGATATAATGGGAGGAAATTCAGCTAGTAACGCTGATAAGCAGAAAAGATCACAAGCGATTTTAGAAGCGTTAGGTGGAGCAGGAAATATAGAAGATATTGATGCTTGTATTACGCGTTTAAGGTTAGCAGTTGTTGATGATTCTAAAGTAAATGATAAACAGCTGAAAGAATTAGGAGCTTCAGGAGTAATGAAACCTGGTGGAGGAAGTGTACAAGCAATTTTTGGCCCTGAATCAGATGCATTAAAAGATAAAATTAAGAAACTACTATAGTATTAGTTGAATTTTTAAAGTTCCTATGATATATTTAGTGCAAGTAGTTTTGAACAAATTTTACTAAAATATAAAATCCTGCCGATAGTTTGGATAAATTATCGGTAGGGTCGTTTATAATAAAAATATTAGTGTCGAAAATGAAATTAGAGCTAGATGACAGTAACAAATGAAGAAGAAGCTAGTTAATATAATATTATAAGTAAATAAGCTATTAAAAGGAGTGTATCAGATGTTTAATATTTTTAAGAAAAAGAAAGAAGAAGAATTTGTAGCACCATTAACAGGTGAGGTTTTAGATTTAACTGAGGTTCCTGATCAGGTGTTTGCTAATAAAGTCGTTGGAGATGGTGTGGCAATTAAACCAACTAAAGGAGAGTTAGTAGCTCCAGTAGCAGGAGTTGTTAAGCAGATTTTTGCAACTAAGCATGCTGTAGGAATTGAAACTGAAAATAATTTGGAGGTTTTAATTCATATAGGGGTTAATACTGTTGAATTAGATGGAGCAGGTTTCAGTCAAGTTGTTGTAGAAGGAGATAAGGTACAACCTGGTGATAAACTAATTGAATTTGATCTTGATTATATAGAAGAGAATGCTAAATCTAGTATTACACCAGTTTTAATTACTAATATGGATGCTATTGAAGAGTTAAATCGTAAGGAGCATACTGAAGTAGCTGCAGGAGAAGATAAGATATTAGAGATTAAGATTAAATAGAATACTCAATTAAAACATCTGGGCTAACCCAGATGTTTTTTTGCTAGAATGGAATTATTTTAAATAAAGGAGTATAAAAAAGATGAAAGTTCAAAAAATAAATGTAAATTCTAGCTAAATAAAGGGGTAGAAAAATGGGAAAGATATTTTTCTTTATAGTTGCTGCAATATCTGGAACAGCAATGGCTGTACAAGGCTCTTTAAATTCTGCACTTGGTAAGGTGGTAGGAGAGGTAGAAGCTACTTTTATTGTTCATATTATTGCTACACTAGCAATAGCCTTGATTTTATTTGTCTTTAATCTAGGTCAAGGAAATTTAGGAAAGTTTATGTCGGCTCCCTGGTATACTTATCTAGGTGGACTGTTAAATGTAATTATTTTATATGGGGTTTTATTCAGTATTCCTAGATTAGGAGTTGCTAATGCAACGACTTTAATTATTGTTGGGCAGGTATCGACTGCAGTTTTGATTGATCATTTAGGAATTTGGGGGTTAGAAAAGATTCCTTTTCGTTGGATTCAGGGTCTAGGGTTGGTATTATTGGCTATAGGAGCTAGGTTATTGTTGAATATTAAATAAGCTTCAGTTTATGTAAAACTAAGTGGTTGACTTAGACTCAATCTTAGCCTTAAACTTAAGTGTTATAACTTGACAGGATTGGTTGAAAAAGATATAATAAATTATGTAACCCCCCTAGGGGTTGGGACAAAATGAAATTAGGAGGGTCATTATGGCAGATAAAGTTATTGAAGTAAATGAGAATGATTTTAAAGAGAAAGTAGTTGATGCTGAAGTACCAGTTGTTGTTGATTTTTGGGCACCATGGTGTGGGCCTTGTAAGGCAATTGCTCCAGTATTAGATGAGATTGCAGATGAGTATGAGGATCAAATTAAGGTAGTTAAGGTGAATGTTGATGATAATCAGACGTTGGCCCAAGAATATCAAGTAACTAGTATTCCTAATATAATCTTCTTTAAAGAAGGAGAACAGGTAGAGCAACAGGTTGGTTTTGCTTCTAAAGATGGACTTGTAAGTAAAATAGATAGTATTACTTAAATTCAGTTTCATGCAGGAGTGAATTAGATGGCAACTATTAAAGATTCTGATAAAAAAGAGAAGTTATTGACCCAATTAAAGACGATCAAAGGACATATTGGTGGGATTGAAAAGATGATTGAGGATGATAAAGAGTGCACGGAATTATTAATCCAAGTGTTGGCTATTAAGTCTTCAATTAATAAAGTAGGTCTTTCTTTGATTAAAGATAATGCCTGTCGATGTATTTTACAATCGATTGATGAAGGAGACGAGATAGAGGATACGATTAATGAGGTAGTAACTGCAGCTTTAAAATTCAGTAAATAGATTGTTGGCCCTTACATTTTTGTAAGGGCTTTATTATTAAGGAAAGTATATTTTTTAGAGATTGTGAATAACTTTTTTAATGGGTTACTTAGACTCAGACTTAGCCTTAGACTATGGCCGAAGGCCATTTTTTTAATTTAGATTAAATAATTGTGGTAGATTGTTTAATTGAAAATTTATGTAGTCATGCTCCCAAAATAACAATAAAGTTATTATGGTAAAGGCAACTAAAAAGATTAAGTGTTCACTCCAACTGCCGGTAGTAATATTGAGATGAAACTTAAACCGCTTATCGTTAGGGTAAAATAAAGGGATGCCTTGGACATTTAACATATCTGCAATCAAGTGGCTAAAGTAGCCAATAATTAAGCCAATCCAAATTAAGTTAGTAATTAATTCGAGTTTAACTAATTCCTGAGTTAATAATGCAAATAAGATCAACCCTAAAATACTATGGGTTAAACCACGGTGTTTGATTCCGAATAATTTAAGGGGTTTGCTGATAAACCACAACTTTCTTCCTGCTTTACTATTAGCATGATCTATATCAGGAATGAGCCCTCCAATAATTGTAGCTAAATAAAACTCAATTAAAGCAATATTGAATAGAGGAGTTGTAACGGGCAAATGTAAGTCAGTAATATTGAAAATTGCAACTAATTTAAGTGTAACTATCCCGAAGACAAATCCAAAAAGTGAATGTGTATGATGAGTCATTATTCTTCCTCCTTAACTTAAAGTTGCCGTTAGGCAACTTTGTTCTTGTTTAGGAAATTATTCTTTTTAGGGGTTGTGATAACTTTTATTTTTAAGATTTTTAATGGTTTGCTTAAACTTAAACTTAAACTTAGACTTAGACTATGACCGGAGGTCATTTTGTTCTTATTCATTATATACTGCTTCTCTTTTTCTGTCAAACTTTGTAACTAATAGCTTTTTATTAAAATTTGAGCTTGGATTATTCAATAAAGGATTTAGTAAAAGTTTATAGAATTGAGTAAGAAAGTTAGTATATGATAGGAAAGGAGTAGTTAAATGAAAAAAATAATTCCTTTATTACTATGCTTACTAGTTCTAAGTAGTGGAAGGGCCAACGCTGAGCAAGCATTTAGTGTAATAGATGGCGTAATGGATGATTTATTACAAGAAGTTAGAGTTAAAGAGGGCCAAGTTATCACAAATTTTCAATCTGATATTTACTTAAATTTGGGCCAACAAGCAGGCGTTAAAGAAGGGGATAGATTTGAGGTAATTAGGCAGGGGGAGTTATTGACTGATCCAGTAACTGGAATGAATTTAGGAAGAATTGAGATTAAGGTAGCTGAAGTAGAGGTTGTTACGGTTAGAGATAAGTTTTCTATTGCCGAAATTGTTGCTGAAGACTCTTCGGTTGATATTGAACCTTTCGATTTAGTAACTGAAATTGATTATGTCCAGCAAATAGCCAACTTGGGATTTAGCTCGAGTGAGCAAGTTGATAGTCTGAACAATAGAATAGAAAAGATAGCTAGCAATTATCTTAAGCAAGATCAACGATTTGAATTATTGCCTCTAGAGAAGGTAGAAAATGCCAAGCAGGGGTTTGAGTTAGAAGAGAAGTTAGATGAAGAAGATTTAAGATTATTAGCAGAACAATTAGATGTCGAGTTATTATTAACAGGTCAACTTTATGAGCAAGAGGATAGTTTTTTTATTTATCTAGGATTGTTTGATAGGGAGTTAGGGAGTATAAGTGAGGAAGAAGTAATTAGATTACCCAAAGATGATCACTTAGTTGCTCATTATTTAGAGCAAGAAGAACAAGAAAGTTATCAACTCTTATTTGAGCAGGAGTTTGATTATTTAGCTGGAGGTTTAGCAGTTGGTGATACTACTAATGATGGTCAGTTAGAAGTCGTCTTGAATACTGAGCAGGCACTTAAGATCTTAAATTATGAAGAACAAGAGTTGGTTGAGCAAGAGAAGATAACTGATAACTACCGAATTACAAGATTTGATGATTATAAAGTATTAATAGGTGATACTACTAATAATGAAACTGCTGAGATACTTGTTGATCAATATAGAAGATTGATCAGCTTTGAATGGGATGGTAGTGAATACTTAAGGGATGAGTTGAATCAATTTAATCGCGACCGGCCTAAAGTAATTCAAGAAATAAATAACCAAGATTATTTGGTTACTAGGGATTATGATCATTTTTTGAAGTTTAACCTCTGGGATGGAGCTGAATATCAAGTTGATTTTGAGTTTGATCTAGCAGCAAATGAAGGATATCGATTAGAAATAGCCGATTTAACTGGAGATGAGGAAAAAGAATTAATCCTAACAGCTTTTGATGGTGGAGAAGAATATGAAATTAAGGTTTATAATTTGGATGGAGAAGAGGAGTATCTTTTTCCAGATAAGTATCGGCCAACAATTGCTGTTGGAGACCTAGATCAAGATGGAGTGAAAGAACTTTTTCTTACAACTTATCATGAAGGAGAAAGTCAGATTATCTCTTATTTCTGGGATGGAGAGGAGTATGTAGTCAATCGGGAGAGTGAGGAGTTGGCAGGTGAGATTATGGATCTTGCTGTAGGGGACTTGACAGCTGATGGGCAGCAAGAATTAGTAGTATTAGTGTTAGAGGATGAGATAAGTAAGGTCTATCTCTATCAAATAAAATAAAAATTTTTTTAACTGTTAATAGAAGAAGCTTTGTAATATACTAATAGAGAAAGTATCAATTAGTGGAGGGATTTGGAATGGAATGGATACATATTATTGGAGTTGGTGGGATAGCTATGTCAGCTATTGCCCAGTATTTTTTAGA
Organism: Natroniella sulfidigena; assembly: GCF_023223645.1. Classification (GTDB taxonomy): domain Bacteria; phylum Bacillota; class Halanaerobiia; order Halobacteroidales; family Halobacteroidaceae; genus Natroniella; species Natroniella sulfidigena. Next base: position 113,155 of record NZ_JALKBY010000007.1, on the reverse strand, counting down.
AGCAGGAGCTAAGGTAACAGGATCAGATTTAAACTCTAATCAATTGATTGAAGAGTTGGAGAAAAAAGGTGCCCAAATAATGATTGGTCATAAGCAAGATAATATTTCTGCTGATATAAACAAGGTAATTTATTCTGATGCTATTCCTGAAGATAATGTGGAATTAGTAGCTGCTAAAAAATATAATTTGGAAAGATTAGGGCGTTCTCAGGCTTTACGATTGATCACCCAGGATAAAGATGTTATTTCAGCGACCGGAACCCATGGTAAAACAACTACTTCAGCTATGATTGCTCAGGTATTAGAAGGTAGTGGAGAAGATATTAGTTTTATTATTGGAGGAATTTTAAATAATTTCGGTAGTAATTTTAAGATCAGTCAGGGTGATTATTTCGTCCTTGAAGGTGATGAATATGGCAGATCTTTTTTACAGTATCAATCTGAGCTAGGGGTTTTAACAAATATTGAATTTGATCATCCAGATATTTATCAGGATTTAGATGACTTATTGGCTGCTTACAAGAAGTATGTTACTAATTTAGGTAGTTATCTGGTAACTAACCAGCAAGTGATTGAACAATTAAAGTTAGATAGTTTGAATTTGGAGATAGAAGTTGAGACTGTAGGAATTAATCAAGCAGAGGCTACTTTTAATGCAGTTGAGATTGAAGAGCGGGAGCTGACCTCTTATTTTGATTTGGAGTATCAAGGAAGTAAGATTGATCGGTTTGAAATAGAAGGTTTAGGGGATTATAACATTAAGCATGCTTTAGAAGCGATTGCTATTGGTAAGTATTGTGGGCTATCATTTGCTAAGATGAAAGAAGCACTTAAGAAGTGGAGCGGGGTGAAACGAAGATTTGAGGTCTTGTATGATGCTGATGATAAGATTGTAATTACTGATTATGCACATCATCCTAGTGAAGTAGATGCAGTTACAGCTAATTTGGAGCGAATTAAGACTACTAAGAAGAAGGTTGTTATCTTTCAACCCCATCAATATATTAGGACTAATCGTTTATTTGATGATTATAGTGGTGTCTTAGATAAGGAGATTGATCAACGAATTGTCAGTAAAATTTATAAGGTTCGAGAGCAAGTCTCAGAGGTAGAAATAGATAAGCTAGGGTTAGAGTTGAGTCAGATTATCAGTTCAGATGAGATCCATTATTGTAATAAGTTTGAGGAAGTAAAGGAGTGGCTAGAGGATTATGATCAGCATAAGCGGGCTATTTATCTCTTTTTAGGTGCAGGGGATATTGATGATTTTGCTAGAAAATGGGTAGCGGAATTTGACTAAGATAACGTAGGATCAGGTGATTATGATGAAGATATGGAAGTTGACAGATGATAAATATGCAATTAAGGAATATTTAGCTAATGGCTTATTTAATAAATTAGTAGCAGAAGATGGAATTACTTATAATCAAGAAGCGTGGCGGATAGAATTTAGTGTTGATAAGTTGGAGTTAATTGACGAGTATTTTTCTGAGGTAGAGATTATGGCTGGCAACGATTTATTAACTAGATTATATCGAATCAATAAATTCAAGCCACGCAAGGGTTTGATGCGTCATGCTGTAATGATTTATCAACTTCAGGATTATATTTATTTTATCTTAAAGGATCAAGCTTTTGAATTATTAGAGGAGTATGAGGGGATTTTAGTTGAGCATGATCCTAAAGTTAAACGGTATGCTGAAGAGTTATTATACTTGGGCCAACAGGAGAAATTGACTAAGGATCATAACTCTTTAGAGCAATTGGGCATTGAAAGGATTAAGGAGATTTTAAAGGAGGAGCAGGGGAGTTTTTTGAGTGCTGATTTTGATTCCTCCCCTCTTTTCTTTGTAGCTAAGTATAGTGATTTAGAATTGACTGAGGAAAAGAGAAATAAATTCTTTAAACAGGAACTTGGCAAAAGAAATGTAACTGCTTTTAATATTAGGCAGTTAGCTGAAGAAAGGCAGGTAGACCGAGAGGTATGGTTTCCAATCTTTGAAAAGTTAGTGGAGAAAGAGATTAAACAACGGATTGGGAAGTTAGAGCGATTACAGGACAGTCTTGAGTTGGAAGATTTATTTTCCAACCAACAAGCTTTAGAGTTGGTCGATCAGGTTGAGAAGTTGGGTCAGAAGTTAGATCGAGATTTAGAGGAACTTATTGGAAGGGAATTGTGCCAATATTATTCTCAAGAAAAAGAAAGACTAATCTATGGAATCTGATAAATTAATTTAAATAGCTTGAGTATTTTCAATTAAAAGAAAATATTGTAGACTTGGAAATCTAATTGTTTTATAGCTGTTGCTTATTGATTCTTTCAGTTTTTTTTGATTTTGATATTTGAATTTAATTGTGAATTGTGCATTGTAAATTGTCAATTGAAACGGGAGTGAAAAAAGATTTAGATATCTGTCAAGGGTTATCATAATAGGATTGAAATTAACTGAAAGTATTAGGATTTGAGTGGGGAGTGGAAGTTAATGTTAGAGGAAGTTATTACTGAAGAGGGTAAATTAGAGAGGTTAATCGCTCAAATTGATCCCAATTTTTTCAAAGAGGCTCGCTGGTTTCAGCATAAAGGGGCAGAAATTAAGCAACTACAGTTAGTTGACTATGGAAAACTGAATCTTATTAATTCAGAAGCGATTGTTTTAGTAGCGATTTTGGAAATTTTTATGGAAGAGCAAGTAGAAACTAGGCAGTTTAGTGAATTGTATTACTTACCCTTACTTATTAGTGAAACTCCATTGCAAGGAGCGGAAAAGATTCCTTTATTGGATCAACAAGAGCAGTTATCTTTATATCAAGCGGTAAATAACTTAGAGTATGTACGAGCAATAGATCAATTTATCAATCGAGAAGAGAAGATAGCATTAGAAGAAGGTGGAACTTTATTAGGGGTTTTGACTACGGAAGATGAGATATTTGCTGCTAAACAGTTGACAGATGTTTCGAGTAATAGCCTGACAATAGTCAAAAAAGATCAAGTGGCTAAGACATTTCGTAGATTAGAAGCAAGGGTTAATCCTGAGATAGAATTAAGTCTTAGTCTACAACAGAAAACGGATTTTGAGCAGTTTCCTACGTTGAAAGGTTATCTTACTTATCAAACTGAGCAGAAGCAAGAGTATAATCTGATGTTGGCCCAGGAGTTTGTTGCAAGTGATGGTGATTTGTGGGCATATACGCAGGAGGTTATTGCGGATTTGTTGGCCCGGCTGTGGGAAGAGAAAGCAAGTGATCTAAAGAAGGTAATTAAAGAAGCTTGTTCTGAATACTTTAATTATACTGTTAAGTTAGGGGAGCTGATTGCTCGCTTGCACTTATCATTAGCTGGGATTGAGACTCAAGATTTTTTACCTCGCTCTCCTCAACAAGATGAGCTGACTGAGTTGTACTCTAGAATAAAAGAAAACTATCAGCAACTTGCTGGTCAGTTGAGAAAGAAAGAAGGGCAGTTGGATGATCAGCAGTTAGTATCTGAATTGCTCAGTTATCAAGATAATATTGAGCAGTTACAAGATCGATTACCAACTATTGAGCAGATGGGCAAGTTTATTCGTTGTCATGGAGATTTGCATTTAGAGCAGGTCTTGAAGGTTGGAGAAGAGTTGATTATTTTAGATTTCGAGGGAGAGCCAACTAAAAGTATTGCTGAGCGGAGGAGAAAGTATAGTCCGCTTAAGGATATAGCAGGTATGCTCCGTTCTTATAATTATGCTGCTTATGCTGGATATTTTAAGTTTAAGGAAGAAGTTGAAATCGAAGAGAGTGACTATCTGTTAGAGATAATTAATCTGTGGGAAGAAGAAGTTGTCAGTAAATTTTGGGAAGGTTATTTGCAGTTAGCTAGCCAAGCTCAGTTTTTACCTAGTGAAGCTGAGCTTAATCGAGTAGTTGAGCTCTTTAAGCTTGAAAAGGCATTGTATGAAGCTCTCTATGAGATTAATAATCGGATTGATTGGTTACGAATTCCATTAAAAGGAATCTTAGATTCTGTAGCTAGTTTGAATTAAATTTTGTAAATGTAAGATACTAGCTAGTAGGGGGTATGAATAATGGCCAATTTAAAAGTGATGATGTTGACTAAGGAATTTCCCAATAATATTTATGGTGGAGCTGGAGTTCATGTCGATTATTTAAGTCAGAATTTAGCTGAGATAATGGATGTCGAGATTAGGGCATTTGCTGGGGAGGAAGATTTGGTTCAGGATCAAAGGGAGGCGACAGCTTATGAGCGTTGGCCCGAGGTCAGTAAGAATACTGACCAGAGGTTTGTTAAAGCTGTCAATGCACTATCTGTTGACTTAGCGATGGCTAAAGATAAATCTGATGCTGATATTGTTCATTGCCATACATGGTATACTTTTATGGGTGGTTTTTGGGCCAAAAAACTGTATGATATTCCACTAGTGACTACTATTCATAGTATGGAACCACTTCGTCCTTGGAAAGAGGAGCAATTAGGAAATGCTTATCATCTATCTTCTTGGATGGAGCGGACTGCTGTAGAGGATGCAGATAAGATAATTGCTGTTTCTAAAGAGATGAAAAAGGATATTTTAAAGCATTATGATGTCCAAGAAGAGGATATAGAGGTCATTTATAATGGAATCGATCTAAATCAATATCAATATACCGATAGCACTACTTATCAAGAGGAGTATGGGATTGATCCTAATAAGCCATATATCTTATTTGTAGGAAGAATTACTCGCCAAAAAGGGATTATCCATCTAGTAAATGCAATCAAAGATATTAATGAGGAGGCTCAAGTTGTACTCTGTGCAGGAGCTCCTGATACTGAAGAGATAGAACAGGAGATGACTGAAAAGGTAACAGCTATTCAACAAGAACGGGATGGAGTAATTTGGATTAATGAGATGGTTTCTAAGGAAGCAGTAATTGAGTTTTATTCTAATGCCACTGTCTTTTGTTGTCCGTCAGTTTATGAGCCGTTTGGGATAATTAATTTAGAGGCCATGGCCTGTAAGACTCCTGTAGTAGCTTCTGCTGTGGGAGGGATTAAAGAGGTTGTTGTTGATGGTGAGACTGGGTTTTTAGTTGAGTTTGATCAGGTTGAAGGGCCAACAGGTGAGCCTCAAGATCCTGCTGCTTTTTCTCAAGCTTTAGCTGATAAGATTAATCAAGTCTTAGCAGATGAAAAGTTACAGCAAAAGTTCGGGCAAAATGGTCGTCAGCGGGTAGAGGAGATCTTTAGTTGGGAGGCAATTGCTAAACAGACTAAAAAGTTGTATCAACAGTTGGTTGAGTAGCAAGCACGTTGGTGTTGGCCCGGGAATATAATTTAAAGCGAAGAAAACTTATTAAATTAATTTAAATAACCAAAGTTTTGGTACTTCAGTACCAAAACTTTTATTTTTGTAGGAGGGTAGATTATGGAGTGGAAATTAAAATTTTTTGATCAATTATCTGTAGATGAGTTATATAAGCTTCTTAAAGTAAGAGTTGATGTTTTCGTAGTTGAACAAGACTGTCCTTACCCTGAATGTGATAATAAAGATAGAAATTCGTTTCATTTATTTGCTGAAAAGGAAGGGGAAATACTAGCTTATGCACGTTTAATATTACCAGGGATTTCTTATCCAGAAGCATCAATTGGTCGGGTAGTAGTAGTCAAAGAGTATCGCAAACAAGGCTTAGGAAGAGAATTAATGAAACGTGGAATTGACTTTTTGACTACTGAATTAAAACAAGAGCAGATCAGAATTTCAGCACAACAACATTTGAGTAGTAGTTTTTATGGTGCATTAGGGTTTGAAGTGGTTTCTGAACCTTATCTCGAAGATGGAATTCCTCATGTAGAGATGTTATATCAAAAATAAACGGAATTATTCTTTGCGTTATAAGTTTCATTTTTTGAGTCATTAGCTTAATCGGTGATGGCTTTTTTTGGCTTATGTTGTGTTAGTTAGATGTAATATGAAAGAAAATTTAGACTTTTTGAAAAAGGAGGATCATTTTGTTTTATGTGGAATTATATAGATATAAGTAGTCTAAATAACAGAAAAATTGACTAATAATAAGCTATTATAAGTAAAATTAAAATATTATAAGCAATAAAGAAAGTGAGGGATAAAGATGATGGAAATTATAAAGAGAAAAAGCCTAAATTTTGAATTATCTTTTAATAAGATAATGATTTTTTGGATCAGTTTAAGTCTGTTATTCTTTTTTTCTTTTCCTAGCTTATCAATAAGTCTACAATCAGCTAGTTCTATAATTTTAGTAGGATTAGGCTCATATTTTGGATATATAAAAGGTGGTTTTGGAACAGCACTATGGGCAATCTTTACCTTTGAATTTTGGAGCTCTCTTATTCTATTTAACCAGGTTGTATTATTGACAATGGCCTTAATTTGTGGTTCTTTATTTAAATACCAAAATAATCTTAAAGAAAAATTAAAAGAACAAAATTTAAAACTTCAAAGTTACATTGAAAATGCACCATATGGAGTATTTGTTCTAAATGAAACTGGAAGGTATATTGAAGCAAATGAAATGGCTTGTAAATATAGTGGTTACCCAGAAGAAGAATTATTAAATATAACTGTCAATGATTTGATGGCAAACAAAGAACAAGCTAGAAGGGATATAGATAAGTTAGTAAATGAAGGTAGATTAAATGTTGAAAGGTTGCTTGTAGATAAAGATGGGAATCAATTTCATGCAGATATTAAAGCTGTAAAAGTAGCTGAAGATAAGTATGTTGGATTTGTTGAGGACATCACTAAATCCAAAAGAATGGAGGAGAAAGTAAAGAGGGAAAGGGATAAATTACAGACTTATCTTGATATAACAGAGGCAATTGTTATAGTTTTAGATCAGGAAAGAAGAGTAGAGGATATTAATAGAAAAGGGTGCACTCTTTTAGGAGTAGCTAAAGAGGAAATAGTCGGAAAACATTGGATTGATTTCGTTAAGCAAGAAGATCGTAATAAAGTGGAGAATCTATTTGATACTTTATTGGAGGGTCAAACAGTTAATGCTAAAAATGCAATTATAACTAAGACCAATGAAAAAAGAAGTATCTTGTGGCATGGAGGTATATTAGAAGATAAAGAAAATAATTCAAAAAGAATATTGGGTACAGGAGTAGATGTTACAGAATTAGAGTTATTACGAGAAAGGGTGCAACATAATAGATTAATAATAGAGTTTTTTGCTAATTTATCCCATGAGTTAAAGACACCATTAAATTTAATTTTTTCAGCACAGCAGATGTTAGAATTATTTAAGAATAATTTAAATTCCAAACAAGCAGATAAAATAGATAATTATTCAAAAATTATTAAGCAAAATGGGCATAGACTTCTCAAGTTAATTAATAACTTAATTGATATCACTAAGATTGATTCGAATCATTTTGAACTTAATATAAAAAACTATGAAATAGTTGATCTTATCAAGAAAATTATTTTTTCAGTATCAGAATATTTAGAACAAAAAGAGCGAGTGTTTAACTTTAATTCAGAAATTGAAGAAAAAATAATTGCTTGTGATCCTTTTAATCTAGAAAGGGTTATTTTAAATCTATTATCTAATGCTGTGAAATTTACAGATGAAGGTGATGAAATATCAGTAAATCTTAGAATTGAAGAAGATAGTGTAGTGATTTCAGTTAAGGATACAGGAATTGGTATTTCTAAAGAAGAACAAGAGTTAATTTTAGAATATTTTGGTCAAAGTGACAAATCATTTACCAGAAGTAATGAAGGAAGTGGAATAGGTTTATCCTTAACTAAAAAAATTGTTGAAATGCATGGTGGAGAATTGAATATTAAAAGTGAGCAGGGGGTAGGAAGTGAATTTATTATAAAGCTTCCAAACAAAGTGATAGCAGAAGAAAATACTTGTCAAGATGATTATAAATATAACTCTTATAATCTTGTCGAACGGATAAATATAGAATTTGCAGATATCTATGATTTATAATCTAAAATCATAGAAGTTCTTAAACAATTTTCTAAAATTAAAAATCCACTTGAACGTCGTTAATAATCTAGAATAGTAATATAATCCGAAAAAAATATTGGAAATTTAAAAGTTAGACGACAGAGCTGACTTATGGAATATTAAAAGAAGAACGGAAAAGAAATAAATTAGATATTATTTATAGCTAGAAAACTGAAGAGGGGGATTTAAAATATGAAATTTGAAATAATAGGTAGTGGAGGTTGTGTGGCACTTCCGAAGCCATTATGTAACTGTAAAGTTTGTCAAGAAGCTAGAGAAAAGGGTCGTCCTTATTCAAGATATGGGTGCTCACTATTTTTGCATGATATAAATTTATTAATAGATACTCCAGAAGATATTGTACATGCAATAAATGATAGTAGCATTCAAAACATAGATGCTGTTATGTTTAGCCACTTAGATCCTGATCATACATTAGGTTTTAGAGTATTTGAAGATTTAAGATTGAGTTGGCTTAAAGTTTCAGAAGGAAAAGAGTGTAATAATCCAATAGATGTAATAGCAATGCCACATGTAATGGAAGATTTAAATGCAATTCAATCAAGTTATGGAAGTTTTTTAGATTATTACGAGAATGCACAAAATTTAATTAAAAGGCATAAGATTTCTGATTATCAAAAAATAGAGGAAATTAAGATCTCTTTTATCAGAGTTGAACGAACAACTATCTTTGTATTTGAGGCTGAGGATAAAAAGCTAATTTATGCTCCGTGTGATGTGAAGCCATTTCCAGATGAAGAGATATTTGTTGGTGCAGATGTAATGATAATTGGAAATACTATCATAGGTGAGGAGCTAAAGGATGGATATAAGTTAAGTGAGGATAATTTCTTAAGAGAAGAATTGTTTAGCATGTCAGAAGTGCTCTCTTTAAAGGAAAAATTTGAAATCAAAAGAGTCATTGTGACCCATATAGAAGAAGCATGGGGTAAATCTTATGATGATTATGTTAATCTTGAAGAACAATATGATGGTGTTCAATTTGCATATGATGGTATGGAAATTTTAATTTAGAAGTATAAAGGATAAGCAAACTGAGAATACAAATATCAATCTAAGTTAGAGCACTATCTATATACGACATTATTTTAGTGGTGGGTAGTAAAGAAGAATGACAAAAGGAGCGGAGTGGAGATGGATCTAATAAACGACAAGATCAAGAAAAGGTATAATCGAATTGCACCAATTTATGATAAGTTAGAAATGATTATGGAAAAAGGTAAGATGGGGGACTGGCGTGAAAAGTTATGGCAGCAGGTTGAAGAGGTAGTTAAAAAAGGAGAGGAGAGATTATTAGAAGCAGGTGTAGGTACGGGCAAGAATATCCCCTATTATCCTCAGAAAACTGAAGCTTATGCAATAGACTTTAGTGATAGAATGCTACAAGAAGCTAAGAAGCGGATAGAAAAGTTAGAAGTTAATGTTCAACTAAGAGAGATGGATGTACAAAATTTAGACTTTCCAGATAATTACTTCGATGTAATTGTAACTACTTGTGTATTTTGTTCTGTGCCCGATCCAGTACAAGGGTTTAAGGAGTTGAAGAGAGTCTGCAAGAATGATGGTAAAATATTTATGTTAGAGCATATGCGAACTGAAAAAGAGCCTTTTGGTTATTTAATGGATAGTATAAATTGGATTAGTCTTTTAAGTTGGGGTGCTAATATAAATCGTAGGACTATGGAAAATATCAAGCAAGCAGGGTTAGAGGTAGTTAAAGAAGAAGATTTATTTTTTGATGTGGTTAAGGAGATCATTCTTACTCCATAAATCTTTTCTTCGTTTTTTCCTGTTTTTATTTAGAATTTGCTTTAAAAGATACTATTATTCGGAATACAGGTTAAATTGTTATTTGCTGAAAACTTTATAAAAATTCTATTTAGTGATATATTTAGTAGATGGAGGTGATATTAATGGATGGAAAGTATCGAAAAGATATAAAACCTGGACTTAGTGTTTCAGTTGTCCAAAAACAGGATCAGCGTTCAGGAAAATTAACTAAAGGTATTGTAAAGGACATTTTGACTAATTCTGCTACTCATCCACATGGTATTAAAGTGCGTCTTAAAAGTGGAGTGGTTGGAAGAGTAAAAGCTATTCATGAATAGAAATAATATAAAGCTAGTCATACCTCTAGAGGTATGACTAGCTTTATACTTTGTTTTGAATTTAGGAAGGATCATTATCAGTTACTAATAATTTAGGAGCAGAATACTCTATTCCAAAAGCACCTAAGGGGGCAGTTAAAATTATTGCTAATACTGCTAAGGCTAAAATCAACTCTCCTTGAGGAACATTTTCTGTTAGTGGTACAGCCCCTATGGCTGCTTGAACTGTAGCTTTAGGTAAATAAGATATTCCACAAAAGATCCTTTCTTTAAAATTAAGATAGCTATTTGTTGTGGATATTAATACCCCAATAACCCTTGCCAATAATCCAAGTAATATAATCAAAGCTCCTATAGCACCAGCATTATATGCTACTTCTATCTGAACAGCAGCTCCGATCAAAACAAAAAGAAATATTTCGGCAGGAACCCATAAGTTATTTAATACTTTAGAAAACTCATCTGCTAAGCTTTCATTTTTTTCTAGTAATATGTACCCGATTGTCATAACTGCTAATAAGCTAGCTACTCCTAAATAATCGCCTAGTACATTTGCTAAAATGGAAACTCCAATTAAGATGATTGCTTTGTGAGTTATTTTTAATGTACTATACATATCAAACAATTTAACTAAAATAATTCCTAAGATAACTCCTAATAAAACTCCACCAATTATTTTGATTGGAATTTGTGATAGATTAGCAATCAAATCGACTTCACCACTTCTATAAATACCTAAAAAGATACTAAAAGCTGTAATGGCTAAGACATCATCAATTGAAGCACTAGCTAAGATTAAAGTAGGTATCTCTTTTTCTTTTCCATAATCTTTTTCTTTTAATTTTAACATAGACGGAACAACGACTGCTGGAGATACTGCTGCTATAATAAAGGCCAACATTCCAGCTTGAATCCAATTGAAGTCAAGAATATAGATTGCTAAGAAAGTGATAAGAGCCCCTTCAAATAATACAGGGATAAAGCTTAACTTAAAAGCAGTATTACCAATCTTCTTTATAGTATCCTTACTAATACCTAATCCTGCTCTAAGTAAAATAATAATTAAGGCTATCTCCCTAATTTCCTGAGAAATGTTTAATAAGCTATCATCTAAGAGATAAAAACCTGATGGTCCTAATAATACTCCGGTTAATAGCATGCCTAATAAAGGTGGTAAATTAATCTTTTCAAAAATAAAACCTAGAAGTAATCCAATAATTAAGATTAATGAAATGCTGAATAACAATATGATAACCTCCTTTTTAATTGACAATTCACAATTAAATTTGAAATATCAAAAGCAAAAGCTATAAAATAATTAGATTTTCAAGGTTGCAATCTTTTCCTTTAGTTGAGAGTAGTCAAGATGTTAAATTAGAAAAAATGGCTCCTATTTATCATCAAAAATTTGATGATAAATAGGAGCCATCATCCACTTAGAGTGGCAATTAACTTGGTGAGCTCCATCACCATACCTATAATTTTCATTAATAGATATTATATGTAATAAATAATGGAAAGTCAAGGATTGATTGCTACGATTTTTTATAATTATTATGGCTGAGTGCTAATATCTCCTCTTTTAAATATATATTAGTAGTAGTAAGGAGGAGAAGAAAGGTGAAAAAAACCAAAGTAGACCGTGTATTATTGATGAGTAAGAAAAACCCTATTTCATTAATTAGAAAGTATGTAAAAAACAAACAAATAGAGAAGTTGAATGACTTAGTTGAAAATAATCATCCTAGCGATATAGCAGAAATAATAAATGATCTAGATATAGAATTGATTATTAAGTTTTTTAAGTTTGTTACGAGTGATTATTCTGCTGATGTTTTAATTGAATTAGATTCAACAATGAGAGTGGAGGTTATTTATGCTTTAGATGAAGGGGAAGTGCAAGGGATTTTGAAGGAACTTCCACTTGATGATAAATTGGATATTATTAATCGGCTTACAGATGAATATAAAGCTAAGATCATAAGATTATTAACTGAAGATAAAGAAAAGATATTGAGAATACTTAACTATGATGCTGAATCGGCTGCTAATCAAATGACTACTGATTTTATAAAAGCTGAACAAAGCAGTAAAGTTGAGGAGACAATCAAAGGAATTAGAAAACAAGGGGAAGATGCTGAGATTATTTATTATATTTATGTAGTCGATAAAGAGAATAGACTGGTTGGTATATTATCTTTGCGAGAATTATTACTGGCAAATCCTAATAAGGAATTAAAGGAGATTATGAATCATGATTTAAATTCAATTGAGTTAACTACTGACCAAGAACGAGTAGCTCATTTGATGGCCAAATATGATCTGATTGCTTTACCAGTTGTAGATACTGGTGGCCATATTTTGGGAATAGTGACGATAGATGATATTGTAGATGTAATTCATCAAGAAAGCAGTGAAGATATCTTTAAACAGGCTGGATTTACGGAGTTTGGAATCCAAGAAGCCGATTATAGTAGTAATTTAATTTATGGAACTTTATCTAAAGTAGTTAAGACTCGTTTGCCTTGGTTGTTAGTTGTACTGGTTGGTGGTTTGATAGCAGGTGGAGTGATTGAACAGTTTGAAGCTACCCTAGAATCAATTGTAGCATTAGCATTTTTTATTCCAGTAATTATGGATATGGGAGGGAATGTCGGGACTCAATCTTCTACAATCTTTGTGCGAGGGGTTGTTTTAGGACATATTGAAATTGAAGCTTTCTATAAATATTTGCGAAAAGAGATTTCGGTAGGTGCTACAATTGGTTTGTTAAGTTCTTTATTTGTAGGTGGGAGTGCTTATTTGTGGCAAAATAATTTGGCTTTAGCTTTGACAACAGGACTTTCAATGTTTTTTACTATCTTATTAGCTTCAGCAGTTGGTTTTATTATCCCTTGGTTGTTGATTAAATTTGGTCGTGACTCTGCTGCTGCTTCTGATCCATTAATTACAACAGTTAAAGATATTACAGGATTGCTTATTTATTTTGGCTTTGCTAATCTATTTATGAATTATCTTTCATAATCGGCTTGGTTAGTAACTAATGTTAAATGATTTTTTTCATAAATTAAGATATAATAGGTAATAAGAGGGGAGGAGTTAGATGAAGCGAGTAATTATACTAGGATTAATGATAGTTATAGTTGTATTAGCCATGTATACAATACTTCAAGATGATGGAGAGTTTATTGAAGATGGAGAGATTGCTAATGAGATAGAAAGAGAAAAAGAGTATGAGTTAAGTGATTATTATCCATTTTTAGAAGATACATTATTGGTTTATCAAGGGGAAGGGAATGAATTTGCAGCTCAAGATGTTTATTTTGATTTTGTTGTTGATGAGTTGGCCCAAGTAAGAGTAAGCAATCCTGGTGCTACTATGGGAAGGATAATAATGATTGAAGGTGGAGAACTTCGCTCAGCTGATGTAGCTAAGGAGTCTCATTATTTAGAGGATTTAACTGACCAAGAGATAACAGAGTATGATGTATTATTAAAAGAGCCTTTAGAAACAGGAACAAGTTGGACTTTAGCGGATGGAAAAGAGAGGTATATTTCTGGGATTGATGTAGAAATTGAAACACCAAGTGGAGAGTATCAAGCTATTGAGGTTACAACAGAGTTAGAGAATGCAATCCAATTTGATTATTATGTTGCTGGAGTTGGACATGTTAAGAGAAATTATCAAACAGATGATTTTAGTGTTAAGACAATTTTAGAAGAGATTAAAGAGGATACCAGTATAACTTATCCGATTAAATTCTTTTATCCAGACTTTATAAATGAGAAGATTAAATATGTTACTCGAGAGGTTGAATTCAGTACTAATGATGATTTGACAGAGATTTTTGCTGAACATTTGCGTCAAGCACCAGATGAAAACTTGACTCAGTTAATTAGTGATGATACAGAGATTAATCAAATAGAGTTAGACCGGGAAGAAGAAATAGTAAAGGTTGATTTTTCTCAGGAGTTAGTTACTGAGATGAATGTTGGGCATTTATTAGAAACTAAAATCATTCAAAGTATAGTTAATATATTTGGTGGACATTATAATGTGGATAAAGTTTATTTATCTTTAGAGGGGAGACCGTATGAGTCAGGGCATATGATGCTTAGTGAGGATGAGTATTTTACGGTGGACTATGAAGCAATAGAGGAATATCAGAAGTAGTTGAGGTGTTGGCCCGGGATTCCGGGCCAACTTTTTTAAAACCAAGCTTAATTGCAATATTGTGGCACTTTTGATTTGGCGGGTAAAGATAATTTTGTAGGGGCAGGTCCCTGTGGATATGGTTTCTATGGATACGGTCTTTGTGATTTTCACGAAAGGGCTGGTAAGCCCTGTAGGGTTTTCACGAAGAGTCTTGATTTTTAGACTCGTAAGCCTGCCCGTAAAACCAGGGCGACCACGGGGAGTCGCCTCTACAAAGAACATTGGTTTTCCATGTAGGGGTGAACCTCGTGTTCACCCTAAGTAAGCATTTCTTTAAAACTAGGGCACACAAACACATTATTGTACGAATGAAAAATTAAGCTTAATATCAATTGAATTAAAGGACTTTGCTGATGAATACTGTAACTTAATTTAAATAGGCAACTAAAATTTATAAGCAAAATAAGTTTGGAGGGTAGAAAAAAATGAAGATTTTAGAGCAAAAGACTACAATTTTATTTGATTTAGACGGAACATTATTACCGCTTGATATCGATCAATTCTTAGAGAAGTACTTTCAGCTGTTAGCTCAACAATTCAGTGATATTGCAGCACCTGAAGAGTTTATAACTAAATTGATGGCTGCTACGGACAAGATGATAAATAATCAAGGGGCCAAGACGAACCAAGAAGTATTTGTAAGTAATTTTGGTACTTTATTTGCTGATGAGAAAGAGAGTGACTTAGTAGAAAGGTTTGAAAAATTTTATCAGCATAAATTTCCACTATTAAGAAAGGGAATAGAGGCTGATCCAAAGGTAGTTGAGATAATAGAGAAATTAAAAGGTTCTAATTACAAACTAGTCGTGGCTACTAATCCATTATTTCCACGTTTAGCTATTGAAGAAAGAATTAAGTGGGCTGGTTTAGAGCCGAATGATTTTGATTTAATCACTAGTTCTGAAAATATGCATCATGCTAAGCCTAATTTAGGATATTATAAAGAAATATTAGAAAAAATAGCTGCTACAGCAGAGGAGTGCATCATGGTAGGTAACGATTTAGGAGAAGATATGGTTGCCCAAAAATTAGGGATTGATGGATTTTTGATTGAAGACTTTCTGATTGATCGTGATGAGGCTGAGGATATAAAGCCGCAGTGGCAGGGGAGTTTAAAAGAGTTTAAGAATTTAATAATCGATTGATGTTACATAATAAAGCAAAGCCTCCCTATATAGGAAGGCTTTGATAGTAATATTTTGTTATTTATTTAACATATTTTTGCAAGATCTAACTGTATCTTTCAATAACATAGCGATAGTCATCGGTCCAGCTCCACCTGGAACAGGAGTGATCGCTGCTGCTTTTTCTTTTACGTTTTCAAAATCGACATCTCCAACAATCTTTCCATCCACTTGATTGATACCAACATCAATCACAATTGCTCCTTCTTTAACCATATCTGCTGTGATTAGATTTGGTACTCCAGCTGCTACCACTACAATATCTGAATTCTTGGTATAGCTAGCAGTATCTTTAGTATCAATATGGCAGACAGAAACAGTAGCATTACGATTTAATAATAAGAGAGCCATTGGTTTACCAACGATATTACTATGTCCAACAACTGTTACGTCTTTCCCCTTGACATCAATGTCATATTTATCAATTAATGCCATAACTCCTTCTGGAGTACATGGAACATAAGCATCACCATCAATTACTAATTCTCCAATATTATAAGGATGGAATGCATCTAAGTCTTTCTCAGGATTGATTGATCCAATTACCTTTTTCTCATCGATATGATCTGGTAGAGGCAACTGAATTAAAATACCATTAACTGAATCATCATTATTTAACTTATCTAATTCTGCTAATAAATCTTCTTGGCTGATATCTTCTGGTAAATCAACAACTTCTGAATCAATTCCTACTTTTGAACAGACTCTTTGTTGTAATTTAATATAAGATGCTGAAGCTGGGTTATCACCAACAAAGATGATAGATAGTCCTGGGACAACTCCCTCCTCTTCTTTCAACTGTTCGACCTCGGCCTTAATTTCTTCTTGAATCTCTTTAGACTTAGCACTTCCGTCTAAAATTAGTGTTTCTTCATTAGCCATTTAAACCCCTCCGTTTAAAGTTATTATAATTATAAAAGTTCACTGTACATACATTCACGAAAGAGATAAAAACTCCTTTTAAGTTTTTATAATTTTATAAATTTTTCAAATTGATTAATTAGACAACCATGGTAAGAATTAGTTATTAGCAAGTAATTGGAAGAATGAATTTAGTGAAAATAATTGAAAGTAGTGAAAGTTAATAATAAATTAGATATAATAGAACAAGAGTGATTATTAAGGAGTTGAAATAATGATTAAAGAACTTGAGAACTTAGTGAAAATATTAGCAGAAAATAATCTAGACGGATTTTTAGTAGGGGGAATAGTACGTGATTATTTATTAGAACGAAGGATTAAGGATGTTGATTTAGTGATTGAGGGCCAAGTGAAGCAAATAGCCCAGGATTTTGCAGCTAAAATTGATGCTAGCTTTGTAATTTTGGATCAAAAATATGATATCTATCGAGTCGTCAAAGGAGAATCAATCTATGATTTTGCTTTGTTAGCTGGTGATGATATTGAAGTTGATTTAAAACGGCGTGATTTTACAATTAATGCTTTGGCAATTAAGCTAACCGCTGATTTTTTAGCTACTCTATTAAGACAAGCTGATATAGAAGAGTATTTGATTGATCCATTATCAGGATTAGATGACATTGAGCATGGGAGTATTAAAGCTGTTCAAGCTGATACGTTTCAAGCAGATCCAATTCGATTATTTAGGGCAGTTAGGTTTGCAGCTAGACTTGACTTTACTTTAGAAGACCAGACTAAAGAGTTAATGAAAGAGGTTGAAGCTAAAGGGATTAAAAGGGTGGCTAAAGAGAGGGTTAGAGAGGAGTTGATTAAGTTACTATTTTCTAATAGGTCAGCCCAACACTTAATTGAATTAGAAGAGGAATTTTCTCTGCTATCATTATTAATTCCTGAGATTGAAAAGTTGAAGGAGATTGGTCAATGTAAGCATCATCAAGAAGATGTTTGGACTCATTCTACATATGCTTTACAGAGACTAGAAGAGCTATTAAGAGAGGAATTTTGGTCGGCTAGAATTGAGCAGCAAAGGATTCCATTGCTTAAGTTGGCCCTATTATTTCATGATTTAGGAAAGCTTTGGACTGAGGAGTTAATTGATGGAGAAGTACATTTTTATGATCATCAACGAGTAGGGGCCAACAATCTCGACCCAATTTTATCTAACTTGCGTTTTAGTAAAGAGGAGATCTCCTATATTAAGACTTTGGTTAGATATCATATGCGACCTATGTCTTTATACTATGCGGAGAATTTAACTTCTAAAGGAAAGTATCGCTTCTTTAGAGCTGGAGGGGAGTTTATTCCTGATATCTGTTTAGTAGCTGCTGCTGATTTAATCAGTACTAAGGAGTTAAATAATAGAACAGAAGAAATTGCAGGTTGTATTAGATTTTTAAAAAAACTAATTAAAGAGTTTGAACAGAGTGAAGAGCGAACTAAGGATAGACTGGTGACTGGAGATCAGATCATGGATATTCTTTCTATCAAACAAGGCCCTCAAGTTGGCAAGTTACTTGAGCAGGTAAGAGAAGCTCAAGCTACTGGTAAGGTTGAGACTGAAAAGGAGGCGATTGAGTATTTAAAGAAGGGGAGCTTTAATAATTCATAAATCTAGATTGATGATTGCAGGGGATTTAATTTAAATCTAGAAATAATTACAATCATGTGTCAGTTATGTGTGTGTGTGTAAGGGAGGTCAAAACCATAAGGGCTAAGGTTTTGCTTTTACTCACACACACTACTCACACTGACACTAAATATCAATTAATTAAGGTAGGGAAATAAAATGATATTTTTTGAATTGTTCATTACCTTTATGAAGATAGGTGTCTTTACTTTTGGTAGTGGATATGCAATGTTAGCACTGGCTGAGGTGGAAGTTGTAGAGGTAAATAGTTGGTTAAGTGTAGAGGAGTTTACTGATGCAGTTGCCTTAGCAGAAATAACACCCGGGCCAATCATGGTCAATCTGGCAACTTTTGTAGGAACTAAGCTTGGTGGAGTTTTGGGAGCTATAATAGCTACTTTAGGTTTGATCATTCCTCCGATGACTGCCTTAATAATAGTGACTAAGTTATATTTAGATTTTAAGGATAATCAGTTAATAGAGAAAGCTTTTAAAGGATTAAGACCGGCGGTAATTGGCCTAATTATTACTGTGATTGTTAATTTAGGTCGTTCAACGTTTGTAGAAATTAAGAGTGTTATGATTACAGTCAGTGTTGTAATTAGCATTTTTTTAGGTTTGCATCCTATTTTGGCTGTTGTTGGAGGAGGAGTTGCAGGGCTGTTATTTTTTTAAAATTGAAATAAAAACAATATAAAATTGAAAGAGGGATTAAGATGAAAAAGAGGATTGGTATATTATTATTGATGGTAATTTTTTTAGTAGGCTGTAATTCTGATCAGATTAAGATTACAGAGGGAGAAATAACTGAAGAAGATGGACGAGTTGCTGTTGATATAGAACTAGATGTTCAAGTGAGTGCTAATAATTATTATAGGTTATCTGCTAGTCAAGATGCAGTATTAACTGATATAGAAGGGAATCAGTTGAGACCGATTAGGAGCCTATCTAGCAGTGCTCTAGATGGAACGATCGATCAATCAGGGGTTTATAGTGCTACTTTATTTTTCCCAATGCCTGAGGAGTTATCTGAAGAATTGGTATTCAAAATTAAAAATATTAAACGGTATAAAAGGATCGATTCTTCTCCAGCTAGAAACTTACTTGCATCTAGTGGCAATATCTCTGTTTCACAAGAAGTAAGTCAACATGGAACTTATAGTGATTTATTAGGTGAATATACGATTGAATTTAAGTTTGAACTGGATGAGCAGCAGTTAGAGCAATCTAAAGTCAATGACCTTAGTCAAGAAGCTACTCCTAATTTAACTAGAGATGAAAATATTATGGAAGTATATCAGTTAGAGCGGGTTGATTTAATTAAGGATGGACGAGGAACGGTTAATCTACTCTCAAGGGATTAAAGTTATTTTTTTACTATTTTGCAGGAAAATTAACTATTATTGCTAAAATAATAATATAGTATAGTTATACTAGACTAAAAAAATGTTAAAGGGGGCGATTATAGTGGATGATAGATTAAGGACTACATACATAAATTATGTCTTATTTTTTATGTTATTAATACTCTTTAATGTACAACCTGTTTTAAGAGCCGAGGATAATAGTCTTGATATTTCAGGGGCCAGTACTATTCAACCTATATTAGATCAAATTTCTTCTGCTTATTTAGAAGAAACTGATCTAGATGTAGATATTAGAGCTGGAGGAAGTGGAGCTGGGATTGAGAATTCTTTAACAGGTGAATCAGATATTGGAGCTGTTTCTAGGGCATTGACTACAGAAGAAGCAGAAGAGTTAGACTATACAACGATTGGCATTGATGCCTTAGTGATTGTTGTTAATGAGAATAATCCGATTACTGATATTAACCGGGAAGATTTGATTAAGGTTTATACAGGAGAAATTGATAATTGGGCTCAATTAGGAGCCGATGATCAATCAATCTTGTTAGTCTCTATAATGTTGGGAAGAAGTACTTTAGGGTTATTTGAAGAATATACTGGGTTGAAAAGCCCCCACCGAGAAACTATTGGAGAAGAAGGGACTATTTCAGAAAGTAGTTATGAAATAGGTTCTAATTTAGAAATGATTACAATGGTGGGAGGGATTCCGAATGCTATTGGTTATGTATCTTTAGGTACTGCCTTAAATTTACAGGAGTTGGGAGCACCGATTAAGATTTTAGATTTAGATGGAATTGAACCTTCTCACCAGAATATCATTGCTGGTGAATATCCTATTAGAAGAGAGTTGAATTTAGTTTATCAACAGCTTGAGCAACAAGAGGAAGAGTTTTTAGAGTTGATACTAGAAGAAGATGGACAAAAGATAGTTGAGAAGGAAGGGTTTATTCCAGTTAGATAGGAGGGGGAATATGAAATTAAGAAAAAAGATTACTTTGCCGCTAGTGATTTTGAGTATTTTAATTACAATTGTCTTTGCAATCAATTACTATTATTTGAATCATCAATTTTATGAAATAAATAATAGAAGAACTGCAATTGGTCGGATGGAGTATGTAATTATGAATAGGATTCAAGAAATGGTGGTTGATTTACAGAACGGAATTATAACTGAAGATGATAGTTATTCGATTCAAGTTGCTGATAGTTCTTTGAGTATTTATCGAATGCTAGAAGATTTAGAGGGACATTACCCAGAGGAAGCTGAGAAAATGATTGCGGAATATACTGACTTTTATGCCCAATTAATTGCTGTATATTCTCAATTTCTAGAAGTAGGAGAAACAGAAGGTACTCAATACTTAACTCAAGTTGATGACCTATATTATAATATAAATTCGGTTGTTGGAGAAGAATTTGATTCAATTAATCATGGACTTGATCAAAGGTATGATAATTCAGTACAGCGGATGAATTACTTTATGTTATTTACTATTGGTTTATTTGTAATTACGGTTATTGTATTATCGATGTATTTTATACCTAAATTCATCATCGATCCTCTTACAGCACCAATTGATTTTGCTCAAAAGATTGCTAATGGTCAATTAAATATAGATGAACTACAGATTAAAAATGATGATGAAATTGGAGATTTAACTGAAGCTTTAAATCAAATGTACCAGAGTTTAAGAAATATTATAACCAATTTATCAAAAAGTATTGATGACCTGTCAGCTTATAGTGAAGAATTATCTGCTGCATCTGAAGAAGGAAATGCAGCAATCGATTCAACAATGCAAAATTTAGAGAATATGACTACACATATTCAACAGATCTCAGCTAGTAGTCAACAAGTAAATGCAATAGCTCAAGAAACTAATGCTCAAACTGATCAAGGGGCTGACAATATAGAAGAAGCAGTATCTAGTATTAATATAATTAATCAGTCTATGACAAGGACAGTTGAGGTTATTAGAGATTTGAATTTAACTTCTGAAGAGATTGGGCAGATTGTAGAATTGATAACTGATATTTCTGAACAGACCAATTTGTTAGCCTTGAATGCTTCAATAGAAGCAGCTAGAGCTGGGAAGCATGGACAAGGATTTGCAGTTGTAGCAGAAGAAATAAGAAAATTAGCTGAAGAGACTGCACAGGCTACAGAAAAGATTTCTAATTTAATTAACAAAGTACAAAATAAGACGGAGTTGGGCTTAGAAACAGTTAAGGAAGTAGATAGTAAAGCACAAAAAGGTAAAGAAATAATTACAAAAACAGGAGAGGTATTTACTGAGATTCAAGATTCAATTCAAAATACATCAGCTACAATTGAACAGACTTCTGCTGGAACAGAAAAATTAGCTAATCAGAGCAATCAAGTAATGGAGAAATCTGAAGCTGTCTCTGATATGTCTGATGATATAACACTTTCTTCTCAACAGCTAGCAGAAATGGCTCAAGAATTGCAGAGTTTAATCCAAGAATTCAAATGTTAAATAAGGTTTTTTATTAGTGGTTAAATATAATAATTATTAGTGAAGAATCTACTATTGACAAATTAAATAACCTATGCTATTCTATATTAGAGAACTGTTAAAAGTTACTCTTAGTTCTTACTCTATTTTAGTTACATAAAGTTAAATTTCTTATACTAAAGGGTTCAACTAATTTAATAAAATTAAACTTATAGCTGAAGTGGAGGTGAAAATATGTTTACAATTACTGACGAGTGTGTTGCTTGTGGAGTATGTGTTGATGAATGTCCAGTAGAGGCTATCGCTGAAGGAGACGACAAGTATGAAATCTCCGAAGATTGTGTTGATTGTGGAGTGTGTGAAGATAGCTGTCCAGTAGAAGCTATTGAAGAGTAATAATATTGCTAATTAGAAAGAGTCCTAGGTGATTTCCTAGGGCTCTTTTTTTATTTGGAGAGATTAAGATGCCAATTATAATCCCCAATAGACAATTAAAAAATTTTTAATTGTCCCTGAATTTATACTAACAGAATTAAATGTATACTGTATACTGTATATTGATATAAAGTAGCCTTTTGCTACTTTATATTAGTTTTAAGGCTGGATATTTATTACAGGGGATAATTCTTATTATTGTAAAATAATATATAAATGTAAGGTCTGATTTTTTAGAATTAAGATGATCTTTAATCAAAGGAAAAAAGGGGGGGATGGTTGCTGTAATTAAGAAAATTAATTTATTAAACCCTAATATCGTTTTAGCATTAGGAGCAGGATCAGCAAGAGGGTTGGCCCATCTGGGTTTTTTAAAGGCTTTTGAAGAAGAAATTTCGATTGATATTATGGAACAGGAGATTAATAGGCATAAAAGCTATAGAGCTGATTTATTAATTAGACCTCAAGTAGGTCATATCAAATCTACTGATTTAGATCAAGCTCGAGAAAAATTAATTGAAGGGTGGGCTAACGGTGAAGAATAAGAGCTCAATTAACGAAAAACGGTTACTCAGTTTAATAGTGGCTGGTGTTTTGATAACTGCTTTATTTGTTTGGCCCAGCAACTATTTGCTAGTCTCTCCTGGTAGTGCACATAGATTAGCACCGATGATTGAGATAGAAGAAGGAGCAATTACATATCCAGTAGAAGGGGAGATAATGCTGACATCTGTTGCGATGAAAAGAACCGTTTTGATAGAGGCTATTTATATTGGATTATTTAAGCCTGATTTAGTAGAGTTAAGATCTAGAAACAATTTACCGTCTGGGGTAGATATGCAGGAATATTTTGAGCTGATGCAAGATATGATGAAAGAAAGCCAGATGAAAGCTACAGCAGTAGCTTTAGAAAGAGCAGGATATGAGACTAAGGTTACTGGTCAAGGTGCTAAGATAGTCAAAGTTTTAGAGGACAGCGATGCTTATGATAAATTACAGGTTGATGATATTATCATAGCAATTGATGATCAACCTGTTCATTTGGTGTCAGAAGTAATTAATAAGGTTCAAGTACGAGAATTAGGTGCTGAGGTTAAAGTAACAGTTAAGCGTAATGGAGAGGAAAAGGATTATTTAATTGAGACAAAAGTGGTTGAAGAAGGGCCGCCTAAACCGTCAATTGGTGTCTTGATCACTCCTTATAAACGAGATTATGAGTTACCAATTGAAACTAATATTGAAGCAGGACGGATTGGAGGACCATCAGCTGGAAGTATGTTTACTTTAGAGATTTATAATCGATTGACTGAAGAGGATTTAACTGAAGATGTACAGATAGCTGGAACTGGAACTATTAGTTTAGAAGGTAAGGTAGGAAAGATAGATGGAGTAAGGCAGAAGATAGCAGCTGCTAAAGAAGAAGGAGCAGATGTCTTCTTTGTTCCAGCTGGAAACCAGCAAGAAGTAGAGGGATTAGAAAAAGAAGAAATAGAGGTTGTTATTGTTGAAGATATAGATCAAATTATTTCATATTTAGAAGGGATTTAAGAGTATTTTTAATTTTATTTTCTAACCCTTCAGTTATTTCTTCATAATTTTAAGTTTTTATGGCTAACCCTTAAAAGCTCATAGCTGAGGCGAAGGTGAAAATGTGTTTGCAATTACTGGTGAGTGTATTGGATGTGGAATATGTGTAGATGGCTGTGGAGCTATTGAGGAATAATATGATTGTTAATCAAACAGAGTCCTAGGTAGACTTCCTAGGACTCTTCTTAGGTTAATATCATCTGAAAAATTACGATCATGATTAGTGATTTTTTGATTATTTGATTATTTGATATAATATCCATGCTATTAACTTTCTTTTGATTATATTTTTACTTGAAGGTATTATATTAAAAAAAAGGAAGTTGGTCGAATTTTATTTAGTTTTCTTGTGAAGTGGTGTTTAGATTAAGTCAATCTCAAATAAGTTAGATCTATGACTAGAGAGAGGATAATTTTTATTGTTGTTGAATATCATAAGAAATATAGTGTCAATTTTTAGGATTAACTTTAAATTAATAAAAAGGGAGGTGAATTGCCGTAAGTGAGGCAGTAACTTATGAGACCTAATATCGGTTTAGCATTAGGAGCAGGATCAGCAAGAGGGTTGGCCCATTTAGGTGTTTTAAAGGCTTTTGAAGAAGAAGGGCTTGCAATTGATTACTTAGGTGGTACTAGTATTGGTAGTGTTGTAGGTGGTTTTTTTGCTGCAGGGTTAGATTTACATATGTTAGAACGTTTAGCAGAGCAGTTGACTTGGGATCATTTAACCGATTTAACAGTACCAAGAAAAGGTTTAGTAGCTGGTAAAAAAGCTAAAGAATTTTTTGAGTTATTAACCCAAAAAAAGACTTTTAGTCAACTGGAGTTACCTTTTATAACGGTAGCTGTAGATATTGAACATGGTGAAGAGGTCGTGATCGATAGTGGTTTGGTAGCAGATGGAATGAGGGCCAGTATGTCTATTCCAGGGGTTTATGTACCTTATCAATTAGATGGTAAAAAATTAGTAGATGGAGCAGTTCTTAATCGAGTTCCAGTAACTCCTGTCAGAGATTTAGGAGCAGATATTGTAATTGGAGTAGATGTAAGTCATAAGGTTAATTATCAGTCAGAGGTCAGCACTATTTTTGATGTAATTATGAATTCAATTGATATTATGCAACAAGAGATTACAAAGCATAAAAATCATGGGGCAGATTTATTGATTAAACCACAAGTAGGTCATGTTAAATCTACTGATTTAGATCAAGCTGGAGAATGTATTGATTTAGGCTATCAGGAAACGAAAAAAGCAATTCCAAAGATTAAAAACTTAATTGAGGAGTGGACTGGGAATGAAGAAGAAGGGATTGATCGAAAATAAACGGTTATTAAGTTTAATAGCTATTGGTATTTTAATAGCTATTTTATTTTTTTGGCCTAGCAACTATTATATTGTTTCTCCTGGTAAAGCAGAGAGACTAGCACCAATGATTGAGATAGAAGAAGCAGCAGATATTTATCCAGTAGAAGGAGATATAATGTTGACATCTGTTTCGATGAAAAGGGCCAGTTTAATAGAATCAATTTATGTTCGATTATTTACTCCTGATTTAGTGGAATTACGCTCTGGAGATTTTTTGCCTCCTGGAGTAGATATGGATGAATATTTTGACTTGATGCAAGAAATGATGGAAGAAAGTCAGATGAAAGCTAAAGCAGTGGCATTACAAAAAGCAGGTTATGAGACTAAGATTACTGGAGAAGGTGCTCAGGTAGTCAAGGTTTTAGAGGACAGCGATGCTTATGATAAATTACAGGTTGATGATATCATTGTAGCAATTGATGATCAACCGGTTGAATTATTAACAGAAGTTATTAATAAGGTTCAAGCACGAGAAGGAGGTGCTGAGGTTAAAGTAACAGTTGAACGCAATGGAGAGGAAAAGGATTTTCTAATTGAGACGAAGGTATCTGGGGAAAGTTCAGCTCAACCATCAATTGGTGTTTTAATCAGTCCTTATCAACGAGAATATGAATTACCAATTGAAGTTAGTATTGAAGCAGGTCAAATTGGTGGACCCTCAGCTGGCAGTATGTTTACTTTAGAGATTTATAATCGCTTGACTGAAGAGGATTTAACCGAAGATGTACAGATAGCTGGAACTGGAACTATTAGTTTAGAAGGTGAAGTAGGAAAGATAGACGGAGTAAAACAAAAGATAGCAGCTGCTAAAGAAGAAGGGGCAGATATCTTCTTTGTTCCAGTTGGAAACCAGCAAGAAGTAGAGGGAGTAGAAAAAGAAGAAATAGAGATTGTTATTGTGGAAGATATAGATCAAATTATTTCATATTTAGAAGGAATTTAGGTTAGAATAATTGGTTGGCGATAAAAATCCACTCCTCCTTGCCGGGCTGTTAATTTAGGATAGGTTAGTGAATAGATATTATTAGCTTTAATATCAGATAAAAGCATTTTTTGGATGGTACTTTTAGGTTCCTGATTAGTACGAAAGTGATTCGATAAATTAGTGATGATGGGTAAATCAGCTTTTTCTTTCAGTAATTTAAGTAACTTCCTACCTTGCTTGTTAAAACCTAAGATTCTAAGATATTGTGGTCCGCCTGCTGATTCAAACTCACTTAATTTTTCTTGATTTAAATCCAATAATAGTTGAGTTAAGATGCGTTGAATTCGAGTTTGAGTAAATCGCTTAGTCTTAATTAGTTTTATCAACTCTGATAGGGATGTTGCTTTTGTAGCGGCATCTTTGATTCTGTTTTCTAATCCTCCAGTTACTCCTTCATAATTTTTTAATTGCTTGTGAGTAACCCTTCTTAATAATGTTAAAATCTGCAAAGTGAAATCTTCATAAAATATAGGCCCAAGCCGATTTGCAAACTCTTCTTGTAAAATCTTAAATGTTGAATCGGGCATTGATTTATTTAATTCAGAGTCTAAAAGTGGTTGTTTGGAGTTATAATTTTGTTTGATCTGTTCTCTGATTGCTGATGCACTAGCTATCTTTTGTAGTTCAGTTGAGTGATAACTACCTCCTTCTCGTTTGATTGTTAATGGAATAATTGAACTCTTTAATTTAGTTAAAGCTCTGATATATTCTAAGCCTAAAATGTTATTTGAGTTAATTAAGATAGATTTTAACTTGGTTGTTGAAATATCAGTCAGATTAGAGTTAAGTTTCAAAAACTGAGTTAGAGCTTTACTACGGGCCAACGGATAAGAGACTCCTGTAGTCAATTCCTCTTTGATCAATTGATTTAGCTGATCAGGCTCAGTTGCTAGTAATTGACCAATTAACTTAAGAGGAGCAATTTCTCCTAATTCACTACCAAAACAGAGATGATCTACAATATTTGTTGCAGTCAATAACTTTACTGCTCCATATGCAAAGTATTGAGCACTACGAGTAGTGTAAGCAACAGGAAGTTGAATTACTAGATCTACTCCTTGCTGAAGGGCCATCTTAGTACGAGTCCATTGATTAACAATAGCAGGCGTTCCTCTTTGTAAAAAGCTACCGCTCATAATACAGATTGTTGCATCTGCTTTACTTTTAGTCAGTGATTTATTAAGGTGGATTTGGTGCCCATAATGGAAAGGGTTATATTCAGTAATGATTCCTAGTACTTTCATCTTCATTCCTCCTTGCTTCTATTATAAGTTGTAATAATTTAAATATCAATCTTCAACTAGTATAATTTGAAAAAAATTGTTAAAAATAATATAGTAAATGGTAATTTACAACTACATAAATGATCTTATTATTCACTTATCAGACAATTGAAAAGATTAGAGCAAAATAGATTTTTTCTATTATTTAAACTTTGAATAAAAACAAGGAATAACCTTGATTAATCGAGTAGTTTTTAATCTAGTAGTTCAAGAAAACGATAGCCATAATTTTTATAAGAATATAAGCCCCTTAATCTTGTAGTATAAATAGCAAGGAGGCCAAAGAATGAGTTTTATCGGGAAGATACACCAAAGAGCAAGGCAAGAGCGCAAAAAGATTGTTCTTCCAGAAGGTACTGAGCCACGAATGATAAAAGCAGTACCCCTTATTTTAGAAAAGGAGATTGCTGATGTTGTTTTACTTGGAAATAGAGAGAAAATTCAGAATTTAGCTCTAGAACATGGTATTGATCTAACAGGAGTTGAGATCATTAATCCGAGTCAGTCTGATAAATTAGAAGAGTATAGTCAGACTTATTATCAGTTAAGAGAGCATAGAGGGATTAGCTTAGAAGAAGCCAGAGAGCAAGTTATTGATCCTTTATATTTTGGTTCATTAATGGTTGAAAAAGGAGATGCAGATGGGAAGGTAGCAGGGGCTGCTAATGAAACGGGAAATGTACTAAGAGCAGCTATTAGAATAGTTGGTACGGCTCCAGGAATTTCAGTCATTTCTGGTGCTTTTATTATGATTGTCCAAGACAAAGATTTTGGAGATGATGGCTTATTGGTCTTTGGAGATTGTGCTGTTAATCCTAATCCTACAGCGAAACAATTAGCAGAGATAGCAGTTTCATCTGCTAAAACAGCTCAGGATTTAGCTGGGGTTGATCCGCGGGTAGCCATGTTGTCTTTTTCTACTAATGGTAGTGCTAGGCATAAGATGGTTGATAAAGTAAATAATGCTACTGAATTAGCTCAAGTTCTTAATCCAGAACTTAAGATTGATGGTGAGATGCAAGCAGATGCTGCTATATTGTCTAAAGTTGCTGAACAAAAGTATCCTGAAAGTGATTTGGCTGGACAAGCAAATGTTTTAATCTTTCCAGATTTACAGTCAGGAAATATTGGTTATAAACTAGTACAGAGATTTGCTCAAGCTGAAGCGATTGGCCCTGTATTACAAGGTATAGCTAAGCCAGTAAATGACTTATCTCGGGGCTGTAGCATTCAAGATATTGTTAATGTAACAGCAATCACGGCTGTACAAGCTCAAAATAGCTAATTGATAGTTGAGAATTGACAATTGAGAGTTGAAGATCAAGTTCATAAATTCAAAGGTTTTGAAGGTTTTTAACTATCAATTTTAAACTATCAATTATCAATTGAAGTTACGCTTAATATCAATAAAAATTAAAGCAATCAGAAAAATTTATTACAAGCTAGGGAGGATTAAATAATGAGAATTCTAGTAATCAACAGTGGAAGTTCTTCAATAAAATATAAACTATTTAATATGAAAGATGAACAGGTACTAGCGAAAGGGTTAGTAGAAAGAATTGGAATTAGTGGTTCATCTTTAGAGCAAGAAGCAGATACGGGAGAGGTAATTGAATTAGAAACTGAAATTGCAGATCATGCAACTGGAATGGAGTTAGTGATAGAATCATTAACAGAGCCAAATAAAGGTGTTATTGCTAAGGTAGATGAAATAACTGCAGTAGGTCATCGAGTAGTACAAGGTGGAAAATCTTTTTCCGAATCAGTAATTGTTGATCAAGATGTTAAAGATCAGATTAAAAAGTGGTCTAGCTTGGCTCCGTTACATAATCCACCTAATTTAATGGGGATTGAAGTTTGTGAAAAGTTAATGCCTCATGCTCAACAGGTTGCTGTTTTTGATACAGCTTTTCATCAGACTATGCCTAAGGAAGCGTACACTTATGGTTTACCTTATGAGTACTATGAGAAGTATGATTTACGTCGTTATGGTTTTCATGGTACATCCCATAAATTTGTAGCTCAAGCAGTTGCTCAAGAGTTAGGGAAGGATTTAGAGGATTTGAAAATAATTACTTGTCACTTGGGTAATGGAGCTAGTATAACGGCTATTAAAAATGGGGAATCCTATGATACAAGCATGGGCCTAACTCCTTTAGAAGGATTGATGATGGGAACAAGGTGTGGAGATCTTGATCCAGCAGCGATTTCATTTATCATGGAAGAAGAAGATTTATCGCCAGCAGAAATAGATAACTTAATGAATCAAGAGAGTGGATTATTAGGCTTATCGGGAGTCAGTAGTGATATGAGGGATATTGAAGAAGCAGCTGAGGCAGGAAATGAAAGAGCGAGGTTGGCTTTAGATGTATTCAGTTATCGGGTTAAAAAATATATTGGTTCTTATGTGGCAACTATGAACGGAGTAGATGCAGTTGTCTTTACAGCAGGGGTTGGTGAAAATGGAATTGAGATGAGAGAGTCAATCTGTCAGGATTTAGATTATTTAGGAATTAAGCTTGATCCGAGTAAGAATGATGTTAGAGGAAGATTACAGGAAATAAGTGCTACTGATTCTCAAGTCAAGGTATTTGTAATTCCTACTAATGAAGAACTAGTGATTGCACGAGATACTGAAGAATTGATCAGCTAATCTACGAGAAACTCTTGACAAAACAGGAAGTTGTATATTATAATAGATATGTTGTTTTAGAGGTGATTAGATGAAAATAGATATTACAGAAATTAAAGATGATCTCGGTGCTATAATGAATACTGAGTTTTCTTTGGACTTAGCAGATAGAAAGGTTCAAGGACAAGAAATTTCAATTATTGAGCCGAGTAATGCGGAATTAAAGGTTGTCAATTCTGAAGGTGAATATGTTATTATGGGAACTGCTTCTTTATCATTAGAGGTATTTTGTAGTCGCTGTTTAGAAGAATTTGAAACCGAATTAGAGTTTGAAGTAAATGGCGAAATTGATAAAGAAGAGGTTGAAGATGCAGAGATTGATGTCAGTGGAATTTTAGCTGAACATATTAGATTAGCAATACCAATGAAATATGTATGTAATGAAGAGTGTAAGGGGCTATGTCCTAGCTGTGGTCAAAATTTGAATGAAGAAGAATGTGATTGTATAATGCATAAAGTTGATCCAAGGTTGGCAAAATTAGAAAAGTTATTACCTGATAAAGAATAATATTAGGTTATAATTATATTGATTCTCAATAATTTTAAATTCGAAAGGAGGGGATTTCAATGGCAGTACCTAAGAGGAGGACTTCTAAGACGCGTAAGAGAAAGAGAAGAACTCATTGGAAGTTAAATGCACCTAATTTAGTTGAGTGTTCTCAGTGCCATGAATTCAAATTGTCACACCGTGTATGTCCAGAGTGTGGATATTACAAAGGTAAGAAGGTTAAATAAATATAGCTTATAGACAAAAAGAGTAGGGGGAAGATAAATACCTTACTCTTTTTTTATTTTGTAACGTAGGTTATAATTAAGATTGAGTCTAAGCCTAAGTTTAAGTAAAATCTAAATTTTTATGTTCTTAATGGTTGACTTAGTCTTAGCCTTAACCTTAAACTTAAGTTAAATAAAAAAATAACCTAATTTCTCTTGCACTTAGCAGTGAAATTATATATAATACAAATGGAAGAAAATTAGTACCTGGTCTTAATATAAGATTTCAATAGGTGGTAATAATAAATGGGTAGATTAAATAAGGCTGAACGCCAAAAAAAGCTACAAGATAAATTAGAGGAGAATCCATTCTTAATTGATAAAGAATTGGCTGAAATCTTTGGGGTTAGTATTCAAACTATTCGGTTGGATAGAATGGAGTTGGGAATACCTGAAGTTCGTAAAAGGACTAAATCAGTCGCTAAACAAGCTTATTCTAAGGTGAAATCTGTACAAAGTGGAGAAATCATTGGTGAATTAGTAGATATCGAACTTGATCAAAGTGGTCTTTCTATTTTAGAGGTGACAGAAGAGCTTTGTTTAGAAAAGACAAAAATTGTACGAGGGCATCATATTTTTGCTCAAGCTAATACATTAGCTGTGGCGATAATTGATACGGATGTAGCTTTGACGGGTTCGTCAAAGATCAGATATAATAGACCGGTTTATATCGGAGAGCGATTGATTGCTAAGGCTAAAGTGGAGAAAGCTAAAAAGAATAAATTTTATGTTAATGTAGAAACTAAAGCAAGTAACGATACGGTTTTTACAGGAGAGTTTATAATTTTTTCAGTTGATGACCCTGATAAGGAGGTTTAGAGTTTTGAAGATTGCTATTGATGCAATGGGTGGAGATCATGCACCCCAGGAGATAATTAAAGGTGTTATGGAGAGTATTGACCAGTTTCAAGGGCAAATTATTTTGGTTGGCCCTAAAGAGCGATTGAAAGAGGAACTTGATCAATATTCTTTCCCTAGTGAGAAGATAGAAATTCATCATGCTTCAGAGTTGATTGGGATGAATGAATCTCCTGCTAAAGCATTACGGAAGAAGAAAGATTCAACTATTGCAATAGGTACTAGATTGGTTAAAGAAGGAGAAGTTGATGGTTTTGTATCTGCAGGAAATACAGGAGCAGTAATGGCAGGTGGCTTATTTAATATCGGACGAATAAAAGGTGTGGCAAGACCAGCAATTGGTGCTGTTTTTCCAACCCTTAAAGAAGAGACCTTGGTTTTAGATGCAGGGGCCAACGTAGATAGTAAGCCTGAGCATTTATTTCAACAAGCGATAATGGGCCAAATTTATGCTGATCAAATCTTACATAAATCGAATCCTAAAGTTGGCTTATTAAGCATTGGTGAAGAGGAGAAAAAGGGTAATGAATTGGTTTTAAATGTTCATCAAATGTTAAAAGAGACAGAGGATATAAATTTTGCTGGAAATATTGAAGGAAGAGATATCTTTACTGGAGAATACGATGTAGTGTTAGCTGATGGGTTTGTGGGTAATATAGTACTGAAGACATCAGAAGGTTTAGTTAAGGCTTTATTTAAGATTATCAAGCAGGAGATTGAAGCAAGTTGGTTGACTAAATTGGGTGGTTTATTATTAAAGCCTGCTTTCAATAGAGTAAAAAAGAAGATGGATTATACAGAGTATGGTGGTGCTCCCTTATTAGGGATTGATGGAATAGTAATTATTAGCCATGGTAGTTCAAATGCCAAAGCAATTAAGAATGCAATAAAAATTGCTCAAGAATCAATCGAAGCTAAATTGATTGATTCAATAAAAGCTAATATTGATGGAAGGACTGATTAATAATTATGAAGCAGGAATTAAGAAGGGCCAAGATTGCAGGGATTGGTTCATTTGTACCAGAAAATGTCTTGACAAATACTGACTTAGAAGGAATAGTTGATACTGATGCAGAATGGATAATAACTAGAACAGGAATTGAGGAAAGAAGAGTAGTTGAAGAAGAAGTTGTTACTTCTGATCTAGCTTATCAAGCAGCAACTGCTGCCTTGGAGGATGCTAATTTAGATGTAGAGGACTTAGATTTGATCTTACTAGCTACGTCAACTCCTGATTATCTTGGATTTCCTTCAACAGCCTGCATATTACAAGATAAGTTAGGGGCTGAAGGAATTCCAGCTTTTGATCTGGCTGCTGCTTGTACAGGTTTTATCTATGGCATATCAGTAGCAACTCAGTATATAGAAACAGGGGCTTATGATAATATTTTAATAGTTGGTGCTGAAACTTTTTCAAAGATACTTGATTGGGAAGATAGAGGCACATGTATTTTATTTGGAGATGGTGCTGGAGCTGTAGTCTTACAACCGACTGAATCTGCTGGGATTTTAGCTAACTCTTTAGGAGCAGATGGTTCTAAAGCTGAAGTATTAAAGATTCCAGGTGGTGGTTCAAAATGGCCTTTCTCTCAAGGGGTACTTGATGAACGGGCTCATTATCTTAAAATGGATGGCAATCCTGTCTTTAAGTTTGCTGTTAGAATCTTAGGGAAAGCAGCTAAAGAAGCATTACAGCAGGTAGGGTTGGATAGGGAAGATATTGATTATTTAATTCCACACCAAGCCAATATTAGAATTATTGATGCTGCTAGAAAACGTCTCAAACTAAATGAAGAACAAATTTATGTTAATCTTGATAGATATGGAAATACTTCTGCTGCTTCAGTGCCACTTGCGTTGGATGAAGCTGTGCGAGAAGGAAAGATAACAGCAGGAGATATTATCGTTTTAGTCGGTTTTGGAGCTGGATTAACTTGGGGAGCAACAGTTATAGAATGGTCATAAAGGGGGAATTATAAAAATGATAAGAACTGAACTATGTAAACTACTAGATATCGAATATCCAATTATTCAAGGAGGAATGGCTTGGGTTGCAACTGGAGAGTTAGCAGCTGCTGTTTCAGAAGCTGGTGGTTTAGGTATTATTGGAGCGGGGAATGCACCAGCTGATGTAGTTAGAGAAGAGATTCAAAAGGTCAAAGAGATAACAGACAAGCCATTTGGTGTTAATGTAATGTTACTATCACCTCATGTTGATCAAGTTATGGAAGTTATTGTTGAAGAAGAAGTGGCTGTTGTAACTACAGGTGCTGGTAATCCTGGTAAATATATTAAAGATTTAAAGGCGATCGGGGCCAAAGTTATTCCGGTAGTTCCTTCAGTAGCTTTAGCTAAGCGAATGACCCGGTTTGATGTTGATGCTGTAATTGCTGAGGGGAATGAAGCAGGAGGTCATATTGGTCAGTTGACTACAATGGCTTTAATACCTCAGATTGTTGATGCTGTTGATATTCCTGTTATTGCAGCGGGTGGAGTTGCAGATGGTCGTGGTTTAGCAGCTGTATTGTCATTGGGTGCTGTTGGGGCTCAAATAGGAACTAGGTTTGTTTGTGCTACAGAATGTATTGCCCATGATAATTACAAAGAAGCTATCATTAAAGCTAAGGATAGAGATGCAATTGTGACGGCTCGTTCTACTGGACATCCTGTTCGGAATTTAAAGAATAAGTTGACCCGCCAGATTGAAAAAATGGAACAGGAAAATATTTCTAAGGAAAAGATTGAAGAGTTAGGGATAGGTCGTTTACAACAAGCTGTGATTGATGGAGATGTTGATGAAGGAACTGTAATGGCTGGACAAGTAGCAGGAATGATCAGTAAAGAAGAATCAGCTGCTGATATTATCGCTGATGTTGTGGCTGTTGCTGAAGATGTTTTAGAAACAAGTTGTGAGTTGATTGAAGAGTAGTGACTGGTGATTAGTAATTTGTAACTAGTGATGATATAGTTTGGAGGGAGATAAGATGGGGAAAATAGCATTTATCTTTCCTGGGCAGGGTTCACAAGAAGTAGGAATGGGAGCAGAGTTGGCCCAGGAGTTTGAAGTGACTAAAGAAGTTTTTAAGCAAGCAGATCAAGCTTTGGAGATAGATATATCGGAATTATGTTTTTCAGGACCAGAGGATGAGTTGAAGGAGACAAGTAATACTCAACCGGCTATTTTAGCTACTAGTATTGGTGTTTATAAGTTATTACTGGAAAAAGGAATTGAACCTGATCTAGTTGCTGGACATAGTCTTGGTGAATACTCTGCTTTGGTTGCTGCTGGAGTATTAGATTTAACTGATGCTGTGCAATTGGTCAGAAAGAGAGGACAGTTGATGGCAGCAGCAGACCCTTCTGGTGAAGGTACAATGGCTGCAATTATTGGTTCAACAGCAGATGAGGTAAAAGAAGTCTGTAATGCAGGAAGTAAATATGGTCTAGTAGAAGTAGCTAATTTTAACTGTCCAGGCCAAGTCGTTATTTCTGGTGAGAAGAAGGCGGTTGAACAGACGGCTGAATTGGCTAAGGAGGCAGGAGCCAAAAGAGCGGTTATGTTAGATGTCAGTGGTCCTTTTCATTCCAGTTTGATGGAATCTGCTGGGGAGAAGTTGGCCCAAGAATTTGAAACAATAGAGTTTAAGACACCTCAAGTACCGCTTGTACCTAATGTTAAAGCAGAGATTACTACTGAAGTAGATGAGATTAAAGCTGCTTTAATTGAACAACTTAGCGGTTCAGTACGCTGGGAAGAATCTATTCGCCAGATGATCGATGCAGGTGTAGATACTTTTATTGAGGTTGGCCCGGGTCGAGTATTAAAAGGCTTTATGAGAAGGATTGACCGCAGTGTAACAGCATTAAATGTACAAGATCTGCGTTCTTTAAATAAGACATTGAAAAAGTTGTAACTTGTGGTTATATAAGATGGGTGATTAGGTAAAATATATAATGAAAGAGCAGGGGAGTGAAAGAAATGTCATTAAAGGGGAAGGTTGCACTTGTTACTGGTAGTTCACGAGGAATTGGAAAGGTAATTGCTCTGAAGTTGGCTGAAGAAGGTGCTAAACTAGTAATTAATTATCCAGTTGCTGATGAAGCAGAAAGTGCTCAGCAGGTAGTTGAAGAGATTGAAGATTTAGGTGCAGAGGCAATTGCTTTACAAGCAGATGTAACTGCGATGGAAGAAGTTAAGGGTATGGTTAAAGAAGTAAAGCAAGAATTTGATACGATCGATATTTTAGTCAACAATGCTGGAATTACTAGAGATACATTATTACTTAGAATGAAAGAAGAAGATTGGGATGCTGTGTTAGATGTTAATTTGAAAGGAGCATTTAATGTTACTAAAGCTATCAGTAGAATAATGATGAAGCAACGTAGTGGTAGAATCATTAATATTTCATCTGTTGTTGGCTTAATGGGGAATGCTGGGCAATCTAATTATGCTGCTTCTAAAGCAGGGCTGATTGGCTTTACTAAGTCTGTTGCTAAGGAGTTGGCCCCTAGAGGAGTGACTGCTAATGCAATTGCTCCCGGGTTTATTGAGACTGCAATGACAGATCAATTATCTGATAAGGTAGTAGAACAAATGCTCAGTGTAATTCCTGCTAATAGTTTCGGTCAGCCTGAAGATGTTGCTGACACAGCTTTATTTTTAGCAAGTGAAGGTGCAAAATATATTACTGGTGAAGTTATTAGAGTCGATGGTGGAATGACAATGTAGATAAAAGCAGTTGATAATTGATAGTTTATAGTGTATAGTTTGAAAATGTTAAAAAATAAAATCAAAACAAATCTATGATTTAGTTTAAGAAGTTTAGTTATAAGTTATATGATTTCAAGTTCTTGAATTAGATTTTAACTATCAATTATCAATTATAAACTATCAACTGATCTTTTGAAAGGAGGTGACAGGAATGGATACTTTAGAAAAAATTCAAGAGATTGTTGTTACAGAATTAGGCGTAGATGCTGATGAAGTAACTCCAGAGGCTTCATTCATTGATGATTTAGGAGCTGATTCTTTAGATATTGTTGAGGTTGTTATGGCATTTGAAGAGGAATTTGATATTGAGATTCCTGATGAGGATGCAGAAGATATTGGAACTGTGCAAGATGCAGTAGATTATATTGAAAATGCTTTATAATCTATAATCTGTTTGGATGGATGGTGCCCCGTTTATAGAACTATAAACGGGGGCTTTATCCATTAATAAATTAAAACTGGGGGAATAATGTTGGAATTACCTAAATTAAGAATAGGCGATTTAGTAGCTGAGGTGCCCATTGTTCAAGGTGGTATGGCTGTTAAAGTTTCTACTGCTCCCTTAGCTGCAGCTGTAGCTAATGAAGGTGGGATAGGATTAATAGCTGGTTCTGGCTTAACAGTAGAAGAGATTAAAAAAGAGATTAGACGGGCACGTGAGTTATCTACAGGAATTATTGGTGTAAATATTATGGTGGCAATCAATGAATTTAAAGAGTTAGTTAATGCATCTATTAGTGAAGGAATTGATTTAATAGTGGCAGGAGCAGGATTTTCTCGTGATTTATTCTCCTTAGGAAAAGAAGGCGATGTTGAAATTGTTCCAATTGTATCATCAGTAAAATTAGCAAAAATTTCTGAACGATTGGGAGCTTCTGCAATTGTGGTAGAAGGAAAAGAGGCTGGCGGTCATTTAGGTACTGATCAACCAATGAAATCATTAATTGAAAAGATTGTCGATGAAGTTGAAATTCCGGTTATTGCTGCTGGGGGAATTATGGATGGTCAAGATATAGCTGAAGTATTAGAAATGGGAGCAGATGGAGTTCAGATGGGATCTAGATTTGTGGCTAGTGAAGAATGTGAAGTTGAAGATGAATTTAAAGAATTGTATATGAATGCTACTCCAGAAGATGGAGTTGTTATAGATAGCCCAGTTGGTTTGCCTGGAAGAGCTTTGAGGAATGAATTTTTAAATAAGGTAGAGGATGATGAACTAGATACATCTTGTGACTATCTCTGTTTGAAAAAATGTTCGCGGAGGTTCTGTATTATGGAATCCTTAATAAAAGCTCAAAGTGGAGATATGGATCAAGGTCTAGTATTTGCTGGTGAGAAAGCATATCAATTAAATGAAATATTACCTGTCAAACAAATATTTGAAAATCTAATTGAAGAAGCTAAAGAGTACTTAGGAGGGAATACAAAAGATGACTAATCGTGTAGTGATAACTGGAATGGGGGTCATTTCTCCTATTGGGAATGGAATTGAGAATTATTGGTCCTCATTAGTAGCAGGGAAATCAGGAGTTGACACTATTACTCATTTTGATGCTAGTGAATATAAAACTCAAATTGCTGCTGAGGTTAATGATTTTGAGATTGAATCTTTTGGAGTAGATCGTAAAGAAGCTAGGAGAATGGATCGTTATGCTCAATTTGCTGTAGCTGGAGCGAAAATGGCTCTTGAAGATGCAGAGTTAGAAATTAATGAAGAAAATGAGAATGAAATTGGAGTTTTGATCGGTTCAGGTATTGGAGGGGTAGGAACTTTTGAAAAGCAGTATAATAGGTTATTAAAGAGAGGGCCAAATCGAGTCAGTCCCTTCTTTATCCCAATGATGATTGCTAATATGGCTGCTGGTCAAGTCTCTATTCATACTGGAGCTAAAGGGCCAAATGTAACAGCAGTAACTGCTTGTGCTTCGGGAACTAATGCTTTAGGTGATGCTTTTGAGATTATTAAGCGTGGAGATGCTAAAATGATGATTGCTGGTGGAACTGAAGCAGCGATTACTCCTGCTTCTTGTGCTGGATTTTGTGCTATGAAAGCAATGAGTACTAATAATGAGAATCCACAAGCGGCCAGTCGACCTTTTGATGCAGAACGTGATGGATTTGTAATGGGTGAAGGTTCTGGAGTCTTAATTTTGGAGTCTTTAGAAAATGCTCAAGCTAGAGGTGCTAAAATCTATGCTGAAGTAGCTGGATATGGTATGTCTGCTGATGCTCATCATATTACTGCTCCAGCTCCTGGTGGTGAAGGTGCTGCTAGAGCGATGGAGATGGCTCTAGAAGAAGGTAATATTGATCCAACAGAAATGGATTATATTAATGCTCATGGAACTTCTACACCTGCTAATGATAAGTTGGAAACAGCAGCTATTAAAAAGGTCTTTGGAGAGCATGCTGAGCAGTTAATAGTAAGTTCTACTAAGTCAATGACTGGACACTTGTTAGGGGGAGCAGGAGGAATAGAAGCTATTGCTTTAGCTTTAGCTATTCAAAATAATACCATCCCACCTACCATTAATTATGAAAATGTAGATCCAGAATGTGACCTTGATTATGCAGCAAATGAAGCTAAAGAAAGGGAGGTAAAGGTAGCTTTATCTAATTCATTAGGATTTGGAGGTCAAAACGCTACCATTATCATAAAAGAGTATAATGCTTAATATAAGGTGTTGATAATATGGAGTTCGATAAGCAAAAAGTTAAAAAGTTAGAGCAAGAGATTGAGGTTGAATTTGAAAATGAAGAATTATTAAAAAGAGCTCTTACTCATAAGTCTTACTCTAATGAGAATAGAAATCAAAATTTGAAAAATAACGAGCGACTGGAGTTTTTAGGAGATGCTATTTTAGATTTAGTAATTAGTGAGTATATTTTTGATAAATATTCCGAACATCCTGAAGGAGAATTAGCTAAGATTAGATCTGTAGTAGTCAGTGCTCCAGTATTAGCTGAAAAGTCTAAGGAGATTAACCTAGGTAATTATCTATTGTTAGGTAAAGGTGAAGAGATTACAGGAGGAAGAAAGCGAGATTCTATTTTGGCAGATGCTTTTGAAGCATTAGTAGGAAGTATTTATTTAGATCAAGGTTTAGAAACTGTCAGGAAATTTATTTTAGAATTATTAACTGCAGATATTATGACCGTTGAAGCAGGGGAGCATATTCAAGATTACAAAACTTTATTGCAAGAGTTGATCCAACAAAATTCCAATTCACGCCCTGAGTATTCGGTAGTTAAAGAGGAAGGGCCAGATCATAATAAAGAATTTACTGTTCAAGTTATCTTTGAAGATGAGGTATTAGGTGTTGGTATTGGATCTAGTAAAAAAGAGGCACAGCAAAAGGCAGCTAAAAATGCAATCAAGAAAATCCAGTAGCTCGTATTTACGGGCTGCTTTTTTATTTCTAATTACAATTATGTGTAACTTTTGATTTGAACCATGAGGGGCATTTCTCGTTTGGAAAGATTTTTTCTAAGCTTCTAAGATTCGTCTGCGAATAAATAAGAGCAAGCTAATTTAAAATGGGGAAATTAGCTAATTCATACTCTTATTCATTTCTCGACTCATCAAGAAGCTAGACGAAAAAATCTAGATGTCACTGCGAAACACCCCTCATGATAAATTTTTAGATTGTAAT
Source organism: Natroniella sulfidigena (assembly GCF_023223645.1). GTDB lineage: Bacteria > Bacillota > Halanaerobiia > Halobacteroidales > Halobacteroidaceae > Natroniella > Natroniella sulfidigena. The sequence goes on along the minus strand of NZ_JALKBY010000007.1, from coordinate 72,850 downwards.
GTTTTGATTTTACCCAAAGAATTTATGCGATTGCGGTGGAAGTGGAGGATTTTATACGTAATTTTAATACCTCAAATGAGAATGATTTGATTTTAAGGTTTAAATTGTAATTTTTTAATTTTAAAAGTTAAGCTTAATATCAATTTAGTGTAAATCTTTTAAACTATAAACTAGAAGGGCGAGGTGGTTTTAAATGTACGATTTAATCGTAGCTGGTGGTGGAGCAGCAGGAATGATGGCAGCAGGTTGTGCTGCTCAAAGAGGAAAGAAGGTATTACTGTTAGAGAAGAATGAACAACTGGGAAAAAAGCTATTAATTACTGGAAAAGGAAGATGTAATTTGACTAATGACTGTGATGTAGAAGAGATAATTGAGAATTTCCCTGGGAATGGGAAGTTTTTATATAGCAGCCTCTACTCTTTTTCTAACTGGCAATTGCGAGAATTTTTTTCTAAGTTGGGAGTTGAGACTAAAGTGGAACGGGGTGGGAGGGTCTTCCCTACTTCTGATTCAGCTCGTGATATAGTAGAAGCATTAAAAAGATTTATTAAAGAAAATGGAGTTGAAGTTAGATTAAAGGAAGCTGTTGAGCAGTTGATGGTTGCTGATGGAGAAGTTAAAGGGGTCAAGACTATGAATGATAGCTATAGTGGGAAAAATATATTGTTAGCAGTAGGAGGTGCAGCTTATCCAACTACTGGTTCTTCAGGAGATGGGTATCAGTTGGCCCGGCAAGTAGGTCATAATATTATCAAAACTAGGCCTTCTTTAGTTCCTTTAGAGGTTAAAGAAGAGTGGGTTACAAAATTACAAGGGTTGAAGTTAAAGAATGTAACAGTGACTTTAACTATTGCTGGAGAAGAAGTTAGAGAAGAGTTTGGAGAGATGTTATTTACTCACTTTGGAGTCAGCGGGCCAATCATCTTAACGTTAAGTCGTGAGGTAGCAAATAACTTAAATCGAGAGTTGAAGTTGAAGATCAATTTAAAACCTGCTCTTTCGATTGAGCAGTTAGATGAGCGTTTACAGAGGGATTTTGCTAAGTATTCACGCAAACAATTTAAAAATAGTCTGGGTGATTTATTACCTAAGGGATTGATTCCAATCATGATTAACTTATCATCTATTCCTGAGGATAAATTTGTTAATCAGATTACACGTGAAGAGCGAAGAGAGTTATTAGAATTATTGACCTGTTTAGAATTGACAATTACTGGAACGAAAGGGTTTAGGCGAGCTATTGTTACAGCAGGAGGTATTGATACAGAAGAGATTGATCCTAGCACTTTAGAATCAAAATTAGTAGAGGGGTTATATTTTGCTGGTGAGATAGTAGATATTGATGCTTATACAGGTGGATTTAACTTACAAGCAGCTTTTTCGATGGGACATGTAGTAGGGAATCAAGTTTAAGGCTAAGTCTAAGTTTAAGTTTAAGTAAAACCTAAGCCCTTATGCTTTTAACGGTTGGCTTAGCCTTAAACTGTTTTACAATTTTAGCTTGCTAAGATTTAGTTTGATTTAATCTATATGATTACATAATCAAGTTGGAATTAGGGGAATTTAATACTGAGGTGAAAAGAATTGGAGCTTGATTTTGAGAAAAATCTAGGTGAAATGGATAGGATTATTAGATTAATTATTGGTTTTTTATTAATTTTTTCAGTCTATTATTGGAACTTAGTAGGTTGGTTGGCAGTTGTTATTGTTATAGTTGCCATTTCCCAATTTATTGAAGCAGCTTTTTCCTATTGAATTGTTTATGACTTAATGGGGTGGTCAACCCTTAGAGAAGAAGTTAGATGATTTAGATGAAATTATAGTTTAGTTGGCATAGATTGCCTTCCTTCAAGCATATTATTATAGCAAGAGAATTATATTTAGGGGGCGTAATCTATGTCTAATCGTTTTTTTCGTTTTGTTAGCGATATAATTAAAGTGATCGAAAGGATATTGTTTAGAATAGTGGGAGTAGGACTAGTATTATTAATTACAGTACAGATAATTTTGGCCAGTCCTGATTTTAATTTTAATAGAGATTTAATTGCAGATTTACCAGGTGTTAGTTTATTGCTAGGAGAAAGTGAATATCAATTTGGTGAACCTGCTCAGGAGGTCTTTTCAGCACCTGAAGAGCAAATGAGAATTGTTATTCAAGGGCGGTTAGATTTACCAGAAGCTAAATTAGTAGTTAATGGAGAAGTTAGAGATAACTTTGCTGGGGGAGTTGCTCAGGTAAGCGTCAGAAATGGAGATAAGGTAATTATTGATACTCGTGGGATTGAAAGAGGAATGTGGATTAGAATTGATGAACTTTCTGCTGGTTTATATCCGTTTGAAATAGATCAACAATTTTGGGTTCAAGATGAGTATAAAAATTTAGGACAGGTAAGAATTAATAATCAATTTTAAATTAGGCCTTGTGTTAAATTTCTAATTATGTTAAGATGTTAGGTAAACGTAGAAAAGTAGTACGGTAGTAGTATGAAATTGTAGGGTAAAAATTGTAGAGTATAATTAAATTAGTAAGATTATAAAATTAAATACCCTAGTAGGATGGTAGTTAGGTAGGAGCAAGTGGGATTAGTTTAAGTACTCCTATTGGTAGGGGTGCTTTTTTAATATTATAGAGTAAAAAGGTAAGAGAGGAGGAAGAAGATGAGGAATAATGATCAAACAAGTAAACAGGTAGCTACTGCAGCAATTAAGATGGCATTAAGTGATCGTGAGCAAGAGAATCAATTAAAGGTTGCTTATCAAGAAGAAGGTTTGCAAGTAGCAGCTATTGATTTTGGAGGAGAGTTTAACTCTTCTATCAAAAAGATCATTGAAAGGGCAATTGTTGCTGCTAAAAGAGAAGGAGTAATTGAGCAAACACATGCTGAGCAAGGGGCAGTTGCTGGAGCAACTCATGAAGCTTTAAATCAAATTCATCCCAAAGCAGTTGGTTTTGATGTAGGAGGAAAGATAGGAGTTGCTCGAAAAGATGATCATGTTAGTGTGGCTATCTTTTTTGAAATTGGATTATTACATTTAAACGAAATGGCAATAGGATTAGGACATCGTGTAGCTAATTAAGAATATGATGTTTCTCTAAAAAGGAGGGAGAAGATGAAGGTTAGAGGAGTTAGAGGAGCAACTACAGTAAAAGAGAATACTGAAGAGGATATTTTAGAAGCAACTAGAGAGTTATTACAGGAGATGATTAAGGATAATGAAATTAAAGAAGAGGATATTGCATCGATCTTCTTTTCAATGACATCTGAGCTTGATCAGGCCTTTCCTGCAGTTGCTGCTAGAGAAATTGGTTTGACAGATACGCCGTTATTATGTACTAAGGAATTAGAAATTGAAGGAGCATTAAAAAAATGTATTAGGATTTTAATTCATTATAATACTAGCAAAGAATTAACTGAAATTAATCATATTTATTTAAGAGAAGCAGAGAGTTTAAGGCTAGATTTAGTAGAAGGAGGAGAATAATATGATCAATGATAATGTAGTTCGGCAACAAATTTTAGAAATTAAACCTTATGTGCCAGGAAAGCCAATTGAAGAGGTTAAAAGGGAGTTAGGATTAGATGAAGTAATTAAATTAGCTTCTAACGAAAATCCATTAGGACCAGCTCCTCAAGCAATTGAGCAGATGAAGAAGACAGCGGAGCAGGTTAATATTTATCCTGATGGGAATGTTCATTATTTACGACAAAAATTGGCCACTAAATTAGGCGTAAAAGAGGAAGAGTTGATCTTTGGTAATGGATCTGATGAACTGTTAGCTTTGTTAGGTCAAACATTTATTACTGAGCAGGCAGAAGTAATTATGGCTGGAACTACTTTTAGTGAGTATCGATTTGCTACTAATATTATGGGAGGAAAGATAGTTACTGTACCATTAAAAGAGTATACTCATGATTTAGAAGCAATGGCTGCAGCTATCACACCTAACACTAAATTGATTTTTATTTGCAATCCTAATAATCCAACAGGAACGATTGTGACTAAAGATGAGGTTGATAACTTTCTAAATCAAGTTCCTGATGATGTAATAGTTATTTTTGATGAGGCTTATTATGAATATGTTGCTAATCCAGCCTATCCTGAAACTGTAGATTATCTGGCTGACTATGAAAACATAATCATTTTACGAACCTTTTCTAAAGCTTATGCTTTAGCAGGGTTAAGGATTGGTTATGGGATTGCCAGTCAAAAATTGATCGATTACATAGAAAGAGTAAGACAACCCTTTAATGTTAATCTGATGGCTCAAAAGGCAGCAATAGCCAGCTTAGCTACTGAAGATCATTTAGCTAAAAGTGTGGAACTTAATCAAGTTGGGAAGGAATATTTATACCAAGAATTTGATAAATTAGGATTAGAGTATGTACCGACTGGTTCTAATTTTATTTTGGTTGATGTAGCGGAGGATTCAACAAGGGTTTTTGAAGAATTAATGCAGCGAGGAGTTATTATTCGTGATATGAGTGCTTTTGGTTACCAGACTAAGATTAGAGTTACAGTTGGTTTACCTGAAGAGAATGAATTTTTTATCGAGCAATTAAAAGAGGTTTTAAATAATTAATCAATGAGTAGTGAGTATAAAAGGAGGAAATAATAATGATTGTAGTAATGGAAAATGGTGCAAGTGAGGATATGGTACATCGAGTATTAGGACGGATTGAAGAATTAGGATTTGAAGCTCATTTATCTGAAGGAGAAGTAAAAACTATCATTGGAGTAATTGGAGAAGGAAAGATGGAGTTAAAAGATACCTTTGCTATCTTACCTGGAGTAGAGGAAGTGGTAGAGATCACTAAACCATATAAGTTATCTGGAAAGCAATTTAAAACTGAACAATCAGTAATTGAGATTGATGATGTTAAAGTTGGTGGGGATAACTTTACAATTATGGCTGGCCCGTGTGCGATTGAAAGTAAAGAACAGTTATTACAAGCAGCTCAGCAAGTAAAAGATGGTGGAGCTCAAATTTTACGAGGTGGTGCTTTTAAGCCGAGAACTTCTCCATATAGCTTCCAAGGAATGGAAGAAGAAGGGTTGAAGATGCTAGCTGAAGCTAGAGAAGAGACAGGATTAAAAGTAGTAACAGAAGTAATGGATACTCGGGATGTAGGATTGGTAGCAGAGTATGCTGATATCTTACAGATTGGTGCACGAAATATGCAAAACTATCCATTATTAAGAGAAGTAGGACAAACTAATACACCGGTATTATTGAAAAGAGCTATGAGTGCTACGTATAAAGAATTTTTGATGGCAGCTGAGTATATTATGGCCGGTGGAAATCATGATGTTATTTTATGTGAGCGAGGGATTAGAACATTTATAGATCAGACTAGAAATACGGTTGACTTAGCAGTAGTTCCTGTAGTTAGGGAATTGAGCCACTTACCGATTATTATTGATCCTAGCCATGGTACAGGAAAATGGAATTATGTTGCTCCTTTAGCTAGAGCTGCTTTAGCAGTAGGAGCAGATGGATTAATGATTGAGGTTCACCCTAATCCGACTAATGCTTTATGTGATGGGCCACAGTCATTACGACCAGATAAGTTTAAATCCTTAGTAGAACAGATGAAGCCAATAGCTGAAGCAGTTAATCGCAACTTATAATGAGGTGAGAATATGATCAGTAAGATAGCAGTTGTTGGTGTCGGCTTGATCGGTTCATCTTTAGGATTAGCTTTTCAAGGTTTGGAACAGGTTGAAGAAGTGGTGGGGATTGATCGAAATCCCTCCCACTTACAACAAGCATTGAAGCTAGGAGCAATCAATCGTACAGCTAGTTTAAAAGAAGGAGTCCAGGGCGTTGATTTGGTTATAGTAGCAACTCCTGTAGGAACTATTATTGATTTAATTGAAGAAATAAGTTTATATGTTGATCAGGAAACAATTATTACTGATGTAGGAAGTACTAAATCAAGTTTGGTTGACCAATTAGAAACTACAGTAGCTGCTCAGGGCCAAATTTATATTGCAGGCCACCCAATGACCGGTTCTGAAGTTGTAGGGCCTAGTGGAGCAGATGAGTACTTATTTGAGAATGCTATTTATGTCTTAACAGAGACTGAGCAGACTGAACAGACAGCTTTGAGAGCTCTTAAAGCTTTACTGGAAAAGTTAGGGGCTCAAGTACTTGTCTTAGATCCTAACCGCCATGATCAAGTGGTAGCTTTAACAAGTCATTTACCCCATATAGTGGCAGTCAATCTGATGCAAGTAATTGATCAATTTTCTCAAAATGATGAGTTAGTTACTTCCCTAACAGCAGGAGGTTTTAGAGATACTACTAGGATAGCTGCTGGTGATCCTACAATGTGGAAAGATATCTTTGTTTATAATCAAGTGGAGGTATTGACCGCGATTGAGGCTTTTGAAGATAAATTAAAGCAATTTAAAGAATTAATTGTTGAGCAATCCGAAGAAGAGCTTTTAAGTCAGCTCAGTCAAGCACGAGAATCTAGACTTCAGCTTCCGATGAAGAAGAAAGGATTATTACCGACTAATTATGAGTTGATTATTACTTTAAAGGATGAACCGAATGCTATTGGTCGGGTAGCTTCTTTACTAGGAGAAGAGGGAATTAATATTCAAGATATAGAGGTACTGAAGGTAAGGGAAGATGGTGGAACATTACGGCTCAGCCTTAGCCAAGAAGAAGAGCAGATAGAAGCTTGTCGCCTCTTACAAGAAGTGGGATATAAAGTCTTTAAAAAGTAGTGAGAAGGAGTGATTAGATGCAGCTTAAGATAAAATCTAAGTCTAACTTAACTGGTGAAGTAACTATACCTGGAGATAAATCAATTTCTCATCGAGCTGTGATGTTAGGAGCGTTGGCCCGGGGTAAGACGGAGGTAGAAGGGTTTTTAACTGGTGAAGATTGTTTAAGTACAGTCAAAGCCTTTCAGAGTTTAGGAATTGAGATTGATGGTGTAGGAAGAGAGGAAATGACGATTCATGGTAAAGGGTTAAATGGCTTAGAAGAGGCTGATGATGTATTAGATTTAGGGAATTCAGGAACGACAATGAGATTAATGTTAGGGATTTTAGCAGGCCAGGATTTTTATTCGGTGGTAACAGGTGATGATTCCTTGCGGAGTCGACCAATGGCTAGGGTTACTGGGCCAGTAGCTAAAATGAATGGTAAATTTTATGGTAGGGATAATGCTAATTTAGCTCCGATTACTGTAGTTGGTGGACAAGAGTTAAAAGCGATGCAATATCAATCACCAGTAGCCAGTGCTCAGGTTAAATCTTCAATTCTACTAGCTGGTCTATATGCTGAAGGAGTTACTGAAGTAATAGAACCAGCCAAATCCAGAGATCATACAGAGCGGATGCTTGAGTATTTTGGGGCCAACATTGAGGTCGATGGTTTGACTGTCAAGGTAGAAGGTAATCCTGAGCTAACAGGACAGAAAGTAATAGTACCAGGAGATATCTCTTCAGCTGCTTTTCTAATGGTAGCGGGGTTGATTACTGCTGATTCTGAACTCTTAATTAAGAATGTAGGGTTGAATCCAACTCGTTCAGGAGTAATTGATGCTTTAGAGCAGATGAATGCTAATCTAGAGCTACTTAATAAGCGAGAGGTTAATGGAGAGCCGATTGCTGATATTGTAGTTAGGAGTAGTCAATTACAGGGAACTGTGATCGATGGAGAGTTGATTCCGTTATTGATCGATGAAATCCCAATTTTGGCTGTAGCTGCTAGTCAAGCAGAAGGAAAAACAGTAATCAAAGATGCTGAAGAGCTACGGGTCAAAGAGACGGATCGAATTGATGCGATGGTAAAAGAGTTAGCAAAATTAGGGGTTGAGGTAATAGAGCGAGAAGATGGGATGGAGATAGTAGGAAAACAAACCATTCAAGGAGGAGCTAAGTGTCATAGTTACGATGATCATCGAGTGGCTATGTCTTTAGCAATAGCTGGATTGATAGCAGAGGAGCCTGTTGTTATTGAAGATGCTGAATGTATTGATATTTCTTTCCCTAATTTTGAAGAACTGTTAGCTAAGTTATAATCAAAAAAACCACTTAACTTTATTTAGAGTTAAGTGGTTTTTTTAGTTTAAGTTTGAGTTTAAGGTTAAGCCAACCATTAAAAACATAAGATCTTAGTCTTACTTAAACTTAGACTTAACCTTAAACTTAAGTTTTATATCAATTTTCTGTAATATTTACCTGCTTGCTTCTAGTAAATATAAATAGAAACTAAATTAAGTAATTATTTGATATATGCAGGAAAATAACTTTTTTATTAGAAAACAATTAAAAAGAGTAAACTTTATTGTAGTGGTGGAGAAAGAGCTCTTTAAAAAGGAGGGCAGAATATGGGGAGTAGGCAAAATGATGGAATCAAGGTCTATTTAAATCAATCAGCTCATGATTTATTATCAGCTAAAGAAGAGAAAAAGTTAGCTAAAAGGGTTCAAGAAGGAGATGAGCAAGCAAAGCAGACTTTGATTGAGTCTAATTTACGTTTAGTTATTAGTGTTGCTAAGAAGTATATAGGCCAAGGGCTCGATTTTTTAGATCTAATTCAAGAGGGAAATTTAGGTTTGATGCAAGCAATTAAAAAATTTGATCATACGAAAGGATATCGATTTAGTACTTATGCAACCTGGTGGATTAAGCAGCGAATTAATCGAGCCTTAGCTGATAAATCACGTACAATTAGGATACCAGCTCATATTTGGGAGACGATGAATAAGTATATCAAGATTTCAAATAGATTGTCAGGGAAGTTAGGTAGAGAACCTAAAATAGAAGAGATGGCAGAAGAGATGAATACTTCTGAAGAAAAGATTAAAAAGATTAAGGAACTTATTCAAGAGCCTGCTTCATTAGATAGTCCTATCGGTGAAGAGGATGACTTTTTTTTAGGGGATCTGATTGAAGACTCGACAGCATTGACTCCAGATAAAGCCACTTATGATACTTTATTACAAGAAGAATTAGATGATATTTTAGATACATTATCGGATAGGGAAAAGAGAATTTTACAGTTGAGATTTGGACTGTTAGATGGTAGGCCACGGACATTAAATGAGATTGGGCAAGATTATGATCTGTCACGAGAGAGGATTAGACAGATTGAGAAGAAGGCTTTACAGAGGTTGAGGCATCCTAATCGCAGTGAAAAGTTAAGAGATTATCTGTAATCATAAACAGCAACCATTTTGGTTGCTGTTTATTACAATTTAGTTTAAGTTTGAGTCTAAGTCTAAGTAAGAACTAAGCCCTTATGTTTCTAGTGGTTGACTTAAACTCAACCTCAGCCTTAAACTTAAGCTATTTATCAATACTGTGTAATTAGTTATCAATTAAAAGCTAATGGTTAATTATAATAGTTAAGGCAAGCAGGAAAATAAGGTTGTTGGCTTGAAGTAAATAGAGGATACAAATTTAAATAGGGGAAAGGATTGATATTATAATGAAATTAGAGAAGCAATTAGTAATAGCAATTGACGGGCCAGCAGGAGCAGGTAAGAGTACGGTTGCCAAATTGGTAGCTAAACGTTTAGGATATATTTACATAGATACGGGAGCTATGTATCGAGCATTGACGCTTAAGGCATTACAGGAAGATATTGATCTACAATCTGAAGTTGATTTAGCTGAGTTAGCTCAAAGTACCGAAATTAAATTTGTTAAGGAAGGACTAGAAGATCGAGTAGTAATTGATGGAGTAGATAAGACTGAAGAGATCAGGGCCAACAAGGTAAGTAATTATGTTTCAATAGTAGCTAAAGTAGCAGCAGTAAGAGAAGAGTTGGTGAGGATTCAGCGGGGGTTGGCCCAAGCTGGAGGAGTTGTAATGGATGGGCGTGATATTGGAACGGTTGTCTTGCCTCAAGCTGATCTTAAGATCTTTTTGAATGCTACTGTAGAGGAGAGGACGAAACGGCGTTATCAGGAGTTGCAGCAAAAGGAAGAAAATGTTGATTTTGAACAGTTAAAAGAAGAGATTATTAGACGGGATGAGCTTGATCGTAATCGGGATATTGCACCATTAAAGAAGGCAGATGATGCTATTGAAATTGATACAACTAATTTTGAAGTTGAAGAGGTAGTAGATAAAATATTAGAATTTTGTAAATTATAACCTATTATTTTAATAGAGGAAGATAAAAATGGATAAAACAATCTTTGAACTTTTATTTATTCTGATTAAAGGTATGTCAGTAGTGGCAGTCTTTGCTTACTTGTTAGGAATGCAAACAGATATTTTTAATCAATTAGTTTCTCGAAAAGCAAAAGTTAAAACTAAATTGATTTTAGGGGTCTTTTTTGGGTTGTTATCATTAATAGGGACTTATTTAGGTGTTCATATTTTAGATGCTTATGCTAATATTAGAGCTATTGGTGCTATTGTTGGAGGTTTGATAGGCGGGCCAACTGTTGGAATTATAGCTGGTTTAATAGGAGGGTTACATCGTTATTTATTAGGAGGTTTTACTGCCTTTGCTTGTGGATTAGCTACTTTTCTTTATGGAATTATTGGAGGGAGTATTTATTATCATCGACCATTAAGTAAGATTACTTTAAAGGAAAGTTTTTTACTAGGAATTTTAGTAATAATATTTGAGATGTTTTTAGTCTTATTATTCAGTCGACCATATGCTTTGGCTTATCAATTGGTGAAAATTATTAGTATTCCAATGGCTTTAAGTAATGCTTTAGGAATTGCTTTATTTATCAGTATTTTGCATAATGCATCAAAGAAAGAAAAAGAATTAAAAGCAATTCAGGCTTATAAAGCATTAAAAATAGCTAATAAAACTTTAAATTATTTGCGTGATGGGTTAAATTATAATTCAGCCCAAGAGACAGCTAAGATTATTTTAGCAGAAACAGAAGTAGCTGCAGTTTCGATTGCAGATAAAGAGATAGTGTTAGCCCATTGTGGATTGAGTGAAGATCATCATCATAGTGGTCAAGAGATTTTAACTACGGCTACTAAAGAAGCAATTGCTAATGGAAAGTTAGCAATAGTAACCGAGCAGGATGAAATTGGTTGTCCAATAGAAGGTTGCAGTTTGCAGTCAGCAGTAATTGCGCCTTTAAAGAGGAAAGAAGAGGTAATTGGTGCTTTAAAGCTATATAAAACTGATACAGAAGAAATCAGTAATTTAGATATTGAGTTGGCTAGAGGGGTTGCTGAGTTATTATCAAACCAGTTACACATCTCTTCTTTGGAAAAAGAAGCTCAATTGGCGACTGAAGCTGAGCTCAAAGCATTACAAGCACAGATTCATCCTCATTTCTTATTTAACACCTTGAATACAATTAGTTCCTTCTGTCGAACAGATCCTGAACAGGCAAGAGACTTATTATTGAAGTTAGCTAATTTTTTTCGAAAGACCTTAAAACAGAACAGTAAATTAGTTACATTAAAACAAGAATTAGAAGATACATTAGATTATATTGCGATAGAAAAAGCTAGATTTGGAGATAGATTGAAATTAATAACTGATATTCCAGAAGTCCTACATTGCTATGAATTACCTAGCTTTACATTACAGCCAGTTGTAGAAAATGCATTAAAACATGGTATTTCATCACAGGCTGGAACTGGTAAGATTAAGATTGAAGCACTAAAAGATAAAGAAGAATTGATAATTAAGGTTAGTGATAATGGAGTAGGGATTTCTGCAGCAAAGCTAGAGCAACTTCTACAGACCAATCAACAGAATATCGATTCTGGAATTGGTCTAAATAATGTAAATCAGAGATTGAAAAAGATCTATGGTTCGGTGTATGGACTTGCTATTGAGAGTGAAGTAGATGAAGGAACTTCTGTAACTATTAAACTGCCACTTTGTAAAGGAGAGGGGCTATTGAACAATGAAATTAAGAACAGTAATTGTTGAAGATGAATTTCCAGCACGAAATGAATTAACTTATCTACTAGAGGGGATTAAAGAGGTTGAGTTAGTAGGAGAGGCAATAGATGGAGAGGAAGCACTAGAGTTAATTAAAGATAAAAATCCTGATTTAGTCTTATTAGATATTCAACTACCCAGTAAAAGCGGCTTGGAAGTAGCTCAAGAGATTCAAAACTGGTCAATTAAGCCAATCATTATTTTTATAACCGCTTATGATCAGTATGCAATTGATGCTTTTAAAGTGAATGCAATTGACTATTTATTGAAGCCTTATGATCAGGAGCGGTTACTAGAGACTATTGAGCGGGCTAAAAATAACTATTTAACTGCTGATTATGAAGAAGTAGAGGATAAATTGGAAACATTTCTTACTAAATTAGAAGTCAGTGATCAATTTGATTTAAAACCTAAAATCAAGAAATTGCCAGTAGAGACCGGTCGCGAGAGAATTAAATTAGTACCTTATCAAGGATTGATAGTTTTATATACTAAAGGTGGAGATGTTTATGCCAAGACTTATGATCGAGAATATAAGGTCGGTTTGAATTTGAGCCAACTGGAGGAGAAGTTAAAAGATGATAACTTTTTGCGAATACATCGTAGTTATTTGATTAACTTAGAAGAGATTAAAGAGGTTATTCCTTGGTTTAAAGGGAAGTATCAAGTGGTAATGGCTGATCAAGGAGCAATGAAGGTTCCAGTTAGTCGATCTAAGGTTAAGATTTTAAAGAAAATATTTGATCTATAATAATTAAGTCTTTAATAAAAATGGCCTAACGGCCATTTTTTCTTTTGGATAAGTTTTGATTGAAATTCAGCTTAAAATAATGTAGTTCGAGTTTTCTTTTCTGCAGTTTAGATTGAATGTCGCACTTTCATAAGTTATTGATGTATAATTAGGCTAACGAATTAACAATAAGATTATAGTTTTAAATAAGCTGTTAATAATATTCTAAATATTTTGAGGGGGTTATAAAATGATATCTTTTTTCGGTTCTTTAATAGCATTAATTGTCGGTTATATTATTTATGGTACGATTGTAGATAGAATCTTTGGGGTAGATGAGGAGCAAGAAACTCCAGCTACTAAACTAGAAGATGGGGTAGATTACATTAAATTGCCTTGGGGACGGATCTTCTTAATTCAATTCTTGAATATTGCTGGGCTAGGGCCGATCTTTGGAGCAATAGCAGGAGCGTTGTGGGGGCCAGTAGCATTCTTATGGATTGTATTAGGTTCTATCTTTGCAGGTGGAGTCCATGATTATTTATCAGGAATGTTATCTGTACGTAATGATGGAGCAAGTATTTCCGAGGTTGTCGGTGAGTATTTGGGTGAAGGTGCTCGTAAGTTTATGAGGGTTTTTTCAGTTGTATTACTGGTCTTGGTAGGAACTGTATTTATGACTGGGCCGGCTGCTTTATTGGCAGAAATGACAGGGTTAGGTCTCAATGCTTTAGTAATCATTATATTAGCTTATTACTTCTTAGCTACTATCTTACCAGTTGATAAGATTATTGCTAAATTTTATCCTGTATTTGGTGCTTCATTATTGATTATGGCTTTTGGAGTAGGTAGTGGGTTGGTCTTTGGAGATTATCAGATTCCAGAGATAACCTTAACTAATTTACATCCAGAATCATTACCATTATGGCCATTATTATTTGTAACAATTGCTTGCGGGGCAATCAGTGGATTTCATGCTACTCAATCACCATTAATGGCTCGTTGTTTAGGGAATGAAAGGCAAGGGCGTAAGGTGTTTTATGGCTCCATGATTGCTGAAGGAATAGTTGCTTTAATCTGGGCTGCAGCAGCAATGACCTTCTTTGGTAGTACTGGGGAATTAGGTTCTGCTTTAGCAACTTTAGGTGGGCCAGCTGGAGTTGTAAAGGAGATCAGTGATAGCATGCTAGGAGTAACTGGTGGTATATTAGCAATGTTAGGAGTTATTGCTTTGCCGATCAGTTCTGGTGATACTGCTTTTCGTAGTGCTCGCTTAATTTTGGCAGATTCTTTCGAGTTAGAACAGGCTAGTGCTAAGAATAGATATAAGCTAGCAATTCCATTGTTTACAGTAGGTGCTATCTTATCACAGATGGACTTCGATGTTATTTGGCGTTACTTTGCTTGGGCTAATCAGACATTAGCAATGGTTGCTTTATGGGCTGGAGCAGCATATTTGATCCAGCAGGATCGATTCCACTGGATAGCTACTATTCCAGCAACATTTATGACAGCTGTCTCTATTTCGTATATTTTGGTAGCTCCAGAAGGATTCAGCTTATCTAGTACTATCGGGACAAGCGGTGGAGTTTTGGCGGCAGTTGTAGCATTGTTTTTATTCTTTCTCAAACAGAAACCACAAAATAAGTTAGAGATTGATGTTTAAGAGAATAGCAATTTTATTTAAGAAAAAGAGAGCCTGTAAGGTTCTCTTTTTTAGTTATTTTTAAAAAGAAAAGACATAAATTTAATACTAAAGTGATAAATTAGCAAGAATCTTCTGTTAGGAGGGAAGTTAATGGGAAAAAGAAAGTTTATCTTATTAGTGTTAGGTTTATTGGCTATTATATTATTAACAGGGTGTATGAAATTAAGGAGTAATGTTACGATGAACAAGGATGGTAGTGGGCAAATAGAATATATTTTCGGAATGGAATCGAGTTTTTATGCATTTGGTGGTCAAGAAGTGAGTAATTTCTTTATTGAGCTAGAAGATATGGCTTTAGAGAAAGGATATGGGGTAGATACCTTTGATGATGGGAAGTATATGGGGTTAGTTGTTAGTAGAGAGGTAGCTGATTTTGCCAGTTATGAAAGGAACTTAGGGCTACTTGGTCAGATTGAAGAAAAATCTGAAGCAGGATTAACAGAGATAGATGATGTTTTATCATTAGTAGGGGTTGAAGAAGAAAAATCTTTTTTGATGACTACTTATAAATATGATAAAGTGATTAATTTAGAAGAATTAGCTTGGGAAGAGGATGAGCAAGTTAATAATTTTTTTAGTACTGCCTTATTAGAGGATATGGATCTAGGTTTAGAATTAAATCTGCCTGTTGAAGCAACAGAAAGCAATGCGACAACAATACAAGATGAGGGAAAGAAGTTGATTTGGGAATTAGAGTTAGGAGAAAAGAATCAGATTTATTTTGAGTTAAAGGTTTTAAAATTCCGTAGAGTAGTGGTTATCTTATTAGTGCTTATTAGTATTGGATTACTAGCAACTGTATTTAGAAAGAATGTAATTTCTTTAATTAATTAAAGTCTCTTGCAGGAGCTTAGTTTTAGTTCTAGAATTAAATAGATGAAATAAATTGAGTGATAATTAAAAAAGATTATATTTACCAGGAGGGATTATAGTTAGAGAAAAAGAACATAAAGAGATTCCATTTTTGATTACAATTTCTTATTTTCTTTCATTTTTAGCGATCAGAGTGATGGTATTAATAGCTGGTTCAGCAGAGAGTGAATTTGCTGAGGTAGCAAAGCAAGGTGGAGTTCCTGAAGTTGATTTTTATATTGGTCGTAATATAATTCTCTTTGGCTATCATATTCATCACTTTTATTTTGGAGTCCTTCTAATTGCTTTCGCTGGATGGATAGCATTAGTTGGGTTTACATTTTTAACTAGAAAACAGACGGCGTTGATTTATGGAACAGGCTTAGGGTTATTTATGGATGAAATTGGTTTGTTGCTGACTTGGGGTGATTATTACTCTAGTTTAACTTATTTATTGAGCCTCTTTTTAATTGGTATCTTCTTAAATTTCATCTTCTTTCCTTACTTTTGGAAAGAAGTTAGGAATAATATTTTGCAGTCTAATGCCCATTCACTTACTTGGAATACATTATTAAACCATACTAATTTTATAAAGGTGGCTGATACTTTGAGCGAAAAAACTGGTAAAACTGAACGAGCTAGTTTGATTTTTACTGGAATTGTTTATTTATTCGTCGGGATCTTAATTTTACTATATCCGCAATTTGTCTATTATTGGGTTGCTGGTGTTTTTTTCATTCAAGGGGTTTCATCATTAGTAGGAGCTTGGCGGAAAGATTGATTGCAATTTATTAAAGGAGTTGATATATTCTTATTAAGGGTATATCAATTTCTTTTGTTTTTTTATTTAAACAGGCTTTAATTAGCTTTTCTTGACAATAAATTCAATTATCTATATAATAAATCTGACATGAAATTTACATACAGGAGTGATCTGATGGAGGGATTTGGACTAGGATTGCAGATTAGTTTAGTAGGAGTCTTAATTGTAAGTTTAGCTTTGGCCAGTATTCCTTTAGTTGTCAAGATAATAGAGTTGCTTGTGATGAAGCTAAAGTTGGATCGAATTGTTTCAACTAAGCAGATTAAGAGGTTAGAAGATGATCAAATGGAATTAACAGAAGAAGAGATTGCTGCTATTTGTGGGGCAATCAGTACTTATTTAAGTGATGAGAAGCAAGAATATAGAATTAAATCGATATCTAAAATAGAATAATTAATTTTTAAGTTCAAGGTTAAGTCTAAGTAGAAATTAACTTAACCTTGGACTTCACTATAGTGTTGGAGGTATGGGATGCGTAAGTTCAAAGTTAAGGTTAATAATAAAGAATATTTGGTAGAGGTAGAGGAAGTTGAGCGGAGAGAAGCTGAAAATTTTGAAGAGCAGGAAATTAAGAATGAAGAACATGAAAAGAGTAATGCACGAACTGAAATAACAAGTCCCCTAGCTGGAGTAGTCAATCAGGTCTTAGTAGCTGAGGGCCAACAAGTTAAAAGTAATGAGTTGATTATGATTTTAGAGGCGATGAAGATGGAGCATGAGATTAGAGTTGATAATGAAGGGGTTATTGAAGCTATTAATATTGTAGAAGGTGCAACAGTAGAAGCAGGAGATATACTAGTAGTAGTTGAGTAGATTACTTTTTCAGGGGTTTGATTTTAATATTTTAGAATTAATTGTAAATTGTGCATCGTGAATTGTGAATTGAAAAGGAGGTGGAAGGATTGAGTTCTTTAATAGCTGATTTTTGGGCTTCAACCGGTTATGCACAATTAGATTATCGTTATTTAATTATGCTCGGGGTTGCCTTGGTCTTATTTTATTTAGCAATTGTGAAAGAATACGAGCCGTTATTGTTGCTACCAATCTCTTTTGGCTTACTATTGGCTAATCTACCAGCAGCAGGCTTAATGGAAGAAGGAGGCCTGTTATATTATTTATATTATGGAATCAGATTGGGGATTTATCCCCCTCTTATCTTTTTAGGGGTGGGGGCGTTGACCGATTTTGGCCCTTTGATTGCAAATCCGAAGACTGCGTTATTAGGAGCTGCTGCTCAATTTGGAATCTTTGGCACAATGTTAGGAGCACTTGCGTTAGGTTTTTCATTACCGGAGGCTAGCTCGATTGGAATCATTGGTGGAGCAGACGGGCCAACAGCTATCTTTATGGCATCTAGGCTGGCCCCTCATCTGTTAGGTTCGATTGCTGTTGCAGCTTATTCTTATATGGCTTTAGTACCGATTATTCAACCACCGATTATGAGGCTGTTGACTACCAAAGAGGAACGCCAAATTGAGATGAAACAGTTAAGGGAGGTCTCTAAAGCAGAAAAGGTATTATTTCCGATAGTGATGATTATAGTTACTGGGTTATTATTGCCTGCAGCTACGCCACTATTAGGGATGTTGATGTTTGGCAATCTGATGAGAGAGTGTGGAGTTGTAAAGCGGCTTTTAAAGACGAGCCAAAATGAATTACTTAATATAGTGACTATTTTATTGGGATTGACAGTAGGAGCCACAGCCAGTGCTGATCAATTCTTAACGATTGATACGATTCAGATTATCTTATTGGGATTAGTAGCGTTTACAATTGGAACAGCAACTGGGACTTTATTTGGCAAGTTGATGTCTAAGTTGACTGCTGGAGAGATCAATCCCTTGATTGGTTCAGCTGGAGTATCAGCGGTACCAATATCAGCTAGAGTTGTACAAGCTGTCGGTCAAGAAGAGAATCCTAAGAATTATCTGTTGATGCATGCTATGGGGCCAAATGTAGCAGGAGTGATTGGGTCGGCAGTGGCAGCAGGGGTTTTGTTGGCGTTGGTTTAAAATAATGTGGCACTAAAGTGCCACATTATAGTTGACAGTTTACGGTTTACAGTTGACAGTTGAAGGTCAAAATCTTAAAAACTTAAAAAATTAAGACCTTTGAAAAGTCTTATCTTTAGAGGTTTAGGTTTTTAACTGTCAACCGTCAACTGTTCACTGTCAACTGCTTTTAAAGAGGGGGGGCTACATAAATGTATCAAGTCGATTTGAATAGTGATATTGGTGAAAGCTTTGGTAATTATAAATTAGGTTTAGATCAAGAAGTAGTTAAGCATATCACCTCAGCTAATATTGCTTGCGGCTGGCATGCTGGTGATCCGTTGGTGATGGAGCAGACGGTCAGAATTGCTAAAGAGAATGGGGTACAGATCGGAGCTCATCCTGGCTTGCCAGATTTGATGGGCTTTGGTAGGCGCAAGATGGAGCTTACTCCCACAGAAGCGAAGGCTTATGTCAAGTATCAGTTAGGGGCATTGGTAGCATTTGCTCAAGGAGCAGATGCTAAAGTTAAACATCTTAAACCTCATGGTGCTTTGTATAATCTGGCTGCGGAAGATGGGGAGTTGGCCCGGGCAATTGCAGAAGCAATTTATGAAGTTGACCGAAGCATTATCTTGGTAGGATTAGCAGGAAGCCAGTTGATTGAAGCTGGCTTAGAGCAAGGGTTGCAGGTTGCTAATGAGGTTTTTGCAGATAGAGCTTATAATTCTGATGGAACTTTGGTCTCTAGAAGAAAAGAGAGAGCAGTGATTCATGATTCACAGTTAGCAGTTGAGCGAGTAGTCAAGATGGTCAAAGAAGGAAAGGTAGAAGCAATTACAGGAGAGGAAATAGAGGTTAAGGCTGATACTGTCTGTCTTCATGGTGACAATCCGCAAGCAGTTGAATTGGCAGTTAAGATTAAAGAAGGATTGAAAAAAGAAGGAATAAAAGTAAATTCTATGTCTTGTTTTTTATAATTTAATTACAATAATGTGTCAGTTGTTTGTGTGAGTGTGAGTGAGGTCAAAATCATAAGGTCTAAGGTTTTGCTTTTACACACACACATTACTCACACTGACACTTAATATCAATAATATTTTAGTTAATTGTGGAGGGAAAAATGTATAATCAAGCTAGATACTTAGATGCAGGGGATAAAGCAGTGGTAGTTGAGTTAGGGAATCAAATCTCTACAGAGATAAATAGAAAGATAAGAAATTTTACTTTAGCCATTGAAAAGGAAGGTCTAGAAGGGGTTGGGGAGGTAGTTCCTACTTATAGATCACTATTGATAACTTATGATCCCTTAACAATAGAACGTGACCTGTTGATTGAAAAATTAAAGATATTAGAAGAAAACCTTGAAGAAATTGAACTTCCTCAACCAAAATTAGTTAAAATTCCTACATTATATAAAGGGGAAGGTTTGGAGTATGTATCTCAAGTTAATGGTTTGACAGCAGAAGAGGTAGTTGAGTTACATTCTAAGCCAAAATATCTAATTTATATGTTAGGTTTTACGCCTGGTTTTGTGTATCTAGGAGGTTTAGCAGAGAAGTTAGCTACTCCGCGTTTACAAGAACCACTGACTAAGATTCCAGCGGGGAGTGTAGGGATTGCTGATAATCAGACAGGAATCTATCCGATTGAAAGTCCTGGTGGTTGGCAGTTGATTGGAAAGACACCTGTCAAGTTATTTGATCCTGATCGTAAGCAACCAATTTTGGAGGGGATAGAGAGTGGCAATTATATTAAGTTTGAGCCGATAACCGCAGAGGAATATGAAGCAATAGCTGTTGTAGTAGAAGATGGTGATTATCAAGTTGAGGTTAAACAAATTGATAATTGATGTTAATTACAATATTGTGGCACTTTTGTGCCACAATATTGAGTTGACAGTTTACGGTTTACAGTTTACAGTTGAAGATCAAAATCTTAAAAACTTAAGATCATAAGACCTTTGAAAAGTTTTATGTTTAGGGGTTTAGAGTTTAGGTTTTTAACTGTCAACCGTCAACTGTTCACTGTTAACTGGTATTTTGGAAGGAGATCTAGCAGAGATGGGAGAATTAAAGATTATAAAAGCCGGGCCAATGACAACAATTCAGGATCTAGGAAGATTTGGTTATATGAAGTATGGAATGCCTACTGCAGGGGCTGTTGATCAGTATGCTTTCAAGATTGCTAATATATTAGTAGGGAATCCAGAAGATGAAGCAGCGATTGAAGCAACATTCCTAGGGCCAACAATTCAGTTCAAAGTTGAAGCAGTCATTGCGATTACTGGGGGAGGTATGAATCCTGAGCTTGATGGGAAAGAGATTCCTATGTGGCAGGCGGTGAAGGTAAGTAAGGGTAGTAAGTTATCCCTTAATGGAGTAAAAGCAGGATTAAGGGGTTATATTGCAATCCGAGGTGGGATTAAGTTGCCAGAAGTAATGGGCAGTAAGTCGACTTATTTAAGGGGGGAGTTGGGTGGTTTTAAAGGAAGGAAGCTTAAGCAGGGAGATGAACTCAGCCTAGCTAAGAATAAAGAAGTAAGGGAGTTCTGTTTGAAGAGAAGTATTCCAGCAGATCTCTTAGAAGATTATCTAGAGGATAGGAAGATTAGGGTGATTGTTGGCCCGCAGGGTGATTATTTTACCTCCAAGAGTTTAGAGACCTTCTTAACTAGTAGATATCAACTAACCACTCAATCAGATCGGATGGGCTGTAGATTGGCTGGGCCAACGTTAGAACATACCAAGGGAGCCGATATTATTTCAGATGGGATAGCTAGCGGAGCGATTCAAGTACCTGGTGATGGTCAGCCGATCATTATGTTGGCTGATCGACAGACGACTGGAGGTTATGCCAAGATAGCAAATGTAATCAGTATAGACTTACCTAAAGTGGCTCAAGCTAAGCCAGGAGATAAATTGAAATTTGAGCAGATAGAAGTTGTAGAGGCTCAGCAAGAATTGAAGAAAAAGGAAGAGAGAATAGCTCGACTTAAAGAATGGCTTGCTACTGAGGTTAAGAAAAGAACTAGATACTTTAAGATAAAGGTCGATGGTAAATTATTTGAGGTAGAAGTGGAAGAGCAGTGAATAGTGAATAATGAATAGATACAGAGCATATTTAATAAGAGATATAAATATCTAAAAACTAGGAACTCAACTAATGAAAGGAGTAGATGATGATGAAAAAACAATTTTTAGTTTTATTGCTGGTAGGTTTGTTGTTTAGTTCTTCAGGGACTGCCTGGGCTTTAAGCGGGCCAACTGTAAGAGCAGAGCAAGGTTCAATGACGGCAATGTTAATCAGTGATCACGGTTTTAGTCTTGGTGGGGAGTATGGTTTGAATTCTGAGATAGGATTGACAGCAAAGGTAGGAACCTCTTTTGATCGGTTAGGAGTTAAGTATCAGCTTGATAGTAATTTAGCACTCTTAGCAGGGTTAGCTGATAGTGATCCATTTGTTGGAATCAATGGTCAGCAAGGGCTAAGTAATGAGGTAGTAGGGCTTTATGAATTGAATCTAACTACAAGGGGAGGCGATTTATCGCTGCTTTATGATGTAGGAGTTAGCACTAGTTTAAATCATAATCTTGATCTTAGAGCAGGTTTTATAGGTCATTTAGATGATCGCAGTTCGATTAATTTACAGTTAGGAGTAGGGCATCGATTTTAGTTCAATTAATAGTGAATAATTAATAGTGAATAGTTAAAACTAATTAAAGTAATGTTACAATATTGTGGCACTTTTGTGCCACATAATTGAGTTGATAGTTTACGGTTTACAGTTTACAGTTAAGATCAAAATCTTAAAAGCTTAAAACCTATGAAAAGCTTTAGAATTACAGGTTTAGAGTAGTTTTGATTTTAAGGTTTTAACTGTCAACCGTCAACTGTAAACTGTACACTGATATTTAGTGGCAAAGTGCCACTAAATATCAATAATGTGTAAGTTGTTCTATAGGGAGGTAGAGAAATGGACAGTAAGCAAGTACTAAAAGAACTATCTGAAGCTACCGGTGTCTCAGGATATGAAAAAAAGTTGGGTCAACAGGTAGCTCAATTATTTGAACCTTATGTAGATCAGATTGAATTTGATAAATTAGGTAATCTGCTGGCTTATAAAGCAGGAGAGAGCCAACAGGAATATAAAGTGATGTTAGCAGCTCACTTGGATGAGATAGGATTGATGGTTACTGAGATTGAAGAAGGAGGATTTTTACGATTTACGACGGTTGGTGGGGTTGATCAGAGGACAGTAGTAGGTCAAGAGGTAACTGTTCATGGTCGAGAAGATCTGTCAGGGATAGTTGGAGCTAAGCCACCTCATTTGCAAGATGAAGAGGAGCAGAAAAAGTCATTTGAGATAGAGAAGATGTATATTGATCTAGGTTTAGCTGAAGCTGAGGTTAAAAAGAAGGTTAGAGTTGGTGATATTATTTCACTGCAACGGGATCTTTTAAGCTTAGAAAATGATCGAGTAGCAGGTAAGGCCTTAGATGATCGGGCAGGGGTCTTGCTTTTATTAGAGACATTAAAAGAGTTAGATAAGATGACCCATCAAGTCGATCTTTATGCTGTAGCTACAGTTCAAGAGGAGGTAGGAGTCAGAGGAGCGACGACGAGTACTTATGGCGTTGTACCCGATATTGGGATTGCAGTTGATGTCTGCCATGGATTGATGCCTGGTGTCAATCAGGATGAAGCTGTTGAATTAGGAACAGGTCCAGCACTCAGTTTTGGCCCGCATATTCATCCTCAGTTGGTCAAGAAGTTAAAGGAAGTAGCAGATGAAATAGAGCTTGATTATCAACTGGATGCTTCTCCATCACCACGGGGGACTGATGCTTATGCAATTCAGGTTACTAAAAGTGGGATTCCAACTGCGGTTTTATCTATTCCTTTGCGGTATATGCATACTTCAGTAGAGACGGTCAGTTTGAATGATATTAAGCGAGGGGCTAGGTTGTTGGCCCAGTTACTAAGAGAGTTAGAAGGCGAATTTGTGGAGGGATTAAGATGTTTTTAAAGCAGTTATCAGAGGCAGTTGGAGTTTCAGGGCGTGAAGCTGAAGTAAGAGATTTAATTAGAGCAGAGATTAAGGATGATGTTGATCAAATTGAGACTGATGCTTTAGGGAATTTAATCGCTTTTAAAGAAGGTAAACCAGAATATCCAACGATATTATTAGCAGCTCATATGGATGAGATTGGATTGATGATTACAGATATTACAGATGATGGGCTGTTGAAGTTTAAACCGATTGGTGGGATTGATAAAAGAATCTTAGTCTCTAAGCAGGTTGTTGTTGGCCCGGATAAGATTCCTGGGTTGATTGGAGCGAAAGCAATCCATCTTCAAGAGCCTGATGAGCGAAAAAATCCACTTGATTATGGAGAATTGTATATAGATATTGGAACTAAAGAGAAAGAGGAGTCTGAAAAGTTGATTGAGTTGGGAATGATGGCTACTTTTGCTACTGAGTTTAAGCACTTGGGTACTGATACCGTTAAAGGTAAAGCATTTGATGATCGGGTTGGATGTGCAGCATTAGTTGAGCTTTTACAACAAGAGCACCAACTTTCTATTATTGCTGCTTTTACTGTTCAAGAGGAGATTGGTCTGCGGGGAGCAAGTGTAGTTGCTTATGATCTTGATCCTGACCTTGCATTAGTAGTAGAGGGTACTTCAGCTTCTGATGTGCCTGATAGTAAGGAGGCAGGTTATTCTACTCAGCTAGGAGCAGGGCCAGCTTTAACAGTTCAGGATGGCTCGTTGATTCCTAGTCAACCTGTAGTGAATAAACTGATTGAGGTAGCTAAGCAGAATGAGATTCCTTATCAATTCAGAAAGTTGACTACAGCAGGAACCGATGCAGGAGCAATCCATTTAACTAAGGAAGGGATTCGGACAGCAGTTATGTCACTGCCGTGTCGATATATTCATTCCCCAGCGTCACTGATCAACTTAAATGATTATCAGGCAACAGTTAAATTGTTGACTAAATTTTGTGAAGAGATGGAAGAGGGAGGTCTGACAGATGAAGGAATTAATTAAGAGGTTAGTAGAGACTTTTGGCCCGTCAGGGGATGAGCTTGCAGTAAGAGAGTTAATTCGTGGGGAGATAAAAGATCAAGTAGATCACATTGAGGTTGATACAATGGGTAATCTGATTGCTCTTAAAAAGGGGCAAGATGATTCTAAAAAGGTGATGTTAGCAGCTCATATGGATGAGATCGGATTGATCGCTACCCATATCGAGGAAGATGGATTTATTCGTTTTTCTAATGTAGGAGGGGTCTCTCCTTATAATCTATTGGGTGAGCGAGTGTTATTCAATGGAGAAACGATAGGTGTGATCGATAAAGAGGGTAAATTGGATGATATCAGTAAGTTAAAGCATGATAAGATGTATGTCGATATCGGAGCTACTAGCCAGGAAGAAGCAGAAAAGAGGGTCAAGATCGGTGATACTGCTACTTATTATCGCCAGCTCGATCTGCTAGAAAACAGACTTGTTGCCAAGGGATTGGATGATCGGGCAGGTTGTGCTGTCTTGATTGAGACGATCAAGCAATTAACAGAGCAACCGACTTTTGATACTTACTTTGTCTTTACCGTACAAGAAGAGGTTGGTACTCGAGGAGCTATAACATCTTCTTATGGGATCAATCCCGATGTAGGGATTGCAGTTGATCTGACCTTAACTGGTGATACTCCTGAAGCTAAGCGGATGGCAGTTTCATTGGGTGAAGGGCCAACAATCAAAGTCAAGGATAGATCGGTGTTGGTCAATCCCCAACTAAAGAATTTAATGATTGACTTAGCTGAGGAGAATGAGATACCTTATCAGCTTGAGGTATTAGATAGAGGTGGAACCGATACGGGTAGAATGCAGTTGTCTCGAGAAGGTGCGATTGCAGGAGCAATTTCAATTCCTGGGCGTTACGTTCATTCGCCAGCGGAGATGATTGATTTAACAGATCTAGAAAATAGTATTAAGTTATTGAGTAAAATTGTACAGAGCGATTATCAAGGATTATTCTAATTTGAGCTCAGGGCCAACGTTGGCCCTGAGCTTTTGTATAATTAAGTTTAAGGTTAAGTCTCAGTTTAATCTTAAACCAAGACAAACTTCTCATCAAAGACCTTCTTTTATCGAGTATCAGATAACTCCTTAATGTAAATAATATTAAAGGTCTTTATTCGATTTTAAAAGGAGTTGTAGTTATGCCGATAGTACTTAGAGCGTTTCTTTTTTACATTGGTTCTGTATTAATACTTCGCTTATTAGGAAAAGGGCTTACCTTTCAACAAAAACCTTATGATCTGGTAGTAATGATGATCATGGGTTCTGCTTCAGGGGCGTTGATAGTCAACAGGGAAGTTCCTATTTTGAATGGGCTGATAGCTTTAGTAATCCTTGCTTTGCTTCATACTTTGATCAGTGTCAGTACTTTGAGTAATCCTTTAAAGGGGATTGTGGGTGGGCAACCAGATATATTGGTACGTAATGGTCGGATTGTTAAGGAGAATCTAATCAAAAATCAAGTTAATCTCAATCAATTATTGGCTGGTTTGCGTAGTAAAGGCTATCGGAGGTTACATGATATTGAATTTGCAATCTTAGAACCAAGTGGTCAATTATCTGTGATTCCTAAAGCCCAATCTCGACCTGTCACTCCGACTGATCTAGAATTAAAAACTAATTATGAGGGAATTCCTGTCCCACTGATTATTGATGGTGAAATTAATAGAGGTAAGTTAGAGGCTGTAGGATTAGATATGGAGTGGTTGGAAACTGAAATTTCAAAACGGGAGTTAGAGATAGATGAGGTCTTATTAGCTTTACTAGATACCGATGGGAGCTTTTATATCTCTGAACAACCACCAATTGATTATCTTAAAGCATTCTTTTTAGGTGAAGGAAAGGATCAGGCACAGGGTAAAACTGATTGAAATAGAGAAAATAGTAGGAATTATTATAAGAGATCTAGAAGTGAGGTAGTATGTATTAATCATTGAGAATTGGAAAATAATAAGAAAAAGAATATTAAAATAAATGGGGGTTAGTTATGGAAGTGATCTATGTCGGGCCAACAGGCTCTGGTAAGACGACAAAGTTATATCAAAAATATAAAGAGGTTGCTCAACAGACTAGTACTGATGACTGTCTTGTTTTGGTCAATGATGCAACCAGTGTGAGGGATTGGCGAAGAAAGATCGATTTAGAATCTATCGGTTCTTTACATATCTATAGTTATTTTAGTTTTTTACAACAAGAGATCAAACGATATTGGGATCTGATTGAAGGAGAGTTAGCAGAGGGGCGTAAGGTTTTAGAGCCGCTCTTTATGACTGTTGAACCAGCTCATTATCTAATGAGTAAGTTAGTAGAAAAAGAGCGGGAGAAGGGCTATTTTATAGATGTTAAATCTACCATGCAACAGATTGCAGTACAGTTGATTGATAATCTAAATCATGCAGCTTTAAATGGTCTCTCACTGACTGAGGCTAAAGAGCGACTCTTAATCTTAGCAGATGGTGATCAGGATAAGCAAGAGGCTTATCAAGTGGCATTGAAAGTGATGAAGGGCTTTCGGCGATTATGTTTAGAACGGCGTTGTCTCGATTACTCTTTATTGGTGGAGTTATATAATCGGTATTTATTATCTAGCACAGAGTACTATCAAAGTTTAGCTGAACGGTATAATTACTTAATTGTTGATGATTTAGAGCGGATGACACCTGTTGGTCAGGAATTAATTATCAAGCTGATGGAAGTGGTTGAAGATAGTTGTTTAGCTTTTAATCCTGAGGTTAGCTTGGGTAAATTCTTTGGTTCAGCACCGGAGTTGGCTAGGGAGCGATTTGTGGCTAATTGTGAAAGAGTAGAGTTAGAAGAGTCTTATACTGCTTCTGAAAATGCAAGGGAGTTGGCCCGGCAATTAGCTGAAGGAATCTTAACTAGTAAAGAGATAGAATCAACAGGCTTTATCCAACAACAGATTCGGACTGAACTACGAGGAGATATGCTAGCAGAGGTTGCTTCCAAGGTTGTTAATCTACTTCAAGCTGGTGTTGAAGCTAATCGGATTGCTATTATTACTCCTTATCCAGATAAGGTATTAGATTTTACTCTTAATAAACACCTTGAGCAAGAAGAGTATTCTTTGCTCAGTTTGACCAAGAATAGATTGTTGCTTGATAACCCCTTTGCTCAAGCATTAGTTGTCTTAACAGTCTTAACGAGGCCAGATTGGGAGTTAGAGGTCAGTCAATCTGCTTTGTTTCAGACTTTAAATTTGATCTTAGAGTTTGATCCAGTCCGAAGTTCATTATTAGCAGAAAAGATTAAGGAGAATGATTTAAGATTACCTGATCCTGAAGAGAGTGGCTTACGGGCCAAACTTGGCTTCCAGCGAGCTGAGAAATATGAAGCCTTTCGAGATTGGTTATTTAAGCAGCGAAAGGATGATTTTCAATTGGAGTACTTTTTTAGAGCAGCATTTGGAAACATATTATCTTCTTTAGTCCCCGATGAAGATGATATGTTGGCCTGTCGACAGTTAATTAAATCATTTGTTAAATTTAAGGAAGTAATGATTAAGTTCAAGGACTTTGAAGAACGTGATTTAGGAGCTAGGTTCATCGAAATGATCAATGAAGGGACTTTGGCAGCAGAGCTACTTTATCGACCAGAGGATCTAGAAGATAAGGTCATCTTAGCTACTCCTTATACTTTTCTCTCCTTTTCTTATCTAGAAGATGTTGATTATTTATTTTTATTAGATGCTTCTAGTGAATTGTGGCTATTAGGAAGCAGTAAGGAGTTGAGTAATCCGCATCTATTATCCAAAGAAGAGGAAGAGTTAGAGTGGAATGATTTTATAGATCAGTCTTTACGTAAAGAGCAATTGGCTGGTTATTTACAGAGTATGCTCAGTAAGGTCAAGGAAGGACTTTATGTAGCTGATAGTGATCTAAATAGTAGAGGATGGGAGCAGACAGGACAGTTAGCTCAGTGGATAGAAAAAATCTAAGAGCGGATTTTTTCATCACGAAGGGTTCGAAGAACCCGGAGGGAGAATTAAGAAACAAATGTACAATTTACAATTTACAATGTACAGTTAAAAATCAAGTGATAAAGAGCAATAGAAAAAATCTAAGAGCGGATTTTTTTATCCACTATCCACTATCAATTATCAACTATACACTAACATAAGGGGGGATTGTAGTGATCGACTTTAAAGATGTTGAATTACGAGCTGGCGGACAGCAAGAGGTAGGGGAATATAGTTCGGGAATGATGGCTGTACCAGCGGTACCGGGAGCAGGTAAGACCTTTACCTTGGCTTATTTAGCAGCTGATTTGATTGCAGAGGGTTACTTAGATTCAAGCAAAATCTTAATTGTAACGTATATGAATTCGGCTGTAGCTAACTTTCGCAGCCGAATCGATAAATTTTTAGAAGCAAGAGGTTTGGCTACAGGAGCGGGTTATGAGGTCAAAACACTCCATTCTTTAGCAATGGGGATCTTAAAGGAGCGGCCTGATTATCTATTGATCAATGATGAGTTTAAGGTCTTAGATGAGAATGAACAACAGAGGATTATTAATCGCTTAACTCAGAAGTGGTTAAGCGAGAATCGTTCCCGTTGGGAGAGGATTATCGATCGACCACCTAATACTAAGTGGCATTCGATTGGAGCTGAGAAGTGGCAGGAGAAGGCCTTTCCAGGTTTAGTAAAGACGATGGTTGGTCAGTTAAAAAGCCATGGGTTAGATCGAGATCAAGTAAAAAAGTTGCGTAATAAACTAGCGGCTCAATCTTATTTAGCTTGGGTTTGTGAAATATACCTTGATTATGCTCAAGAGTTAGCTAGTAATGGTTTACTTGATTTTAATGATTTAATTGTCAATGCCTGGCGTTTACTGAATGAAGATCAAATACTTCGTAGTCGTTTACAGCAAAGGTGGGGTTATATCTTTGAGGATGAAGCCCAAGATTCAAACCTGATTCAACAGAAGATGCTCTATTTATTAGCCGCTGATCATGGGAATTTAGTTCGAGTTGGTGACTCTAATCAATCGATTATGGGTACCTTTACCTTGGCTGAGCCTGATCTCTTTAGAGAGTTTTGTCGACGAGATGATGTTGAGCGGGGGGCGATCTTGGCTTCAAGCAGGAGTACGGAGCAAATTATAGATTTAGCCAATTATTTAGTAAACTGGACTCGGAAGGAACATCCAGTACCAGACTGTCAGCAGGCATTAGAGGGCCAACTAATCCAAACAGTAACAGAGGATGATCCGTACCCTAATCCTAAATTGGATGGTTATGGTATCTCTACTCAAAAGTATGAAACTAGAGCTGAAGAGATAGAGCTGACTGTTAAGAAGGCTATTAAGCAGGTTGAAAGTAATCCAGATGAGACACTAGCTATCTTAGTACCTAATCGCTATACCCAAGAGGAGGTAGTAGAGCGGTTAAAAGAAGAAGATGCTCCATTTGTAGAAGTAGGTGGGATTAGTCAGGAGCAAGCTCGTACGATTGAGCATTTAGAGGATGCTGTCAGTTATTTGGCTCGTCCTCATCAACAGGGACAGTTAGATAAATTATTAAAAAGTTTATTTCTAGAGCAATTTGCAGAGGTTGAATTGGAGGCGGTCGATCAGTTACTTAAAGATTATTCAGTAGCTGAAATTATCTATCCAACTGGTGGTCAGTTAGCTCCGATAGAGTTACCAGAGGAGTTATTTAATAATAGTCAGTTATATACTGCTTTGCAGGAGGCTTTAGATCAGATTCGATATTGGCTAGAGGCCAGTCTGGAGTTGTCAGCAGATGAATTGATACTCTTTTTAGCAGAGGAGTTAGGGTTAAAGGATGATACTTTAGCGTTGGCCCAAGGGATTGCGCTCTATTTTAAGGATGAGTTACGGGCCAACCCTGGCTGGCGGTTGGTTGATATTGTTGACCAACTATCAAATTTGAAGCCTTCTTTTAAGCAATTGGCTAAGAAGTTGTATGATACTAAAGGTTTTGAAGCCCAAGCTGGGGTAATAACTCTCTTAACTGCTCATAAGGCTAAAGGTTTAGAGTGGGATACTGTCTTTGTAACTTCACTGGTAGCTGATGAATATCAGACTACTGTGGACGATAGTTTTCGTGGTGAACAGTGGTATTTAGCTAAACATCAATCGAATCCAGTAGCAGTTGCTAAGGCTGAATTAGATGAGAAATTGGGTAAGACAAGAAGGAAAGATCCAGTCTTTAAGGCAAAGGTTGATGTGATTAGTGAGCGATTACGATTATTATATGTTGCAATTACGAGAGCTAAAAAGAGGTTGGTCTTGAGTGCTTATCAAAAAAGGAAGAATTGGAATGGAACGAAGCTTAATGATGTTGAAGTTAGTCACACCTTTAAAGTTTTAGACAAGTATATTACAAAGGAGCGGAAAGAGTATGCTGACTAATAGTTTAGATGATCTTTATTTCAGTGCTTCAGCTTTAAAGACTTATGATACCTGTAAATTGAAGTTTAAAAGACGTTATCTTGAAGGATTATTTTGGCCTAGTGATTGGAGTCAGGATCAAGAAGATAAAGAGATTTTCAAGTTAGGACAAGAATTTCATAGATTGGCTGAAAGGTATTATTCGCGAGGAAGAATAGTCGATCCTGACAGCTTATTGTCAGAGCAGATGCAGGAGTGGCTTGCTCAACTGGTTGAATTTAGGCCTTATAATAATGAAGAAAGGTTTTATCCCGAGCAGGAGCTACGCTTTAATGGAGCTGGAATTAAGTTGATGGGTAAATATGATCTATTATATATTAGTAAAGAAGGGCGGGGGATTATCTATGATTGGAAGACTTATAAGCAACAGCCACGGATTGAATATTGGCGTAATAGTCTCCAAACGATAATTTATAGATACTTACTCTGTAAAGCAGGAGATCACTATGCCCCTGGAGTAGAGTGGAATCCTGATCAGATTACTTTAATCTATTGGAATCCTCGCTTTCCTGAAGATTATGAGCCACTTAACTATAGCCAATGGCAGTTTGAACGTGATCAAGCTCGGATTAAGAATCTGATAGCTGAAATCAAGGCTTTAAGCCATGATCAATTCTATGCTACTGAGAATGAGAAGAGCTGTAGATATTGTGAATATAGGCCAATCTGCCATGGAGAAGAAGCTCTGCGAGTAGAGTTAGAGGAAGAAGATCTTGAACTGGAGCTAGCTTGGGATGAGATTGATGAGATCGGATTTTAAAACTGAGTTGACAGTGTACGGTTTACAGTTTACAGTTAAAGAGCAAACTCTTAAAACTTAAGAGCATTGAAGTCTCTTATGACTACAGTTTTATAATGGCTTTAATATTCTAATGTTTTACTTTTTTGATGATTTTAACTGTCAACCGTCAACTGTTAACTGTAAACTGAATAGATAAGGATGGTGCCTATGGATTTAAAAGTTGATTACCAAGAACAAGTAGAATTACCTGACTGGTTACTAGCCGGAGTTGATGGCAATCATCTGTTGGCCAAACTTCTCTGGCGACGGGGAATTGATAGTCAGCAACGCTTAAAAGAGTTTCTAAATCCTGAAGAATATACTCCAACAGACCCTCGCCAGTTTCCACAGCTGGAGGAAGCAGTTGAGCTGGTATTATCAGCTGTTGAAGCTGGGGAGAAGATTGTTGTATATGGTGATTATGATGTTGATGGAGTAACTTCGACGGTGATCTTAGTGACTATGCTAGAAGCAGTCGGGGCCAACGTCGATTATCATATTCCAGATAGATTTACAGAAGGATACGGGATGGATCAAGGAGTCGTTGAGCAGTTGGCTGAAGCTGGGGTAGGCTTGATCATTACTTGTGATTGTGGAATCTCTAATTATGAGGAGGTAGCTTTAGCTAAGGAGTTGGGAATGAAGGTATTAGTGACCGATCATCATGATTTGCCTGCTAGGCTACCTGAGGCTGACCTGATATTAACACCTAAGTTTTTAGAGGCTGAACATCCTGCTTATAATCTACCAGGAGCTGGGATGGCTTACTTTCTAGCTCAAGCTGTGTTAGAAACTACTGGCCCGAAGCAATTACTCAAAAAATTATTAGATCCTCTAGCATTGGCAATAGTGGCTGATGTTGTCCCATTACATGGGGAGAATAGGTATTTGTTGCAGAAAGGATTGGCTTCTTTACAGGCGACTGACTGGATTGGAATTGAGGAGTTATGTAAGGTAAGTGGAATTACTCCTGGTCAGTTGACAGAGGAGGATATTGGTTTTAGGATTGGCCCGCGAATCAATGCTGTAGGGCGAATGGCTTCGGCTGGCCTTGCTGTAGAGTTATTGTTGGTTACTGAACGGACTACAGCTCAAAACTTAGCAGCTAAGCTGGATCAGATCAATCAGCAACGGAAGGAATTGAGCCAGCAGATGGAGCTAGATGCAATAAAGATGGTTGAGGAGCAAGAAGAGATAGAACCGCTTGTGCTTTATCGACCTGATTGGCATCAAGGGATTGTTGGGATTGGAGCTGGAAGATTGACTGAGAAATTTGGAGTTCCTACTATATTATTATGTGATAAACGGGATGGAGAAGGGGTTGTCACTGGTTCGGGCCGTTCGATTCCTGGGATTCATCTGCGGGATCTTTTGGTAGAGTGTCAAGATCTGTTGTTGGGCTTTGGTGGCCATGCTGGAGCAGCAGGCCTTTCTTTAGAGCGAGAAAATTTAGAACAGTTTTCTAATAAACTAAAGGGGCTGTTGCAAGCGGAACTTGATCAATTAGGACACAAACGGATAATTGAGGTTGATGCTAAGCTTGATTTTAGCCAACTTGATTTAGAATTATATCAAGAATTAATGAAGTTGGCCCCTTTTGGAGCAGGAAATCCTAAGCCGCTCTTTTATAGTCCAGATGTTGAGGTGATTCATTCACGTTCCATTAGTGATGGTAAGCATTTGAGGTTGGTGTTGGCCCAGCAAGGTGAAAGGAGATCTGCAATCTGGTGGCGGGGCCAACAAGAGAAGCTAGGAGCTGAGATTGATCTTGTTTATTCGTTACAGATTAATGAATGGCAAGGTAAGAGAGAGCTTCAGTTGGTTGTAGAGGAGGTACTACAGAGCCAATCTGGAGAGGTAAGAGAAGGGTTTGACTGTGAATTTGAAGACTATCGTAATTGGCAAGAGCTAGGAAGAAAGTTGCCTAAGTTGACAGAGGTACTTTATTATTATGAAGGAGTAGAGGAGCCTGCTTTTACTCCAGCGATTAATCGTTATCAAGGTCAGGAAGCTGAGGTAGTTGTATTTCTTTCGTGTCCACCTAGCTTGAAGGTGATGCAGGAGTTATTACTTAAAATCAGGCCTCAGCGAGTGTTGTTGGCTTATTCTGATATAGAGCTTAGGGCAGGAAAGCTCTTTTTGCGTCAGCTATTAGGATTGGTTAAGAGAGTGATTACTGAGCAAGGTGGACGAGTAAGAATTGAGACTTTAGCTGGATTGACGGGTGAAGAAGAAGGGACTATTTTAGCAGCTTTAAAGCACCTGCAAGCTCAAGGGATGATTGAGCTTGAGTTTGTTGGCCCGGCTAATATCTTACTAAAGAAAGGAAAGAAAAAGAAAAAAAACTCGCCTCATCAGGCGAGATTAAAGAGTCGGCTTGAAGAAAGCAGGGCTTTTAGGAGATATATGTTAGAGCAGGACTTGGGTGTGATTAAAAAATTGGTTATGATATAGTTTACAGTTGACAGTGTACAGTTAAAGGTCAAAATCTTTATAGTTGCAGGTCTTAGATTTTTTTATCTACTGTCAACTGTAAACCGTAAACTGTACACTGATATAAAGTGGCACTTTTTCACTTTATATCTTCGTTCTCTTCAGCCAGCCGCGGATAAACCTCTTTTGTGATTCATTGTTTTCAACAATTTCAATATAACGCTTTGCTTGTAAGACATTAAGTAGATGGTGTAGATCGTCAGGATGAGGATATTGATTGACAGCAGCTAGAGTCTGCGGGCCAACAATTCCATCGACAGTGATTGTATCTTGATTTAAGATATTGTAAGCACGCTGAAGGATTCGATTAGCAGTTGGCGGGCCAAGATTGACTGCCTGATCGAAGAGTTTGATAGCAATCTCTTGCTTTTCAATCTTATCGTAGTGGTGGTTGGCCCAATAATGCTGATGATAGATCTCTTTTGCTTCTTCTAGTGTTAATTCTTTGATTGGCCCTTTATAACCAGCCTTTCTGGCTGTCTCTTCTGTGATGCCATATTTAGTCTTTCCTCCTCGATCTATAGGATCGTTAGAATAACCACCTTCATATTTGATAACCTCTTCAAATGCTATTTCAAAAGTACTTCTATTCTGTAAACTCGACCCGAGTTTATCGAAGAAGTCCTGAATTCAATCTGATAATTTTTTATTGAGATATCTTTCTCGCCATTCTTCTTCTAACTCTTTTACTTGATCAATCCAATCTTCACCAACCAATTCATTGAAGGTTTCAATTAGACTGTCAATAACCCGTGAAATAAAGAATTCAACGATTCGTCTTTTAATCCAATTTAGTTCCAGCTCTTCTTTGGCATAATTCATTACTTGTTCCATAACCCATTCTTTCTTGACCTTGCCTTGACCACTTTCTTCCCATTTTTCTTCGGCTGCAATTATAGCTGCAAAGATTTCTTCCCAAAGACCGTCCCATAATTTTTCAGCTGTATTATTAAAAATTTGTCTGACAATTAAGCTGATAAAGGATAAAACACGTTCAGCCATCCTCTTCCTCCTTTCTAGATTTCAATTCATACAATAACTTATTCAATTAGAGGCTGATTTGTTCTGAAAGGTAAGAATTATATAAGTTGAAATATCCATTATAATAAGATTAAATTCAACTTATCAAAAAAGAATAAAAAGCTCTTTACTTATGCTTGTTTGTTGTGAAAATAATTATCAGGAATTTTATAACATTTTATTAAGAATATTATAATTTAAGGCTTATTTTAAATTGTGCTTATTTTCAGAATTTTATAAAGATTAAGTATTTTGTCCTTATTCTACTTTTTTTAAATTTTTTTTTGGTTTTTTGAAGGATTTTTCTAATAGTTATCTAATATCATATGTGAGACATGAAATATTTGAATTGATTTTAGATAAACTATATTCTTAATATTTAAAATTAAATCTGGTTCTAAGTTGAGAGAGAGGGGCTAAAATAAATGAAGATAGCAATTTCAGGAAAAGGTGGAGTAGGAAAAACAACAATTACAGCAACCTTAAGTAAGATGTTTTCTGAAAATGATTATAATATTTTTGCTGTAGATGCTGATCCAGATGCTAACTTAGCTACCACTTTAGGAATTCCAGAAGAAGAAGCAGAGAAAATAAAACCATTAGCTGAACTAGAAGATGTAATTGAAGAGAAAAATGATGGTGGAGGAGCCTTCATTAGTTTAACTCCCAAAGTTGATGATACATTAGATGATTATGCCTATAACTTAGATAATATTAAGTTTTTAAGGATGGGCGAGATTAAACAGGGAGGCGCTGGTTGTTACTGTAAAGAAAATTCATTTTTGCGTTCTATAGTGGAATCACTATTAACTGATAAAGAAGAGATTGTAATTTTGGATATGGGAGCAGGGATTGAACATTTAAGTAGAGGAACATCTCGAGCTGTTGATATATTAATAATTGTAATTGAGGCCAGTCAAGTCAGTATTGAAACTGCTCAAACAGTTAAGAAGATGGCAGTTGAATTAGGAATTCCTGCAGTTAAGGTTATAGCAAATAAGGTCTTTGATGAAGATGCTGAAGAATTAATTAAAGATAATTTTTCTGATGAAGAGATTTTGGGTTTTATACCCTTTAATAAAGAAGTAATGATGTCTGCAATGACAAAAGGAAGTAATGAGCAAACATATCAGGCCTTAAAAGCTGATATGGAAGTGATCTACAACAATCTTTTGAGGGGAGGTGGGAGCAAGTAAGCCGTCTAGTCATTGTAATTTAAATAGCTAGTTAGATAAGTAATATAAATCATAGTAGTTAATGAGCTAAAAATTGATTGGCTGGAAATGAATCTCTGCTTCTCACTTATAAAATTCATTATAAAAAGTGGAGGGGCAGACAGATAGAAGTAAAGGTGTTGTTTTGTTGGGCACTTAGTAAAGTCTAAATCATTTCTAACAGATATTAAAAAAGATTATTACAAGGAGGTTGAAAAGATGAATATTGAGGATTATGTTATTGATCCAGCAAATACAAAGATGCTGCAATTAGCAGAAGATGAGGGGGTCAGTACTTGTTTTTCCCGCTATGAAGATATGACCCCACAATGTGGTTTTGGTGCTGCTGGAGTCTGTTGTACTATGTGTTTACAAGGTCCTTGTCGAGTTAACCCAGCTGATAATGATAAAGGAAACCAAGAAGGAATTTGTGGAGCTAGGGATTATACGATAGTAGCACGTAACTTAGTAAGATCAATTGCTGCTGGTTCTGCTAACCACTCAGGTCACGCTCGACATGTAGCAGAGGTATTAAGAGGGGTGGCTTTAGGTGAGGCAGAGGATTATGAAATTAAGGATGAAGCTAAGTTAAAGAAGGTAGCTACTGACTTGGGAATAGAGGTTGACGGAAAAGAGACTAATGAGATAGTTAAAGAGGTAGCTGAAGAAGCAATTAGTAACTTCATTGGGTTTCATGGGGAAGAAGTTAGTTGGTTAAAGACAGCGATACCTGAAAGTCGTTATAATCTTTTAAGTGATTGTGACGTTATTCCACAAGGTATTAATGATGCTATCGCTGATTCGATGCATAGAAGTGCTATGGGAGTAGATAGTGATCCATTGAATCTAATCTTTGGTGGTTTAGAAACATCTTTAACTGACTTTACAGGTTGTGCTATAGGAACTGACTTATCAGATATCTTATTTGGGACTCCAGAGTTGATTGAATCTGAAGCTAACTTAGGAGTATTGGATGAAGATGCAGTTAACTTGTTAGTTCATGGTCATGACCCATTATTAAGTGAAAAGATAGTAGAAGCAGCTAAACGTTTAGAAGATGAAGCTAAAGCTGCTGGAGCTGAAAATGGAATCAATATCGCAGGAATTTGTTGTACTGGAAATGAGCTTTTAATGAGACAAGGTGTTTCATTAGCAGCTAACTTTACTTCTCAAGAGTTGGCAATTATGACTGGTGCTGTAGATGCTATAGTAGCTGACGTTCAGTGTGTAATGCCTTCTTTACAAGAAATTTCAAGATGTTATCATACTGATATCATTACAACTATGGATATTGCTAAAGTTTCAGGAGCTAAGCATATTCAATTTAATGATTCAAGTGCGAATGCTGATGCAGATACTATTGTTAGAACAGCAATTGAAGCCTTCCAGAAGAGAGATGCAGAGGTTGATATTCCAGAGCATAAGAGTAAGTTGATGGCTGGATTTACTGTAGAACAGATTGTAGAAGTTCTACAGAAGGTTAATGCTGATGATCCATTAAGTGTAATTACTGATGCTTTAGCAAGTGGAGATATTAGAGGAATTGCTTTATTTGCTGGTTGTAATAATGTGAAGACTAAGCAAGATCACAACCATCTTGAAGTAGCTAAAGAATTAGTTAAGAATGATGTATTATGTGTAGCTACTGGTTGTGCAGCTAACTCACTTGGTAAGCATGGATTCTTACTTCCAGAAGCTGTAGAAGAGTATGCAGGAGAAGGTCTTAAGAAAGTCATGGGTATCCTTAGTGATGCTGCAGGAGTAGATCTACCATTAGTTTGGCATATGGGCTCTTGTGTTGATAACTCTAGAGCAGTTAGATTAGCAACAGCATTAGCTGATTATACAGGTTTAGACCTTGGTGAATTACCGATTGTTGCTACTGCACCAGAGGCAATGCATGAAAAAGCTGTATCAATTGGTACATGGGCAGTAACATTAGGATTACCAACTCATGTAGGTGTTGTACCACCGGTAACAGGAAGTAAATTAGTAACTGAGGTAGCTACTAAGATAGCTAAGGATGTTTATGATGGACACTTTATCGTTGAAACTGATCCGAAAGCTGCTGCCGAAAAGTTAATTGCAGAGATAGATGAGAGAAATTGGATTCAAGCGATGAAGACTAAAGCAAGAGAATCTGATTCATATACGACAGAGTAGAATTGAGAAAATTTAGAGTCTTAAAAATATGTTAAAAGGGGGCAATAAGATGTCTAGAGATCTATTTAAGTCTGCTATTGAAGGGGCTATGGTCGCTACTAGTTTTGCTGAAACTAGATTACAAAAAGCTATTGATAAGTATGGATCTGATAAGGAAGTAGCTTATCCTGAAACTGGTTATGAATTACCTTATATTTCTTCTTTAGATGGAACTAAAGTTAAAACACTTGGTGAATTACCAGCAATTTTAAATAAGTATAAAGATTTATTAAGTCATGATTATACATTAGAGGGAGCTAGAAAAGCTGGGGAAGTTACCGGTTATGCAGCTGAAATTATTGAAGCTATTAAGTATGCTGAAGAGGAAGATCCATATCAAGACGAAGTATATATGGGCTTTGTAAGTGATAAAATAATGAGAGAGTATGGAGTTTCTTTAGTAGATGGTACAATCCCTGGTGTAGCTGTAATCATGGGGAAAGCTGATGATAGCAAAGAGTTAGCAGATTTGATCAGTGATTTACAGTCTAAAGGTATTTTGACATTCTTATCTGATCAAGTAATAGAGCAAGCAATTCAAGAAGATGTGAAGATGGGAGTTGACTTCTTTACATTACCATTAGGTCACTTTACTCAAGTTATCCATGCTGTTAACTTTGCTTTAAGAGCTTCAATGGCTTTTGGTGGTGAAGAGCGTGGTAATTATGAAGCAATTGTTGATTATGTAAGAAATCGTATTAAAGCATTCATCATTGCTTTAGGAGACCAAGATGAGGTTGAAATAGCTGCTCAATTTGCTGCTAACAACCTAGGTATCCCAACTATTACTGATCAAGAAGGAGTAGAAGAGCTTCCTGAGTGGTATCTAGTTGAAACTGATTATGAAGAGGCAGTACGATTAGGACTTGAGTTAAAAGATATTCATATCGAGATTGTTGATATTCCTGTACCAATTACTGTAGGTGCTGCATTTGAGGGAGAAACAATCAGAAGAAACGATATGTATGTTGAGTTTGGTGGACAGAGAACACCAGCTTTTGAGATGGTTAGAACAGTAGATAAAGATGAGGTAGAAGATGGAAAGATAGAATTAATTGGACCAGATGTTGATGATGTAGAAGCAGGTGCTCAATTACCACTAGGATTGGTAGTTGATATCTATGGTAGAGATATGCAGGAAGACTTTGAAGGGGTATTTGAAAGACAAATCCACCACTTCTTTAACTATGGAGAAGGTTTATGGCATATGGGCCAACGTGACATTAACTGGGTTCGAATCAGTAAAGAGGCTCAAGAAAAAGGATTTACGATTGAAGGTATAGGTGAAATTTTATATGCTAAATTTAAATCAGAGTTCCCTTCCATTGTAGATAGATTACAGGTAACACTAATTACTGAAGAAGGAGAACTATTTGATGAAAATTATGAGACAGCAAAAGCACGTTACAAGAAGCGTGATGCTAGATTAAAAGACTTATCTGATGAGTCTGTTGATCAATTCTATGATTGTACTTTATGTCAATCATTTGCTCCAGCACATGTCTGTGTTGTAACTCCTGATCGAGTTGGATTATGTGGAGCTATCAGTTGGTTAGATGCTAAAGCTGCTTATGAGATTGACCCTGCAGGGCCAAACCAACCTGTTAGTAAGAACAAAGTAATCGATGAGCATAAAGGACAATGGGAAGGTGCTAACCAAAGAGCTGCTAAAGAGTCAGGTGGTAAGATAGATACAGTAAATCTTTACTCTATCATGGAATCACCAATGACTTCTTGTGGTTGTTTTGAGGCAATTATGGCAATGGTACCTGAAGCCAATGGAATTATGATTGTTGATCGTGAACATGGTGGAGAAACACCTGTTGGAATGACTTTCTCCAGTCTAGCTGGTACAGTAGGTGGAGGTAATCAGACTCCAGGGTTTATGGGAATTGGTAAGACATATATTGGTAGCGATAAGTTCATCAGAGCTGATGGCGGCATAGGTAGAATTATATGGATGCCAAAAGAATTAAAAGAGCAACTAAAAGAGGATATTGAGAAGCAAGCTGAAAAAGAAGGTTTAGAAGACTTCTATGATAAGATTGCTGATGAAACAGTAGGAACTACTTCTGAAGAGATATTACCGTTCTTAGAAGAAAAAGGTCATCCTGCTTTAGGTATGGATCCATTATTGTAAGGTAAGTTGGTAGTGTAGTTAAATAATAGAAGATTAGGTGTGAACTGATTCATACCTAATCTTCACTTATGCCTAATCTTCATTATTATATAAAATAAAAGATTAGAAAAACATTAACGAAAGGGGATTTTAAAAGATGGGATTAACAGGATTAGAGATTTATAAGAAGTTACCTCAAACAAATTGTGGAGAGTGTGGGTCTCCTACTTGTTTAGCATTTGCTATGCAGTTAGCTGAAGGGAAAGCTGAATTAAGTGAATGTCCAGATGTATCTGATGAGGCTAAAGCAGCATTGGATGCAGCAGCTAAACCTCCAATTGCTACTATTACTATTGGTTCAGGAAAGTATGAAAGAGAAGTTGGTGGAGAGACAGAATTATTTAGACATGATAAGACATTCTTTAATGAAACAGGTGTTGCAGTAGCAGTTAGCGACGAAGAGGATGTAGCAGCTAAGGTAGAGAAGATCAATGCTTTAACTTTTGAAAGAGTAGGGCAAGAGATAGCTGTTGATATGATTGCTGTTAAGAATGATTCTGGAGATGTCAATACATTTGCTGAAGCTGTTGAAACAGTAGCAGATAATAGTGAAAGAACTTTGATCTTAGTTACTGAAGATGCAGCAGCAATGGAAGCGGCTCTAGATATAGCTGCTGACCAAAATCCATTACTTTATGCAGCGACTGCAGATAACTATGAAGCAATGACAGAGTTAGCTGAGGAGAATGACTGTCCATTAGCAGTTAGAGGTGAAGATTTAGATAGCTTAGCTGAATTGACTAAGAAGATTGATTATGAAAACTTAGTCATTGATAGTGGAGCTCGACAGACTTCTGAAGTATTAAGAGATCAGAATGTAATCAGAAGATTATGTATTAAGAAGAAGTTTAGACCTGTAGGATTCCCAACTATTACGTTTACTACTAAAGAAGATCCTCAAGAAGAGGTTATGCAAGCAAGCACTTATATAGCTAAATATGCTGGAATCGTAGTCTTGAATAATACAGTAGAATTAGCTGAAACATTATCATTATTAGCAGTACGACAGAATATTTATACAGATCCAAGAGTACCGGTTACTGTTGAGCCAAATAAGGTTTATGAAGTAGGGGAGCCTGATGAGAATTCTCCAGTCTTTATTACAACTAACTTCTCATTAAGTTATTACAGTGTAGAAGGTGATGTATCATCAAGTAAAGAACCTGCTTATATTATTCCGATTGATACAGATGGAACTTCTGTCTTGACAGGTTGGGCAGCAGATAAGTTTGGTGGAGCTAAGATTGGTGAGATTATAACTGAAGAGACAGATATAGAAGATAGAGTAGATCACAGAAAGCTTATTATTCCAGGTCATGTAGCAGTAATTAGTGGAAAATTAGAAGAAGCTTCTGGCTGGGATGTTCTTGTAGGTCCACGTGAATCTTCTGGAATTCCAAGCTTTATTGCTAATCGCTGGGAAAGCGAGTTAAATGGCTAATTAGCCTAGTTCTGGAAGGGGGAAATTATGTCACTAGTTAAATTTGTACCTGATCAAATAGAGATAGAAGCTGAGCCAGGAACTAACTTATTAGAGTTAGCAGTTGATGCTGGAGTTGAGTTAAAAGCAGTCTGTGGTGGTAGCGGAAGCTGCGGTAAATGCCAATTGATTATTGAAGACGGAGAAGTTGAAGTACTTGATCAGGGGAACCTTTCCCCTGACAAGCTAAAACGAGGTTATGTTTTGGCTTGTAAGACAGAAATAAAAGGGGATCTGATAGTTGAGATTCCGCCAGAATCACGTTTGAGTAAGCATCAGGTCTTTATAGAAGAAGAGGTTGAAGAAAGAGAAGATATATTAACAGAAGAAGAGTTAGCAGCTACTCAAAAACTGAAGCTTGACCCTATTTATCGCCAGATAGAGCTAGAGTTGAATCAACCATCACTAACAGATAATGTTAGTGACCTAGAAAGGTTACAGATTGAGCTTAATCGTGATCGAGACCTTTCATCATTACAAGCTTCCTTACCTGTAATGAAGGATTTAGCTTCTCATTTACGGGCAAATGACTGGAAGACTCAGGTTTCATTATCAAAATTAGGAGATAATTATGAAATTACTGAGCTAAAGTCATTAGATGATCCAAAGGTTGATTATGGTTTGGCAGTAGATATCGGAACGACTACTGTAGTGGTAGAATTAGTAGACTTAGCAACTGGCAAAGTCGCTGCTCGCGAAGGTAGCTATAATAAGCAAGCCAACTATGGTGATGATGTAATCAGTAGGATTAACTTTGCTAAAGAGAATGAAGGTGGTTTAGCAAAACTTAATCAAGCTGTAATTGGTACAATGAATTCCTTGATTGATGAGATTGTCAGTCAACAAGAAATAGAGCAGAGTCAGATTAAGACAGCAGTTTTAGCTGGTAATACGACAATGATCCATTTATTGTTAGAGATAGACCCTAACAATATTCGATTAGAGCCTTATATTCCAACTGTCAGCTTTGTCCCACCATTAAGAGCTAAAGAGTTGAACCTTAAGATTAAAGAGGATGGTTTGATTCATTGCTTACCTGGAGTAAGTAGCTTTGTTGGTGGAGATATAAGCTCAGGAACTTTAGCAGCTGAAATAGCTGATAGAGATGGAATAACCCTCTTTATTGATATTGGTACTAATGGAGAATTAGTATTAGGCAATAAAGAATGGTTAATGACTTGTTCTTGTTCAGCTGGCCCAGCTTTTGAGGGTGGAGGAATTACTTATGGAATGAGAGCGATGTCAGGGGCAATTGAGATGTTTGATATAAATCCAGAGACTTATGAAGTCAAATATAGTACAATCGGTGATGTTCCACCAATCGGTATCTGTGGATCAGGTCTGATTAACCTATTAGCCTTATTAAAGGATGTAGGAATCATCGGTCGCTCAGGAAAGTTTGATGAAGAATTGGAGCATGAGCGACTAAGAGATGGAGAGTATGATAAAGAATTCGTCTTGGTCTGGGCTGATGAAGCAGGGATAGAAGAGGATATAGTGATATCAGAAAATGATATCAAAAACTTACTCCGCTCTAAAGGAGCTGTCTATGCTGGAATTAGAATGATGTTAAACAGCATGGCTTTAACTGAAGAGTTTATCGACCAGGTATTAATTGCCGGAGGCTTTGGGAATTATATAAATCTGGATGATGCTTTGAAGATAGGTCTATTACCTGACTTACCATTGGATAAATTTAAGTTTATCGGGAATACTTCATTAAAGGGAGCAAGAATGAGTCTTTTATCCGAAGATAAGTTTGAAGAGGTGCAAGAGATAGCTAAGAAGATGACTTATCTTGAGTTGAGTGCTGAAAATTATAGCCAAGACTTTATGGATGAATTTGTATCAGCTCAATTTATTCCTCATACTGATTTGAACCTCTTTCCTTCAGTAACAGGGGAATAAGTTAACTATAAAAAAGGAGTTGACAATTATGAATTTAGCAGTAGCAGGAAAAGGTGGAACAGGTAAAACAACATTCTCTTCTCTTTTAATTAGAACACTAATCAAAAATGAAAAGACGCCAATTTTAGCAGTTGATGCTGATGCTAATGCCAACTTAGATGAAGCTTTAGGAATGGATGTGAATAATACCATAACGGAACTCTTAAAAGAGTTTAAGGAAATGGATGGTAGGCCACCTGGTGGAATGGATAAGTTGAGTTATATTGAGTATAAGCTTAGTGCTTCATTGGTTGAAGATGATGATGTAGATTTATTAGTGATGGGCGGGCCAACTGGGC
Organism: Natroniella sulfidigena; assembly: GCF_023223645.1. GTDB lineage: Bacteria > Bacillota > Halanaerobiia > Halobacteroidales > Halobacteroidaceae > Natroniella > Natroniella sulfidigena. The sequence continues at coordinate 28,704 of NZ_JALKBY010000007.1, read as the reverse complement.
CTGGATGTTATTGTTATCCTAATGATCTGTTGAAGAAGTTTATTGAAAAGCTAAATGCCAATTATCCTTACTTCGTAATGGATAATGAAGCAGGCTTGGAGCATCTAAGTAGAAGGACTACTCAGGATATAGATGTCTTATTTGTAGTCAGTGATGCTAGTGCACGTAGTATTCGCTCTGCAGGTAGGGTTAAGAAGATAGTTGATGAGTTAGAGTTAGATGTTGACCAGGTTTATTTAGTGGTTAACAGAGTAAGAGAGGGAATCATTGAAATATTACAAGAAGAAATTGATAAGACAGGTTTGGAAATGATTGGAACTTTACCTGATGATCCACAGGTGATGGAGTATGACTTACATGGCAAGTCATTGGTCGATTTGCCAGATGATGCTTTGGTGGTTCAAGCAGTAGAAGAGCTTGTTAAGAAAACTGTCTTATAAAGATGATATATATCTGTGATAAAACTATAGAAAGGGGAGAATAAAATGGCAGTAGAAATGCTTAAAGAGAAATGGACTGGTCAAGTAGCAGAGGTTGTTATTGGAGCTACAGAAGAAGAGGGAGGTACTCGTACTTCTACAGTAACTGTAGGAGGGGAAACAGCTTTACCTTTCTTGGATTTTGAAGGAGAGATTCCTAATAAACCAGTAGTAGCTTATGAAGTTCTTGATGAGGAACCAGAAGGATGGGCAGAGCCATTAGTAGAAGCATGGGGAGATGTTTATTCTGACCCAGTTGCTTGGGCTAAGAAGTGTGAGGAAGAAGGAGCAGAGTTAATAGCTTTAAGATTAGTAAGTACTAATCCTGCTGGGCAAGATCGTTCTCCAGAAGAAGCTGCTCAAACTGTGAAGGATGTTTTAGACGCAGTAGGAGTACCACTAATGGTACTTGGTTGCGAAGATGCAGAAAAGGATAATGAAGTCTTAAAGGCTGTAGCTGAGGCAGCAGAAGGAGAAAATCTCTTAATTGGTGCTACAGAAGAAGATAATTATAAAACGATTGCTGGAGCGTGTATGATTCATGATCATACTTTAATTGCTCAATCACCAGTAGATATGAATATTGCTAAGCAGTTAAATATCTTATTGACTGATTTAGGGGTTAAAGAGAATAAGATAGTTATTGACCCATTATTAAGTAGTTTAGGTTATGGTTTAGAGTATTCTTACTCTGTAATGGAAAGAGTTAGATTAAGTGCTCTAAGAGATGATAAGATGCTGTCAATGCCGGTTGTTGCTTTTGCAGGAAAAGAAGCTTGGAGAACAAAAGAGCCTAATACTCCTACTGAAGAGAACCCACAATGGGGAGAGCAAGAAAACAGAGGTGTTATGTGGGAGACTTTAACTGCAAGTACAGTATTACAATCTGGTGCTAACATTTTGGTAATGTATCATCCGCAAGCTGCTAAGAATGTACAAAGTTTAGTTGACGATTTAATGGAAGATAATTCATAAAGTTATCTTGAGCAGAGGTTATATTAATTGAGTACTTATAAATTAGGGAGGTAGAAAAAATGATTATTATTGGTGAAAGAATTAATGGAATGTTTAATGATATTGGTGAGGCAATCAAGAATCAAGATCCTACAGCAATTCAAAAGTGGGCAGTAAAGCAAATAGAAGCTGGTTCTCATTATCTAGATGCTAATGTTGGTCCAGCAGTAGAAGACTCACCAGAAGTTATGAAGTGGTTAGTAGAGGTTATTCAAGATGAAGTAGATGCTCCTGTTTGTTTAGATACAACGAATGTTGATGCTATGGAAGCAGGCTTAGAGGTACACAAAGGAACAGCAATGATCAACTCTGTTACTGCTGAACCTTCTAAGTTAGAAGCTATTTTACCATTAGTTAAAGAGTATGATGCTGAAGTAATCGGTTTAGCTATGGATAAGTCAGGAGTACCTAAGGATGCAGCTACTAGAACAGCTAAAGCAATGGAAATTGTAGCTAATGTTGATGCTCACGGTATTCCAATGGAAGACTTATATATTGATCCTTTGATTCTACCGGTTAATGTAGCTCAAGATCATGCTCCAGAGGTATTGGAGTCTATTCAACAGGTTAAGAAGTTAGCAGATCCTGCTCCTAAGACTGTTTTAGGATTAAGTAATGTTTCTCAGAACTGTACTAATATGGGATTAATCAATAGAACATTTATGGTAATGGCTATGGCAGTTGGATTGGATGCAGCTATCATGGAAGCTAATGATCAAGAGATGCTAGATTCAATAGCTACTGCAGAGATTATCCTTAACAATGATGTATATTGTGACTCTTTCTTGCAACAATTTAGAAAGTAATTTGAATTAATTTAAGAGAATAAGATAAGGTTCTTAATCAATAAGAGGTAAGGGAGGCGCCCCCTTACCTCTTATTTTTATTTCTAATTACAATATTGTGTCACTTTCGATATGCTATTAACATGAGGAAAGTTTCTCGTTCGGAAAGATTTTTTCTGAGTTTCTAAGACTCACCTCCAATCAAACAAGAGCAAGTTAATTTTAAAATAGGAAAATTAACTAATTCATGCTCTGATTTGATTTCCGGTTCATCAAGAAACTAAACGAAAAAATCTAGATGTCACTGCGAAACATTCCTCATGATAGTTTGGATTTATGTTTATGGTTTTAATGATTTTAACTGTCAACTGTACACTGTAAACTGTCAACTGATATATAGTGGCAAAGTGCCACTATATATCAACTCAGTGTAATTTAATGTTGAAATTTGAACCTAAAAGACGAATGTTTTAATTATTTAAAGGAATAAGTCGTTAAATGAAGAATGTAGTATTAACTTCCTTTTTATTTAGTTTTAAGTAGTCGAGTAGGGAGAATAAATAACAGAGAGGGTTGAGTTGATGAAAAAGAAATTAGTAATGCCTAGTTTTTTTGGAGTAGCGTTTGTATGGTTTACTACCCATTTTGGTGGTGGATTTGCTTCGGGCAGGCAGGTAGCTGAGTTTTATGTTACTTATGGTTGGTTTGCTATCTTTATGCCTATTATTGCTATGGCGATTAATGCGTTGGTCTTTTATTATGCTTGGGATTTTAGCGTTAAGCATCAGGTTTTTGATTATAAGAGTTGGACTAATGAATTTTATAGTCCTTATGAAAAGATTTTTTCTAATTTATATGAATTAACCTTTGTGATTACGATGTTTGTGGCAACTGCTGTTGGTTTTGCAACAGGAGGGGAGATTATAGAAGAGGCATTGGGTACACCTTATATAATTAACACTCTTATTATTGCAGTTATTATATTTTTATTAACTATTTTTGGAGCTGAACTAATACGTAAGGTAGCTACTGTTATAGCGATAGCTTTGATTATTGGTGTTGGAATTATTTATGGTACTAATGCAGTTATTAGTTTTCCAGCGGTTATGGAGTTAGTGGCTAATCAAACGACAGAGACAAGCTTTTGGACAGCAGCATGGAGAATGCTGTTATATGCTAGTTTTCAGGCTTTAGCTGTTGGAGCATATGTGGCAGTGGCTGATGTTTTAGATGATGGAGAGGATGCTAAGAAAGCAGGAATGATAGGTTTTGCTATCAATGCTATATTACTAACCTTAGCAAGTATTACTGTATTGGCTTACTATCCTGAGGTAATTGATATTCCAGTACCGACAATCCATGTAGTTAGAGAAGGGGTCGGTGGGGTTTTTGCAGAAGGATTGATTTCAATCTTAATTCTATTTGGAGCAGTTTCTACTGGGGTTAATTTTGTCTTTGGTGGAGTTAAAAGGATTGTTTCTTGGTGGCCAGGAGAGGTTGAAGAGCATCAAGAGAAGAAGAGATCTATTATTGCTTCATTGATATTTGTAACTATAACCTGGGGGATAGCTTTATTTGGTTTAATTCCACTTGTAGCTAGAGGTTATAACTTCTTGGGTGTTTTAGGAATACCGATGATTATAATTCCTGTCTTATATAAACTGTTTTTATCAAAAGAGAATATCTAATAATTATTGTTAATTAAGAGGGAGGATAAGACTTTGAAGATTATTGTACTGATCAAGCAGGTTCCTGAAATGGAACGAGTCAAGTTTGATACAGAAAGAGGGGTAATTAATCGTAAGTCAGCTGGAGTTGAGATCAACCCCTTTGACTTGAATGCATTAGAAGCAGCTCTTCAAATCAAAGAAGAGCTTGGGGCAGAGGTAATTGCTTTAAGTATGGGGCCAACTCGAGCTGAGGGAGTTATCAAAGAAGCGATAGCTAGAGGGGCTGATGATGGCGTTTTATTGACAGATAGAAAGTTCTCCGGTGCAGATACACGGGCAACTTCATACTTATTAGCTAGTGCGATTGAGGAGATTGGAAATGTTGATCTAGTGATAGCAGGAGAGATGACTGTAGATGGAGATACTGCTCAAGTTGGCCCGCAGACTGCTGAATATTTGGGGTTGGCCCATGTAGCTTATGTAACAAAACTGAAGAAAATAAGAGAAGATTATTTAACTGTTGTTTCTTCAGTGTGGGATGCTAATTACCTAAAAAAGCTTAAGTATCCAGGCTTAATAACCGTTACTAAAGATTTAAATACTCCTCGATTACCTTTGTTGAAGCGGAAGCTAGAGGTTAGAGAAGCTGAAGTTGAAAAGTGGGGGATTGCTGATTTTAAAACTGACTTGGATCATCAGGATGTAGGTCTAAAAGGTTCTTGTACTCGGGTAAGAAAGATTGAAGTTCCTTCTTTAATTGAGAGAGAGGGTAAGATTTGGACAGGAGATGAATTAACAGAGGCGATAACAGAAGTAGCTCAAATCTGCCAGGAAAAAGATAGGATGGGAGAATGATAATATGACTGAGAAAGAGTATAATGGAATCCTTGTTTTTGCTGAACAGAGAAATGGAGAAATTCATCATGTTAGTTATGAATTACTGAATAAAGCAGAAGAGTTGGCTGCTGAGCTAAATTGTCCTATTTTTGCTGCTTTGTTAGGGCCAACAGGTATCGAAGCAGAAGAGTTGATTTATCGAGGAGCTCATGAAGTTTATTATTTAGAGGATGAAGCTTTTGGGCAACCTGATGAGTTATTTTATAAGGAAAATTTGGTTGATTTAATAGAGGAGCTAAAGCCTGAGATTATCTTACTTGGAGCAACCAATTTTGGTCGCTCCTTAGCACCGCGAGTGGCTGCAGCTTTAGATACGGGATTGACTGCTGATTGTACTGATCTTAGGGTTGATGAAGCAGGAAAGTTGCTACAGATTAGGCCTGCTTTCAGTGAAAATATTTTGGCCCAGATAGAGACAGTGACTTATCCTCAAATGGCTACAGTTAGATATAAAGAATTTGTAGAACGGGATCGTGACGCAACTTTAGAAGGGGAGATTATTAAAAAAAGCCCTACTAAAGCTCAGGAGCAAAGTATAGAAGTTTTAGAGTTATTAGAGCAACAGAAGGTTAATATTGCGGAAGCAGAAGTAGTTGTAGCAGGAGGGAAAGGAATTAAAAAAGCGGCTGATTTTGAATTATTACAAAAGTTAGCTACTAAGTTAGGAGGAGTAATTGGTGCTTCTCGTGATATTATTGATGCCGGTTACCTTTCTAAAGAATATCAGATTGGTTATAGTGGCTATAGAGTAGCTCCTAAACTATATATTGCTTGTGGTATTTCAGGTGCTCCTCAGCATGTTGCTGGAATTAAAGAAGCAGACAAGATAATAGCTATCAATACAGATCCGTCAGCTCCTATCTTTGAGATTGCTGATTATGGGATTATAGGGGATTTGTATCAGGTGATTCCAAAGTTGATTGAGGAGGTGCAAGAAGATGAAACAAGAGATAATTAAGAGATTAGAGGAGATAGTTGGTCAAAATTGGGTAGATACTGATCCTGAACGGGTTATAAGCTATAGTAAAGAACAGACCAATAATGCCTATGGTTTAGTAACTCCTCAGCCAGTTAAAGGAAGTGTGATAGTAAAACCAGCAGGAGCTAAAGAGATAGCTGAAGTTCTTAAATATGCTAATCAAGAGTTGATCAAGGTAATACCTAAAGGAGCAGGGACAGGCCTTTCTGCCAATGCGATTCCTACAGAACCAAGTATAATTCTTTCAGTGGAGAGGCTAAATAAGATGCTTGAGGTAGATGAGGAGAATTTAATGGTTAGTTGTGAAGCAGCTGTAACATTAGGAGATTTGATCGAGGAATTAAAGAAGAATGATAAGCTCTATTTTCCTTTACATCCAGGTGATGAAGGGGCACAGGTTGGTGGTATGGTTGCTATGAATGCCGGGGGAGTTAGAGCGGTCAAGCATGGTATAATGCGTGATCAAGTCAAAGGCTTAGAAGCTGTTCTTCCTACAGGAGAGATAGTTAGCTTTGGTGGAAAATTTGGTAAATTGCTCAAAAATAATGCAGGTTATGATTTGATGCAGTTATTAATTGGAAGTGAAGGAACCTTAGGGATTATCACCAAAGTAGTTTTGAAGCTCTATCCTGAACCTAAAGCGACTGGAACATTGATTATTCCTTATCAAAAACGGAGAAATGCTTTTCAAACAGTGCCTAAAATTTTGCAAGAAGGGATTATCCCGATGGCTATTGAATATATGGAAAAAGAAGAGATTGAAGATGCTGTACAAGGGATAGGTAAAGAGTGGCCCAGTAAAGAGGGAAGCTCTTATTTGATGGTAATTTTAGCGGAGGATAAAGAGGATACTTTGTATGATAAAGCAGAGGTAATTGGAGAAATTTGTGAAGAAGTAGGGGCAGGGGAGATCTTAATTGCCGAGACCAATGCAGAACAGCAGAGTATTTTAGAGATTCGCAGTCATGTCTTACCTGCAATTGCAGGTAAGATTGTTGACAGCCCTGATGTTACTGTTCCACGTAGTAAGCTTGCTGAATATTTAGATCAACTTGATCAACTAGCTGAGGAATATAACACTAAAATTCCTGTAATTGCTCATGCGGGAGATGGAAATCTTCATCCAATTATTTTAAAGGAAGAAGGAGAAGTTCCTGCTTATTATGATCAATTGAAGGAAAAGATTTATCAAGTAGCTGTAGATCTTGGAGGAACAGTCACTGGAGAGCATGGAGTTGGAATGTTACGTTTGAAATTTTTACCTTTACAACTAGGTCAAGCGGAGCAACGGATAATGTGGAAGATCAAAGAGGCGTTTGATCCTAATGAGATTTTGAATCCAGGTAAAGCAGTAGTTAAAGTATCTAATTGATTTTTTTGAAAAGCTCTCTTCCTTAACTTTAAGAAAGAGAGCTTTTTGGTATTTCACAAGTCATGTTTCATAGGGAGGAGGAACCAAAAACCAGCCTTTCAATTGACCGTATTCGATTAATTGTTCTGCCATATCTAACTCTTCGATTAAATAATCTTTAAATAATGTTCTTAAATCTTTATTGGTTGCTGAGCGAAAAGCTCGAGCGTGTAGATCGATATAACCTTGGATCCCACGGTGAATATCCCTAAAGATCATCTCATCTTTGAGCATCGTAATATTATTATTAATATTTGCTTTTGCTGGTGGTCTACTTGGTAATGTAATTCCAATCTCAGTCATAATATCTTCTAGTTCGTTAATTTGGTTTTTTAACTTCTTAATACCTCGCTTAACGATTGCCAGAAAATCTTTATCATTGATAAATTCACAGTATAGCTGAGTTTTATCTAAGGAATCATATCTGGAAACTAGTAGTTCCCATAAGTAGAATGCTTCACCGGTATGGATCTTCATCTTCTTATTCTTCTTTTGACCGATCTTTTCGGTGACATTTTTTAAAATAGACATCAGACTTAACTCCTTTCAATTGCTTATCCTCCTAGAGTGATATCTTGTTGATCATACCAGTTGAGTGCTTGATAAAAATGTTCTTCCTTAAAGTCGGGCCAATACTCCTCAACAACATAAAAGTCAGAATAAACAGATTGAGCTGGTAAAAAGCCACTAAGCCTTCGTCTATTACCCCAGCGAATAATTAGATCAATTCGAGAAATATCTTTTGATTTTAAGGAGCTAATTACTCCCTGCTTAGATCTCTTATCATTTTGATCTAGATTACCTAAATCCCAATGCCAGCCATAATTAACAAGGAAATTGACCTTAATTTGTTCTTCCTCTGTAGTTGTTCGTGTTGTATATGGTAATAACTCCTTGGGAAACATAGGAGAATCTGTATTACCGACCACTAAAATTGAAGCCTCTTCTTGAGCAATGATCTTAACAGCTTCAATACATGCTTTAGTAAAGGCTTGGGTTTGAACGGAACGTCTTTTAGTATTATCTACTGTAAAACCATAGAAAGTTAATTCTTTAACTCCAACCTCCTGGCAGAGTTTAAATACATCTAAACCTGGTTTGAGTCCATGCGCATAACCTTCTTCTTTACTTAGTCCTTTACTTTTGGCCCATCTTCGATTACCATCAGGAATGATTCCTATATGTTCTGGAATTCTCATTTATAATCCTCCTTTGCCAAAACCTAATTTTAGTATGGTGATGATCAAGGAGGATTATTCTTTAAAGCATCTCAAATTTTTACTTCTTTTCAGTTGGATCTAAAATTAAGAGGTCTGGATTAGTATTTATTAATTCTGTTTTATTATTAGTTTTGAGAGCGGTTAATATGTTGAACTCTTCTTTAATGGTTAGTAAGAGCTGTTCATTGCTATCTTTAATAGCTGGTAATTCGATTATAACTTCTTCTTGTGGTAAACCAAAGTCTGTTAAATGTTCAAGATTATTTTGTACAGCAGTCAATATTTTTTCTTCTCTAATTTCTTTTTCTGTAGTTACAGTTGGGATTAGAATAGCTGCTCCATATTTGTTAGCTAAAGATAATATCTCTTTTTGGTCAGGATGAACTAATTGGACTAATGGTTTGCCCACTATTGATTGTAAGGCAACCTCTAACAGCTCCGGTTTGTCTAATTTAAGGGCCAACGGTAGTCTAGTTCTCATTTGAACGGTATTAATTATTTTTTTAATCTGTTCTGGTTCAGTTAAACTAGAGAGGTTACAGCTGATAATATCTGCACCTGCTTGATCTTGAGCAGTAGTTGCTTGGCCAAGTAATTTAGTCTTATTGTTTTTTAGTTCTGTGGCTAAGTCTGTTGGCTTAGTAGAGTCGATCTTATCTCCAATAATTAGTGGTTTTTCTTGTTTAAGGTTCAGTTGTTGATTACGGCTAGCTAACTTTGTTATTCTTGCTTTAGGTCTTGATGTAGGTTTGAGATCTTTAAGCTCTGCTTTTAATAAGCGAATATAATCTGGATTTGAGCCACAACAGCCACCAATGATATTTGCTCCTGCTGTAACGAACTCTGCTCCATAGCTGGCCATCTCTTCAGCTTCCATAGGGAAGATAGTTTGGTTATTTTCATCTAAGACAGGTAATCCAGCATTTGGTTGGACTGCTAAAAAGCTAGCTGTCTGTTGGCCCATGATATTGATGATCTCAGCCAATTCTGCTGGGCCAAGGCCACAGTTGGCTCCGATGATATCTGCGCCAGCTGCTTCTAAGACGGTAATAGCACTTGCAGGGTCGGTACCGGTCACTGTCCGTTGGCCCGACTCATAGGTTAAGTTACAGATGACAGGTAATGATGTATTTTCTTTAACGGCAATCAGAGCTGCTTTTGCTTCTTGTAAATCGATCATCGTTTCGATATTGATCAAATCTGCTCCTGCTGCTGCTAAGACTTCAGCCTGTTGGGCAAAGACTTGATAAGCTTCTTCAAATGATAGAACACCCATTGGTTCGAATAATTTACCAGTAGGGCCAATTGAGGCAGAGATGAGTGTATTCTCAGTTGCGGCCTCTTGAGCTAATTTGACAGCAGTAGTATTGATCTCTTCTAGTTCTTCACTCAAGCCATACTTGGCTAGCTTAATACTGTTGGCCCCGAAGGTATTGGTTTGAATAATGTCACTTCCGGCCTCTACATAACTAGTATGGATCTCCTGTAATACATCAGGATGGGTTAAATTCAATTTTTCAGGACAATTCCCAACCTCTAAACCTTTGTTTTGTAATTCAGTCCCCATTGCTCCATCTAAGATTAATACTTCTTCTTTTAATCTTTCTAATAATTGACTCATAATTTATCTACTCCCTCCAAATTTTAAGTTTTAAACTCTACTAGTCACTAGTTACTAATAATACTACAAAAAATAAAGATATTTTTATATACTATGTAATAAAAAAATCTCTTCTGTAAGAGAAGAGATTGTGGATTATAATACTCCCTTCTCTTATCTTCCAGAAGATTAACTTCTGTAGGAATTAGCACCACTGTAGCATTTGTCATTTTGCTACTGGTTGCCGGGTTTCATCGGGCCAGTCCCTCCACCACTCCGGATAAGAGATGAATCTTTATTCGATTATTGTAAATAATTATAACACTAGCTTTAAGAAATGTCAAAGGGAAATAAAAGTTTTCCTATCTATTAACTGTGGATTGAGGTTGAATTACAATATTGTGGCACTTTTGTGCCACAATATTGAGTTGACAGTTTACGGTTTACAGTTGACAGTTGAAGGTCAAAATCTTAAAAACTTAAGACCTTTGAAAAGTCTTATATTTAGAGGTTTAGAGTGGTTTTGAGTTTAGGTTTTCCTTCGGGTTCTTTAAATCATTCGTGATGAAAAAATCAGCTCTTAGATTTTTTCTATCTACTGTCAACCGTCAACTGTTCACTGTAAACTGATATAAAGTGGCCAAGTGCCACTTTATATCAATAAAGAGTAAGAAGGAGTGAGCATTATCTATACTGATAGAGATTACTTTAAGTTGGCCTTAATCAATGCTAGCTTTCGACAGATTAATGGTTATTCGCAACCTAAACTAGAACTGCATTTGTTGACCTCAATCTTTAAAAGTTCTTTAGCAAAGAGAGTTAATCTATTTACTGCTCCAGAGGTTGAAGTCAAGGCGTTGATTGCAGAGTCTTTCCCACGGAATAGTTATTATCAGGGGCGGGTTGAGAAGGTGGCCGATGTTTTTTGTAATCAACAATTTTTAGCTAGGATCGAAGAGCAGGTAGAGGAAGAGATGCGATTATGTCAGGAATATGAAATCAAGTACATAACCTACCAAGAGCAAGTTTATCCTACTTTGTTGAAGGAGATTAAATTGTCACCTATTATCTTGTTTTATCAGGGCCAACTGCCGACTGATCAAGAGTTAGAAAGGTCATTAGCAGTGATTGGGGCTAGGGAGGTGGAGGAGCTAGGAGCAAAACTTGCTTATCAAGTAGGGAAGAAGTTAAGCGAAGAAGGCTGGTGGAATATTAGTGGCTTGGCTGCAGGGTGTGATCGGGCAGGCCATCAAGGCTCTTTAGCAGGGGGTGGGTTGACTGGGGCGGTGTTGGCCCATGGTCTCGCAAGTGAGATCTATCCTCCTGAAAATGAGAAGTTAGCAGCAGAGATCTTGGAGGCGGGTGGCTTTTTGTTATCGGAATTGCCGCCGAGTACTGAGCCGTTGGCCCATTTTTTTAAGTGGCGGGATCGGTTACAGAGTGGGTTGGCCCGAGGTGTCTTTGTGGTTGAGACTGCTCGGAGAGGTGGTACTTTATATACGGTCAATTATGCCTTGCGGCAGGGGAAGAAGGTCTATGTCTGGGATCCACAAGAACAGCAGTTGCCAGAGGAGATGATTGAAGGCAATTTGATCTTATTAGGTAGCAAAGATGCTCCTGATAACTTTCAGGTTAGCTCAAAGCAGAAGTTAGAGCAGGTGATTGGAGTTGGATCAGCAGCGGAGCTGCTGGAGGAGTTGGCCCGGCTTGGTGGAAAGCAGATGAGGTTGAACCTTTAAATAAGAGCAGAGGCTTATAATAAGCCCCTGCAGGTTTTATCCTCCCATTAACATTGGAGGTGAAAAGGAGATTGTATCTCCAGGATTTAATTTCAGTTGAAAGTCATTCTTTTCTTTCAGGCGTTGCTGATTAACAATAATCCAACATAAAGGATCTAGCTCTTTTTCAGCAGTGAATAAACGTTTTTCAAAGCCTGTTCCATATCTAGCAGTTAAGAGCTCGATCAACTCAATTACTGTTGTATCTTCTTCTATGGTTAACTCTTCTTGTTGGGTAAAGTTGGTTTCGAGACAGAAAGTAGCAAAGTATTTGACTGTGATAGTCATCTTATTCGACCTCCAACCCCAACTCTTTTAATGTTTCTTTGCTTGGAATCCCTTGGGCTGTCCAGCCTCTAAGCTTGTAGTATTGATCGAGCATAGTTTCAAACTTATCTTGGCCCAAAGTTTCTCCCTTAGATGGGCCTGTACTAATCGGTTCATTCAATATTCTTGCTGGTGGAAGATCATCTTGGCGAGTAAATCCTTCGCGAGCATTAAATAATCGCTCCAAGTTCCAAATTCGCTTTCCTATTGTCCGCAGTTCTTCTTCTGTAATCTCCCAACCAGTAGCAGTTGCTAATAGCTCAGTAAAGTGGCAGGGTCGGAGAGGTTTGAGAGCAATTCCTTCTAACTTACATAAGCCTAAAGAATCGACAATACAATGCCAGTCTTCATGCCAAGCAATCAGTTCTGGCTTAGTTTCGTATTTTTTCCAGTATTCTTCTCCTACTTCAATACCGAGTTCTTTTTTGATGTCCTCCTGATAGACTTCAGGAGCTACTTCATAGAGTGGTAGAGCTTTTAAATGATCTGCTCCTCGTGGTGAGACAGCAAAGCCTAAAGCCATTCCTTTTGTTCCTCGGACATCAACAGAAGGATACTCCATTCCTTTGATATGTATTACATAATCTTCAGCAGAGTCACCTATTTTTTTGGAAGCTTGAAGGGCTCCATAAGCTAGAATATCGCCTAGTCCTTCCCGATAAGCAATTTTTTCGATTAACTTGATGATCGCTTGATGATTACCCCACTCAAGATCTAAATCATCTGTGTCAGCAGTAGTCAATATACCTCGCTGGAAAAGTTCCATTGCCCAACCGATCACAGTTCCGGTAGAGATTGTATCTAGACCTAGTTTATTGGCTAGATCATTACTCTTTAAGACAGAAGGTAGATTATCATTGCCACATTTACTACCAAAAGCTCCTAGATTTTCGTATTCTGGCCCTTCTCCGGTAGTGCCTTCATATTCACCTTCAGTTACTTCATAATAACGGTTACAACTGACTGGACAGTTAAAACATCCTTTCTGTCTTGTGACGTATTTTTCTAGTAATCTTTCTCCACTCAGTTTATCAGCTCCTGCAAAGGTTGACTCTTGAAAGTTTTTAGTAGGTAAAAAGCCGAGACTTTGGGCCATTCTCATGATTGCAGGAGTACCAAAGGTTGATGATATTTCATATAATGGATCTGTTAAGATGCTTTCTTCACTGTCTGAGACTGTAGCTGAGAATTCTTGAGGTTGGGCTACAGTTAGTCGGTTAGTCCCTCGCACAGCTATTGCTTTTAAATTCTTTGAACCCATGACAGCTCCCATCCCTGTTCTTCCAGCAGCACGGGAATAATTACAGATGATTGCCGCGAAGTTGACCAAATTTTCACCAGCCGGGCCAATAGAGGCGACTTGAACCTTCTCATCCTCCAACTCTTCTTTAATCTGATCTTCAGTTTCATTGGTAGTCTTACCCCACAACTTACTAGCATCTTTTAGTTCTATTTTGTCGTCATTAATCCATAGAAAGACAGGTCGTTTAGCTTTGCCGGTAATAACGATATGATCATAGCCTGCATACTTTAATTCTGGCCCCCAATGGCCACCACAGTTAGAGTCTCCAAAGGCATTGGTTAAAGGTGATTTGGAGGTGACAGTGAAGCGACCAGAACAAGGGGCTAACGTTCCTGTTAGCGGGCCAACCCCAAAGATTAAATGATTTTCTGGACTTAAAGGATCAACACCTGGTTCTAGGTTATCATATAATAACTTGGCATTGATACCAGATTGTCCTAGAAACTTTTCTCGCAATTCTTTGTCCAGTGGAGTAGTTGAGATCTCTTCTGTTGTTAAATCAACCCACAAAATTCTTCCTTGCCAACCATAAGATTCTTTAGTCATTATTAATTCCTCCTTCAATAAATTCTAGTGCTCCAAAGTTACAAGCTGTTACACATCTAGGAGTCTCTTTAGTGCAAGGTCTTATTTTACACTGTTGCTCAAAGATAGGTAATTCAGTAGCACCTTGATCTTTTACTTTAATCTTTATCTTAGCTCGCTTTAGCTGGACACTTCCTTCTTGACGCCACGAACAGGCTATTTCACACCTGCGACAGCCTCGACAGAGGTCATAATTGATCTTGATTTTCTTTTGCATTTTACTCCTCCTCAACTGATATTTTTAGTTTAAAATAAAAAAAGTCCCCAGCCGCTAACGGCTGAGAACTTTACCATCATCCTCAAGCTTTTTAATTAAAAAGCTATAATAAACTAAGCAGGTCTCCTGACTTCTAGCTGAAAAGACTTCACCTTCCCTAGGGGTTAGCAAATAGTGACTTGTAATTAGTGACTAGTAATTATTTATAATTTATTAATTACCAATCACTAATTACTAGCTACTAATTACTAATTCCTCCAAGTGGTATTACTAAGCCTTGTAGCAGTTAATAATTAATAGTTTTTGATTTTGCCTTTGAACTTCAACTATTCACTATTAATTATTCATTGCTTTTATAGCTAGTTACAGTGACGGGTTCGTTCAGGATTTGCACCTGATTCCCTATCCTCCTTTAACTTATAGTCAAAGGCACTTAGTTTACTGGGTATTTAATTTTCACTTTCAAGTTAATCATTCGCTATTAAGGAAATAATTCCTGCATTATTCTTAAAAAAGATTAAAATTTAGAACTACTCTTTTAGATTTAATTCTTTATTTTGCAGGGATTGGATTATATAAGCAGAAGTCATATAATACCTATTAAGAAATATTATTGATAAATAGTAGGAGGGAGAAAATGTTAAAAGATAAGTTGAGTTTTACAGGAATAAAGGATTTGAGTATTAGCGTTAAGTTAACCACTGCATTTATTATATTGATCATAGTCAGTTTAGGTGGTTTAGCTTTATTGAGCTATAATATAGCTTCTAATATTTTAATCGAAGAAAATAAGCAGCAATTAGAAGCGGTTAGAGAGGTAAAGGGGAGTTATATTGAGGATTATTTTCAAGAAAGATTCAGGGATATAGAAGTTTTGGCTCAGGATACTTTAGTTAGAGAGGCATTACCTGATTTTAATGATATTTTTGAAGAGGGTTTAGATAGTCAAGAGTATGCTGAGATAGAAGCTCTTTATGATCAACAGTTAAGTGATTATAATGAAACTTATGGTTATTATGATCTCTTTTTGATTGATTTAGATGGGAATGTAATCTATACAGTTGTTGAAGAAGATGATTTAGGTACTAATCTAGTTAATGGTTCTTATAGTGATTCGGGTTTGGCTGAGGCGTATCAAGAAGGATTAAGTGATATTAGTTTAATTGATTTTTCTATGTATGAGCCTAGTGATGAACCTGCTTCCTTTATTAGTGCTCCTGTGGTAGATGATGATGGTGCTAAGCTGGGAGTAGTAGCTTTACAGATACCTATAGAGCAGATTAATAGTATTATGCAAGAAAGGTCTGGTTTGGGTGAAAGTGGAGAGACTTATCTAGTTGGAGTTGATAATCTGATGAGATCAGATTCCCGCTTTAGTGAGGAGAGTACTATTTTGGATCTAGAGGTCGATATGGAAACGAGTAATAGAGCTTTACAAGGTGAAACTGGAGTAGAGGTAGTATCAGATTATCGGGGGATTGATGTGATCAGTGCTTATACTCCTGTTGAAATTGCAGGAGTAAATTGGGCTTTATTAGCTGATATCGATGAAGCGGAAGCTATGGAATCTGTTTATGGATTATTACGGATCATTCTAGTAATCTTAGTTGTTATTGTAATTTTATCTATTATAGTTGGTCGGTTATCAATTAGGAAGTTAGTTACTGATCCGATTAATAGGTTTAAAGAAGAGGTTTCCAATAATGATTTAACTTCTGATATTGAGGTTAATCATAGGGATGAGATTGGGCAGGCCAGTATAGCTCTAAATGAGATGAAGAGTAATTTACGAGGGATGATTATTCAGTTAAGGGATAAGATTGAAAGTTTATTGGCTTATAGTGAAGAGTTATCTGCTTCTGCAGAAGAAGGCAATGCCACTATAGAGACAACCAATGATTTGATAGAGAATATGGCAGCAGGTATTGAGGAGATTTCAGCCAGTGCTCAAGAAGTAACCAGTTTTTCTGAGGAGGCTAATTCGCAGGCTGATAGGGGAAGTCAAAATATTGATGATACGGTAGATAAGATTGAAGAGATTAATCATTCAGTCAATGAGACTGTAGAAGTGATTAATGAATTAGATAGTACTTCTGAAGAGATAGGAAGGATAATCGAATTAATTACGGGGATAGCTGAACAGACTAATTTATTGGCCTTAAATGCTTCTATAGAAGCAGCCAATGCGGGAGAGCATGGACGAGGATTTACAGTAGTAGCAGAGGAGATTAGAGAACTTGCGGAACAGACCGCTGATGCTACAGGTGAGATTGCAGAGTTGGTTACCAAAACGCAGAAGCAGTCTAAAAAAGGATTACAGCAGGTAGAAGAAGTAGAGAGTAGAGCACAGGAGGGTAAGGAGATTGCTCAAGAGACAGGAAGTGCTTTTAAAGAGATTCAAAGGTCAGTGGAGGAGACTTCAGCTCAAATAGAACAGACGGCTAGTTCGACTACTGAGTTGGCCCAGCATAGTAATGAAGTAAATAATGCTACTGAAGATATAAGCCATATGTCTACAGAGGTGACTAGATCATCTCAGGAGTTAGCAGAGATGGCCCATGAGTTGCAGGAGATAGTTGAGCAGTTTAAGATTTAAGATAGAATGAGAGTAGAACTTTTCAAAAGCCTTAATATACTCATTTATAATTTAATGACCATATTTATATTAAAATGATGATGTTTATGTTATAATAAATATGGTCATAAGAAATTAAATGAACATATTTATAAGGAAGGTGAGTATATTTATGAAGTCATTTAGAAATGAGAAATTAAAGAATGAAAAGATACCAATGAATATAGTAAAATTAGTGGGAAAAATAAATGAATATAAAGGAAAGCAAGATTTGTATATGAATCAATCTCCACAAATATTAGAAAAATTAAAAGAAGTAGCAGTTGTTCAAAGTACGAAAGCTTCTAATAGTATAGAAGGCATAGTTGTTACTGATAAAAGATTAAAAGAGATAATGAAAGATGATACAAATCTTAAAGACCGTTCAGAAGGAGAGATTGCAGGATATAAAGATGTTTTAAATACAATACACACTTCATATGATGCTATTCCTATAAATCCTAATGTAATTTTGCAATTACATAGAGATTTATATAAGTTTATTCCTGCAAATGGAGGCAAATGGAAAAATCAAGATAATATTATAGGTGAGATATTACCTAATGGAGAGAAAAGAGTAAGATTTAATCCATTATCTGCATATGAAACTCCAAAAGCTATGGAGGAATTATGTAATTATTTAAATAGAGAGATGAGAGAAGAAAATATTGACCCTCTAGTATTAATAGGAACTTTTATATTAGATTTTTTATGTATTCATCCTTTTAATGATGGAAATGGGAGAATGTCAAGATTATTAACATTACTATTATTATATAAATATGATTATAAAGTGGGGAGATATATTAGTTTAGAAAAAATTATTGAAGAAAGTAAATCTAGTTATTATAAAACTTTAAATCAATCTTCAACAGGTTGGCATGATGCTAATCATAATATATTTATTTGGTTAGATTATTTTTTAGGGACGTTACTTGTTGCATATAAAGAATTTGAGGATAGAGTAGGGTTAGTAAAGAATAAAAAAGGAAATAAAAGTTATAGAGTAGAACAAGCTGTTAAAAATGTATTAGGAACTTTTAGAAAAGAAGATATAAGGAATGCCTGTCCTGATGTTTCAGATTCAACAATTAATAGGGTGTTTAGGAAACTAAAGAAAGAAGGGGTTATAGAAGTATTAGGAAAAGGAAGAAATGCAAAATGGAAAAGATTGAAGTAAGTAATGCTAGCAAAGATATAAATTAGATGTCTGTAGAGTTATTAGATCATCTCAAGAGTTAGCAGGGTTGGCCCGTGAGTTGCAAGAGATAGTTGAGCAGTTTAAGATTTAATGAGAAATTTAAAGAGAGCAGAACTTCTTGTATAAGAGAGGTTCTGTTCTTTTTGAAGATTATTGTCTATATGGCAGGGATTTATTTTGTGAAAGAGAAAATATAAAGAAAAGAGCAGGCAGAATAAAATTGCTTAATAGGATTATACTTTAAAGAGGTTAGTAAAGTTAAAATTAAAGATTACAGTTATATTATACGATGGAGGTAAGTGATGATATATGATAAATTAGTTCGAGATAAAATAATTGAGATCATAAAAGCAGATGGGAAAGAAGCTAAATATAAAATTGCTCATGGTGAAGAATATAAATGTTATTTAATTAAAAAGTTACAAGAAGAGGTAGATGAGTTTAAGGAAGAAGAGGAAATTGAAGAGTTGGCTGATATATTAGAAGTAATTGAAGGCTTATTAAATGTATATAATTTAAGTTGGGATGATATTTTTAAATTAAAAGAAGAGAAAGCTATAAAGAGGGGGCAGTTTGAAGAAGGGATAATACTTAAAGAGGTCAAGGAATAAGGAGGCTATTAATGGATTCAGTAGAAATAATAAAGAAAGATTTGAGCAATTATAATAAATCTTATAAATTTATTGTTTATCAAGCATTCTTTGATTTAGTAGTAGCCGGTGAAGTGGAGTTAGATCAGCTTGTAGATTACTTTATTAGTTTTTATCGGGCAAGAAAAGAAAGAGGATTGCAGGTAGAGGATGACAGAGCTACTTCATTAATAACCGAGATTGAAAGTTCCAGTTTTAAAAGGGTTAAAAATTATATCAAGCGGATGCCATTAGCTAAAATTGATCATTTGCAAGAAGTTGATAATATTGTTAAAATGGATCAAGAGTTATGGCAGAAGCTATCTAGAGATGATATAGTGGAGATAAAAGAGTACATTCAGGAGAAGAAGATAGATTATTTTACTAAATACGCTGGAGGTTACAATATGGCAATTCCTGACATGAGTAAAGAAGAGATACTAGCAGCTTTAAAAGAATTCGATCGAGAACATAGAGATAAAAAGCGGTGGAAAAACTTTACCAAGAATAAAAATCATAAATATGCGATTCAGTATAACCAAGATCTATATCCTGTCAAAGAGATCATTAGGATTGCTGGTGATTATGACTTACCTTCCTTCAGTGGAGGTAGAGAAGCCAACAATTACTTAATAGAGCGTGGCTTTAGGATCATTGAACTGACTAACTATCGGGGCCAAGCTAAACAAAAGAGATTATTACTTAAAAAGAAGGTTGGCTGGTCATTATTTAATTGGGGGCTTACTATTCCAATTAGTGCTCATCAAGATTTTTACAAGGCCAACCAAGAGCAATTAACAACCGGCCAAACTAAAGAAGTCAAATTAAAGTTCAAGGAAAGAGAATATACAGCTAAACTAAGAAATGTTGATCGGGATACCAAAAGTACTACCTTACAGCTTCGCTATGATAGCAATGAGGAGTTATTGAAGTTACTACAGGAAGAATTCAGCTTCAGTTATCACTATATCAAACAAGAGCGAAAGAGATTAATTCAAGAGGGCCAACAGCGACCCCAGGTCAACTTACCACCAGAAAAGAGTGAATATTTAGAAATTTATTCCACAGGACAACCTTATTATTATCAAATTGAGCTTAAACCAGTTGTCAACTTTGAACTTAAAACTTCAGAGAAGGTTAAGCGGATTGAAGATTATATTGCAGCACAGGGGTTCAGTTATCCTGATGGGTTGATAAAAAATTTCTACCTATCGCTTAAAACTAAACCATTTGTACTGTTAGCAGGTATCTCTGGAACTGGAAAGACTAAATTAGTCCAGCTCTTTGCTGAGGCTATCGGCTGTACAAGTGAAAATAATAGATTTAAGTTGATTCCTGTTAGGCCAGATTGGAGTGATGGTTCTGATCTACTAGGCTATAATGATCTTAAAGGAGAGTTTAACCCTGGCCCTATAATAGATATCATCAAACGGGCCAACAATGATCAAGATAATATCTACTTTATCTGCCTTGATGAGATGAATTTGGCCCGGGTGGAGTATTATTTCAGTGATCTGTTGAGTTTGATGGAGACGAGAAGCAAGGTTGCAGGAGAGGTTAAATCTGATCCATTATTACAAGCTGAAGACTTTACTACAGAGCAAGATGAGGAAGAATATGCTGGGATTTATCTATCAGATAATCTCTTTATTGTAGGGACGGTCAATATGGATGAAACGACCCACCCTTTCAGCAAAAAGGTCTTAGATAGGGCCAACACAATTGAGTTTTCACAGGTTAAGCTCGATAATTTTAGATTAGATCAGACAGGGGAAGAGATTAAAATCAGTGCTGATAGTAGTTTTCTTAACTCTGAGTATATTACTTTGAATGATTGTAACAAGGAAGATGAACAGCTAATCGAACAGGTAGTCGCTAAATTAATCGAGGTCAATGAGGTTCTTGAAGAGGCTAATTTGCATATAGGGTATCGGGTCAGAGATGAGATCTGCTTTTATATGTTGTATAATCAGCAATATGGCTTACTTGATTTTGAGCAAGCCTTTGATCTACAATTGATGCAAAAGATCTTACCAAGAATTCAGGGGAGTTCTCGAGTAATTAAGAGGGTGCTGTTAGATCTATTTGCTATTGCCTCGGGAGTAAAGAAGTATTCTGGAACTGAGAGTCCAGTAAGAGTTGGAGATGAAGTTGTTGATTATGTTAGAGAAAATCAGATTAAACCTTATCCTAAATCAGCTGGGAAGTTGGCTGATATGATCAAGCGGTTTGAGGAGGATGGGTTTACGGCGTATTGGTTATAAGTAAGTAGTGAGTAGTGAGTAGTGAGCAGGAATCACAAATTTACACAAATTAGCACTAATTAAAAATTAAAAGATAAAATTGGTTTTAGTTGTAAGGGTTTTGATTTTTTAATTTGAAAAGTTAAATTGAAGATCAATAAAAAATGATATATATGAGCGGAGGATTAAAATTGAACTATCAAGGTAATGATCTAGAATTAATCTACCTCGAAACTGAAAATTTCACCTTTACGATCAAAGGAAAACCAGTCCATCCTGATCTTGAACAACTGTATCCTGAGCGAGAAGGGGATTCAATCACAGCTTTATTGGAGTTGGAATCATTCAATACGGAGATTATGGAGTTTCTTCATTTCGATCCTCAAGAGGGGCTAAAGGAGTATCAATCAGCTGCGGTTTATCCTTGTTTCTATGAGTGGCAGGATTATCAATTAATAATTCAGAGCAAGGATGGCAGTCAGTTGGAATTTTATCACTCTAATAGGAAGATCAGAGAAGCTGTCACCCCTCTAAGTCGTGATCAAAGCATCTTAACGGGCCAGATTAACTTTCGTAATGATGTAGGTTATTCGGAACTAGAGATTAGACAGGACGGAGTTCCCTTATGTAGTGTAAAGATTGAAGTCTTTCCTTCGAAGCTTGATTATCAGCGGGATTACTATAATCTGTTGCGTGAAGTAAATCACGAAGTCTATAATCTTGCCTATGATTTTTTACGGCGAACCTTTCAGGAGATGAGTTTGAGTCAGGAGCAGGATATCACCCATAGTGAATTCTTTACAATTCTAACTACTATCTTCGTTAAGTTTAAGAAGGCGTTACAACGAATCAAGAACTCACCCCATCACAGGCTGCAGCGAACTCGCTGTGTTGGCCCGGCTTCTAAAGTTAAAAAGGTTACTAAACAGGGTATTAAGTGGTTAAGAAAGAATCGACAAGCTTACGATCAGAACTTAGAGTTGCCAGTTGAAATGTTAAATTTAGATAAACGAGTCAGCTTTGATACTTTTGAAAATAAGTTTGTCAAGTGGATGATTGAGGAGCTTATCAAGAAGATAAAAGAGTTTTTAGAACGGTACCGCACTATTTATAATGAAAATGCAGAACCAGAAGTGATCAAAACAGCTCGAACAATGAGCGAGCAACTGGAGTATAATTTACAGAGCAGTTTTTTAAGCCAAGTCGGGAAATTACACAAGATTGATTCTCTATCATTAGTCTTACAGATGGCTCCTGGCTATCGGGAGTTATATAAGTATTATCTAATGCTGAAGAAGGGCTTAACGATCAACGGTCAACTCTTTAAGCAGTCAATCAAAGAAACCTGGAAGCTCTATGAATATTGGTGTTTTTTAAAGCTCAACCGAATTCTGACAGATAGATATCAATTAATCAAGAGTACATTGATCGACTTTGATTATTCAGGGATCTATGTAACATTGAATACTACTAGAAATTCTGAAGTCGAGTATCAAAACCCTAGAACAGGTGAGTGTTTTAAGCTCAGCTATAATCTAACCGAGGGGGATAAGGTTACGACAGGTCAAAAGCCTGATACTGTATTAACACTTAAGAAGGAAAATTCTGAGGTTCAATATAAGTTTGTCTTCGATGCTAAATACCGCATCAATCCAGCTTATCAAGGTAGTTCTTATCATAATCGCTATCAAACTCCCGGGCCAAAAGAAGAGACGATTAATACGATGCATCGTTATCGAGATGCGATAGTCTCTGAAAGTAATAATGACTGTAAAAGAACGATAGTTGGTGCTTATGTTCTCTTTCCTTACCATAATCAAACAGAGTTTAAAGAGCATCACTTTTATAAGAGTATAGACAGAGTAAATGTAGGAGCTTTTCCTTTTCTACCTGGGAATATTGACTTAGTAGCAGATTTTTTAGCTGATTTAATAGAAGAGTCTGGGCTGTCTAATTATGAACGAAACTTATTGCCTACAGGAAATGAAGAATATCGCAAGCAGGTTGATTTCAAGCAGAATGTAATTGTAGGTTCATTAAGGCAAACTAAGCAGTTGAGTCAAGTCCTTGATAAAAAGATTTATCATCTGCCTTGTAATAGAATTAAAGATATACGAGATGAGTTTGAATATCTTGCATTATACCAAAGTAAGAACAAGTTTCCTCAAAATTTTGGGGTCAGATATTTTGGCCAACTTGAAAAAATAGAAATTAAAGCAAGAAAAGAGATCCCAATTGATTTAAGTCCTCATAGTAATCCAGAAGAACCTTATTACTTATTTCAGGTTAAAGAGTGGGAGAGGTTAGAACAGACTATCGTGCCTGAAGGATATGGGATTAGAGCTAGCCATATTTATACTAACCTTCTATTATTAAAAAAGGCCGACACTTTGCCTGAGTTAAGTATAAGAACTCTTGCTGAATGGCGAATTTGGTTGGAGTTAAAGCATTTCAAAAGTGAGCTTGAGGTCTTAATTAGCGAAGATGATATTGAAGCTACAACCAAGGTTGATCGCTTTAAGATTAATGATTATCAAATTTCAATCAAAAATAAGCAGGTTATAATCAGCCAGAAAGAGCGAATTATAATAAAAGAACCTATAAAAGGATTTATCAAGCAACCAAGGAATATATTAAAGGCTATTCGTTAGCTCGCGTAAGTTAGAGAGAAAATTTTTACGTCAGAGTTGGCAGCTAGAATTGTTAAGCCACCTTTTATTTAGTCATCAGCAATTTGATTGAATTGCTGGGGAGTGGATCTGATATAGTGTTAGGATTTGTTAAAAGATTACTTTGGTTAAGTTGGAAAAATAAAGATGATAGAAGGACTTTCAGTTTGAGTTGTTGAATTAATTAATAGACTTTAAGCGAGAGGTTAGATGAGAACTGGGGTTGCCTCCTGTTTAATATAGGAGGCGTTAATTATTATGGGCAAAGAAGTTAAGGTACAGTATTGAAGGACAAGCTTAAATTTTGCCTGAGCAGGTAGTAATTAAGAAAGACCCAATCAGTAAAAGCAATTGGAGGAGAGATAGCAAATGGCTTATCAGGTTTTTATATCTTATTCTTCACAGGATAAGGAGGTAGCAGATAAGATTTGTTCTGCTTTAGAGGCAGAGGAGATAGAGTGTTGGATTGCCCCGCGGGATATAACACCGGGCAAGGAATGGGGCCAAGAGATTGTGGAAGCAATTAGAGGGAGTAAGATTATGGTATTGCTATTCTCTTTCGCTAGCAACGAGTCCCAACAGGTACTCCGAGAAGTAGAACGGGCTGTTAATAAGAATGTAATAATCATTCCTTTTAGAATTGAAGATGTCGAGCCTACTAAATCTTTAGAATATTTTTTATATTCTACTCATTGGTTGGATGCTTTTGATTCGGAGTTGGAGAGCAGTATAGAGCGGCTAAAGCAGACGATAGAGCATCTATTGACAGAATACAATAAAAAGAAGAGCAGCGAAAAATGTCCTACTTGTGAAGCGGCAAATGAGCTAGATAATAGATTCTGTAAAGATTGTGGAACAGAATTGGAGACTAAAAAAAGTAAAGGGGATATTCTAAAGGAAGTAGAGGAGTCTGTCTTGTCTGAACAGCAGGATTATAAGCAAAGATTATATAGGGTCAGTCGGAGGCTGTCTCGGACTGTTCAAAGCAAGACTAAAGAATTATATCAATCATTACAAGAATTCTATCAGACAGCTGATGACAAACAGAAGATAATAGCTGTTGCTTCAGCAGTTATTGTTCTTTTATTAATCTCAGTTGCTAGCTTAAATTTAGGACAGGATACTGCTCAAGAAGAATTACAGGCTGAAGAAGAACAACAAGAGGAGAAACAGCAACAATACGAAAAGGCAGAAGATTATTATCAACAAGAAGATTATCAAACAGCTATTGAATTTTACAAACAGGCTGCTCAAGAAAACCATGTAAGAGCAAAAAAGAGGTTGGGGGATATGTATCACCGTGGTTTGGGAATAGCCAGAGATGATAAAAAAGCAGTAGAGTGGTATCAACAAGCTGCTGCTGAAGAGGATAAAGAGGCTCAGTATATGATTGGACTTATGTATATGGGAGGCAGAGGAGTAGAAGGCAGTGAGCAACAGGCAAAGGAATGGTATTTGCAGGCAGCTGAACAAGATCATAAGGATGCCCAAGTAGCTTTAGGGGCTATTTACAAATACGGTTTGGGGATTGAAGAGGATATAACAACAGCAGAGAAGTGGTATCAAAAGGCTGCTCAGCAGGGAAGTCAAACAGCAAAGGAGCAGCTAGAAGAGTTAGCTAGTGGAGAGTAATCTCAGTTAAAATAAATATCGAAAAATAGGATATTTAGTTAGAGGTGAGGGTGAGTTTATGAATAAGTTAAGCAAGACTTTATCTAGTCTAATAATTATAGTTATTTGTTTATTGATAGTCAGCGGGAGTGAGGTTAAGGCAGCTTCGGTCTTGGATTTGGTGGTTATGGTGGAAGATTCTGAGTTTGAAGATGTTCTGTTAGGTGAGTTGGAGCCTAGAGAGGAGTTAAGGATTATTGCAGCTGATGAGATTGAGGATATCTTGGCTGATGATGATCTAGAAGATGTTGATCAGGTTCAGGAAGCTGAAGCACAGGAAGCTGATGTTGTAATTACTGGTATTTTGATCAACTTAGGAGGTTCTTTCTTTAGACTGGAGTTTGAAGTGGTAGATATCAGTGAAGGAACTACTATTTATTCAAGCAATGTCACAGGAGAGAGGGAAGAGGTTCTAGAAGGAATGATTGAAGATATTCTGCCTGAACTAAAGGATTCATTATTGCTCCATGATCTAAGAGGCCAGGTCGTTGACGGAGAAGGTCAACCTATCAGTGGGGCAGAGATAGAGTTTAGTGGTGATTATAGTTCAGTTGTGACGGATGAAGAAGGCCACTGGGAGAAAAAAGAGCTATTAGGTGCTGTTGAACTTAGGATTGAGAAAGAGGGTTGGGAGTTTACTCCTTCCCAGCAAGAAGTTTATGTCAGAACAGGAGAAGTCGAGTTTGAAGGTTGGGAAGAACCTTATTTAGAAGAGATAGAGGTGGAGTTTGAGACCGATAAGTTTTATCAAGGTCAACGCTACATAATTAGAGCAGCCGGTTATGATCAGTACGGAGAGAAATACGAGATAGAGCCTGAATGGCAGGTCTGGGGTGATGTAGCAGAGATAGTTTCTACTTCCTATGACCAAGGGAGAATTTCCTTAGTAGCGATTGCTTCAGGTTCAGGAACACTGGAATTGATGGCTGAGGAGCAGATTAAAGAGGTTGACTTTGAAGTGTTGGCTAATGGAGAAACAACAGAAGAAGCTAGTCTTGTCTTTCAGCCTTGGAAATTGGATTTAGGGTTTAGCTATAATTTTTATGATTTAGAGGAGTTTAATGATCAGATTGAGGAGCAAGGTGGTAGCAGTAATAGTTCAGGTTTAGGAATTTATCTTAGAGCTAAGAGAGGCTTAGAACAGATTGATTTTGCTAGGGAGCATCTGCCTTTGGAAGTAGTCCAGGATATCAATTATGGTTTGGAGTTGGAGCGATTTGGACTCAGTTATGATGACTTGGATGAGGAAGCAGAACGCAAGCTCTCTACTACAGGTGTTTTGGGAACTATTTCTTATCAACTGCTTGAGTGGTTGGAGCTTAATCTGGCTGCAGGTCAGTATCTGCTTACTAAGACTGATGGAAGTGGAGGAATTCAGGACAGACACTTTGGGTTTATCTTTAAACCTGGAGCCAGCTTTGAGTTAGGAGTTGTTAGTGACAGATTCCAGGAAGAGATTACCGATAGAGTCCAAATTAAGGGTAGAGCAGGTTATCGCTTTGCTGAGATTGGAGATTATGATTTCAGTGGTTTTGAGCTTGGCTTGTTGGGTCAGATTATGTTTTAGTATCAGTAAAAAAATCAAGATTTATTATTATGTGTCAGTTATGCGTGTGAGTGTGGGTGAGGTCAAAACCATCATGGCTAAGGTGTTGCTTTTACACACACACATAACTCACACTGACACTTTATATCAATAGAGCTCAAAATTTTTAACTACTCAAGTTTTAAATACAAAGGAGATTTGAAAATGATAGATTTAAAGGAATTGATAACAGACTTCGATAAGGTTTACATCCAGCCTCATGATAATCCCGATGCTGATGCAATTGCTTCGGCTTATGGCTTAGAAAGGCTGATTGAGAGCTGGGATCAAGAAGCAGTAATAATCTATCAGGGTGGAGAGATAAAAAAACCTAATTTGAGAAATCTGATTAAAGAGTATCGGCTTAAGCTTATGTTAGTAGGGGCAGGCTTTGCTATTGGAGATGACGAATTATTGGTAATTGTAGATGGTCAGTATGGAGCAGGGAATGTCAGTTTAGTAGCCGCCCAGAATATAATAGTAATTGATCATCATTTAGAAGAAGGTAATCAGAAGTGTCTGGGCAAGGACATCCAACCGCGGATTGGAGCCTGTGCGACGATGATAGTCAATTATTTGCGGGAGTATGGGTTGGAGATGGATCAAGAATTGGCGACTGTTCTGTACTTTGGGATTTATATGGATACTGATTCCTTTACTGGAGGGATGACTGTTCTGGATAGCGATAATAAAGTCTTTTTAGAGGAGTATTATGATAGTGAGGTCTTTGATTATTTGAGGTTGTCGACTTTGAGCTTTGCTGATATAAAGACCTGTGCTGAGGGGATGTTGAATACTCAGCGCTATGAGAATCTTGTATTCTCTAAAATGGGTGATTGTGGTGATAATTTATTGGGTCATACCTCTGATCTATTATCTGAGATAAATGGTGTGGATATTGTGGTTATCTACTCTGCTAGGGAGCAGGGCTTTAAGTTCTCTGTCAGAAGCTACCACGACTACATAACTGCCCAGGAGTTGGCCCTGGAATTAGCAGCAGGAGTAGGTTCGGGAGGGGGGCATGCCAATAAGGCCGGTGGCTTTATTATTACTGATAAACTCCAAGCTGCTGCCAGTAATATCAGTTTTGATATGTTTGTCAAGACTAAAGTTATTGACTATTGTCGTAATTTAGTCTTTTTAGAGACTGCTAAGGATGATCCTTACCAAATTTACGGGGAGGAAGCCTTCTTTAGAGCCCAAAAGAAGAGCAATTATTTTCGTTATTTGAATATTGGAGATTATTTTGAAGAGAATATCCGGGTAAAGACCTTAGAAGGGATTGAAGAGGCCAGTTATGAGGATAAGCTGATTATTGGGATGAAAAATGAGGTGTGGCCGATTGATGAGGTCAAGTTTAAGGAGCGATATGAGATTATAGATGATCAAGAGGTGACTGCTGTCTCTGATAGATTCGTTGATGATTACGGGATAACTTTACAATCGTTAGACAAAACTTATAGAATAACCAAAGATAATATAAAAGAGCATAATATCTGTAGAAGTTTGGACAATAATGTTGTAGATGTAATGCAGTTGGAGGAGAATATGAAGATCAGAACCTCTTGGGGTGATCTATTCGGGCGGGTTGGAGATTATCTGTTAGTAATAGATTTAAGTGATTATTATATAATTAAAGAAGAAATATTCGATCTCTCTTATGAAGTTTTATAAGGTTAGGCTCAGAAAACCCCTTATGCTTGTCTTAGGGGCTGAATGAGCCTTTAATTTTAAGGTTCGATACCTTAAGATTAAATATTCTTTTGTTTTTGAATATACTTTTGGATAGTTTCAGAAGATACACTTCCAGCTGTACCAACATAATAT
>NZ_JALKBY010000006.1 GCF_023223645.1 Natroniella sulfidigena | reverse complement strand
TTCTCCTTAGGATTTATTGTCGTTACTTTATTATACACAGATTTTACTCCTTACGACAACTATCCTAACACATAGGGTTATCTTCAGCAGAATAAATTTCCTGAAGAACTTTTAAATCAAAGTTTGTAAGATTATCAAGTGTATGTAGAAAATTGTCTTTAAACTCCAAATCATCAAAACCATGTACTAGATTGATAGTAGCATTTTTCCATACTACTTCTATCTTGTCTTTATTTACTTCAGAAGCTACTTTATCGATGATAGCAAAAAAATAGCGTTGAATTTTTTTATTTTTTCCAATTGAGCTTAAATTTTGTTCTGAATTCAATAAGCTACGGAAATATAGTTCTACATTTGATTTTTCAAAGTTATTATGTCTTTGTAGTGTTGATGAGATGGTTGGAACACCAACATAAGTCACAGTTGCAATGCTAAGTAGGTCCATTTAAAATCCTCCTTTTATTAAGGCTAAGTAAGTACTAAATAAGTTTACTAGACATGTTAAATATTAGAATACGTAACATTTTTTAATGATAATTATTACAATAATATCACTCCCAGTTTAAATTTTAGAATAAATTATTTAATATAGATGTAAATTTTTTGCTGAACGATTAGAAAATTTAGATAATGATTGATTTGAATGTAATAAGAAGGTGAAAGTTGTTGAATAAACTAGAATTATTTCCTGCTTTAATTTTACCATAATCAGCAATTAAATGAAACAGCTAATTGGGTTTAAATTAAAAAAATAATAAAAAGAAAAACCATCCAGTTAATAATTATTAACTGGATGGTTTTCTTATTAAAGTGTAATATCGATATTTTGGCCCTTATGAGGTGTTACTGCTTTTTCTAATTCTGCTCGACTGATCGCTTCATTGCTTTCTTCAAGCCCTTCTAATAAAGTATCTACTGCTTCAGCATCTTGATTCATAGCTGTTTGTAAATTAGTTGTACTAATTGCCTGCTGGACACTACTAATCTGTTCCTCATACCTTGAACTAATATCCATAATCGCCCTCCTCGAATTGAAGATCTTATACCAATAATTAGGGAATAATACTTCTGTTTCCTGTTTGTAGTAGACTAAAAACTATATTTTTTCTTAGTTGGCAGGAAATAAGTTAATTATAAAGAATATAAATGGTAGTAGTTAGTGATTAGTGACTGGTAACTAGTAACTAGTGATTAGTGATTAGTAACTAGTTAAGATCAAAAGATTATATTCTCTATTGAGTTATTTTATTATTTCTTTTTAAGTATAAAGTAATGTTTAAATCCTAATTCTAAAAGTAAGATTCATATTATTTGAGAGGGGGATAAAAATGAAGACAGCAGTTGAAATTATGACTGAAGATGTGATTACTGTGACACCAGAGACAGGTGTTAAGGAAGTGGCTAAAATTTTAAGTGAGAATAAGATCAGTGGGGTACCTGTGGTAGACGAGCAAGAATTAGTGGGGATTGTAAGTGATAGTGACTTGATCAGGCAGGGTAAAAAACTTGAGTTACCTAATTATATTTATTTATTAGATAGTATCTTATATTTAGAGAGTTTTAAAAAATTTGAAGAAGAATTCAAGAAGATGGTAGGAGCTAAGGTGAAAGATGTAATGGAGCGTGAAGTTCATACCGTTACTTCTGATGCAACAGTTGAAGATATAGCCACTATGTTAGCTGATAATGAAATTAAGCGAGCACCTGTTGTTGATCAAGAGGGAAACTTAATTGGAATTGTTAGCAGAGGGGATATTATAGATTATTTAAGTGAGTAAAAGGAGTTGATAGAATGCCTATCGAATGGAAGAGTGAGTTAGAGATAGGAGTTGAAGAGATTGATCAGCAACATAAAAAACTATTTGAAGTAGCTAATAATTTATTACAAGCTTGTGAAGAAGAGAAAGAAAAAGGCGAGATGTCTCAGAGAGTTGAAGAGAAGTTAGAGAATTTATTCTATTTTTTAGTTGATTATACAGTTACTCATTTTGCAGATGAAGAGGAGTTGCAATTGAAGTATAATTACCCTCACTATGAAGAACATAAGCGATCTCATCAGCAGTTAATTGATCAGATCAACCAATTAAAATTGGACTTTTTTAATGCTGATCAGATAGATACAGAGTTAGTGGAACAAATTACTGAACAGATTAGGGAATGGTTGACTGGTCATATCGGAAAAATAGACAGAAATTTAGCTGAGTATATACAAAGTAATGGTTGATCACTAGCTGGCTAAGTGGATAAAAATTTAGTTAGATAATTTTCGTTATCTAACTAAATTTATTGCCCTAATTGACTCAACTTCAAGACAAGTAGTTCCATTTCTAGTTCTGGGTTGCTTTTACTGACTAAATTTATGTCTGTCTGATGTAATTCTTCTAAACCTTCTTCTAAGCTATCCATTGAGAAGTTTTTACTCTGTTTTAAGCACTTTTCAATTGGATAAGGGTGTTGATTTAATTTGCGAGCAATCTGTTTAACTGTTAAATTTTTTCTGTATAAAGATTTGGTTTGAAGCATCAATCTAATCTGTCGAGCAATCATTCCTAAAATTTGCTTAGAAGAACCTCCATCTATCATAATTTGATTTAATAGATTTAAAGCTTGAGAGTTTTTTTTCTTTCCAATTGCATCTACAAAATCAAAAATAGCATTCTCCTTAAGTAATTGATCTTTACTGATGACCTTTGCTACATCTTGTTTGTTAATCTCTTTTTTGCTTGTAGGGCCAACAAAGGTAATAATCTTCTCTAGTTCTGTATCTAGTCTCTGTAGATCATTATTAAAGGTTGATTCTAATAATTTGATTGCTTGAAAGCTTATAGTTAAACCTTCTGCTCTTACTTTGTTTTTAATCCAATCATCTAACCTTTTATACTTTAATTCCTTAAACTCTAAAGCCTCTCCTATACTAGCTACTTTTTTATATAATTTAAGCCGTTTATCAGGTTTTTTGAAGCTGACAAATAATAATCTAGTTGTCTTAGGAAAATCGTCAAGTAGTTCAATTAATGACTCGCTTCTATCCATCTTTTTGCTGAATAAATTTGTAGTATGAACGACTACAATTCTTTTATCAGACATAAAGGGCATTACTTGGGTTGAATTTATAATCTTGTAAATGAAATCTTCACTAGTTTCTGTGATTAGATCACAACCGAAATCTTTCATTTCTTGATTGACAAAAGTAGAAATAAATTGTTCACTGAATTCTTTAATTAAGTAATTGTCACCATAAACTAGATAAACTGGGGCCAATTGATTGAGATCTTTTTGTAAAATCTGTTTAGGATCCATAAGAAGCCTCCTTGCTTAATTTTACTTATTGCTAATTATATATTATATTTAATCTTATGGGGAAAGTCAATTAATTGATAAATAGCTTAAGTTTAAGGCTGAGGAAATGGTTTTTATTACGAAGGGTTTTTATAAACCCGAAGGTAAGTTTAAGTCAACCACTAGAAACATAAGGGCTTGGCTCTTACTTAGACTCAAACTTAAACTTAAACTGAATTGTAACATAACTATACTTGGTTAATCACAATACTGATGTAAGCAAGTTAACAAATCTTAAATTCATGGAGTGATTAGATGTTGAAGATAGGTCATCGCGGTGCTGCGGGGTTGGCCCCAGAAAATACAGAGGTTGCTTTTAAGAAAGCAATTAAAGCGAATTTAGATATGGTTGAAATAGATGTTCAATTATCAAAAGATAATCAATTGATCGTTTTTCATGATTATGATCTGCGCAGGATTGCTGGAATTAAGAAGAAAGTAAGTGATTTGAAGTTAAAGGAACTTAAAAAGATTGATATTGGAAGTTGGTTCAGTGAACAATTTGCTCAAGAGCGAATTTTGACTTTAGCAGAAGTAATTGAGCTGGTAAAAGGCCAACTACAGCTTAATATTGAATTAAAGATACTTAGAGAAGATTATCAGCTGGTTATTAAAAAGTTGGTCAAGTTATTAGAAGAAAAAAGTTTTAGTCAAGATGTTATTATTTCCTCCTTTAATCATCAGTTAATTAAATCTTTAAAAGAGAGCAACCCTGGATTAAAAAGCGCAATTTTAGTTGCTTCCTTACCAGTTAATCCGATTAGATTGATTGAAGATACAGGTGCTGATGGGATTCATCCACATTACTTAACTGTAACAGAAGACTTAGTAGCTGTGATCAAAGAAGCAGGTTATATGCTCAATACATGGACGGTCAATCAGCGAGCAGAAATAGTTAGATTAAAGGAGTTAGGTGTTGATGGAATTATGACAGATTATCCTGAATTGTTAATTTAAAGAGAAATAGAGATTAAATTAGAAACTAGAGCTGGTAATATTATTTTTAGATATCAAGAACAGAGGATAGTGAGCTTGTGGTCAATACGAAGTAGTAAAGGGTTTCAGTGATTATTTGGAGTTGACTTTTAATTTGATTGCGGAAGAAAGTAAGTGAAAAATTGAAAAGTGAATCCATTTAAGGAGGAATGTTAACTTGAGTGTCGAAATAGAGATTAAGTAACAATTACTAATAGGAGACAGTGAAGTATAATCTGTATTTGGTCACCTGGATTATACAGAGTTAGTGGTGAAACCGTCCTAAGTTCTTTTAATTAAGGGCTTAGGTTTTATTATCTTTAAAGAGCAATTTGAATATAAATATATTAGTGATTAGTAAAAACCAAAAGCTTGATTACAATTATGTGTCAGTTATGTGTGGGAGTGTGAGTGAGGTTAAGATCACAAGGACTCAGGTTTTGTTTTTACACACACTGACACTAAAATTAAGTTGATGTAGATGAAAGTTTTATTATTAGCTTTGGGTGGTGATAAAAAGAGATGATTAAAAAGAAGCGACTGGGTGATATTTTAGTAGAAGTAGGTTTTATTACTCAAGAAGAGTTACAACAAGCTCTACAGGAACAAAAAGGTAGTGATAAACGACTGGGCCAAGTGATGAAGGAGATGGGCTTGATCACTGACCAGGATGTGATGGAGGCTTTGGAGTTTCAGTTAGGAATTCCTCAGGTTAATCTAAGAAAGTTTGTTATTGATCCTGAAGTTGTAAAGATGATTCCTCAGGCTTTGGCTGAAAAGCATAGGTTGATTCCGATGAAGAGAAAAGGGAATACTTTGACGATAGCTATGGCTGATCCGTTGGATGTAATGGCTATTGATGATATCAGTGTCCATACAGGCTGTGAAATAACGCCAGTAATTGCTAGTCCAGAGGAGATAGAGTATGCAATTAATCAATATTATGGCAATGAAGATGTAGTTAATGAGTTTGTAGAAGATATTAGCTCACGGGTACAGCGAGAAGAAGACGGAGAGCTAGGGCTTAATAGGTTGCGACAGATGGTAGAAGAGGCTCCAGTGGTCAAACTGGTCAACAATATTATCGAAGAAGGGATTCAACTCAAAGCCAGTGATATACATATTGAACCTCAAGAGGAGATAGTTAGGGTCAGGTATAGAGTTGATGGAGTCCTTTATAATGAGATGAATGTTCCGCGTCATACCCATTCGGCTTTGATCTCAAGAATTAAGATTATGGCTGGGCTCGATATTGCTAAACGAAGGGTGCCTCAAGATGGAAGAGTAGAGTTGGATTTGGAAAATCGGGAGGTTGATTTGCGAGTTTCGATCTTACCTACGATCAAAGGTGAGAAGGTAGTAATTAGAATTTTGGATAAGAGTAGTTTGATGCTTGATTTGAAGCAGTTAGGATTTTTGCCAGGACAGGAGCGTTTATTCAAAAGGTTGATCAATCAACCCTATGGGATGATCTTAATTACCGGGCCAACAGGAAGTGGAAAGACTACTACCCTCTATTCAGCTTTGAAATCTTTAAATAGTTCAGAGCAGAATATTATTACTGTCGAGGATCCGGTGGAGTATAGGCTAGATGGGGTTAATCAGGTGCAGACAAATCCTAAGGCTGGGCTTGATTTTGCCAATGGTTTGAGATCGATCTTACGTCAGGATCCAGACATAATCATGGTCGGAGAGATCAGAGATAAGGAGACGGCTGAAATTGCTATTCATGCTGCCTTGACTGGCCATCTGGTCTTGAGTACTCTACATACCAACCAAGCTTCAGGAGCTTTAGCTAGGTTGGTCAATATGGGGGTTGAGCCCTTTTTGGTTGCCTCTTCAGTCCTGGGAGTTGTTGCCCAGCGATTATTAAGGACACTTTGTGATGACTGTAAGACAACTAAGGAGTTGCCTGAAGATTTTGATCAGAAATTGGACTCTTTTAAAGGGAAGTTAGAGCAAAATGCTGATGAAGGATCAGGGCTTGAAAGATTTGGCCCGCAAGGTTGTAGAGTATGTAACCAGACAGGTTATCGAGGTCGAACTGCTATTCATGAACTGTTGGAGGTTGATGGTGAGTTAGAAAAGTTAGTAATGCGAAATGCTTCAGCTTCTGAGATTGAAGATTTGGCTAAAGAGAAGGGTTTGATTACCCTAGAAGGATCTGGATTAATGAAGGTAGAGCAAGGAGTTACCTCATTAGAAGAGGTAATGCGAGTAACTAAGGTACAAGTAGAGGAGGGGGAATAAAAGATGCGGTTAGATCAATTGTTAGAGGAAGGGATTAAATTAGGGGCTTCGGACTTACATCTGACAGTAGGAATAGAGCCTAGATATAGAATCAATGGGGAGTTAAGAAGTAGTAAGAATTCGAAACTGACAGCCGAGGAGGCTGAGCGGATGATCAAGAAGATGATGAACCCTGAGGAAGAAAAGGAGTTTTTGGAGCAAGGAGAGGTAGACTTTGCTTATCATTTAGAGGATTATAGATTCAGGGTCAATGCCTTCCAACAGCGAGGTCACGCTGCAGCTGTCTTACGAACCATTCCTAATCGTATTTTGAGTTTTAAGGAATTAGGGCTACCTCAGCAGTTAAGGGAGTTGGCCTTTAAACCTCGAGGAATGTTTCTGGTAACTGGCCCTACTGGTAGCGGTAAATCTACCACTTTAGCTGCAATGATTGACTTGATCAATCAAGAAGCTGATAAGCATATCATTACCTTAGAAGATCCAATCGAGTATGTCCATCAACATCAGCAGAGTATAGTTAATCAGCGAGCAGTCGGTAAAGATACCCAGAACTTTGCTAATGGATTACGGGCTGCTCTACGTCAAGATCCTGATGTAATTCTGGTAGGTGAGATGCGTGATCTAGAAACGATATCTACTGCTATTACGGCTGCCGAGACAGGACATTTAGTTTTTGCCACTTTACATACTAATAGTGCTTCCGAAACCATTGAACGGGTAATCGATGTCTTTCCTCCTCACCAGCAGACTCAGATTCGAACTCAGCTCTCCTTAACCTTAGAAGGGGTCTTATCTCAGCAGTTATTACCTACTGTGGATCGTATGAATCGTGTAGCAGCTACAGAGTTATTGCTTGTCAATTCAGCTGTCAGAAATTTGATTCGGGAAGGTAAGACTCATCAGCTTGACTCGATTATGCAGACTGGAGGCGATAAGGGGATGCACAGTATGGATTATTCATTGCGTGATCTTTATTTAGAAGGTGAGATTAGTCGGGAGACGGCGTTCGATAAGGCAAATAATGTTGAGGTATTACAGAAACTAATCTAAGAAAAACAGTGTGAGTGTTAGTGTCGGTGTGAGTGAAAGATCACAAATTCAAATTCTTTTAGTTCAAAAGTTTTTAAAGTTCTTGATTTTAACTGTCAATTATCAATTGTAAATTAGTAAGAGAGGGGAGGGGGTTCCATTCCACAATTATTCAAATATAAGGCTCGAGATAGTGAGGGAGTGCTGACTGAAGGTAGAATAGAGGCTGAAAGTGAGAAAGCAGTGGTGATGCGATTACGCAACCGTGGTTATTATATTACCTCTATTGAAGAGATCAGTGTTGGTGGAGGTGGTTTGCGGGAGCGATTCCATCAACTTCAGAAGGTCAATTTAAAGGATCTTTCCCTTTTTTGTCGTCAGTTTGCGACTATGATTGATTCTGGACTTACATTAGTTAGATCGCTTAATATCCTTGCTGAGCAGGCTACTAAACATAAATTACGAGAAGCGATCAACTCTGTGCGGGAGAATGTGGAAGGGGGGATGTCCCTCTCTGAGGCTTTAGCAGAGGAGGATTATATCTTTCCTCAGCTCTTTATCAGTATGATGGAGGCCGGTGAGGTGGGAGGGGTCTTAGATGAGACCTTAAATGAGATGGCTGATCACTTTGAACGAGAGAATGAACTCAACCAAAAGATTACTTCAGCTTTAGCTTATCCGGTCGTAATTATGGTGGTAGCTATGGGAGTCGTCGCTTTTTTAGTAGGAGTTGTCCTACCTACCTTTGTCGATATGTTTGCAGGAATGGATATTGATTTACCTCTACCAACTAGGATTTTGATGATGATTACCAGTTTTGTCGCCAATTATTGGTATTTGATTCTATTAACAACAGTAGCAATGATCTTTGCTCTGTATCGCTATTATCAGAGTGAGGATGGTAGGAGAAGGATTGATGCACTCTTACTAAAGATACCTCTGGTTGGAGATCTGCTGATCAAGATTGCGGTGACTAGATTTAGCAAGACCCTCTCTATTCTGATCAGAAGTGGAGTCACAATTTTAGAGGGGTTTGAGATTGTAGCTAGGATCATGACCAATCGGGTGATAGCAGAGAGGATCATGGAGGCTCGTCAGAGTGTCAGTGAAGGACAGAGCATTGCTACTCCTTTTGTGCAGGATGGTTTATTTCCGACGATGGTACTCCAGATGATCAGAGTCGGTGAAGAGACTGGAAATCTCGATGGAATGCTAGAAAAGGTAGCTGATTTTTATGAGCGAGAAGTAGAGTATAAGGTTGATGCTATGATTTCCTTGATTGAACCGGCGATGATTCTCATTTTAGGAATCGTTGTCGGGGGAATTGTAATTTCGGTGATGCTGCCGATGTTTGAGATGATACAAGGGTTTTAAGTCAGTTTATAGTTGATAATTATTACAATTATGTGTCAGTTATGTGTGTGAGTGTGAGTGTGAGTGAGGTCAAAAACATAAGGGCTAAGGTTTTGCTTTTACTCACACACACTACTCACACTGACACTAAATATCAAGAAAGGAGGGATGCCGATGGAAAGGTGGGCTAGGGAGGATGGCTTTACTTTGATTGAGCTGTTGGTAGTTATTACAGTTTTAGGAATCCTGGCGGGGGTTGCAATTCCGAGGTTGAGTGGGATTCAGGAGCGGGCCCAGCGGTCTGTCTTAGAGGCCAATGCCAATACGATTCGTAATGTGATGGAAATGTATCGGACTTTTGAGGGTTCTTATCCTGATTTAGATGATGATATTAATAGTATAGCAGATTTAAATGAGGCTTTAGGAGATGAATTTAGTATTTCTGATTTAGATGTCGAAATAATTGATGATGATGAACCTCCATTTGGAGATGATGATTCATTTACGTTAACTATAGCAGATGATTATGGTAATCAGTTGACCATTACTGAAGAGAGTATTAGTAAAGATTGGAATGATTAAAAAAGTTGGATCCATTTTATGTTTTTTGCTTAGTAGTGTTAAGATTTTGATCTTACTTAGCCTTAAGCTCAGATTCAAACTAATTTTAGATTACTTTTAGATTGATATGTTATAATTGTTATATATAGTTGGGAATTGATAATTGATAGTTGATAGTTACAGTTCAAAATCTTAAAATATTTGTTTTTGGGTTTTATGGGTTTAACCGTCAACTGTAAACTAAAAAAGGGGGATAAAAATGATAACAAAGTTAAGAAGGAGACTTGGTGGCGAAGAAGGCTTTACTTTGGTTGAGTTGATGTTGGTGATTGTGGTCTTAGGAGTTTTGGCTGGGGTGGCTGTACCACGGTTAACTGGGGTTGGTGATCAGGCTGAAAGGTCAGCTTTAGAGGCTAATGCTAGAACTGTACAAAATTCAATAGACATGTATCACACTATGACAGGAAATTGGCCTGGAGAAGAAGAGAATAAACCAACTTTTGGTGATTTGGATGATGATATGGGTATTGAAATGCCTAGTGGTTTAAACTTTGTATATGGTAATGCAGATGATGAAGATTATGTATTTACGATTGAAGAAGGTGGAGAGTATATAGCCATAACAGGAGAACATGGTATAGTGAAAGAGTGGGATGACGATAGTGAATGGGAATCTTCTTGGGAACCTACTGATACTGACTAATATTTAGTATTCATTATTTTAAAAATAAGTAAGGTTTATTAATAAGGAGCGAGATAAATGCTAAATATACTAATTTTCATCTTCGGACTGCTGATCGGTAGCTTTCTCAATGTTGTCATCTACCGTCTACCTGCTGGTAAATCAATAGTCTTTCCTCGCTCCCAGTGTAGTCAGTGCCAGACCAAGCTTGGTGCTCGAGATCTAATACCTGTTGTCAGTTACTTGCTGTTGGGGGGACGGTGTCGTTATTGCAAGAGCAGATTTTCTTTACAGTATCCAGTGGTGGAGTTGTTGACCGGACTCCTCTTTCTGCTCCTCTATCAGCAGTATTCTTTAAGCTCTCAGTTTCTGGTCTATAGCTTCTTGCTAATACTCTTAATACCAGCCAGTGTGATTGACTTTAAGCAACAGATTATCCCCAATCAGATCAATTATTTTGGGATTGGGGTCGGACTTATATTCAATTTATTATTTGATCACATCTCTTTAGCTTCCTCTCTGCTTGGGATAGTAATAGCAGGGGGAGCTTTATTCTTACTGGCTGTAGTGAGTGGCGATATGGGCATGGGTGATGTCAAATTTTTAGCAATGATTGGGAGCTTTTTGGGAGCAAGATTGGCTCTGTTTAGCTTGTTTTTTGGTTCATTGATTGGTGCAGTGGTACTTGTTCCCTTGCTGATAGCAGGTGTTAAGGATAGAAAGGATCGGATTGCCTTTGGGCCACTGATTGCTTTAGGAGCGGTGCTGATGATCTTAGGGGGAGAGCAGATTATTGCGTGGTATTTGAATTTATTTAGGTTTAATTAGTGAAATTTAGGATTATGTTATGAAATAGTTTTAGTTGAGAGTTGAAAATTGATAATTGATAGTTAATTAGTTCTTAAAGAATTAACAATATCAAGCCATTTATTATTAAGGTAGTTAACATTTGTAACTTGGATTTGGTAATGAAGCAAGGTTTTAAGTGATTTTAACTGTCAACTGTAAACCGTAAACTATCTAGAGGGGGGAGTAATGCCGATGATCTATCAAGAGATTTTTTCTAAAGAAGAAGGATTCAGTCTGCTTGAAATGGTCATCGGGATTGCTATCCTCTCTATTGTTTTGATACCGACTTTGAGTTTTTTTAGTAGTAGTCTCAGTTTTATAGGTAGGACTGATCAACGGACTCAGGCTTTG
Source organism: Natroniella sulfidigena (assembly GCF_023223645.1). Taxonomy (GTDB): domain Bacteria; phylum Bacillota; class Halanaerobiia; order Halobacteroidales; family Halobacteroidaceae; genus Natroniella; species Natroniella sulfidigena. The sequence goes on along the minus strand of NZ_JALKBY010000006.1, from coordinate 121,010 downwards.
AATGTGGGCCAACAGATGATGGAAGAGTTGAAGGCTCAAGATTTTGAGGGGTTAGAAGATAAAGAGAAAACTAAAGAAGTAGGTAATTTTAGTTTTGATTTAGATATTGAGGTTGAAGAGGAACCAGATGCTTTGGAAGATATTAAGAAAGTGACGGTTACTGTTTCCTGGGAGGATGATGATAGCCAAAAGATTGAATTAGTAACTTTGATTACAAAAAGATAAGTCAAAGCAGTGAGCAGTGAATAGTGAGCAGTTAACAGTGGATAGAAAAAATCTAATTATTTCATATTTTTGACTATTGATTCTTTCAGCTTTTTGATTTTAATATTTTGAATTTAATTGTGAATTGAAACGGGAGTGAAGAAAGATTTAGATATCCGTCAAGTGTTATCATAACAGTATTGAATTTAGCAAATGGTTTTTATTACGGAAAGTCTAATAAGACTTGTAGGGAGAGTATTATAATTAGAGCTGGGGGTGGGTTTATGCAGAATTTCCATAAAGAAGAGGCTGTAACTTTAATAGAACTGTTAATTGTAATAGCTATTATCGGAGTTGTCTTTACAGCTATTTATAATACTCACCTGACAGGCTGGCGAGTCTGGAGTTTTAGCCAAGATCGTGTGGAGCTTCAACAGGCTGCTCGTCTGATAATGATGCAAATCGGTAGGGATGCTCGCAGGGCTAAGCCAGCAGAGAATGGCATAGGAGGCGGCTTTCAACTAAATCTGGTCTATGAAGGTCAAGAAATACAATATAAAGTAATCAAAGATGATGATTCAAGTTTGGGAAAGCTAACAAGGACGATAAATGATGAAACTAGTCGCTCATTAACTGCGGAAATTATAGATATGGATGCTTATAATGATAGTCAATTTTTTGATATTGACAAAATTGATGAAGGATTGGTCGTTATTAATCTTAAGTTGAAGCAAGGGAATCAAAAATATGAACTTCAAAATACAGTCTATCTCAGAAATTAAGCTTGAAGGAGGTGGATGAAGATGTTTATTCATCGGGAAGAAGGTTCAGTGCTTTTATTGGCTTTGTTGGTGATGGTTGTCTTGACTGTTTTGGTTACAGGAATGTCTGTATTAGTTAAAAGTGAGATTAGATTAACTAGTAGCAGTGAAGATTATGTTAAGGCCTTTTATATTGCTGAAGCAGGAGTAGAAAGAGCATTTAGGGATATTATTGCGGCTGATGGTGGATATTTAAGTGAAAATGTTGACGGTGGAGACGATTTAGGAGCGGGGAATTATAAATATAATATAGAAGTTAAGAGTTTAAGTTTTCCGTATGAATATAAAATTAGTTCTGATGGTGAATTAGAAAATGGTGTTACACGAAGAGTAGAGTTAGATGTCGAATTTGGAAAAGAATTTACCGAAGATGAGTGGGATGATTTTTTTGAAAATGAGTTAGAGGATATTTCTGTTGCCTCTGGAGATGGTATAATACCTGGAGTTGAAGATATTGTGTTTAATGGAGAATTTAAAGGAGGAGATAATCTAGCAGGTTTAGATAATATGATCAGTTTTAATTTTGATGTTTATAAAACTAAAGCAGAAAATGAAGGAACTATTAATGATGATTTATCAAATTATATAAATGAAGGTTCAGGTAATTCAGGAGACAGTATAGAATTTAGTGAGGAATTTGTTTATGTTGAGCCAGATGAAAATGGATTAGAATTGAACTCCACTGAAAAAATAATTGGTTTAAAAGATGAAGCTACAATAGTTGTAGTTAATGGAGATTTAACTATTCATAATACTGGAAGTGATTTTGAATTAGAAAATATTTTTTTTATAGTTAATGGTGAATTTAAAATGAAGGGTAATGCTCCTAATTCAGATGAAAATGGAGCTTATATTTATGCTGAGGATGGTTTTAATTTTGAAGAAGTTAATAGTAGTCCTCATTATAAATATAATGGTATGCTAATGAGTTCTGAAGAGATTGATTTATCTGGCTTAGGTCAAGGCAATAGTGATAGTGCCCAAAATAACACTCCAGAAATAACTTATGATAGTAGCTTGCCGATTAATTATGATCTATTAGAAGGTGGTTCTAGCGAAACCTTACAAATAATTCGGTGGGATGAAAGTTAAAATTGAGAATGAAGGAGGGGTGATAAAATGCAAATAGTGGATAAATTAGGAGACCTATTGCAAAATAATATAGCAAATCTCTTCCAAAACAATATCTCAGGCTTGCTCAATAAAAAGACGATCGGTCTTGATATCGGTTCTAATCTGATCAAAATCGTCAGTGCTGAGCTAGATGGAGCAGAGATTGTACTTAACAACTTGGCTATAGCAACGACCCCTCCGGATGCACTTGAAGAAGGAAAGATAGCTGACCTTGATGCTTTGGGTGCTAAGATAGAGGAGCTACTAGCTAATAATGGCTTCGAAGCGACCCATGTAGTGACTGCTATCAGTGGGGAGGAGCTGATTATTAGAATGGTTGAGATCCCTGCTATCCCTAAAGAGGAGCTGCCAGAGGCTGTCAAATGGGAGGCTCAAGAGCAGCTTCCAATGTCTTTAGAGAATGTAATCTTAGATTATGAGATTATAAATAAGAAGGAGAATGGGAGTTACGAATTGATGTTGGTAGCTGTAGATCGGGATATTATAGATAGTTACTTAGAACTTTTTGAGCGATTAGATCTTAAAGCACTTGCTATAGAGATAGAACCGTTGGCCCTAATTAGAGCACTTGAACATCTTTATCCGGGCCAAACCTTAGCTATTATAGATATGGGTGCTTCGACTACCGATGTTTCTATCTGTAGCCAGGGCCAACTCTTATTTACTAGAACGATCAGTGTAGGTGGGAGTAATATTACCGAAGAGGTAGCTGATAATCACGATCTTGAATTGGAGGAAGCGGAAGAATATAAGTGTAATCATAACCTCTTTGAAGAAGAGTTGGGCTTAATTATCAGAAATCTAACTACTACTATTTATCGCTCTCTAGATTACTTTCAGGTTAAATTTAAGAGCTATAATATCGAGCAGATAGTTCTAACTGGTGGCGGAAGTAGGTTGATAGGTTTTGCTGAGCATTTAAGCGAAGAGTTTGGAATAGAGGTCAACAAATTAGAGTTATTGGACTCTTTAAGAGTTGAAATAGAGAATAGTAAAGAGCTAGCTGCAAATCAGTTATTAGGAGTCAGTGTTGGGCTGGCTTTAAGGGGGGTAAGAGGAGATGATTAATCTATTACCACCTGAGTATTTAGAGGAGCAGAAGGTTGATTGGTTGAAGATTTTAATTAGCAGTTTAGTAGTCATTATTATCTTAGTAGTTCTTGTCACCTCTGTGCGATTAGTCTTATATAATAGAGAACAGCGGATGAAGTTGGAAATTACAGAAGATAAGTTAAGCCAGGTTCAAGCTGAATTAGAAAATTTACCAGCTTTGGAGTCTGATAAGGAGGAGTTAACAAGTAGAATCGAAAATAGAGCTGAGATAATAGGTCAGCAGGTGGACTGGTTAGGGATGATGGAAAAGGTGGAATTATTGATGCCTAATGAAGCTTGGATTGAGGAGTTTAATATCTACTCTGCTCAAGAGTTCAACCTTGATGGTTATGTCTTAAGACCTCAAGTTAGAAGTCTGGTTGAAAAATTAGAGACTTCACCTTATTTTAGTGATTTAGAGGTTGAGTATGCTGAACAGAGGGAGATTAGTTACTTAGGTTATGCAGAAGAGAAAGCTATCTTTTTTCAATTGAGTGGCACTATAGCCAGAAATCAGGGTGAGCAATGATGGAATTTAGAGAATTGACTGCTAGAGAAAAGAAGTTATTGATTATTCTTGTGATTGTATCTATTATAGCAGGAGCCTATCACTTCTTTTATGCCCCCCAATGGGAAGAGCGGGCTCGACTGGAGGATGAACTTGAAGAGCGGTTACAGGAGTTAGAATTGAGCAGTTTTGAACTGCGTAGAGTCAGGCTTTTAAAAGAGGAGATAAAAGAGTTAGAAGGATTGAAAGATGGAGGAGTTGAGTTTTTAGAAGTTGGGCAAAGGAATAGGTTGGTTGTAGATCTTGATGAAGCAGCCTTAGCAGCAGGGATGGAATTGTTGAGTATCAATCCAGCTAGCACTCGTGAAGAGGATGCTTATCTTCAGTATCCAGTCAACTTAGCCTTGGTTGGTGATTATAGTAGCTTGTTAGATTTTATTAAAGAGTTATCTGAATTTGATTACTTGGTACGGGCCAACAATCTAGAAATTTCATCACCAGCGACTTTGAGTGGAGAGCTCAACTTTGAAGTAGAGGTATTAGGTTATGCTTTCCAAGGAGAGGGGGATTGAGTTGATTACTAAATTTAAAGATGACTTTAGCTTAGCTAAGCTAAAGTTAGTTCTGATTTTTTTGCTCGTTCTTTTCTTCTTTGCTAGCGGTCTTATCTTAGCTTATCGTTTTTTGAGTGGTGATTTTTTCAATCAAGGTTTAGTTGAGTTTGAAGATGAGTTGGTGACTATGATTGATGAGCAACGTAGGGCTGAGGTTGAGGCTGAATTACCTGTTGAATTAAAAAAATTAAGTGCTAAAAGGGGTAATCTAGGAGCTTTAGACTATGATCTAAAGAATAGAAATCCTTTTAGTGCTCAATTGACAGAGTTAGTAGATTCTACTGATCAATCTGAGATAGAAGAAATTAAGGGAGTAGAAGAGAGTGAAGAATCAAGTGAAGATCTAGATACTTCAGTATCTGGTGAGGAAGAGGAAGATGAGATAGAACTTAAAAGAAGGGTTGAAGTGCTAGGGATTTTAGGAACTGGAGCTAATAGGAGAGGTATTTTAGAGATTGATGGTAGTAGCTATATAGTTGAACAGGGTTTTGAAATTGAGGGGTTAAAGATAGAAGTAATAACGGCTAATGAGGTTGTTATTGAGCAAGAAGATCAACAAGTTACTTATAAGCTAGGGGGTGAAGAGGATTAAATTAAAGCAAAGGGTCTTAATCATTATTGCACTAGTGGGATTTAGTACTTTGTTTTTAGCAACGGATGTAGTAGAGTCACTTGCTGAAGATGAATCTGTACTGGAGTCTAGAATCAAAGATACGAAAATAGATTTAAATTTAAGAGGGGTCGAGCTAAAGGATGCTTTCAGTGCTCTAGCTGAGATAGCTGAGGTAAATATAGTGACCGATGGTTCTGTAGAAGGTCAGGTTACGCTTCGGTTAGACGAGCTTGAATTCTTTGAAGCTTTAGATCTTTTGACTAAAACTAGTGGTTTAGATTATAAGTTGCTTAATAATTCGATAGTAATCTCAACACCTGATCGGTTAAAGGAATTTTATAGTGAGCAGGAGACTCGGGTTTTTGGGCTCAATAATTCAGAGCCTGAAGAGGTAAAGGAGACTCTGGATTTGATTACAGATAGTAGTAATATTAGAGTTGATGAACGGACAAAAAGTTTGATTATTACTGCTTATCAAGAGGAACTTAAGATAATAGAAAGGCTTATTAGTGAGCTTGATGGGGCTAAAAGACAGATTGCTTTAGAGGTTAGGATTGAGGAGTTTTCTCATGATAAAATGGAAGAGGTAGGTTTAAGTGGTGATGATTTGAGTTTAGATAATTTGAGTACTTTAGATTATCGAGGTTATAGAGATATTTTAAAATTTATAGAGAGTGAAGGTGAAAGTAGTATTTTGGCCCGTCCTCAAATTTCTACTATCGATGGTGAAAAAGCTACCATTATGATTGGGGATGAAGAACCTATTTTTACTTATAGTATGGATGAAGATGGAAGCGAGGAAGTATCGGTTGATTATAGAGAGGTAGGAATTGATTTAGAGATTACTCCACGGATTACAGAAAGTGAGCAGATATTTGTGGAGGTAGTACCAGAGATAACAGCTATTATAGAATATCGAGAGGATCGGATGACGGGAAATCAATATCCAGTCTTCAGTAATCGTAGGGTGGAGACAAATATTCGAGTAGCTGATGAAGAAACGATTGTGATCGGTGGTCTGATCAAAGATGAAGAATTTGAAAGAAAGCGGAAGTTACCGCTACTAGGTGACCTTCCACTACTAGGAAGGATCTTTAGTTGGACTACAACTGAGACTGATAAGACAGAGTTGGTGATCTTTATGACCCCTACTATTATAGATGAGGAGATTGAGGATCAAGAAGAATTATTAGAAAGGAAAGAGGAGTTAGAAGAGGAGAAAAAGGAAGAGGAGTTGGTTCAGATAAAAACCGACGAGGATTCTAGTCAAGAGCAAAAAGATAAAAAGGATCTTAAGCAGCAGATAACTACCTCGTTGTATGCAGTTCAAGTTGGTGCTTTTGAAGAGGAAGAAAATACCTACAAGATGATTGATAAGTTAGAAGAGATGGATTATTCAACTTATATTATTCCTTATAAGGGGCTTGATTTAGTTCATGTAGGTTTCTCTACGGAGTGGAGCCAGGCACAGAGTTTGGCTAGACGTTTAGAAAAAGGTGATTTTCCTTCTGTTTTAGAGCTGTTTCCAGAAGAAGAGTATCTAGAACTGAAAGAAGCTAATAACTAAAAGCTAAAAAAGAGGTTCAGATCATTTCTAAATGGTCTGGGCCTTTTTTTATCATTAAGGAAAGTATGTTTTTTAGAGGTTATGAATAACTTTTACTAGCTTGTATTTGTTGATTTTACTTAAACTTAATCTTAGGTTTAAACTGAGTTGCCGGAGGCAACTTTTTTATTCACTCCAATAATTAATTCAATATGGAAAATAAACATATTCTTTCCAATAAAATCATAATTTAAAACTAAAAGGAGTAGCGGATGAAAGGAGGAATGATGATTAAAGTTAATAAAAGGTTGCTCTGGATAGTAATATTGTTGATTTGTCTGGGAAGTATAAATTTTTCTTCTGTGGTTAAAGCAGCTGAAATTAACCTAGAGGAGATAGATGGAATTGACTTGAATTTTAAGGAAGCAGAATTACAGGATGTGTTTAGAACCTTAACCGAGTTAGCTGGGGTTAATTTAATAGTTGATAGCTCAGTTCAAGGAAAAGCAACTTTAACTTTACGAGATCTGTCTTTACTAGAAATTATAGAGTTAATAACTACTACTCATAATTTGGAGTATAAGATTGTTGATGGGACAGTACTTATCTTTCCAGGTGGACAGCTTGAGCAACAAGTTACTGAAATATTCAAATTAAAGAATTCAGAACCTGAGGAATTAAAAGAGAGTTTAAGTTCTGTAATTAATGATAGTAAGATTGTAATTGATCAACGAACCAATAGTCTAATCGTTACTACTTATGAAAGTCAATTAGAAAAAGTAGAGCGGTTGATCAAAAATTTTGATTTAGCTAAAGAACAAGTAGCTTTAGAGGTTAAATTAGTAGAAATTTCTTATAAGAAGAAGGATAGTTTAGGAATTGATTGGCAGTCCAGTGAGATTGATTTTAATAGCTCTAATGATAAAGGAAGTGGATTTAAAATTGGAAATAGCCTTTTTAATTATAATGCGATTTTGAATTTATTAGAATCCCAAGAAGAAGCATCTATTTTAGCAAGTCCTCAGCTTGCTACTCTTGATGGGGAAGAAGCAACAATTAAGATTGGTGACCGAGAGCCAATTACAAGGGAAGTAGGAGAGGGGGAGGTTGATGTAGAGTTTATAGATGTAGGAATCAGTCTTCAAATGACTCCTCGCATAACTGATCAAAAGCAAGTCTTGATTGAGTTGAATCCTGAAGTAAGTGCAGTAACAGGAACGGGCCAAAATAATGATTATCCAGTAATCAGTACTAGAGAAGTTGAAACTCAGATTCGGGTTGCAAGTAATGAGACGATTGCAATCGGTGGTTTGATCAAGGATGAAGAGATTAAAAATATATCTAAGGTTCCAGTCTTGGGGGATATTCCTGTAGTGGGTCAGTTGTTTAGTCGAGAGCAGATGGATCTACAGAAGACGGAGTTAGTAATCTTTATTACCCCTCAAATTATGACTGATGAGCAAGAACAAATTAGCTCGGAGGTTGTAGAGGAGTTTATAACTAAAAAATCTGCAGAGGATAAAGATTAAAAAAGGTATTTTATGCTAAAATGATTAAATATTAAATAGAGATATCTTAAGTTTAAGGCTAAGACTAAGTCAACCATTAAAAGCATAAAGGTTGAGGCTATACTCATCAACTTAAGTAATTCTAACAGAATGATTTATTATTCAATCTTAGACTTAAACTGAGTTGCCGGAGGCAACTTTTTTATTAAATTTAATTGTGCATCGTAAATTGTTAATTGAAACGGAGGGGATTTAATGAGTCAGTTTGAAAAGGTTTCATTATTTGATATGATTTTATGTTTATCTGATGCAATAGATTTGGTCAGTCCTGTCGTAAATGGTCATCATAAACGGGTAGCGTATATTGCCTCTAGTTTGGCATTGGAGCTAGGAATGTCCCAAGAAAAAGAAAAAGATTTAATTTTAGCTGGTAGTTTACATGATGTAGGAGCTTTTTCTTTGGAAGAACGGTTGACTGCTCTAAATTTTGAAGTAGGAGCTGCTGCATTTAAGCATGCAGAACGAGGATTTATGATCTTAAGAAAGTTTGCTCCTTTTACGGAAGTAGCTGACTTTGTTCGTTATCATCACCTGAACTGGGAAGAGGGTGCAGGTCAAATTTACAATGGAAATTCTGTGCCTAAGGAGAGTCATTTGATTCATTTAGCAGACCGGATTGATGTTTTAATTAATAATGAAGAAGAGATATTGGGCCAACGGGATAGAATTAAAGCCACGATTAATCAAGAAGCAGGTGCCAAGTTTATTCCTGAATTTGTAGAGGCTTTTAATAATCTAGCTAGCAAGGAAAGTTTTTGGTTTGATCTTGATTCATCAATTTTGAGTCGGATTTTGACTAATAGATTGCAGGGGGTTAAATTAAAGTTAGGGCTGTCTAATTTATATGCTTTAGCTGAAATGTTCAGTGAAATTATAGATTTTAGAAGCCAGTTTACTGCTACTCATTCTAGAGGAGTAGCTGCTAGTGGAAGGATGCTAGCGGAATTGATGGGGTTGAATAAAAAGAAATGTCAAAAATTAGAGATTGCTGGTTATTTACATGATCTAGGTAAATTAGCTACGCCGGTCAAAATTTTAAATAAGCCAGGGAAATTATCAGCAGAGGAGTATAATAAAATTAAGGTGCATCCATTTTATACCTATCGAATTTTGGAGCGGATTGAAGAGCTAAAGGAGATAGCTAGCTGGGCTGCTTACCATCATGAAAAATTGGATGGTAGTGGTTATCCTTTTCGGCTGTCAGCTAAAGAAATTCCTTTAGAAGCTAGAATAATAGCTGTAGCAGATGTATTTACAGCTATTACAGAAGATAGACCTTATCGGCAAGGGATGGAGCAAGAAGAGGCTTTAGCTGTATTAAATGATCTGGTAGATGAATCAATCTTAGATAAGACAATAGTAGCAACTTTAACTGATAATTACGAAGAAATTAATATAACCCGCAAGAAAATTCAATTGCGGGAAGAAGAAGAATATCAAGCAGTTAATGAAGAACTTAGTTAGTTTTAATATTTAGTTGATTGAAATTCTGTTCTTTTTGTAATAACTTTTCAAATTCAGCAGCAGGGATAGGTTTACTGAAAAGATATCCTTGTGCTTCATCACAATTATATTCTTTAGCTAAATTAAATTGCTTGATTGTCTCAATTCCTTCGGCTACTGTTTTAATCTGCAACTTATTAGCCATAGCTATTATTGCAGAAACTATAGCACTCTTCTCATCTTCGATAGAGATACCCTTGATAAAAGAACGATCTATTTTGAGGATATCAATTGGGAATTTATTCAAATAACTTAAAGAAGAATACCCTGTACCAAAATCATCAAGTAAGACTGAAATTCCCATTTCTTTAAATCTTTCTAAAATAGAGCTGGTTAAGGGAATATTCTGCATAGCGATACTTTCTGTAATTTCAATTCCTAGAAGATCAGGTCTTAGATTAGTATTAGCTAAGATCTTGCTTATGTTTTCTTCTAAGCCAGGTTTATGTAGTTGCTGGGCTGAGAGGTTGACTGAAACTTTAATTGGATTATATCCAGCTTCAGCCCAGTGCTTAATCTGCTGACAAGCACTTTTTAAAACATAGTTGCCTAAAGGGACAATCAGTCCTGTTTCTTCGGCTAAAGGGATAAACTTACCTGGTGAAATTAGACCACGTTGTGGATGATTCCAGCGGACTAATGCTTCGGCTTTGGTAATCTTTCCAGTTTTAAAATCTACAATCGGTTGATAATAGACTTCTAATTGATGATTGTCGATTGCTTTTCTTAAGTCCCGTTCAATAAATAATTTTTCATTGACCTTATGATTCATATCAATATCATATAATTCAAAGTTATTACCTCTAATTTCTTTGGCCCGATAAACGGCTATATCAGCATGTTTTAATAATTCTTCTGCACTTTTACCATCAGAAGGATAAAAGGCAATACCTATACTAACAGTTAAATTAAATTCTTTATCATTAATTTCAAAAGGTCTTTCAAATAATTCTAAGATTTGATTGACAATTATTTCAATTTCCTTTTTGGGCTTTCTAATTTGGGTTAATAGACCCATGAATTCATCGCCACTCATTCTGGCAATTTGATCTCTAGGTTTTAAAATATCTTTCAATTGTTTACCAATTTTTTTTAGAAGTTGATCGCCTGTCTGATGTCCATGAATACTATTAATCAGTTTAAAGCGATCAATATCTAATAACATTACTGCAAATTTATAATTATTATCGGTTGCATATTCAACCTCTTTTTTAAACTGATCATTAAAATACTTACGATTAGGTAGTCCTGTTAAATGATCATGATAATTTTGATATTTCAAATTTTCCTTAACTTTATGCAATTCAGTTATATTTTTGCCGATAGCTAAGAAGGAGTCACCTTCTTGATTAAGAGATTCAATTTCAGAAAAGGTCCAAGAAATTAAACATTTATCATTATTACACTCTGTACCTTCTTTACAGTTGATTTGAGTTGTAATTGATGGTTGTTGAGATTTATTATCAGCTAACAACTGGGGTAAATTATTTTGTAATTCTTTTTTAGTATTATTATCTTGTAATAGATTTAAGAAGTTTTCCCCAATAACCTCTGCTTCTTTATAACCTGTTAATTCCGTTGAATAACTATTGAAGGAAGTAATCTTATAATCTTGATTAAAGACAATGATTAATGAGTTAGTAGCATTGATAATTTTATTATTGAATTTTTCTTTTGCGATTAATTTCTGTTTCTTTTTCTTACATTTTAGCTGTAGGATAATTAGAGTTATAGTAATTATTGTTAAGGTGCCGATTATCAATTGAATTTCCTCCTCAGTAAAAATAATGAATGTTTTAAAGCATATGTAAAAACAAGCCAAACTCATAGTTGAAGATCATATAGTTTATTTCTATAATAATATTAATTTACCTTTAATAAATTAATAATCATTTATAAGAAATAATTTCTAAAATCATTGTTAAAGTTTAACATGTGAATTAATTCAAGAAAAAATTGAAAATAAGCAGGAAAAATAAATTCAGTCTAGAAAATAATAGTTACGAGTAATAATTATTATTAGGAATAAGTTAGAATTATTCCACAGCATTTTTTAAAATCAAATTAATCAACAAATAAAAAAGGAGGGATAATAGTGACTCAACTAAGAGAGTTATATAAGTGTGATAAGTGTGGGAATGTAGTTCAAATCCTTCATCAAGGTGCACCAGCTTTAGTCTGTTGTGGTGAAAATATGGAACAGCTAGAAGCTCAAACTGCTGATCCTGCTGAACAAAAGCATGTTCCTGTAGTTGAAGAGACTACTGATGGGATTGAAGTAGTTGTTGGTAGTACTCATCATCCAATGGAAGAAGAGCATTATATTAAATTTATTGAAGTTTTAACTACTGAGCAGGTATTGCGTGCTGAACTTGATAGAGATCAAGACCCAATAGCTCAGTTTAATGTAGCTAAGGATGAAGTGATTGAAGTGCGTGAGTATTGTAATTTACATGGTTTATGGAAAGCATAGTTAGATATTTAAATAATAAAGGAGAGATTTATTTATGGCAACGATAAAAGGAACTGCAACTGAAAAGAATTTATTGAAGGCTTTTGCTGGAGAATCTCAAGCACGAAATATGTATAGCTTCTTTGCTTCAGTAGCTAAAAAAGAGGGTTATAATCAGATCGCTAATATCTTTTTAGAGACTGCTCGTAATGAAAGAGCCCATGCTAAGACCTTCTTTCAATTTTTAGAAGGTGGTGCTGTAGAGATAACTGCTACATATGCAGCAGGAGTGATCGGTACGACTGAAGAGAATTTGAAAGCTGCTGCCGAGGGAGAAAATGAAGAACATACTGAATTATATCCTGAATTTGCTGATGTTGCTGAGGAAGAAGGATTTACTGAGGTAGCTCAAGTCTTTAGGGAGATAGCTAAAGTTGAAGCAGAGCATGAGAAAAGATATGTGACTTTACTAGAGAATATCGAAGAAGGTGAAGTCTTTAAGAGGGATGAAGCAGTAAGATGGAAGTGTGATAATTGTGGTTATGTTCATGAAGGTGAGGAAGCTTTAGAAACTTGTCCTTCCTGTGCTCACCCACAGAGTTACTTTGAATTGAAAGAAGAGAATTATTAATTGATCTTTAAGTTGGCCCTACGCTAAAGGAGCAATTCTTTAACGTAGGGTTTATTATTTAGTAGTTGGTAACTGCTGACTAATTAGAATGAGGTGAAGTAAATGAAGAATCAAACATTAATGCAGGGGTTTTACTGGGAGATGAACACAGGAGATTATGCTGAGTATTATCCAGAGGAGGCTGATTTATGGAATCTACTTGCCGAGCGAGCAGAGGAGTTGGCCCGGGCAGGAATTACAATTATGTGGATTCCTCCTGCTAATAAAGGAAATGCAGGAATTGATGATGTGGGATATGGAAGTTATGATTTATGGGATTTAGGAGAATTTAAGCAAAAAGGTACAACAAGAACTAAATATGGCACAAAAGATGAGCTAGAACACGCAATAAAAAAATTACATCAACAAGGGATCAAGGTTTTTTATGATGCAGTTTTAAATCATATGATGGGTGCAGATGAGACTGAAGTTGTAAGATTAGATGAAAATAGTCCTAATTTACCAGGAGAAGAGGTAGAAGTTTGGACTAAATTTTATTTTTCTGGTCGAGATAAGTATAGTAACTTTGAGTGGAATTGGCAGCATTTTAATGGGACAGATTGTATAGAAGGAATTGGCTGTGGAAGTTTATATTTATTTGAAGGAAAGAACTGGGACAATACTTATCACTGGGAGGATGATTATCTGATGGGGGTTGATTTTGACTATTTGAACCCTCAAGTAAGAGAGCAGATGAAAGAATGGGGCTGTTGGCTTGTTAATCAAATAGGAATTAATGGGTTTAGATTAGATGCAGTACGCCATATTGATGTTGATTTTATGCGGGAATGGATCAATAGCTTACAGTATAGTTGTGAATGTAATCAGGAACTTTGTTTTATTGGAGAAGCTTGGTTTGAAAGTGAAGGTGAGATAATTGGCTATTTAAATGCAGTTGATAATCAGTTATTGAAAACTTTTGATTTTTCTTTACGTCAAGCATTTGAAGAATTAAGAGATGGAAATTTAGATCTAAGGTGGCTAGGAGGGCGTGGTCTGGTAAATAAAGATGGATATCAGAATCGAGCAGTGACCTTTATTGATAATCATGATACCGATCGTGATCAAGGAGGATATGGAATAAGGCCAATTTCTAAACGTAAATATCAAGCTTATACTTATATTTTAATGCGTGAACATGGATTACCGACTGTTTTTTGGAAGGATTATTATATTTATGGTATGAAAGAAGGATTAGATAAGTTGCTAGCAGCAAGAAGAAGATTTGCCTACGGGCCAAGCTATGAAACAGAAACCAATGATCACAATACTTATTCTTATGTGAGGGCAGGTTCTAAAGAGGTAGCTGGTAGTGGATTAGTGATGATGATTACTCAACAGACTGATGGAGGAATTATCAATAAAAGAATCAATTCTAGACAGCCCGATACTCTCTTTTATGATTATACGGGAAATGTAAAAGAAAGAGTTAAGACAGATACTTTTGGTTATGGAGATTTTAAAGTTAAAGCAACTGAAGAGCAAGGTTGGTCTGTTTGGGTGGCCGAATAATAAAGAGACTGTTACTTAAATATTCAGTAACAGTCTCTTTAAACTTAAAGATTCATCCAATTCCAGACCTTGCTCTCTTCTTGGGCCAACCATTCTTTAGGCTTCGTTAAGTAAAAGTAGACATTTTCGATTGCTTCTAAATGCTTACTTTCTTCTTTCATTAGTGATTGGAAGAATTTTTTCTGATCTTCGTCTTCAGCTTCTTCTGCTAATTGTTGATAGGTTTCATAGATATCTTTTTCTAATTTCATAGCATGTTCATAAACCTTTTTATTTTCTGCTTTCCAACCTTGTCGTTCCTGTTTTGAGAAATTATTAAATACTTCTTTGACTTCAGCTTCGAGATCATCTATTGCTTGGTCAGAATCAGGATCGAAAAGTTTTTTTCCTTCAGCTATCTCTTTAATATCGTCGATATGATCCAGTTCTTGGGAAGCTAAGCTGGATAGTACTTTTTTAGCTAAAGGGTTTTCAGCAGTAGCAGCATGTTTTTGATAATACTCGTGTCCTTTTTTCTCCAGTTCAATCGCTAAGTCAAGTGGTGAATTTTTCAAAGTAACCCTCCTCGTATAATTATTAATATTTTGAAGTATAGAATAGAGATCTATTCAGATTAAGACTGAGCCATATTACGGCATTCAGTAGCACACTGACGACATATCTTAGCACAAGGCTGGCAGTGTGGATCATCGAACTTTTCACATTCAGTGGCACAGGCATTACAGATATCAGCACATAAATTAGCGATCTCTGTAGCAAAGTTACTATTTCTAGTCATGAATTTGGTAGTTAAGGCACAGATATCAGCACAATCTCTGAGTAGTTCAATACATGTAATACGTTGATCGACATCAGTAGCATTCAAACAAGCATCTAAACAAAATTCACATTCATTTAGGCACTTAGTAGTCAGTTCAATACAGGTCTGGTATTTATCCATATGGGTTGTCATAGTGATATGTATTTCCTCCTTCTAGTTTATTATTGGATTATAGCGGATAAAATATGCTAAGAATAATTAGAATTAAGTTTAAGTTTGAGTAAATGGTTTTTATTACGAAGGGTTTTTATAAACCCGGAGGTAAGTCTAAGTAAGAGCTAAGCCCTTATGTTTCTAGTGGTTGACTTAAACTTAACCTCAGCCTTAAACTTAAGCTATATATCAACGAACTCGAAAAAGACTTGACATAATGCTCAAGGTATGGTAATCTTATAAACACGACATACCCCCTAGGGGTAAAAAGGTATTAATTTTACTAGCGGGGAAATAATATAGTAAGGAATAATTAGAGGAGGGATGACAGATGAGTTCTACAGCACAGATAAAGAGTGATCAAGCAAAGAAGATCACTTTAAAGGTTTCAGGAATGACTTGTACCAGTTGTTCGCAGCGTGTAGAGAAAGCTTTACAACAAGAAGAAGCAATAGAATCAGCACAGGTTAATTTTGCGGTCGAGAAAGCTTACATTGAATATAATCCGGCAGAAATTGAGCTTGATCAGGTTCTTGAATTGATCGATCAAGCAGGCTATAAAGCTGAGTTGATGGATGATCAGCAGAAAAAGTTAAGTTTACAATTAGCAGGAATGACCTGTACAGCTTGTGCACAGCGAATAGAAAAGAGCTTAAAAGATTTACCTGGAGTTAAAGAAGTAAATGTTAATTTTAACATTGAAAAAGCTACAATTAAATATAATCCTAGCCAACTGACGACAGAAAAAATT
Organism: Natroniella sulfidigena; assembly: GCF_023223645.1. GTDB lineage: Bacteria > Bacillota > Halanaerobiia > Halobacteroidales > Halobacteroidaceae > Natroniella > Natroniella sulfidigena. Next base: position 105,049 of record NZ_JALKBY010000006.1, on the reverse strand, counting down.
AAGGATACGATTGAAGCAACAGGTTATGAAGTGGTTGATCAAGAGAAGGAACAAGAAGAGGATCGAGAGCAGAAGAAAATAGATCAAGCATTTAAAAAAATGATGCTTGGGATTTCGTTTGCTGCTCCAATCATGATTTTAATGATGATTCATATGTTTATTGTAGAGATTCCTTATTATTTTACTATCATTACGATTTTAGGTTTTCCACCGATAGTGATTGCTGGTTGGGAGACTCATAAGGCAACTTTTAAAGCTGTTAAAAACTTAAGTCCTAATATGGATACATTGGTGACTATGGGTTCTTTGATTGCTTATCTTTTGAACTTTTTAGCTTTTTGGTTACCAATAATATCTTTTGTGGAGATGGCAGCTTCGATTATAACCTTACATCTAGTAGGGAGATATTTAGAAGCTAAAGCCAAAGGAAAGGCTTCGCAAGCAATTAAGAAGCTATTGGAGATGGAAGCTAAGGAAGCAAGAATAATTGTGGATGGTGTAGAAAAAGAGATACCTATTGAAGAGCTTCAAGAGGGCGATATAATGTTGATTAAGCCTGGTGAGAAGATTCCGACTGATGGTGTAGTAGTCGATGGGCAGAGTGCTGTTGATGAGTCAATGGCCACTGGAGAACCAGTGCCTGTTAAAAAGGCTGAAGGTGCTGAAGTTATCGGTTCTACCATTAATAAGCAAGGTATGCTAAAGGTTAAAGCAACTAAAGTAGGTAAGGATACCTTCTTCTCTCAAGTAATTAAGATGGTTGAAGAGTGTCAAGGTTCTAAGGTTCCGATTCAAGAATTTGCAGATAGAGTCACCGGTTATTTTGTGCCTGGGGTATTAGTAATTGCTGCTTTATCTTTCACTTCGTGGATGTTATTTCCTGAATTTCATCTAGGAGTTGTGGAATTTCTTAATATACCATGGATAACTCCTGAATTGTCAGTCTTTGCTTTAGCAATCTTAGCTACAATTTCAGTCTTAGTTATCTCTTGTCCCTGTGCATTGGGATTAGCTACGCCGACAGCAATCATGGTTGGTAGTGGCTTAGGGGCAGAGAATGGTGTTTTAATTAGAAAAGGTGAAGCAATTCAGACGATTAAGGATACAAAGATTATTGCTTTCGATAAGACCGGAACGATTACGAAAGGGGCTCCAGAAGTTACTGATATATTGAGTTTTAATGACTATAGTCAACAGGATGTATTATTCTATGCCGGAAGTATAGAACTTGCTTCTGAGCACCCATTAGGGGAAGCGATTGTGGAGGGAGCTAAAGCAGAAGATATTGAGCTCCAGGAAGCAAAAGATTTTTCTTCAATTACTGGAAAAGGTGTTAGAGGATTAGTAGATGGTCAAGAAGTACTAATCGGTAATCGAAAGCTGATGGATGAAAATAATATAGAGCATGCTGAACAGCAATCAGAATTAGAGAGATTAGAAAACGAAGCTAAAACAGCTATGTTATTGGCTGTTGATGGCAAGCTTACTGGAATTATAGCTGTAGCTGATGCAATTAAAGAGGACTCTATCCAGGCGATTGCTGAGATTGAAGAGATGGGAATTAAGACAGCAATGATTACAGGAGATAATCAACGGACTGCTAAAGCAATTGCTGAAAAAGTAGGTATTAGTAGAGTATTAGCTGAAGTATTACCAGATGGCAAAGTAGAGGAAGTAGAAAGGTTACAAGAAGAGTATGATACAGTAGCTATGGTCGGAGATGGAATTAATGATGCTCCAGCCCTAAAACAAGCAAATGTTGGTATAGCTATTGGAACCGGAACGGATATTGCGATTGAAGCAGCAGATATTACTTTAGTTCGTGGAGATTTAAGTGCTGTGATTTCAGGTATTAAGTTATCCAATGCTACCTTTAAGAAGATTAAACAGAATTACTTCTGGGCGTGGTTCTATAATGCGTTAGCTATCCCAGCAGCTTTTATGGGGTTAATTCACCCAATTATTGGTGCTGCAGCAATGGCTACCAGTTCAATCAATGTAGTTTTGAACTCTACACGATTGAAAAAAGTTAATATTAAGCCTTCTTATAAAAATTAATTGATTGATAAGTAATCCATCTGAATTCAGATGGATTACTTATTTAAAAATGTGGTATATTAGTAAGTAGCTTAATAGAATCTTAAATTTTAAATGAAACTTATTATTTTCTTAATATTTTCTTAATATTTCTGCCATATAATAAGATTGACAAAGGTAAATAGAATTTAATAAGGAGGAGATAGAGATGAATAAGCGGATTGTTAGCTTAGTAGTAGTGCTTACTTTATTGGTTGGTTTTTCCGCTTTAGGGTATGGAATGATGAGCGGAAGAAACCATAGAGGTTATGAAGAAAGAGGTTGGGATGGATTAGATTTGTCTCAAGAACAGTCTGAAGAAATAGATAGGTTGACTGAAGATCATTATCGTCAAGCTAGAGAGCTTAGCTATGAATTGAGAGATAAGAGGTATGAATTGCGAGAATTATATTTTGATGCTGAGGTAAGCAACAGTAGAATTGAAAAACAGCAAGCAGAAGTTGAGCAGTTAGAGCGAGAGTTAGATGCACTACGAGCAGATTATCAATTGGCGTTAAGAGATATATTGAATACCGAGCAGTTGGATAGAATGAGTGATTCTAAATATATGATGGGTGGTATGAGCGAATTTGATTGCCCTGGATATTCTGAAAGAGGGTCCTACTCTTCTCATATGGGAAGAGGTCATCATGGTGGAATGATGGGTTGGTAATATAAAACAAGGGCTCAGTGGAGTCCTTGTTTCTTCTTGTGGAGAAATTACAATATTGTGTCAGTTATGTGTGCGAGTGTGAGTGAGGTCAAAAGCATAAGGACTAAGGTTTTGCTTTTACTCACACACACTACTCACACTGACACTAAATATCAATTAAAAGGAGGAGATCTTAATGATGCATAATTGGGGATATGGATATGGAACAGGATGGTTGCATATGATTGGAATGGCAATTTTTTGGATAATAATTATTGCATTAGCGATTTATTTGATCAAAGGTTTAACTACTAATAATAATTACAGTAATAAACAATTGAATAAAACTAAATCAGAAGATGCAATAGAAATAGCTAAGAAGAGATATGCTCGCGGAGAGATCAGTAAAGAAGAGTATCAAAAACTACTGAATGATTTAAAGAACGATTAATTTTTTTAGCATTAAGGAAATTATGCTTTTTAGAGGTTGGGGATAACTTTTACTAGCTTGTATTTGTTGGTTTTACTTAAACTCAATCTTAGACTTAAACTGAGTTGGCAAAGCCAGCTTTTTCATCTTGCATATACCTTACCTGGGTACTATATATAATGTAAAAGGAGGTTATAAAAATGTGCTTTAAACCAAGTAAAAAGAATCTAAGCGTTTTATTAATAGGAGTGTTAGTTTTTCTGGGGGGGGCTTACTACTTAGGAACCAGTGAAACTGGAAATGATGAGTTAAATACTAATAATGTATCTGCGGCTGAAGAGGTTGAAGATGAATATTTACCAGAAGATGTTACTGAAGCTGAGGTAGTTGAAGAGGATTGGAGTCGTAGTTCTAATCAAGCTGGAGTAACGATTGGAGCTTTTTTATCAAATCCTGAGCAAGCTGAAGAGGGGTTAGAGTTTGAAGTTTATATGGATACTCATAGCGGTAATTTATTAGACTTGGAGATTGAAGAGGTTACTGAAGTTACAACTGATAATGGAGTGGCAGAAGGAGTAAGCTGGGAGTGGGTACAAGAAGATAGTCATCATCCTAGTGGCAAATTAGAAGTTAGCAACGAGACTGAAAAAGGTCAATTACTAATTGATGATAATACAACTTTTATTGAGTTGAGGTTTAAAGAGATTAATGGTGCTGAGCATCAATTTGAGTGGGGATTGGAGTAAGGAAAGTTTAAAGGAAGAAGATAAAAGAGAAGGGAATAAAAAGGGATTACGATTATTATAGTGGTAATTTCCATTGTGATTTTATTAGCTATTTCATATAATAGTAATGATACTGATTATCAAATGTGTATAACTAACACTAGTAGTTGAAGATTAAATGTTTAAATGCTGTTGGAGTGAAATTACAATATTGTGTCACTTTTGTTTTGGCGGGCAGAAATGATATTTGTAGGGGCAGACCCATGTGTCTGCCCCAAGGATGAAATCAAAACCAGGGCGAACACATAGGTTCGCCCCTACACAAACACATTATTGCACGAATGAAAAGTGACACAATATATCAATTAAGTTTTAAGTTTCAATATTTATTTCAACTAGCTACAAGTTACTAATTACTAATCGCTAAATATTAGAGAGGGTTGAAAAAATGAGAGAAGCAATTATTCACCTAGGACCTTTTTCCGTTCATTTATTTGGAGTATTTATTGCTTTAGGAATGTTAGCAGGGATATATGTAGTTCAAAAGGAAGCAGAGCGAAAAGGGTTAGATGTAGATCAAGTATTTAACTTGGCCTTACTGGGTATGGTAGCAGGAATTGTTGGGGCCAGAATTTATTATGTATTAGTCTTTAATCCAACTTATTATCTTAATAATCCAGGACAGATCTTGATGGTTCATACTGGAGGATTATCTATTCAAGGAGGTTTGCTAGGAGCGATCTTATTTGGAGTGGCTTATACTAAATATTACAAAATCTCCTTCTGGAAGGTTGCCGATGCATTTGGCCCGGCAATAATCTTAGGGCAAGCAATTGCTAGAGTAGGTTGTGATGTCTTTGGAATTCCAATGGCTAATTCGCGATTTTGGGGTGTGATGTTAGATAATCAGCTTGTACACCCAGTCCAGATTTACGAGTCACTGCTTAATTATGGATTGTTCTTGATATTATGGAACTATAGAGATAAAATTAAATATGATGGTCAGTTATTTGTATTTTATCTAATTGGTTTCTCAATTAATCGAGCAATTATTGAATTTTTCAGAACCAATCCAATTGTTGTCGGGCAGTTTACTGTAGCTCATGTAACCAGCTTACTGTTAATTATAGTAACAGCAGGGTTAGGTTTATATCTTAAAAAGAATAAATTGCCAGCTAAGGAGGAACTAATAGATAAATCAGAAAAGATAAGGGATAATTTCGTAGTTATAGGTTTGATGATCTTATCTGTAGTGATCTATTATTCTCTATATTAATGAGTAAAGGGCTGAGAAATATGAATCAGAAACTAAAGGTAATTATGTTAATTTTAATTATGGTGATTGTTGGTACGACTACTATTATGGCTGAAGAAGTTGTTTTCAATGGTTCAGAGCAGCAAATAACACCACCAGAAGAAGTAGATCAGCAGCCACAAGAACAAGTAGAGCAAGGAGCAGAACAGGGAGAAGTTTATTATCGAGGTCGAGTTGTTTTAGTGCAGGATGTTGAAACAGATGATGAATTTAGTACTGAAGAACAGATAAATCAACGGGCCAGAGTTGTGATTACAACAGGCCCACATCAAGATGAAGTGATTGATGTTGATAATACCTATCAAGAAGGTCACTACTATTACAATCTCTATCTTGAAGAAGATATGGAAGTTATTTTAGTAGCAATGGAAGAAGATAGCTTGGAAGGCATCTATTTATATGATCTTGCTCGAGATAAGAGCTTATTGTATTTAGCAGTCATCTTTATAGTCTGTTTATTAGTGATAGGGAAGTTCAAAGGGTTAAAGACATTAATAACGTTATTCTTAGCAGGAGTTACAATTGTTTACTTTATGTTGCCGTTAATGTTGGCAGGTCATAACCCAATTACTGTAGGAGTAGCAAGTGCAATTATTATTTTAATTCCTACCTTCTTATTGGTCAGTGGGTTTAATTTTAAATCATTAGCAGCAATGGCAGGTACCAGTGTTGGAGTTGTAGTAGCAGGATTTTTAGCTTTATGGATTGGAAGATTGGCGAACTTAACTGGATTTAGTAGTCAGGAAGCTCAAATGTTAATGGTGATGGATCAGTCAATCAATATTCAAGGATTATTATTTGCAGGGATAATTATTGGTTCTTTAGGAGCAGTTACAGATGTCAGCATGTCAGTAGCCTCATCGATGGCTGAAATCAAGCGAAATAATCCCCAGATCGAACAGGTTGAGCTAATCAAATCGGGTATGAATGTAGGTCGTGATATTATGGGTACGATGGCCAACACTTTATTATTAGCTTATGTAGGAGGAGTAATTCCATTATTGTTATTATTGATGGGGACAGAGATGCCTTGGATTAGGATTATTAATTTAGACTTGATTGCTACTGAGGTCGTCAGGGGATTGACAGGGAGTATAGGATTAGTTATTTCGATTCCCGTAACTGCATTAATAACAGGAGTTTTGCTTAAGAAGTATCGAGATTAATTTTAAATTAAATTTGAGGAGGTAATCTTATGTCTAAGAAAGGGCATCAGCATGGTGGTAACCATATGTGGATGATGTTACTTTGTTGTCTAGCTATGTTTGCTGGAATATGGTGGTTTGCAGGAGGAACAGGCCTAGAAGTAGGAAGAGATACTTTGGCAGGTGGTAATTTTAGATGGTTGATCTTTTTGTTATGTCCATTGATGCATTTATTTATGATGAAAGGAATGTGTCATAAGGATAAAGGTGATGAGGAAGAGGAAGATTGTCATTAATACAATATTGTGGCATAAAAGTGCCACAATATTAAGTTGACAGTTTACGGTTTACAGTTTACAGTTATGAATCAAAATCTTAAAAAAGCTTAAGAACTATGAAAAGTCTTATATCTATAGCCTTAGAGCTTCTTTGAACTTAGGTTTTTAATTGTCAACCGTCAACTGTTAACTGTACACTGCTGTATAGTGGAGGAATTAGAATGAACTATGATTATGGATTATGGGAACTAGTGATAGTCAATGTATTATTTATATTAATCTTTTTGTTAGGGTTTCTTCGACCAAGAAAGAAACGGGAATGGAAGTCAATGGGAGTAGTCAGTGCTTTCTTTGTTTCACTCTTTACGGAGATGTATGGGATTCCCTTGACAATCTATTTTTTGAGCTCGGTAGTAGGTTATAATATTCCAACCTTAAACCCTTATGCTCATGAGAGTGGACATTTATTAGCGGTCTTTGGGCTTGGGGTTGAGCAGGCAACACTAATCTGTGATTTAGGAAGTATTATATTTTTGTTAGGGTTGATTATAATCGGTGTAGGATGGTGGCATGTCTATCGTGGGCGAGGAGAGTTAGTTGAAAGCGGGATCTATAATTATATTCGCCACCCACAGTATTTAGGAATGTTTTTATTGACTACTGGAATGATGATTCAGTGGCCTACGATATTGACATTGATCATGTGGCCGATTTTATTATATTCGTACTATCGGTTAGCTAAAAAAGAAGAAGAGGATTTATTAGAAGAGTTTGGTGCGGATTATCAAGAATATATGAAGACTACAGCTAAATTTATTCCCTTTGTATTTTAAGTATGTAATATTTTAAAGAAAGAGCGATATTTATGTCGCTCTTTCTTTCTTCTGGTTACAGTTTGACGAAAGAAAAGATAGTTGTTAAAGAAATTTTAATTGTTTATTAATAGTTTCTTAATATTTATCTTCTATAATTTAAATTATAGAAGGATTAATAATTGTTTTTTTGATACTCTTATACCCTGCAGGTGTATGGTAATAGGTAGAAATAAGAAAAGGGGTGGTAAAATGGAAGCTTTAGCTGCGTTGCTTTTATTTGTAGTTGTAATAGGATTGTTTGGTTTGATTGGTAAGAAGATGGGAGCTCTTGAGCAGAAGGATGATAATGATGATGATTTTTCCTGTCATTAATCATCTTTTGACTCCTAAAGATTGACTCTTGCACTGCTTTAATTTTGATATTGTGAACTTAATTGTGAATCGTGCATTGTAAGTTGTTAATTGAAGTGGGTTGAGAGTATTAAGTATAAGAAAGGGGATGGACTTTTAATGAAGAAACTAGGAATTTTGTTACTAGTATTAGCAGTAGGATCAATAGCTTGGTTTGGTAACTGGGGTGGTGATGTAGATTATTATGCCTTTGTTCCTAATGCTGCAGATGGGGTTATAAGTGTTTATGATAGTACTGAAGGGGAGATAAGCCGTGAGATTGAAGTTAGCGAGCAAAATATTGCCCATGGAATAGAGGTAACACCTGATGGGAAGCAGCTTTATACCGGTCTTATGGGAGGGCAAGATATGCTTGTTCTTGATCCATTTAGCGGTGAAGAAATAACCTCTATAGATATTGGAAATGATCTGCATGGGATTGATCTTGACCAAGAAGGTCGTTACTTAGTTATCGGTCAGATACCTCATGTTATTGATACCGAGAAGAATGAGGTTGTAGGTACTTTTGATTTGCCAGAGCCGTTAGAGCAATTATCTCATTTGCGTTTTTCTAATGATGGAGAGCAGGTTTATATGGGAGCACGACCTGATGATAATGAAGGATTTAGTAGTTCTGAGACTTCTGTAGTCGTAGGGAATATGGAAGATTTCAGTGTTGAATCTAGATGGCCGCTACGTGGAGCTTATACCGGCATAACTTCTTATGATGATCAATATCTTTATGTTGTAAATTATCTTGATAGTGATAAAAATCTTTCTGTTTTAGATACTGTTAGTGGAGAGCTTTTAAAACAGCTCCCAGCTGGAAAGAATGCTCATGATGTAGCAGTATCTTCTGATGATCGTTATGTTTGGGTTGTGTCTCGTGGCGAAGTAGGAAGAGCTGATGAAGGTAGTGGAGTCTATATCTTTGATGCAGAACAAGACTGGGAATTAGTTAAAGAAATAGATCTGCCTCAGCCTAATCATATAGCTTTTTCTCCAACTGGAGAAGAGGTTTTCGTGACTGATCAGATGGAAGATGGGTTGATTATTTTTGATGCTAATAACTTTGAGAAGATTAAGGAGCTTGAGACTGGTAATGATCCACACGAGATAGCTTTTCTTGAACAATAAAATTTATTTTTATAGGCTAATACCCTATATTCAGTAAAGAGTACCCGTAAGGGTGCTTTTTTCTTATAGGGGGAAATCAAAAACCGCTAAATTTCGACAAAGAAACTTTATAATGGATGTGAAAATATAAGAAATATCATAAAAAAGCAGGGAAAATAGTGGTAGTAGTAGAAGGAAAAAAGTAAGTGAATTGATTATCATCTAACTTAATTTTAATGTTTTAGCTTAAAGTTGGATGATAAGATAAGTAAGGGGGAGAGGTATGTTTGAATTACCTACAAATTTAACGATCTATAATGTAGAACAGATACAGGAGGAGCTAATAACATATTTTGAAACTAAAGTAGAAGCTGAGCAGGGCCAACTGATTTTGGAGGCGGCTGAGGTAGAGGATATTGATGCAGCTGGTTTACAATTATTGGTGTCAGCTTATAAAACAGCTAATAAAAATGATTTAGTGTTGCAAATAAATAATTTATCTAATGAATTAAAAAAATTACTTACTCTAGCAGGAGCAGAATTTATTATTACTGAAGAAAAAGGAGTGAATGTACAATGAGTAAATTGATAGTTGCTGTTGATGATTCTAAAACTATTAGAGCGTCTTTGGAATATACATTAACTAAAGAAGGTTATGAAGTGGTTTTGGCTAAGGATGGTCAGGAGGGGGTAGAGAAGTTAAAGGAGTTAAAAGAAGAGCTTAAAAAGCCGGCGATGATTATTACTGATATCAATATGCCTCGGATGGATGGGATTGAATTTATCAAAGAGGCTAAAAAGATGTCATTTTTTAAATTTACTCCAATCTTGGTCTTGACTACTGAATCACAAGATAAGAAGAAGATGGAAGGGAAAAAGGCCGGAGCAGCTGGTTGGTTAGTTAAGCCTTTTAAACAAGAACAATTACTTGGTGTCATTCAGAAATTTGTGAAGTAAGGGGGGAAATGAATGAATCAAGATTTGATACAGACTTTTATTGAAGAAACTGAAGAAAATTTGCAAGTAGTAGAGGAATCTCTGCTTGATTTAGAGCAGGCACCTGCTGACCAAGAGTTAATCGATCTTGTATTTAGAGCGATGCATAGTATTAAGGGGGGAGCAGGTTTAGTTGGTTTTGAGGAGATTGGTGAGCTTGCTCATTATCTAGAGAATATATTAGAAGAGATAAGGCAAGCTGCTAATCCTAAATTACCGGATGATATTTTCAATCTGCTTTTTGCTGGGATAGATCTCATCAGACAGATGATAGAAGATAATGACTTAACAGCTAAAAGTGTAGGACGGGAGTTGACTGAACTTAAGAAAGCAATCAAGCATTATCAATTAGTAACTCAAGAAGGGTCATCGGATGAACAAACTATTCAACAACAGACTGGCCAAAAATATTATAAGATTAACTTGAAATTTCGAGAGACCATTTTTGAAACAGGAACCGATCCGTTAATGTTAGTATTGGAGTTAGAAGAAGTAGGAACTATCTTAGCTTCATATCTCAATAGAGAACAAGTAGATGATCTATTTCACTTGAATCCTCATCTACTTTTGATGAACTGGACTATTTTTTTGGAATCAGAGCAATCTTTAGATAAGATTGAAGATATATTTATCTTTGTTAAGGAAGATAATCAAATAGTTATTGAAGAGATAAGTGAAGAGTTGGAGCAGTGGTTCAGTGGAGGAGAAGAGACTGAAAAGTTATTACGAAAAGAAGAATTTATTTCTAATGTTGACCTAGATCAAGTATTAGCAAAGCAAGAGCAGATAGGTGAGTCACTATTTTTGCAAAGTAAGACTACTAAAGAAGAGACTGGACAAGCTGATAAGCAAGTTAGAAACTTACATAAGCAAAAGAGGACAGAGACTATCAGGGTTGCTACTGATAAATTAGAGGGGATTTTAAATGATATAGCGGAGCTGTTGATTGCACAATCGAGGGTTAAGGAGTTGGCCACTGGAATTGTTGGCCTCGATCGCTCCTTACAATCTGAAATTGTCAACTCCTTTCAAGAAGTCGATAAGCTTATTCGGCGGGTCCAAGAAGAGGTTATGAGTGCTAGTATGATACCGATCGGTGATACTTTTACTAGGTTAAAGAGGATGGTAAGGGATATTGCTGCCGAAAAAGAGAAGGATGTAAAGTTGGTTATTAGTGGTGAGGATACTGAATTGGATAGAAAGATTATTGAGCAGTTGGCTGATCCACTAAAGCATTTGGTCCGTAATGCTGTCGATCATGGAGTGGAGCGACCTGAGCAGAGAGAAAAATTAGGGAAACCTCCGACAGGAACTATCGAATTAGATGCTTATCATCAGGAAGGAAGTATTATTATCGAAATTGTTGATGATGGGCGAGGAATTGATAAAGAGGCTGTTTTAGCTAAAGCAAAAGAGAAAGGAATGATTGAGCAAGAGAGCCAATTGGATGATTCTGAAATTTATAATCTGTTATTTAAGCCTGGTTTTTCTACTGCTCAAGAAGTAACGGATATTTCTGGTAGAGGAGTAGGTTTGGATGTAGTGATGAGTAATATTAAGGATATTCGGGGTAATGTTGAAGTCTTTTCGGAAAAAAATCAAGGGACTAAAATTAAGATTAAATTGCCATTAACCTTAGCAATTATAGATGGAATGATTGTTCGAGTGGGAGGAGAGAGGGTTGTAATTCCTCTCAATTCGATTGTTGAATTTATTGATGCTAGTAAGCAACAGATTAAGCAGGTAGAAGGTAAAGGTTTAATTGTTAGTATTAGAGAGCAATATATTCCCTGTATGGCCTTAAATGAGCTTTTGCAGCTGGAAGGTAGCTTTAATAATCTCAAAGAAGAACCAACAGGAGTCTTGATTATTCTAAAAGATGATCAAAAGCAGATTGCAGTTCAAATAGATGAGGTAATTGGTCAAGAACAGGTAGTCATCAAGAATGTTAAAGAGAATATGGGCCAAGCTGAAGGGATTGCTGGAGCTACTATCTTAGGTGATGGGAATGTAGCTTTGATCTTAGATGTTCCAACTTTATTTAAGTTGGCTAAGAGATTAAAGGTTGGTTAACTTGGAAGAGAAGAGAGCAGAGAGGTTATCTGAAGTTGAATTCAATACAATTCGACAATTGGTTGCTGATTCTATTGGTGTCAATTTGACAACTAAGAAAAAACAGCTGGTTATCTCAAGACTATCTAAAAGGTTAAGAAAGTTGGGGTTGAGTGATTTTAGTCAGTATTTAGAGTTGGTTGAAGAAGATAAAAAAGAAAAAGAGATGATGTTTAATCTAATTACGACTAATGTAACCCATTTTTTTAGAGAAGAGCATCACTTTGATTACTTGACAGAGGAGTTATTTCCTCAGCTTGAAGAGCAAGCTGAAGCTAAAAAAAAGTCTAAGAGAGTTAGGATCTGGTCGGCTGCTTGTTCGACAGGAGAAGAAGCATATTCTGTGGCTATTGTAGCAGCTGATTATTTTAGGGATAAAGGATGGAAGATAGAGATTTTAGCTTCTGATATTAATACAGAAGTATTGAGTGTAGCTAAAAGAGGGGTTTATAGTAAAGAACAGGTAAAAAAGATTCCGTACCATTTATTGACTGACTATTTTAAGTTAGGGGTTGGCCCTAACCAGGGTCTATTGAAGGTTAAAGAGAAGCTGAGTAAAATGATTACTTTTTATCGGATCAATTTAGCTGCTGATCGTTCATACCCGATTGCTGAACCATTAGATATTATTCTGTGTAGAAATGTTTTTATCTACTTTAATCAAGAGACACAGAATGAAATTATAAATCGATTTTATCAACATCTGACTGAAGGAGGTCTATTATTGATGGGCCATTCCGAAAAAATTAATTTACTAAACCAAGGGAGTAAATGGGAGTTAATTAGACCGACTATCTATCAAAAACTTCCTTGAAGGATGTGATTTGGTTATGAGGAAGAGATTTGATGATAAATTCAACTGTGATGTTTATGAGATATTTGCTGGAGAATATTATGCTACTACTGAACAGAATGTTATCTTACAGACATTGCTTGGTTCTTGTATTGCTGTTTGCTTGAAGGATGAAGTAGCACAAATAGTTGGTTTGAATCATTTTATGTTGCCTAGTACTCATAGGGTCAGGGATGTAATTGCTAATCAAGATGCTCGTTATGGTATCAATGCGATGGAGAAGTTGATCAATCGGATGATGAAGCTAGGGGCCAACAGAGGAAGGCTCAATGCCAAAGTCTTTGGTGGTGGACAAGTTATGGGTAGTGGCTTAAATAATGTTGCTCAAGCTAATATTGATTTCATCTTTTCTTATTTGCAGATGGAGGAGATTCCGATTGTGGCTCATGATGTGGGAGGAAAGCAAGGGAGAAAGATATATCTGCTGTCAGAAACATTTGATATTTATTTAAAGCGATTAGGAGAAACACGAAAGATCAAAGATACTATCCAGCATGAAAAAGGCTTATTTAGGAGAATTAAAAAAGAGCAGGATCAGGGGAGTGATGTAACATTATTTAGAGATTGAGGAGGTTAACAGAAGTGAAGAGGATTAAGGTATTAGTGATTGATGATTCTGCTTTAGTAAGGAAAGTGTTGAGTGAGATCTTAGCTGCTGATGAGATGATAGATGTAGTCGGGACAGCTAATGATCCTGTCGCTGCAATTAAATTAATTAAGGAGAAGAAGCCTGATGTTTTGACTTTGGATTTGCAGATGCCGAAGATGGATGGTTTAACATTTTTAAAGAGGTTGATGGTGATTCATCCTTTGCCAGTGATTGTAATTAGCTCTTTAACTAGACAGGGCAGTTCAGAAACTATTAAGGCATTGGAACTGGGAGCGTTAGATTTTGTGGCTAAGCCTAGGGTAGGGATCAATCGAGGACTTGAAGAGTTAGCTGCTGAGATTAGGAAGAAGGTTAAAAATGGTGCTAGTATCGATCGCCAAAAACTGACCAGACAGTTCAAGAAGGATAAATTAAGAGATCAGGCTGAGGTAGTATCAAGCTCAGTTGATAATAATGATCGAATTAATAGTACGATTGAATTGATTGCGATTGGTGCTTCTACTGGAGGGACGGTAGCAGTTAGAAATATATTACAAAAGCTACCCAGTAATCTACCAGGAATTATTGTGGTCTTACATATGCCCAAAAGCTTTACTGCATCTTATGCTAAAAATTTAGATAAGAGTTGTTCGTTAAGGGTTAAAGAGGTAGTTGATGGTGAGCAGTTAAAGTCAGGTACTGTCTATATAGCTCCAGGAGATCAACATTTGGTTTTAGAAGGAGGAATCAATGATTATTACCTCAAGCTTAATGATGACCCGCCAGTCAATTATCATCGCCCTGCTGTAGATAAGACATTTGCTTCAGTAGCCGATCTTGTAGCTCCTAACTGTATAGGTATTATTTTGACTGGAATGGGCAGTGATGGGGCGAAGGGGCTAAAACGAATGTATGATAGAGGCAGTTTTACCATTGCTCAGGATGAAGCAAGTTCTATAGTTTTTGGGATGCCTAAACAAGCAATTGCTTTGGGGGGAGTTGAGCAAGTTCTTCCGTTAGATCAGATAGCGAGTAGGATTGTAGAGTTAAGTGTTAGTGACTAGGAATCAGGAATTAGGAACCAGGAACCAGTAAATCAGATATCAGAGCCATAGTTCTTAACTTATGGCGGTGTTGTATAGTTTGAGATTTTGAATTTAACTGTACATTGTCAACTGTAAACTGTACACTGATCTTCATTAAGGGGGGGAGTAAAATGTTAAAAAAATTGAGCTTAAAGGTTAAGCTAATTGGAATGTTTTTATTGATTGGGTTGATTCCGCTGGGGGTTGTAGGTGTTTTGAGTTATCAGAATGCTGCTGAAAGTATTGAGCAAGAGGTGTTGGCCCAAATGGATCTCTTTATGGAGTTAACTACTGATCAGATCGAAGAGTATTTTGAACAGGTTGAAGCTGATGCTCTTCTTTTCTCTAATACTAGGGATATTTATCATAGTCTTGATATTTTAGAAGATCATGACTGGGATCTGGATCATCCAGAGTGGTTAGAAAGGGTTGAGATGATTGAAGAGACAGTTGAGGAGTTAGTTGCTGAAAAAGGTTATGGATTTATCTTTATTACTGACCAAGAGGGGAGAGGAATTTATTCAAATCATGATCAAGTTATGGGAGCTGATCTTTCTGAGCGTAATTATGTGCAAAGTTCTTTGGATGGAACAAGAACTTGGTCGGAATATTTTTATTCGGATGTAGTTGATGATAATGTAATGGTGTTGTCAGTGCCGATCAGAACTGAAGGACAGACAGGTGACATTCTAGGAACCTTTAATTTAGCAGCTGCCCAGGAGGAGATAGATTATTTGGCCCATACTGGACTTGAGCAATTTGGGACAACAACGGATGCTTACTTTGTAGATCAGTCTGGTCTACTATATAGTAATACTAGGCAAGGGGAGTTGGCCCAGGATGCAGCTTTAAATAGAACTGTGGATACTGAAGCAGTCGAACTTCTTTCTAATCCGATAACTAGAGGTGATTTTAATTTTCATGAGAATGCTGAATATCTAAATCATCAAGGAGAAGAAGTACTTGGTTCAATGGATGTATTTAGCTTTGGAGGAGAGCCACGGGGATTAGTTGTAGAAATTGAGCAAGCAGAAGCCTTTGCTAATGTGGAACAGTTGAGAAATATGATCATTATTATTGCTCTAATAACCTTTGTAGTTGTAGCATTATTAGCTTTCTTCAGTGCTTCTACAATTATTAAACCTATTCAGAAGATAAAGAAAAAGCTTGCCAAGTTATCCGCAGGAGATTTGACGGTTAGAGCTGAGGTTAATGGAGAGGATGAAATTGGTCAGATGGCTGATGATTTAGATTATACTATTGAGCAATTAAATCGCTCATTAGTCCAGGTGAAAGAAGCATCTGATACAGTATCACAGGGGACGACAGAGATTTCTCAAGGAAATCAAGATCTATCACAGCGGACTGAAGAACAGGCTTCATCTATAGAAGAATTTTCTGCTACTATTGAGGAGATGACATCTTCAATGCAGGCTTCTACTGCTAATGCTACTGAAGCAGATGAGCTGTCTAGCCAAACATTAAAGAGTGTAGAACAGGGTGAGGAAGTAGTTACAGAGATGAAAGGTGCTATGGAGGATATTACGAAAAGTAGTCAAGACATCTCTGAAATTATTGCTAAGGTCAATGATATTGCTTTTCAGACCAATCTGTTGGCATTAAATGCAGCAGTAGAAGCAGCTAGAGCAGGCGAAGCAGGGCAAGGTTTTGCAGTTGTTGCTGCAGAAGTAAGAAATTTAGCAGGGCGAGCTGCAGAGTCAGCAGAAGAGATTGAGAAGTTAATCAATCAGAGTATTGAGCGGATAGATAATGGAAATCAATTAATGGATGAGACTGGTTCAGTATTAGAAGAGATTATCACTAATACTAATAAAACCACAGATTTGGTAGGTGAGATAGCTGCTTCATTGCAAGAACAGAATGCTGCAGCAGATGAGATTAGGGATACAGTTGAGGAATTAAATAATGTAACCCAACAGAATTCATCTCTGGTCGAGGAGATTGCTAGTTCCAGTGAGAATATGAATGGAGAAGCTTTAAAATTAGCAGAATTAGTAGGGCAGTTTAAATTGGATGAAGATGAACAACAATTGGATTCTACAGGCAACTCTAGAAGAAGGATGCAAAGTAGCAATTCTTCTTCAGCTAAGCAGAGAAAGAATAAGCCACAAGCTAAAGCAGCAGCTACTGAAGAGGAGTCTGGTGAAGATGAATTTGACTGGGATGAAGATGATTTTGAAAAGTTTTAACTCCAGGACACATGATATTATAAAATATCTTCACAATGGACAATTGACGAAATGTACAATTTATAATTAAAAATTATTAAAAGCTTTTGAAATTAAAGGTTTGATCTTTAATTGACAATTGTTAATTGTGCATTGTAAATTGATATAAAGGGGGGTAAAGAATGAGTGAAAGGAGCATCAGGGAAGGCAATACCTTAAACATCCTAAATCAACAGTTGACCAATATGTCTGCTGAAAATCAGTATGTAACCTTTAAAATCGGAGAAGAACACTATGGGATAAATATTATGTTGGTGCAAGAGATTATTCGTTATAGTAAGTCAACTAAAGTTTTTAATGCTAATCCAGTAATCGAAGGATTGATCAACTTTAGAGGGAATGTAATACCGATTATTGATATGCATCGTAAGTTTAATCTACCTGAGATAGAGTATGATAAATTTACTGTGATTATTGTCTTTGAGGTAGCAGATAAGATGATGGGCATGATAGTAGATCGAGTCTCTGATATTATGAGTTTCAGTCAAGATGATATTCAAATTGTTGACCAGGAGTTTGCTGATGATATTAAGACGGAACATCTGAAAGGAATAGCCAAAGTAGATCAGGAGATTGTCTTATTATTGGATCCTAAACGAATTCTTTCTTTTGAGGAATTAGAAGAACTTGGTGATTTTGAAGAAGAAGCAGGTTTTAATTGATTGATCTAGAATAATATTGATATTAGTAGGGGGATTAGGTATGGGATTGAAAGTTGAGCAACAAGAGAGTTCACAGGTAGTTGTTGTTCCTAAAGGTAAGATTGATGTCTGTAATTCGCAAGAATTTAAGGAAGAATTACTGGCGGTCTCTGACCAGGGTTATAGTGAAATTGTGATCGATTTTAAGAATGTTGAGCGAATTGATAGTTCTGGTTTAGGTAAGTTATTAGCAATTTATAAGAAGTTAAGAGGTAGTAATGGTGAATTACGAATTATCAATGTTAAGAATGATTATATTAAAAAGATGTTTAAGATGATCAATCTTGATCAGTTGATCAAGATTGAAGGATTAGAAAAATAGATAATATAATCCTGGATTCGACTTGAGGAGAAGTAGATAATTGTCGAATTCAGGTTTTTAATTAATCCAGCACTTAAATTTTGTAATCAAATCTAATAGTAATCTTGCTAAGTTGTAAGGAGAGGAGTTGACTGAATGACTAGTTTTAAATTAAATCAAAATATAGCAGAACAATTTAAATTACTGATAGATGATCTAGAAGAGGTTATTGTTGATACTGAAGATTATTACCAATTAATTTATGAGACACTGCCTGAAATTGAGCAAAATATAGAACTGAATAGGCAAGAGATAGCTATTTTAATTGATTATTTTATTAATATTGAAGAAGTTGATGCTATTAAAGATCTTGATTTGGAAGGAAGAGATCTAGAAAGTAATCTTGTTTCTAAGACTTTAGCAGAAATTAAGAAGAATCTAAAGGAGATTGATCGCTTATTGCTTGATCAAGAGCAAATGGATCAGATTTTAAGTCTATTTTTGACAACTGAAGATGGACGAGGTTCTTTTTCAGATCTATTAGAACTTATGGGCGATATAAAGATGATTCTAGAAGATGTAGAATTGATATCATTAAATGCTATTATTTTTGCTTCTAAATTAGAGGAAGATGGTACAGGATTTCGGGTGGTTTCTAATAATATTCATCAAATTTCTTCAGTTTTAAGGAACGAATTTGAAAAGATTACGGCTATTTTAAGTCAGTTATCTAATTGGCATCAGAACTTTCAAGCAAGTGTAACTGAAATAATTAATCGTCAAGAAGAGGTAGTCAAAGAGCAAGTCGGTCAAGTTGACAATGTTTTTCTGAAGGTGAGGGAGTCACTTCAGACAGTTAATCAAATTTTGCGTGATCTGATGGATAATGTAACTGAAGTTGTTGCTCCAGTTCAGGATTTGATGGTTCAGATTCAGAGCCAAGATTTAATCAGGCAAAATTTTGAAAACTTGATCAAGTCATTACAATTGATTGCTAATAAATATCAAGTTTATCTTGAATTGGGCCAACAAAATCCTTCTTTAGAAAGGTTAGATTATATTGTTTTTGTGAGAAAGGGTTTGGAATTGCTAGAGCAGCTAAGTATTAATACATTTGACGAATTATTTATGTCGGTCGATCAGATTGTAGAAGGGATGGATAGTTTATTAGATTCATTGGCTGAGGTAGAAGATGATGCTCAAAATTTAGCTGAATATTTCTCTGTAGGAGATTTAGTAGATCAACAAGAGCATGGAATGATTGATGTTACATTTGAAACTGTTCATAACTTTACAGTAGGGATTGTAAAATCATTAGTAGAGATTGATCAATTTGTAGACAAACTCAGTGGTGATAAAAAGCTTTTTAATGATAACTTTTTTAAATTAGGAAATAGTATAAAGAAAGTAGCCGGGCAAGTAAATAGGTTGAATAGGGTTGAATTGTTGGCCCGGATTGAATTAGCAAGAATTGAGCAAAGAGATAGTGGGGTAGGAGAACAGATTGAGGATGTAGTAACAGAAGTAGTTGAGACTGTAGAGCAAAATAATAAGCTCTTCTATGAGTTGAAAGATGAGTTATTGACTGATATAGATGAGTTTGATAGGATTATAGTTGATAATCAAACTCAAATTAATCAAGCGGCGACAGAAGTTGAAGATTCTCTTGAACAATTAGAGATGACCAATGAAATTATTAATCAGGCTGTCTTAGCATTATCTGATGAAATTAAGAATTTAAAGGAAGAGTTATTTGAGATCTCTAAAAAAATAAAGAGTACAGAGAGCTTAAAGAATAAAGGGGCAGAGGTAATCAACTTTTTACAAAGGATAATTAATCTAGCAATTGAGGAAGAAGATAAGAATTTAGCTATGTTAGGCAAAGATAGCTGGGAGATCAATGATGAACAGTTACAAGAATTGGTTGCTCAATTTACTACTTATTTAGAGCGAGATGTTGCTCAAGAATTCTTTGCTACTGAAGATGAAGGAAATTCTGCTGCTGGTGAGTTGACATTATTTTAATTTTTGCAGATAAAGCAATATTTAAGGAAAGGATGATCACTAATGGAACAAACACCAAATCAAGAATTAATTACAAGAATTGAAGAGTTTCAAAAGAAACTAAGGCATAAAGAGATTGATTTAGCTATAATTATTGATAATATAAACCTCTATTATTTTAGTGGTACAGTTCAGGCTGAGTACTTATGTATTCCACAACAAGGAGAGCCGGTATTATTGACTAGAAGTGGAGTAGAACGGGCCAAAGCAGAGAGTAACCTAGCTAATGTAATTCAGTTTGGAAGTTCTAAGGAGATTCCTGAGCAACTCAGTCGATTGGGGATTGAAAGCCCATCCAATCTAGGTTTGGAGATAGATGTTGTAGCTTATCAAGATGTACTTAAAGTAGAAAGAATTTTTGGGGTTGAGGAAGTAATTGGAGTTACAGGACTAACTAGAGAGTTAAGGATGATTAAATCTGATTATGAACTACAATATGTACAGAAGTCTGCTACTCAACTGGCTGTGATTCCTGAGTTGATTAAGGAACATTTAAGGGAAGGAATTAGTGAATTAGAATTATCAGCAATTATTGAAGCTGAATTACGAAAGAGTGGCCATACAGGTTTAATTAGGATGCGAGGGTTAAATAATGAGATTACGATAGGAATCTGTGCAGCAGGAGAGAATGCTTTACAACCTGTTAAGACTGATGCTTTGGCAGGAGGGAGTGGGACTTATCCTGGAGTAGGGATTGGCCCGACTGAGCGGAAGATTGCTGCTGGAGAGTTGATTGTCTTTGACTATGTCAATAATTATCATGGTTATCATGTTGATCAGACTAGATTGGCAATGATTGGTCAACCATCTACTCAGATTAAAGAGTTATATCAAAAGATGGTTCGGTTTCAATTGGAGTTGAGTAATTATTTAACTGTTGATCATAGTTGGGCAGATATTTATCAGCAGAGTTTGCAGTTAGCAAAAGAGTTAGGGGTTAGTGAATATTATCTAGGATTTGGAGATAATCAGGTCAGGTTTGTAGGGCATGGAGTTGGATTGGAGTTGAATGAATTTCCATTTTTGGCCCCAGGTTTTGATACCAAGCTACAAGCAGGGATGCTAGTTGCTTTAGAGCCTAAGTTGTTAGTTCCTGAGATAGGTTTAGTTGGGATTGAGAATACATATTTAATAACTGAGGGGAAAGCAGAGTGTTTGACTACGGCTTCTTCAGAGTTGATTATTGTTTGATAGGCGTTTAACCTTAAAGTGAAGCTTAATTACAATTAAGCTTAAGTTTGAGTCTAAGTCTAAGTAAGAGCTAAAACCTTATGTTTTTAATGGTTGACTTAAACTTAACCTCAGCCTTAAACTTACACTTAATATCAATAAAGGAGGAGATTGATGGAAGAAGTTTCAATAACAATTGCTTTTCTAGCAGGCCTGTTATCCTTTTTGTCTCCTTGTATTTTGCCTTTAGTACCTGCTTATTTGAGCTATATAACGGGAAGTAGTGCTTCTGAGCAGGATAGGACTTTTGTCTTTGTTAGAGCGGTTGGGTTTGTAATTGGATTTTCGATTATCTTTATTCTGTTAGGAGCTTCGGCCAGTTATTTGGGCCAACTCTTTGCTAGATATAGGAGATTATTGACCAGGATAAGTGGGATTATAATTATTTTATTTGGCTTACATATTCTAGGTGTATTTGAGATTAAGTTGTTGTATCGGGAGTTTAGGGCCAACAAACCTCAAGAAGTTACTAGTTGGTTTGGCTCTATGTTGGTGGGAATCTCTTTTGCTACTGGCTGGACTCCCTGTGTTGGCCCGGTTTTAGCTTCTATTTTATTGTATGCCGGGACTTCTCAAACGATAGGAATGGGGGTTTTATTGCTGGGTAGTTATTCATTAGGCTTAGGAATTCCTTTCTTATTAGCTGCAGTAATGGTTGATAAATTTGCTACTTCAAGCACTAGATTTAATAAGTACTTACCGCTGATTGAGAGGATAAGCGGGATTATTTTGATTATCTTTGGGTTTATTATTTATCTTGATCTGCTTGGTCGCTGGGCTGGATTATTTTATTAAGGGAGAGTTGATAAGATGAAGAAGAAGTATTATTTTAAGTATATGGTGCTTGGGATAGCAATCTTAGGGTTGTTCAGTTTGGCTGTGATCTATCTTGGCCCTGCTAGTTCTGATCAATTAGTCGAAGAATTTGCTGAAAAGGAGCTAGAGCAAGATATTGGGATTGAAGTTGGACAGATTGCTCCTGATTTTAATTTAACTAATTTAGCAGGAGATGAGGTATCATTGTCTCAGTTTAGAGGGCAGAATGTAATACTTAATTTTTGGGCCAGCTGGTGCTCATACTGTCGAGAAGAAATGCCTGATTTAGATCAATTTGATGCCAAATACGATGATACTATAGTTTTAGGGGTTAATGTTGGAGAAGAAAAAGATGTAGTTAAGGAATTTATTACTGATGAAGGGTATCAATTTTTAAACTTATTAGATCAAGCCAGTTTGGTTACAGGAGAATATGCGGTTTCAGCTTTGCCTACGACTTATTTTATAGATCAAGAAGGAAGAATTAAATATGTTAAACGGGGTATAGTTACTAAAGAAGAATTGACTGAACTGAGAAGAGATCTATTTTAAATCTCTTGAACTTAATCGTGAATCGAACTGGGGGGTTGTAAATGGAAGAAGATAAGTTGGTATGTCAGGAATACTGTATCCAATCAGAAATTATCGAAAAACTCAAGAAGGATACGCTATCTGAAGAGATTATTGCTCAATTAGCAGATGTCTTTAAGGTCTTAGGAGATCCAACACGAATTAAAATCATCCATGCGTTAGCTAGTCAGGAGTTATGTGTCTGTGATATTTCTGAAGTACTAAAGATGAGCCAATCTGCTATTTCTCATCAATTAAGGAAATTACGAGAGTTTAAATTGGTTAAATATAGGAAAGAAGGTAGAGTTGTTTATTATTCATTGGATGATGACCATATTTTACAACTATTTAGCCAAGGCTTGGAGCATGTTAGAGAAGAAAAATAAAAAATTTGGTTGACAAAACCTCCTAAAAGGTAATATAATATATATGAACGAACACTCATATATTTTTTAAATAATATATGAGCAGTCAATCATATATTATTAGGAGGGGTTAGATGGAGGCTAAAAAACTGGTTACAGAAATAAAAAAAGAGTCTAAAGCTAAAGATAAAATAATAGAGGAGGTAGAGAAAATAGA
The DNA here is from genome assembly GCF_023223645.1 of Natroniella sulfidigena. Lineage (GTDB taxonomy): Bacteria > Bacillota > Halanaerobiia > Halobacteroidales > Halobacteroidaceae > Natroniella > Natroniella sulfidigena. The sequence continues at coordinate 81,959 of NZ_JALKBY010000006.1, read as the reverse complement.
CTCAAACTCAAAACCAGATATAAAAGGAGAAAGTATGGAATTAAGGCTGGAAGGATTGGGCTGTGCTGATTGTGCTGCTAAAATTGAAAGAGAAGTCAAACAGTTGTCTGATGTACAAGAGGCGAGATTGGATTTTATCTCAGAAAAGTTGACAATTATTACTGAGAAAGATGTAGTAAATAGTGAACTAATTGAGTCAGTTAATAAGATTGTCAATCGTATAGAACCTGAAGTTAGAGTATCTACTGAACGACAAAGTGAAACATCAGACACAAAAAAAGAAGAAAAAAAGAATAGTTTACGTAGTAAGATGATTAAATTAATTGTGGGGAGTAGCCTATTTGTAGCAGCTTTATTCTTTGAACTTTCTTTTTTACAAAGCTTAGTTTTGTATGGGAGTAGTTACTTAATAATCGGTGGAAGTGTAGTTTTGAAGGCAATTAAAAATATTGGCAAGGGCCAACTATTTGATGAAAATTTCTTAATGACTATTGCTACTGTTGGTGCTTTTGCAATTGGAGAGTTTCCTGAAGCAGTGGCAGTGATGTTATTTTATAAAACAGGTGAAATCTTTCAAGCAAGAGCTGTCGATCATTCGCGCCGTTCAATCAAATCTTTGCTAGAAATCAAAGCTGATTATGCTAGTTTAAAAGTTGGTGATCAAATCAAGCAAGTAGCACCGGAAGAACTTGAGGCTGGAGATATAATTGTGCTCAAGCCAGGAGATAAAGTTCCTGTTGATGGTGAGGTGATTGATGGAGCAGCTAGGGTTGATACTTCTGCTCTAACAGGAGAATCAGTACCACAAAAGATAACAGTAGATGATGAGATCTTAAGTGGCTTTATCAATCAAGATGGAGCTTTAACAGTTAGAGTTACAAAGGAATTTAATGATTCTGCAGTAGCTAAAGTGCTAGATCTAGTTGAAAATGCTGCTGCTAAGAAAGCACCAACTGAAAATTTCATTACTAAATTTGCTAGATACTATACCCCATTGGTTGTAGCAGGAGCTTTTTTAGTGGCTACCATACCACCATTATTTATGGGAGAAGCATTCAGTCTCTGGTTTTATCGGGCTTTAGTATTTTTAGTTATTTCATGTCCTTGTGCTTTGGTAATCTCGATTCCACTCGGTTTTTTTGGGGGCATTGGAGCTGCTTCCAAAAATGGAATTTTAGTCAAGGGTGGTAATTATTTAGAAGCTTTAAATGATGTCAAGCAGGTTGTCTTTGATAAGACTGGTACTTTAACAGAAGGGGTCTTTGAAGTAGTTAAGATCAATACTCAAACTGGTTGGACAGAGGAAGAGGTATTGGAATTAGCTGCAATGGTAGAATTAAATTCTAACCATCCCATTGCTAAATCGATTGTAAAAGCGTGTCCTAAGGAAGTCAGTACTAAAGAGGTTGAAAATTATCGAGAAGTTTCTGGTCAAGGGCTGACAGCAACTGTAAGGGGTAAGGAACTTCTAGTAGGTAATCAAAAGTTATTGGCTAGGGCAGGGGTAGAATTTGAGGTTAGTAACTTTAAAGGAACAGAGGTCTATGTTAGTTATGGGCAAGAACTGATAGGGACTATCTTAATTTCTGATCAAATCAAATCTGATGCTAAGGGAGCAGTTAAAGCTTTACGAGAATTAAAGGTTGATAATTTAGCAATGTTGACTGGTGATCTTAAGCAAGTAGCTTTACAGGTAAAGGATGAGTTAAACTTGGATGAATACTATGCAGAGTTGTTACCTGAAAATAAAGTAGAATTAATGGAGCAATTTATTGAAGGAAAAGAAGAAGGGTCTAAGGTTATCTTTGTAGGAGATGGCATTAATGATGCTCCTGTGTTAGCTAGAAGTGATATAGGGGTAGCTATGGGAGGTTTAGGTTCAGATGCAGCTATTGAAGCAGCAGATGTTGTATTGATGACTGATGAACCGACTAAATTAGTAGAAGCAATTAAGATTGCTCGTTTTACTCGGGGAGTAGTCTGGCAAAATATTATTTTAGCATTGGGAGTCAAAGGGATTGTACTGCTGATGGGGGTATTTGGAATTACGACGATGTGGGCAGCAATCTTTGCAGATGTAGGAGTAGCTTTATTAGCTATCTTTAATGCTCTTAGAATTATTATGAGACAAGAATTTAATTAAATTCTTGTCTCATTTTTAATTGTTTAAGAAATTATTTTAGGTTAACCCCAATATCAATACAATTAATGTAAAATAATTGAAGATAAAGAAAAAATATACTTGAAATACGTACTAATATCTGTTATAATACTTTTAGCAAGTTAGGCATTTAGTTATTTAATTCACTAAAATTATCTACTAAGTTTAATCTATAAAGTTTCAATTAGAAGTCAAGGAGGAAACCAGATGAGTTTAGATGAGGGTAACAGACATGTATGTAGCCTTTATTATGGGAAAGAACATTTTTTAGTAAAGGCAGTTCATTTCTTAAACCAAGGTTTACAAGAAGGAGAAAAAGTCTTTTTTTATGTAGAAGATGATCTGAAAGAGCAGGTTTTAGAAGCAATTGATCAACAATATCAACATTCTGACCAAATAGAATTTATATCTGATCTAGATTTAATAGAGATTTATTCACAATTTGGCAAAGAAGCTTTGCAAGAAGAATTAAAAACCTTATCTTCAGGAAAGTTTACTAAGATTAGGAGTTTATATCAAGTTAGCAAAGCAGTAAAAGAAGTTGGTCAAAAAGCTGTTTTGGACTTAGAACAGGTGATGAATGAGGCATTAGAAGGTAGTAACCTGTTAGTGTTATGTATGTATGATGTTACAGATGTGATTGAAAATGACAGTTTAAAGCCTTGGTTAGAGCAAGCTTTATCTCAGCACCAGTGCTTATTAAATGGTGGTGAATATCTTAATCTAACTGCAAGTGGATTAGCAGTATAATAAGTGTTAATAAGGCCTTGTTAACTTAACAAGGCCTTATTATTTTGGTTATTCAACTTCGTTTTGGGTTCGCTCTCTAAAGAGTAAACTGATAGAATATAGTCCAGCAAGACCAACGATAGAGTAGATTATTCTACTAAGCATTGCTTCTTGCCCTCCAAAAAGACCTGCTATTAGATCAAATCTAAAAAGACCGATCAATCCCCAATTTAGTGCTCCTATAATCATTATTATGAGTGCTGTTCTATCCATTATTAATCAACTCCTTACCTTTTTTTATAGTATCTCTAAAAGCTTTACTTGATATTCAGTAAATATTTTTAAGGTGAAGTATTGAGTAATTTAACTAACAGGTACTTGATAAATAATTTTAAATTTAAGAAGGTATTTTCAGATAAAAAAGAGAATAAATAATAATTATTATTTTAGTAAAAATAATTGTTCTGTATGGCATATCCAATGAATAATATACATAATATGTTAATGATTTCTAAAAAGGGGGATATTAATATGAAGTTGAAAATGATGGGTACTATACTTTTGATCTTGTTCATTGTTTCTACGAATAGTATGGCATATACAGCACAAAGGGGGGAGCAAGAAGTAAGAAGTTTTTTAAATTATCGAATTAAATATGTCCATAGTAATGCCTTTAATACAAGTTTAACTTTGCCCAAATCGAGAGTCAGGGATTATACAGATGAGATAATTAAGTGGTCTAATCATTATTCTGAAAAATTTAATGTAGATGTTGATCCGTTATTGGTGGCTGCTATTTTGGAAACAGAGACTAATTTTGTTTCAAGAGCTGATTATGATCAAGGAAAAAGTATTGGAATATCTAGTATGAAGATAGATACTGCTAAATGGATTGCAGAGAAGTTAGAGGTTGATTATAATAAATGGCGAAAGTTAGATCCAACTGATTTAGGGATTAAATTTGCTGTTTATTATCTAGCTTTAGCTCAACAACTTTATGATAGTGATCTTAATCGAACTATTATCTCTTATAACCAGGGCTTTACAAATGCTAATTCTAAACATTCAGATGAACTTTATCATAATTACTTATTTCAAGTGTTAGGTCGCTATAAGTTCTATAAGGAACGGATTAATTATTATGGAGGATATGCTAGTCAACATTTTGAGCAGTTATTTTTGGAATTAGAATAATTTATAAGATGCAAATATAAAAATAACCTCCTTTGCCAGCAAAGGAGGTTATTTTTGCATTTATTTTTGAATGATTTCAGTACGATACCCATCAGGGTCTGTTAGGAAGTAATAGCCTCCACTTGCTTCTTCACTGAGGCTATTAATATCGCTAACTTCATATCCTAACTTTTGGTGACGTTGATAAGAGCTTTCTAAATCATCAACGGTAACAGCAATATGGCTGTAGCCATCTCCAATTGTATAAGGCTCTTTTCGGTCATAGTTATATGTAAGTTCAATTTCGAAATCTCCTGTTTTACTCTTAAGATAGACTAAAGTGAATTCATATTCAGGAAAATCTCTTTTTCTGGCTATTTCTAATCCTAATGCTTGTTGGTAAAATTCGATTGATTTTTCTAAATCAAGAACTCTAATACAAGAATGAACAAACTTATAATCTTGAGACATGTGGCACCTCCTAAGAATAGAATTATTTAACTTACATTCTAATAAATAATTAATTAGATGTCAAACCTTTATTCTTATTTGGAATGCTGTTATAATAGGGGGTAGTAAATAATAGTTGACAGTTAACAGTGAACAGTTTACAGTTAAAATTCAAAAATAAAAAAAGATCTCTAAAAAGACTTATACTTACAAGCTCATGTGGTTTTTGATTTTAAGGATTTAATGCTTTTAACTGTTAACTGTACCTACGGGTCTTTATCAAGACCCTTCGTGAAATCCATAAAAACCATATCTACCGTAAACTGTACACTGATATTTAGTGGCAAAGTGCCACTAAATATCAATAAAGGGAGGAATAGAAAATGAAATTAAAAAATTTCAAAGTAGGAATCGGAAATGTTAACTGTTATCTCGTCACTGATGAAGAAGGAGCAGGAATAATTGTAGATCCAGGTGGTGGTAAGGATACTATTCTTAATTATATTGAACAAGAAGAGTTGAACATTAAAGCTATAGTCTTAACTCATTATCATTACGATCATATTTTAGCTGTTGAAGATTTACAACAGGAGTTGCAAGTGCCTGTTTGGATTCATGAAGCAGATGCGGAAGGATTACTTAAACCTGAGTTGAATTTATCGAGTAGTCCTTCAGTGCCAAGTGTCAGTATTGAGGCTGATAAATTATTGCAAGATGGGGAAAAGATAAAAGTAGGTCAGTTAAAATTAGAGATAATTCATACTCCAGGGCATACTCCAGGAGGGATTTGTATTAAGATAGATGATATTTTATTAACTGGAGATACTTTATTTAAAGGTTCAGTAGGCAGAACAGATTTAACTGGAGGAAGTTATCAGCAGTTAGCTGATTCAATTTCCCAAAAAGTAATGAAGTTAGATGATCAGTTGGAAGTTTATCCAGGACATCTTGGTCAGAGTACTTTAGGGAGAGAAAGAAAGAGAAATCGGATTGTAAAGGATATGTTAAAGAAGTAATTGATTTATATTTTTGTAAATGGGGTGAAGAAGGTGGAGTATCAAGAACAATTAGATAAATTAGAAAGTTTTTTTAAAGCAGGAGAGACTAATCAGCAGAAGCTAGGAGTAGAGTTTGAGCATTTTATAGTGGAGCAATCTAGCTGGCGAGCAATTGATTATCGAGAAGATGATGGAATAGAAGATATTTTAGAAGAGTTGGCCCAGAAAGGGTGGGAGAAAAATGAAGAGAATGGCCATTTAGTAGGTTTAACTTCTCAGCAGGCAGAGGTCACTTTAGAACCAGGAGGGCAAATAGAGGCCAGTAGCCACCCGCAGAAGGAGATTAAGAAGCTAGAAGAAGTCTATTCTACTTTCTTAACAGATCTAATTCCAATCTTAGATAAGAAAGGTTACTACTTGATCACAACTGGTTATCAGCCTAAAAGTAAGATTGATCAGATAGAGTGGAATCCTAAACAGAGATATCAAATTATGTCAAATTATTTAGAAAGCAAAGGAAGCTGTGCCCATAATATGATGAAAGGAACAGCAGCTTTACAGGTAGCTTTGGATTATGAAGATGAATCGGACTTTATACATAAATTTAGAATTGCTAATGCTTTATCTCCTCTCTTTGCAATCTTAACAGATAATGCTCCTGTTTTTGAAGGGGAGGTTTATCCTCAGCAGACTGTACGAACACATATCTGGGATAATACTGATCCTGCTCGAACAGGAATTATTGAGGAAGCTTTTGCTGAAGATTTTGGTTATAGAAAGTACGCTGAGTATATCTTAACTAGAGAACCAATACTACTTAAGAGCAATGATCAATATCTAGCTACTGGTGATCAGACTTGTCGAGAGATTTTTGAGGAAGATGAGCTTGGGAGTGAAGAACTAGAACATATCTTGACAATGGTTTTTCCTGATGTCAGGTTAAAACACTTTATTGAGATTAGAATGACAGATTCTATTCCTCCTGATTTGAGTTGGGCTATGGTAGCCTTATATAAAGGGTTATTTTATGATCAACAGAATTTAGAAAGGTTATATCAGTTAGTAGAAGGGTTCAGTTTAGAAGAGGTTTTAGCTGCTCGGAAAAACAGTATGGTTGATGGTTTAGATGCAATGTTAGGGGATTATAAATTGATAGATTTAGCTGCTCAATTATTGGAGTGGGCCAAAGTAGGTCTTAGTGATTCAGAAGTCGATTATTTAGAGCCATTAGCTGATATTATTGATTCTAAAGAGACTTTAGCTGATCAGATTAAGTCTAAGTTACAAGCAGGTAGGACAGAAGCTTTTAAAAGGGATATTTTAAACCTTTATCTGGAGGGAGAATAGAGGATGGATCGACTATTTCGGGTATATCAAGAGTTGTTAACAGCAGATGAGGCAAGATATGCTGAGGATTACCAGTTATTATATCATAAGCTTGAGGATTCAGCTGCCTACTACCAAGGGGCAGTGATTCCTTTCTTATATCAACCTTTTTTCTTTACTGCTAAAGAGATTAAGCAGTTTAAAGAATTAACTGCTCAACTGACTGAGATATTAGTGAAGGTTGTTGATAGATATTTAACTGACCAAGAGTTTCGATCATACTTTGGATTTTCTAAGGAGTTAGAAGAGTTAAATTTAGTTGATCCTGGCTATGATTCTTACTTTCCAATGGCTCGTTTTGATATCTTTTATCACGGGCCAACAGACTTTAAATTTTGTGAGTTAAATGCAGATGGTTCTTCAGGGATGGTTAAGACTAATACCTTAGAAGAACATTTTTTAGATACTGTAGCAGTCAAAACTTTAGCTGAAGATTATCAAATTGAGTATTGTGAATTAGTAGAGAGTTGGCTAGATACCCTACTAGATAATTATTCTCAATTTGGTGGCCAACTAGAGCAACCTAATATTGGGATTATGGATTTTGAAGGTTATGGGATGGTCAGTGAATTTGAGTATTTTCAAGAGGTATTAGAGCAGAAAGGTTATTCGGTTCAGATTATTGATCCTAGAGAATTAAGTTATGATGGGGATAACTTATATAAGGATGATTTTAGGGTTGATTTGATTTATCGGCGGGCAGTGACCTTAGATCTAATGGAGCATTATCAACAGATAGAGGATTTTTTGGCTGCTTATCGCAATCAAGATGTCTGTGTTGTTGGCCCGCTCAGATCACAGATCATACATAATAAGGTTATCTTTTCTATTTTGCATGATGAACAAAAGGTTCATTTTTTAGAGCAAACTGAAAAAGAATTTATTAAGCAGCATATTCCGCTCACATTTCAATATCAACCTACTAATAATAAGCAAGTCAATCAAGTTAAAAAGAATCAAGAAGATTTTGTTTTAAAGCCATTAGATTTGTATGGTGCTCAAGGGGTAGTGATTGGTAAAGATGTAACTGAACAAGAGTGGCAGGCTAAATTAGATAAGATAGAGCCAGGGACTTATTTAGTCCAAGAATATTGCTCATTACCTAGTCAAGAGTTAGCAGTCTTTGTAGATGGCAAGCTTAAATTTGAGCCTTATAAGTATATTCTAGGACTGTTTTTGTATAATCAAGAATTTAAAGGGATTTATACTAGAGCAGCTCAACAAGATGTGATTGCTAGTGCAACCGGTTGTGTTACTTTACCTAATTTTATAAGTAAAGCAGATAATTGCAACTCTTAAAAAGTTAATAATAACCTTAAGATAAACTTAATTGTAAAAGAAGGTATTAGAAACCAAATCTAGAATTTATATTAAAGGTAACTAATTGTACGTGGTTAAATTAAATAATTGTAGGGGTGAAAATGATGACTCAAAACTTAATGCAAGGAAAGAAAGGTCTGGTTATGGGAGTTGCTAATAATAAATCAATTGCCTGGAAGATTGCCCAACAGATGCACAAGCAAGGGGCAGAGTTAGCTTTTACTTATCAAAATGAGCAGGTAGCTAAGAAGGTAATTCCCTTATTTGATGAATTAGGAGCAGAATTTTATGAAGAATTGGATGTATTAGATGATCAGCAATTTACTCAAGTTTTTAATAAATTGAATGATTACTTTAATGGTGAATTAGACTTTTTAGTTCATGCGATTGCTGGTGGCCCTAATAAGGATGAGTTACAAGGAAAGTATGTAGCTACTTCACGGGAAGGTTTTATTAAGGCGATGGAAGTCAGTGTTTATTCATTTACGAAAGCATTACAGTTGGCCCAGCCATTGATGAAGGGTAGAGATTCGTCAGCGATTACCCTTTCTTATTATGGGAGTGAAAAGGTAATGCCTAATTATAATGTAATGGGAGTGGCTAAAGCTGCATTGGAATCATCAGTTGCTTATTTAGCAGATGACTTTGGTGAAGAAGGGATTAGAGTTAATGCTTTATCGCCTGGGCCAGTTTTGACTCGAGCAGCGTGTGGAATCTCTGATTTTAGAGGTTTATTGAAAGCCTTTTCTGAGCGGGCTCCGATGAAGAGGTTGGTTAAAGGTGAAGAAATAGCTAAGAGTGCTCTTTATTTATTAAGTGATCTATCCCAAGGGGTAACAGGAGAGATTATTCATGTTGATGGTGGTTATAATATTATAGGGTAGGTAATTAAATTAAACAGTGTCAGTGTGAGTAATGAGTGTGTGTTAAAGTCAAGAGCCTTTAAAACCAATTAAATTTAAATATTTATCTAATCTAGTGATATTTAGTCCAACCCTCCAATAGAATATAATGTAAAATAATCAATTTATAAACATATAGGGAGGGTTGGATAATGTTTGAAGAGTTAGTACCGGCGAAAAAGGATAGAGAAGAAGCAATTACTGATGTATTAGAATCTACCGCTCTAGCTAGAACAGCACTTGCTCAGTTAGTTAATGCTGAGGCTGAAGAATTGAAAAAAGTAGTAGATTGGGAAGATATGAGTGCTAAGAAGTTGCTTAAATTTCAAAAGAGGGTAGATCAAATAATGAGAACAGGTATCGATTTACAACAGTTATTACGGGCTGATTTAGAAGATATCTTAAAACTGAGTCAAGCTGAAGTTAATCAGAGTGAACCAGAGGATGTAATGGAGGTAGAAGTAGAAGAGGAGATTATTGAGGAAGTAGCAGATGGAAAGAAGACGATTAAGAAAGTGATTACGAAAAAAAGGAAAGATTAACTGAATAATTAAGGCTTTAGGTAGGGGAGAAATCCTCTGCTTTTTTTATTTTACGAATTATGTTCAGAAATCATTTAGTCACTTATGACTAAATGATTAAATAAAATATTCCAATTTAAAAATATTTCTCCTAAAGATTGAATATAAAATAGATAGAGGTGATTAATCAATTAATTAGAAAGGGGCTAATTATGTTTTACTTTTTACAAGGGATTTTTACTAATATGACCAGCTTAACAGTCTTTTTAGGGCTTTCTGTATTATTAATTGTTGATTTATTGGTTTACATTAAAATCTTCAAGGAATTGAGTTTTTTAGATCAAGAACTTGATAGTGGAGGTTTAGAATATGGAGTAGTTAAAGAATTAGTAACAGATTATAAAAAAATATTAGGAAATTCAATGACAGAGGTAAATACTCGTTCATTTATTGAATCTTATTTTGCTGATTATGAGGTAGGGTTAGGGAGTGATGAAAATCAATTTTTAGCACTTCCTGTTGTAAGTTCACTCAGTTTTATTCAAAAATCAATCTCTATCTTTATTTTAGTGGGGGTGCTAGGGACTTTTATTGGTTTATATTACTCATTAAGCCAATTGCCTACGACAGATATTAATTTAGAACAATTTGGTTCGGTAATGTCAGGGATGCAGATAGCTTTTAATACCAGTATTATTGGAATGGTATATTCTTTGCTTATCAACTTTGTAACTAAACTTTTTAATGCTGAGGAGTTATTAACAAAGATTATGTTGAAATTAGAAAATCACCTTGATAATCAGGTTTCTACCGAGAATATGCAGCGTAATTTATTTACTGAATCAATCAATCAATTACAAGAGGCATTGACTAGTACTTATACTAATTCAATCAATGATTTGCGAGGAGTATTAGAAGATATTTATCAATTGATGGGTAGCTTTGAGAACTTTTCTGCTGAATTTGAAGAAGGAAGGGAGCATATGAATCAATTTAACTATCGATTAAATAAAAGCATTGAAAAATTTGATCTAGTTCAGGAGAAGTTAAAAGAGACTTATCAACAGAGTGAAGAATTTACTGAACAATTTAAAGTAGGACTAGATGATTTAAATGATAATTTTGACTCATTATTTAAGGTGTTTAACGGTCTACAAGAACAGCAAGAGAGTTATTTAGGCTTATTTAAAGAGCAGACTCAGATTCAAAATCAGAGCAATCAAACTCTTAAAGAGGAACTCAATTTATTAAAAGAGTTAACTAAAAAGACAGAAGATAGTTTCCAAATTTATACTGAGCAATTTAGTGAGACGATAGGAGAGTTAGAAACTGCTATTACAAAAGAAAATAGATCACAACGTGAATTATTGACTGATTTGACTACAGAATTAAAGGATTATTTAGAAGGTTACAGTCAAGAATTTAAAAGGCAGAGTCAAAGTTTAGAGCAGAGACAAGAGGAAGAGAGTAAGTTGGTAATGGCCTGTGAGAAGATTAATCAAACTAATGGCAAGTTGATCTATAAGGTGAATAATTTAGCTAAGACATTAGATCAGAATATGGTAACCAAGATTAATCAATTGGAAAAGATTATGAATAATTTCAATCAAGTTCATAATAGAGAGTTAAAGAGGGTTTTAGAGGAATTTAAAAATTATATTGAATTATCAGAGCAGTTGATTGATGAAAAATTTGAGAATATGGATAGCTTGTTAGGTAATTTTTTGAGCGATATTGATTTTAACCTGAATGATCTAGAAGAGGTAATCAAAGATTTAAATACAGCAGTCTATGAGTTAGTGGAAAATACCAATCAAAATATTCAAGTTGGCTCTGAGTTGAAGGAGTTATTTACGAATTCAGAAGGTGAAGGAGAACCAAAAGAGGTAAACAGTGATATCAATGTCTTAACTTCACAAGAATTAGAAGAATATTTAAATGGTAGTCAAAATGATTAAAGGGTGAGTATATGTTAAAGAAGAATAGACGAATTTTAAGTTCAACAGCAGCAGAAGAGAGCTTTTGGCCCAGTTTTACTGACTTGTTGACTACAATTATTCTGGTAATCCTCTTATTTTTGATTATTACTCTGTTTTTGAGGCAATCACAATTATATAGATTAGAACAACAGCAAGAAGAGTTGGATTATTATCAAAGTAGAATTGAACAATTGATGGGGGTTAGAGCAGAGATTGTAAGGGATATAAGTCAGACCTTTGCCCAATCTGATCTGGATATTGAGGTTGATCAGCGAACTGGGGCAATTCGTTTTAGTGGTAGTGTTTTATTTGGGTTTGGTAAAGATAAGATTCAACCACAGTTTAAAGAGGAGTTAGAAGAGTTCATTCCTGAGTATATCAATGTTATTTTGGCCCCGGAGTATCGGGATCATGTTTCAGAGATTGTGGTTGAGGGGCATACGGATGATGTTGGTAGTTATATGTATAATTTAGAGCTATCTCAGCAGAGAGCTCATAGCGTGGTACGCTATATTTTGGGAGATGATTTTCCAGAGTATGAGTATAGAGATATTTTAAAAGAGAGAATTACAGCTAACGGGAGATCGGAGAGTAATTTAATTATGAATCCAGATGGTTCGGTTAATCGGGATAAGTCACGGAGGGTGGAATTTAAGTTTCGTTTGAAAGATGATGAAGTAATGGAAGAGATGTTAGAAGTAATCAATGCTAGCTAGGAAGTCTGCTTCCTAGCTTTTTTCTTTGAGATGTATTATAATATTGTGTAACTTCAATTGATAATTGATAGTTTAAAATTGATAGTAGATATGGTTTCTATGGGTTTCACAAACAGTCTGTTTTTTAGACTGGATGGAAAATTCAAAATCTAACCCTCTTAAAACCTTTATAACTAAGGGGTAATGTGTTTTATTGTTTTAACTATCCACTATCAACTATAAACTATTGATATAAAGTGAACAAGCTATCGGAAGTAAGATAAAAAGGGGGGAGAGCTGTGAACGGAAATGATAAGCAGAAGTTGATTACAGCATGGCAAAATTTTGTTTTGAATGGTGAGATAAAGGAGGAGCTAGATCCTGAGATCAGCCGTTCTTGGCAAAGGTGTATTAATTATTCAATTGATCCTTTTGCTGATAAGAAGAATGAAGCTTATGTCTTACAACAAAATAAGCTGCAAGAGAAGTTAGATAAGTTTGAGAGTTTGATTCAAATAGCTACCCCTATTATGAAGGAGTTGTACCAATCGATTAAAGGGTCTAATTTTACTGTAATTTTAACTGATAAGAGCGGTTATATTTTAAAGGTAATTGGTGATAGCAATTTTAAAGAAGAAGCTCGGGATGTCTGTTTGATTGAAGGGGCCAACTGGGCTGAAAAGAGGCAAGGAACAAATGCCATTGGAACGGTGATAGAAGAGTTATCCCCATTAACTGTTTATGCTAGTGAACATTATTTTAAACAGAATCATTTTTTGACCTGTTCAGCAGCACCAATATTTGATGCAGAGGATGAGTTTATTGGAGTTCTTGATATTTCGGGCCATTATAAGTTGGCCCATGCTCATACATTAGGATTGGTAACTGCTGCAGCTAGATTGATTCAAAATAGACTTCTAGTTAAAGATATAGAAGAGGATTTGGTTCTTTCGGAAAGAAAGCAGAGCTTAATCTTAAAATCCGTTGATCAAGGTCTATTTAATCTAAATCAAGATGGAATAATTACTCAGATTAATCAAAAAGGAAGTCAGATCTTAGGATATCCTCCTCAAGAGTGTATTGGAAGAGGTATTGAGGATTTCTTTCCCAACTCTACTTTCGATTCCTTAGTGAAATCTGTCCAAGCACAGCCTAAAGAAGAGATGGTTTGGAATTTGAAAAGGGAAAAGTTACAATTTGCATCAAAGGCTAAAGTAGTTTCTAATGCTGAGGGGGATGTTACAGATGTGATTATTGAAGTTAAAGACTCCCTGGCTGATAAGAAATTAGCACAGCAAAAGCAGGTAAAGACTAAATACTCTTTTGCAGATATTATTGGCCAAAGTAAAGCAATGACCAAAGTAATCGATCTGGCTAGTAAAGTGGCAGTCAATGATTCTTCTGTATTATTATTAGGGCCAACTGGAACTGGTAAGGAGTTATTTGCCCAAGCTATCCATAACAAAAGTCCTCGGAGAGATAATAATTTTGTGACAGTAAATTGTGGAGCAATTCCAGATAACTTAATAGAAAGTGAGTTATTTGGTTATGAAGAAGGAGCATTTACGGGTGCTAAGAAAAAAGGAAGGCAAGGTAAATTTCAATTAGCAGATGGGGGAACTATATTTTTAGATGAGATTGGAGAGATGGCTTTAAATGCTCAAGTTAAATTACTAAGGGTTTTGCAGGAGAATGAGGTTTCTTCAGTAGGTAGTGATCAAGTAATTCCTGTTAATGCGAGAGTTATTGCAGCGACTAATCAAAATTTAAGAAAGAGAGTTGCTAATAAGGAGTTTCGAGAGGATCTTTACTATCGCTTGAATGTGATTGAGATTAAGTTGCCTGCTTTACAAGAGCGAGGGAAGGATATTATTATTTTAGCTGAGCATTTTATTGAGAAATATGGACAACTATTAGGAAAGAGTAGAGTCAAGATTACTGAAGAGGTAGAAGCAGCATTACTGAACTATGATTGGCCCGGCAATATTCGTGAATTAGAAAATATAATAGAACGAGCATTGAATTTAGTAGAGGGTAATCTGATTCAACTAGAGCATTTACCTGATTATTTAAGAGAATCTAAGACTTCAAATAAACCAACAGGTAAATTATTATCTTTAGCAGAAGCAGAGGCAATCCGAAATGCTCTACAACACTTTAATGGTAATATAAGCAAAACTGCTGATTGCCTTCAAATTGCTAGAAATACTCTTTATCGCAAGATAAATAAATATAATATCAGCTTGGAATGATTGTTATCTTTTCTAACGCTGTTCCAAAATTGAACAACTATCTGAACTGGATCTTCTTGCGGGTGTAATGAAATAAAACAATAACTAACCGATTGAGAGTACAAAGCGAATTTTAGTAATTTTAACAGATTAATTTGAGATGAATCAAGAATCAATTTTCCTTAAAATAGCCTCTTAAGATAAAATCAGAAAAATAATCATTAAATTTTGATAATTGGAACAAAAGTTGCATTTGATTTAAGTAGAACTCTTATACAAGATAAGCATGAAATATGAAAAAAAGGTTTTTGGATTTGTTTTACAGAAATAACAAAATAAGAGGTTTATAGCTTATGAAAGTAATAAATATATTTTAAGGAGGAGATTAAAAGTGGCTAAATTAAATGAAGGTTTAATGTTACGAGTTAATTTAACTAATCAAGAAGTAACAGAAGAAGAGATTTCTAAAGAATTAATTAAAGAATATTTAGGTGGGAGAGGTCTAGCATCGAAGATCTTATATGATGAAATTGATCCTAAGGTTGACCCTTTAAGTCCAGATAATAAATTGATCTTTGCTACTGGATTATTGACAGGTACTTCTGCATCTACAGGTGGAAGGTATATGGTAGTTACTAAAGGGCCATTAACTGGGACTATAGCTTCTAGTAATTCAGGAGGTTTCTTTGGTGCAGAGTTGAAGTTTACTGGTTATGATTTGATTATCTTAGAAGGAAAGGCTGACTCTCCAGTCTATTTATCGATTGTTGATGGTCAAGTTGAGTTGAAGGATGCTACAGATGTCTGGGGTAAGACTGTTCCTGAAACAACTGATTACTTACAACAGCAAGTTGGAGATGAAAAGGCTAAAGTTAGCTGTATTGGCCCAGCGGGTGAAAATCAAGTTCTCTTTGCAGCTATTATGAATGAAAAGAATCGAGCAGCTGGTAGAACTGGTGTTGGTGCAGTAATGGGTTCTAAGAACTTAAAGGCAGTAGTTGTACGGGCCAACGAAAAGAAGGTTGAGTATGATAAGCAAGCCTTAATTGAAGTAGTTAAAAAGCATACTAAGATCCTTAAAGAAGATGGGGTTACTGGAGAAGGTTTACCTGCATTAGGAACTAAGGTATTGGATAATATTATTAATGAGAATGGAATCTATCCAACTAGAAACTTCCAAGAAGGAACCTTTGCAGATGTGGCTGAAGTTTCTGGAGAGGCGTTGGTTGAAAAAGGTTACTTGAAGAGTAATAAAGCCTGCTATGCTTGTCCAATCAGTTGTGGTCGTGATACTAAGTTGCCTAATGGTAGAAGTGGAGAAGGCCCAGAGTATGAAAGTGGTTGGTCTTTTGGGGCTGATTGTGGGGTCAATGATCTAAATGCTATTACTGAGGCTAACTTTATGTGTAATGAGTTAGGTCTTGATACTATTTCAGCTGGAGCAACTATAGCAGCAGCAATGGAGTTATATGAGAAAGATTATATTGAGCAAGAAGAGTTGGAGGATGGCCCTGAGTTGAAGTTTGGTTCTTCAGAAGCAATTGTCTATTATACAAAAGCAATGGCTTATCGAGAAGGCTTTGGTGATCAATTAGCAGAAGGTTCATATCGCTTGGCTGAAAATAAAGGTTATCTTGAAGCTTCAATGAGTGTTAAAAAGCAGGAATTGCCAGCTTATGATCCGCGAGGAGTACAGGGTCAAGGATTAAATTATGCTACGTCTAATCGTGGAGGCTGCCATGTAAGAGGATATATGATCTCTCCTGAGGTTTTAGGAGTGCCAGAAAAGCTTGATCCTCAAGAGTTAAAAGGAAAACCAGAATGGGTTAAGATCTTCCAGGACTTAACTGCTGTAATTGATTCAATTGGAATGTGTCTATTTACTTCCTTTGCTCTACAAGCTGAAGATTATCGTGATTTGGTTAATGTTGCGGCAGGTTTTGATCTCAGTGTAGAAGAGTTGTTAGCAGCAGGAGATAGAATTTATAATCTAGAGCGACTCTTTAATCTAGATGCTGGAATTGATCCGCAGGAGGATACACTGCCTAAGAGATTATTAGAAGAGCCATTACCTGATGGTCCACATCAAGGTTCTGTTGCAAAATTGGATCAGTTATTACCTAACTACTATACTGAACGAGGTTGGGATGAAGAAGGAATTCCAACTGCAGAGAAGTTAACAGAACTCAATTTGAAGTGAGGTGAATTATGGGATTAGAGATTAAGTTCTTTTCCTTGTTGAAACTTGAGTTGAAGGAGTCAGGAGTCGAATATGACTTGGATGGCTTGACGACGATCGAAGATCTTATTGCTAGGTTGGATCAAGATTATGAAGGTATCTTTAGTGAGAAGCTACTTGAAGATGGTCAGATCAAGATGGGGACGATTATTTTAGTAAATGGTACTAATGTGCTCCATCTAGATAAATTGGAGACTGAAGTAAGTGAAGATGATGAGGTCTCCATCTTTCCACCATCTGGTGGGGGATGATAATTTAAATATTAAGCTCTATCTTTGTAATCACAAGGATAGAGCTTTTATTATTATCTATCATAAAATTTGACAATAAAATTAATTTAAAGTAAAATTTTATTACGATTCATTTTAAGTTTGAGTCTGAGTCTAAGTCTAAGTAAGAGCTAAGCCCTTATGTTTCTAGTGGTTGACTTAAACTTAACCTCAGCCTTAAACTTAAGCTATATCAATTAAAAGGAGGAAATGATGGATTTTTTTATCGTTAAATTTCTATCAAGCTTATTATTACCACCGGGCTTATTTATCTTATTATTATTAATATCACTCTTGTTTCTACATTTCAAAAGAAAAGAGTTTGGTTTAACCCTAAAGAGTAAAATAGTTCTCCCGCTAGTAGTTTTATTAGCTATGATCTATATTCTAAGTTCTTATTGGGGAGAGACTCTCTTAGTTAGACCATTAGAGGAGAGATTTTCCCCTATTACAGAAGAAGAGTTGTTTGAGCGGGAGGATACTGTTATAGTTGTCTTAGGAGGTGGTGTAGTTCGAGGAACACCACAGGGAGAAGAGATAGGAAAGACTACTTTAACTAGATTGTATGGAGGATGGCAGTTACATAATCAGACTGGCTTTGATCTGGCTGTTAGTGGTGGAGTACCACCAGGAGTTGCTGGTCTATCAGAAGCGGAGATAATGAGGGATGTCTTAGTCGATTGGGGTGTTGGTGATCAGCAGATAATTACTGAAGGAGAATCTTTAAATACTTGGCTGAATGCTGCTAATACTACTGCTTTACTTAGTGATGAATATGACAGGATTATTTTGGTTACTAGTGCGACTCATATGAGGCGTTCGATCTATTCATTTAGAGAGCATTGGGAAGGAGAGTTAGTAGCAGCTCCTGTAGATTATACTTTTGATACGGAGATTAGTCTGCTGAGGTTTATTCCAAATCGTTTTGCGTTAGATAAGTCATTGCGGGCTGTACATGAATGGTTGGGTTTGGTCTGGTATTATTTTAAAGCATGATGAATTTTAAACGGGTAATGTAGATATACTAAAAATGCAGTTGTTTATTTTAAAGTTAAACTTTATTACAATATTGTGTCACTTTCGATATGCTATTAACATGAGGAAAGTTTCTCGTTCGGAAAGATTTTTTCTGAGTTTCTAAGACTCACCTCCAATCAAACAAGAGCAAGTTAATTTTAAAATAGGAAAATTAACTAATTCATGCTCTGATTTGATTTCCGGTTCATCAAGAAACTAAACGAAAAAATCTAGATGTCACTGCGAAACATTCCTCATGATAGTTTGGATTTGTTTTAATGGTTTTAATGATTTTCCTTCGGGTTCTTTGAACCCTTTGTGATGAAAAAATCATTTCTTAGATTTTTTCTATCCACTGTCAACTGTACACTGTAAACTGTCAACTGATATAAAGTGGCACAGTGCCACTTTATATCAAAATTATTCCGGGAGGTAAATAATGCCAACATCAACCGAGCAGAAAGCAAACCATTTAATAGATGAGAAGAGTCCGTACCTATTACAGCATGCTTACAATCCAGTTGATTGGTATCCATGGGATGAGAAGGCTTTTGCTAAGGCTGAGCGGGAGGATAAGCCGATTTTTCTCTCAATTGGTTACTCTACTTGCCATTGGTGCCATGTGATGGAGGAGGAGTCATTTGAAGATGAAGAGGTAGCTGAATTTTTAAATGAACATTTCGTTTCGATCAAGGTAGATCGCGAGGAGCGACCGGATGTAGATAATATTTATATGAAGGTTTGCCAAGCATTGACTGGTAGAGGGGGTTGGCCCTTGACGGTAGTGATGACCCCTGATAAAGAACCATTCTTTGCTGGGACTTATTTTCCAAAGGAGTCGCGGATGGGGCGACCTGGATTATTAGAGATCTTACGGGGGATTCAATCCGCTTGGGAGGATGATCGCTCTGCTTTATTACAATCTAGCAGTCAGATAATGGAAGCAATCAAACAAAAAGAGAAAGTTGATTCACAGACCAATCTCTCAACAACAGAGATGGAGGATTTGATTGAACGTGCCTATCAAAATTTCAAAGGTACTTTTGATAGAGAGTATGGTGGATTTGGTTCAGCACCTAAATTTCCGTTGGCCCATAACTTACTATTTCTAATGAGATATTGGAAATTAAGTGCTGATCAGGAAGCACTAGATCTAGTAACTAAGACATTAGATAATATGTATGCTGGTGGAATCTATGATCATTTGGGTTATGGATTTGCTAGATACTCTACAGATAGAAAATGGTTAGTACCGCATTTTGAAAAGATGTTGTATGATAACGCTTTATTGGCGATTGCTTACTTAGAAGCCTATCAGATTACCGATGATGATGCTTATGCTCGAGTTGCTGAGGAGATTCTAACTTATGTTAGCCGAGATATGACCTCTACAAGCGGAGGATTTTATTCCGCAGAAGATGCTGACTCTGAAGGGGTAGAAGGTAAGTTTTATGTCTGGACTCCAGCAGAGATCAAAGAGGTCTTAGGTGATAAGGAAGGCGAAGAGTTTTGTCAATATTATGATATTACTGAAGAGGGGAATTTTGAAGGGAAGAGTATCCCCAACTTAATTGGCCAACAGTTCAATAAAGCTGAAGTAGATGAGAGGTTTAAGGATGCTAGAGAGAAGTTATTTGCAGCTCGTGAGAAAAGGGTACATCCGGATAAGGATGATAAGATCTTGACCGGTTGGAATGGGTTGATGATTGCTGCTATGTCCTTAGGAGCAAGAGTATTAGGTGAAGGTAAGTATCAACAGTTGGCCCAGCAAGCTAGTGATTTTTTGTGGGAAAATCTCTATCAAGATCGCTTATTAGCTAGGTACCGAGCTGGGGAAGCTGCTTATTTAGCTTATGCTGATGATTATGCTTTTTTGATTTGGGGATTGCTTGAATTATATCAGACGACCTTTAATCCTGAATATCTAAAGCGGGCTTTGCTATTGAATGATGAATTATTGGAATATTTCTGGGATGATGAAGCAGGAGGGCTCTATTTTTATGGTGAAGATGGTGAAGAGTTAATCACTCGTCCTAAAGAGGTTTATGATGGAGCAATGCCGTCAGGTAATTCTGTAGCGACATTAAATTTTCTTAAATTGGCCAAACTGACAGGAGATAATAAGCTAGAAGAGAAGGTAGAAGAGCAGATTAGCTTTTTTGGGGGCCAAATTAAGAATAATCCGACTGCTTATTCCTACTTTTTATTATCAATCCTCTCTACTCAAGCAGAGAACAGAGAAGTTGTAATCGTTGCTGAGCAACAGCAAGAAGAGACAGAAGAGATGCTAGAGGTTTTAAGGGCCAACTTTACTCCATTTACGACGCAAGTTGTCAAGACTAAGGAGAATGCAGAGCAATTGTTAGAAATAGTTCCTTTTCTAGCTGATTATCAAGCAGTTACAGGGCAGACAGCTGCCTATATCTGTCAAGATTTCACCTGTCAAGCACCGATTACTGATTTAGAAGAATTAAAAAAACAATTGATAGTTGATAATTGAGAATTAATAGTTCAAAGTCAAAGAGAAAAGGGCGAATGTGAACTTAGACCCTATAAAATCAAAATCCTTTATAGTTTTTTAATGTTTTGATTTGTATGTTTTTAACTATCAACTATCAATTATCAACTGTACACTGAATTACTGGGGGGATAAAATGTTTTTCTCTGCTGATGAAGATGAAAAGAGAAAGAGAATGATCAGAGAACAGCTTGAGCGGCGGGGAATTGAGCAACAAGCTGTTTTAGAGAGTATGAGCGAGGTTCCACGCCATCTTTTTGTACCGGATAAATTGAAGAGTAAAGCTTATCATGATCGACCACTGCCGATTAGGGAGGGCCAAACGATCAGTCAGCCTTATATTGTAGCTTTGATGATTGAAGCATTGGAGTTAGTGGAGGATGATCGAGTCTTGGAAATCGGTACTGGGTCAGGTTATGCTGCTGCAGTGTTGGCCCAGATTGCAGAGCAGGTTTATACTATTGAACGCCATCAAGCTTTGGCTGAGTTGGCCCGGAAGCGGTTTGAAAAGTTAGGCTATGATAACCTAGAAGTTAAGATCGGTGATGGAACGGAGGGTTGGGAGGAGTTTGGCCCTTATGATGGAATAATAGTAGCTGCAGGAGCACCGGTGATTCCTGAATCTTTAACTGAGCAATTGGAGATAGGTGGTAGATTAGTAATTCCTGTTGGAGATCGGGATTTGCAGGAGTTATTAGTACTGACCAAACAATCTAATGGAGAGTTGAAAAAAGAAAGTATAGCTGGAGTTAGATTTGTACCACTAGTTGGTGAAGAAGGCTGGGTGGATGAGGATTAAGCAGTGTGGCTTAAGGTGAAAGGTATCTTATATTAGTATTCAGTTTAAGTTTGAGTCTAAGTCTAAGTAAGAGCTAAGTTCTTATGTTTCTAGTGGTTGACTTAAACTTACCTTCGGGTTTATAAAAAACCTTCGTAATAAAAACCATTTCCTCAGCCTTAAACTTAAGCAGTATGGACTTAAGTCAATATCTTAGACACAAAAAGTTGAACAAATTAAGCAGTTAATCTTAATTGATTTTCATATTCAACAGGAGTCATGTAATCAATACTACTGTGAATTCTTTCTTTGTTATACCAACTTTCAATAAACTTAAATATGGCAAACTTTGCTTCAGTAAAATCTCTATATCTTTTATGATTAACTTCTTCTTTCTTCAAAATAGCATGAAAGGACTCTATACAGGCATTATCATAAGGGTTTCCTTTCCCACTGAATGACTGAAGAAGATTAAATTCATTTGCTTTTTTAGTATACTCAGCACTAGTATATTGACTTCCTCTATCTGAATGAAGAATAACATTATCTTTAGGATTAGCATTAAAGTAAGCATTTTCTAAAGCTTTAATAGTTAAATCGCTAGTCATAGATTTATCAAAGGCATAACCAATAATCTTTCTTGTATGAAGGTCCATGATAGATGCTAGATAACACCAACCATTTTGAACAGTATGAATATATGTTATATCTGAAACCCATTTTTGATTAGTATCAGTCGTTGAAAAATCTCTTTTTAATAAATTTTTACCCTCTACATCTTTATTTTTAGAGGAACAGGGTTTGAATTTTTTATGCACAATAGACCTAATCTTTAACTTTCGCATTAGTCTTTGTACTCGCTTAATACTAATATTCCAGCCAGCTTCTTTAAGCTTTTTATGGATTTTGGGAGCACCATAACGCTTTTTACTGGCTAGGTAAATTCTCATAATTTCTTTTTGTAATTTTTCATTTTCTATAGTTCTTTTTGACTTAGGTCTTGTCTTGCGATCATAGTAGCTGCTACGAGCAACTTTTAAGACTGTGCATAACAATTTAACATTATATTCATCTTTATGTTCATCAATGAAATTATCTAGTTCACTATCATTTATTCCTTGGCGAATATGGCTAAAGCCTTTTTTAAAATCTCTGCTTCCTGTTTTAGCTTTTGATTTTCTTTTTTAATTTCTAATAACTCTTTATAACTTATTGGCTCAGACTCATCAACCTTTATTTCTGTATAAAGTTTGATCCAATTATCAATAGAGGTTCTAGAAACGCCATATTCGCGAGAAAGTTCTGATTTAGATTTACCAGATTTGAACAGTTCAACTATTGTCTGTTTAAAGTCTTCACTATATCTGTTAGCTGTTGAGCTCATCATGGACACATCCTTTCTTAGTTCTATTTTACATTGTTCAACTAAATGTGTCCATGAATTTATACTAACACTAGTATTACAATTATGTATAACTTCAATTTACAATGTGCAATTTACAAAATTGACAATTAAAACCTTTAAATCTTATAAGCAAAAGCAAACAAAACTTATTATCACAGGGTTTCTCAGAGAACTTAAGTTTTTAAGAACTTTATCTTATCCTTCGGGTTCTTTGAACCCTTTGTGATGAAAAAATCATCTCTTAGATTTTTTCTATCCATTGTAAATTGTACATTCCGTCAATTGTCAATTGTGAAACTTTATATCAATAAAGCGTAAGAAAATTATGTATTAAGTTGGCTGACCATATTAAAAGGAGCGATCTATTGTGAAGCTAGGAGTTGACTTTTATAGTCAAGATGCAGTTACTTTAGCGCAAAAGCTATTAGGGAAGCTGTTGGTTAGAAAGATAGGAGATAAAGAAATAGTAGCTAAGATAGTTGGGACTGAGGCGTATGTTGGCCCGGAAGATAAAGCCTGCCATGCTTATGATAATAAACGAACTGCCAGAACAGAGATAATGTTTGCTCAAGGTGGATATAGTTATGTTTATCTAATCTATGGGATTCATCATTGTTTTAATGTAGTAGCTGGAGCGGAAGGCAAGCCAGAAGCAGTCTTAATTAGAGCTGTAGAACCAGTCAAAGGTCTTACAATAATTAAGAAGAACCGCCAGATAAAAAGTAAACGAGTAGAGGATTTAACGAATGGCCCAGGTAAGCTCTGTCAAGCCTTGGCAATAGATAAGAGTTTGAATGGATATAATTTGAGTACAGGAACCGAACTTTATATTCTAGATAATCAGCAAGAATATGCCTTGCTAGCAACTCCAAGAATAAATATAGATTATGCGGAAGAGTACAAAGATAAATTATGGCGTTTTTGTATTAAGGAAAACCCGTTTCTTTCATAAATGCAAAGAATTAATTGATTATTTGGGACTGATAATGTAAAATGTTTAATAATTAAGCTAATTATTGATTAATTTAAATTAGTAGTGCGAGTAAGTGAGGAGGAGAGAAGATGAAAAGTGATATTTTAAGATTACTAGAGGAGAATGGAAAATTATCACCTGACGAAATTGCTGTCAGGCTTGATCTTGATGTGGAGAAGGTAGAAGAGGTGATCGAGCAGTTAGAGGATGAGCAAGTGATAGTTAAATATTGTGCTTTAGTTGACTGGGATAAGACAGACCGGGAGATTGTTACTGCATTGATTGATGTTAAGGTTACTCCTGAAAGAGGGATTGGTTTTGATGCAGTAGCGAAAAGGATCTATAAGTTTCCAGAAGTTAGTTCTGTATTCTTAATGTCTGGTGGGTATGACCTATCAGTTAAAGTAGAAGAAAGAACAATGAAAGAAGTAGCTTTATTTGTAGCAGAAAAATTGGCTACAATTGATCAAATTCAAAGTACAGCTACTCATTTTATGTTAAAAACTTATAAAAAGGATGGAGTTGTCTTTAATAAAGGAAAACAAGAGGATGAACGGCTGGTGATCTCACCGTGAATTGGGAAGAGGTAATAGCTCCTCGTGTTCGAGAAGTTCCACCATCAGGAATTAGAAAGTTTTTTGATCTCGTTTCAGAGGTAGATGATGTTATTTCCTTGGGAGTGGGAGAACCTGATTTTGTGACTCCGTGGCATATTAGAGAGGCTTCTTTTTATTCTCTTGAACGAGGGGATACAATGTATACTTCTAATTATGGATTATTGGAGTTACGAAGAGAGATAACTAATTATCTTAAGAAAAATTATAATGTAAGTTATGATCCTCAAGGTGAAACTTTAGTGACTGTGGGAGTCAGTGAGGCTTTAGATCTGGCTTTGCGTGCTTTAGTTGAGCAGGGAGATGAGGTTATTTTACCTGAACCATCTTATGTTTCTTATAAGCCTTCGACTATTTTAGCTGGTGGAAAAGCAGTTAAAGTTCAAACTGATCGTAAAAATGAATTTAAATTGACTGCTGAAGCTTTAGAAGAGGTAATCACTGAGCAGAGTAAGATATTGATCTTATGTTATCCTAATAATCCAACTGGAGCAATAATGGAGCGAGATGAATTATTAGAAATTGCTCAAGTTGTTGAGGAGCATGATTTGATTGTTTTAGCAGATGAGATTTATGCTGAACTTACTTATGGTCAAGAACATACAAGCTTTGCTAGTCTACCTGGAATGAAAGAAAGGACTATTTTATTTAATGGTTTTTCTAAAGCATATGCCATGACTGGTTGGCGAATAGGTTATGCTGCAGCTCCTGAACCGATTATTCAAGCAATGATGAAGATTCATCAATATACTATGCTGTGTGCTCCAATCGTCAGTCAAAAGGCTGCTTTAGAAGCATTGAGAAATGGAAGAAGAGAAGTTGATAAGATGACTGATGCTTATAATCAAAGAAGAAGGGTGATTACTAAAGGGTTAAATGATATTGGCTTAGACTGCTTTGAGCCACAGGGAGCTTTTTATGCCTTTCCATCAATTGAAGCGACAGGGCTTAGTGCAGAAGAGTTTGCTGAAAGATTATTACAAGAAGAAGGTGTTGTTGTAATCCCTGGGGGAGTATTTGGCGAGAGTGGTCAAGGGTTTATTCGTTGCTCTTATGCTTCTTCATTAGAAGATATTAATGAAGCTTTGAATCGCATGGAAAGATTTATCAAGAAAATATAATAAAAAGATGGGCAATTAATTGCCCATCTTTTTATTGTTTAATTGTTTAGGAAATTATGCTTTTTATTTGTTGATTTTACTTAAACTCAGTCTTAGACTTAAACTGAGTTGCCGGAGGCAACTTTTTTAATCTAATCTAGTGATATTGACTCCGATCAAACCAGGGCCAGTATGAACAACCATAACAGGGCTGATCTGTCCTAAGAAGGTTTCTTTAACATTATCTAATTTTTTGAATTTAGTTACTAAGTCTTCTGCTTCATCAGCTGCGTTACCATGCATTACGTCTATCGTACATGGGCCAACTGCAATTTTTTTACTAACAATCTGATATAATTTTTTAAGGGATCTTTTACGACCTCTACTTTTTTTGTATGTATAATACTCACCTGTTTTATCAATAGAGATAATCGGCTTTATATTTAATAAACTACCAAGTGCTCCTTCGACTTTACCTATTCGACCACCTTCTTTTAAGTACTTTAATGTCTTGAGGACAAAAAAGATATCTATCTGATCAATTTTAGCTTTAACTTTGTTGACTAAAGTATTAAACTTTACTCCTGCTTCAAGTAATTCAGTAGCATAAAGAACGAGTCTGCCAAGACCCATAGATAAAGCTTTAGAATCAATGACTTCTACAGTTAAATCTGTAATCTGTTCACTGATCATCTTGACCATATTATAGGTGCCACTTAAACCACTGGAGATATGAATTGCAAGCACGTGAGTAATTCCCTTCTTTTTAAGGGCCAACAATTTTTCTTTTAACTCTTGAGGAGCGGGAGTAGAAGTCGTAGGAATTTCTTCTTCAAAGCGATCATAAATTTCTTCTGGTTTGATTTCAATCCGATCTCGATATTGTTGCTGAGAGTAATTAATCTTTAATGGTAAAAACTCTATTTCTTTATCCTGAATTAAATCAAAGGGGAGATCAGATGTACTATCAGTTAAGATTGCTATACTTTCACTCATTAAAATTCACCTCTAGTTTATTAATATTAAGTTACTAATTAATTATATCATAACTGATTAGTGTTTGACAAAGATAGACTTGTTAATTGGAATAAGTTAACTAAAAAACAGCATGATTTTATAGATGGGAGTGACTAACATGTTAGAAATATTAATAATAGCAATAGCATTATCATTGGATGCCTTTGGAGTAGCTTTAGCGTTAGGAAGTCGTATTAAGCTACTATTTAAAGAGAAAGTAATATTGATTTTTTCTTTTGGTTGCTTTCAATTTTTACTTTCCTTATTAGGAGCCATATTAGGCGGTTACATCAATAATCATTTATTTGATGTGACAGATTATTTAAGTGGAGCTATTCTTTTATTTTTAGGCTTATATCTTCTCAAAGAAGGTTATCAAAACCAAGCTGAAGAAGTTCAATATAAAGAATTTAATCTACTAACCTATATTTTATTGGGAGTTACAGTTAGTGTTGATGCTTTGGGGGTTGGTTTTTCAATCTTACATGATCTATCCTTAGTGACTATGCTCAATAACTCGTTATTAATTGGCTTTATCACTTCTATAATAACTATGGTTGCTCTAATTATTGTAAATCAGATTAGAGATTTTGTCTTAATAGAAAGGTATGCCGATTATTTTGCTGGATTGATCTTGATTATTTTAGGTTTAGCAATAATAATTTAATTAATCTTTATTTTAAACAGGAAAAGATAGATTTAATCTTGAATAAATAAAATAATTGACATGTTTATTTTATTAATTGAGTAAACTTTTAGTAAGTTAGGATTAATTTAATTAAATAAATAGGAGACAAAGAAGTATAACTTATATTTGGTCACCTAACGGGTTATATGGAGTCAGTGGTGAAACCGGCCTAAATTCTTTTGGTGTTTATTGAGGATTTAGGTTTTGTTATTTAAAAAAAGGGGGTCTCGGAGTGGATGAAGAGGTTATACAGCTATCAGTTAAGGGAGAAAATGAAGCTTTAGAAAAGGCTTATCATAAATTTGAAGCTCAAATAGATAAAGAGTTTAGCAAAGATGATATTAAGTTAGATTTGATTAAAGAAAAGAAAGGGTTTTTAGGTTTATTTGGAAAGAAAAAAATATATCAAGCTGCCTTAAAGTTAGAACAAGATGATATTGAAGGTGAACTGGAGGAAGATGATGGAGAGACTGGAGAATTTAAAGTAAAGATCAAGGAGGAAGGGATCTTCTTAGAGGTCAAACAACCTACTGTGAATGGAAAAATGGTTAAGATGGAGATGGTTGAGCAGGTATTACAGGAAAAAGAGATAGAAGATGTGAGTTATGAAAAAGTTAGTGAAGGTTTGACACTTGATGGTGAAGAGATAAAGATTGCCCCTAGAAAACCTGAACTTGATCGCGATGCTAAAGTTGAAATAGATACTAGTCCGGATCAAATGAAAGCATTTTTAAGTTATTATCCCCCATTAGGAGGAGATGCTCTCTCGATCACTGATATATTAAAGAAATTAGATGAAGAGGGGATAGTAACTGGGGTTAAAGAAGAAGAGTTGAAAGATAAATTTAATCCTGAACAAAAATTAGAGGACTTTGTGATAGCAGTTGGTAAAGAGCCAATCCCAGGTGAAGATGGAAGGATTGAATTGAAATTTAATCTTGACCAAAAAGAGAATAAAGTAGTTGAACTGGATGATGGAAGTGTAGATTTTTACAATTTAAATCGGATTGTAAATGTTAAAGAGGGAGAAGTTTTAGCTACTAAAATTCCAGCTGTAGAAGGAAAGCCTGGGCAGAAAGTGACAGGAGAGGAAATTCCACCTTCTCCAGTCGAAAGAGTGGAACTTCCTCAGGGAGAGAATGTAAAAACTACTCAAGATGGCCTAGCTTTAGTTGCTGAGATTGATGGTCAAGTTATGCAGATAAACGATAGAATCAATGTATTACAGGTTTATACAGTTGAAGGAGATGTTGATCTAACGACTGGAAATATTGATTTTAATGGAAATGTAATAGTCAAAGGGAATATAAGAGATAATATGGAGATTAAAGCTGAAGGAAGTATCCAAGTAAATGGTAGTGTTTATAGTGCTAAGTTAGAAGCAGAGGGCCAAATTATCATTCAACAGGGGTTTATCGCTCGTAATAAAGGGCTACTTAAGGCAGAAGGGGATATTATTGTTGAATTTATTGAAAATGGAATTGTTGAAGGAGCTGGAAATTTAGTTGTTAATAATGCGATTATGCATAGTCAAATAGATGTAGATCAGAAGATAACTGTTACTGAAAAGAAAGGTCTAATTGTAGGAGGAGAGGTTAGGGCTACTCAAGAGATAGAGGCCAATATTATTGGTTCAGATTTAGATGCTACAACTAAAGTTTCTGTAGGAGTTAGTCCTGAATTAAGGGATGAGTTTAAGAGTAAAGAGCAGTTATATGTTACTAAAAAAGAGCGGTTAGATGAAATTATTAAAGCAATTTCTGTGTTAAAGAAAAAAGATCAATTATCTGATGAAAAAAAGAGATTACTCAAACAACTAACAAGACAAAAATATACTGCTGCAGCTGATTTTGAAGAGCTATCAACTGCCAGAGAAGAACTTTTAGAGAAATTAGAACAGGAAAAAGAAGGAATGATAAAGGTTAAAAATACTATTTATCCAGGGGTAATAATTACAATTGGTACTACTTCTTCTCGAATAAATAAGCCGAAGAGTAATGTTAAGTATTATCTTGAAGATGAAGAGATTAAGACAGCTAGCTTAGTTTAATTAGTTACTAGTAATTGGTAACTAGTGACTAGTAAACCAAAAAAAATATTTTTTGGTTTTTTAAATTCAATTGTGCATCGGGAATTGTTAATTAAAATAAGGAGGTGAATTATTTGCAAGGGATTATATGGGGTTATTTATCTGGAGTTATATTTAATTTAATAATTTTCTTACTTTATCTAATTAAAGATTTTAAGAATTTACAAATTAATGTTTTGCCTGCAATCAGTTTTATTATACTAGGGTGGTTAATTTATCCTATTTTATTATGGAGGGGAAGGGGTGTCTACTGAACTTTAAGTTTGAGACAAGCATAGAACAGATAATTTGTTCGATAAATAGAAACTAACTATTTATAAATAGGCTGAAATAAATTGGAACAAGCTATAAATTAAGGGAGTGGTTTAATGTCTAAAAAGATTATTAATACTGAGCAAGCACCTGCTGCTTTAGGACCTTATGCTCAAGCAACTGAATTAAAAGGAACACTTTTTGTGTCAGGTCAAGTTCCGATTGATCCTAAGACAGGAGAGTTAGTTAAGGGGGATATTCAATTACAGACTGAGCAAGTATTAGAAAATTTGAAAGCGATTTTGACAGAAGCAGGATATTCTTTTGAAGATGTGATGAAAGCGGAACTATTTATTGCTGATATGGATGATTTTGCTGAAATGAATCAGATTTATGCCGAGTACTTCACAGAAGCTCCAGCTGCTAGAGCTTGTGTTGAGGTAGCTAGATTACCTAAAGATGTTAAGTTAGAGATTTCCTTGATTGCAATGAAAGAATAAGTTGCTTAATAAGGTAGTCGTAAAGACTGCCTTATAATTTTATTGATATCTATCATCGTGAAAACATAGAATAATTATATGAAGATTATGAAAATTATGAAATTATAAACGGGGAGCTTTTTAAGGTTCTTGAAAAAATACCTAAGAGCAATAAGTTAGAAAAGTAAAGGGTGTAGTTAAGCAATATATCAATGAATAAGAAGGAATTTTATTTTTAGATACAGAATAAAAAGAAATAGAAGAATAAATTAGGGATATTGCTAATTTAATGATGAATCATAAAATTATATGTGTTGAAATGAATTTTAAGGAGGGGATTAGAATGCAAGTAGAAAAAAGTGATAATAAGGTTGTGATTACTCCGGTCGGAAGGGTCGATATTAATAATTCACAAGAGCTAAAAAAGAAGTTACTTAATTTATATGATGATGGTTATAATGAAATTGTAGTTAATTTTAATAATGTAACTAGTATTGATAGCTCTGGTTTAGGAAAGTTGTTATTATTTCATAAAAGGCTTAAAGAACGTGGTGGTCAATTGAAGATTGTAAATGTCAATAGTGATTATGTGAAGAAGATGTTTGAGATGATTCACTTAAATAAAGTGATCGATATTGAAGGGTTATGATAAAAAATTTGAGATTAAGTGGACAAGTATAAAGAAGGAGGATTAGATGATAGATGATATAAAGATACCGCTATTTGATATGATTATGTGTTTATCTGAAACTATGGATATGATCAGTCAAAAAATGGTTGGCCATCATGAAAAAGTAATGTATATCAGTTTCTGTATTGCTAAAGAATTAAATTTGTCTGCTAAAAAATGTGAGGAAATATTAATAGCTGCTGCATTGCATGATGTAGGGATCTTATATTTAAAAGATAGAACAGAACTTTTGAATTTTGAAATTGAAGAGGATAATCAGCATGAAGAGATTGGTTATTTATTGGTCAAAAACTTTAAGCCTTTCAGTGAGATAGCTCCTTTGATTCGTTATCATCATGTTGATTGGCAAGGCGGTTTAGGAAAAGAAGTAGAAGAAGAAGCTGTTCCATCGGAGAGTCACTTATTACATTTAGCTGATCGAATAGCAGTATTAATTGATGAAGATAAGAATGTATTAAATCAAGTCGATAGAATTTGTAATATAATTAAGGATAACTCAGGAGTTAAATTTGACCCTGAATTAGTGGAGGCTTTTTTACAATTAGCTAGAAAAGAGGTTTTTTGGTTAACTGCTGTTGCTCCTCGGACTTTAAGAAGATTTATAAGGCATAATTCTAGTGTACAAAATATTCAATTAGATTTAGAAGGGTTAGTTGGATTATCTAACTTATTCAGTCAGATTATAGATTTTAGAAGCCCCTTTACTGCTAGTCATTCTGAAGGAGTAGCAGCTGTTGCGGAGTTATTAGCTGAATTAGTAGGGATGTCTGAACAAGAATGTTATAAAATAAATGTAGCTGGTTATTTGCATGATTTAGGAAAGTTGGTTGTGCCTGCTGAGATTTTGAATAAATCAGCTAGATTGACCGAGCAAGAATATAATATAATTAAAAGCCATTCATTTTATACTTATCAAGTACTTAAAGTAGTTGATGGTCTGGAGGAAATAAGAAAATGGGCTTCTTTACATCATGAAAGAATTAATGGAGAGGGTTACCCATTCTGTTATTCTGGCACCCAATTGCCCTTAGGCTCAAAAATAATGGCAGTAGCTGATGTATTTACGGCAATTTCAGAAGATAGGCCTTATAGAGCTGGAATGGGAAAAACTGATGCTATAAAAATATTGGAAAAAGAAGCTTTATCTTGTTCATTAGATTCGGAAATCATTTCAGTTGCAATTAATAATTATGATGAATTGAGCCACATACGTAAGTACTCTCAATTAGGTGAAGTTAGAAACTATGATAGATTTAGAAAAGAATTGAAACGTCGGATCTAGATAGTAGTTAGAGATAGAATTATAAAATATTTATGATGAATTAGGAAAAACTAAGAAAGAAGGAGCTTAATCATGGTATTAAGTACTGAAAGTAAAAAGGTTGAGATTGCAATTATTGGAGTAGGAGTAATAGGAAGTAAATTATTAAAGATGTTTTTAGAGATGGATCTGATTGAAGTGAAGTATGTCATGGATATAGATCCTAATGCTCCAGGAATCAAAATAGCAAAAGAAAATGATGTTAAAATAGCTACTGATTTAATGGAAGTTTTGAATGATGAAACTGTCAGATTGATTTTGGAAGTTACTGGTTCTTCAGAGGTGCTTGCTACTATTAATCAAAACTTAAATCCAGGTGTAGAGGTAATTAGTGGAGAAACCTCTTATTTGATCTTTGATATTATTAAGGAATATAAACAGTCACGAGAAGAGTTATTAAAATCGATCGAAAATAATATAAGAACATCAATAGAGATTGAGAAAGCTAGTAAAATTTATGAGAATTTTTTACCTAAAGATTTTCCAAAAATAGAAGAGTTATCATTTGCAGCTTATTATCAGCCAGCTGAGAATTTGGGTGGGGATTTTTATAATGTACTTAAAATAGGAAATAAATTGATTATTTATATTGTTGATATCAGTGGGCATGGTTTAGATGGAGCTATGCTTAATGTATTTGTAAGAGAGACGATCAATAGTTTCTTGCTAGCAAGTTCTGAATTATCTCCAAGTGAAATAATAGAATTTATTTTTGAAAAGTACTGCCAAGAGAATTTTCCTGATGATTATTTTATCTGTTTATTGTTAGGAGTTTTAGATTTAAATACAATGGAGCTTACTTATAGTAATGCCGGTTTTCAAATACCGCCGTTATTGATTGACCAACAAGGGCAAATTAGTGAGGATTCAACTGCTTGGTTGCCTATATCTGTAGCAATTGAAAAAGAATTATTTTTTAGGGAAAATATTGAAGAGGTAACCCTAAATATCACAGAGGGTGATACTTTATTATTAACAACTGATGGTCTGGTAGAAGAGGATGTAAATGGAGAGATGTATGGGAAAGATAGATTAAAGGATGTCTATAAAGAAAGTTATTATCTTCCTGCTCAAAAAATGGTAGATAATATAATTGGAGATTTTGAGCAATTTGCTGGTAAGACACAAGGTAAGGATGATATTACTTTTGTAGTGATTCAAAATGAATTTGAAGTTATAGATCAGCTAGAGGAAAGAATCAAGAGTGATTTTGATATGATGTATCAAGTTAAAGATAAACTATTGAACTTCATTGAATCTTATTATAAAAATGATCTTCATGTATTAGAAATGGGAATAATAGAGATGATTATGAATGCGATTGAGCATGGGAATAATTTAGAAAGAGAGAAAGAAGTTGTGATAGAGGTAGTAGTTACGAAAAATCATATTAAAGTAATGATTACAGATGAAGGTGATGGATTTAAATGGAATGATAAGTTTACTCAGCAATTGGATATCAGTGATGATTTTAAAGCTGATATTATCAGTGATCGCGGGAGAGGAATTATGTTAGCTAATTTATGTTGTGATACAGTTTATTATAATGAAAAGGGGAATAAGGTTACTTTAGTTAAGTTGCGTTGAATTACAAAACAGCTTAAGTCTAAGGCTGAGTTTGAGGTTAAGTCAAGCATTAAAACCATAAGGTCTTACTTAAACTTAAACTTAATCTTAAACTTAATCTCAATATTTATAGGAGGAGATAAAGATGAAGGCAGTAGAATTGACAGAGAATATTTACTGGGTTGGAGGAATTGATTGGGATTTAAGAAATTTTCATGGTTATTCAACTCAGCGAGGTTCAACCTATAATGCATATTTAATCATTGATGAAAAAGTGACTTTAATTGATACGGTTAAAGATTATTTATATGATGAAATGATCGAGCGGATTTCAAGCGTGATTGATCCAACAGAGATTGATTATGTTGTTTCTAATCATGTAGAGATGGATCATTCGGGAGGATTACCAGAATTAATGGAGTTAATACCTGAGGCTACAGTATTTACTTCACCTAAAGGAAAAGCGGGATTGAAGGCTCATTATAAAAAAGATTGGAATTTTAGTGTTGTTAAGAGTAACCAGAGCTTGGATTTGGGCCAACGTAGCTTACAGTTTGTATTGACGCCGATGGTTCATTGGCCGGATAATATGGTAGCTTATCTGCCAGAGGATAAGATATTGTTCTCTAATGATGCATTTGGTCAGCATATTGCTTCTTCAGAACGGTTTGATGATCAGTTAGCCTATGATGTAATCATGGAAGAAGCAAGTAAGTATTATGCCAATATAGTATTACCTTATAGTGGACAAGTCGAACGGATTTTACCGACAGTTGAGGAGTTAGATTTAGAGATAGTGGCTCCTTCTCATGGGGTTGTCTGGCGGAATCATATTGCTGAAATTCTTGAACAGTATGAAAAATGGGCCAACAACCAAACCGAAGAGAAGGCTGTAATAGTCTATGATACGATGTGGGATTCAACTAAAAAGATTGCTGAAACTTTAGGAGGGACTTTTGCTGCGCAAGGAGTTAGTACGAGAATGATGAGTTTAGATGCCAACCATATTTCTGATATTATGACTGAGGTGTTGACTGCTAAGTATATCTGTGTTGGTTCACCGACTTTAAATAATAACTTATTACCGAGTGTAGCTTCATTTTTGACTTATTTGAAAGGGTTGGCCCCTAAGAATCGTTATGGTCTTGCTTTTGGTTCTTATGGTTGGGGTGGTCAAAGTGTTGATCAGATAGAAGAGGTTTTAGAAGAGATTGGTTTTGAATTGCTTGAACAGATTAAATATCAATATATTCCAGATGGTGAGAAGTTAAAAGAGGAAGTAGCTGAGAAACTGGATGAAAGCAATGAATAGTTAATAATGAATAGTGAATAGTTAAGATCAAAACCTTTAAAGATATTAAATGGATAATATTCAATAGTGAGAGTGTCAGTGTCGGTGTGAGTGAAAAAACACAAGTTCAAAGACTCTTAAAGGGCTTGATTTTAACCGACACGCACCACTCACACTGACACTTTTTATATCAACTTAAATTAAAGGAAGCAACTACCTTTTCATCTGGATCTAAAGTGGGTCGCCAGATTTCTATCTTATCAGCTGTAGTTGTTATTTTTTTCGGTAAGCCATCTAAAGAGCGACAGAGATCGGTAAATTCATCTTCAGATAATTTCTTTCCAGAAAAATTGGTACTGGCAATCGTTATATGAAATTCCCAGTCACTATAATTTTCAATCGTTGAGAGATCTTCTTCTTTTAAGTTATGATGGATTTTAGTAGCTAATTTTGATAATGAAGTTGTGGTATTTAATTTAAGAGCTAAAAATTTATTGCTTAAATTATAGCATTTAAAACTATCAATTATGATCTTTATCGGTTCATTTCTAGAGCAGACAGTTGTTAAAATCTGTTCAGCTTGCTGACTAGCTTCTTTAGAAATCCGATTAAGTGTAATATGCAATTCAGGATAAAATTCACCTTTATAAAGATCAAAATGATTAGCGATAGCTTGCTGGATATTTAAAATTGGAGTTAAATTTTCCTTGTTTGGTACTAGCACAATAAATAACTCTTCACTTAAAGATGCAGGTTTAATCATCAAATTCCTCCAAAATATCAATGTAGTTATATCTTACCATATAATTAATCTGCTAGCAACCTCTTAGCTTTCAATTCGTTTTAATCCTGCTTTCTTAGCCATGTTAAGTGCTTGTTTATATTCTTGCTCTGTAATCCGCCGATTTAACTGTTCATCTTGACCAGCTCGATAAGCTGGGTAATATTGTTCCATGATATTGACGTAAGTATTAGCTGATAGCTCGTGATTGATAAATTCCATAATTTCTTGGCTTCCTGCTAAATTATTTGGAAGTACTAAGTGGCGAATTAATAGCCCCTGGTAGGCAATACCTGATTTAGTCTTTAAATCTCCTACTTGGCGGTGCATCTCTTTAACTGCTTTTTTAACTACTGATAGATACTTAGAGACTTTTGAATACTTTAAGCCTATCTCCTCATCAGCATACTTTACATCGGGCATATAGATATCAATCACTCCATCTAATAATTTAAGACCGGTTAAGTTATCATAACCTCCTGAATTATATATGAGCGGAATTTCTAACCCCAATTTAGTAGCCTCTAAAGTTGCAGCTAATAGAGCATGAATCATATGGCTGGGTGTAACAAAGTTGATATTATGGCAGCCTTGCCGTTGTAATGAGATCATAATTTCTGCTAACTCTTTGGCAGTGATTAGTTCACCTTGTTGTTGGTGGCTAGTGTCATAATTTTGACAGTAGATACACCTTAGATTACAGCTACTAAAGAAGATTGTGCCTGAACCGCGTCGACCGACTAAAGGAGTCTCTTCTCCAAAGTGCGGACCAAAGCTTGCCACCCTAATCTCTTTTCCTGTTTTGCAATAGCCGAGTTCATCTTGAGTACGGTCAACTAGGCAGTGATGAGGGCAGAGCTTGCAATCTTGTAGGATTTGATATGCTTTTTTTGCTCGATCGGCTAATTCTCCAGAGCGATAAAGTTCTAAATAACTAGGTTGTGGCATTTTAATCTACTCCTTCTATCTTAGATATTTTTAGACTCCGCAATCTATTTAAGGCAGCTCCAACTTCAATTAATCGAGGGCGAACATAGCTATCCTCGGGAGCTGAAAAGGGAGAAATAACCTCTAGACCTTGTCGATCGATCAGTTGATTAAGCTGAATTAAGCTGGTTAATAATGGAGTCTCTTGATTGAAGATTCCTTCTTGTTGAGCATAAGCAAGCATCTGACCAATAGTCTTTGTCTGTTCTTGATTAAGCAGTTGCTCTATCTGGCTTAGATCGATCTCTTCATTACCAAATTGTAATTTATCTTGATTATAAGCTTTAATCTTAGGTTTATTTCGAGAGAAAAAATCGATACTAGCTCGCTTAGGATAACGTCTGCTTAAGGCCCCAAATTGCTCTTGCTTTGTAAATGAGCGACCAGATGGATGGTTAGCTGCAACCTGCTTAGCTTTGTCGGTTACTTCATAAGGTTGATATTCTTCCATCATGATTACTTGATCGGCAATCTCGAAGTAATCACCGACGCCTCCAATTACTAAGATAGTAGAGGCATTATGTTGATCGAATAAAGGTTTCACCTTATCTATAAAGGGAGTGATCGGCTCTTGCTCATTAGCGACTAACTGTTGCATACGAGCATCCCTGATCATAAAGTTAGTAGCTGAAGTATCTTCATCAATCAATAATAACTTACTACCTAATTCGAGCACTTCCATAATATTGGCAGCTTGTGAGGTACTACCACTGGCATCTTCTGTACTGAAAGAGGTAGTAGCGAGATTTTGTGGTAGATTATTGATAAAGGGGCTAATATTGACCTGTTCGACCCTTCGACCATCCTCTGCTCGAATCTTGCTAGCATTTTCTCTAGTAACCACCAACTCCCGTCCATCTCCGGGAAGGTGATTATAGACTCCTTTCTCGATAGCTTGAAGGAGAGTTGATTTGCCATGATAGCCTCCGCCGACAATTAGGGTAATCCCTTCTTTAATGCCCATCCCTGAAACTTGGCCCAGGTAAGGTAGATTGAAGCTGACCTCTAATTCTGGAGGAGATTTGAAAGGAACCACTTGCTTGGTAAGAGGACGATCATCCTTACCACTCTTTCTAGGCAAGATTGAGCCATTAGCTATAAAGGTAACTAAGCCTTCTTCTTTTAGTCGATCACGTAAGATTTCCTGATCTTCTGTAGTCAAGATATGTCTTTCTAATCTTTTTGTATCCAAAGCAGTAAAGAAGAGTGTTTCTTTCACTAAAGTAGGAATCTCTTCTAATAGCATCTGCTTAGCCTCTTCAGCCAAGATTCTTCTTCCTTTAGCCGGCAATCCTGCTCTTAATCTAACTTCAATCATCTCGGAGTTGAATTTTATTGCTGTTCTTTCTAAGATCTCTTGACCGGTTCTGACAATATCAATTCGACCACTCTTACCTGAACCTCGTCTGCCTTTGACAGTCTCTTTGATAGTAGTAGCTATCTTGCGAGTTAGATAATCTGCAGTAGCTATCCGTCTGATCTTATTTTTGAATGTCCAGTCTGGAAAACTAGCAATATCTTGTTTGATTCTGATAAAGAGTTGAGAGGGAGTAGCAAAGGGATCGCCTTGTACATAGGGCAATCCTAGTTGATACTTTCCGTAATTATACCACTTCTGTTGTAGTCTTTTGTATGCTTTATAGCCTTTATGATCAATCTGGTTTAAAGATTTACTTAGATCACTTTTAGTAAACATATTTAGTAACCCCTTCTTAAACTTAAATTATTAATTATTAATTATTATGTTACATAATTAATAATTATATTAAGGATGGTTAGAGGAGGAGAGTGGTATAAGCTAGATTTGACAAATTAAGTAAGTTATGATATATTTAATGGCAGTTGATTTTTAAAAGTTTTGACGGGCTGTAGCGCAGTTTGGTAGCGCACTGTGCTGGGGGCGCAGGGGTCGCTGGTTCAAATCCAGTCAGCCCGACCAGCTATAAACGCTGATGTGGTAAGTGTTGATGCCTATTTTAAAAAATAGGTATTTTTTATTTTAAGCAGTTTTAGTTGCCATTCACTTGCCCAAATTAGCTACTGAAAATATTTTTGAGTTTTTGAACAGCTTCCTTCTGCATCGATGGAATGACATGAGAATAAGTGTCAAGGGTTTGAGTGATAGAGGAGTGTCCTAATCTCTCCTGGACTATCTTAGGGTGGACTCCAGCTTTAAGCATTAAGGTGGCATGAGTATGTCTTAAATCATGTAGTCGAAAGTTAGATAAATCAACCTTTTCAGCTACCTTATTAAATGATCTAGTAGCAAAACGTGGATTGAAAGGTCTACCATCTTCCCTACAAAAGACTAAGTTATAGATTTTATCGGCAGAAAACCAGATGGGCTTGCACCCCAAGAGTACTTCCTGCGGGGCGCCCTCTGGATGAATGCCGATATTTTTTATGCAATTAAATATTGCTTAAAAAATAAAATGTCCTCCCAACTTTCTATAAAACTCCCCTTTTCCTCCTTACATATATAATCTACTATGATATAATGTATATGTAAGGAGTGAGAACTAATGAAAAATGTTCAAATTAATATTTCTATTCCTGAAAACTGGAAAGATGAACTTGAGAATTTAGCAAGAATATATTCTGTTGAAGAAGAATCTACATTGACTTATTTAGACCTAATGCGTAGGGCTATGCAAGAAAAATATGAGTTAGATAGTGATGAGTAACGATTACAAAAGTTTAAGTCATTGTAGATATTTGGTGCAATATCATATTGTTTGGTGTCCTAAATTTAGATTTGAAGTCATACAGGGAGATATAGAACAATCATTAGAAAATATTCTTGCTAATGTATGCAATAAATATGAATATGAAATTTTAGAATTAGAAGTAATGCCAGACCATATACATATTTTTCTATCAGCCAAACCAACAGTAGCACCTACTGATATAGTTAGGACTTTAAAAAGTATTTCTGCAATAAAACTATTAAAAGAATATCCTAAACTAAAGAAATTCTATGCTCGCTGTGGTTCTCTTTGGAGTAAAGGGTATTTTGTTAGCACAATTGGGAATGTAAGCTCTCATACCATTAAGAGATACATTCAAAATCAAAAATCTAATTAGGAGGTGGAATTATGCAAACCAAAATTGTAGATAAAGCATATAGTTTTAGAATTATACCTAATAAAGAGCAAGAGGAATTAATCAATAAAAACATAGGTTGTGTTCGGTTTGTGTTTAACCACTTCCTAGCTCAATCTAAAGACAATAAATACTTGTCATATTCTAAATTTGCTAAACAATTACCCAAATTAAAGAAAGAATATACTTGGTTAAGAGAAGTTGATAGCATTTCTTTACAACAATCTCTAAAAGATTTAGATAAAGCATTTAAGTGTTTCTTTAAGGGTTTAGGTGGTTTTCCTAAATTCAAGTCTAAAAAGAATAATAAGCAATCTTATAGAACTCAATATTTCAAGCGTTCTAGTGGAACTGAAAGCATTGAGATAAAAGATAATAAAATCAAACTACCCAAACTTGGTTGGGTGAAATTTAGAAAATCTAGAGAAGTTACAGGTAAAATTCAAAATGTAACTATTAGAAAATCAAAAGCTCACAAATACTATATTTCTGTATGTGTTCAAGAAGAAGTAGAAGAACTACCTCAAATTGATAAAGCAATTGGTATAGACTTAGGTTTGAAAGATTTTTTAATTACCTCTAATGGTGAAGTGGTTTCTAATCCTAGAACTCTATCCAAATATGAAAAAAAGATTGCTAGACTAAATAAAAGACTTGCTAAGAAAGAAGAAGGTTCAAATAATTGGTGCAAAGTAAAGAATAAATTAGCTAGAGTACACGAGAAAGTAGCTAATATTAGAAAAGACTTCTTACATAAACTTTCAACTAAATTAATTCGTGAAAACCAAACGATAGTAGTTGAAAGCCTAAAAGTTAAGAATATGCTTAAAAATTCTAGGCTAGCAAAAAGTATCTCTGATGTATCTTGGTCTAAATTCGTTGACTATTTAAGCTATAAAGCTGAATGGTATGGTAGAGAATTAATTAAAATTGATACATTCTTCCCTTCAAGTCAACTTTGTAGCGAATGTGGATATCAAAATAAAAAGGTCAAAGCTTTAAGTGTTCGTGAATGGGAATGTCCGAAGTGTCATTCAATTCACGATAGAGATATAAATGCTAGTAAGAATATATTACAACAAGGTTTACAACTACAATTAGCTAATAGATAGACTATATCTACGAGTCTTAAAAAACAAGACTCTTCGTGAAAACCATAAAAACCATATCTACTGTCGGGCGGACAGAAATTTAAGCCTTTGGAGAACTTGTAAGACCAGTTTACACTTAATCCTTGAGATTAACTGTAAAAAGGCTAGGTTCTATGAATGAGGAATCCACGCGGGCTTGCCCCGTGGAGCGTCAAATTCGTTATTATACTCATCACCTAAGCGAAGCTTATTTTCTTTTTGCTCCCTATTTCTTCTTTTAAGAATCTTAATTATATCCTCATCAACATCGATTGGGCGAATACTAGATTTAGTTTTTGGTTTTCTAAATATTAAACCTTTGCGGGTTGGTTTAGTAACAGCTTGTTTTACATGAATTTTCCCGTTAAAATCTACATCTTGCCAACGTAATGCTAAAAGCTCACCACGTCTCATTCCAGTAAAAACTGCAACATATAAAAAATCGTATACCCAACCCTCAGCTGCATCTAATAACCTTTTTGTTCTGACCTCTTTTTTCAATGTGTGCCAATTTGAATACCTCCTTAACAGTGAGATTATGCTTTTTCAGAAAATTTCTAGCCTGTGATTCGATCAGTTCAAAGTTCATTAAACTCTCCTCCTTGCCATACTCATCTGTACTCAGCTATATTTTGCACTTACTCCTTAACATCTCCGTTTTCTTGCTTCTTATTTTCTTCTTCTAAATGGCCGGCCAGTTTTAATAGTCTAGTTTTAGGTATATCTAGACCTTTAGAAATATTGTTAATCGTTTTAATAGAAGGTTTCTTTCCCTTAGCCAATCTGCTTACTTCAGCATGGCTAATCCCACATAATTGACCCATCTTCCTATAGGAAAGGTAATGCCTTAAATAAAGCTATAAACCCTATTTACTCAGAAAATCTGGATTCTAAAGATACTATAGAAAATTTGTCTAACAGAAATACTATCCTTACAGAGATTACTACAGAGACTACTTACAAAGAAGAAGGAAGAGGGGTGCTCGCAAATTTTTATGAAAAAGCTTTGGGAAGAACGATTAATTCTTATCAGTTGGATTTATTAACAAGTTATTTAGACGATGGATTAAGTTTAGAAGTAGTAGTTTTAGCAATAAAAAAAGCGAGTGTCAATAATATTTATAGATTCTCTTATGTGAAGGAGTTACTTGATGATTGGTTGGCCCAAGGATTACTGACGATTAAGCAGGTTAAAGGTTATCTTAACCAGCGTAAAAATAAAGCAAAAAAGAAGAAGAACGAAACAGAGTTACCACAAAATATTCAAAACGCTCTAAGCCTAGTTGAAGAATGTGAGCTAGCAGAGGAGCTAGGTGGTGAGGTAGATGACTAAGACTGAGACTGCTAAGATACTATCTATTTTATCACTTGCTTATCACAAGTTTGAAGTTGATCGAGAAGGGGTTAAGTTAAAATTTTGGCATCAGATGTTGAAGGACTTTGATTATCAGGAAGTACAAGTAGCAGTCCAGAAGTTGGTTGCTGAACAGCCATTTATACCGACTATAGCAGATATTAGAAAAGCAGTGTTAGAAGTAACAACTGAAGATAGGTTAACCCCTGCAGGTGCTTGGGGAGAAGTAATAGAAGCAATTGAGCACTATGGTTATTGGAATAAGAAAGAAGCATTAAAGAGTTTAGATCCTTTGGTAGCTAAGACAGTTGATTATATGGGTTGGCGTGAGATATGTACTGAGACTAATACTGGAGTAATCAGAGGTCAATTTATCAAGATGTATAAGCAGCTAAAGAAGCGGGAGAAGAAAGAGAATATAATTCCTGATAGGTTACAAGGAGAGATAGATAGCATAGCTAGTAGTCAGTTACTTCTTGATTAACTGAAAATGTACCCTACTGCAGCTGCAGTAGGGTACTAATTTAAAAGGATTGATAAGATGAAGGGTTTTAGTAAGGTGGTTGAGGTTTTGTCTAATTATAAGAGGTATCAGGTTAGATTAAAGTCGATTAAGATTAAACTTAAGTTTGAAGTCTTAGATGAAGAGTTAAAGAGCAATTTGTTAGAGGAGAAAGAAGAGAAGGAGAAGGTTTTAAAGTTGATTGATAATGCTTTGGATGTTTTAGATCAAGATTTGGAGTTGCCATTGATCAGGGCTAAGTATCTTAATGAAGGGGTCAAGCAGGATAATCTAGTCTATAGAAGTAGGGAGTTTCCCTATTCAAGTAGTCATTACTATCGGATTAAGAAGAGGGCATTGAGAAAGCTGGATGATAATATCGGAGATTTATTGTGAATGAAATAATATTTGATTTATTTAGAAAGATATGCTATATTAATAATCGTGATTATTATATCGAGGTGATAAGTATGACTGATAAACTTAAAGAAGAGATTGAACTCTTGCGGAGAAGAATGACCAAAGAGGCTCAAGATAAAAATTTATTAGATGAAGGTGTACAGGCTGTTAGTCGAAAATTAGATAAGAAGATTGTTGAAATGATGAAGCGAGATAATTTGTTGGCCAGTTCTTAATAGAGCTGGTCTTTTATTTTTGTAAATTTTGGTTTAAGTTTCAGGAAAAATGTAGTAAAATAGTATTAATAATGTCTTTTGGTGGTCAAATTGTTCGTGAAGATCAAGTTATCCGCCATGCTAAATATTAGTTAAATAAAGGGAACCATGTATTTAGTTACTTTTAATATTAGTCTAAATATTGTATAATGATAATATAAGATAATGAGTTATAAAGTTAGTGAGGGATATAATATGAGAAAAGATATTTTAGATCCAAAAGTAGA
Organism: Natroniella sulfidigena; assembly: GCF_023223645.1. Classification (GTDB taxonomy): domain Bacteria; phylum Bacillota; class Halanaerobiia; order Halobacteroidales; family Halobacteroidaceae; genus Natroniella; species Natroniella sulfidigena. The sequence continues at coordinate 38,350 of NZ_JALKBY010000006.1, read as the reverse complement.
TTTTGTTTTTAAACAAATATTTGGCTCTGAGAAACACCCAGAAATATTAATTTCATTTTTAAATAGTGTATTTGCAACTAAAGGGACTAAAAAAGAAATAGTACAAGTTGAAATAGACAATTCAGATTTAGAAAAAGATTGGGAAGATGATAAATATTCAAGATTAGATATTAAAGCGACAGCAAATGATGAGACTAGAATCAATATAGAAATTCAGCTAAAAAACCAATATAATATGAAGAGAAGAACGCTATATTATTGGAGTAAATTATTTGAATCTCAAATAAAAGAAGGAGAAGCGTATGAAGAATTGCAGAAAACAGTAACAATAAACATATTGAATTTTAATTATTTGAAGATGAATGAGAGGTATCATAACACTTATATTTTAAAAGAAAAAGAAACTAATGAAATATTAACAAATTTGCAGGAGATACATTTCATAGAGTTGCCAAAATTGAATGAAGAGCAATTTGAAGATATAGGAAAAATAGAAAGTAAAAGAAAAGAGGATAACTTGATCCCTTGGGTATTATTTTTGAAAAATCCTGATAGTGAGGTGATAAAAATGCTTGAGGAAAGAATAGAAGAGTTACAGGAGGCAGCTGAAGTTTTAGAGGTTTTGAGTCATGACGAGGAAACTAGAGAGATTTATGAAAGAAGGCAAAAAGCAATTCATGATGAAATTAGTAATATAACTGGAGCTATAAAAGAAGTAGCCATGAATTTATTGGAACTCGATGTAGATATTGAGACTATAGTTAAAGCAACTGGACTTTCTGAAGAAAAGGTGAAGAAATTGAAATCACAAATAGATGAATAAATTTTTGAATATTAGTTATTTCCCTGAGTTTTATATAATTTAGGGAATATTTTTTATTATCATAATTGGGAATAAAATCTTATAAAGATTAATTATTCTATAATTTTGCAGATAAAATAAGATGATAACAGAGCACGGCGGATAACATGAGCTTAAACGACATCCAGTTTTGATTGCCTAAATGATAATTGGACTGACTGATGAAATTAACTAGCATTAAATAAAGTTGTATTGCAATACTGGGACGTCGCGAACCTGCGGAACGTCCCCGCTAACGGGTGAAAGTCCCGTCAAGGTAAAAACCAAAACCTTGTAGCACGAATGGCAACGTGGAGAGAAATCGAAATGTTGAAGTCTATTGACAAAGGTATCTAAAGGATACCGAGCAAATATACAGACTGCAACACCAGTGAACACATATTAGCTTCGAAAGGGGTAAATCTAGTGGTTGAACCTTTAACGTCTGGGTGAAAACAGCATATATAAATGAAAATGGCTGAAACATTTATATACACTAGCGGAGTATTAGTGGTGGTATGTATATAAGGATATGTTTGGAACTGGAGAAGCCCTCCTTCTTCCTGTGAGAAATCACTTGAAAAAAGAAGATTCTATAATCGAGACCCGAGAAATGAATTAGAAAAGAAGAGGGTGGCGGATGGGTTTGTAGTAGCTAAGATTATGAAGACAACAGAACTTCATATAGCGAAGAGACCCTACTATTTAATAACTTCTCTGACAAAATAGGAGGCAAGGGTGAAATGATAAAAGCATCCATTAGTTTGCAAGACTTGAGGAGGAGAATATATCTTAAACTGAAAGTGTAAAAACTGCTAGAAATGGACTAGCTAATGATTGTTATAAAACATAGTGAAAGTTGAGAGTAGTTTAATCTAATAAGGTTTAAGATGAAGTTGATAGAAAAGCTGTATGCGAGAGAATCGCACGTACAGTTTGAGGTGGCGGGGACTGGGAATCTAATATGGATGAGATATTGTGGCACTCACAGACGAAAGGGTGAGCAAACTGAGAACACAAACATCAACCTAAGTTAGAGCACCAGACTTCGACCCTACATGTGATATTGGACTAGTTGGTTTTAGATTTATTATGTGAAAGTAAAAAGAGAAAAAATAAAATTAGTAAAATCAGAGGGGAAATTTAATTTATTGGGTAATATCTAAGGAGGTATTATTTATATGGGATATAACAAAAACAAGTGGGTTGATAGGATTAGAAATAGAACTGATATTAGTGCGTATTTAACCCATTTAACAAAAGGGAAAAATGGGAATAGTGCAGTTGAAATATTGGTAAAAATTTTAGAGGGTGAGAAAATCATAGGATCTTTAGATGAAGGATATATAGCAGGCCCCAACAGAGCATGCTGTTTTCAAGAAGCTCCGATTTATGGTGTATGTCAGAATACTTTACATGAGAAAAAAACCAGAGAAGAAGTGGGAGGTGAAGTAAGATATAAACTAGTTGGACTTTCTTTTGGTAAACCATATGTTTATGCAAAGGGAGGAAGACCAGTTATATATGAAAAATTAGAAGAAGCGAAAGAATTTATAGATGAAGAAGAGTTATGGAGAGTAGTATCATTTGATTTAAGTGATAAAGATAATATAATAGATTGGACTCATGAAAGGGAATGGAGAGTAAAAGGAGATTTTGAATTTAGTTTAAAAAATGCTTATGTGCTTTTAAATAACCGTGAGTTGTATCAGAATTTTATTAATTTAGCTACTAATAATATCATTGAAAATCTTGGTGGAATAATAGTATTAAATCCTATATTGAGCTAAGTTTAAGATAGATAATCCAAGGTCACATAAACTAGCTAATAGCAACTAAGAAAAATATAAAATAACATTAGCTGATCGGCTTGTTAGATATTTTCTTAAAATTAAAGTTTACCCCGGTTGAAGGAGTGGAAAGCAGCATAGATGCTGAGAGCGGAGGTCTTCACGAAAGGGCTGATAAGCCCTGAAGGGACTTGTTCTTTAGTCAGCTTGTAGCTATGCTGTCTTGGAGCGACTGAAACGGGGCTATCGGCAGTTAGGGATAGTGGTACTGAGTGATTGTGTCAGTACTACTATCCCTTTGTTTTTGGTGTTGGCCCGTGCGAATAGATGTTCTTAAAATTAAAGGTAAACAAAAAAATTAACTGATATTACTCACCCATTGCCTGTATTTAACCCCTATTCTTCTTTCAGGCTGATCTAATAATTTATGTCCTGTGCTATATCATTTATAAGTCCGATAAGCAAGATTTACAGGAGTGTAATATATTTCACATTGACAAAGCCTATCCATATTCACAAAAGTGGTTAATTTTAGATTTAGAGAATATCAATCTATTAAAAAAAGTTATTTTTCGACTTGATTTGCAGGATAAATAATAGGTGAGGTAGAAAATGATAATATAAGGCTAGTGAAAAAAATAACGTTCACTTGAGATTAATTTAAAAGATTACTTTAATAATATAAAGGGGGGAGTTAATTGTCTTTGAAGAAGAAGTTAGCTATTATTATAGCAGTCTGTGTATTGTTATTATCTGTATTTATTAGTTTTTATATGATGAGGCAGTCTAATAATATGATTGAGAGAAATGAAGAGGAGCAGTATGACTTTTTGATCAATATAGTTCAAGATAGGCTCGCACAACAGATTGGAGAGGCAGAGTTATCTGTCCTGAATATTGCCAATAACCAGGAAATACAGAGATTATTTGCTGAAAGGGATAGAGAAGCATTACGGGAAATGTTACTTCCATCTTATGAAGCAATAGAGGATGATTTTGCTCAATGGCAGTTCCATCTTCCAGACTCCACCAGTTTTTTGAGATTACATAATCCTGATAGATATGGAGATAGCTTAAGAGATTTTCGACATACTGTTAATCAAGCTAATGAGGCTCAAGAAATTGTTGTTGGTTTAGAAGAAGGAAGAGGAGGATATGGTTTTAGGGCAGTTGCACCTATGTTTTACGAAGGGGAACATACTGGAACAGTAGAATTTGGTTCTGAGTTTGGAATTGAATTTTTGGAATCTTTACAGGAGAGCTTTAGTGGAGAGTATTTTATTTATACCTTAGGTGATAGTGTTGCTTGGGATGATAATGATAGTGAAGATAATAATCAATTAGCCGCTACTACTGATCAGGATCCTTGGGAGCTGGATAATGAGGTTATCAATAGAGTAAGAGAGGGAGAAAATGTGATAGAACTGATTGATGACGGAGCTTATTCAGTTTTATTAATCCCAATTCGTGATTATTCAGATCAAGTTCAAGGTTATATAAAGATTGTTAGAGATAGAGGAGATATATTAAGTAGAGCTAGTAATAATAGAAGAAATATAGCTATATCAGTTGTATTAGGAGTAATTATTATCTTAATTATTATCCTGAAATTTTTAGATCGATCTTTCAAGCCTTTAGAAAGAATGGTCAATAATATGGAGGAGGTTAAAGAAGGGGATTTAACCACTCGTTTAGAAGTTGATTCTAATGGTGAAATTGGCAAATTAGCAGATGTTTTCAATCAAATGGTTGAACAGTTACACAAAATGATACTTAACTTATTAAATACTGTGGAAGATTTATCAGCTTATAGTGAAGAATTATCTGCTTCGGCAGAGGAAGGTAATGCCACTATAGAGAATACTAATGATTTAATAGATAATATGTCTGCTGGAATTCAACAGATTTCGGCTAGTGCCCAACAAGTGGCCAGTTTTTCAGAAGAAGCTAATACTCAAACTAATATAGGGAGTCAAAATATTGAAGCTACAGTAAATAGTATAAAAGAAATTAATAGGGTAGTTGATGAAACAGTAGGGGTAATTAATAATTTAGATAATAGATCAGAAGAAATAGAACAAATTGTTGAAATGATTACAAATATAGCAGAGCAGACTAGTCTATTAGCTTTAAATGCAGCGATAGAAGCAGCTAGGGCTGGTGAATACGGACAAGGTTTTGCTGTAGTAGCAGAAGAAATAAGACAGTTAGCAGGTGAAACTGGAGAGGCAACTGAAAAGATTGCTAATTTAGTTGCTAAAACTCAAGAAGAATCTAAAAAGGGAATTGAGAAGATTAAACAGGTAGAGGAGAAAGCTGAAGAAGGTCAAGAAATTGTAGAAGAGACAGGAAAAGCATTCAATAAGATTTATAATTCAGTAGAGGAAACATCAACTCAGATCGAACAGACTGCTAATGCAACCAATGAGTTGGCCCGAAGTAGTGATCAGATAACAAATGCAACAGATGATATAAGTAATATGTCTGATGAAATTTCTAATTCATCACAGGAGTTAGCAGGAATGGCACAGGAGTTACAAAAGTTAGTAGAACAGTTTAAAGTATAAGTTCTTTTGATATATGAAAGTAAGAGGTGAAAGAGCCATTAAAGGAGATGACTCTTTCACCTTGTTTTTTTATTAGAAGCACTACTTTTCGTATGATAAGGTTACTGAGAAAAATGTTCGTGAAAGATTGATTCATAGCTCCATATTCTGGATCTATTGGAGAAGGAATTGCTGCTCTTAATATGTCAACCCCTAATTCATACCCAATCATTTGTTCAATTATATATAAAGCTACAAAAATAATTAAAGGTCTAACATAGCAATTTTTCCTGATGAGGGTAATGCCAATCCCCAAAGTAACACCAACACTCAAAATAGCACTAAATAAAATACGATTCATAACTTGCTCCTTTCTTGTTCGATAACCAATTATATATCACCTTATACATCTATACTCCTAACTAATAAACCACATATTGGCTAAGTAATGCTGCTAGTGAAAGTAAAAAGCCTATACTACTGAATACACCAAGCATTAGAAATTTCTTGTTTTCAGGCATTTTAATATAACAGCGGTTAGAGTCATATGAAGATAAATTATCTGATGTATTACTTAATAGTGGAGAAGATAACTGAAATATTTTATGAGGGTAGTTTTTAGATTTTTATTAAGCATAATGGATAGGTAAATTAGGGCTTGTGGTACTGAGTGGTTGTGTCAGTACTACAAGCCTTTAATGTTTTTATGGTGTTGGGGTGTTGGGCAGTCTGAAGAATAGAGATGGGATTTTGGTGGTAATTACTTTTGTGGGGGTAATAAACTTAAAGGAATCTTATCAGTTTCTTAATAGCTACTTAATATTTCCACCTTATAATATAAGTATAGAATAAAATTAAAGGAGGAGATAAATTATGAAGCGAATTATTAGTTTGGTAGTGGTTGGATTATTGGTTTTAGGAATGGCAACTGTAGCCTTTGGGTATGGTAGAGCAGGAACAAGGGGAGGTATGATGTCTCAAGATGAGGGGCATATGATGTCTCAGGGTGATTATAATAATGATTACTTAGACTTATCAGATGAGCAATTAGCAGAGATGAGAGCTTTAGAGGATGAGTATTACCAGCAAACAAGAGAATTAAATGATCAATTACGAAGAAAAAGGGATGATTTAAGATATTTGTATTCTCAGTCAGATACAAGTCAAAATGAATTAGCTCAATTACAAACTGAGATTAATCAGATAAGAGGAGCACTAAGTAGCTTACGGAATGAGTATGATTTAGCTGTAAGGGATATTTTACCTACTGAGCAGTTAGAAAGAACGAGTAGAACTGGTATGAGTAATGGTTTTGATCACCATAGGACTAATAATAGATCAGCGAATCAGGGAAGAAGTAGAGGTCATGGAATGATGAGTGTTAGATAAGCTATTAACTGAAGGTATAAAATTAAGACTATTAGATTAATAAGGCCAGTGGTACTGAGTGAGCGTGTCAGTACTACTGCCTTATTGTTTTGGGTTTAGTTGTTGGCCAACAAAACAACTCCAAACTCCCAGTCAGATCTTAAACAGATCTGGCTTTTTTATTTCGGGCCAACATTGTGCCAATCTTGGGAGTTGGCTGCTCTAAATATTGTGTATAATAATTGCAAATGTTGGAGGGAGGAATGGGCTTATTGATTACCTGCATTACTTAATGGGACTGACGGGAGGGGGGATTCACTACTGGCTAGGTGGTTATGATCAGTCCTTAAAATTTTTAATCAGTATAGTAATAGTCGATTATATTACTGGATTGTTATCTGCTTTTGTTTTAAAAGAGTTGAACAGTAAACTAGGTCACAGAGGAATACTTCGCAAGATTGGTCTTTTTTTAAGCATAGTAATTGCTCATTTGGCTGATGAAGTGTTAGGAAGTCAAGGGATGATTCGTTTAATGGCTATTTGGTTTTACATCTCTAAAGAGGGGATTAGTGCTGTAGAGAATTTGGCCCAGGCTGGGGTGCCAATTCCTAAAGCTTTGAAGAAAGCTTTACAACAGATTCAAGAGAAATAGGAGGGGTTTGATGAGTGAAGCTATTAGTATTTTGACAGCGACAGGACTGAATTTTGTTCCTGTCATTACTATAGTAGTCATGCTATTGAGAAATCTTTTTCCTGGTATAGATCCTTATTTTGAAAAAGGCTCTATAATCTTAGCTGAAGTTGATGATGTTTTAGATGGAATTTTGTTAGAGTATCCAGAGAACAATGCTTTAAATCGAGTTAATGATGTAGTAGAAAACTTAGTCCAGCAGCTAAAAAGAGCAGGTTATAAAGTTGATCAAGAAACGGAGGTAAAGATTGAGAATCATGTCAAAGGGAGATTAAAGAGAGAAGAAGGAGCTAATGTTTCTTGGGATGGTGATGATTTGAAGCTGGAGTATAATAAAAACTTTTAATCAAGGAGGAGATAAAATGAGAGGAGTAATTGATCGTTTTGTTGGTGATTTTGCAGTGGTGTTACTAGAGAAGCAAAGAGTGCAGTTGGATGTATTGAAGGATGAGATACCTGGAGATCCAGAAGAAGGGGATTGGCTACAGATTAAATTTATTCCCGACAAGAAGTATACTAAAGAGCGAAGAGAAGAAATGCAGAAGATGTTGGATAAGTTAACAGGTTAATATTATTTGATTTGGTCAGTGCCTTCGGGTGCTGACTTTTTTAGTAATGTTTGGAGTGTAGTCAAGATAAGGTGAGAGATAACTTTTCTACTTGAAAGAAATGTTAATTTATTGTATACTTTTAGTAGTTAACTTTATAATTATGATATAGGTATTTTCGCAAAGCTCCCTACTTTTTGTGCAAGATTGGGTTTGCGAAAATTTAGGGAATATTTGTGAAAGTAGAAGTAGCGTGAAGCCTGCTATCATAGGATCGAAGATATTGAAAATTCGCGGTTACAATCAACACTCCGTTAAGTAGGAGACTGAAAGAATTACCTATAGTTGTTTCATTCTGGTCATTACCATCAAGTTACAATCAACACTCCGTTAAGTAGGAGACTGAAAGTTTTCTTCAGCATCATCTTTTCTTTTACTCTTCAAAGTTACAATCAACACTCCGTTAAGTAGGAGACTGAAAGAACCCAAAACCCAACTGCCTTGCTTGTTGTTCTCGTTGGTTACAATCAACACTCCGTTAAGTAGGAGACTGAAAGGCAAGCTATTATCTTCTTTCGCTTCTGGCTCGATAGTTACAATCAACACTCCGTTAAGTAGGAGACTGAAAGATCCTAAAGACCACGTTGGGCCAACACCCTAAAAAAGTTACAATCAACACTCCGTTAAGTAGGAGACTGAAAGATCTAATGAGAAAAGCACCCCTCTCGGAGTGCTAACGTTACAATCAACACTCCGTTAAGTAGGAGACTGAAAGAAGTTGCTTAAGGTAATGTTACACAACCAGCCCGATATAGTTACAATCAACACTCCGTTAAGTAGGAGACTGAAAGTTCTATTACTCTTCTGCTCGTCTCAGCCACCCCCTGGTTACAATCAACACTCCGTTAAGTAGGAGACTGAAAGAAATAATCGAATACTTCTCTAGTCTTGCTGGCTGCTTTCAGTTACAATCAACACTCCGTTAAGTAGGAGACTGAAAGACTCCAAAAGAAGCAACAGAAGCAACTCCACTAGCGTTACAATCAACACTCCGTTAAGTAGGAGACTGAAAGAATAACCCACCCCCGCTATTACCCGAGTGGAATATTTGTTACAATCAACACTCCGTTAAGTAGGAGACTGAAGAGCAATGAATAGAGAACAATATTAAGTATTAAATGCTTTTAGAGAGTATTATGAGCTGATTTCTCTGTAATAGGAGAATTAGCTCTTTTTTTATTGGTGATTTAAATTTTTTTATTTTCATTCCCAGGGTGTTGGGAATGGGATATGTTACACTAGATTTAACGCTTGATTAGGAGGTGAAGTGATGGGGAGTGAATCATTGGTTGTCTCTGATTATGGTATTTTTATTGGTAAGAAAAGTGAGAGAGTAGTCTTAAAGAAGAAAAAGAAGATAATTAAAGAGGTACCATTCTTTAAATTAAAAGAGATCTTAATTACGACCTCAGCTGTATCTTTATCAGCTGCTTTAGTTCATGAATGTGCCAAGGCAGGAATTCAGATTGATTTTATTTCTTATAATGGAGATCACTTGGCCAAGCTTTCTTCATCAGCTATGTTGGGCACAATTAAGACGAGAAGAGAACAGTTATTTGCCTATGAAGATCAGCGAGGAGTGAAATTAGCGATTGCTTTTGCTAAAGGTAAGATAGAGAATCAAATAGTTTTATTGAAGTATTTAGCTAAATATCGTAAGAAGAAAGATCAAGATTTATATAGTTTGATTTATGATCAGATTGATAGGATTAAACAAATCAGTGCAGAGTTAAAAGGGATTGAGGGCCAACGAGTAGATGAAGTAAGGGAGTATATTTTATCAATAGAAGGTAGAGCTGCTAAGGAGTACTGGCAAGTGGTAAAGGAAGTGTTACCTGATAAGTTGGATTTTCCAGGTCGTAAGACCCAAGGGGCCAACGATTTAGTAAATTCACTGCTCAATTATGGCTATGGAATCTTATATTCTAGAGTAAGCAGTGCAATTTTACGAGCAGGTTTAGATCAATATGCTGGATTTTTACATGCTGACCGTCCAGGTAAGCCTTCTTTAACTTTAGATTTAATTGAGGAGTTTAGACAGACAGTTGTAGATAAGACTACAATAGGTTTGCTTAATCAAGGTATGAAGTTTAAATTAGAAAAGGGAAGATTAGAAGAGGAGTCAAGAAAGAAGTTTGCTAGGAAAATTTTGGATAGGTTAAAGAGTAAAGAACGGTATGAGGGGAAGAAGTATAGATTAGAGGTTATCTTACAGCGGCAAGCTAGAAAAGCTGCTAGCTTTATTCGTAAGGATCGAGCTTATTCTCCTTTTATAAGTGGGTGGTAAGATGTATAGCTTATTAATTTATGATATTTCTGACGATAAGATTAGAAGGAAGGTTTCTGAAAGCTGTAAGGATTATGGATTGAAGAGGGTACAGTGGAGTGCTTTTTTGGGTAAGCTCAATCATAATCGAAGAGAGGAATTGATGTTAAAGATAAGTAGAGTTTTGGGTGATGCAGAGGGGAATATTAGGCTGTATCCAATCTGTAGTAAGGATTTGAAGTTGATGCAAGAAATCGATCGTTAAAAGCAGAGAATAGTTAATAGTGTATAATGGATAGTTAAATACAATTTCAAGATTTAAAAGAATAAAATTAACTGTCAACTGTAAACTGATTTTTAAAAAGGGGTTGCTTAGATTGTTTAGAGTAACTGATGTGAAGCAGTATGCTTATTGTCCCAGGATTATTTATTTTATTTACTGTATGCCTCTAACGATTAAGAAGACTTATAAGATGGATTATGGGCAGTATCAACATGACAGAGCAGAAGAGTTAGAAAAGAGGAGGACATTACAGAGATATAATTTAGAAGAGGGTGAAAAATTGTATGGGGTTGATCTTTCATCTCAAAGGTTGGGATTAAAGGGGAAGATGGATCTATTAGTTGTTAAGGAAAGTGAGTACATACCAATTGAATTGAAGTATTCAACTAGAGAGCCGAGATTGAATCATAAATACCAATTAGGAGCTTATCTATTATTGATTGAGGATCAGTATGATGTTTCAGTTAGAAGAGGATTGATTCATTTAATTCCTAACCAGGAGACTTTTGAAGTGGAATTGACCCCAAGTTTGCGAGTAAAGGTGAAGGAGATAATTTCTAAGATTAAGGAGTTGGTAGCTAATGAGACTTTACCCGAAGCTAGCTATGAAAGATGGAAGTGTAAGGATTGTGAATATCAAAATTTCTGTGGTGATGTCTAATGTATTTTTTAACTGAAGAAGAGAAGCAAAAGCTGGTACGGGGTCTATTGCCTAAGTTCCGTAAAAATCAAGTTGTAGAAGAGCTTAGAGGGTGGAATTGGAATCAACCACCTTTAGAGCCAATTTATCAAAAAAGTTTAGCACTTTATGAAATTGCGGGTAAGTATTGTCCTACTGGTCGAGACCTATATCTGAGAAAGGTAGAGGGGGTTAAGACTAAGTGGAATCAAGCTATGATCCGGGGGATTATCTTTCATAATACTTTGACTAACCTCTTAGTAACTGCTAAGAAGCTAATCTATTTACATGGGGTGGAGGGGTTGGCCCGGATTATGGCAGATTTGAAGGAGCCTGACTTTGGAGCATTGGAAAGTTGGCAGAAAAGAATTGATGATGACTTTTATCTCCAGTTAAAGGAGAAGGTAGAGTTGATTTGGGAATTTGAATATAATCGCTTGGTCTTTAGGTTACAAGATCTATTGGCCAAGCAGCCTTATATTGGAGTTGATTCTCTAGCCAGTTTGACGATTCCGATTACGGTGGAGCAGAAGCTTGATGGCTCTTTTTTAGGATTAAGCCAATACTTAAGTGCCGATGCTTTTAACTTTTCAGAGCCGATGATCTTGGATTTGAAGTTTGGTCAGCCGAGGGACTTTCATAAACTAACGATTACCGGTTATGCTTTGGTGATGGAAGCAATTTATTCCTTTCCTGTCTCGATTGGGGCAATCATCTATCCAGAATTTAAACAAGGGCGATTAGCAATTAAGAAGGAATTTCAAGTTATTGATGATGAACTACGGCAGTGGTTTATTGAAGAGCGGGATGAAAAGATGAGGATGGTTAATGAAGAGATTGATCCTGGTGTAGCAGATAGTTGTTATCAAAGTTGCCCTTATTATCAGGAGTGTCATTGATGAAGCAGGTCTATTGTAATAAGTGTGATTTGTGGTATTGGACTCCAAAGGGTGATAAGGGGTTGGAAGATTGTCCATTTTGTAGCTTAGAAGTAGTTGCTGATAATCTATCAGTTAAGGATAAGAAGTTGATTAAGGAAAGTCAAGCAAGAATAATGAAGGAAAAATAAGTCAATAAACAGAATTATATTAATGGTTGTATTTTTTTGTAATATGAAGGAGTTGGTGGCATGGGGACTTCAGGAAAGGTTTGGCGATTGATTAAGTTGATCAGTTTAGTTGAAGGAAAGTATGCTAGATATGACAGGCAAGATATCATGGATATTTTAGATATTAAGAAGAGTAGCTTTTATCGGTATTTAAAAGAACTTGAAAAGGCAGATATACCAATAGATTATGATCAAAAAGCAGGAGGATATAAGATTAGAGAAGATTATCATATGACTCCGCCCAACTTGACTATTTCTGAGGCGTTGGCCCTGGTGGTTGGTGGAAATAGCATTTTAAGTAATAGTGATCTGCCTTATTTTAAGGAGATGAATATGGCAATTGCTAAGCTGATGGCTTCTTTACCGGATAAGACACGGGAGATGTTAAGTCAATTAGAAGATCGAATTCATTTTAGCTTAAATACATTAGTTGATTATGAGAAGCATGGAGAAGTTTTTAATTTGTTAAATGATGCTATTAGAGAAGAAAGCAATCTTTGGATAAAGTACTATAGCCATACTGGAAATAAGGTTAGTGAACGGACTGTATCGCCTTATATTTTAAATCTTAAGAAGGGATTTATCTATTTAATTGCTTATTGCCATAAACGAGAGGAGGTTAGGGTTTTTAGAATAGATAGGATCAGGGAGATTGAGGTTACTGCTAATAAATTTAAGTATCCAGAAGAATTTTCATTAAAGCAGTATTTAGGAAATTCATGGGGGATAATGCGTGGAGAAGAGGATATTAAGGTCAAGGTTAAATTCAGTGGTGATTTAGCAAGGTGGATGAAGGAGAGTAATCATCATCGAACTCAAGAGATTGAGGAGTTGGAGGATGGAAGTATCATAATGAGTTTTGTAAGCTGTGGTTTTAATGAGATTAAGGGTTGGATTTTGAAATATGGTGCTGATGCTGAGGTGATTGAGCCTAAGAGTTTAAGAGAGGAGATCAAAGCTGAGGTTAAGAAGATGGGGGAGGTTTATAAATAGAAAAGTTCTAGAGAAATTAACTTCTCTAGAACTTTCAGTCTCCTACTTAACGGAGTAAATTAGTTATTCTAATAATATACACAACTCAATTTCAGTTCCCTATATATTGGGGATTTTAAATTTTCTAGTTTAAATATAACATTCAAAATAGTATTTTGTCAATAAACTTTTTAGGAAAATTATTAATCTTCCTTGAAATTTTAAATTCATTATAGTATTATAATAATATACACACTCAAGGAAAAGATTAATAGAAAGGGGTGATGTATGACACAACATAGAATTAGTAACTATTATTTAAAAACTAAAAGTGGAGAGGAAATCCAAGGTTTTAAACCTTTTCTTTATCAACAAGAAGTAGCAGAAGCGATTTTGAATGGAGAAAATGTTATCTTGCAAGCACCAACTGGAGCGGGAAAGACGTTAGCTTCAATTATGCCTTTTATCATTGCTAATGAGGAGAACATGTATTTCCCAAAGAAATTGATCTATTCTACTCCTCGAAGAACTCTAGTTAATAGTTTATATAATGATATTTATGAGGAAATTAATCAGGGTGATTTTAATAATGATTACCAAGTAACAATTCAAACTGGAGAAAGAAAAGAAGATAGATACTTTAATGGGGATATTATCTTTACAACCTTTGATCAAAGCTTATCATCAGCTTTGAGTATGCCGATATCTTTATCGAATAGATTAGGAAATATTAATGTAGGAGCAGTATTATCTTCTTATTTAATCTTTGATGAGTTTCATTTATTTGATTTAGAAGCTTCTTATACTACTACTGTCTTAATGTTGGAAAAATTAAAGGATAAAGTTCCATTTTGTATTATGACTGCTACTATCTCAGAAGAGAAGATAGGATTACTTAAAGAAAAGTTAGATGCTAGAGTAATTAGGGCAGATAGTGGAGATTACCTAGAGGATATAGTAACTCAAAAAGGTAAAGAAAGAAGAATTTTTGCTAGTGATGAGAAATTAGATGCAGAAAAAATAGTTGAATTACATAATCAAATAGATAATATTTCTAAAAAGAGTATAGTGATGTGTAATCGAGTAGATAATGCTCAACAGATCTATCAAGACTTAAAGACTAAAATTGAAGCAGAGGAAGAAGATATAGATCTCTTCTTGATTCACTCTAGGTTTTTAGATAAGGATAGAAAAGAAAAAGAGGCTAAGATAAAGGATAAGTTTTCTAAAGATAATGATGAGAGCAATGTAATATTGGTGTCTACACAGGTAATAGAGGTTGGAATTGACATTACTTCTGATATTATGCACACTGAGATCTCTACAATAGATTCTTTTCTTCAAAGAATTGGTCGTTGTGCTAGATATCAAAATCAAAAAGGGAAAGTTTATGTCTATGATGTCTTGAATGAAGGAGATATGAAGTATTTACCTTATAATGAAGAGGCAACTTTGAAGACCTTTGAAGCTTTAAGAGAGATTGATGGGGAAGTTTTGACTGCTGAGCTTTCTCAAAAGATAATAGATAGAGTCTATAGCGAAGAGACAGATATTGATGCTAAAGCCAACCAAAGAGTAGAAGGAACAAGGAATAAATTTATTAAAGAGAGTTGGAAACTACCAGATAAGAAGAAGTTTAAGGATTTGATAAGAGATGTAGTCGGTTGTAATATAATAATTCATTCCTGGGTATTGGATAAATGTTCTCCTTATAATTTTGAAAGTCTGAGCCTCTCGCCTTGGACATTACGTAAAAAAGTTAAAGAGATAAGAGATGAAACAGATGATTGGTTGATTAAAGAAGTAATAGAGAGAGCAGATGATAGTGAGGTTAAATATACTTATCGAGCTATAGAGGCAGATAATATTTATCCTAATAATCTATATATTCTCAATCCAGAGTATTTTGCCTATGATCAAGAGAGAGGATTATTATTTAATCAGTCAGGAAAGGAGTTTGATTCTTTACCTAGTGAGAATAGGGAACCATATAATCAAGAGTACAAAGAAGAGAGTTATTTAGAACATATAGAGAGAATGAAAGAGGAATTGCCTGAATTAGAAGAGGAGATAAGCCGTTTAATTAATTTAATCAAGGAAGAGTTTGATTTGAGTGATCAAGATTTTAGGGATATAGTTGAATTTACTATCTGGGCTCATGATTTGGGTAAGTTGCAGGAGGATTGGCAGTTGGCCCATGTGAGAAAGAAACATGAATTTGTAGCTCATGCTGAAAGGATTAAGAAACCGCCCAGTCATGCTGCAGAAAGCTTTTGGGTTGTATTAAATTTATTAGAGAATTTTGTAATTGAATATCTTGATAAAGAAGATATTATTGTAGAAATCATTGCTAAAACACTGGTGTCTCATCACTCTTTAAATGTTTCTGAAACTAATAAATTTAAACTTTCTACTGAGGTAAAAAGATATTTGGAAGAGGTGAGTGGAGATATATTTACTAATAAAGGTTTAGCAGAATTTATAAATGCTAATTTAGATGAGCTATATCTAGAACAGAAAATAGCAGAAAATATTTCTGATGATTTAAGAATCAGATCAGTTAATGATTACTTATTTTATTACCTATTGGTAAGGTTGTTAAGGTTGTCTGATCAAAGGGCAACTAAAAAGTTGAATGAGGGTGATTAAAGGAGAGGGGTGAATAAATGCAAAAGTTTTTTGTTCCCAAAGTTGAAGGAGATTATAGTGATATTTTAGTTGCTAGGGGTGTAGCAGAGATAATTAATCTTATTTTAAAAAAACAAGGGATTGAAACACCACAGATTACTATTACGAATCAAGAAGTATTCTATGTTATAGAGTCTAGTGAAGATCTAAAAAAGGATTATTTTACAGATTTGAAGTTTAAGTCATTATATCCACTTATTTTTTATGATAAGATGGATCAAAAACCTGAATATACTGGCGATGTGATTGATTTTACAGAAGAAGAGGAGTATGAAGATTGGTCTTCAGCCAAAAGAAAGTCGACTCTAATCAGGCAGACTACAGGAGTTCCCTTGTCTAATAAGATAATGGATGATATTTATGCTATTAATAATTATTTTGGCGACATATTGTTAACTATCTTGGAGTTTTATAGTGAGTTACAGAGAGATTATAATCTATTAGCTGAAAAGTTAGACAGATTATTTGAAGAGATTCAGATAAATAATTTTAAAAGGATAATCAAGGATGAGTTAGCCAAGCAAGAGTTAACTAAAGTAGAAGAAGCTCTGGATGAGTTGTTTGCTGGTTTTGATAATTATCATTGGAGTAAAAGGAATAAAGTTAAGAAGTTTATTCAGAATAATTTAGCTGAATCTGAAACTACTGAGCAGATAATTGATAATATCAAGGATCTGTATAATCAAGCTAAAATAGATTTCACCAATAGTCATAATGCTTTAAGCTGTTTGTTGCCTATTAGAGTTAAGGGTTTGAATATTGATGATTTATCTGCTAGTACTATTATTTCTCCCAAAAATACTACTGAAAATTGGGTTAAATTGTTTTTGATTTTAATCGGTTTTTATGAATCTTTTATTTTAAAATCATTAAACTCAGGTAATAGGTTATACTCAGTAATTGATCCACAGCAAGTAATATTGGATGATTTTGATGATCTTTACTCGGAGATAGAGCCCAATTATTATCCGGCGGAGATTTTAGAAAAGCAGAATATTTTATATTTAAGTGATTTCATTTCAAAACTGCTAGATAAGTTAGAAGAATTCAAAGCAGGAAGAAGACGTAGAAAGAGGAAGAGGTTAAATAATTATATTAGAGGATTAAAGAATGTTTATTTGGTTGATATGGGCCAAAACCATGTCATAAAAAATATTTACGATTTGAATATACCTAACTGGGTTATTTTAGATGAAGAAAAAGATAAAACAGAGTTTAAAGAGGTTTTTCAAGAGTTTATTGATTTAATCAAACCGATCGATGATAAGAATGAGGATATTAAAATCTTTCAGGAATTATATAACTTTCTGACTACTGAGAGAGTAGACTATTTGTTGAATTATTATTATCAACACGCAATTTTGGCTATGCAGAGACTTGGTAATGATGAACCAGCAAAGATTTATACCAAAAGGAGTGTGAAATTTATCATGTGTAAATTGGAGAATATTAATGATGCAAGCTACTCAAGTATATTGGAGAATGAAGGGTTTAAAAGCTTTGCTAAAGCAATTAGAAATAGTACCTTAGTGCCAGTTTATCTTAATCAAAAGAAGAAGATTAAGTTTGGATTATTACAGGATTTAAGAAGGGCAGCTCTTAACAAAGATACTTTACTTACTAAGTTATCAGAATTCATGGCAGATTATAATAATGAGAATGGTTTAGAAAGTTTCCATCATAATAAACAGAGTAGATCTAATCTTACTACGACTGATTTTGAGCAGGTTGTAGAATTGATTGATAAGCACGATTCTAAGATTATCGGAAATATGCTTTTAGCTTATGGGTTTGGCAAGGATGATAAAGTAGAAGAAATCAAGGAGGATGATACTAATGAGTAAGAGAGTATATTCTATTTCAATTAATGGTAAGGTGGGATTGAATCTACATGATTTAAATAATGAAAAGTCAGAAGGAAATCAATTAACAACTAGAAATGTTACTATTACAGATAAGGCAGGAAATTTAGCAACTGTTAATGCAGTATCGGGGGATATGTTGAAGCATATTCAGTCTAGTCATTTGTTTAAGATAGCTAAAGAGGATGAGGAATTACCTTTATGCCAAGGGTGTGAAAAGTTTGATGCTAATCGGATCACTATTGATGATGAGTTTGATGAATTTACAGGTAATAGTGATAATACTAAGAGTGATATAGTAGATAAAATGTTAGAAATGTGTACGTTGGATGATACAGAAGGGATTTTAGTAACGAATAATAAAAAGAATGTGGGGCGTGATTCTACTGTAGAATTTGGGTGGTTAGTTGCTATTCCAGAGGAGTTTAATTCAGAAAATTTATTCCATGTTAAGTATTCCGATTTAGAAAAGAGTGAAGGTACTGGTAAGAATGAAGGACAAAATATCTTTTATCGACCTGTTAATTCTGGACAGTATGCTATCGTTAATAATTTAGAGGTTGCTAGAATTGGTTATAATGATATATCTAAAGAATTTGTTTTGAGTGAAGAAGAAATAGAAGCTAGATACAAAGCTTTATTGAAGTCTATTATGTTGACTTATTATTCACCAGAAGGAGCAATGAGAAATACTCAGGCACCCCATATGACAAGCTTTGAGGGAGTAGTAAGTATCAGCTATAGTTCGGTACCTGCTCCAACAATTAGCGCATTAAATAAAAACTATAAAGAAGAGATTGGATCTATTGCAGAGACATTAAATACAATTGGTGAAGAGGTAGAACTAAAAGAGTTTAATTCAATGGCCGAATTTTGTGCTATAATTAAAGATATTATTCAAGAGACAAGTCCTTATGGTGTCCAAGAATAATGAAGTCAAGGAGGGGATTTAATGTGGTTAGGGGTTGAGTATCTACCGACTTCTTTATTCTCTTTTAAGAATATCAATGCTACCAATACAGCTGCTACTTCGCTTTTGCTGCCTACTCCTTTTGGAGTCAAGATGGGATTGGTTTCTCGGGCAATTCAGGAATATGATCTTGAAAAAGGAAGAGAAGTATTTGAAGTTATCAAGGAAAGAGAGATTAGATTTAAATTACCACAGGAAGCAGTAGTCAATAAGACTTTCGGGAGAATTAATGACTTAAGAAATAAAACTGGTAGGTCTAAACCTGCTTATAGAGAATATGTGCATTTAGAAGGAAGCTTAAAGGTAGCTATAGATATTGATAATTTAGAAGATGAAAAGGTAGAACTTTTAAAGAAGCTATTTATTAGAATTAATTATTTCGGTAAAAAAGGTTCTTTTATGCAGTTTAGATCTTTTAAAGAAATGGAAGTTCTAGATGATGGTTACTTAAAGTTAATGGGAGAAGAAAATATTCAGCTAGGAAGTAACTCAATTGTACAATTTACTGAGGATATTCCTCCTGAAGCTACTTTTGAAGCAATCAATATTTATAATAGTGATGAAAAATTAACAAGAAAAGATAATGAAAGAATCTTTTTAGTTAATCTAGAAAAAGTTTTATCAGGAGAAGGTTATCAGTATTATCAAATATGTAATAATTAATGGAGGCTTTTATTATGGAATTAGAGATTATAAGTTTAAGGTTTACTTTAATAGCAAAGCAAAAAATAAAGCTTCCAGAGCATCCCGGATCTACTTTGCGGGGTGCTTTTGGTCAAGCTTTGTACCAAATAGCTTGTAATATGAAAGAGGAAAAGTGCGAAAGGTGTAATTTGAGTTATAATTGTGCTTACTCATTATTGTTTAATCCTTTTTTGACTGAGAGAGAAAAGAGAAAAACTTCTAATCGCTTCAATAATAAGCCACGCCCATTTGTTTTTGAACCTAAGACGAATGGTCAAGAACTCTTTAAGCCGGGCCAACAGATCAACTTCAACTTGAACCTATTTGGTTATACTAGTCGGTTCTTACCTTATATTATTGAGAGTTGGCGGTTGTTGGAGCAAAAAGGAATTGGACTGGGAAGAGGAAAGTTTGTCTTATCTGAGATCTGGAGCGTTAATGATCTAACAGGAAAAGCTGAAAGGCTCTATTCTGAGTACGCTAATTTAGTTCATAATTCCGAGATTAAGATTGATAATCAGGATGTTGATAAATTAAAGAGTAATTTAGGAAAGCAACAACTACATTTAAAATTGCTGACTCCAACACTTTTGAAATACAAAGGGGATTATGTTGAGCAGATAGAGTTTCATATTTTAATGAGGAACTTATTTCGCCGCTTATCCAGTTTGAGTGCCTTTTATGGAGCTGAAAGGTTGGATATTAAATTTGGAGCTCATTTGGATCAAGCAGAAGAAGTGGATTTGATTGAGAATAACGGAAGCTGGCAGAGTTGGAAGCGATACTCGAATAAACAGAAGAAGAGAGTTAAGATGAAGGGAGTAGTAGGTGAGCTTAAATATGAAGGAGATTTAGAGAAGTTTCTGCCTTATTTAATCTTAGGACAGTATATTCATGTGGGTAAGAATACTGTTTTTGGCTTAGGGGAGTATAAGATTTTACCTAATGAGAGATAATAAATTTTGGATAAGAAGAGGTATTTAAGGATAAATATAGAAAATATTACATAGAGTTAAAAAGGTAATTTCGCAAACTGGGGTAAAAGGAGCAATTGAGGCGTTTTAGTATTAGAACTGATTAGTTCTGAAAAGTCTATTAAAGCCTAACAATTCAAGGGTTGATTAAGGTTTCGCAAACCCCCTGGGTTTTTATACAAGATTTGGTTTGCGAAAATTTAGAGGAAATTTACAAGAAGGGAAGTGGTATAAAGCCTGCTATCATAGGATCGAGGATATTGAAATTTCGCGGTTACAATCAATACTCCGTTAACTAGGAGACTGAAAGCTTTCTTAATTGCTCCCAGGAGCCTATCTTGTATAGTTACAATCAATACTCCGTTAACTAGGAGACTGAAAGAAAATAGCCATAGCTGTGTTATTTCTCTCGTTTTGAGTTACAATCAATACTCCGTTAACTAGGAGACTGAAAGAAGAGCAAGTTCAGCAGCAGTTCGAGGAAGGCGACATATCAGTTACAATCAATACTCCGTTAACTAGGAGACTGAAAGTATCTAGTATTACCTTACCAGGCAAAGTATCCAGGGTTACAATCAATACTCCGTTAACTAGGAGACTGAAAGTCATCATAACTTCTTGTTTCTTCGTCTATTTTAATAGTTACAATCAATACTCCGTTAACTAGGAGACTGAAAGTTGCAAGCAGCAGGAAGAGTAGTTGACACCGATGTAGAGTTACAATCAATACTCCGTTAACTAGGAGACTGAAAGTCTTCCATTTCCATAGGCTTGCCAATAGGTGTGTTAGTTACAATCAATACTCCGTTAACTAGGAGACTGAAAGCGTTACCTCATGTATCATGTCACACCTGCAACCTATAGTTACAATCAATACTCCGTTAACTAGGAGACTGAAAGGATGTGTCTGCTAATGAGATTGATAGATGGCACAAGTCGTTACAATCAATACTCCGTTAACTAGGAGACTGAAAGGTTCCTTATATTCCTCATATTCAGATTTGATTTGCTCTAGTTACAATCAATACTCCGTTAACTAGGAGACTGAAAGATTATCCTCGTTGGCTTTCCTGCTCCCATATCTTCGTTACAATCAATACTCCGTTAACTAGGAGACTGAAAGAAAAAAAGCTATTATCACAAACACCAATAATAACTTAGTTACAATCAATACTCCGTTAACTAGGAGACTGAAAGCATTCTACGCATAAACTCATCCAATTTGGATTCTATGTTACAATCAATACTCCGTTAACTAGGAGACTGAAAGCTTCTGTTACCTCTGTATATTCGTATCCTAACGCTCTTGTTACAATCAATACTCCGTTAACTAGGAGACTGAAAGCCAAGAAAGGATCTACACTCTTTAATCAGCTCCTGCAAGTTACAATCAATACTCCGTTAACTAGGAGACTGAAAGAATGAGTCATTGATATTCCTCCTCAAAAATGATATGTTACAATCAATACTCCGCAATCTAGGAGACTGAAAGACTTCACAATGTAAGCTATCTATTCCAACTTCAAAGTTACAATCAATACTCCGCAATCTAGGAGACTGAAAGATGTCTGCGGGCCAACGATCCCATCAATAGATATCTCGTTACAACCACTACTCCGTTAAGTAGGAGACAAAAGGGCAATGAATAGAGAATAGTTATAATGAAATTAGTTGTTCATTTGAAAGAGGAAGTCAAAATTAATGAATTTCTAATAGGCTTCTTGAGAGAATGATAATTGAATAAGTTTATATGACTAACAAGTAAAGTTTACAAATAATAAGGAGTGTTGTAGATGTCAGTTACAAGTGAACTTTTAGAAGATATATTAGAAAAGCAAGTAGAAAAAATTGTTTTAGAAATAAAGAGTAAGTTAAACGATATAGTGAATGAATATAATTCTGGAATTACTACTTTAAAGTTAGAGAAGATATGGTCTCGTTTTAATAATCAGGTTGATAGAGAGAAGGTTTTTAAATTATTAATTAAGCTGCTAGATAAGCATAAATTACAACTTATCGATTATGGTTCTACTTTAAAAGAAAAAGATTATTTAAATTATTTAAATAACCTACCAGAACACCAACGTTTAACATTTCAATTTAAAGAAGCAGGGGATAATAGAGGAAATTGGCTTAAAAAGAGAATAAATCTAATTCAGCAAGATGTAAGAGCTGGTAATTTTAATGAGGGAGTGGAAAAGGTAGTTTCAAATTTACAAAAAAATCTTAAGGCTAAAGAGGTAAAGTGGGGAAAAATTAAATTTAGAAGTTTTATAAAGAAATTTGGATATAAAAGAAGTAGTACAAAGTTATTGAATGCAATTAATCATTATCTTAATAAGTATAATATTATTGTAGAAGATACTGCGGAAAATAGGGCTGATTTAAATAATTTCTCTTATGATGAATTAGTAACTTTTAAAATTAAGGTTAGTGAGACTGGAAGAGCTAAAATAGAAAAGAATGCTCAACAAATTAAAAGTGATTATGCTGGAAGAATTAAAGTCAATAAAGCTAACAGCCCATTTGAACTATATTTTCATCAAGAAGAAGCAATTAAAGCTATTAATAACAAGTTTAGAAAGAAAGGTTCATTTTCTGGCGTGCTAGCTATTCCTACAGGTGGTGGAAAAACTTTAACAGCTATACAGTGGCTATTGAAGAATGTAATCAACAAAAAAAAGAAGGTACTGTGGATTGCCCATAGACATGAATTACTAAATCAAGCCTATAATGCATTAAAGAATAACGCTTATTCCGATCTATTGACTAAACGTAAAGAGTTTCGTTATCGTATTATTTCTGGTCAGCATGATCGACCAGTTAATATTCAAAATAATGATGATTTTATCATTGCTAGTAAGGATAGTTTATATCGTAGTATGAATTATGTAATTGACAATTGGGCTAAAGACTTAGATGAGGTATTTTTAGTAATAGATGAAGCTCATCATGCAACTGCTAAGACTTATCGTAGAATAATAGACGGACTTGAAGATAATGTAGATAAGTTTAGTTTATTAGGATTAACAGCTACCCCTTTTAGAACTTTTGAAGATGAAAAAGGATTATTAAAAAAGGTATTTAAAGATGATGTATTATATAAAGTTGATTTAAAGCAATTAATTAATCGAGGTATTTTATCTGCTCCAATCTTTAAAGAACAGAGTACTAAATTAGATGTATATAATGAGTTAACACCTAAAGATATGGAAAGTATAAAATCATCTCAGCTAAAGACTGATATTGCTAAAAAGATTGCAGGTAGTAAAAAGCGTAATAAAATAATTGTAGATCATTATGTAAAAAATAAAGAAAAATATGGTAAACTACTAGTTTTTAGTGTTGATATTAATCATGCTATAACTTTAAATAAACTCTTTAATAATAGAGGTATTGCTTCAGAATATATTGTTTCAAGTATTAGAGATGCTACACATAATGTTCAAATTTCTTCTGAAGAGAATAAAAAGAAGGTTGAACGATTTAGAAAAGGAGAAGTTGATGTATTAGTTAATGTAGAAATTTTAACTGAAGGTGTGGATTTGCCTAATGTTCAGACTGTGTTTTTAGCCCGACCTACAATATCAACTATTTTGATGACTCAAATGATTGGACGAGCTTTAAGAGGAACCAAAGCTGGTGGAACTAAAGAAGCATATATTGTTAGCTTTATTGATGAGTGGAAAGATAAGATTAATTGGGTAAACCCAGAGAAGTTATATCTTGAAGAAAATATTGATTTTAGTGAACAGACTAATAAGACAAGAGAGAAAATAGTGAGATTAGTATCAATAGAAAAGATTGAAGAGTTTGCTAGTATTATGGATCAGACTGTTGATACTAGTAGATTAGAAAGAATAAATTTCTTAGAAAGAATTCCAGTAGGCTTATATACTTTCTCTATATTAATTAAGGATTCTTCTGGAGAAGAGATGGAGAAAAATTGTGAAGTTTTGATTTATGATGATATGAAAGAAGCTTACGGTAATTTTATTGATGACTTAGAAGAGTTGTTTCAAATCTACAACTTAGTTGATCATGAGGAATTATCATCTGAAGAATTAAATAATTTATGCCAGATAGTTGAGAAAGAATATTTTATAGGTCAAGATTTTACTTTAGAATATAAAATTGATGATATTAAAGATGTTTTGAGATATTATGCTTCTAAAGGATTAAAGCCATCATTTTTAGAGTTAAAGGATAGAGATAAATTTGACTTATCTAAGGAAGCTCGTTATATATATGAGAATAGTATAGGAGGAAAAGAGAAAACAGACTATGAAGATCAATTATGGGAGGAAAAAAATAACTTCTGGCAGGTGTTGTTTAATTATAATAAAGAGTATTTTATTAGGCAGCTAAATATAGAAATAGAAAATATTGCTCGACCACCTAAGGAACCTTCTCAGGAAGTAGAAGTGATACCAGATTTAATTAAGTTTGAAGATTTATCCTTGTCTGAAATAAGAAAGAAGGATGAAAGAGTTTGGAGAAAATTAAGAGGGGAAGTTTATGAAAAGTCACAAGATAAAGATGGGTATTATATTTGTGCTCAAACAGGATATAAAAGTAAGTCTACGCTACCTTTTGAAGTAGATCATATCATTCCAATGTGTGAAGGCGGGAAGAGTAGAATTGATAATTTACAGTTATTAAGAGGAGATGTAAATCGTAAGTTAGGAGATAAGAGTTGATTAGAGTTTCGCAAAGCCCCCTGTTTTTCGTGCAAGATTAGGTTTGCGAAAATTTAAAGGGGATTTAAGAGAAAGGAAGTGGTGGAAGCCCGCTATCATAGGATCGAGGATATAGAAATTTCGCGGTTACAACACTTACTCCATTAAGTAGGAGACTGAAAGTTGTAACGCTTAGACATCCTTCGGGCGACTTCGACCCAATGTTACAACACTTACTCCATTAAGTAGGAGACTGAAAGACGCATTATCGTAGCTCCTTTCTAGAGTGCCTTTTTGATGTTACAACACTTACTCCATTAAGTAGGAGACTGAAAGTTGTGCTTCTAAACTCCGATAATCTAAATATTTTGCTGTTACAACCACTACTCCGTTAACTAGGAGACTGAAAGATTTGAATTGGTCTTTGAATTGTCTCGATAAATACATGTTACAACCAATACTCCGTTAAGTAGGAGACTGAAGAGCAATGAATAGAGAATATTGAACATTGAATAGTAAAGATCTAAAAATACTTTAAATAAAGTAAATTAAAGCATGAAAAGAAGATGTATTGTTTTGGTTTTCAACTATTAATTATTAAATATTCAATATTAACTGCTTTTCAAGCTCCGCAATCTAGAAGAGCCTCTTTTAACGGGCCAACACCTGCATAAAATGGGACATCGTGAACTACGAGGGTTCACGACATCTAGATCATAGTGCTTAAATGGAAAACTATGGCGTTTAAAAGGAAGATGTAGTTCAGGAGGAGGGCACTCCTGAATCACACCTTCAAAAAGTTGCGCTAAGGCCAATAATTTAAAACCAAAGATTAATTAGTAGACTCTTATCTATTAAGATAAGAGTCTTGATTTTTTACTGAGAATTAGGACTGCATAATTCTCGGTATTTGCAATAATCACAAGGAGTGGAAAGCAATATAGATATCGGGAGCGGATATGGTTTCTATGATTTTCATGGAGAGTCTGACAAGACTCGTAAGGATATGGTCTTTATGGTTTTTCTAATAAGCTCTGTTCTTGGAGCGACTGAAATGGGGCTATTAGAGATAGTGAGTGATTGTGTCAGTACTACTATCCCTTTGTTTTTGGTGTTGGCTTATGTTAAAAATTTTGTTGTTATCTTGATATCAACTAAAAAAAATAATTTAATAAAGGTGTTTGTAAAATATTGGTTAACTTATTAAATAGGTAGGTAAATAATTAAGGAGGTCTAATATGGAATTATTAAAAGTAGCAACTAAATCAAACCCTAATAAAGTTGCAGGTGCACTTGCTGGTGTTTTAAGGGAGCAAGGTTATGCTGAGATGCAGGCTGTTGGGGCTGGAGCTGTGAATCAAAGTGTAAAAGCTATTGCAATTGCTAGGGGGTTTGTAGCACCTAGTGGACTTAATCTTATTTGTATACCAGCATTTATAGATGTTGAAATTGCTGGGGAGACAAGAACGGCTATTAAATTTATTGTAAAGCCTAAATAGTTGGATTGATATTAGCATGAAATATTTAAAAGGTAAGATAAGGAGTAGCAAAATATTTCATAAGAAACAATAAAATCAATTAAAAAGATTATCGGGCTAATGAAGTATATAGTTTATTGGTCAGTTCTTAAATAGAGCTGGCTTTTTTTCTTTTCGGGCCAACTTTGTGCCAATCTCGGGAGTTGGCTGCTATAATGATTGCAGATGTTGGCCCTTAAACAGGATCTAATTGAAGGGTGAAAATAATTATCTAAGCAGGATAATCTTATTTCTTGACTAAGTTTGTATAATGAAGATTAATAATTAGGGTTAAAGGAGAATAAGAAATGGAGTTTAAATGGTATCGAGATGAGCAACTTAGAAATTGTGGAGGTTATAGTCAATTATCTTTGGCTTTTGAATACCTAAACTTAAGCAATTAGATAACACTTATGACTTCTTAGTCAAGTCGGGAAGTAGAGAGATAAAATAACAAGGAGGATAATATGATTGATGTAGTAGCTGCAGTTATGGTTAATGAAGCTAGACAAGTCTTTATCGCCCAGCGAAATAAACCTCAAGAACTGGCCGGAATGTGGGAGTTTCCTGGAGGGAAGATTGAAGAGGGTGAAAGCCCCAAAGAGAGTCTAATCCGTGAAATTAAAGAAGAATTGGGAGTAGAAATTAAGATTACTAGATTTATTACAGAAAGTATTTATCAATATAATTTTAGTAAGGTTAGAATCTTTGCTTACTTAGCTGAATTAAGTTCAGGAGAGATAGAGGTTAAGGAGCATAATGCTGCTAGCTGGGTTGATTTAGCAGAGTTAAATAACTATCAATTTGTACCTGCTGATGTAGAGATTGTTGATCAAATAAAGGAGGAGTTAAATTGAAAATAGATGAGCTTGAAGTTGGAGAGCGGCTAACACATGAAGAATTACGTACAACCTTTCAATGTGGAGTTTCAGGGGGAATAAGATATTCTTCAAAGAGTAAAAGTATTGTTATAATCTCTGATCAATCAGATCCATTCTATCAAGATTACTGGGAAGGTAATATTTTGCATTACACTGGAACAGGAAGAGTAGGAGACCAGAAGCTTGAGGGAGCAAATAAAAGGTTAGCTAATATAAATAATAGTGGTATTAGTGGCTACTTGTTTGAAAAGATAAAGCCCAATGATTATGAATTTCTAGGACAAGTTAAATTAGCTAAGAGGTCTTATCAAGAAGTGCAGTTAGATGAAAATAATGAATTACGTAAGGTATGGATGTTTCCTTTGCAGTTGATTAGTAATGGACCTAAACCCTTATCTGAAGTAAGGTTTAATAAGACTGAGAAGAAAAGAAAGAAAAAGGCCAAGAAAACTGAAGATGAAGTTTTGAAAAGGCGGGCTATTAATACTAATAAGAAGCCTGGAACTAGAGAGGTTACTAGTAGTAGTTATGTAAGAGATCCTTACGTGTCGGAGTATGCTAAACGCCGAGCAAAGGGGTATTGTCAATTGTGTGAAAAGGAAGCTCCTTTTAAAAACAAGGCTGGTGAGCCATATTTAGAAACTCACCATATAGAGTGGTTGTCAAAAGGGGGAGAGGATTCTATTGAAAATACAGTAGCTCTTTGTCCAAATTGCCATAGAAAGATGCATGTGATTAATTCAAAAGAGGATAGAAATAAGCTAAAACTTAAGGCTCAAGGTTAGTACTAGGGCCAACACTTAAAAACCAAAGATTAATTAGTAGGCTCTTATCTTAGCGGATAAGAGTTTTTCTTTTTTACTGGAAATTAGGATTGCATAATTTTAGGTATTTACAATAATCACATTAAAGGAAGCAAATTCTTGTGGCAATTCGATAAGTTGGCCCGTAGTTAATAACTCTCGATAAGACTGTGCTGTTAGAATGTTATTAATCTTACAGATTATCATTCTAATGATTTAAACTATATCATTTATAGGCTTAAATTATGTAGGTTAAATTTAAACATTGGATTATTATTATTGATTTAGGAAAAACTATTAATTAGTTTATAAAATAGTAGGAGGATTCAGATGAAAAATATCAATTTAAATAATTATTCAGGAGAGGAATTTGAGAGTTTATGCCAACAAATATTAGATAATATATATGATAAAGTTGAATTGACTCCTCTGGTTAATGATAAAGGTAAAGATCTGATTATAACTCATAATTCTAAAAAAATATTTGTAGAATGTAAACGTTGGAGTAATTCAGTTGGGAGAGATGTTGTCCAGAAATTCCATTCAGCAATGATAACTGCTAAAGTAAAGAGAGGAATTATTATCACGACAAGTAGGTTATCCAAGCCTGCTAAAGATTATATTAAAGAAGATGTAACTGATTGTGAGATTGAAAGTATAGAATTTGAAGAGTTAAAAGAGCTAGGGGCCAAGCATGGCTATAATATCTTTTGGGAAGAGGAAGATATTATAGTAGATGAGATTAAACAAGCTAGTGAGCAGGAGATTAAGAATATTTTTGAAACAAAATTAAAGATAAAATTAAAAGCTCACCCTAAATCGATAGCCGATTACTTAGCTATTAAAGATAGAAAAACGACCTATGCTACTTGCTACAAGGTTGATTATTCTGTGGATACGCTCTATAAGAGTCAAGCAACTAAGTATAGAATCAATGAAGAAAGTTATATTTACTTTGATGAACAGGGTAAGCCTTTGGGTTCGAGATTAACGAGATTTTTAGAAAGTGCTGAGGGGAAAGAAGTTTCTGAGAATGCCTATGATTTCTCCTCTAAGGAAGAAGAGTTGAAGTCAAAAACGATTGAAAAAGCGATTAATAGACATAGTGAGAGGATAAGGTATAAGGGAAAGAATAATGTAACTTATAGGAAGAAGGTTGTCCCTAAAAAGAAGGATGTTACAATCTGTGGGGTTGAGAAGATTAAATATCCTAAGGATAAGATCAATTTGAAGGTTTCAAATCAAGTCATTGAGGCTGCTGGTTATTTCAATGGGCTTAATAGATTGGTTAGAAGTGAGAGTAATATCCGCTCTGAATATACTAATAAACGGTTGAATAATGGAGTGCTTTGCTCTGACTGTGGAAAGATAGCTGATAAGCCAGAGACAGGGGAGAGTTATAGCTGTAATAAGTGTGATAAGCTTATTTGTTATGATGATAGTTATTATTATACGTTCCTGAAATTGTTTAATAGATTTACTTGTGAAGAGTGTGCTCAAGAAATGAATCGTGATATAGGAAAGATTAGTGAGAGAGTAGATTATCAGAAGAAATTTAGTACTGTTACAGCTTATTTTTGGGTAATATTGATAGTCATTTCTATAGCAATGGGATATATTATGATAATTGTTTAATTTAGTGATATATTTTTAAGTTAATAGTAATTAATTTATATAATGGGTAAAATTAACTTGAATAAATTTAACTATAAATAGTAATGATTAATTAGGATATAAAATTAATCCAGTCAAGAGGGTAAGCTAAGAGTTTAAAATTAAATCTATAATGACTTATGTTAGGATTATTTTAGGGAGGGGTTTTTTGTCAGAAATTTCAAAGGATTATTTAGTTTTGTATAAAGTTAGCCACATGAAAAACAAAGAAAAATTTAAAGCTTTTAAAGTAAATGAAGAAGAAGAGACTAAAAGATATTATTCCTATGATGAAAGTTGTATTGAACCAGATGAGTTACTGAAATTACTTAGATTAGATGATGAATCTGATAAATATCGTGATAAAGAAATATTAGAAATATTTCATATAACAAAAGATAGTCATAAAGAAGCCTTATTAAATATAAAAGGGGTTAAACCATTAATAGATATATTTGAAAATATTGAAAAGGAAGTAAACAAAAAGGATATAATAAGACGTTGGAAGGAAATAAATTTTGAGGATTTAAAGTATGAGCTTAAATCTAGTAAAATTTTTGACTATACTAAGATAATTTTAAAATCAGATAAATCTGAAAAATTAGGTGAACTAGTTGTTAAAGACCTTGATGCAGATGAAAACGAAGAAATAGTTAGTTATCCATCTGCATATGATTCTTTTAAAGAGCATTTTGACCATGACTCAGTAATGAATCTAATTAATCAAGATAAATTGAGAGATTTAATAACAGAAGCCCTTGAAAAGTATAAGAATAAAATGGTAAATGCAGAAAACCAAAATAAGAAAAAGCAATTTAGATTAATTAAAGATATAGAAAGTAAAAGTGGTTGGTTAGTAAGATCTATCACTTCTAAGGGATGGTATCATAATTATGATAATAATATAGCTTTATATCTTACTTTAGTTGTATTGATGGAATTTGAGAAAAAAATCATTTTGGAAAAAGCAGAGATTAGTGATTCAGAATTTAGAATATCTTTTAAGTATACACCACTAGAGCAAAATAATAATATTAAAATCTATTTAAACTTAGAAGTTATAAATAGTGAATTTTTAGGTAACGCATTGAAGTTTAAAATAAAACATATAATAGAAAGTGAACGACTTACTTTTGCAATTACTAACCCAGATTCTAATGAAGGAATAACAATTTCAAATAATAGTAGTCTAGAAAAAATTAATATCAAAATAAAAAAATTAATAGAAAAACTAAAAGAACAAGAAGAATTTATTAATAATATAACTTTATGCTTTGAAAGTTTTAGTGATAAATATATTAAAGAAGGCTCAAGAAATAAAGAGCTATTTTTAGGGGAAGGGTTTTGTGCTTTATTAAAGTCAAAATTAAGCGAGAAATTTAAAAAGAAAAAATTTATTGATGAATTTGAACGAAATATTGATTTCTCTGATCCAGCTCAGGTAATAAAAATTTGTAGTGAAGTCAAAAATAGTTTAGATACAAGTAATATAGGAGAATTAGAGGAAGTTTATTATAAAACACTAATAGAGTATTATGAAAATAATAAGCATAGATTTGATAACTAAATTATTTATGAGTAATTTTTAAAGACTACTTTCTAAGTGGTCTTCTTTTTATATTGAATCTAATTATTTGTCAGGAGGAATCTATGACTTATAAAACCCATGGTTTAACAGGGATAGTCTTATCATTATTATATATGTTAATAGCAGGGTTAAATGATCCTCTACCTTTAATAGTAGCTTGGTTTGCTGCATTAATACCTGATTTAGATCATCCTAAGAGTTGGTTAAGTAGAAGAGTTCCAATACTTCCTAAGATAATAAGTTTTTTATGTAAACATAGAGGGTTTACTCATTCATTATTAGGCCTATCTTTATTTAGCCTGATTTTCTTTTTGCTAACAAGAAATTATTTATCTATAGATTATACTATCTATTTTGCGATAGGATACTTTAGTCACTTATTAGCTGATTCACTTACAGTTAGTGGTGTCAATTTTTTCTACCCTGATAAGACGAAGTATGGATTAAGATTAATTAAGACTAATAGTACTGCTGAGATATTATTCAGTATAGTCTTAATAATATCTATAATTATAATTGCTCCGATGATTTGGTAATATAAGATTTTAAGTAGTAGACTCTTATCTTAGCGGATAAGAGTTTTTATTTTGAGTGTTGGCCCTCACGTTTTTGTCAGAATTATTTTAATTTTTCTCGAACCTTTAAAGCTTAAAAATAATATTATCTATTAGTAAACGTATAATTTAATTTTATTAACTCATAATAATTAATAATAAACAAAATGTTGATTACCAGATGATAATCTTATATAATAAAGTTGAGGGGGAAGTTTATTTGGCTTTAGATAATAATGAAGAAACAAAGAAGAGGAGGATTTGAAATGAAAACAAATGAAATTGTAGCCAAAAGAATTGAAGAAAGGTTGAAGGAAGTTGGTTGGGAGAAAAAAGACCTTGCACAGGCACTTAATATTTCTCCTCAAATGGTAAGTAAAATTACTCTAGCAAAAAAGAATATTACTGTTGATGAAATTAAAGAAATTGCTGATGTTTTAAACACTACTTTTGAAGAGTTGACTAAGCCTTTTGATAAAGAAGTGGAGATTGAACCAGTTCTTGCTTTTATGGGTGAGGTAAATACTCCAGCAGCTAAAGATGGGTTAAAATTGGCCCAAAAGATTATGGATGCAATTATTGAAAATAGAGAAGCAAGAAGAGAGTTTGAGGAGAGTTTACAAGATCTTGTTTAAGCTTACTAGTTTTCATTAATGGATGAGGAGTGATCAAGATAATGAAACTTATCGAGCAGACAATAAAAAATGTTAGTGAAGAGATTTATGCTGATGTAAAAAAAGAAGTTTTATATGTTAGAGGAGAATTAGCAGGAGCAAATGATATGACGTTGGGAGAGAGAATTTTTAAAGTTGTAGAAGAAAAGGGGAATCTTATTAAATTTCCAATTGCAGATGAAGAGTTAAGTGGGTTTATTTGCGAATATAAAGGAGAGGTTTTTGTATATATAAATACTTATCTACCTTTAGATAAACAAATTTTTGCTGCTGGACATGAGCTTTACCATTTAATCAAGACAAGTAATGAGGAAAATGAGTTATTAAAAAGCAAAGAACTTGCTTGTGAAAAAGATGTTACCGTTAAGAATTTAAATGATAGTAAGGCGAATCTATTTTCTGCTTTATTGTTAGTTCCTGTTGAAGCTTTGCAAAAAGAATTGACGTTAATGAATGTTCAATCAGCTAAAGAGTTAACTTTATTGCATATAATAAAGTTAATGGATGCCTTTGCTGTTCCTTATAAGACTATCGTAATTAGGCTTTATGAGATTGATTTTATTAATAAAGAACAAGCAGAAGAATGGTTAGAAATTGAGGATAGAAATCCCGATGGTGGAGTTTTATTTGAAATTAAAAAACATCAGATAGGAGAAAGGTGGCAACAAAGCACTGGTGAGGTAAAATGTTCAGATTTAAGAGCACAAGTTATGGATAACCAAGCAGATGAACTATTTCCAGAAGAAAAAATAGAGGAATTTATGGATTTAATTAAAGAGGCCTCTGGTGGTAATAATGAATGAAGAAGTGGCTATTTTAGATGCTGATGTAATTATTAAGACTTGTGGAGAAAGCACAAATCTGATGATAATGGAGCTAGAAATAGTATTGTCAGAGGCTATGGAGAAACAATTAGAGGAGAGTTAAAGTTAAAAGGACTTTCTGTTATGGGATGTGTGTGTCGATTGAAGGATATTTTAAACAAAGGGAAAGTCAAAGAGCAATTGAATCTCAAGGGAGAAACAAAGGTGATTAGTTTAAAGGAGAAAAGAAAAAAATTATTCTTAAATAAAGAGCTTATAGATAAAATCTATAATGAGGAAATTAAAGTTAATAAATTTGGGGACTTAGTTCTTTTAGATAAGGATATTGATTAAGCTTATTACTATATTTTTCTGTCTTCTAATCTACAATGAGGGTATTTTTTTAGAGTCTTGATAAATAAGATCAGGAACTGCAAGGAGTTTAATTTTAATATTGTCGTTTCTAAGGGAAGCGAACTCTTGTGGTAACTCAATAAGTTGGCCCTTTTGTGATTTTATTAAAAACAGACACAGAATCAATTTAATTCTGTGTCTGTCACTTGCCATTTGGTTGCCCAAATTAAGTTTATTGAGCGTTTTTAATTATATTCAATAAAATCAGAACTGCCCTGAGCCCTATTATAGCAGGCTTTATAATTTTAATATTTCTCTAAAAAACCTATCTCCAACTCTGGGGGCGCAGGGGTCGCTGGTTCAAATCCAGTCAGCCCGACCAGCTATAAACGCTGATGTGGTAAGTGTTGATGCCTATTTTCCAAAATAGGTCTTTTTTATTTTAAACAGTTTTAGTTGCCATTCATTTGCTCAAATTATTGATTAAAAATATTTTGTAATTTTTCATTGCTTCTTTTTGCATTATAGAATCATTGACAGTTAGGGGTAGTGGTACTGAGTGATTGTGTCAGTACTACTATCCCGTTTGTTTTTGGTGTTGGCTCGGCAAGTTGGATTATTGTAGGTTTGAAAGAATCAAATTTTTGCAGGGATTTATTGGATAGAGCAAGAAAGTAAGTCTAAGAGTTTGGGTAGATTCTTGAAAGTTGAAGTGTTGTGAAATCTGCTATCATAGGATCGAGGTTGCTGAGAAGTTGCGGGTTTCTTACAAACCTTACTCCGTTAAGTAGGAGACTGAAAAGTATTTCTCCAGAGGTTGACGCAAATTTCATTAACCTAAAGTCTGTTTAAATTATAGGATTAGTGTCGCTGTTAAATGTTATTTCTTGGTTAGTGATCACTATTTTAGTTTTAGGAGTAGTGCTCGGTACTAAGTTGGTACCGGGGATTCGTGGTTTGATCTTCTAAGCTGGAAGGAGAGGGATAATTTTTATGGAAGTTAAAACTCGCGAGTTGCTTTCGTTTAGGTTTATAATTATCTTATTGATGGGTGCTTTCGGAGTAATGGGGGGAGCAATTTTGGCCCCCGGGCTGCCGACTCTAATTAAGCCCTTTGGAGCTACTGCGGAGACCATTGGTCTAGTCTTAAGTGTATATACCGTTGCAGCGGCTATTTCGCTACCGGTAACCGGTTTTTTGATCGATTTATGCGGACGAAAGCCGGTGGGAATCGGATGTTTGCTTCTGGATGGCACCTTTGCTTTGTTGGCTCTGGTGGCTCCTAACTTTATCGTCTTACTCGTCTTTAGATTCTTCCAAGGTATCGGGATTGCCGGACTAATTCCGGTGGCGATGACTGTTATCGGCGATTGGTATGATGACCAGCGGCGGTTGAAAGCTATCGGGCTTTTAAGTGGGGCTATTTCGGTCAGTGCAGTGGTGTTACCGTTGCTTGGTGGCTGGTTGGCTTCTATTAGCTGGCGATTACCCTTTGTTGTTTATGGTTTATCGCTTTTATTGGCTGTATTATTTATTATCTTTATTGAGGAGAGTAAACCGGAAGCCGAGGGAGGAGAAACTCAAAAGTTAGCTAAGGAGTATTTTGGTTCGCTAAAGGAAGTCTTACAGATTGCGGCTATCAGGGAACTTTTAGGACATGCTCTGGTAATTTATTTTTTGCTTTATAGTCTTGTCACTTTTCTACCGCTTTTTTTGAGTGGAGTTCACGGTTTTAGCGAGTTTGTAGCCGGGATAGCTCTTTCAGCTCAGGGGTTCTTTTCGGCTGTTGTAGCCTCACAAGCAGATCAGGTTGATTATTATCTGGATTGGGGTCAAAAGATAGCTTTAGGCTTTGGATTGATTGCCCTTGGTCTAGGATTAATGCCTCTCTGGTCGACAGGAAATTATGTGTTTTTAAGCTTATTTCTGTTCGGGGTGGGGATGGGCACCGCTCAACCGACTATCTATGATCGTACTGTTAAACTGCCTCCGGAGGAACTAAAGGGAGCAGTGGTGGCTATTTTTAATACGATGAAGTTTATCGGGATGAGTTTGGCCCCGCTGGTACTTAGATTTTTTGCAGCTCATTATAATTTAGCCACTGTTTTTTTGGTCAGCAGTCTGTTAGCTGTAGTTTGGTTGGTGGCAATCGGTCTGTTTCAGACCGAAGCGGAATGTGGGGTAGATAGATCTTGATTAAGAAAGAGCTGTTTAGAGGTAGAGACTGGGGAATAAAGCTGTACTTTTAGTGAAGAATTAAATCCATAGATTAGCCTATCGGTTAAGGTGAATGATATGAGTGGTCAGAAGTTGTCGGGCCAACATTTTTAATTATCTTTCAATATTTAATTATATTTTTATTTGTATTGCATATCATGTAATACAAATGTTATAATATAAGTGAGGTGATATTTATGAAAACTATAAAACTGCGTAAAGTTGGAAATAGTTATGGTTTTACTATTCCTAAAGAACTAATGGAAAAATACCAATTAAAAGAAGGAGAAGAACTTCATGTCATTGAAGAAAATGATGGATTTACCTTAACTCCTTATGATCCAAATTTTGAAGAATGGACTGAATCTTTTAAAAAGACTAATGAAAAATATAAAAACACATTAAAGGCATTAGCAGAATGAAAGATATAATTTTTATACCAAAGCAAATAATCTTACATTTTCATAAACAACTTATTCAACTTTATGGAGGTAGTACAGGTATAAGAGATGAAGAATTATTAGATTCAGCTCTTGAACAGCCAAAAGCAACTTTTGATGAATCTTATTTGCATAATTCAATATTTAAAATGGCATCAGCTTATGGGTTCCATCTATGTAAAAACCACCCTTTTATAGATGGAAATAAACGTATTGCACTTGTTGCCATGGATACATTCCTACAAAAAAATGGTTATGAAATAACTGCTTCTGAAAAAGAAACTTATAAAATAATAATCGCTCTTTCATCTGGCGAAATATCAAAAGAAGAGCTTACAAAATGGTTAAAACAAAATACTAATTCTATTTAGTCTCTTGGTATTTAAAGTAAATAATCTACTAAGTCATTCAATCAATAAAAACATCATATAATTTGGTAATATAAAATTCTAAGCAGTAGACTCTTATCTTAGCGGATAAGAGTTTTTCTTTTTTACTGGAAATTAGGATTGCATAATCTTTAGGATTTATCTCTTCTCTTGAATCTAAATTTTTTTGATCAAATCATGGATTTCATTTTCTAAAAGAGAATAAATGTTAATCAGTTTTTTGAGATATTAATCTTTTTTTAGTTGAGGTTGTTGGCCCTTTTTTAATTATATTCAATGAAATTAGAACTGCCCTGAAGCTTATTATACCAGGCTTTATAATTTTAATATTTCAAACCTATCTATAAGTCTGGGGAGCAGGGGTCGCTGGTTCAAATTCAGTCAGCCCGACCAGCTATAAACACTGATGTGGTAAGTGTTGTAACCTGTTGCTTAAAACAGGTCTTTTTTTATTTAGGTCTTAATGTTGCCATTTTGACGCCCAAATTATTGATTGAAACTATTTTGTAACTTTTGCACTGCTTTTTTTGTATCGATAGAATCACATGAGAATAGGTATCATAAGAAGGAATAGGCTAGAAGGAAGTTAATTTTAGGGAGTGATCATAATAATAGATCTAATCTTGTGTTCTGTGAGGATGATGGTCGATATTGCAATCCTAATATAGTTACAGAGGATTTAAGAGGGTGGCTAAGAGTATTGGGTTAGAAAATGTAAAATTACATGATTTAAGGCACACAATGGCTAGTCTTATGTTTAAGTCAGGTGCAAATCCTAAGATAGTATAAGAAAGATTAGGGCATAAGTCGATTAGGCAGACAATAGATATGTACAGTCATTTGTGAGGAGTTGTCTAGCTTGATTAATGGTGGTTAGAGTTGATATGCAACCT
Source organism: Natroniella sulfidigena (assembly GCF_023223645.1). Lineage (GTDB taxonomy): Bacteria > Bacillota > Halanaerobiia > Halobacteroidales > Halobacteroidaceae > Natroniella > Natroniella sulfidigena. The sequence goes on along the minus strand of NZ_JALKBY010000006.1, from coordinate 575 downwards.
CTGAGTTAAAAGCTCAGAGGTTTTTAGAATAATTTGGTATAAAAAAGGGTTTTATCAATAATTTATATAATTATTCAATAGCAAGTTAAAATTATATAGGGAGGAAAATAAAAAGTGAAGATTCAATCTAAACTATTGACTGTTATATTATTAGCTGTATTTATAACTTTTTCCATAACAATAGGAATAATTATTTTTTCAGCTAGAAACATGGCTGTTGATGATGCAACTGAGCTAGCTATGGCACAGTCAAGAGAATATGCAGGAATTATTGAAAATGAATTAGAAGAAGGTTTTAGTATTCTTAGAGTATTAGCAAATAGTAATGAGGAGTTAAGAGATAATGAAGAACTAATAAATGTAATATTAGAGAATGAACATTTCAACAATATGTGGGTAAGTCTAAAAGATGAAGACTTTAATAAAAGGTATCACATAGAAGATGGTGAAATAATAGAAGGAATAATTACTAATGATTATATTGTTAATAATACTTTCTATAATGTTTCTAAGCCCATGAAGCATATTTCAAAACAGTTTTTAGAATAAATGTCGTTTTCTTCCTTCAAACTATA
>NZ_JALKBY010000005.1 GCF_023223645.1 Natroniella sulfidigena | reverse complement strand
TATAGTTTGAAGGAAGAAAACGACATTTATTCTAAAAACTGTTTTGAAATATGCTTCATGGGCTTAGAAACATTATACCACAACCTCTAAAAAACATAATTCCTCAATGACAAAAAAATTAATCTCCTGCACCAGCAGAAGATTAATTCATAGTCCCACTAAAAATACATCAAAGTATCTTCGAGAAAATATCAATTTATATTTACATTTTATTTATCTAAACCTAGCTTAATTATCCTCTTTTCAAAATCATCCTTAACCACTTGATAGCACCCTGCTACTTCAATCTTAGCTTCACTTAACAGATTATATACTCCTTGCTCTGACTCAACTTCTAATTTAATAGCAGTACCACAATCAGCAGTAATCTCAATCGGGATTGGTACCATCAGCAACTGATATCCATTTTCCTTCAGTACCTGCTCTGCTTTTAAAGCATGATGTGTAGAATTAAAAACATATAACTTATACTCTTCCTTCATTAACGTCACCTTTTTTCTTCTTAATCTCTATTTGAGACTTTTTATCAGTAACCTGACCAATCACAGTGGCATCATCTATCCCCTGAGCATAAAGCTCAATTAATAGATCAGTTGTCTTATCTTCCTCAACAGAGATCAATAACCCTCCTGAAGTCTGAGGATCAAACAAGATATCGATTAGTGCCTCTGATAACTCAGCTTGATATTCAACCTTATCCTCTAAATATTCCCGATTACTATAAGCACCCTCCGGTACTAAGCCCATTTCAGCATATTCTAAAATTCCAACAAAGGTAGGAACTTCTTCAGCAAAGACTGTAACTCCAACCTTACTCTCTGCAGCTAACTCCCACAGATGACCTACTAAGCCAAAACCAGTAATATCCGTACAGGCATTAACCCCTATCTCTTGCATTATCTGTACTGGTTTATCATTCAAGGTAACCATTGCTTTAATTACAGGGTTATCTAACTCACCACGGGCCAACCCACCTTTAATCGCAGTCGTCATAATCCCCATCCCTAGTGGCTTAGTCAAGATCAAATTATCGCCAACTTGAGCATTCGCATTAGTAAGCAACTTATCTGGCTCTACAATTCCAGTTACCGCTAGTCCATACTTAGGTTCATCATCTTGAATTGTATGACCTCCTGCTATAACCGCTCCTGCCTCTGCTACCTTATCAGCTCCTCCTTGTAAGATCTTGACCAGTACCTCATCTGGCAAACAGCTAGGAAATCCAACAATATTTAGAGCTGTTAAAGGCTTACCTCCCATAGCATAGATATCACTTAAAGAGTTAGCTGCTGCAATCTGTCCAAATAAATATGGATCATCAACAATTGGAGTAAAGTAATCAACCGATTGAATCAAAGCTTGTCCTTGATTTAGCTGATAAACAGCAGCATCATCAGGACTATCCAACCCAACTATTAATTTCTCATCCTTAGCTTGATGTTCAACTTGTCGCAAAACTTGCGATAGAGTCTGAGGACTCATCTTAGCAGCTCAACCAGAAGTCTGACTATATTGTGTCAAGCGGATTTTAGACATCTTCTCCCCCCCTGAAAAACAGTGTATAGTTTATAATTGATAGTTGATAGTTAAAGACCTTAAAATCAAACCCCTATTACGGAAAAGTTAAAAACCAAACTTTCTTCCGTGCTACCTTTTTTCACCCCAAGGGCATTTCCTCAGGGCTTATCAGCCCTTCAGGGCACTTGATAAAAAAGTAGCCAAAAAATCAATAAGAATTTGAATTTTTGCAATCACCAAAATCAGATCATTCTCATTTGAAGTATTAAAATTACGTATAAACTCCTCCACTTCCACCGCAATCGCATAAATTCTTCGGGTAAATCAAAACATTACAATCTAAAAATTTAACATGAGGGGTGTTTCGCAGTGACATCTAGATTTTTTCGTCTAGCTTCTTGATAAGTCGAGAAATAAATAAGAGTATGAATTAGCTAATTTTCCTACTTTTAAATTAGCTTGCTCTTATTTATTCGCAGGCGAATCTTAGAAGCTCAGAAAAAATCTTTCCAAACGAGAAATACCCCTCATGCTTCACATCAAAAGTTACACATAATTGTAATAATCTTTAAGATAATAAAAAACTTACTACCTTAAACCAGTAGTAAGTTGGTATTGTCACTTATATACTTTTATTAAACCACAACTACCTCAGCTTGATTTAAGATATCGACTATTTCATACATATTACTGATTCTACCAACTTCTAAATCTTCTTTAACCCCATAATAATCTAAACACATTCCACAGGCTAAAATATCGACATCTTCTGCCTCTAGTTTGACTAGATTTCTCTTCACTTCTTGGTTGGAAGTAGCTAATTTAACTCCAGAATTGATAAAAATGATCTTACTAGGTAAAGGCTTTACCTCTAACAATGTATTGATAAATCCTTTAATCAACAGCTCCCCTAACTCTTCAGCACCTGTTCCTAGTTGATCTGTTTTAATAAAATAAACCTTTTCGCTGTCAGTTGTTACCTCTTCTTGCTTGCCTGAATCTTTTCTTAAAATTAATTTATAATCACTGCCATCTTCCACTCGGTTGATCTTACAACCTAGCTTCTTGGCTAATTTACTGACATTATCTGCTGCAACTTGATTATCAATAAGTACAGTCAGCTCTTCACAATCTTGTAAAGCATTCTTAGTTTCAATTACCGGTTGAGGACAATCCATTCCACGAGCATCTATCTTTTTCATGGCAATCCCACCTTTAAATTTCAAATTGGCGGGAATGTGTGGGAATCGAACCCACCACAGACAACTCAAGTTGCCTGCCATCGGATTTGAAGTCCGAGATATCCACCATGGATACAGCCATTCCCTTATTGCTACTTCTTTCTTAATTATAATAGATTCTAATTAATTTGTAAAGGTAAACGATTAAAAAATCACTTGCTAGCTTTTAATTATCAGTCAAAACCCTTGCTTCTCCTTGTCTAAGAGTTATTCCTTGTTGGTCAAAGTATCTTAACAAAGGTAGAGTATACTTTCGGGTACTATTCAGTACATCTCTAAACTCTCCTAACTCTATACTCTCCTCTTGACTTAAATACTCTCTTAATTTCTGTTCTGCTTCTTCTAAAGCACTCTTATGAAAATAAAGTTCACTGCTTAATTCAATCAACTCTCCTGTAGCTACTAAAGAGTTAAAGACCCTGGCAGCCAACTTTTCTTCCTTAAATTGACTCAAAACTTCTCTTGCTTTAGGTGGAGTAAATTTCTCTGCTATAAATAGATCAATTATTCTCTCTTTAACTTCTTGCTCTTGAGAACTGAATTCAATTTCAAACTCGGCCAATTTAAGCTGAGCACCAGCTATACTGATCAACCCTTCTGCTTCTAAATCAGTCAACAATAGATCATATTGCTTAGCATCTAACTGTAAAGACAACTTAGTTCTTAATTCCTCTTTGGTCATTCCAGGCTGCAAATGATAGTCTTGATGATAATGATCCAAGTAATCTAAGATTTCATTTTGCAGTTGTTGATAAGTCTGACTATCCAACCAAATAGACTCCTGCCCTGCTTTAAGTTCAATAACTCGCTCCTCTTCCTTTAATTCTGCTAAAATCTCTCTTAATTGCTCCACAGACAAAGCAGTCTCCTTAACTAAATCTCTAATCGTTAATGGTTCATCCTTAGTCCCTCTTAAGCTGAGCTCAATTATCTCTTCTAAACTCCCTTGGGCTCTAATCTTTAAACCTTCAATTACCTCTTGCTCTAAGCGATGATGATAAGATGGGTTTAAATCAAGAATTTCCCCTCCACCAAGTAGATCCATCGGAGAACGCCGTCGCAGTACATACCTCTCCCTAAAAACAGCCACAACCTCTTCTTCCAATCTAAACTGAACGAAAGCCTCTTCCCCAGGATAAATCTCTTTTGTATCTAATGGATATATCTTACCTAAAACCTCTTTAGCCCCTAGATAAAGCCTAATATCATCACCAGGCTCTATTACTGTAGGAGCAGAAGATAATAATCGCAACCGAGCATCCAAAAACTCAGTTGGCATTAAACTATCTGTTGTCGCTAAGGCATCCCCCCGCTCAATCTCATCCGTTTCGACTCCAGCTAAATTAATCCCTACTCGTTGACCAGCCAAAGCTTCTGTCACCTGTTGATTATGAACCTGTAGACTTCTTACTCTAACCTCCTTCTCCTGAGGATAGATCATCAACTTGTCATCTACTTCTATTCTTCCTTTACTTAAAGTTCCCGTTGTAACCGTACCATGACCTTGTAAAGAAAAGACCCGATCAATCGATAAGTAAGCATTCTCATTAATATCTTTAGCAGATAAGTTGTCAACCAAATTACTTATTTCTTTCTTTAATTGTTCAAGCCCCATCCCTTCTGTAGCAGAAACAGGTACAATCGGTGCCCCTTCTAAAAAGGTGCCAGCAACCTCTTCTTTAATCTCCTCAATCACCAACTCTAGCCATTCTTCTTCAACCAGATCACTCTTAGTTACTGCAATCATACCCGCTTCTACATTTAAGAGATTCAAGATAGCTAAATGTTCTTCACTTTGGGGCATAAATCCTTCATCAGCAGCAATCACCAATAAAGCTAGATCAACGCCACCTGCCCCAGCCAACATATTCTTGATAAACTTTTCATGCCCTGGTACATCGATAATTCCCACCTGTAAATCATCTTCTAATTCCAAACAACCAAAACCCAATTCAATAGAGATTCCTCGTTTCTTCTCCGCTTCCAATCGATCGGTATCAATCCCAGTTAAGGCTTTGATCAAAGTAGTCTTTCCATGATCTATATGACCAGCAGTCCCAATAATCAGATTCTTCTCATCCATAAGCTACACCTCCTAAATAAAAAATAATTTACAGTGGATACGGTTTTTGTGATTTTCACAACCAGTCTGGTTTTTAGACTGGGTGGTACAATTAAATTTAAAACCTTTAAAATCAAACAAACTTATCAACTGCTTCCACAATAATCTGATAATCCTGCTGTTGGATCGTTCGTAGATCAAATACAACAGCATCATTAGCTATCCTAGTAAAGATTGGCGGATAATTTGCCCTTAACTTCGCAGCTAGCTCCTCTGTTGACAGCTGTTCATGCCTTAGTTCAATCACATAAGTAGTTAATTCTTCTAAAGGAAATGAACCTCCTCCTACCTGTGAAATACCTGCTCTCAAATTCAATTCAAAATCTTCTGAAACAACTTGAGATAACTGGCTTAATAACTCTTCAGCATTTTGCTTTAACTCTTCTGGAGAAATTGCTAACATCCTTAAGGTTGGAATTTTTTCTTTGGCCCGTTCTAAATCTCGATACTCCTTCAAGGTTGCCTCCAAAGCAGCCAAACTAAATTTATCAATCCGTAATGCTCTCGTCAAAGGGTGTCTTTTCATCTCTTCAATATATTCTTGCTTACCAACAATAATCCCTGCTTGTGGCCCTCCTAATAATTTATCACCACTGAAGGTAACAACATCTACTCCAGCTTCTAGACTCTCTTGGACTGTAGGCTCATAGCTTAAACCATCACCAGTCAGATCAACAAAGATCCCACTACCCAAATCCTCAAATACAGGTAAATCATTTTGACGGGCCAATCCTACCAATTCAGCAGGCTTAACATCCTTAGTAAAACCTAAGATCTTGTAGTTACTAGTATGTACCTTTAATAATAAAGCTGTCTCCTCTGTAATAGCTTCTTGATAATCACGCAGATGAACCTTATTGGTACTTCCTACCTCGACAAGCTTAGCTCCACTTCGCTCCATCACATCAGGTACTCTAAAAGAACCACCTATCTCTACTAATTGGCCCCGCGAAATTATCACTTCCTTACCACTAGCTAGACTACTTAACGCCAACAAGACAGCAGCAGCGTTATTATTGACCACCAAACAGTCTTCAGCACCAGTCAATTCAGCCAAAATCTCTTTAATATTATTATAACGAGACCCTCGCTCCCCTGTAGCCACATCTACTTCCAAGGTTGAATAATTATCAGCTACATCAATTACTGCTTGCTGAGCCTTATCAGATAACAATGACCGACCTAAATTGGTATGGAGTACAACCCCTGTAGCATTGACGGCAGGAGATAAGATCAATCGATCTTCTTTTTCTAAGTAATCTTTTACTTGCTTTAAGATTACTTGAGAAGATAAGTCAAACTCCTTTGCTTCTAACTCCTCTTCAGCAGTAGCTAATACTTCTTCTCTTAGTTTAGCTGTTATCTTACGAATAGCATCAACTACTAACTGGTGTGAATAATCTTCGACCAACCTTTGCCCAAATTCCGCTGCTAATAGATCATTGACAGCAGGTATTTGGCTTAAAATTTCTTGTTTCATAGTTCACCTCTCCTTCAATATCCTCTTACTTTCAATGAAATAATATTGATATATAGTGTAACTTTTCATTCGTACAATAATGTGTTTATGTAGGGGCGAATCTTGTAGATATGGTTTTTATGAATTTCACGAAGAGTCCGAGAGGACTCATAGATTCGCCCTTGTTTTAGAGAAATGCTTACTTAGGGTGAACACGAGGTTCACCCCTACATGGAAACCAATGTTCTTTGTAGGGGCGATTCCCTGTGGATATGGTTTTTATGGGTTTCACGAAGAGTCTTGATTTTTAGACTCGTAGGGTCGCCCTTTGTTTTTACATTCAAGCTACAGGTTTTAACCTGTAGCCCAATCGGGCTTCCTGAAACCTGTGGTTCGAGCCTTAATAAATCTTATTTTACCAACCGATCGCCATACGTTAAAACATATGGCTAATTTCTGTTTCACGGGCAGGCACGGAGACCTGCCCCTACAAAATTATTTTTACCCACACTCACACACATAACTGACACATAATTGTAATTATCCTTCAATTATTTTCTTCAACGCAACAACCAACTGCTCCACATCCTGTTGCGTATTAAAATATCCAAAACTAACTCTAATCATACCCTGCTTGTCCGTCTTCAAACGTTGATGAATCACAGGGGCACAGTGTAGTCCACTGCGAACAATAATTCCATACTCCTCTTGTAAGACATGACCCACTTTTGCCGAATCTTTCCCTTTAAGATTAAAAGCCACTACTGGAGCTCGATTTTTGGAGGTCAATGGACCATAAATAATGACTTCTGGAATCTCCTTTAACTCTTCTAATAGATAAGAAGTCAATTCCAGTTCCTTCTTTCTAATCCTATCAACCCCAACCTCTTTCACAAAATCAAGCCCTGCTCCTAAACCAGCAATTCCAGTTATATTAGCAGTTCCACTTTCAAATCTATCAGGCAAAAGCTCTGGCTGCAAGGTAGCTAAAGAGTTAGTTCCAGTTCCCCCTTCTAGCAGAGTATCAAGCTCAACCCCCTCAGCTAGATATAAAACACCTATCCCCGGTGGGCCATATAAGTACTTATGGCCTGGCAGAGCTACTAAATCAATCTTAGCCTCTGCTAAATCAAGCGGAAAGACTCCGGCAGTCTGAGCAGCATCCAACAGATAAAAGAGATCATTTTCCTCAGCTAGCTGAGCTACTTGCTCTATCTCAACCAATCTTCCAGTTACATTTGAAGCATGGGTGGTTACAATTAATTTTGTATTTTCTTTGATCTCTTTTTTTAACTGCTCTAAATCCAGTCCCCCTACTTGATTGAGACCAATAACTGACAGTTCAATTTCTAAATTTTTCTCTAATTTTTTTAATGGTCGCAATACTGAATTATGCTCAAAACAGGTAGTAATTACATGATCCCCTGACTTTAATAAACCTTTAATCGCCAAATTTAGAGATTCAGTAGCACCAGAAGTAAAGATAACCCGCGAAGAATCCTGAACCTTAAAAAAATCAGCTATCTTTTCTCTGACTGCAAAGACCTTCCGCTCCACTTCAGTCATTCCTGCTCTACCTGTTCGACCAGGATTCATTCCAAAATCTCTAAAGAAATTATCGACTTCTTGATAAACTTGCTCTGGCTTAGGCCACGTTGTAGCAGCATTATTTAAATAGATCATGATTAGATTAATTCCTCCATTAATGAATTAAATAACTTATCTATTATTGTATAAGATTTTTTTATGATAATCAAAAAAAATTCTAATCAATCGCTTTAATAATCATTAACCCTACTTATTATTTGCTCTGTTACAATAACTAAAAATCCCCTACTAATAATCACGATTACTAGCAGGGGTAAAAATTGATGCTTCATTATTATGAATTTTTAGTAGATTCTTCTTCAAAATTGAGTTTATAATCCTCTCTCAATGCTTTAACCAAAGCTACCATACAAAACAACATAATGAAAGCAAATGGAAAAGCGGCAGCAATTGAACCTGTCTGCAACATACCTAAGGCTTCTTCTCCTCCAGCCAACATTAAAGCTAAAGCAAGACCAGATTGAATCAAACCCCAAGTCACTCTTCGGCGAGTAGTTGGATTTAAATCTCCATTAGAAGACATCGTTCCTAATACAAAAGTTGCTGAGTCAGCAGAGGTGATAAAGAAAGTAGTCAATAAAACCACTGCCACTAAAGAAACAACTCCTCCTAGAGGATAATGCTCCATTACCATAAATAATGCAGTTTCTTCTCCAGCAGCAACTACCTGCTCACCAAATTCAAGCCCTGTTTCAATCCCTAAAGTTCCAAAGATTGAAAACCAAGCAATGGAAGCTAACGTAGGGGCCAACAATACTCCACCTACAAACTCACGAATCGTTCTTCCTTTAGAAATACGAGCCACAAAGGTTCCTACAAATGGAGCCCAAGCAATCCACCAGGCCCAATAAAAGATTGTCCACCAACCATACCAATCTTCACCTGTAATTCTTAAGCTTTCACTGACGATTGAACCTAAATAACTTCCTGTACCAGTAATCATATTATTGATAATCAAAACTGTTGGCCCAACAATCAACCCTAAGACCATCAAAATTGCACCCAGACCAACATTGGCATTAGAGAGATATTTAATCCCTTTTTCAATCCCAGTAATAGCAGAGATAATAAATAAAATTGTGATAATCGTGATTACTATAACCCGAGAAAAATTCGTTTCAGGAATTCCAAACATATAATTAAAACCACTAGTTATCTGTAAGGTAGCCATTCCTAGTGAAGTGGCTACTCCACCGACAGTAGCAAAGATTGCCAGGATATCGATCAATTTACCGATTGGCCCTTGAGCACCTCGCTCACCAATCAAAGGAATAAAAACACTACTGATCAAACCAGGCTTCTCCTTTCTAAACTGCATATAAGCTAGTCCTAAAGCTAAAACAGCGTAGTTGGCCCAAGGATGTAAGCCCCAGTGGAAAAAAGACTTTTCAAAGGCAAATTCAGCTGCAGCTTGACTTCCAGCTTCTACACCTAATGGAGCAACAAAATGATTTAGTGGTTCTGCTACTCCCCAAAACACTAATCCAACTCCCATACCTGCACTAAATAACATTGCAAACCAAGAGAGATTACTAAACTCTGGTTCTTCATCATCCTTTCCTAACTTTATCTTCCCATATTTACTGAAAGCAATCCAGATAGAAAAGATCACAAAAGAAAACATTGAAGTCAAATAAAACCAACCAAAATTACCGGCTAGAAAATCAAAAATTGAATTAGCTACTCCTCCAAAACTTGTAGGACTAATTATTCCCCAAATTACAATTGCAAAGACAACAGCCAATGAAGTATAAAAGACTTGATTTCCTTCTTGTTCCCTATTCATCTTCTAACCTCCCTTTTTAATAATCATGTTTATATTATTTCTTTACCAAGATAAAAAGACCTTTTTTAATCTTAAATCCAATCTAGTCCAGTAAAAATAAAAAACATTCTTTTTGACAATTAAAAATTGTATCAAAAAGAATGTTTCCTTATTCACCCTTAATTAAAATATCTTCAAATACTGATCTAATTCCCATTGATGAACCTGAGTTCGATAGACATCCCATTCTATCTGTTTAGCTTCTACGAAACGGTCAAGAACATGATCTCCTAATGCTTCTGTAATTACTTCATCTCGCAATAAATACTGCACTGCTGCATTAATATCCCCTGGTAAACTATCAATACAAGCATTCTCTTTTTCACATTCATTCATATCATATATATTATCAATAACCTCTTCAGGAGGTTCAATCTTATTCTTAATTCCATCTAATCCTGCCTTCAACATTACAGCTGTAGCTAAATAAGGATTAGCTGCTGGATCAGGATTTCTCAACTCTACCCTTGTTCCTAGACCTTTAGCATCTGGAATCCTAACCAAAGCACTTCTATTAGAAGCAGACCAAGCAATATAAACCGGTGCTTCATATCCAGGTACCAATCGTTTATAAGAGTTGACAGTCGGATTAGTAATTGCAGTCATTGCTTTAGCATGCTTAATTAACCCACCAATATAATAATAAGCAATCTGACTTAAGCACAATCGATCATCTGGATCATAGAAAGCATTCTCTTTGCCTTTAAATAGAGACTGATTCATATGCATCCCTGAGCCAGCTTCACCAAAGATCGGCTTAGGCATAAAAGTCGCATGTAAATCATGCTCATTAGCAATTGCTTTAGTAACAAATCTAAAAGTGGCAATATTATCTGCTGCAGTTAAAGCATCTGAGTATTTAAAGTCAATCTCATGTTGACCAGGTGCTACTTCATGGTGCGAAGCTTCTACATCAAAACCCATCTTCTCTAATGCTAATACAATATCTCGCCTAGTATCTTGTCCTAAATCTGATGGCCCTAAATCGAAGTAACCACCTTGATCATTAGTAATTGTAGTTGGAGCTCCATTTTCATCCTTCTCAAACAAGAAAAATTCTGGTTCCGGGCCAACATACATCGTATAACCCATCTCTTCTGCTTCTTTTAAGACTTTTTTCAAGACATTTCGTGGCCCACCTTCAAATGGCTTTCCACCTGTAGTATAAACATCACAGATCAACCGAGCTACTGCTCCTCCTTCTTTAGGTCGCCACGGAAAGACAGTAAATGTATCATAATCTGGTTTTAAGTACATATCAGACTCTTGAATTCGAGTAAAACCATCAATTGATGATCCATCAAACATAATTTCTCCATCTAATGCTTCCTCTAATTGTTCAACTGTAATCGCTACATTCTTAATAATCCCCAAAATATCAGTAAATTGTAATCTTATAAATTTAACATTTAACTCTTTAGCTTGTTGCAATATATCTTCTTTACTCAACTTACTCACACTATTTCCTCCTTGAAATTCATATTAACTTCATAATGTTAATCTTAACAAAGAAAATAGTGGGTGTCAAGTCTATGTCAAGTTTTATTTTGACTTTTCTTTTTACAGCTAATTTACTCCATATAACCACCTTTCATTGGTGAAGTTGCTAATTTAGCATATTGGGCCAACACACCTTTTTTAGTCCCTAAATTTGGTTTTGTCCATTCTTCCTTCCGCTGAGCCAGAGTTTTAGTTATCCCTGCTGAAGAAATTTCTTCTCCTGCTATCCCCACAATCTCTAATTTTCGAGCAGGTATATCGATCTTAATTAAATCTCCATCTTCTATTAATGCTATTGGCCCGCCAGCAGCTGCTTCTGGTGAAACATGGCCAATTGCTGGCCCTCTAGTAGCACCAGAATAGCGACCATCTGTAATCAATGCCGTTGTAGATACTAGTTCAGGATCAGAGGCAAGGGCTTCTGTTGTATAAAACATCTCAGGCATTCCGCTACCTTTTGGCCCTTCATAACGAATAAAGATTACATCCCCTGGTTCAATTTCTCTAGTAATAATTGCTTCTTTAGCATCCTCTTCACAATCAAAGACCCGAGCTGGGCCAACATGCTGATGCATCTCTTCAGCAACTGCTGAATGCTTAACAACAGCTCCTTCAGGGGCCAAATTTCCTGTCAGAATAGCTATTGCTCCTTCATCAGATATAGCTTCTTCCCTACTCTTCAATACATTACTTACCTCTAAATCATAATTTTCTTTAAATTGAACTCGACACTTTTCAATGAAACCAACTTCTTTAAGCTCAGCTAAATTTTGACCTAAAGTTTTACCTGTAACGGTCATCACATCAAGATGTAATAATTCTTTAAGCTCTTCCATTATCGCTGGAACCCCACCAGCATACCATAATAACTCACAAGCATACTCACCACTTGGAATTACATTAGCTAAATGAGGCGTTTGACGATGGATTTGATCAAATAATTCTAGTTCGATCTCAATTCCAGCTTCATGAGCAATTGCTGGTAGATGTAATAAAGCATTGGTTGAACCTGCTACCGCTGCATGGAGAACAATTGCATTTTCAAAGGACTCTTTAGTCAAAATATCACTCGGTTTAATATCCTCCTCAATTAACTCTAAAATCTGCTCTCCTGCTTTGTAAGCAAAATTATCAACTATCTCATCTTGAGTAGGGGCCAAAGCAGAACCAGGTAGAGCTAGACCTAATGCTTCAGCAATCACCTGCATTGTATTAGCTGTACCCATAAACTGACAAGAACCACAGTTAGGGCAAGCTTCTGCCTGTATCTTCGTAAATTCCTCTGCACTGATCTCTTCTCGTTCTAGTTGAACAGCATAAGTTCCAACCTTTTCTAAGGTCAAACCACCTTGCCCTGGACTCATAGTACCACCTGGTACATGAATTGTTGGCATATCGATTCTGGCTGCTGCCATCAAATGGGCAGGAATGGCCTTATCACAAGAAGAAGATAAAACCACTCCATCATAAGGATGGGCCAACGCGTGAATCTCTACCATATTAGCAATCATTTCTCGGGAAACCAGAGAGTAATTCATCCCATCATGACCCTGTGCTACTCCATCACAAATATCAGTTACAGTAAATTCAGCTGGTTTAGCATCCACTTTCTTGATGCCTTCAGATATTTTAGCAACCACTTGATCCAAGTGGACACTTCCAGGATGGCTTGCCCCATAAGTACTATCTACCAAAATTTGTGGTTGAGACAGTTCATCTTCTTTCCAACCTGTTCCTAATCGTAAAGCATCTATCTCCGGTCCTATTTTCCTTAACCGCTGACTTTTTAGCATCTTATCACCTCATAATTAATATTATATCTCATCTAAGTCAACTTAATATATTGTTGGTAACTAAGTGGATTCAGGTATATAAAACATCTTAAAACTAACTCAGTCTTTGATTTATTTTTATTACCTGCTCAATTAAGCTTTGTTGCTCTTGGGACTTTTTAACCTGCTCCTTAATCTTTAAGTATAATTCAGCATTTAGGTTATTAACCTCTTCTATTAACTCTGTTAGATTCTCAGTTGAACTTAAAGATTCTTGAGTCTGAGCTGCAACCTCTTCACTAGAAGCTGAAATCTGTTGGGATAAAGCACTTATCTCTTGGGTAGCAGTAACTTGAACTTCAGTAGATTCAATAACATCATCCATATTATTGCTAACTTGTTTAAACAAGTTTTTAACCTTAGCAAAAGTATCTACTATACTCTTATTCTTTAAGCCATCTCCTGTAATCATTGCTGATATTACCTTGTTTGATGCCTTTTCCACTTCAGAGATAATAGACTGCACTTCTTTAGTTGCTTGAATACTCTCATCTGCTAAATCTTTAACCTCTTCTGCTACCACTGTAAATCCTTCTCCATCTTCTCCTGCCCTTGCAGCTTCAATTGCTGCATTTAAGGCTAATAAATTAGTCTGGTCTGCTATTTTCATAATCTCATCAGAAATATCACTAATCTTATCAATACTTTGATCTAATTCTTGAATTACTCCAACAGTATTATTTATAGATTCCTCTACCATATCAATACCATCATTTGTTTCTTTAATTATCCGATAAGTATTATGACCAGCCTGAGAAATAACCTCTGACTGACTAGATAACTGCTCTATCCTCTTAGATACCTCTTGAATAGAAATTGATACCTCATTACTTGCTTTTGCTACTTCATCATTTCCAACCGCTAAATTTTGAATCGTAGCTACTGCTTTAGTTAAATCATCATTCACCTCATCAGCGATCTTCTTCATATCCTGAGCAGAACTAGATACCTCTTCTATCTTAGTTGAAGTATCAAAAGTCTTATCCTGTACATTAGATGTTATATTATTAACACCACGATTAATAAGAAGACCTATACTAACGCCAATTATAAGACTAACTAAAGTTAAAATTATGACAATAGCTCTACCTTGATTGGAAGCATAAAGAATATAATCTGCTATATTCTCCAACCTACTCCAATTATAATTACTTAAGCGAGTATTAAGATGGTCAATCCTATAATTTAGCCTACTTATATTAGACAGAATATTACTTCTTGCTGTAGAATTGGCTTCAGAGGAGTATAAATTTTGAATTTCTTCTTCTAGCTCATTAGTAGATTGATAAAGGTCATCTATAACTCCAACTAGATCTGGGTCCTCTATCTGCTCTTCGAGCCTTTTGAAACTATCTTCTAATCTTCCTTGCTCTAAATCTAAAGGCCCTAAACCTGCTTGCCAACGATAAATACTATTTTCCTTCTGATTCAATTCCTGACTAATTTCTTCATTAACCTCTACTACTGGAATTATTCTCTGATTCAATTCTTCAATTTGATTATTAATATGATAATTATTATAAAAAATAATGCTTCCACTAAAAATAATTAATAATAGTAAAGTTCCAAAACCAAAATGTAACTGTTTAATTATACTTACTTTAGAAAGAAAGGTACCTAAATTACCATCAGATACCTTTGATTTGTCTTTACTTAATGAAAATAAATTCTTTAATTTCTCCATTATACCACCTTGTTTTTAAAATTTCTTGATTTTTCTAAGCACTTAATTATGCTTATTTATACTAAATTTTCTTTCAAATATGGATTTAACTAAATTACTCACTCTTTTATTCGGTAATAATCTTCCTAAAACTTATAGTTCTTGCTTCTAATTACAAAATTCTATTTTAATTAAATTCAATAAATGATCGAAAAAAAGGAAGGAGATACTTTTTTACTAATTTTAACAGAGAGATATACCCATAAAGAAATAAAGGACATTTGCTTAATTAAAAGCTAACAAATGTCCTTAAACTCACTTTATAATTATAATCAGAAAAATTATTGATATTTCTATTTAATCCACTTTGATCTTGACAATAACTTTCTTTACTCTTTGAGTATCATCATTAACAGCAATCCCAGGCATATGAATATCTTGTGGTCTAAGAAGCATAAAATCACCTGCTTCTAAAGTTAGAAAATCACCTTCTCCTTCAAATACTGCTAAGTCTTTATCTGCATCATATTTTTGAAAGTTCATTCGCTCCAGGTTAGAATAACCGATCAATTCAGTTCCTTCGACAAGATATTGAATATCAATATACTGACGATGCCCTTCCCAAAATCCATCCTCTTTAGCTTTAGGTTGGTATGAATCAACTATCGCAAAAATTTCTTCTCCATCTACTTCATACTTGCTATCTTCTAATTCTTTAAAATCATTCTCCTCTAAGTAAACAAAAGCTTGCTCTAACCTTTCAGTTATATTATAATCAGTAACATTTTCTAAACTATCAATAATCATCGCTCTTCCTCCTTATCCAAGTTAGGCTAAGGACTCTCTAGTCTCCTCTACAACCTGCACAAATTGCTTAGCCTTTTCAGTTAAAACTTCATAATCTTCATTATCAATTGCTTCTTGGTCAAGTAGTGAACCCCCAACTCCTAAAGCAACTGAACCTGCTTCAATAAAGTCTGCTGCATTATCTAAGTTTACTCCACCTGTAGGCATCATTGGAATATGATCTAATGGCCCTTTTACACTCTTAATAAATCCTGGGCCAACAACCTTAGCAGGAAAAACCTTAACCAAATCGGCTCCAGCTTGATAAGCATTAACAATCTCTGTTGGGGTCATTACTCCAGGAATCACTATCTTCCCGTAGCGGTTACAGACTTCAATCACATCGTAATTTAAATTAGGAGCAAAAACAAACTCTGCCCCAGCTAAGATAGCAGCTCGAGCTGTCTCTCCATCTAATACAGTTCCAGCCCCAACAACTACATCTGTATCCTCTAACTTAACTGCTAATTCTTTAATCATATCTAATGCACCAGGGGTATTTAAAGTAACCTCCAAAGCTTTGATGCCACCTTCTTGTAAAGCTTCAACAATCTTTACCATCTTATCAACTTCAGTACCCCTAATTACTGCTATAACTCCACTCTCAAGAATGGTCTCTAAATTTTCTTGTTTCTTCATCTTTTTACCCCCTAATTTATCTATCTATTCCGTTCTTTTGCCCAGTAAAGATCTTGACTTGCTCCATCGTCGGTAAACCTTCTACATCTCCAATCACTGTCGTAGCAAAGGCACCTACAGCATTGGCTAATTTAGTTGATTCAACCAAATCATATTCTTTCAACTGTCCAGCAATAAATCCAGCCGCAAAACCATCTCCAGCTCCAATTGGATCAACGACCCTTTCTACTGGATAACCTGGCACTTTTTCGATAATATCTTCAGTTGCTACCAAAGCACCTTCAGCTCCTAGTTTAACTACTACAAGCTCTGCTCCTAAATCTAAGATCTGCTGAGCGATCTCAGTAGGATCATCCGTTCCTAATAAGATCTCACCTTCTTCAATACCTGGTAAGACAATATCAGCTTCTTTAAATAGCTCTAACATTACTTCTCTCATCCGTTCTTTACTCCATAATTTCAAACGTAAGTTAGGGTCTAAAGAAATCTTGACATCATTTTCTTGGGCAATCTCAATTGCCTCTAAAATAGTCTGATAACATGACTCACTTAAGGCAGGCGTAATGCCAGTCAAATGCAGATACTTAGCTTGAGCAATATAGTCCTCATCTAAATCAGCAGGATTCATTCTGCTTGCTGCTGAATCATGACGATAATAATAGACCTTACTCTCTCCTAGCTCTCTTCTTTCTTTAAAAAACAACCCTGTTGGAGCATCATCGCTCAACTTAACTTGGGAGACATCTACCCCTTCTCCTTGTATGAATGATTTAACATATTCTCCATGGGGATCAGCACCCAATTTACTGATCCAACCTACTTGATGGTCTAATCTATTTAGTCCAATCGCAAAATTACTCTCTGCCCCGCCTAGCTGCTTTTTATAATTATAAATATACTTTAAATCACCCGTCTCTTCAGGGTTCATCATTACCATCGTTTCACCTAGTGTTACTACTTCTAACATAGCCATCACCTCATTTTATAGTTTGTTTTTATATATGAAACGCTGTTTCAGTTAATTAGCAAAAAAATAATTTAATCGATCACTACTTCTTGATTAACTAGATACTTAGCTCCTTTTCCAGTCAGTACATCTGCTACTCCTTGAGCGGCTTTAGTCTGTAATTCAACCTGAGCTTCTTCAGAGTACCAACCAACATGTGGGTTGATGATTACATTATCCATCTCTAATAATGGGCTATCTTTAGCAATCGGCTCTTCCTCTGTTACATCTAATCCAGCTCCTGCCAATTGACCATTGTCTAATGCTGTAACTAAAGCTGCTTCATCTAGCACAGCACCACGTGCAGTATTGATTATAAAAGCTGACTCCTTCATCAATTCAAATTCCTCAGCTCCAATCAGATGCTTAGTATGCTCATTTAGTGGTACATGAACAGAGACATAATCTGATCTCTTCATTAGCTCATCTAACTCTACTAATTGAACACCGTACTCTTCCTCTACCTCTTGCTCAACGAAAGGATCATAAACTAACATTTCAAATCCAAACACCTTAGCTTTCTCTGCTAATTTACGTGGTATCTTCCCAAAGCCAACAATTCCTAAAGTACTCCCTCGTAAACGATGGATTGGTTTACCAACATTGAAGTCCCAATTCCCTGATTTGACATCATTATTGAGTAAGACAGTCTTTCTAGCACAAGCCATTAATAAAGCAAATGCTTGATCTGAAACTTCATCTTCACAATAATCAGGAACATTAACTACAGCAACTCCATGCTCAGTAGCTGCTTCTAAATCAACTACATCAACCCCTACTCCATAACGAGCTACTACCTTTAAGTCTGGTAATGCTGCAAAGACCTTTTTACTAATTGGAGCATATTGAACTAATAAACCATCTACACCTTGAGCTGCTTCAATCACATCTTCTTCTGTCTTACATTGTGCTTTTAAAAATTCCGCATCAATCTCATTTAACACTTCCTCTTCATACTGTAAAGTTTCATATTCATAATCAGTTACTAATACTTTAAATTTAGACATATTTATTCCTCCTTAAAAATTTTATCTATCTCAAAGCTCATTTGTTAATCGGCAAAATTTCTCCAGCATGTAACATAGCAATAATTGAAGCATCTTTACCTTTCTTATCTAAAGCAAATTCTAGTGCTTCTTGTACAGAATCAGCTGGAATAAAACCTAATCCTTCTTTAACTTCTTTAGAAATATTTGGACAAACCAGAATTCCATTTGCCTTTTCTTTAATAGCTCTACCTACATGAACTAGATGAGCAGCTACACTCATTTCTTCTAACTCTTTATTTTCTATAAGCTCTTCTGTATCTTCTAAAGATAAATAACCAAACTTTTCAATCTCTGGATGAGTCTTTGCTACTCCTTCAGGACAAGGTGTTACTAAAATAATATAACCATCTTCTTTAACTACTAAATCGGAAGAATAAACCCCTTTAGCAGCCTGCCATAACTCAATATCAGCTGGATAAGAATCAGTAATTACAATATCAGCTTTAGGTATCTCAACCCCATAAACATCTTTAGCTAATTCACAACCTGCCCGATGAGCTTCGACTAAATCGCCAGCAAATACTCCTACTACTTCTTCTTTTAAATCTTGAACCACATTAATAATAAAATCTAAACCCATTAGTCTAGCTGATTCATCTATCTGTTTTCTGACTGAATTATCCCTTTGGCCCATAATATCAGTCCCTGGTACTAAAGCACTAAGCCAATGGGTTTCTCCAGTAGTTTGACCAGTACATACTCCTGGTTGAGCAATCTTTCCACCACCAGAAAAACCAGCTACCCGATGTGGAACTATATGGCCAATTCCAATTACATAATCAGACTCTTTTAATAATCTATTGCCCCAAACTTCTATCCCCTTAGAAGTCTTTCCATAATAGATATTTTGATCCTCTTCATCCCATAAATGATTGATTACATTATAATCTTCAACTATTTCTACACCTAATTTAGCAACTAATTCATCATGTTCCATCGGTCGATGAGTCCCTAAAGCCATCAAAATAGTAATATCTTCTTTCTTAATCCCTAGCTGGTGAAGCTTAGGTAATAAAACCTGTAAAATTTGATCAACTGGCGTAGCGCGGGTATTATCATCAGATAAAATTACTACTTCATCCCCTGGTTTTAATTCTTGATTCAGTCTATTAGTACCAATAGGTTCTTCTAGAGCTTTTGAAACCAATTCATCAAGAGCAAAATCATCTTCATTTTTCTTAGGTTTAAATACACCAAAAAAATTGTCAGTAGGTATTTCAACACCTTCAATATCTGAGTAATAAAATTCTAATTCCATTCATATCACTTCCTAAATTAATGATGGCAGCCATAGTACTATTTCTGGAACATAAGTTATCAACAACAATACAATAAATAATACAATATACATTGGTAATAACTCTTTAACCAACTCTTCTAAATTAATTTTAGAAATTGAGGTAGTAACATATAATACAGTGCCTACTGGGGGTGTTGTAAGGCCAACACATAGATTAGCAACCATAATTATTCCAAAATGAATAGGATCAACCCCATAAGTTGCACTAACAGGTAATAGGATTGGTACTAATAAAAATAAAGCAGGAGTTAAATCAATAACCATCCCAACTAAGAATAATAATACATTCAATATAAATAAGAAGACCAATCTACTTTCAGTAAGGCTTGTCAAAAACTGAGTTAAATTTTGAGGAACTTGAGCTGTAGCAAGATACCACGTTAAAGCCATTGCAGTAGCACAAATCAGCATTACTATTCCTGTATTTAAAGATGCCCCTCTCAATATCTCCGGTACATCTTCTAGTGTTAAATCATAAACAACAAAAGATATTACAACACCATAGACAACAGCTACTGCTCCAGCCTCAGTTGCAGTAAATATTCCTCCTACTATTCCAAATAAGATAATCATTGGTAAGATTAAAGCCCAGATAGTCTTCTTGCAAACTTCTAAAAATTCTTTCAAACTGATCTTATCACTGACTGGGTAATCTCTTTTTGTAGCAGTAAAGTATGCTACCCCCATTAAAGAAAGACCGACTAATATACCTGGTATAGCCCCCCCTAAAAACAATCTAGCAATAGATACTTGTGCAATAGAACCAAAAATAATCATCGGAATACTTGGTGGAATTATAGGGCCAATAATTGCGGAAGAAGAAGTAATTGCTGAAGAAAAAGACTTGTCATATCCATCTTCCTCCATCATAGGAATTATCAAAGAACCCAATGCAGAAGTATCTGCCACAGCTGAACCACTAATCCCTGCAAATAACATACTCCCTACTATATTTACATAAGCTAATCCACCTTTTAAACGACCAACTATAGCATTAGCAAACCTTAGTATATCACGAACTATACCAGCTTTATTCATAATTTCTCCAGCCAACATGAAAAATGGTATAGCTAATAAGGTATACGAATCAATTCCTGTTACCATTCTCCTTGCTAATATCATTGGATTACTCATCCCCATAAAGAACATCAATATAAGGCTAGTTAAGCCAATTGCAAAACCAACAGGAACTCCGATAACTGTAAAGCTTATTAAAGAAGATAAAAAGATAATAAGTTCAGCCAATTAAATCACCTCATTAGTTTCATGTTCTATTTTTAATTCATCTTTCTTAAATAAACTTATAGTTTTAATTATACATTCAACAAACATTATAGCTGTAGCTACAGGGACTGCAGCATACTTCCAAGCAACAGAAATACCTAAAATAGATGTTCTTTGTACTTGCGACCTTAAAACATAATCAATACCACCTTGTAGTAAATAAAATAAAAAGATTGAAACTAAAATATTAATCACTATCAATAGTTTCTTGGCTTTTTCTTCATCTAATTTCTCTAACAAAACTGAAAAAGATGGATGTGAACTTTTCCTAAAACCAATAGCTATTGCTATAAAAGAAATCCAAACAAATACTAATCTACTGACTTCATCAATCCAAACAAGAGATCCACCAAAAAATCTACGAGAAACTATATTAGTAAAGATTATACCTACCAAAAATACTAACAGTCCCATCATCAAAATTTCTATCCCTTTATATACATAACTTAAAAGTTTATTCATAATTCATCCCTTTCATTTTAGTTATTAAATATATGGGAGCAATCCTGCCCCCATATTCAATACTAATTAGAGATAGTCTTCAGCTTTTTCTTGAATCTCATTAATTATATCTTCAGTATGTGGATATTCTTCAATGAATTCACCAATAATTGGTTGAACTTTCTCCATAAATGGTTCAAGCTCTGGATAAGTTACTTCTACTCCATCTTCAGTAATTTCTTCAATGATTTCTTCATCATTAGCCATTACATCATCTCTAATTTGTTCTCCTGCAAGTTCAGCAGCTCTCTGAACAACTTCCTGATCTTCCTCTGCAAGTCCATTCCAGATACCTTTGTTAATCACAATATATCCTGGACTATACATATGATTAGTTATAGCTACATGATCTTGAACTTCATACCATCCTGCATCATAACTAGTAGCAAGTGGGTTATCTTGTCCATCGATTACACCCTGTTGTAATGAAGTAAAGACCTCATCCATTGCCATGACAGTAGTATCAAATCCTAATCTATCCATCATATCTATAATTGTTTCACCTTCAAAGACTCGTAAGTCAATTCCTTCAGCATCCTCAACCGATTCGATTGCTCTTTCGTTATTTGAGATAACTCTAAAACCATTTGGAAAAGAGTTTAATACTTTAACATCTAAATCTTCTAGGTATTCATAAACCTCTGCTCCAATTGGACCATTTAATACTTCATCTGCATGGTCATAATCAACAAACATGTAAGGCATTTGCATAATTCTGAATTCTGGAATAGTATTCTCCCACATGTTTCCTGTCATCGCCATTTCAACACTTCCCATTTGTACTCCTTCAATAAACTCTTGCTCAGATCCTAATTGATTATTAGGATAAATTTCTACCTCTACTCTACCTTCTGTTTCTTCTTCTACCATTGTTTTAAATGTTTCTTCTAAGTTCTGATTTACTGGATGATCTGTAGCATAATAATTAGCAATTCTTAAAGTGACCTCTTCCTCCTCTGTAGAAGAACACCCAACAACTAAAAACATCATACTTAACGATAAAACTAATGCTATCACCATAGATTTTTTATTAAACATTTTATTATATCCCCCTTAATTCTTTAAAATTTAATTTTTAAATGCTTTAAAACCATTCAGTTGAACTTTTATCACCTCCATCATTTTAAATCACTCCATAACTCTACCTCCCATAAAAAATCCCGTACTTATAAACTTATTAAACTTGTTTTTGATTACAAAACATCGTTTTTGTATCTAGGAAAATAAAAAAAGCAATCAATAATTATGTTTCTTATACCAAAACAAAGTTTTGTTATATCGGCTTATATTGACTTATGTCATCTTATACTATACTTATTAAAGATTAAATCTAAAATTCCTGCAAAAATATTAAATTTTTTTAAAATTAATAATTATTTAATTGTCTAGGATTATACCCTAACCGCTGAGAAATCTTAAGTCCTATCTCTTTAACTAACTTAGATAATTCATCAATTCTATCTTTGCTGACCCTCATTGTTGGCCCGGAAACACTAACGGCAGCTACTGCTTCATCATTATAATTAAAGATTGGTGCCGCTACACAACGAATCCCTAATTCATGTTCAATCTCATCCATAGCATAACCTCTATTTCTAATTAAAGCCAACCGTTCCTTAAACTGCTCAGGATCAGTGATTGTATTTTCGGTATATTCTGGTAAACCTTTAGTTTCTATTATCCGATCTACTTCTTCTTCAGATAGATAAGCTAAGATTGCCTTGCCTAAACCTGTGCAATGAACAGGTGCTCTCTTGCCCACTTGGGAATACATTCTGATTGTATTAGAACTCTCAACTTTATCGATATAGATAATCTCTCCTTGATCAAGTACTGCTAAGTGAACTGCTTCTCCAGTCTCTTCAACCAACTCTTCTAAATATAGCTTAGCATATTCTCTAATTTCTAAATCATTAAAAATTTTACTCCCTAATTCAAAGATCTTTAAACCAAGTTTATAATTTCCAGTTTTAGAATCTTGCTCTACTAACCCTCGATAAACTAAAGTTGATAATAATCTATGAACCGAACTTTTATGAATATCTAATCTATTTCCTAATTCTGTTACTCCTAATCCCTCTTCGTACTTTGCTAACTCTTCAAGAATATTGATTGAGCGATCTACAGATTTGACTAAATTACTTGGTCTCTTCTTCATTAACAATCATCCCCTTCTAAAACTTATGCTACTTATTTCTAATTACAAAACTCTGTTTTAGTTAAAATTCAACAAAAATCTGAAAATTCCTGCTTCTAAACTAGATCTTATCATATTTTAATTATAAATTACAGAGGTTATTATTTGAATCCATAATAAAAGAGACCAGATTAAATAATCTGATCTTTTCAATAATTAGTTATATCTCTTTCTCATTCTCGAACTAGGAATCTTCAACTCTTTTCTATATTTTGCAACCGTTCTTCGTGAAATATCTATGCCTCTTTCTGCTAATTTCTGGCTGATCTTTTGATCACTCAATGGTTTATTAGGATCTTCATTATCAACTACTTCTTGTAACTGCTGTTTGACACTTACTGCCGATACTTGACCACCCTTAGTCTTAATACTACCACTGAATAAAAACTTCATTGAAAATAAGCCGTAAGGAGTCTGAATATACTTATTGCTAGTAGCTCTACTGACTGTAGATTCATGCATCTCAATCCGCTCAGCAACCTCTTTCATAGTCAATGGCTTTAAATACTTCAATCCCTTTTCCAAAAATTCATGTTGGACATCTATTAACTCTTGAACTATATTATAAACCGTTCTTCTTCTTTGTTCTATACTCTTAACCAACCACAAGGCAGATTCTAATTTCTCTTCCATATACCCTTGTAATTCGTCTTTAGATTTATTCTTAGCTAATAATTTTTTGTAGTACTTACTAATTCGTAAGGTAGGAAAACTAAAATCATTTAAGATAGTCACATACCTATCATTGACCTTCCTTACAACAATATCAGGTTCTATATAACTATTATCAGTAATTTCTTTCCTGAATTTATTAGCAGGAACAGGATCTAACGTCTTGATTAAATCAATTACTTGTTGAGCATGAATCGGCTTAATCTTTAAACTTTTCGCAATTTTTCTGACCTGGTTTTTACTTACTTCTTCCAAATGAGTATCAACAACCTCTTTAGCCAGTTCAATTTCCTGTTTGTTTTTCTTACTTTTTAATTCTTCTAATTGTGTTAGCAATGCTTCTTCCATCCCTGAAGTAGCTATTCCTATCGGATCGAATCTCTTTATCTTCTCTAAAACAACCTCAATCTGGCTGACAGCTACTTCTAATTCTGTAGCTAATCTAGCAGTATCATTAAAGAACCCAGATTGATCTAAATTGCCGATTATCTGCTTCCCAATCTCTTCTTCAGAAGAATTAGTAACAACCAATTTTAACTGTTGCCTTAAATACTCATCTAGCGTCAACTCTTTAGCAACAAAATTTTCATAATTGAACTCATCTTGATCAGCAGTATAATTAGCATAATCAGTTGCAGAGGAATCATAATCATCCTCTAGTTCCAATAAAGGATTCTCCAACATTTCTTCATCTATATAATCCTTTAATTCTAAAGAGGAAAGTTGTAACAGCTCTATCGCCTGCTGTAACTTAGGAGTCATCACTAATTGCTGTTCTTGCTTAACATCTAATCCATAATTTAATTCCATCATCTTTACTCACCTCTTTCAGTTCTTTACTTATAGTTTACTATAAAAAAAACAACTACTCAAGTCTGAGTAGTTGTTACCAATAATTAACTAATATTTAGCTAGTAGATCTTCAATTTGTTTAGCAGTAGATAGGGCCAACACCTGATCGACTACTTCTTCAGCCTGCTGCAAGGTTAAACTCCTAATAACCTCTTTAACCTCAGCAATAGAGACTGCACTCATACTAAATTCATCCAATCCAATCCCTACTAAAAATGGAGCCAACCTTCTATCTCCAGCCATCTCACCACACATCCCAACCCAGCTATCATGCTTATGAGCAGCTTCAACTACCCGTTTAATCAACCTTAATACTGCTGGATGGAAAGGCTGGTATAGATCAGCCACCTGTTCATTCATTCGGTCAGTAGCAGTAGTATATTGGATCAAATCATTGGTTCCAATACTGAAAAAGTCAACCTCCTTAGCCAATAAATCGGCAATCATTGCTGCAGCAGGAACTTCAATCATCATTCCTACTTCAAGCTCTGAATTGAATTCGACCCCTTCCTTAGTCAAATCTTCTTTAACCTCTGCTAAAATCTGATTAGCAGCTTGTAGTTCTTCTAATGATGAAATCATAGGATACATAATCTTGACTTGTCCATATTTACTAGCTCGTAAAATTGCCCGTAGTTGTGTCTTAAAGATATCTACCCGCTCTAAAGAGATTCTAATCGCTCGATAACCAAGGAATGGATTCATCTCATCTGGCAAATCCAAGTAGGGAAGCTCCTTATCGCCACCAATATCCAAGGTTCTAATCACCGTTGGCCCGTCTATTCTTTCTGCAACTTCCTTATAAGCCTCAAATTGCTCCTCTTCTGTAGGTAATGAATCACGATCCATATACAAAAACTCACTACGATAAAGACCAATTCCCTCAGCACCATTTTCTAAGGCACTGGTCACATCAGCAGGAGTTCCAATATTTGCTGCAAGTTCCACCCGATGACCATCTTCAGTTTCAGCAGGTAGATCTTTCAGTTCAGCTAACTTCTCTTGTCGCTTCTGATAATCTGCTAATTTTTGTTGATACTCTGTTAGTTGCTCCTCAGTAGGATCAACAATTACAACTCCAGCAATCCCATCGACTATCACAGTAGTTCCTGTCTCTACAGCCTCTAAAATCTCTTTAGCCCCTACAACAGCTGGAATCCCTAATGAGCGAGCCATAATCGCAGTATGAGAAGTTCGTCCTCCAATCTTAGTAGCAAATCCTAAGACTTGCTCCTTATCAACTTGGGCTGTATCAGATGGAGTCAAGTCATCAGCAATCAGAATAACTTCCCGTTCTAGTTGAGCCAAAGATTGAGCTTCAACCCCCAATAAATTTCGTAAAATCCGATCACCAACATCTCGAATATCGCTGGCCCGCTCTTTCATATAGTCATCATCCATATTAGCAAACATACTAGCAAACCCTTCAATAGCCTCCTCTAAGGCTGCTTCAACATTAATTGCTTCAGCTTCAAGCTTATTCTCAATAGCTGAAGTCAGCTCCGGATCATCTAAGACCATTAAATGGGCTTGAAATATTTCAGCCTTGTCACTACCCATCTCTTCTTCTACTTTCTTCTTAATAGCTATCAATTGTTCTTTAGAAGCTAATAATGCTTCTTTTAATCTATCTTTTTCTTCTGCAATATCTTCAACCTTAACCTTATCATAAGAGAGTTCTTCTTCTAATAGCAATACTTCACCAATAGCAATCCCAGGTGATGCTGCAACTCCAGTTAGTTTAATCAATTTATATCCTCTCCTTACTCATCAAATCCACTTTCAATCAACTTTACTACAGCAGCAACTGCCTCCTCTTCATCCTCACCTTCAGCCTTAACAGTAATTTCTGTCTGCTGACTGACACCTAAGCCCATAATTCCCATAATACTTTTAGCATTCACTTCATTATTATCTTTAGCCAGTTTGATTTCAGATTGATAATTATTCGCCTCTTGGACAATTAAAGAAGCAGGACGAGCATGAAGTCCAGCACTACTAGTAACCATAACTTGTTGTTCAGTCATCTTATTCCCTCCATAAATTTTAATTTTGTCTTTTCTACTTTTAGATTATGCAAGTTAAATTCCAACCTGATTTGTAAAGACAATAATTAATGATTATGTTTATTATGGGTATAATTAAAGAGTTATATTCAATTAATTGCTTCTAATCATGATCAAAAGTCTAATACCAGCTTAATTGTAATGTTTTTAAAAAAGCTATCAATTATTAGACCTCACATCACTAATTTGCAAGAAAAAAAGAACAACCACTTGATACTTTTTACCAAGTGGTTGTTCTTTTTTATCAGGTCAATCAACTAAGCCATACTTTCTAGCCTTAGCAGCAACGGTCTTATGGGTAATACCTAACGCCTTACCAGCAGCATTAAAGCTATGATGCTTCTCTAAAGCCAACTTAATAACCTCTTTTTCATAATCTTGCCAAGTAGCTACTTCTCCATCTGCTTGTAAACTGACTAAAGCATCAGCCCCTTGATAACCTTGTTTTAAGTAATCTGGTAGATTATCTACTGTAATTTGAGCTGTTTCTGTAAAGTTGATTGCCCGCTCAATTATATTCTGTAACTCCCTTACATTTCCGGGCCAACAATATTCAGCTAACAACTGCAAAGCAGCTTGAGAAATACTATCAACCTTCTGGTCCAACTTAGCTGCTAGCTTAGTCAAAAAATGTTCAGCCAATAAAGGGATATCCTCTTTTCGCTCCCGCAGCGCTGGTAAAACGATTGGAATTACATTTAAACGATAATATAAATCTTCTCTAAACTCTCCTTCTTCCATCATCTGCTCTAAATCACGATTAGTCGCAGTAATAATTCTGATATCAACCTCAATAGTTTCTACTCCACCAACCCGCTCAAAACTTCGCTCCTGTAAGACACGCAATAATTTAACCTGTAATTCAACCGGTAACTCCCCTATCTCATCCAAAAAAATCGTCCCACCATCTGCCAATTCGAACTTACCGATCTTATTATTAACTGCTCCTGTAAAAGCACCTTGCCTATGACCAAACAACTCACTTTCAATCAAATTAGGGGGTATAGCAGCACAATTAACCCGGATAAAAGGCCCATCCTTACGGGCACTAGCATAATGAATCGCCTCTGCAACTAACTCCTTACCAGTTCCACTCTCTCCTCTGATCAAAACGGTCGAAGTCGTTTCTGCTGCCTTAGTTGCCCTAACCAACGCCTCCTTTAAAACACCACTATTCCCGACAATTCTTTGGAAGGATTTATCTACTCCCCGCTCCCGCTTTAACTCCTGCTCTAAGTATTCCGCTTTAGCTGATAACTCATTTAATCTATTAGCTAATTTCTCTACTTCAGTCTTCTTTTTAGCAACTACTACTACCCCTTCAACCTCTCCATCAACCTGCAATGGATAGATATTAGAAATAATAACTAAACCATCATCTTTTTCAGTTACAACTCCAAAGACCCCCTGACCTGTCTCTAATACCTGCTGATAAGCTTGACTATCACTAATCTCTTGGATTGAACAACCAACAATCTCTTGTTGCTCTATTCCAATTAATTCCGCATAGCTTGGATTAACATAATCAATCTTACCAACTTGATTAATCACACAGATACCATCTTGAACCGATTCTAAAATCAGATCAAGCCGCTCTTTTAAGGCCTTTACCTCTCTTAATTCTCCAGATAACTTTTCCAGTGTAGAAACATCCTGAAAAACAGCAATCCCACCTACCACCTGTCCATTAACGATAATTGGTGTTCTATTGGTTATAATTATAGCCTGATTGATCTCTAGACGCCTACCAAGTTCAGGCGTTGCAGCTTGAATAACCTCTTTCAACCTAGAGTTTGGGATAATATCAGTTATATCTTCCCCCATTACTTGCTGGCTAGATAAACCAGTAATCTCTTCTGCTGCCCGATTAAAAGTTGTTATTCTCCCTTTATGATCAACAATAATTACTCCATTAGCAATATTATTAAATACCTTTTCTACAGTTAAAGTAGTCTGCTGCAAGAGTTGATCTACTTCATCTTGTACCTGTTTACCCTCTAAATTAAACTCACCTGCTAAAAATTGCATGAATTCAGCTAAAGACTCTGGAGCATTAGAGCCTTTACTTACTACTAACATTTGATCTTGATATCTAATATTTGAGGAAGTCAATGAGATTAAGCTACTAGCAGGAAGAAGCTTGGTTTCATCTTTACCAATAAATAGTTTATCTTGATATTTATTCTGAATCTTTGTTGCTTCTCTGACAATTATAGCTGCTATCCGAGCATGGAGGCCTTTCTGATGTTGAAAAACCATCCATTCCTTTACTTCCATTTTTCTCCCCCTCTATTATAGTCATCCAAATTTAATATAAATCTGATTTTAAAGTTGAATGACTTATAAACCTAGATTGGCTAATTTATTAGATATTTCTTCAGCCTTAGCTGTAACCAACGGAACCATTTCCTCATATAGAACCTCTTCTGTAATTCTAATATTAGGACCAGAAACACTAATTGCAGCCACTACCTTCTCGTTACTATCCCTAATTGGAGCAGCTACACAGCGAACCCCTTCTTCCATCTCTTCAAAGTCAATAGCATAACCTTGCTTTCTAATCTTAATCAACTCTTCTTTCAACTCAGTAGGATCAGTAATTGTATTAGCAGTAAATTCGGTTAACTCAATTTGATCTAATACTTGCTCTAATTGCTCCTCACCTAAGTAAGCTAATAATACTTTTCCTGCTCCTAGTGAATGAGCTGGCCCTCTACTGCCAACATTAGCAAACATCCTAATCATATTAGTAGATTCTACCTGATCTACGTATAAGACTTCACCCTGATCTAAAATAACCAAATTAACTGTTTCATTACATTCTTCTACAATCTCTTCTAAGTAAGGTTTAACTACCGTCTTTAGATCCATCGAATTTTCTAGAGTACCTGCTATCTCAAATAAATGCAAACCTAGTTTATATTTACCACTCTCTTCTTGAGCAGCAAATCCTCGCATTACCAATGTATTCAATAAACGATGAGCTGTACTGATATTTAGCTCAGCTTTCTTACTAATTTCACTTAATGTAATAGGTCGTTGTACCTCAACCAAAATTTCTAAAATATCTAAAGCTCTATCTACAGATTGTACTATTTTGCTTGCCATTCTCAGCCCCCCAATTTTAGATTATGAAATTCATTATATCATAGTCTTTCCTAAATAAAAAGTAACTAAAATTTAG
Organism: Natroniella sulfidigena; assembly: GCF_023223645.1. Lineage (GTDB taxonomy): Bacteria > Bacillota > Halanaerobiia > Halobacteroidales > Halobacteroidaceae > Natroniella > Natroniella sulfidigena. The sequence continues at coordinate 106,140 of NZ_JALKBY010000005.1, read as the reverse complement.
GAATCGGAGGTGCTTGTAATTTATGCTTATTCTGAACTGCTAACCGTTCTACTTTTTCTTTTACCTCTGCTTCAGCTTCTCCTGTCAAGATATAATTATCCAATTGTTCGTAACTGATACCTAGTTCCTCTTCGTCAGTCTGACCTGACCATAATCCTGCAGAAGGTGGCTTGCTAATAATTTCTTTAGGAACTCCTAGTTCTTTGGCCAATTCCCGCACTTCTAATTTGACTAAATTACCTAAAGGAGCGATATCAACCCCTCCATCTCCATGCTTTGTAAAATAACCAATCTTCAATTCACTACGATTATCAGTACCTACTACTAAACTATTTCTCTTACTAGCATAATAATAAAGGGTTGTCATTCGCAAGCGTGGCTTAATATTAGCTACAGCCATATCCTTAGTTACCTCTTGCTCCCCTTCAACCGTCGTTAATAATTGATCAAATGTAGCTGCTAAATCAAAGACTTGATAATTAATCTCAAATTCACCTGCTAACTTCTTAGCATCTTCAGCATCTTGAGGATCACTATAGCAAGGTAAGATCAAACCTAAATTATTTTCTGGAAAGGCCTGTTGGCATAATACTGCAGTTACTGCTGAATCAATTCCTCCACTCAAACCAACTACAGTACCCTGACAACCTGCCTCTTCTACTCGCTCTCGAATCCAATCTACTAATTGCCCTTCTAGTTTGGTATAATTCCTATTTATCATATTATCCCTCCAAAACAAACTATAACCTTTAATTTTTAGCCTGAGTCAATTATATCATAAGCAGTTTGTTATTTTAAGTATAATCAGATTAAATAAAGGGACTTGCTAACCAATCTAATAGGGGATATGTCGGTAATGAAATATCTGTTTTAAGCTGGTAAGCAAAATCAAATGTACTATGTAATTTAATCTGTAATTGCTCTCCAGCTTTAGTAAACAAGTTCAAAGAATCTTCAGTTTTATAAATTTCAAGCTCATTGTGAGGAATCTCTAAAGCTAACTCTTGTCCTTGATCGGATTGATCAAGATATAGTTGATATTCAACTATAATCAACATCAACTTCTCTTGATAGCTAACTGCCCTTAAGAATGGAATCGGTTTAGAGATTCCACAGGGATAATCTTCACTTCTAATCCCTGGTACAACACAATCAAATAAGAGCCCTTGCTCTAAAGTAGTTAAGCTATTTAAAAAATTAACTGCTTCTTTACAATCAATCTTCTCTCCTTGCTTGTCAAATTGATCAGTATTAAATGTCATTAACATCTTGCCTCCTTATTATTAAAGTACCCTACTAAATTGATCTTAAACAAAAACCTTGGCTAATTGATATAAAGCGTAACTTCAATTGATAATTGATAGTTTAAAATTGGTAGTTAAAAACCTTCAAAAACTTTGAACTTATGGGCTTGATCTTCAACTCTCAATTATCAATTATCAACTCTCAATTGTTACATAACATTGTAATATAATTCCAAGATAGGGCGTTTAAAATTGTCCCAATAGTATATACTATTAACTAGCTAGAAAAATAAGTACTTATAGAAAGGTAATTACACATGTGGGATAAAATAAAAGATTTTTTTAAATCAAATAATTTTATAAACCGCTTAGACCTTGAAGCAGAAGAAAAAGTCAGCAGTAACCTTGAAGCTAATATTGATTATCTTAAGGATAACTTAGCTCCTAGTAGTGATCTAGTCTTTAGAAGCTTTCATATTGGCCAAAAGAAAGAAATTGATGCTGAGATAATCTATTTTAATGAGCTTATTAATGCAGATATCTTACAAAAAGAGGTTTTAAGATCATTGATGTTTGACTTGGAACTTGATTGTAGTAATAGAACAATTAAAAAAGAGATCAATGATACCCTGATCAATTCAACTATTCCAATTGGAGAGCTTGAAACTACTCAATCTTTAACTAAAGCACTTGAACAACTTCTTAGTGGGGATGTTATCTTATTCATTGAAGGAATCCCTAAAACCTTTATTTTAGGGATTAAAGAATTAGAAAAAAGAGAGGTACAAACTCCACAGATAGAAGCTGTTACTAGAGGCCCTCAAGAATCATTTATTGAACCTTTATCAACCAATATCTCTTTGATTAGGAGAAGAATAAAAGATAATAATCTGATGATCGATATTAAACAGATTGGAGAACGAACCAAAACCGATCTAGCTATCATCTATATTGATGACATAGTAGATCAAGATATAATTAAAAAAGTCAGGGATAGATTGGAGAGTATTGAGATTGATGGAGTCTTAGAAATCGGCTATATCAATCAATCTTTTCGAGATAACTGGGCATCACCTTTCCCACAATTTCAGACGACAGAACGCCCTGATAAAGCATTAGCTAATCTGTTAGAGGGAAAGGTAGTCTTATTATTGGATGGATCACCTTTTGCCAGTATTATGCCAACAACCTTTATTCAATTTCTTCAATCACCTGAGGATTATTATGATCACTTTTATATTGCTAGTTTATTGCGACTCTTTCGAGTAGCTGCTACTTTTATAACAATCAGTCTTCCTGCGATCTATATCTCTTTGGTTTCTTTCCACCATGAGCTTTTACCGAGAGAGCTAGCATTATCGCTTGCTACAGCAAGGGAAGGGGTTCCTTTTCCTTCAGTTTTGGAAGCATTTATTATGGAGATAAGCTTAGAGTTTTTACGGGAAGCAGGGATTAGATTGCCCGGGCCAATTGGACAGACGATTGGAATTGTAGGTGGTTTAATCTTAGGAGAAGCTGCAGTAGATGCAGGGCTGGTCAGTCCTCCGATGGTAATTGTGGTTGCCCTAACAGCAATCGCTTCTTTTGTTATTCCTAGCTACTCTGCAACAATCCCACTTAGGTTATTGAGATTTTCAATGATGTTATTGGCTGCTGTATTTAGTACCTATGGTTTAATGATTGGATGGCTTTTGATCTTGATCCATCTTTGTAGCTTAGAAAGCCTTGGAGTACCCTATTTTGCTCCCTTTGCTCCAATTAAGCTGACTGATCTAAAGGATAGTTTCATCAAATTCCCTCTTAAGTTTATGGGTAAAAGACCTGAATCGACTCCTACTCAACAGAAAAAAAGGCAACCTGACAAAGAATGATCCACTACCAGTTAGTATGAAAGGAAGATTTGTCTATGCAAAATAAAATCAAAATCATAACCTTACTTTTAATTCTAATGCTAATAGTAGGCTGTTGGGATGTTAGCGAGATAGATCGGACAAGGTTTCCAACCTATATTACATTTGACCAGAAAGCTGATGATGTTTATCGCTTTTCAACCAAAATTCCTGTTTTGAAGGAGGAAGCCCCTGAAGATGTTAGTAATTTCAGATTCAGTGGTCCTTCTTTTTATTCTGGATTTAAAGATCTACAACCTAGAGTCATGGGTAAGATCTCATTAGCACTGTTAAGAATAGCAATCTTTAGTGAAGCCGTAGCTCAAGAAGGACTTAAGCCTCACCTTGATACTTTTTTAAGGGATCCAGTTATACCAGGTAGTACATTATTTGCAATTACTCCTGGCAGAGCTGACGAAATTATTGATATTGAGGTTGCTCCTACTAATGATATCGGCGAATATTTAGAGTTGCTATTTAATGGAGGCACTGATGATCTAATCTTACTAGAGACAACATTAAATGATTTCTTTATTTCACTGCTGACTACAGGAGTTGATCCGATCATCCCCTTACTTAAATATGGGACAGATGATATGGAAGTTAAAGGGGCAGGTATCTTTCAAAACGATCGAATGGTTGGTCAATTAAGTGAAAAAGAGGTACGGGCTTTGACACTGGTTAAAGAAAAAGGTCTTAAAGGAGAAATCGAAATCAAGGTTGAAGATGAGATTGTCAACTATTATATCCAAAATAATAGAGCTAAGATCGAGCCTAGCTCAAAAGATGGTCGACTTAAATTCCAGATTGAATTGACCTTAGATGTTGATATTGATGAAGATACCAACTTTAGACGATTGATTGATAGCCCTTCGACTATTGAAAGATTAGAAGAGGAGTTAAACTCAAATTTAAAAAGAGAAATCTACCTTTTATTTGATACTTTACAAGAATTAAAGAGCGATCCTATAGGCTTAGGTCAAATCACACGGGCCAAACGTTTCGACTTATTTGATCCCGATGAGTGGAGACAAGATTTTAGTAGAGCAGAGATAGAGGTTGATATCAACTCTAGAATCAGACGGTTAGGAATTGCTACTTAAATTTATTGAGCAAAGGAGGAGTAGTATGGAACTTAGTAAGATAAAAAGAGAACAGATCTCAAATCGACAATTGATCTTCATTATTATTCATAATGCTGTGGGAACAGGATTCTTATCTCTACCACGCTCTTTAGCTGAAGTAGCCCAACGTGATAGCTGGTTACCAGTCATTATATCCGGGATACTCTGGAGTGGTGGCTTCTTTCTGATTTATAAACTGGCGATCAAATTTCCTAATGATACACTGGTTGGTTATAGTGATAAGATTGTTGGCCCGTATCTTGGTAAGATAATCAGCCTCAGTTATATTCTATATGCTACATTAGTAACAGGCCTTATCGCAAGAATTTCTATGACCGTCTTAGCCAGTGTCAATCTACCTGACACACCCATACCAGTTACATTAAGCCTCTTTTTATTCACAGGGTTTTATTTGGTTAGCCAAGGAACCAAGGCTTTAGCTAGATTGGATGAGTTTCTCTTTTTTGGTTTAACGCCCCTCTTTCTTGTCTTAGCTCCGATGGCTTTTAATGTTGATTGGATCAATTTTCGACCAATGTTCCAAAGTGAGCCTCTTGAGATTATAGAAGCTACATATCTTACAATGTATAGTTTTCTGGCAGTTGATATCATGTTTATTATCTTTCCCTTTGTCGAAGAACAAAAAAAGGCTTTAAAATCATCATTAATTGGATTATTTATTGTTACTTTGACCTATCTTTTCATCACAGTCTTGGTAGTGGGCTTTTATGGAATAGAGGCCATCCAATATATTACTTGGCCTACTCTTAGTATACTTAAAGCATTAAATGTTCCGTTCTTTGGTCGATTAGAGTTCTTTTTCTTCTTCTTATGGATTGCTATTGCCTTTACTAGCTTTGCTCCTTACTTTTATATAAGTAGCTATGGCTTAGCTGATCTATTCAATTTCAAGCATCAAAACTACAGTAGTTTCATTCTACTTCCGATTATTGCTTTCGTTGCTTTCTTCCCTAAAAATCTATTGGAGATATTCAGCTTCATGGAACTCATAGCTACGGTAGGACTCGCTTTAACCTTCGGAATTCCACTACTCTTTTTAACCATTATTAAACTTAGAGGTTTGGATTGACAAATTATTTAAAGGCCACAATTTTAACTGTGACCTTTAATCAAAAGCTTATTGATTTTCAAAAGTCTGACAATTAGTCTTTTCAAATCGCTCTGCTTGATTTCCACCATCATCCACATTAACCTCTATCGCTGAAGCTGTACAGTGTTCTTGTTCCCAATACCTACAGTTGCTTACATTACATTTTACATTATCTAATGTCATTGCTCTTCCCCCCTTACAAATTTATTATTTGAAAAAGAAAAAATAATATACCATTTATTTATTCTAAAAAATTTAGTTAACACTTTGATGATTTAGTGAATATGATGTACTAAATTATTTCAAGGAGGGTAACTAATGGTACTAAGTAGAGGAAAATTAGTAAATGAGGAACACTTAGAGTTAAGATTAGCTGAGGCATATGTTCCATTTCAAACTTACGAAGAACATTATTCACCAGGAAAGGGCTTAAGACAAGGAACAATCTTTCCTGAGCTCGATCTACCTTATATGAGAAAATAATGACTACTTTTAATTTGAATTGGAGGTGAAATAATGACTCGAGAAGAGCTTAGACTACTTAGAGAAATTCAAGCATTAGAATTTACTGTTCTTGAATTTGCTTTATATTTAGATACTCACTTAGACGATCAAGCTGCATTAGAAGAGTATAATGACTATGCTCAACAGCTTAGAGAGGCGCGAATGGAGTATCAAGACAGATATGGCCCATTGCATATTATGCATCCTAGTGACTATCCATGGGAGTATCCAGAAAGTCCATGGCCATGGCAAATTGAATATTAAAAAGGAGGAAAAAGAATGTGGAGATATGAAAAGATACTTCAATATCCAGTCAGGGTTTCAAGAACTGACTTAAGCTTAGCTAAATTATTATCTGCTCAATATGGTGGTCCAGATAGTGAGTTATCAGCAGGACTTAGATACTTAACCCAAAGGTATGTGATTCCAACTGATGAGGCTAAAGCAATCTTGACCGATATAGGGACAGAGGAGTTGGCCCATTGGGAAATTATTGGTACACTAATCTATAAACTAACTGAAGGAGTTCCTGTGCAAAGGTTACGCAGAGCAGGTCTAGGAGCTGATTATGCCCAACATGGGCGAGCAATCTATCCTAGCGATGCTACAGGCGTACCCTGGACAGCATCTTACATCCAAGCTCATGAAGACCCTATAGCTACTTTACATGAAAATATGGCTGCTGAACAGAAAGCAAGAGCAACTTATGAAAATTTAATTGATTTAAGTAATGATGCTGGAGTAATTGACACCCTTACTTTCCTAAGAAAAAGGGAAGTAGTTCATTTTCAACGCTTCGGAGAGGCTTTGAATATTGTTCGAGATTATCTTGACAATGAAGGGTAATTGATATTTAGTGTCAGTGTGAGTAGTGTGTGTGAGTAAAAGCAAAACATTAGACCTTATGGTTTTGACCTCACTCACACACATGACTGACACTTTTTTATCTATCTATCGCTTCCTGATAATCAGCCACCAACTTATTAAATACTTCCTCCCAAGACTTACTAAGTGAGTATTCTCTAGCATTTGTAGCCAATTTATCTCGTAACTGCTCCTTCTCAATCAACAATTTTAACTTAGCTGTAAACTCTTGACTGCAATTTTCTTGACAAGCTAAGCCATTATAATTATCAATCAAATTTTCCTTAACACCACCTGCCCAAATACCAACAACCGGTAATCCTGAAGCCATAGCTTCTAAAACAACATTACCATAAGTTTCAGTTACAGAAGGGAAAACAAAGATATCAGCAGTAGCATAGATCTTTCTCAACTTCTTACCGGTTAAATAGCCAGTAAAGGTAACATTGTTAGGAGCGTCTTGTTTTAACTTTTCATTCAACGGGCCATCTCCTGTGATAACCAATTCAATCTGCTCTTGATAATCTTCATTTAACTCTCTTAAACTCTTAAATAGTAATTCTAGATTCTTCTCTAAAGCTAAACGACCTACATATAACAAGGTTAACTTATCTTTTAACTGGTAAACCTCTTTTAATCTTTCATCTTCCAGCTGAGGTGAAAATAACTCAGTATCGATTCCTCGCTCCCAGAGCTTTAAATCTTTAATTCCTTGTTCGGCTAACTTTTGTAAGGTGTCTTGAGAGGGACAGAAATTACATTGACAATGGCTGTGAAACCACCTGAAAAATTTCCAGATTGGCCCTGCTAAAAAATCAAGATGATAATAATCAAGATATTTTATAAAACTAGTATGATAAGAAGCTACTACTGGAACATCATGACTAATAGCATACTTCAAACCAAACAGACCTAAATTAAAAGGGGTTATTAAATGAATTAAATCAGGCTGATAAGTTGCTAATTTATCTTTGATCTTAAAATAATTAGGAACAGCTAGTTTACACTCTGGATATAAGAAAAAGTTAAAGCTGAGTATTCTCTGAATATTCTCTTCAAGCTCTAGCGGCTTTTGATCATTATCAGGGCCAAAGATTATATAATCAACCCCTGCTTGTTCAAAATAATCAATCATCCTACTTAAGGTCTTAGTTACCCCATTAATCTGTGGTAAAAAGGTATCAGTAAATATAGCTACCTTCATTAATTTTACCTCCATTTTTATTCTCTTATTAATTGCTATGCTCAAATCAGCCAACTAATAAGTTACAGAAGTAAAATAAAAAAAGCTAACCCTCAGGTTAGCCAATTAAAAATTCATTTTAAATTAAAGCATAGGCCCACTTTGAAAAATAAATACCAATTGCTGCCCCAGTTAATATATCAGAAGGATAATGTACTCCAATATAAGCTCTAGAAACACCAACTAATCCAGCAATCATTTTAAACCATAAGCTGAAATCAGGAAAATTAAATCCCAAAACAATTGCTACTGAAAAGATAGCTGTCGTATGACCAGAAGGAAAAGAACGCATACAAAATGGTGGGTTGACTAGATTTACCTCTTTTAATGCTTTATACGGTCGATTTCGGTCAACGATCATCTTAATCACTTGGACTACTATTCCACTACTCACTAAAGCTAACAAAACTTGCCATCCAGTCTCTTTTAATCTTCCATCACCGAAAGCAACCAGAAAAATTGTTAAGCTACAAGTAAACAATGCTCCCCCTAAATGAGTTATTCGAGGCATTATTAAGTCCAATAGTTTACACTTTAATTTATGGTTAAATAAATAAAATAACTCGATATCCCCATTAATAATCCTCTGTAATAACATTCTCATCCATATGCACCTCTCTTCTTGATACTACATATTATATTATATTTCTCACTCAGACTCAATATTAAATTCAAAATTATCTTAATTTATTTGATCAACCTTCTTGCTCCAGCAAACTTCTTGCGCCAGAAGCGATTAAATGAAGCAACCTCTACATTTCTTTTCTGTAAAATATGGATGAATTCACTATCATTAATCATTACCCCTGAATGGGTTACTACATCAGGCAATAATTCAAAGTAGACCAGATCTAGTGCCTGTAAATCATCAAAATCAACTGCCCTTCCTACTTTTAATAACTCTCTTAAATAAATACTAGGATCTTCTCGATACCACTCTCTAGAATATGTTCTATCCTTCTCAGAAAGATCAATCCCAAACTCTTGATAAAAAAAGATAATCAGACCCAAACAGTCTAAACCCCTTAAAGAACGTCCGTTATGTTTATAAGGAATGTTACGATATTTATTGACTATTTCTCCTATTTTATCATCAAATTTCCTAGTCATAATTCCGCTCCTTTCACTAATTATTCAAATAATTTATTATTATTATATGTAATAATTAGCAATTAGTGCAGATTTAATTTAATTATCAGCGCTAAGTATATTAGCTAAATTAATTGAGCTTAATCTATCTTTAACCCATTGATGATTCTCTTCTAAATACTCTACTGATTTTAATTTAAATTCAAAATCAAGCTCATCATCACCTGAATTATTAAATTCTTTTTCATTAGATTTAGTTGAGTCAATGAAACATAATGGAGGAAATAAGACACACCACCAATTCTCCCCATCCCCTTGTCCAATTGTTATTTCTAATGCTTTATAATTTCCTTCATCTAAAGTTAAATTTCCATAAGTCCTAGTCGGAAAAAAAAGCTCTGTTATATTTAAATCAACTTGATAATCATAGCCTTTAGCTTGAATATTCTCTTCTATCAACCCTGTCAATTCTGCTTGATTATTGACTAATTTTTCTTGGGCCTGACTTACATCTGTTTCCTCTTTTAATAAGTTTTGGGTCATAGTTGTTATTTGCTCTTTTATCTCACGTTTCAATACTTGATCAGCAATAGAATTACTATTAGGAACAATATGTAACCTTAATAAATCTTCCTTTTGATAATCATCATCTACCAAAACAAAAGCTTGACTACTAGCCCACAAAATTAATACTACTAGAATAATACTTACACTGATTACTAATCTAACTCGCTTCATTATTTTTCCTCCTTAGTTGCAGCAGCCTTATGTAATTTGTTAATTGCCCGTTTTTGTAGCCTAGAAATCTGTGCTTGTGAAACACCAATTCGCTCTGCTACTTCAGCTTGAGTTCTCCCTTGATAAAACCTAAGTTTAATAATCAATCTTTCTCGAGCTGTTAAAACCTTAAGTGCTTCTCTAACATTAATCTCATCTGTCAACTCCAAGTTTTCTTCTTCGCTAAGTTGGTCAACTAATCTAATTGGTTCACCTTCATCTTCAAAAACAGGCTTAAATAATGAAATAGGACTTTTAGTAGCTTCTAAGGCATAAACAACCTCTTCTCTTGACATATCTAATTTCTCTGCAATTTGATCTAGAGTTGGTTCTTCAGCATTCTTCTTTCTCAACCTCTCTTTTAATTGCATAGCCCGATAAGCTGTATTTCTCAAAGAACGACTAATTCTTATTTCACGATTATCCCGTAGATAACGTTTTATCTCTCCAATAATCATTGGTACAGCATAAGTAGAGAATCTAACTCCTTTACTCAGATCAAAATTATCAACTGCTTTCACTAATCCTACACAACCAACCTGAAATAAGTCATCTACCGGATGATTAGTATTTCGATAACGCTGTAAAACACTCAATACTAATTTTAAATTACTACTGATTAATTTTCTTCTCGCTTCTTGCTCTCCAGCATTCATTTGTTCAAAAAGCTCCATCATCTCTTCATTAGATAATACAGGTAACTTTGAAGTATCTACTCCAGTTAACTCAACAGATCCCATACCAACACCCCTTTGCTCTATTTCTATCACCTATTATTAACAGTATTATCCAGAAATATACATTTAATTTTAGAAATTTTTTCTCAAAAAAAGAAAAAGCACTTACTGGATAAATTTATCCAGTAAGTGCTTTAAGATATAATTATAAAATTAGAATCAAAAGGCAAAAACCAACGCTTTTTACACTAAGTCTAATCCAACTCTACGATCATTAATAATGTCTTCTAAGCGATTGACCGTACTCTCTACTTCACCATCAATGATTAACTGCCCTCCAGTAATCTCTGGTAATTTCTCTGTTAAAGTTTCAACAATCACTTCACTCCCTGTTACAAAAGGAGGTGTAGCAAGGTGTAATGGTAACCCTAAAGCCAATCCAAATGCACCATCAGCTAAAGCCTGCTCTTCTAACCATTGAGGAGCAGATAATACTACAGGTAATTGTGGTAGATCAACTTCTAACTCTTTAGCAATCTCAACTGCTACCTGCTCAATTCTTCCAATAGATAAACACGGGCCAAAGTTTAAGACCGGTGGAATTCCTAGCTCTTCACAGACAGCCTGCAAATTATCACCAGCAAATTCTGCTGCAGTTGGAGATACTAAACCACAATTTTGTAAACCTCCTGTTGTACAGCCAGCTGATAAGACCAAGATATCTCGTTTAATCAACTCTTTAGTCATCTCTACAGTAAAGATATCATGCCCTTCTCCTTCTAAGTTAGAACAACCAACTACTGCTGCAACCCCCTTGATCTTTCCTTCAGCGATCAACTCAAGTAGAGGTTGATAATTGCCACCTAAAAAGCCACGCAAAGATCTTTCGCTGACTCCAGCTACAACATCATCAAAGCCATGCTCAGTTGGAATATCAATCTCAACTTGGCCTCTCCGCTGCTGATAACTAATTAGTGCCTGATTAATAATCTCTTCTGTAATTTCCTCAGCTTCTTCAGGCTTAAAATCAATCAAATCGGCAGTTGCTTTCTTAGCTACATCATCGATTGCTAACATCTTGACCTGATAGTCTTTAGCTATCTCTTCTAAGCCTGGTAGTGTACAATTAAACTCAGAGATAACTAAATCAATTCCTCCAGTTGCTAATAATGCTTCACTAGTAAAGTTATTACCAGCATGACCAGCAAAGACTTGCTTATAATGGCTACCTCGTGCTTGTAAATCCTGACCAACACAAGTAGAACCTACAATTTTAAATCCTTTTGCTCCCAGTTTTTGAGCCCTCTTTATTGCTTCTTCTGAAATTAAAGCATCTTGTAAGTGAGCAATCATACTCTGTTGATGGCCAGTTACTACAATATTAATATAATCTTGATCAACAACCTTAAATCCTACTTCTTCTTGAGTAATTTCTGGCTCTCCTACAATAACATCATTTAAGAGATTAGTCAGATGTAAACCATACAATCCAGTAGCAACTCCTAAATTTAAGACCTGCATTAGCATATCAACAGGATCACTTGCTAAGTTAGTACTAGTCTTAACCACCGCATCGAATACTTCAGATTTGGCCCCACCTGGAATAATATCTAACTGATTCCATTCTTCTAATCGCGGTTGATATGCCAACTTATCAACTAACTCCATCTTCTCAAACCTAGGTTTATATAAATCTGCCAGTACCTTATCTGCTACCTCAACAGCCTTTTGCTTTGGACTCTCTGCTTCAACCTCTAACAATTCGGCCAACTCATCTAACATCTCTAACCCTTTCAATTCAGTAGCATACTTTCCTTCTCCAATCTCCTTTAAGTTCTGAGCTGTCGTTTCTAATACATGTAAATAACAACCTGCTCCTGCAGCAACTTGGCGTAGGAAGTTACGAGCTACAATAGTATCAGCATCTGCCCCACAGACTCCTCGGGGACTCTTAGGTGTAATTCGACATGGGCCATTAGCACATAACCTACAACAGACACCTTGTCGACCAAATTTACACTTATTAGCTTGCTGTACCTGCCTATTAAAGGATGTTTCTAGCTCCTTCTTACCTTCCATAAAATCACATAGTTTACAATCAGCTGACTGACACATTTCCATTTTAACCCCTCCTGTTTGTATACTGTTTTAGTAGACTTTAAACTAAAACTTTAACTATACTAATTTAGTATAGTTAAAGTTAAAAAATTAATCCAAAAATTGAGCAAAATTATACTCTGCTAGCTTCTGATTAACTTCCTGCTGAATCTCAGCTAGAGCATTATGAATCTTACATCTATTGGTAGCTCGTTTATTACATTCATCTGGATCAATTAAACAACGATTGACTGTAATCTTACCCTCTACTATCTCTACAATATCTTTTAAAGTAATTTTAGCTGGATCAACTGCTAAAGCATAACCTCCATACTTTCCTCGATAGGATTCGACTACTCCTGCTTGAACTAACTTTCTAAAGATCTTAAGTAAAAAACGCTTAGGAATAACTTCAGCCTCAGAAATAGTTTGAGCATCTACCTTCTCTCCTACTCCCTGCCGGGCCAAATATAAGATAGCTCGAAAGGCATAATCTGTTGCTTGGCTTAATTTCATAATTATTACTTCATCTCCTAGTTATAGTTAATAATTTAGCTTATTTTAAGTATACTAAATCAGTTTACTTTTGTCAAGAATTATTCCTATTAAGATTAAAACCCCACAAAGTGAGGTTTTAATCTAGATCAATAGCTAATATTTCTGTCAGTCGATTAAACCCAGAAAAGAGATCAATCACAGCCACTACCTCTAATAATTCCTCTTCATCTAATCCTAATTGATTAAAATCATCATCGGTTAGCTCCTGATAATTATTGGTAGCTTGATCTACAAAGCTCAAAACTCTACTCTCTAACTCATCTAAATTACTATAATCACTAGCTTTAATCTGATCAAGAACTTCTGTAGAATAGCCTAAACTTTCCAAACCTTGATAGTGCTTAGCAATACAGTATTCAGCCTGATTTATAACTGAAACACGCAAAGCAACCATCTTTTTAAGTTCTACTGATAATGCGCCTTTATTCATCACACTGGTTACTTTATTCCAACTGGCCCGTAGAATATCAGGTTTATGGGCCAACGCCTTAAAGACATTAGGCACCATCTGAAATTGCTCTTCAATCTCTGCAAAGATATCTTTAGTAATTCCTGTTGCTTCTTCACTAGAGATATGCTTTATTCTAGACATGCAACTTATAACCTCCTTTAAAACTAGCATATCCTAGAGTTGAATTATAGATTCAAGCTAAAATTATCCATCAAAAAAACCCAGGTCAAGACCTGAGTTTTAGTAATCTATGTTCTTATAATTTAAATACATTTTCAGCTTGTAAACCTTTTTCAGTTTCTACAACTGAAAACTGAACTTCTTGGCCTTCTTCTAAGTCTTTAAATCCATCTTCTTCAATTGCAGAAAAATGAACAAAAACATCTTCTCCATCTTCTTGCTCAATGAATCCAAATCCTTTTTCAGAGTTGAACCACTTTACAGTTCCAGTTGTTCCACCGATATCATTTTCAACTTCAGATTCTGCTACAACCTCTTTTACATCCTCTTCATCAACAAGACCTGCGTCAGCAAATGCATCTCCCATAATTGATGCCATATCTATCCCTCCTATTTAACTAATGATTAACATTGTTTATAATATTGTTTACATCGTATAATGATAACATTTAAATTTTAAATTGTCAACTAATTTAAGCAATTTTTTTGATAAAGTTCTAAAAAATATAATCAGACCTTAATAAAATAAGGAGCATAAGCAATCACTTCACTAGGAACTTCAATAAAAATATTATCCTTTTGCAATGGCAATAAAGTTTTAACCTTTCCTGTTTCACTCTCTACTTTTAAAGCTTTCAAAGTAAAGTTTGATTTTGCTTTACGATACAGACTACTCTCTTCTGTAATTAATAAACCATTAGGGACTGATTTATTATTTAACAAAGAATACACTGCAATTAAGAAAGCATTACTAATATCAGCAGTTACTTGATGCATCAAAGAGGTAACCTTAACATAAAAATCATTCTGTTCAACTTTATTTTTTAATCTTAGATTTAACTTTCTATTTTTCAAATGAAGAAATGTCTTTCTAATCTGTTTTTTTAAGTTATGATCTAACTGACCAGTAAAAAGCAACTTTCCCTGGCCTGCTTTTATCTTGATCTCTAATTTAAGCAGAGCAAATTTTTGGCTTTCAAGAATTTGGCCAATATAGACTGTTCCTGGCTTGGCTAACTCACGCCTATACCCTGTATCCATTCTCTGCTCAGGAAGATAAATATGAAATTGTTGTCCACTCTCTTGTTCTACATAATTAAAACTGGTCTCTTCATATTCAAACGGAGCCATCTTGATTAGTTGTTCTTTAACCCTCTTTCTTCCTTCTAAAGCAAGATCTAAATAACTTCTTAAATCTTTTTGATCAAATTTCCCATGCGGATGTAGTAATTTTAAAAAACCAGCTACAGTCTTTTTGACAGCTCGCTTATCACGGACATCCATCTTCTGATCAAACTCAAAATGCTCATCTAACACTCCTTTGAAATCTAACTCTCTCAATTCAGCTAAAGCTTGGGCTAGATAAGAACTCTGTAAGCCATAATGGGTAGTAAAGCAATCTTCTTTTAATCGCTCCATCTCCCAGCCAGGTAAATAAAAATGAAAACGATCAATCAAGGCTATATCTTGCATTACTTGTGGCAAAGGCTTAAATAAATGGCTTTGATTTATTAAGACAGAAATATCCTGATTTATATTTCCTAAAAAGACCATTGATGCCTCAGCAACAATCTCTTCTTGGCCCCGACTAAAGGAACCTGATTCCATATAATCTTTTAAAATCTGTACTGCAGTTTTATCTTTAAAATCAATATAAGCTACTTCATCAAAAGCAACTACATCCCATTTGCCTACTAAACCTACTTGCTTAGTTCCCATATTATAAAAGAGATTAGCGACTGTAGTCTTACCTCCCGAAACCAGGATAGATTGTTCAGATAATTGGCGATAAGTATAAGATTTACCCGTTCCTCGTGAGCCTAATTCAATAAAATTATAATTTTTTTCTACAAAGGAAATTAATCTACTTAAATAAAGCAACTTCTTTCTCTCTGAGAGATCTAGCGGTTCAAATCCAATACTTCTAAGCAAAAAGCAACGCCATTGAAAATCAGTAAACTCTTCTCGCTTCTCTTTAAATTCTTCTAAATCAAAATTAGTATTATAAATAGGAGTCAACTCTGTTATTTCAAATTTATTCTGATCCTCAAGATAGCTAACAGAAACTTTGGCCCATACTCCATTCTCTAATAAACCAGGATATTTTTTCACAACCTCTTGTTTAATCTTTGCTTTTTTAAGACCTAAGTTCAATACTTGAGCTTCGTATTCAGCCTTATTTCTTATTTTAACCATAATTTTATCTATAATCATCTGATCTGCTTGTCTAATCTTATTTTGAACTTTTAAATCATCCTTAGTCTTAACCACTTGTTGGTTCAATAGTTGCTCAATTTCATCCAAGCTAGTCTCATCATCTTGGTAGGTTAAGATTAAATTTTCAATTAAATAAGTTGGCAAGCTCAAATTACCCTTAAACTGTTGAACTAATTCTTTGTCAATAATCTGTTTTGGAAAAACTCGTTCTGCTTTATTATCTATTAGTGCCATCTTGATATATCACCACTTTATTTAAATTAAATTCTTCCCTGTTTATACTTCTAGATAACTACTACAATAACCTGCAAGAAGCTACAGCAACCTTGAATTTCCTAACCAATCATTGAATAAATATCTAACAAGATAGAATAAGCTAACTAAAAATAATAACTTTTATTCAAATTATCAATTTCAATTGCAGTTGCATTGACTTTTTCTTTTTTCAACAAAAACAAAAGAGCCTTTAGCAAATGCTAAAGGCCCTTTAAAAAATTATTTATTATTCATTAACATTTACTTGCAATTGCTTACGAGCACTTGTCTCTCTTTTAGGCATTCTAATTCTTAAAACACCATTAGAATAGCTAGCATCTATTGCTTCTGCTCTAATAGTAGTTGGCAAAGGAATTGTACGATGAAGACTGCTTGTCTGATTTCCAATAAATGATTGAGCAGAAATAGACACAGAATCTTCTGTCGCAGTTAAATCAATATTATTAGGATTAGCATTTTGCATGCTACATGCAACCACTAAATCATTTTGTGTTTCAGAAATATCTATACTTGGTTGAAAGATGGATTGTTGTCCTCCCTGCATATATGAACCTGAACCAGAAAGATTATTGTTTTGTTGGAATTGTCCTCCAGTTTGCTGAGCAGTATTCATTGCAGTAGCAACTGGCTGTAAGCGATAATTCCAGGCATTAGATGTAAAACCTTGATTATAACCCATCATTCCACTTTGTAAATTTTGACCAACAAAAGCTTGACCTTGACCTAAGAACTGACTCTGATTTTGAGTATGATGCATATAATTTACCTCCTGCTTTATTTTGTATTTAACTCTACTAGTTATAATCTACTTAAATTAGCAAAAGTATTCAGGATTTTTTGATTTTAGGAAAGGTAACTTCTAACAATCCGGCTTTGAAATTTGCTTCCGCTGCATCTACTTCTACTTGTAAAGGAAGGGATAATTCCCTAAAAAAGATTCCCCGAGTGGATTCTTGGTGTAAAATTTCTTTTTCTTTATAATCTTTACTTTCAGCCATGATAAATACTTTATCTGTAGATAATTCTACATTTAAATCTTTTTCTTCAATCCCAGGTAGTTGATAGATATAATAGATCTGCTCCTTATCCTCTAAAATATCTACTTGTGGTGTAATATATTTTGGCTTCATATAACTAGAAACACCTGTTAAATACTTATTCTCTGAACTTTGCAGATCAAAATCAACCATTTTATGACCTCCCAATTTAACTCATAACCTTTTCAACTAATTAATAAATCCTTAAACTTAGTATTGCTTAAATTTGAATATTTATAATCAAATGATACATAAAAAGAACCTTAAATTAAAATACTAGCAAAAAAGAGTTTAATAAGGAGGACTAGTTTTATTGTGGGCCGAGAAAATAGATTAAAGATCATAAATCAAATCAGCAGTTTACGTAACTCAACTGTGCTTAGCTACGTCACTGGAGATAGAAAAAATATCAGTACTAGAATTGCACCTGATGCTATTAAAGTTATTTATCAACATTTAGAAAAAATTTCTCCAAAAGAAAAGATCGATCTATTCATCTATACTAGAGGTGGAGATGTATTAACTCCCTGGCGTTTAATCAATCTAATCAGAGAATATACAGATCATTTCAGTGTATTAGTTCCCTTTCGAGCCTATAGTGCAGGCACATTGATCTGTTTAGGGGCCAACGAAATAGTAATGGGCAAGATGGGAGAGCTAGGGCCAATAGATCCTACAGTAGCTAATGCATTCAATCCACAAAATCCAAATAATCCTACAGCTAAAATCCCAATCAGTGTTGAAGATGTTAGCTCTTATTTAAATTTGGCCCAAGAAAAATTCAACTTAAAAAGTGAAGAGAACTTAATCACAGTCTTTTCACATTTGGCTAATAAAGTCCATCCCTTAGCTTTAGGCAATGTTCATCGTAACTATCTCTTAATCAGATCTACAGCTAAAAAATTACTATCTCTACATCCACTAGGAGAAGATGAAGTAGTTGTTGAAAATATTATTAATTATTTAACTGAAAAACTTTATGCTCATAATTATATGATCTCCCGCCAAGAAGCTAATAAAATTAAATTACCAGTTAAATATCCTAACTCTAAACTAGAAGACTTAATCTGGCGCTTATATGAAGAGTATGAAAGAGATTTAGAATTACAACGTCCCTTTCAACCTTTAGAATATACAGATGAACAGAATCAGTTTAAGGTTAGTGGAGGCTATATAGAGAGTAAGAAAGCTTTAGACTCTTTTACATTTATAGGAAAAATAAATCAGGATAAAATGATGGAAGAACCAGAAGTCAATATAATTCAACAAAAATGGATTCCCTTAATTAGATAAACTTAAGGAGTGATTAGTATGAGAAAGGAATCAGATAAAACCACTCATTATATTATTAATGACAATTCCGGTTACCCTTCTGCTAATTTTTTACCTAATAAACTGAAAGAGAAAGAAGATATTCTTATTATTTCAGAAGACAATAATAAAAGTAGTGGATATATAAGAAAAAATAAACATTAATTAAATCGAACCAGACTTTAAAGTCTGGTTCGATTTGATTTACAAATAAGCCAAAAAATTTCTGAGTGTTGCTACTGAATCAAAATTTCAAAAAACTTTACTTTTTTGTCCAAAATTATTGAAAAATCAGTCAACTTTCTAGTATAATATAAAGCAAAGGTACTATTTTTTTACCTTTACCTATTTGTTACTAAATACTATTTAAACCTTTTTGTTTTTATTAGCTCTATCAAGAAAGTGTTGAACTACTATAAAGTATCGAAGATATACTTTCTAATTAGCAAATTTTCTGAAAATAGATCAAGTTATAATTTCTTCAAAAATTATTCTTCTCTAAAATATTTATTTAAAAGGAGGGATGACTAAAATGAGTAATTCTAAAGAAAACTTTACTGTAAAAGACGTGGCTGAATACTTAAATCGCTCTGAAACAACAATATATAATATGCTAAATAATGATGAGCTACCAGGCATTAAGCTTGGAGGAAAGTGGATCATCAGAAAAAAAGACTTAGATGAATTTCTAAATGAAAAACTAGCTGAGCAACAAAATTAACAAAATAAGAAAGACGGTATCCACCATGGATACCGTCTTTTTTTTGATTTGATGTATTAATATTTATCATTTGACAAAAAATGTAACTTGAGTTATAATATTGATATAAGCTTTTGGACAACCGTAACTAAAACAAGTAATTGATTAAAAATTTAAAAGGAGAGATTAACAATGAGAATAGAAAATGTTAATGTCCTTGGGGTCGATTTAGGTTATGACTCAGTTAAAATGCTTAATGATGAGCAAGAAATTGTTTTTCCATCTTTAGCAGAAAAAGATGGTCAAGGAGTTTTATCTGAAACATCATTTCAAGTAATTAAAAAAGAAGAAGAGTTAGTTGGGGAATTTAATTCTCAAAAAATTATTATCAAGATTCAAGACCAGCTAATTAAAGGGGTTAAAAATCCTGAATTTACTAGCTATCGTGTTGGAGATTATGTCCTAAATCAACACTCCTCTTCAATTGCTTATTCACTATCAGATAACAAATATAAAAACCCAGAAGAATTTGCAAAGCTACTATCAGGTATTTGTTTACTATTTCCTAAAGCAGATAAGATCAATATAAAACATTTAATTACAGGATTACCAATTAAGTATTATGAAAATCATAAAGATTTATTTAAGAATAAACTTGAAAATAAGTTTAAAGTCAAGATCAAAAATGTAAATAATCAATTTGTTACTAAAGAAATCGAAATCAGAAAGGCAACAGTAATTCCACAGGGATTAGCTTCTTATTATGATTTTGTAATGAACAAAGAAGGATTAGTTACTAAAAAGATTGAAGGTGGCTTTGGGATTGTAGATTTAGGAGGGTTGACCATTGATTGTGTTGCTTTTAATGATGGGGAACTAATTAAAGATTCACCAATCTCTTTTAGTGATGGAGTTAAGACAAGGATCTTTAAAAAGATTCAAGATTCTCTAGATATAGATGTTTCTCAAGATATTATTAAAAATCAAATCCTAAAAGAGAAAGATTATATTAAAGTTAGAAATGAAAAGTATGAATTTCAAAGAACCAAAGAACAGGCTATTGATAAATTGGCTTATGATATTGCTTTACAAATTAAAAATCGTTGGGAATCTTATCTTATGATCGATAAAATTTTAATTACTGGTGGAGCTACTGTATTACTATTTGAAAGCTTAGATACTTACTTAGAAGGCTTTCCATGTGAAAGAGTAAATAAAAATCCCCAATTGAGCAATTGTAGAGGCTATGTTAAATTAGGAAAAGCTCTAGAGCGTAAGCGACATAACAAGTTAAAAGAAAAAGCCAAAGAAAGGAAACTGAAAGCGATTAAAAATACTGCTGCTGCTCAAGAAGGATAATTAGGTGATAATTATGTCTAAATTATTTTTAAGCGTTAGAATTACTAAAAAGTTTTTTGAAGAAGAAGAAATAAAAGCAATTGAAAAAGAGATAGAAGCTTGTCAAAGTAAATCAGAATTTATTAGAAAAGCAATTAAAAGTTATCTCAAACAAGACAAGCCCTCCTCTTCTTTACCACAACCTGAAGTAGTTAAGCAAAAATATCTAGCTGATAAAGAAATAACAAAAATCAAAGAGTTAATTAAGAAAAATCAACTCTTATTAAAAGAACTAACCGAAAATAATTTTAATCCTAATTATACTCAAAAAACTTCAGAAATTTATGAAGGTAGAAGTCAAGAACAAAAAACAGAACAAGTTTTAAATCTGTTGAATGATTTTTAGAATGCCAAGCCATAGTGATATGGCTTGGCATATCTTTTTTACTCCTGTTCCTCTTTTCCCTCCTCATCATTATAGGGTTCTGACTTAACTGGTTGATTTGTTTCTTGAGCTTCACTTTCTTTACTCTGCTCTTTACTTTCTTTAATCTGGCTGATTAAATTCATCAATTTTAATAATAAAGTTGGATCTAGTTTACCATCTGAATTATTATTTCCTAGCATTCCTAAAATATTATTTAAAGCTGAATTCGTTTGGTTGTTATCTTGTTGTAAAAAGTTAGATAAAAGGCTACCTATGTCACCTGCATTAGAAGCATTGGAGTTATTACCAGTAGTATTATTAAATAACTGCTGAATCTGTTGTAAATTATCTGTTTGATTATTATTTTCAAAGGAATTATTAGAAGTATTCGAGTTACCTACTAAACTTGCTAGCTGATTAGACAAATCATTCTGTCCTTGCTGTTCTTGCATTACGTTGACAATATTCAATAAATTCAACAGCCCAAGAATTGTAACAACTGTATTGGGTTCTAATTGCTGTTGAGACTGAATATTAAAAACACTCAATAACTTATCAACAAGCTGAGCTTCAGGAAAAAATAAGTAATCATCCTGATACATACTATCTCTCCTCCTTTTTCTACTAATAAGTATATTAAAGGAAAGATAAAAAGTTTCTTAAAAAATCACATTTCTTTTATCTAATTCGTAGTATATATTGTAAAAAGTTGAATTAGAGAAGTTGAAATTTTTAATATTTCAATTAAAGGAGGGATTAGTCAGGATGGAAGATAAAAGAAAAATGGATGATTTGGATAGCAAAAATAGTAGTTCTAATTCCCAGTCTAATAATAATCTTCAACAAAATCTCCTAGATTATCTTGATAGTGATTTATTATTACTTTTGATAATTTTATTCATTTTCTTTCAAAATACAGATGTTTTTTCAAAACA
Source organism: Natroniella sulfidigena (assembly GCF_023223645.1). Taxonomy (GTDB): domain Bacteria; phylum Bacillota; class Halanaerobiia; order Halobacteroidales; family Halobacteroidaceae; genus Natroniella; species Natroniella sulfidigena. The sequence continues at coordinate 84,091 of NZ_JALKBY010000005.1, read as the reverse complement.
CCTAAACTTTTTGACTACGAATATTAAAAAAGTCAAAAAGTACTTAGATGCAGCTGATGCTACCTTACAAGCAATAGATCAAGCTAGCCATGTTCCTGAACAAATGTTAGATTAAATAAATAAAACCTTAAAGTGATATATCACTTTAAGGTTTTATTTATTTTTTTTAACTTGCCACCACATTCTGTACAACTCCAATAATGTTCCAAATATACATTTCCAATTTTATTCATTAAATCTTGTTGGCAGATCTCCTTACCGCAAATCTTACACTGCCAATTAAAATTGCCCCCTTGATGTTGTACATGATTTTTAGAAACTTTAAGATTCATATTTTCGCTCCTTCTCAACTACTCTTCACTCAAGACATCTTATTACAGATGATACGGCTCATTACGCAAAATTTTAAAAGCTCGATAGACCTGTTCTAACAAAATCAATCTAATCATCTGGTGAGTAAATGTCATATGAGAAAAGGTCAATACATAGTCAGCTATATTCCTAATTTTTTGAGCTAAACCTAAAGCCCCACCAATAATAAACTCAATAGTACTATAACCTTGTACCTGTAAATTTCCGATTGATTTAGCCAGCCCTTCTGAAGTCATTGGCTTACCTTGAGGATCTAAAGCTATTGTATAAGCTCTATCATCTAATTTAGTCATGATCTTTTCTGCTTCTTCTTCTTTTATTTGCTTCACTTCAGCAGAACTTAAGTTATTACCTATCTTTTCATCTTTAACTTCTAAGATATCTAATTTAGTGTAACCTTGTAGCCGCTTGCAAAATTGGTCAATACCTTGGTTAATATAATTTTCTTTAACCTTTCCTACTGTTATTATCCTAATTTTCACACTATCTCCTCCACTTCAAACCTAACCTATAAAAACCTAATATTACTATTATTGATTAATAGGTCTTTCCTCTAACTCTAAATTAGTAGTAATTAAGTCCCCATCTCGATAAATTAATAACTCAAGACTATCATTTACTTGATACTCTTGTAATAACTCCTTTAAATCTGACATACTAGTTACTTTCTGTTGCTCAATTTCTAAGATAATATCCCCTTCTTGCAATCCACTCTTAGCAGCAGGACTTTCAGCAATAATTTCAAAGATATAAATACCAGTCTCTTTTTCTAATTCATATCTTTCTAATAAATTATGGTTAATATCTCCACCATAAATTCCAATCCAAGGTCTAACTATCTTCCCTTCAGCAATTAATTCAGCTACTACTTCTTTAGCCAAATTAATTGGAATAGCAAATCCAATCCCTTGAGCCTGTTCAATAATAGCGGTATTGATTCCTATTACTTCACCTTGCTGATTTAATAGACCTCCCCCACTATTTCCTGGATTAATCGCTGCATCTGTCTGAATCATATCTGTTAATTCAGCTATCTCTTGAATCGGCAACCTTCTCTCTAAAGCACTGATTACCCCTACTGTTACAGTGTTAGAAAACCCATACGGATTTCCAATAGCTATAGCCTTTTGACCTACATTTAAATTTTTTGAATCTCCTAATTTAGGAACAGGTAATTCAACCCCTTCAGAATCAATCTTAATTACAGCTAAGTCAGTAATTGGATCCTTACCAATTACTTCCGCTTTATATTCCCTTTCTCCTTCAGCTAAAAAGACATTAATCTCTTCAGCACCTTCTATAACATGATTATTAGTAATAATATAACCTTCGTCATTATAAATAACTCCTGACCCTTCGCCTCTAATTTTTTCTTCTCTTCTACGAGTAAAAAAATCATACATAACTCTTTCCTTAGCAGTAGTTATTTTGACAATCCCCGGGCCAACATCCTTTACTACATCAACAATTTGACCTTGTCCCAAATCTTGATAACTAACCTCCTGATAATTCCTATCTGTCTCCTCCTCTTCTTTATCTTGAACTATCTCTTCCTCATTTTCTACCTCTCTTTGGCCCAATTCAACTGCAGATAGAACAGAATATAAAATACCTGCTCCAATCAACCCACTAATTATAACAATAATTAAATAAGTTCTCAGATTAAATCCAGCTTGGTCATCTTCAGCAAAGAAAAAACTCATTATTTACCCCCTAAGTTAGCCTAATTGATATAATGGAGTTACTTGTTCTTGATAAGTAAAATCTAATTTTATATCTTCATTTAATTTAATTCCTGCTTCAACTAACATGTTTTTAATCGTTAGAAATGCCAGTTCAGGTACATTATTATTTTTGCTAAGATGCGCTAATAATATACGGCTGACAGAATTTTTAGCTAACTTTACTACCTCTGCTCCAGCATCATCATTAGATAAATGCCCTTTAACACCCATGACCCTCTTCTTAAGAGACCAGGGATAAGGGCCAATCTTCAACATCTCCAAATCATGATTGGCTTCTAGAATAACTAAATCTGAATCACTAATCTCTGCTCTAACCTGCTCTGTCATCTCTCCCAGATCAGTAGCAACTGCCATTTTGGCCCCACCAGAAGTTATTGTATAGCCAACTGGTTCTTCAGCATCATGGGAGATACTAAAGGGTTTAATCTGACAATCCCCCAGGCTAAAAGCAGTAGTATCAACTACACATTTCTGTTGTGACTTTAACTTCCCTAACTTATCTGCTGCTATCTGCCAAGTGCCAGCTGTAGCATACAATGGAATCTTACACCTTCTAGCTAATACCCCCGCTCCCTGAATATGATCAGTATGTTCATGGGTTAATAAGATACCATCTAACTCCCCAACGCTTAAATTAATCTTTTGTAACCGCTTATTAATCTTCTTCCCACTCAAACCCGCATCAATCAAAAGCTTTTTTTCTTCCGACTCAACATAAATAGCATTCCCTGAACTCCCACTAGCTAAAACTGATATCTGTAAACTGATTATTATCATCTCCCTGTTACTAACCTTAGATTATTTTCCATTTAATAATAATTACTTTTAAAAAAGGAATTTTTATATCAAAGCTGAAATATTAATATAGTTCTTACTTATACTGTAAGACCAAATTATTACCCGAGAGGAGTTTATTAATGAATTTTCAAAACTTCATCAATAAAGTTTCACGTAAAATCGATATTGACCTGACCAGCTATAAAGAAAAAAGAGTTAAGCGACGTAGTAATAACCTGATGAAAAAACATGACATTACTGATTATCAAGCCTGTATAGATAAATTAAATAACAGCAAAGAATTCCAGAGAGAATTCTTAGAATATATGACAATTAATACTTCCGAATTCTTTCGTAATCCTGATAACTTTAAATATCTTAAAGAAAAGATCATGCCTGAGCTCTTTAAGAGAAAAAAGAAGGTTAAAATCTGGAGTGCAGCAGCTTCTAATGGTTGTGAAGCCTATACTTTAGCTATTATTTTAAATGAATTACAGATTGACCCTAGCCGTTATCAAATCATAGCAACAGATATAGATCCCAGTATTTTAAAAGAAGCAAAAACTGGTAAGTATAAGAAAAATTCACTCAAGAAAGTAAAACAGAAGCTTATCACTAAATATTTTACTAAACAAAAGAATTATTATCAACTGGATAATAAAATTATGAACCAGGTAAGATTTGATAGATTAAATTTATTAACTGATAGATACGATTCTAACTTAGATTTGATTTTATGCCGAAATGTCTTTATTTATTTTACAAAAGAGATCAAAGAGCAATTAACTACTAAATTGAGTAGAGCATTAGCCAAAGATGGAATCTTATTTTTAGGTAATACTGAATATTTACTTCAACCGGAAAAATTCAATTTGAAAAAGGTCTATACATCCTTTTATAAAAAAGTTGCCTCCGGCAACTCAGTTTAAGTCTAAGATTGAGTTTAAGTAAAACCAACAAATACAAACTATTAAAAGTTATTCACAACCTCTAAAAAGCATAATTTCCTTAATGATAAAAAGTGTTAGAGATGGCAATTGCCATCTCTAACATTACTTATACTTGATAATCTTTTAATCGCCGGGCCAACCTATTAGATATATTAGCAGTTATTTTGATCTTATTAGCCACATACTCTTCCTCTAAAACTCGCCCAGCCTGATGTAATTGATCAATCCACTTACCAGCCTCATAAGGCAACTCCAGATCAACAATTACCATATCCCTAGCTATAATATTAGATATTTTATCCAATAATCCATCTTTTCCTTGACCTGTTAAGGCAGAAATTGCGACACTATTTGGATAATTTTGTCGTAACAACTCCACATAATCATCTGCTACTAAGTCAGCTTTATTAAAGACTGTAATAATTTCCTTATTCAACACTCCCAACTCTTCTAATACCTGATGGACAGTAGCCATCCGCTCCTCCAGTTGAGCTTGACTACTATCTACTACATGTAACAATAAATCTGCCTGCTGAACCTCTTCTAATGTAGCTTGAAAAGCAGCTACCAACTGATGAGGTAACTTCTTGATAAATCCAACAGTATCACTGAAAATAACTTGCCGACCGATCGGTAATTTAGCTTGACGTAGAGTCGAATCCAAAGTAGCAAATAATTCATCTTCAACCTTAACATCAGCTGCAGTCAGCAGATTCATTAAAGTAGATTTTCCTGCATTAGTATAACCTACTAACGTAATCAAAGGATTCCTTCTTCCTTGCCGCTGCACAGCTCGATTCTGCCTGACTTCTGCTAATTGCTCCTTTAATCTATGAATCCGTTTTCTGATTTTACGACGATCAATTTCTAATTTGGTCTCTCCGGGGCCTCTCGTGCCAATTCCTCCACCTAAACGGGATAACTGCTTTCCTCTTCCTGTCAAACGTGGTAATAAATAATCTAACTGGGCCAACTCAACTTGAATCTTACCTTCTTTAGTATGAGCATGCTGAGCAAAAATATCTAAGATTAACTCAGTCCTATCAGTAACCTGTACAGCCAACTCCTCTTCTAAATTACTATGTTGAGCTGGAGTCAATTCATCATCAAAGATAACTAAATCACTTTGCTGCTTAAAGACTGCCTCTTTTAACTCTTCTAATTTACCAGTTCCAATATAATAAGTAGGATTCTTTCGCTCTTGTTTCTGTAAGACTTTAGCTACTACTTCAGCCCCAGCGGTAGTAGCTAAACCATTTAATTCCTCCAGTTCTTTTTCATCTTTACCAATTAATATAGCTCGTTGGCTGTCTTTTTTTACTCGATAATTATTCACTTCAGTTAAATCTTCTTCTAATTGAGCTACAACAGTTGACTGATCAAATTCAACTGCTTGATCAATAGTCAGATTCCTCTCTTCTATTCCTGCCAATTTTCCTTCAACAATCTTAGGCAGTACTAATGCCACAGAGTTAGATTGCAAACTAACCTTAACTAGATTATCAAGTCTAAATCTTACCACTAAATTTTTCTGACGAGAAGTAAGCTGTTGATCATTAGCAATACTGATCACTCTTACTCCTGATAATCTCTTCTGACTCTTTCTTCTTCTGAGCCCACTTAACAACTCAGCAGTTAGGTCTTCTTGCTCAATTTTAATAATCTTTCCATTACGATCGATAATTAAATTCAACTGATCTAAAACTGAATTTTCAAACTCAGTAATTAATTGTTTAGTAATTAAATTATTAGGACTTAATTTAGAATATAGAGCTTCCTTCCACTGATCAAAAGTTTTTACTTGCTTAATTATTTATCACTCCAATAATCTGATAGATGATAAGTCAAACCAACTAACCCAATCGATAGATCTTCATTCTTCAGCTTTACATCTTCTGGTAGTTGTAAATAAACTGGAGCAAAATTCCAAATTGCTTTAACCCCTGCCGCTACTAATCTATCAGCAACCTCTTGAGCTGCTTCAGCTGGCACTGCAATTATAGCAATCTTAATCTCTTCCTCCTTAATTATCTCTTCCATTTTTTCAACATCTTTGATTTCAACCCCATTAAAATCTTCACCTATCTTTTCTTGGTCTTGATCAAAGACATAATTTACATTCAAACCGAGCTTTCTAAAGCCATGATAATCAAGTAATGCATGTCCTAAGTTACCTGCTCCTACTAAAGCGAGATCCCAGTTTGTATTTAATCCTAAGATCTTTTCTAATTGTTTAATCAAGACCGAAACTTCATAGCCAACACCTCTTCTTCCAAATTCACCATAATAAGATAAGTCTTTTCTAACCTGAGTTGAAGGAATTCCTAGTCTCTCTCCTAGTTTTTTAGAAGAGATCACCTCCACATCTTGTTTATCTAGCTTTTGTAGTGAACGATAATACAAAGGTAACCGCTCTATAGTTGTTGCTGGTATTCCAATACCTTTCATTATATACACTTCCTTTCTAAATTAAATTTATTATTTTGGGTAATATATAGCTTAAGCCTAAGACTAAAGCTAAGGTTAAGATAACCATTAATTCAGCTTTTACTCAAAATTAGGGTTAGTCAGACAATTTTCACCCTTAAATTGGATAACTATACATAATCACTAAAAAACAATCAAAATAATATAAATTTGACTATTATTTTTATCTATTATATTATTAAATGTAGTTTTAAGCAAGCTTAAAGGAGGAATTAACGATGGATTCAGCTTATATTGATCCAATTGCATTTCAATTTGGTCCTGTTACTATCTTTTGGTATGGAATCTTTATTGCATTATCTTTCTTAGCTGGGATTGGAATTGCTACTCAAGAAGCTAAAAGAAGAAATATCAATCCTGATTTGATATTAGATTTAATTATCTGGACTATCCCTTTCACAATTATTGGAGCTAGAGCGTACTATGTAATCTTTAGATGGGATTATTATAGTCAATATCCAGCTCAAATAATTGGTCGTGGTGGTTTGGCAATTCATGGTGGTCTAATTGCTGCTATCATTGTAGCAATTATCTTCACTAAACGAAAAAAGATCAACTTCTGGAAAATAGCTGATATTACAGCTCCCGGAATTATTTTGGGCCAAGCAATCGGTCGCTGGGGTAATTTTATGAACCAAGAAGCCCATGGAGGCCCTGTCAGTAGATCATTTCTAGAAAGTCTTCAGTTACCAACTTGGATTATTGAACAGATGAGGATAGATGGTACTTATTATCACCCAACATTCTTATATGAATCACTCTGGAATTTAGTTGTATTTTGCTTTCTTTTCTTCTACTGGAATAAAAAAGATTTCTTAAAACCCGGTGAATTGTTTTTAAGTTACCTTGGTTTATATTCACTAGGTCGTTTCTTTATTGAAGGTATGAGAACCGATAGCCTAATGTTTGGCCCTTTTAGAGTCGCACAATTAATCAGTATCTTTATTATTGTAGTCTGTCTTGCTATTAGTTATTATAATCACAAAAATGAAAAATAATTACTACTGACTATATAGTTCTCGACTTGATACTTAAATTCCTGTTAACCAGTTAAATTTTTCACAATAAGATATGATTAAATAATTTAATCATATCTTATTTGATGACAACTACGACAACGTGCCTCGTAGTATTCCTCTTTTTCTTCTGCTTCATTATCAACTCCAGCTCCCACAACTACAATCGGATCATTGATACTAGCCGGCTCCCCATTGATCAATCTCTGATTTCTAGTAGCTGGATTAGAACATTTAACACAGACAGCATGTAACTTAGTTACATACTCTGCTCTAGCCATCAATTCCGGGATCGGTTCAAAACCTCTTCCAGCAAAATCGGTATCCAAACCTGCTATAATTACTCGATAACCTTCCTCAGTCAGTTGATCAGCCAATTGAACTAAGTTGTTAGAAAAGAATTGGCCCTCATCAATTGCTATTACATCTAATTTAGATTTTTTACTATGTTCTTCAACTCTTTGCTTAATCTCTGCTACTGAATCAACAATTTGAGCCTTAATCGTAATTCCATTATGGGTAGCAACCTCTGTTTCACTATATCGCTTATCTAACCTAGGTTTAAAAACAACTATATTCTGCTGAGCAATCATTGCTCGCTCTACTCTTCTGATTAATTCACTACTCTTTCCTGAAAACATAACTCCAGTAATTACTTCTAACCATCCTGTCTTTACAGCTCCATAATAACCATGCATTTACTTGCTCCTTTCAAAGTTACTCCATTTCAAGCTTGATTTTCTCCATTCAAATAATATAACAAACTCAAAATTTTGTCAATCAAAATCAAGAGGCTGATATTTAGTGCTACCTAACTCATTATCTGATTTAGTAGCTTGAAGAGTACCTTCAGGGCCAATTAAAGTAAGCATCTCCTCCACTTCAATGCCAAGTTTTTTCAACTGAGCTGCTAATTTAACCAATTGTTCATCTTCCTTCAGTAAAAAGGTTGTAATTATAACCCTTTCTCCTGGCTGTAGTTGATTATAGCGACAATTATCCAATCCTACCTCTTCTGGTTTAAAGACCGTAAACTTTTTGTTCAACTGTTTAGCAAGTAGATAAGAAAATAGATAATCATCACCTGTGATTGAAACAATACCATCAATCTGCTCAAGCTCAAAATTTTTCTTTAAATAACTGACCATCACTCTACTAAACTCCTCTATCTCAACAGTTGTAGCCCTAATCTCCCCCTGCTCAAATATCTTTGCTTCTCCTAATCGTCTATCTGTAAACTTTTTTAAATCATCTTTTACCCGCTGATACCCTAACTTGTATAACTCCTCTTTTTCTTCTAATGATAAAGAAAAATCAGTAGCTTTAGTATCACCGGTTGGAATTGAAATAATATAAGAATCAGATAATTCGATCTGCCGGAGCTCATTAACCGAAATTACCATATTCATTAGAGTAGTTAGATAATCTATAAAGTTATTAATCTCAGTCTGTTCTTGTTGTTCTTGCTCTAGTAGTAAAAAGCCTAAGACTGGTTCTTCTGCTTCATTAAATACATTTAAAGGGAGATTATTCATTACTCCTCCATCAACATATAATTGAGATTGATAGCGATAAGGAACATAAAAGACAGGAATTCCAATTGACATTCTCACAGCTTCAGCTACAGAAGCCTCTGGGGTTTCAGTCTTAGAAAAGACCTGCTCTTTACTATAAGTTACCTCTGAAGTTATAATTTTTACATTAATTCTTAAATCTTTAAATTTATTAATACCCTTAGCAGCTAATTTAGCCTCAATCCAACGCAAAAAATAATGACCACTATATAAACCATAATCCCTAATCAATCTAAATAAGGATAAACCATCTTTAAACTTATTAAAATCAACCTGATACATAATTTCTTTTAATTCATCACAACTATAACCTGCTCCATATAAAGCAGCTATAATTGCTCCAGCCGAACTACCAGCGATTGCTTTAATCTCTATTCCTTCTTCTTCTAAGGCCTTTAGACCTCCTACATGGCTAATCCCCTTAATTCCGCCACCATTAAGTGATAAGTTGACCTCCAAATTAGTACCTCCTTTCTGAACTAATTTAAAAGCTTATACTTATCATATAATTAGCCACGTTGATCTGTGAGTCTTTCTTGCAAAAATATACTTAAACCAATTTAATGGCCCGATTACTACAGTGTTTAATACATTTCCCACAACCATTACAGTATTGATTAATATAAATCTTTCCATCCTCAAAGTTTATAGCTTCTTTAGCACAATGTTGCCTAGCACTACAGTCGTCAGATTGGCTACATACTTCTAAATCAATATAAGCACGCTTGATCATATAACAATCCCTCCCATATCTCCGCTTCATTTCACCCCCTCCTATGGCGGGGTGTTTATGTGATTATACCTATTCTTTAAAATTATGTCAAATAAAAAGTTACCTCCGGTAACTCAATTTAAGTCTAAGATTGAGTTTAAGTAAAACCAACAAATACAAACCAGCAAAAGTTATCCACAACCTCTAGAAAACATGATTTTCTTAATGATAAAAAAAGAACCCCATCCGGGGCTCTTTTGCAATGTTTAAACTGTATACATCTTTGTAGACAATAGTTTATTTCTTAAAGTAATCTACTCCTGCTTTAAATAATTTTTGCTCTTGTTCACCGATTATATTCTTGGCAACATTACTTCCAATCCGCTCTGAATGTGCCATCTTTCCTAAGATCCGTCCATCAGGACTGGTAATTCCCTCTATAGCAGCTACTGAACCATTAGGGTTGAAAGCTATATCAGATGTTGGATTGCCATCTAAATCTACATATTGGGTTGCCACTTGACCGTTTTTAAACAACCTGTTTACCATTTCTTCACTTGCTACAAAACGCCCTTCTCCATGTGAAGCAGGGATTGTATGAATATCCCCTGTGTTTACATTAGTAAACCATGGTGATTTATTCGATACAATTCTTGTATTTACCATACAAGATGCATGGCGTCCGATCTTATTGTAAGTCAATGTTGGTGCATCCTCTGTCAACTCTCTGATCTCTCCATAAGGTACTAAACCTAGTTTAATTAAGGCTTGAAAACCATTACAGATCCCGATCATTAATCCATCTCGCTTGTTTAGTAAGTTCATCACAGCTTCTTTGATCTTAGGATTTCTAAATACCGTTGCTATAAACTTACCTGCACCTTCAGGCTCATCTCCAGCACTGAACCCTCCAACTAATGATATGATTTGAGAGTTATTGATTGCTTCTACCATAGCATCAATCGATTCCTCAATCTGATGTGGCAATAAGTTCTTAAAGATCACTGTCTCCACTTCTGCTCCTGCTGCTTTAAACTGCTCTGCTGTATCATATTCACAGTTCGTTCCTGGGAAGACAGGGATCAACACCTTTGGCTTTGCTACCTTTTCTTTACAGATATAGATCTCATCTGCTTCATAAGGTTTAAAATCAAAGGTCTCTTCCTCTTGCTCTACTTTAGTACGATAAATCTTCTCTAGAGGCTTCTCCCAAGTCTCGATCGCTTCATCAATAGCAAGCTCCATATTATCTACCTTAATAGCCTCTTCTGCAGTCGTTGTACCTAATACTTTATAGTTTACTCCTTTAAACAATTCTTCTACCTCTGTATCTGCTTTTACTTCTAAGACAAGTGAACCATAATTTGGGCCAAACAATAATTCATCTTCTACTTGCTCGGCAAAGTTTATTCCAATCTTATTCCCAAAGGACATCTTAGTTACTGCTTCTGCAACTCCACCTACTGTTACTGCTTGAGCTGATAAGACTAACCCCTCTTTGATCAAGCTGTTTACTCGCTGATAATTCAGCTTCAACTGCTCAAAGTCAGGTACTTCAGCTTCATCCTTTTCTGGATAGACGTATACAATCTGACTATCAGACTCTTTAAATTCTGGTGAGATTACATTATTTACGTCAACAGTGTCTACAGCAAAGGATACTAATGTCGGTGGAACATCAATATCATTAAATGTTCCTGACATACTATCTTTACCACCTATAGCAGGTAATCCAAACTCTTGTTGAGCATAAAAAGCACCTAATAGTGCACTAAAAGGCTTACCCCATCTTTCATAATCTTGATTTAATCTTTCAAAGTATTCTTGGAAGGTAAATCTGATCTTTTCATAGCTTCCTCCAGTTGCTACTACCTTAGCTACCGACTCAACTACTGCATACAATGCTCCATGAAAAGGACTCCACGTTGATAATTTTGAATTGTAACCATGGCTCATGATCGTACCCGTTGTTGTATCTCCATCTAGAACAGGTATCTTAGCTACCATACCCTGGGTTGGTGTCAATTGATACTTTCCACCATAAGGCATCAGTACACTTCCTGCTCCTATTGAGCTATCAAACTTTTCTACTAACCCTTTCTGGCTACAGACATTTATATCAGATAGATTTTCTAACCACTTTTCTTTCAACTCTACATCTTGTGCTAACCTATTTTGAGGTGCACTCTTGAAGTAATTCTCTTCCTGTTGTGGCTTCTTGACTATTACCTTTGTACTCTGACTTGCTCCATTAGTATCTAAAAAATCTCTACTTAAATTTACTATATCATTTCCATTCCAGTTCATAATCAATCTACCATGATCCTTTACTTCTGCTACTACTGTTGCTTCCAAATTCTCTGTCCCCGATAATTCAATAAATTTCTCTACGTCTTCCCTATCAACTACTACTGCCATCCGTTCTTGAGACTCAGAAATTGCTAACTCTGTGCCATCTAATCCTTCATACTTTTTCGGTACTACATCTAAATCAATCTCTAATGCATCAGCAAGTTCACCGATTGCTACTGATACTCCCCCTGCACCAAAGTCATTAGATTTCTTGATCAACGTACTTGCTTCAGGATTTCTAAATAAGCGCTGGATCTTTCTTTCTGTCGGTGGGTTACCTTTTTGTACTTCTGCACCACATTCCTCGATAGATTCTTCGGTATGTGCTTTTGATGAACCTGTAGCACCACCACAACCATCACGTCCTGTCTTACCACCTACTAATATAATCACATCTCCTGGTTCAGCATCTCCTCTGACTACGTTCTCTCTAGGTGCTGCAGCAATCACTGCTCCAATCTCCATATGTTTAGCTAGAAATCTTTCATTATAAGTTTCCTCTACTTGTCCAGTTGCTATCCCAATCTGATTTCCATAAGAGCTATATCCATCTGAAGCTTCTTGAGCAATCTTCTTTTGTGGTAATTTACCAGGAATTGTCTCCTCAATCGGCGTTCTAGGATCCCCACTGCCCGTAATTCTCATTGCTTGATAAGCATAAGAGCGTCCTGATAAAGGATCACGAATAGCTCCCCCCAAACAAGTTGCTGCTCCACCAAAAGGTTCAATCTCTGTTGGATGGTTATGGGTCTCATTTTTAAACATAACCAACCATTCTTCTTCTTCACCATCTACATCTACAGGAACAATAATACTAGAAGCATTCACCTCATCAGATTCTTCTAAATCTTCCAGTTTACCCTCTTTTTTTAACTCCTTCATTCCCATTAATGCTATATCCATTAAACAGATATCCTTTTCATCAGATGAATAGACTTTCTCTCGTGCTGTTAAATATTTCTGATAAGCAGTCTCAATTGGTCTAGTATACTTATCTTCTTCGATCTTGACATCCTCTATCTTTGTAAAGAATGTCGTATGACGACAATGATCAGACCAATAAGTATCCAAGACCCTTATTTCTGTAATTGTAGGATCTCTTCTTTCTTCTTCTCTAAAGTATCGTTGGGTATGGAGTAAATCTTCTTTACTCATCGCTAATCCTAGCTCTTCTAATAACTCCTCCAACCCTGCTTCATCTAATTCAATAAATTCCTCTATCACATCTACCTCTTCAGGTACTTCATATTCCATCTCTAAGCTATCTGGCTTAGCTAATTCTGCCTCTCGTGAATCGACAGGATTGATATAATAATCCTTTATTTTTTCTAACTCAGTTGTGCTTATATCTCCCTGTAGGACAATTATTCTTGCTGCTCTAACAGTTGGCCTCTCCTCAGCATTCAAAATCTGCATACACTGCTCAGCTGAGTCTGCTCGTTGATCATATTGGCCCGGTAAGTATTCCACTCCAAAAGCTACCTCATCTTCTGCTAGTTCTAACTCTTCCTCAGACAACTTATCTACCGGCGGTTCAGATAAGATTGTATCACAAGCTTGTCGATATCCTTCTTCAGACATCCCAGCTATATCGTAGCGATTAACAATTCTTAAATCTTCTAATCCTTCTAACTGTAAAGTTTCTTTAAAATCCTCTAACAACTGTTTAGCCTCTACATTATAGCCCTCTTTCTTCTCCACATAAACCCTTCTGATCTGTGACATTTTTGGCCCCCTCGTTTTTAATTTACAATTTATAATTGGATCTTTATTTATTAATTATCAATTATCCCTACGGGTCTTTATCAAGACCCTCCGTGAAAACCATAAAAATCATATCAACTGTCAATTAGCTATTTTAATTATACCGTGATATAATTAAGTAGTAAAATTAATATTACTTATGCTATTGATTAGGAGTGGTTATTAATGAGTATTAATTACGAACTCTATAAAGTTTTTTATTATGTAGCACAGCATCTAAACTTTTCTCAAGCTGCTGACGAGCTTTTTATCTCTCAATCGGCCGTCAGCCAATCAATCAAATCCTTAGAAGAGGAGTTGAATACTACTCTATTTATCAGAACAACCAAACAAGTTACCTTGACTAAAGAAGGTGAAATTTTATTTAAACATATTGAACCTGCCTTTAACCTGATCAAAAATGGTGAGCGAAATATTCAAGAGATTAACTCTTTTAAAGCAGGTGAGATTCATCTTGGGGCCAACGATACGATCTGTAAATACTTTTTATTACCTTACTTAAAGAAATTCCATCAACTTTATCCCCAAATCCATATTCAGATTACTAATCGCACCTCTAGCAAATGTGTCGAGTTACTAAAGCAAGGTAAGGTTGATCTGATTATCAGTAATCTACCCAATAAAGAAGTTACTGATTTTATGGAAGTTGAACAAGTCTATACCTTTAGTGATATCCTGATCAGTGGAGATAAATACAAGCAACTTAAAGAGAAGAAGGTTTCTCTACATGATTTAAGTGACTATCCTTTATTAATGCTAGAAAAGAAGACTACTACTAGAAAATTCTTTGAAGAGTTAATCAATCAATTAAGCATTGATCTACAACCTGAAGTGGAATTAGGTAGTGTAGATCTATTAGTTGAGATGGCTAGGATAGGACTAGGAATCTCTTTTGTACCTGATTACTGCCTTCAGGATACTGAAGCAGGGTTATTTAAGGTCAACTTAACAGAAGAGCTACCCCACAGAGACTTAGCAATCATAACCAATAAAAAGATTCCTTTCTCATTGGCCAGTAAAAAATTTATGAAGTTATTACTTGATAGGTGAGCATTGATGTATTAAAAAATGAAACCTAGAGTAAAAAAGCTACAAAAAATTACCTAAAATTTTATGACTTAGATAAAAGATTCATTGATTATAGTGAACTGAAGTTTTAACAACATTAATTAATGATCCTATTTCTTTAACTCTCGAAGGGAAACCTCAATCTTGGTGGTTCAATCCCTAACTTAGCTTTACCAGTTAATAGCTTTTCTGGTTGAGCAAATAAATATTCTTCTAATGTCAAATCATCAGCTACTATTTCAAGTGCAGCTTCTACTCCTACATATCTCAAATGCCATGGTTCATACTGATATCCAGTAATTCCTTCTTTCCCTTGTTGATAACGCACAATAAATCCATAACTAGGAGCCCATTTTTCTAACCACTGCCCTGCTTGATGTTGACCAAGTTCTTCTGTCAACTGATAATTTAGATCAGGAGTGGTTAGATCAATAGCCAAACCTGTTTGATGTTCACTATGTCCTGGCCGAGCACTTGAATAGCTATCATCGTCTCCAAATAGGATTACATTCTCTAGAAAGATCTCTAATTGGCGTTGATAAGAACGATAACCAGAAACTCCTATTAGCTCAATTTCTTCCTGTTGAGCCTGAAAAATAAGATTTTCTAACATTTTAGCTGCTTCAAATCTCATCTTTTGTCGCGAAGAATTCTCTACAACAGTAAATGGAATATTGACTGTTGTCAAATCAGGTGGACTAAAATTCCACTTCAAACGACGCTGTTTATTAACCAGTACCAACCTATCTAAAGGATTGTTTATAATAGATATTTCTTGAGCTAGTCCAACCTGCTCTCCCTTTAATTCAGTAGCAAAATTAAATATCAATAAGCTAATAACAATCACTATAATTACTATTATCGACTGGCTTAAATACTTTTTTAGCATCTACTCTAACTCCTTTATAATTTAATTTTATATCTTAATTAACACCACTTTACAACTAAAAACTTTAATTATTCAATAACCTAGATAATGTAAAAAAGACATACCATCCCCTAACGATGATATGTCTAGCGATCAAAATAATTAATTTTTAATTTGCAGTAGGTTTCCCCTTTGCACCATTCTACTAGCATTATAACAAATTTTTAAATCAAGTGAAAGGATATTATCGTATATTATGATTAGAAATATTTAATTAAATACTTTGACAATAAACAAACAGGATATTGAGTAACTAATTTAGAAAATCTAAGAGATAGGATATTTCTAACTGTTATGTATCAACTTATCTTTAATGTTTAAAATGTCTACGCCCCGTAAACACCATTGCAATTCCATGTTCATTAGCAGCTTCAATTACCTCTTCATCCCTCATTGAACCACCCGGTTGGATAATTGCCTTAATCCCTTTCTTAGCTGCCTGTTCGATAGCATCAGGAAATGGGAAGAAAGCATCAGAGGCAACAATTCCTCCCTCTTGTCGTCCATCTGCTTTCCGAGCAGCTATAATCATCGCATCAATTCGGCTCATCTGTCCTGCTCCGACACCAACTATCATCCCATCTTTGCCCATCACAATGGCATTGGAGTTGACATGTTTAACTACCTTCCAACTAAAGATTAGGTCCTTCAGTTGCTGAGCTGTCGGTTCAACCTCAGTCACAACTTCTAACTCGTCTTCTTTAAGTTCAACAATATCACGATCTTGGACTAATAAACCTCCAGTCACTTTCTTTAAATCATAACCTGGCTGTTTACGATTTATACTCAATGGGCCAGTCTCCAGTAAACGAACATTCTCCCATCGCTCTTTTAAAATTTCTAAAGCTTCTTCACTAAAGCTTGGAGCAATCACAACCTCAACAAACTTATCCTCCCCTGCTATCTCTTGAGCTACATCTGCACTGACCTCTTGGTTTAAAGCTACAATACTACCAAAAGCAGAAGTAGGATCTCCAGCATGAGCCTTCTGATAAGCCTCTGCTAAGTCATCTGCTACTGCCATACCACAAGGGTTAGCATGCTTAATTACTGCTACTGCAGGTTGTTCTGTAAACTCTTTAACCAACTCTAAAGCTCCATTGGTATCATTGATATTATTAAAGGATAATGCTTTTCCGTGTAGTTGCTTAGCTGTTGTTACTGATGGTTCATTTGATTGCTGTTCTTCATAAAAGGCAGCTTGTTGATGAGGATTCTCTCCATACCTTAAATCTGCCTTCTTAGTATAGTTATCTTGGATAGCTTCTGGTAAACTTTGTTTACCTTCTGTAACAATATTAGCTAAATAATCCTGAATTAAATGATCATACTCAGCTGTATGTTTAAAAGCTTTATACGCTAACTTTAGTCTTCTTTCCTCTGTTAAAGCGGTATCATTAGCTTCAAGCTCTGCTAAAATACTATCATAATCACCATTATCAACAACGACTGCTACATCTTGATTATTCTTAGCAGCAGAACGGATCATTGTTGGCCCGCCAATATCTATATTCTCAATCGCCTCTTGTAAAGTTACATCTTCTTTAGCAATCGTCTCTGCAAAAGGATACAAGTTACAGACAACTAAATCAATCGGCTTAATCCCCTGCTTTTTTAGTTCACTCATGTGTTCTTCATTCTCCCTAACAGCTAAGATCCCACCATGAACAGCAGGATGTAAGGTCTTAACCCGCCCATCCATCATTTCTGGATAATCGGTCACCTGACTGATCCCAACTACCGGCAGTCCTGCTTCCTTTAACTTTTTAGCTGTCCCACCTGTTGAAATCAAGCTCACTCCTAATTTATGTAAACCCTTAGCAAAATCAACAATCCCTTCTTTATTGGAAACACTGAGTAGTGCTTGACGGATTTTTGTCATCTTGATCACTCCCTCTTTATTAATAAATAGTGTCAGTGTGAGTAGTATGTGTGAGTAAAAGCAAAACCTTAGTCCTTATGGTTTTGACCTTACTCACACTCCCACACATAACTGACACATTATTATAATGATTCTTTAATCTTAACTTTCCCACCTTCAATTTCTAACTTACCTTCGGCATAAAGCTTAATCGCTGCGGGATAAATCCTATGCTCTTCTTCTAAGATCCTACTAGCTAAGCTCTCTTCCGTATCATCTTCCTTAACTTCTACTGCTGCTTGCAAGATGATTGGCCCTGTATCCATACCCTGATCAACAAAATGAACTGTACAGCCTGCAACCTTAACCCCATAATCTAAAGCCTGCTGTTGAGCATGCAACCCTTTAAAAGCAGGCAGTAGGGATGGATGTATATTCATAATTCTACTCTGATAATACTCAATAAAATAAGGACTCAATAATTTCATAAAACCAGCTAAGATCACCAGCTCTACATCATTTCGCTCTAACTGATCAATAATAGCTTGCTCAAAATCCTGGATATTATCATAATTTCCCGGGCCAACATACCGAGCTTCGATCTGATGCTTAGCTGCCCGCTCTAGTGCTTGAGCATCTTGATTATCACTGATCACAACTTCGATCTCAGCTTCTAGCTCACCTGCCTTGACAGCATCAATAATCGATTGTAGATTAGTTCCACGCCCTGAAGCTAACACACCTAGCTTTAACATCTTATCACCTCGCCATTCTAATTGACAGTTTACAATGTACAATTTACAATTAAAATCAAAGAAATTTATAAACCCAAAAATTATTCCATGAGCATTGACAACTTACTGCTTTAAAATTGCAATTTGCTACTAGCAGCTCTTCACTGCTCTTAATTAGTGTTAATTCACCCCAAGAGTAGTTCTTCAGGAAATAAAGATCACTTCCCTCAAGGCGCGTAGTTTCCAGTTTTTGACCTTTAACTATCAATTATCAACTATCAATTGATTTTTAACTGTACACTGTCAACTGTTAACTGTAAACTCTACTTTGTTCTCCCCTGCCTTAACTTCTCCGATCAAATAAGCTTCTTCACCTAATTCTTGAGCAGTCTCAATCACTTGCTCTGCTTCCTCTTCTGGAACTACCAAGACCATTCCTATCCCCATATTAAAGGTACGGTACATTTCTTTCTCTTCGATCGCCCCTAATTCCTGCATTAAATTAAAGACTGATGGTACCTCCCAACTATCTTGCTTGATTACTGCCTTAGTCTCATCTGGTAAGATTCGTGGTAAATTCTCAATCAATCCTCCTCCAGTAATATGAGCAATCCCTTTAACTTGATACTGCTCTAATAACTTCAAAACTGGCTTGACATAAATTCGAGTCGGTTTTAATAACTCTTCACCTAGTGTGGTTTCTAATTCATCAACTTGCTGATTGACCTCATACCCTGCTTTTTCAAAAAAGACCTTCCGGGCCAAAGAATAACCATTACTATGAATCCCATTCGATCCTAAACCGATAATCTTATCTCCTGGCTTAATCTCATCTCCAGTAATAATCTTATCCTTATCAACAATTCCTACTACAAATCCTGCCAGATCATACTCTCCAGTTTGATAAAAATCCGGCATCTCAGCTGTCTCTCCACCAATCAAAGCAGCTTCAGACTGTTTACAACCAGTAGTAATCCCTTTGACTATTTCAGCTACATGATCAGGATCTAACTTTCCAGTTGCTAAATAATCTAAGAAGAATAACGGCCTAGCACCCTGGGCCAAAATATCATTGACACACATCGCTACTAAATCAATTCCAACCGTATCATGCTGCTCCATCATAAATGCTACTTTAAGCTTAGTTCCTACCCCATCCGTTCCTGAAACAAAGACTGGCTGTTGATAATCACTTAAATCTGGAGCAAATAAAGCTCCAAAACCACCTAAATCTGTCAATACTTCAGGGCCAAAGGTCTCTTGCACATCATCCTTCAATTTAGCTACCGCTTTATCTCCTGCTTCAATATCAACACCTGCATCTTTATAAGATAATCCCATCTCAATCCCCCCAGAAATCAGTTAATAGTTTATAATTGACAATTGACAGTTAAATTCAAAAAATTAAACTCTCTTTTAAGTACTCTTACTTAACCTCAGCCTTAACCTTAAACTAAATTCGCAATAGCGAATTTATTCAAAGTCATACTTCCCTGAGCCCAACTCCAGTGGATAATCTCCATCAAGACAGGCTGTGCAGAAATCATATCCATTAGCCTTGATCGATTTAGCCAATCCTTCTTGGCTCAAATATCCTAGAGAATCAGCTCCAATATGCTTGCAGATTTCTTCTATGCTATTATTAGAAGCAATCAATTCCTTCCGCCGGGAAGTATCCAAACCATAAAAACAAGGATGAGTTACTGGTGGAGAAGAAATTGCCATATGAACTTCTTTAGCCCCTGCTGCTTTAACAGCTTTAATAATTAGTTTACTCGTTGTTCCTCTCACAATCGAATCATCTATTAAAACAACTTTCTTACCTTTGATAATCTCCTTGATTGGATTTAACTTGATCTTGACCTTTAAATTTCTGATCTCTTGAGTCGGTTGGATAAAAGTTCGACCAACATACTTATTCCTTAAAATCCCTTGCTCATAAGGAATTCCTGACTCCTCAGCAAAACCTAATGCAGCTGGAATTCCAGAACTAGGAACAGGAATTACTAAATCAGCTTCCACTTCCATCTCCTTAGCCAACTGTCGCCCCATCTCTCGACGGGCCAAGTGAACACTCTGTCCTCCAATCACACTATCTGGTCGAGCAAAATAGATAAATTCAAAGACACAGAAGTTATTTAACTCTCGCTCCCCATAATAGATACTATTAACCCCATCTTCATTGATAATTACCATCTCTCCTGGATTAACATCTCTGATTAACTTAGCCCCAATAATATCAAAAGCACAGCTTTCTGAAGCAACAACATAACTATCCCCTAACTTACCTATAGACAGTGGTCGAAAACCATGCGGGTCTCTAGCTGCTATTAAACTATCTTCAGTCATCGCAACAATACTGTACGCCCCTCTAATCTGTTGTAGGCTATGAGTAAAAGCTTCTATAATGTTATCTTTAAATGAACGAGCTACTAGATGAGCTATTACCTCTGTATCAAGCGTTGAATGGAAAATAGAGCCTTGTTGTTCTAAGTTAGCCCTCATTTCAGCACTATTGACCAAATTACCATTATGAGCAAGAGCAAGATCTCCCTTGATCGAATTGATCAATAATGGTTGAGCATTAGCTAATAAACTAGAACCTGTCGTTGAATAACGGACATGACCAATTGCCATCTCCCCAGTTAATTCTGCTAACTTCTCTTCATCAAATACATTAGTAACCAATCCCATATCTTTATAATTTCTAAATTCACCTTTATGATTAACACAAATCCCTGCACTCTCTTGGCCACGATGCTGTAAAGCATGAAGACCTAAATAGCTTAAATTAGATACATCCACTTTTTTATTAGCATAGATTCCAAAGACACCACATTCCTCTTCCATCTTATCAGATAAATCTTTATTATGGAGTGAATAATCTTTTTTCATCTCTTCCTCCCCTTTATATCAGTATACAGTGAACAGTTGACAGTTGACAGTTAAGACCATTAAAACCATAAAACTTACTAATGATTATATAAGAGTTTTAGAGATCTTAATTTTTTAATGTTTTGACCTTTAACTGTAAACTGTAAACCGTAAACTGTCAACTATATTGTGGCACAAAAGTGCCACAATATTTCACTATTATCTATTCATTGTTTTTTACTAACCGCTAACTCTTTCTAAAATTTCATAATAAGCCGCTTCTACTTCTCCTAAATCACGTCGAAAACGATCCTTATCCAGCTTCTTTTTGGTCTCACTATCCCAAAGACGACAAGTATCTGGAGAAATTTCATCAGCTAAATAAATCTGACCTTCCTCATCTTTCCCAAACTCCAACTTAAAATCTATTAGATCAATCCCTCGCTCTGCTAAAAACTCAATTAAAATCTGATTAATCTTTAAAGCCAACTCTTCAATCTCTGCTATCTCTTCTGCAGTTGCCAATTGTTGAGCATAAATATGATAACGATTAATTAATGGATCACCCAACTGATCATCCTTATAATAAAACTCTAAGACCGGTTGATTTAATTCAACCCCTTCTTCTAAACCTAACCGTTCAGCCAAACTACCTGTTGCTATATTTCTGACTACAACCTCTACTAAAATAATATCTAACTTCTTAACTAATACCTCAGTTTCAGTCAACTCCTTAATCAAGTGAGTTGGAATGCCATTTTCTTCTAACAACTCAAAAAAGATAGTTGAGATTTTAGCATTCAACCTACCTTTTTCTAAAATTTGGCCCTTTTTCTCCCCATCAAAAGCGGTAGCATCATCTTTATACTCTACAATTACCTGATCCTGCTCAGCAGTACTATAAACCCTTTTAGCTTTTCCTTCGTACAACATCTCTTTTTTTTCCATCCTTTAACCCCCAAATCCTAATCTTTCTTGCCAATAAGCAACGACCTGTTCTGTTTTTCGAGCAGAAATACCTGTATACTTCTCTGGATTGATCAATAACTCCTGTTGCTTCTCAGATAACTCTTTCCAGTATGATTCCAATTCAGATTCAGTTTGAATCAACTCTCGTAATGATTGGTCAGTTTGTTGTGCTTTTAAAGTCAATTTTCTAACTGCTTCATGAGCATCAGGATGACCTAGTGAAGCTAACAAGATATAAAGTGGTTCTGCTACTACCATCTCTTTATTCTGGTCAAAATTCTTCTCCAGATTATCATAATCAACTACTAACTTCTTACAGACTCTGATCAACCGATTCGTTGCCGATAATAAACCGACTATTATCTCAGGAATAAAACGGCTCGAAGCCGAGTTTGTCAAATCTCGCTGATGTTCAGATAACTGGTCTTGATAAACTGTAACCATCCGTGGCATAAACTGCTTCCATAGACTCTTTACATTTTCATAATTGATTGGATTTCTTTTATGAGGCATCGTTGAAGAACCAACCTGATCTTTACCAAAATGTTCTCCTACCTCTCCAATTTCTGAACGTTGTAAATGACGCATATCATCACTGAAGCTTGCTAAAACCCCAAAACAAGAAGTTAAAGCATGAACAAAGTCAGCTAAATACTCTGGTTCAACAATCTGGGTTGAGTGTGTACCAGCCTCCATCCCTAGCTCTGCTAAGACATCACTTTCAAATTTCTCTGGGGCTTCAAAGAATAAATGACTAGCATTATAAGCACCAACTGCTCCAGCAATCTTTCCTTTTAACTGTTGACCAGTCTTTTCGACTGCTTCAATCCGATTTCCCAACCTACTGACATACTCAGCAACCGCAAACCCAAAAGTAATCGGTACTGCATGCTGTCCATGAGTTCTACCAACCTGAATCGTCTCCTTCTCTCGCATAGCAATCTCCATTAGTACCTCTTCTAGCTCCAATAAAGTAGGTACAATCAACTCTGCCATACACTCTTTATAGCGTAATGAATTGGCAGTATCGACTATATCAAAAGATGTCGTTGTAAAGTGAACATATGGCTTTGCTTCCTCACTAACCTTCCTCTGTAAACAGTTGACCAAAGCTCGAATATTATGCTTCGTCTTCTTCTCCTCTTGATAAACCTCCTGAGGAGTTATCTGCTCAGCAGCATCTGCTATTTCTTGAGCAACTTGATTACTACAGATTCCATTCTTAGCTAAGGCCTTAACTAAAGCTACCTCTACTGTTGCTTGGTATTCTATTTTGGCCCGTTCAGATAAGAACTTACCATACTCTTTAAACTCCTCTTCTCGTAAGGAATAGCGATGATCTAATGGACTTATATTCTCAAAGATATCACGTTTAATCATAATTACTTCACTCCCTCGTCTCAACTTTACGGCACTTATTCCTGATTTATTATTATAAATATTTCTAGTTCTGTTCTAAATAATCTTGATAACCTAACTCTTCAACTTCTGCTGCTGTCTGTTCTACTTTAGTCCTTAGATTTTCTTTATAATCCTTTAACTGCTGACTAATCTTTTGATCTGCCACCCCTAAAACCTGTAATGCCAATAAACCAGCATTCTTAGCCCCATTAATAGCTACCGTAGCTACAGGAACTCCTCCTGGCATCTGAACAATTGAATGTAAAGAATCAACCCCGTTTAAAGTAGAAGTCTTAACTGGCACCCCAATAACTGGAACTGTAGTGATCGAAGCTACCATCCCTGGCAAGTGAGCCGCTCCTCCTGCTCCAGCAATAATCACATCTATTCCTTTCTCCTTAGCTGACTCTGCATAATTGTATAACCGCTCAGGCGTTCGGTGAGCAGATACAACTGTCAACTCATACTCAACTTCAAACTGATCTAAGATCTTTGCTGCTTCTTTCATCACCGGTAAATCTGAATCACTACCCATAATAATTCCTACAGTTGGCTCCATTTTAAATCCTCCTCTATTTATAAGGCTCTAACTCTAAAATAAGTTGTTTGACATTTTCGAATTTTGACTTTAACTAGTTACTAATTACTAGTCACCAGTTACTAATTACTCCCCCTAATTTGAATCAAGCTCTCAGCTTTACTCGCCCGTTCAGCTGCTTGCTCTACATCATCTGCCATCACAGTAAGATGGCCCATCTTCCGTTCATAATAAGACTCTTGTTTACCATAAATATGAACTTTAGTCTCTGGAACTTGTAAAGCATCCTCAATTCCATCAACCACTGCTTGACCTTCTTGTTTACCTCCTAGTAAATTCCGCATCACTATCGGTCGCAATAAAGTCGTTGGCCCTAATGGTAAACCTGTAATTGCCCTAATATGTTGTTCAAATTGAGAGGTAATACCCCCTTCAATACTATAATGCCCTGAGTTGTGAGGACGAGGTGCTATCTCATTAATTAGTACTTCCCCGTTTTCAGTCGTAAACATCTCAATACAGAAGATACCAACCCCTGCAAAAACATCAATCACCTGCCGGGCCAACTCTATTGCTTCTTTCTTTACTTCTTCTGTAATTTGAGCAGGAACCTTAGTCTCAATTAAGATACTATTTTGATGCTCATTTTCTGCAATTGGATAAACTACTCTCTTACCAGCCGTATCACGACAGATAATCACAGATATTTCTTTAGTAAACGGAATAAATTGTTCTGCCATCAATGGTTGTTGGCCTTCCCCTAACTCCTGATAGGCTGATTCAACCTCAGCTTCTTCATTAATTAAAGCATTACCTTTGCCATCATAACCACCAGTACAACTCTTTAACATTACAGGATAACCAAATTGATCAGCCACCTCTTTAATCTCTTTTACTGTACTGACCTTCTTAAACTCAGGTACAGGAAGATCTGCTGTAAACAACTTCTTTTTTTGCTGATATTTATCTTGAATAACTTCTAAACTGGTCGGTGTCGGATAGGTTTGATAACCTTGCTTCTCTAATCGCTTTAAGATCTCAACATTAATATGCTCAAATTCATAAGTTACAACATCAGACTGGTCAGCTAACTGCTTAATTGCTTGCTGGTCATCAAATTGAGCAACAATCTGTTGATCAGCAATACTACTAGCAGGACAGTCAGAACTAGGGTCTAAGATAATAACTTCAAAGTCCATCTTCTTAGCCTCTAAGATCATCATCTTTCCTAGTTGGCCCCCACCAATAATTCCAACCCTTTTATTTGTAATTTCTTCCTGAAGCATAATAACACCTCCATTTCATAGAGTTTACAGTTTACGGTTTACAGTTGACAGTTAAAAATCTAAACTCAAAACCACTTCAGATCTATAATTCTAAAGCTTTTCATGGATTTTAAGTTTTAAGATTTTGAACTTAACTGTAAACTGCTTACTGTTCACTGTCAACTCTTTTTACTGCCTTAGCTCCAATATCAGTCCGATAATGAGCCCCAGCAAAATCTATTTTTTCCACAGCTTGATAAGCCTGCTTAATTGTAGCTTGATAATCATCACCTAAAGCAGTAACCCCTAATACTCTACCTCCTGCTGTGACTAGCTTGCCATCTTCCTTAGCTGTCCCTGCTTGAAAGACAATCGCCTCTTCATCAGTTATCTGCTCTAAACCTGTTATCTCTTTACCTGTCTCGTACTCAACTGGATAACCACCAGATGCCATAACTACACAGACAGCCTTCTGTTTACGCCAGTTTACTTCTATCTCCTCTAGTTTGCCAGCAATCACTGCTTCTGCTATCTCAACTAAATCAGTCTCAAGTAGTGGTAATACAACCTGTGCTTCAGGATCACCAAAGCGAACATTATACTCTAATACCTTCACTTCAGCTTCATTAATCATTAACCCCGTATATAAGACACCTTTAAAAGTAATCCCTTCTTCTTTTAAAGCTTCAATTGTACGCTTTAAAATATTTTCGTAAACATTGTTTAACAACTCTTCTGTAACTACTGGTGCTGGAGCATAAGCTCCCATTCCTCCAGTATTTGGCCCTTGATCACCATCATAAGCTTGCTTATGGTCTTGAGAGGCTACCATCGGAACTATCTCTTCTCCATCAGTAAAAGCTAGTACTGTAGCCTCTTCACCAATTAAAAACTCTTCAATCACAACCTGGGCTCCTGCTTGACCAAATCTTTCATCAACCATAATCTCCTCTACTGCTGCAATTGCTTCTTCTTCACTCTCAGCTACTATTACCCCTTTACCTGCAGCTAAACCCTCTGCTTTAACTACAATTGGTGCTCCTTCTTGCTTTATGTATTCAATTGCTGCTTCTGCATCACTGAAACTTTGATATTTAGCTGTTGGAATCTCATATTTCTCCATCAAATCCTTAGAAAAGACCTTACTCCCTTCTAACTGTGCTGCTTGTTGATTTGGCCCAAAAATCTGCAAACCTTCCTCCTCAAAACGATCGACAACCCCTGCTACCAATGGGGCTTCTGGCCCTACAAAGGTCAGATCAATCTCTTCTTCTAAAGCAAAGTTTACTAAACCTTCAATATTATTGCTATCTAGTTCTACATTAGTAGCCAATTCATCCGTCCCCGCATTACCTGGTGCTACAAATAGCTCTGTCACCTTTTGATTCTGTTTTAACTTCCAGACTAAAGTATGCTCTCTTCCTCCACTACCAATCACTAATACCTTCATCAAATCCCACCTTCCATAATTAGTTTACGATGTATACGAAATAATATGAGTTGTATACAATATAAAAATACCCAGACAGAAAGACTCTACTACTAATCAAACTAAGAGTAGAACCTCCCCGCCTGGGCTTTTTTCCCTTCGGTGTAATATAATTATCTGTATCGCTTGGACCAGCCAATAAAGCAGTTAATAGTTTACAGTGTACAGTTGACAGTTAAAACCTCAAGTTCAAGCCCTTTAAGATCTTAGCTATTCACTATTCATTATTCTCTATCCACTGCTTTTATCGCGGAACCCTAGATACACTTCCCTCATAGTCAGATAGTTTATGGCTATCCGGTAGAAACTTGTGAGCCTTATTCTCACCTTTATATGAGGTGCTTATTCACTACTATTTTCTTTACAATTTTATAATAACAAATAAAAGTTACTTAGTCAATATTAATCCGAATGTTTTTAGCTGTTTTTTTATTATTATTCACCATTATAACTAACTATTATTTTTTATAGTAACTAATCCTCAAGCTCTTCTAATCTGCTCAATACCAGTTCCCCTTTGACTTCTATTACTTCATCATTTTCACTCATCTTAATTGCAGTTTCTAAATCTGCAATTGCTTCTTCCAATCTTTTAACTTCTTCCTCCTTTTCTTCTTCACCTTCCATACTTTGATCTATTTCAAAATGTAAATCTTTTAACCGTTCTAGTGCAATCTGCTGTTCTTCTTTTAATTGATGTTCATCTAGTTCTAGGCGATTTAAAAAGATTATCTTTCTAGTAGTAGCCATTGCCTCTTTTAGCTCTGCTTCTCCTTCTACATCATATCTTCTATACAATTTAGCAACTTCTGAATCAAATTGAGCTGTACTTAGTAAGGCTACCAAATAGAACTTATCAGCAATCTCTTCTGTTAGTTGATTTAGCTCAGCTTCAATCTTTCCAATCTGCTCTGGCTTTAAATTAACTTCACTCTCATACTCATTCCAATTTTGATGAAGAGCTTCAACTTCACCTTCCAACTCATCCCAACTTTCTTGTAACTCTTCTGTTAATTGTTCCTCTTCTTCGGGTAGTTGATTCTGTTCTTCTTCATCACTTTCATTATCTGTTTCCTGATCTGGTTGATTTAAATCGACTTCCCTACTCTGTCTTCTTCTTTCTAACTTTAACTCCTCTTCCTCTCTTCGCTCCTCAATCTGACTATAAATACCCTCTAACTCGTCAATAATTCCTTCACTAGTAGTACTAATCTCTAATAAAGAATCAGGAGGAAGATTTTCATCTGGGTTATTTTCATTATCCCCTTCTTCCCCACAACCAACTAAGACCAGTAAAAAACCAGTAAGCACTATTATAATTAATTTTTTATTAGCTAACACCTTTGCCACCCCTAAATCAAGGCTTTTAGCTTATTATAACTTAACCTAAACTCTATTATTCATGAATAAAATGACTTCAGTATAGTCTGAGTCTAAGTAACCCAGTAAAAAATTCAAAAATAAAACCTGACTGATTACTCACCAGTCAGGTTAATTAAATTAAACTATTCATCTCTCCCAAATAGTCGATCAAGCACCATTGCCAAAACAACTACAGCCAAACCAGCTTCAAATCCTAAACCAATATCAACTGTGGATAAAGAGCGTAAAACTGGTTCACCTAATCCTCCAGCTCCAATCATAGCAGCAATTACTACCATAGATAATGACAACATAATGCACTGGTTAATCCCTAACATAATTGAAGGTAAAGCTAATGGCAGTTCAACTTTATATAACATTTGCCAGGTGTTACAACCATAAGCCTGACCTGCTTCTTTTAATTCATCCGAAACCTGCTTAATCCCTAAAGCAGTTAAACGGATTGGTGGAGCAATAGCAAAAATTACAGTAGCTAATACCCCTGAAACATTTCCTAATCCAAAAAACATTAACGCAGGAATTAAATAAACAAATGGAGGAATTGTCTGAATAAAATCAAGAAATGGTCTAGTAATTAAATCAATTGCTCTATTATGAGCCTTTAGAATCCCAATTGGAATCCCTAACATTAAAGAAATAATAACTGAGGTAATAATAGCAGCCAAGGTAATTACCAAGTAGTCCCACATTCTTAAATTTAATACTAATAAAAGACCTAAAGCTATAAAAACAGCTACCTTACCATCTTTTAATTTCCAAGCCAATAAAACAAAAATTGTAATTAATAATAACGGATGACCAAAAGACAAAACCCCTTCAAAACCATCAATTAGTGCAGCAATAGCTCCAGAAAAAAGGTTTAATGGGCCACTAAAATTAATAATTAAAAAATCTACTACTGCTTCCACCCAATCCCCTAAAGGAATTTTAGTACTTAACAAGTCAACTAAATTGTTTATCATCACTCAACCCCCTCTAACCAAATTAATAATATAAAATTTAGCGACATTCATAATTATGAATGCCGCTAGATAAGAACTTAGCAAACCTTATTGAACTTCCCGCTCAATTACTTCTATTGCATCTTCTCCTTCTACAGAACTAAGTCCTACGACCCATTCTTCAACAAGATCTAAATTATTTTTAATCCATTCTGCAGCTACTTCATCAGCCGGTCTTTCCTGTTTGCCATACTCATAAATCCATTCATTTTGAATCTCTGAGGTTACAGCAAATCGCTCTAAAAATTGATAAAACTCAGGTGATTCATCTTTGATTTCAGGTCGAGCTACAGTCTTAACTCGATCATTTTCACCCCAAATTCCTTCTGGATCATCTAAATACTTAATATCATAAGCAACATTCATCCAGTGAGGCTTCCACCCATGAAAAGCAATCCATTCATCATTTCTAACTGCCCGTTCCAAGGCACTCATCATAGCTGGAGTACTGGAAACTGTCAACTCCCACTCTTCTAATTGATAAATATCATCTTCAATAGCTTCTTGGATAATGATATTACCATCATTACCTGGTTCTAATCCAACTATCTCATGATCAAACTTTTCTCCATACTCATGTAAATCCTCCAAAGATCGAACCCCAGCTTCCCAAACATACTCAGGAACTGCAGTCCGATAAAGAGTCTCATCAAGATTGACTCGAACAGGCTCAACGCCCCCTCGTTCCTCATACTCTCTATAATTTACTTCCATCGTTGGCAACCAAACTGCTAAAAAAGCATCAATATCTCCTGCTTCCATTCCTTGAAACAACGGCTGCTGCATTAAAGCATGCATCTCTGTCTCATATCCTAAGTAATCAAAAATTGTATCTACTACATGAGTCTTAACTGTAGCTCCTGGCCATTCTACATAACCAAAGTCAATACTAACCTCCTCGTCAGTAGCGACATCTTCCTCTCCACAACCTACTACAGTAAATACTAACAATAAAATTAACAATACTGAAATCCACTTAGTTTTAAACATACATTCCCCTCCTATTTAAATAATGATTAAACTTTATTTCCAGCTAAATTTGCTAGGACATTACTCTTAATTACTATCCCTAATAACCGACCTTGATCATCTAAAACCGGTAAAGGAATATCTAACTCAGCCATTTGAGCAAATAAACTATCTATATTCTCTTCTGGGCCAACTGTAGAAACCTCTTGTATCAAACCACTCAGATCCTCTTTTCCTTGATTAATTGCTGTCACTACATCCTCCATCTTAACTATCCCCTTCAACTTTTGCTTACCTTCAACAGCAAAGATACTAGAAATTTGATTGTTTCTCATCTTATGTAATGCTGTATGTGGGCCATCCTGCTCATAAACCAAGTCAAGTGGTTCAGTCACAATATCTTCTGCAGTTAAGATGCGAGAACGATTGACATCCTGGACAAATTCACGAACATAATCATTTTTAGCATTAGTTAAGATTTCTTCTGGAGTTCCTAACTGAACTATCTCTCCATCATTCATAATCGCAATCCGATCCCCCAATTTTAATGCTTCATCCAAATCATGGGTGATAAAGATTATCGTTTTATCCAATTGATAATAAAGCTCTAATAATTTATTCTGCATTTCCTTTTTGATTAAAGGATCTAAAGCACTAAAAGGCTCATCCATTAATAAAATATCAGGATCAACAGCTAAGGCCCTAGCTAACCCCACTCGTTGCTGCATTCCTCCACTTAATTGTTCTGGATACTGCTCTTCCCAACCAGCTAAACCAACCTTCTCTAATGCTTCTTTTGCTTTAACCTCCCTTACTGACTTATCTACTTGCTGTACTTCTAATCCAAATTCTGCATTTTCCAATACAGTTTTATGCGGGAAAAGAGCAAAGTTTTGAAATACCATCCCAAATTTATCTCTTCTTAGTTGGCGTAACTCCTCCTGATCCAATTCTAATAAATCATCTCCTGCCAACTTAATTTCACCAGCAGTTGGCTCATTCAATCTATTTAAACATCTTAATAATGTTGACTTCCCACTACCTGATAAGCCCATAATCACGAATATTTCTTGAGATTTGATATCAAAACTAACATCATTCACTCCAACCGTTAAACCAGTCTCTTCTAATACTTCAGTTTTAGAATAGCCTTCATTTAATAACTTTAATCCTTGCTCTGGTTTATCACCAAATATTTTAAATAAATTTCTAATCTCCATTACCTTCATTATCTAAGTCAACCTCCTTAACTTATTATCCCTCTAAATATAAAAAAGCTTTGAGGTAAACTTAAGTTTACCTCAAAGCTTTTAAATCACTATTTTGCCCCATTGAATAATTATCTCTCAATAATTCCTTCATAAGAATATAATATCTAAAGTGATTTGTCAAATAAATCTAATTGTTAATTTATGAAAATTGAGTCCATTTATTTAAATAACACCCTGTTCTACCATCGCATCAGCAACCTTCAAGAAACCAGCAATGTTAGCTCCCGCAGCTAAATCACCTTCCATGCCATACTCTTTAGCTGTCTGACTTGAAATCTTATAGATATTAACCATAATTCCTTTTAATTTCTGATCTACTTGCTCAAAAGTCCAAGACTCTCGCATACTATTTTGTGTCATCTCAATAGCAGAAGTAGCCACTCCACCTGCATTAGCAGCTTTAGCAGGTGCAAATAAGATATTATTTTCCTTAAAGATTTCAATTGCTTCAGGAGTTGAAGGCATATTAGCTCCTTCACCCACTAGCATAACACCATTATCCACTAAAGCTTGAGCT
The DNA here is from genome assembly GCF_023223645.1 of Natroniella sulfidigena. GTDB lineage: Bacteria > Bacillota > Halanaerobiia > Halobacteroidales > Halobacteroidaceae > Natroniella > Natroniella sulfidigena. Next base: position 52,074 of record NZ_JALKBY010000005.1, on the reverse strand, counting down.
GAATCTTTATCCAGTTCATTTTGAGTAGCACAAGGTAGAGCTATATCACAATCAGTCTGCCAAATAGCGAAACTATCAGCAGTAAATTCAGCAGAAGGATGCTCTTCAACATACTCTTTAATTCTTCCTCTTCTTACTTCTTTAATCTCTTTAACTGTATCAAGTTTGATACCTTCTGGATCATGAATATAACCACCAGAATCACTGAGTGCTACAACCTTACCTCCTAGCTCTTGTACCTTCTCTGTAGCATAAATTGCAACATTACCAGAACCAGAAATCACAACCTCTTTATCAGCAATCGAATCACCTTGATCTTTAAGCATCTCTTCAACCAAATAAACCAGACCATATCCTGTTGCTTCAGTTCTAGCAAGACTTCCACCCCAGTTTAGACCTTTTCCAGTTAAAACTCCTGCCTCATAAGCATTGACTATTCTTTTATATTGGCCAAAGAGATAACCTATCTCTCGACCACCAACACCAATGTCACCAGCTGGAACATCTAAATCCGGGCCAATATGACGATATAGTTCAGTCATAAAGCTTTGACAAAACCTCATAATCTCATTATCAGATTTCCCTTTAGGATCAAAGTCACTACCACCTTTACCCCCACCGATTGGACGACCTGTTAAAGAGTTTTTAAAGATCTGCTCAAAGCCTAAGAACTTAATGATTCCTACATTGACAGATGGATGAAATCTTAAACCACCTTTATAAGGGCCAAGTGCACTATTATACTGAACTCTAAAACCACGATTTACTTGAACATTACCCTCATCATCTACCCACGGTACCCGAAACATAATCTGACGTTCAGGCTCTACAATTCTTTCTAAGATCCCCGCTTCTTTATACTCAGGATTCTTTTCAAAGACTGGCTCTAACGACTCAACAACTTCCTTAATCGCCTGATGAAACTCAGGTTGATTAGGATTTCTCTCCTTCATTTCCTCAATTACTCTTCTCGTATACTGACTCATTCTCTCACTCCTCAATTTTGATATGATTTAATTAGCCTACTCTTCTCCACCACTCTACCTCTAACTTCTTTTACATTATAAAAATCATTTTCATAATATCCATTATCTTATTCTTTCTATGTTCATCAGAGAAATCCTCCTTCAAACTAAAAAAAGTATGGTATTAATAATTAATACCATACTCTTCTTAATCTAAAATATAACTTAATTTTGAATTTTATTACTAACACTTGATTTCTTAAGCTAACAGATCCCTTAAAATCATTGTCTCCTTTCGTTTCGGGCCAACAGAAACGATTGAGACTTCAACACCGACTAACTCTGAAATATAGTCTAAATACTTTTTAGCATTTTCAGGCAACTGGTCATAAGACTTAATTTGAGTAGTATCCTCTTGCCAGCCTGGTAAAGTTTCATACACCGGCTCACACTCTGCTAAGATATCATCCCGTGTAGGGAATTCCTTAATAACTTCCCCTTGATATCTATAACCAGTACAGACCTTAATCTCATCCATACCATCCAATACATCCAATTTAGTAACTGCCAATCCAGTCAGGCCATTGACTCGAACAGCATAATCAAGAATAACTGCATCAAACCAACCACAACGGCGTGCTCGCCCTGTAGTCGTACCAAATTCATGACCCTTATCCCTTAAATGCTCTCCAACTTGGTCTTCTAATTCAGTTGGAAATGGGCCTTCACCAACTCTAGTAGTATAAGCCTTGACTATTCCTAAAACCTCTTCAATCTTTGTCGGGCCAACACCTGTACCACTGCAGACACCACCAGCAGTCGGATTAGATGAAGTTACAAATGGATAAGTTCCATGATCAATATCCAATAAAGTACCCTGTGCTCCCTCAAATAAGACATTTTTGTCAGCTGCTAGCTCTTGGTTGATCAAAACGGAAGTATCTGTAATTAACTCTTTAATCTCTTCTGCATAACCCATATACTCCTCAATAATTTCATCTGCATCTAAAGGTTCAATATCATATACCTTCTCTATGATCAGATTCTTTAATTCTACAACCTCTTTTACCTTAGCAGCAAAGATCTCTGGAGTCAATAGATCCTCCATTCTAATACCGAATCTTCCTATCTTATCCATATAAACCGGGCCAATCCCTTTCCCAGTCGTTCCAATCTTACCATCACCCTTTCTAACTTCCTCAGCCTTATCTAATAGACGATGATACGGCATAATCAAATTAGCCTTAGAGCTAATATAAAAATCAGTTACTTTAACCCCTTTTTCCTTTAAGTAATTTAATTCTTTGATTAAAACCTTCGGATCGACAACAACTCCATTACCAATTACACATTTAGTATCTTGATAGAGAATTCCTGATGGAATCAAATGTAATTTATACGTCACATCATCTACAACAACAGTATGTCCTGCATTATTACCTCCTTGATAACGAACTACAACATCCGCCTGCTCAGAGATCAAATCTGTAATCTTACCCTTACCTTCATCGCCCCACTGCGTTCCAACTACTACTACAGTTGACATCTAAATCCCCCTTGAAAATCAGTGTATAGTTTACAATTGACAGTTGACAGTTAAAATCTCAAAATCAAAACCAGTAAAACTCCTTAGTTATAAAAACTTGACCTTAACTGTAATCTTTAAATTGTTTTTAACTATTCATTATTCACTATTATCTATTATCTGCTCTTATTATTCCAGTCCAAGTCTTTGATAGATAGTATCAATATTTCGTAAGTGATAAGCATAATCAAATATCTCCTCTATCTCATCCTGACTTAGATACTCTCTAACATCTTCATCAGCTAATAATAGCTCCTTAAAGCTCTCTTTATCTTCCCAAGCTTGTAAGGCATTACGTTGGACTAGTTCATAAGCATCATCCCTTAATAATCCTTGATCAACTAACGTAAGCATTACTTTTTGAGAAAAGATCAAGCCCTTAGTTTTATCTAAGTTGGCTTCCATATTCTCTTCATGAACTCCTAAGTTTTGGACTACATCAACAAATTTAGTCAGCATATAATCAACTAGAATACTACTATCAGGCAATACTACTCGCTCTGGTGAAGAATGGGTTAGATCCCGCTCATGCCAGAGATTAACATTATCTAACCCTGTCTGGACATTAGATTTAACTACTCGTGATAGGCCAGATACCCGTTCACAAATAATTGGATTCTTCTTATGTGGCATTGCTGATGAACCTTTTTGGCCCTTCTGAAAGGACTCCTCTACCTCTAAAATATCTGTCCGTTGTAAATTCCTAATCTCAGTTGCAAATTTATCCAAAGAACCAGCAATAATTGCTAACGTTGATAAATATTCAGCATGGCGATCCCGCTGTAAGATCTGTGAAGAGATTGGTGCTGGCTCAATCCCTAACTTTTGACAAGCTAACCTTTCTACTTCTGGAGTAATATTAGCAAAAGTACCTACCGCTCCAGATATCTTACCCACACTGATTCTTGCTAATAATTGCTTTGTTCGCTCTAGATGACGTTCTATCTCAGCATACCAGGTAGCCAATTTCAAACCAAAGGTTACCGGTTCAGCATGAACGCCATGGGTTCTTCCGATCATAACCCTCATCTTATATTTCTTAGCTTTTTCACCTAAGACTTCTTTTAGCTCTTCTAAATCAGCAATGACCAACTCAATTGCTTCTTTCATCTGTAAAGCACGAGCTGTATCCTTAACATCAGATGAAGTTAGACCTAGATGAATATACTTAGATTCTTCATCTAAGCTCTCAGCTACAGCAGTCAAAAAAGCTAAGATGTCATGGCGTGTCTCCTGTTCAATCTCTTTTACCCGACTGACTTCAAATTGAGCATTCTCTTTAATCTGTTCCACTGCTTGCTGTGGTATCTCTCCTACCTCAGCTAAAGCTTCACAGACAGCTATCTCTATCTCTAACCAATAATTTAATTTATTTTCTTCTTCCCAAATTTCTTTCATTTCAGCTAAACTATAACGTTCAATCATTTATTAGCCTCCTATTAAGATTAAACTTGAAAGTTTTAACAACACTAATATAATAGCAAATTATCAGCTTATTGTCAATGAAATCTCGAATTTTATTAAATCAAACTAGTATAATATTCGTTTATTATGTTGCTTTAATACCCTAAAGAATAATTTATAACTGCTCAAAAAAATTAGTGTAGGCTAATATTAGCCTACACTATTACTAATCTACTTATCCTTCTTTAAAGCCTTTGGTAATTTTGGCTCATAAACCGAAACACCACTAGTACAGCTGCTACTTTTATGAGCAATCTTTTTTAATACTTTTGCTATCACCTTTTTTCCTTTCATTGATTACACCTCCTCCTTACATATTTTCTATTAAATAGCCTATAAACAACTGGAGTCATTGAAAACAAAGTCCAAAACATTCCTAATAATCCTGCTAATACATAAGAATTATCAACTTGATTTAAACTTAAAATCAAAAGAAATAGATTTAGACAGCTAAAAATAACAATTGAGTAAATCTTAGCTTTTTTTCTCTTTTTAGCTGAATTTAGAGGTTTTTCTTCTACATCAGCTGGTGCATACAAATATAAAATATAAGTTCCACTTATAAATATTATTAAAAATAATAGGTTGTTTTCAATAATATTCAAAGAACTAGCATGATAACTAAACCAACCTATTGTTGTGAAAACAATTGCACTAATAGTAGCACAATTTCTAAAGTTAGCAGCATGAACTCCACCTGAAAAAATTTTAAGTATTGAAGCAATTAAAGTAGCAGTTATAGCTAATGATGTTACCCCCACTAAACTGGATAAGAAAATAATTGCTAAAAAACTACCAATTGTCGTACAAATAACTGTCAACCCATAAGCCATGATTTCCTGTTCCTCTTCTGCTTCATCAGCAAATAATTTATCAATCATAGCTGCACTGAATTTTTCCACTTTAGTTTTATTATCCACCCTATCTACTCCTCGCTGTTAATATAATCCTAATGTTAGTAATTATATCATAAAAGTATTATTTTTAAAACCACTATGAAGAGTTTCCTCTCCTTTTATTAAATTATCAATCCATTTTGTTAATAGAGAATCTACAGTTAAATTCGGTCCCATAACCCTCTTCACTCTTAATAGTTAATTCTCCCCCTGCTTCAGCAACTAATGACTCAATAATATGTAACCCAAATCCTCTATCTTCCCCTTTAGTTGAAAATCCAGCCATAAAGATTTTATCCATTAGCTCATCTGGAATAATTGGCCCTGTATTATAAACAGAAAGAAGATACTCATCTTCCTTCTTTATCCCCTTTACTTTAATCTTCTTCTCTGCTTTATATTCCTTAGTAGCATCTAAGGCATTATCAATCAAATTAGAAATGATCCGAAATACTTTATTTAATGGTAAATGCACCTGTTCAATTCCTTCTTCAACCTGATACTCAAAATCAACTCCTTCTTTGACCGCTTTCATCTTTTTAGGAATCAAAATTGAATCAAGTACCGAATCAGCCAGATTAGTTTGCCCAAACTTAAGTTTAGCTAACTCTTGACTTAAGGACTTAATATATTCTTCTGCTTCTTGTTGCTTTTTTAGCTGAAGCATACCATATAACGTCTGTAAGTGATTCGAAAAGTCATGCTTCTGCTGTCTTAAACTCTTAATCAACTTCTGATTTTCTTCCATTTTTATCTCTAGTACTTTAAAATCAGTCTTAAATTTATTTAATTTAACTAATTTTTTAACCATCACTATTGATAAGACCGATAGAACAAGTGCTAACAATAAGATAACATCTAACAATAACTGAGAAGATAATAGATCTAAAAGACCGATACTCCTCCACGAACTCAGTAACAACAATAAAAATGTTTGGGCCAACAAAACAATTATAATTGTCTTAAAACTGAACTTATTAAAGTCATGCATGCTCTTCACCAGCTAAATCACTGAAATCAATCTCAAAAAAGCGACTAGCCTGAGCAATTAAGAATAATAACAATTGGGTTGAATAAGCAATTGAATAACTTAAAGGTAAACTTTCACTAACCTCTATAAGGGTAAAGCTAAAGTAATTAATAACTAGCAAGTATAAACCTGCTTCTAATAAGACTAGAACAACAAAGCCCAATAAAGCAGCTGCAAAAGCTACTTGTAAATTTAATTCAACTATTAACTTTAATAGCATCGCTAATAATAAACCTAGCAACAAAGTATGTAATCCGTAAATATCAAATACACCTCTAATAATTATTAAACCAACTGTATGTAACAGACCAACTTTAAGATAGTTACTTAGATCAGTATTAATCCCCACTAAACCTAAACCAAGATAAGCTAATAATAGACTTTCTGGAAACCCAATCAAAATAATCCTCACTAATGATAACTCCACCTTCTCCCCCCTTTTTTATTTCATTTCTAAATTAGAAAATTAGATTCAACTATCATCTACATTAGCTAGCTCATTGAATTTTAAATCACAAAAATGTATCAGTAGAGCAACAATCAATAGTGGAAGTAGAATTGAATAACTGAATAAATAATTAAAAAATGAATCACCATTAAAAATTTCTGCAATATCAACCTCAAAATAGTTAATAAGAATTGAAATCACGACTGCCTCTATCATAAATAAAATGATAAACGCCAATAAAACACCTATCACAGCTAATTTTAAATCTAGCCTGACTATTAACTTTAGTAGTATCACTAGTAATAAAATCAATAGTAAACTATGTAGTCCATAAAGTTGAAGTACACCTCTGATTATTATTGCGCCACTCGTATGAACTATACCAATCTTAAGATAGTCCTTAAGCTCTGTCTTAACTCCTACTAAACCCAAACTAACATAAGCTAATAGTAAACTTTCTGGAAATCCAGCTAAAATTATTCTCAATAATGATACCTCCACCTTCTCACCTCCCTAACTATAAAGCATTAGGTACTAATTTTTAATTTTCTTACTTGTTAACATTTTACTAATTATATTTTATTAACCATAACATTGCGTTCATTTAATAATTTCTCTGTTTATTAATAAATTCCTGCATCAAAAGAAAGTGAAGGGGTTTACTCTAACAAATATTATCAATTGTAATTAAATTACTAAAAGACTTGAAATTTTTACAGTAAACATAAAAAAAGAGCAGATAAAAACATCTACTCTTCTGTCCGTTTTGCTAAATCAACAAACTTTGTATATTCTTTTTGGAAGGCCAACTCAACAGTACCAACTGGGCCATTTCGCTGTTTACCAATAATAATTTCCGTAATCCCTGCTTTTTCAGAATCAGGATTATAATAATCATCCCGATAAATAAAGGCTACTATATCAGCATCCTGCTCAATAGAACCACTAGATCGTAAGTCACTTAATTGTGGTCGTTTATCATTTCTCTGTTCTACAGCTCGACTGAGTTGGGATAAAGAAACAACCGGTACATCAAGCTCCCGGGCCAATCCCTTTAGTGACCGAGAAATCTGTGATACCTCTTGTTGCCTGCTTTCCGAATTTCTACGCCCCTGCATCAACTGCAAATAATCGATCAAGATCAACTCTAGACCATGTTCAGCTTGGATTCTCCGCGCTTTGGCCCGCATCTCCATCACCGTAATCCCTGGTGTATCATCAATAAAGACCTTAGCTTCTCCTAATCGACCCGCTGCCTGAGAGATTCTACGCCAATCAGTCTCATTCAAATAACCCGTTCTTAGCCTATGACTATCAACCTGTGCTTCTGAACATAACATCCGTTGTACTAGTTGGGCCTTAGACATCTCTAGTGAAAAGATAGCCACTGGAATATCCTCTTCAACAGCAGCATGTTGAGCAATATTTAACGCTAAAGCAGTCTTTCCCATACTAGGACGGGCAGCTATAATTACTAGATCAGCCTTTTGAAAACCGGAAGTCATCTTATCTAAATCTCTAAAACCAGTTGGAACCCCAGTCACATCGCCCTTATGCTTATAAAGTTGCTCTAAATTATCAAATGTATCCATTAAAATATCTTTGATCATCGAAAAACTTTGCGTATCTCGACGCTGGGAAAGATTAAAGACCAACTGTTCAGCCTCATCTAGGACAAAGTCAATTCCTTGATCACCTTGATAGCCTAATTGAGCTATCTGATTAGAAGTCTTAATCAACTTCCTTAAAATTGACTTTTCCTCTACAATCTTAGCATAATGCTCCACATTTGATGCTGTCGGTACACTATTAACTATAGATGTAATATACGATGCACCACCGACTTCTTCTAATTTACCTTTCTCTCGTAACTGTTCACTAATTGTAACTAAATCAACGGGCTTTCCTTTATCAAAGAGATCATTAATTACATTATAAATAATACTATGCGTCTGACGATAAAAATCTTCCGGTTGCAAAATCTCAATTACTTTAGCTATTGCATCACGATCAAGTAACATTGAACCTAAGGTTGATTTTTCCGCTTCTAAACTATTTGGAGGAACCTTATCTACATTGTCCATTCAATTACCTCCTCTCTAGTAGCAAAAATTTTAGCCAATACTTGCTCTATATCAGTTACTGGAGTAACCTTAATATCTTCATCTTCTACAAAACAGGTTTGATTTTCTGCTGGTATTAAAACTTCATCTACCCCTGCTTGATAAGCACCATGAATCTTTTCTACAACTCCACCAACAGGTTTTATCTTGCCATGGAGCGAAATTTCACCGGTTACTGCTATATTCTGCTTAACAGGAATCTTCTTTAAAGCACTAATAATCGCTACTGAAATAGCTACACCTGCTGAAGGCCCATCAACTTGGCCCCCTCCTACTAAATTAACATGCAGATCATAATTATTGATATCTTCACCGGTCACCTTTCTAACTATAGAAGCAGCATTAAAGATTGAATCTTGGGCCATACTTCCTGCAGTCTGGTTAAACTTTAATTTGCCCTTCCCAGCTTCAGCAGCAGAAAAAGCTACAGCTTCTACTTCTAATACTGAACCTAAAAAGCCACTAACCCCTAAGCCTAAGACTTGTCCAATCTGACTATCTTGACTTGCTGTTGAACGATGAATCGGTACCAAACGGCTCAACTTAATAGCTTCTTCTACTTCACGCTTAGTAATCTTTTGTTGCTCAGTCTCTAAGACTAGATTATAAGCATCTATCAATAAATTAACAGCTTTCCGTCCTTGCACTGTATATTGAGCTATCAATTCACCAACCCCAGCTTCTAATTTAATATCTAATTTAGCACTAGCTTGATTAACAATCTCTTTAATATCATCTTTAGTTAAAGGAGCAAAGAAGATACTTGTCGTTCTAGAGCGTAAGGCTGGATTCAATTCTTGGGGGCTTCTAGTCGTTGCTCCCACCAATATAAAATCAGCCGGTGCTCCATCCTTAAATAACTTCTTGATATATTGAGGAATATTTTCATTATTTGGATCATAATAAGAAGAATCAAAATTAACCCGCTTATCCTCTAATACCTTCAATAATTTATTCTGTAATAAAGGATCTAACTCCCCAATCTCATCAATAAATAAAACCCCTCCATGGGCTTCAGTAACTAGACCAGGTTTCGGTTCTGGAATTCCCTGCTGAGCCAAATTCCCTTTACCACCTTGATAAATTGGATCATGGACAGAGCCTAATAAAGGGTTAGTCACCTCTCGTGGATCCCAACGTAAAGTAGTAGCATCGACCTCCACAAAGTTAGCATCAGTTTGAAATGGACTCTGCTTTTTAGCTTTAGCTACTTCTAAAGCTAAACGAGCTGCTGTTGTCTTTCCAACCCCTGGTGGCCCATGAATAATGATATGCTGGGGATAAGGGGAAGCCAATTTTGTCAATAAAGCTTTAATCCCTCTTTCTTGTCCAATGATTTCTGTCAAACTATCAGGTCTAACTAAACCTGTTGCTGAGCAGTTCAACCTCTGCTCCTCTAGCTGTTCTAATTCAATATATTTTTTTAAAGTATGAGGATTATCTGCTGGCTCTTCTTTAATTTCATTTTTAATGATCTCTTCTTTAATTTCATTTAAATACTCTTGATGCTTTCGCTCTAGTCGAGCATTAATCTTATCTTCTAATTCTTCTTTAGCAGCCTTTTGTGCTAGTTTATCAGCCAATTCATTCTCTAACTCTGCAAGCAACTCCACCTTACCGCTAAATTTTTCAGGGATATCATCTAACATTGGATGATCAAAAATCAACTTCTGTAGTGCAATTAATTGTTTATCGATATCTTCAGCTTCTAGCAAATCTAAAATGTCTAATTTTCCTGCTTTTAGTAGTAGTTCATCTGTGCCATATAATTCTGTTAACAGACCAAAAAGAGCAGTAATTTTAACTGTTAACTGCTCTTTTCGCTCTTGGCTTTTATCATCCATCTAATCACCCTTCTATTTCTATACTTTATGCTTCTATAACCTTGACTTTTATTGTAGCTGTTACATCTTTATGTAACTTAATATCTACTTTTCTAATTCCTAAACTTCTAATATTTTCAGCTAAATCAACTTTGCGTTTATCAATCTTTTCTCCAAGAAAATCTGAAACTTGCTCAGCAATATCATTAGTAGTTACTGAACCAAATAACCTACCATTTTCTCCTGCTTTAACTGGAATTGTAAAGACTTGATCTGCAATCTTATCTGCTTTTGCTTGAGCTTCCTCACGCTCTTTCTCTTTCTTTTTAGCCTTAACCTTCTTTTTCTGCTTTAACTTCTTCATATTAGCATCTGTTGCTTCTTTAGCTAGCCCTCTAGGGATTAAATAATTCCGTGCATGACCATCAGCTGCCTTTACAACTTCTCCTTTACTACCTAAACCTTTAACATCTTCTTTTAAAATAACCTTCATTAATTATCCCTCCACTAACTTAATGTAATTATATAGTATCAATTCAAACTTGACAATAAATTATTGTTGACAAAAATCTAAATCTTATCCAAATTACGAAAGTCAAACCACAAATCTAAGATTCCGATTAATAATAATGCTGGATTAAATAATGGAAAGAAGATTAGAAAAAAGATTAATCCCATAGCTAACCCTTGATTTAGACCCCACTGCATAAAATAATAATAACAGACTGCTACACCTTCTAGCAACAATAAAAAGGTTGTAATCACATAAATATTCTGCCAGATAATTGAATGATTAAAGATTATAGAAATAATATAAATAACTATCATTATTTTAGGAAATTTAATCTCTCGTACTGAAAACTTAGCAGGTAATTGAAGGTCGAGCCTGTCCAAAATAGTATAACTGAAATAATAATTAACACTAGAAATAATAACCCCTGCAGTTAAGAATAAGGCAGGATAAGTAGCCTTAATCAATTCAATAACCTCTTTAAACAACTCCTCTGCTTGCAAAATTACTTCAGTTGGAAGACCAAACTGTCGATACAACTCCAAAGAAAGTTGTAAACTATGATCTAGTTGAGCTACAACATCAACTTCTAGAATATAAATACTAATCCCCAAACTCAACAGTAAAGAAAATGCTCCAGCTACAACTCCTACTACTAAAATTACTACTGAAGAAAATCGCTCTTCAAAAGCTGCCCCCATACTGATTCCAATCAAACCAGTATTTAAAATAACAATCAAAAACATCATTGGATTAATCAACAACCCTAAAATTATAGCTGTTGCTAAACTGGCCGTAATCCCAACCTTACTACCACATCTAACTATCAATATAATTAAAGGGACAGGCGTTAATAAGAATAATAGACTTCCTAATATTGGTAGATAGATTCCTAAGATAGCTAACATTACTGTAACTGCTGTTAAAATTGCTCCCTCTACTACTGCCTTAGTTTTCAATTGCTCCACCACCTTAACTTCTATCCTTTAAGTGTTCTAATAATTCAGTCAAGTCTCCATACCAAGCTTCTATTTGATGTTTATCATTAGCATTAGCCTCGACCTTTTTTTGTAACTTTCTATCTATCTGCTCAAAAGAATATCCTAATCGCTTAGCTAGTAAGTAAGTTATCATAATAACATTTGTGATTATATCTAATAATTTCAATTCATTATTTCTGATCATTACCTTAAATAATAATGACACATTGCTCAATAACTCAGTCTTTAACCATTCAATGATCTTTAGATTCTTGGTAATAGAGCCTTTTTTAGAGTTAAACTTCTTCATGGAGAACCTCCTGCTTAAAACAATGTATCTACCTATTTCTGCAAATAAAACTTTTTTCCTGCATGATAAAGATAAAAGGAGACATTGAATGTCTCCTTTTATCTTACGTAATTTAGTCAATTTTAAATGGCAATAAAGCAACATTTCTTGCTCTTTTGATTGCCTTAGTTAACTCTCGTTGATGCTTAGCACAATTACCAGAAATTCTTCGTGGTAATATCTTTCCGCGGTCCGTTACATATTTATTTAGGATATTGGTTCTTTTATAATCAATTTTATCTACTTTGTTAGCACAAAAATCACATGACTTTCTTCTTCCACGTCCCATCTAATTTCCCTCCTTCAATCAATTTTAGAAAGGGACATCTATATCTTGTTTTCCAGGTCCCTGCCGCTCATTATTGCGATTTGACCAGTCCAAAAACTGAACATTATCAGCTACAACTTCAGCATTTCTCCTTTTTTGTCCCTTATCAGTTTCATATGAACGAATCTGTAATCTACCTTCAACTGCAACCAATCTTCCTTTATTCAGGTGGTTTGCACAATGCTCTGCTTGTTTACGCCACACAACAGTCTTAATAAAGTCAACATCACGTTCTCCAGCCTTATTTTTATAATTTCGCTCTACAGCTAAAGTAAAATTACAAACAGCCGTACCATTTGGAGTATAGCGTAATTCTGGATCCCTAGTTAGTCGACCTATCAAAATAACCTTGTTAAGCATTTCAAAACACCCACCTAATTTATTTATTACTCATCTTTTAAAATTAAATAACGCATGATATTATCATCAATACGATAAATTCTTTCTAATTCATCAAGAGTAGCAGGTTCAGCTGTAAAGTTAACTACTGTATAATAACCAGCAGATTGATCATTGATTTCATAGGCTAACTCCTTAGTACCCCACTTGTCCAACTTAAGTACTTCACCTTCAGAGTCTTCAATTACACTTGTTACCTTTTCTACTGTTGCTTCAGTAGTCTCTTCATCTAGATCAGGACTTATAATTAACATAGTTTCATATTTAGTCATCTCTGTCACCTCCCCCATTCGGTCACTGGCCCTTAATTTATTAAGAGCATGGATTTTACCAATCTATTATAACACTAACCTAATCAAATTGCAACAATTAGACATTAAATTTGAAATAACAGACATCGCCATCTTCAATAATATATTCTTTACCTTCCACTCTTAAAGTACCTGCTTCTCTAGCTTGAGCAAAAGAACCTGCCGCTACTAATTCTTGATAACTTATTACCTCAGCTCTGATAAACCCTCTTTCCATATCAGAATGGATTACACCAGCAGCTTCTGGAGCTGTAGCACCTTCTTTGACTGTCCAAGCTCTAACTTCTTTCTCCCCAGCAGTAAAGTAAGTAATTAGCCCTAACAACCGATATCCAGCTTTAATTAGTTTGTCCAAACCAGATTCACTTATACCTAATTCTTCCAAGAACAGTTCCTTTTCCTCACCGCTCAACTCAGCAATTTCTGCCTCTACTTGAGCACTGATTACTACTACTTCAGCATCTTCATCTTCAGCTTTATCCTTAACTGTAGTAACCAGCTGATTATCTGCTAAACCAATCTTATCTTCAGCAACATTAGCAGCATACAAGACCGGCTTTAAAGTCAATAGATTTAAATCTCTAATTAACTTCTCTTCTTGCTCAGTTAAGTCAACACTACGAGCAGGATCTCCTTCTTCTAAGGCATCATTTAATTTAGTCAATACCTCAAACTGCTCTTGATAAATCTTCTCACCTGTTTTTAGCTGTCTTTCTGTCTTTTCTAACTTCTTACTGACACTTTCTAAATCAGCTAAGATTAACTCCATCTCAATGATTTCAATATCACGTAAAGGATCTACATCTCCCTCTACATGAGTAATGTTTTCATCATCAAAACAGCGAACAACATGAATAATTGCATCAACTTCTCTGATATTACCTAAGAACTTATTTCCTAAACCTTCTCCCTTGCTAGCTCCTTTAACCAAACCAGCAATATCAACAAATTCGATTGCTGTAGGAACTGTCTCTTGAGGTTCAACCACTTCTGTCAACTTGTCCAATCTCTGATCTGGCACTTCTACAATTCCTACATTAGGATCAATTGTACAAAATGGATAGTTAGCTGAATCAGCTCCTGCTTCAGTAATTGCATTAAACAATGTTGACTTACCTACATTAGGTAACCCAACAATTCCACATTTCATTCCCATAATATAAACGCTCCCTTATATTAGTTTACAGTGTACAGTTGACAATTGACAGTTAAATTCAAAACCATTAAAACTAACATCTACGATATAAAATCAAGATCAGCTTTATTTTTAGCTATCAATTATCAATTATTAACTATCAACTATTTTTTTTACGCTCTTCTCAAATTTAGGACGTGGTAACATGATTACTCGTCCACATTTTAAACATTTAACCCTAAAATCCATCCCAGTCCGTAAAATCTCCCATTGGTCACTACCACATGGATGCTCTTTTTTAAATTGTACAACCTCTCCAACTGCAAATTTCATCTTGCCACCTCCCAAATTTAGCTTCAACTAACAGTATACAAAGAATTTTTTTGAAATTCAAGCTTCTTTATCCTAAATTTTGATTTTAAACATTTTATACGGTTTAAGTTTAAGCCTAAGCTTAAGGTTAAGTCAACCACTAAAAACCAAGGTTTTAGTTCTTACTTAAACTTGAACTTAGACTTAGACTTAAGTCACTCTTTATTCACGATAGTCAAATGTTGATACGGAATTGCAATCCCAACTTGATCAAATCGTTCTTTAATCCGCTGTTTTATAACTCTTCCTATCTGCCATGAATCCATTGGGTCTACCATTGCAATCACTCTAATTTCAACACTAGAATCACCTAACTTATCTACTCCTTGTACTGTTGGCCCTTCCTTTATCTGTTGATACTCCTCTTTTAATTCACTGGATAATTGTTCTAAAACATCAATTGCTTCCTCTATACTCTGGTCATAATCAATTGGAGCATTGACCACAACCCTTCTTGCTTCTGTACTAAAATTAGTTACCTGTTCAATATTACCGTTAGGAATAATATGTAAGTCACCATCAAAGTTCTTAATTTTAGTAACCCTTAAACCTATCTCTTTTACAATCCCTTCTACCTCAGCAATCTTAACATAATCACCAACTACAAATTGCTTTTCAAAGAGAATAAAAAAACCTGTGATTACATCTTTAACTAAATTCTGAGCACCAAAACCCAAAGCTAGACCAACTACTCCGGCACCTGCTAATATAGAACTTGTAGGAACGCCCACTACATCTAAAGCCATCGTTCCTCCAATAAAATAGATTGAATACCTTAACGCGCTTTTTAAAACAAAATTTAAAGTCTTATTTCTCTGTTTGGTATACTTTCCATACCCTTCTCTTTCTTCAAATAATCTCTCAATCAAAAAATATCCAAATCGCAATAATAACTTAGTAGCCACTAAAATCGCAGCTAGTTGTAAAAAAGCTAGTCCAATCTGTTGTAAAATTGCAGCCGATAATAAATCTACTGTAGCCAATTTAAAAATCCGATCTAAAACATTACTTAACCTATCCATTATCTTCCTCCTATATTCCGATTTTAAAACCATTTAAACAAATTTAAACATCAGTATATTAGTGTAAACAACTCCTTATTAAATTCTCTTTTGATACAGATAATTTATAATTAATACTGATAATAAAACTAAACTAGCTTTTCCTAGTTGAGGATAGATCAGCCCAATCAATCTAGCAAAGGATAAATTACTAACCGGGCCAACTAATATCATAATAATAAGTAATATCTTTTCTCTACTTAATTTAACCGTTGACTCAATCCTATCTAATAAACCATATAAGTTACAGCTAGCAGTTGTTAACATCGCTAACCATAATGTAATCGCATAAATATAATACAAGTCCTTTCTATAGCTTAAAATCACTTCTAACATTGGAATCTCACTATTTAATATCTGAGGATAAAATTGATTCAATACATAGCCGATCAAAAAGGCTAACATTCCTAATGATAATCCTCCTGCTATAACCCCTACAGTCAACTCCTTCTTCTGTGATTTGATTGCTAATGGAAGCAAGACTGTTAACCCTAAAATCAGATTATATCCACTATAAACAAAAGAAGAAAATATCCAATCTAGTTCAAGATTAACTATAGTTAAATCGACTTCAAATCCAGTTATCAAACCATTAATTACAACTAAAGTAACAATAATTAAGAAAGGGATCAATAATAGATTTAATTTCATAATTCCTTCTAATCCATAATAATTAGCCAACACTACTATTATCATTGAAACTAAGATTCCGAAGTTGAAATTGAGACTAAATAAAAAGCTAGCTATCTCTTTACTTCCTGCCAACATAACAACCAGACTACCTAATAAAAATAAGGTAAAAAAGAAGTCAGCTATAAAACCTAACTTCTTACCAGCAAGCCTGTAAAATAGTTGTTGATAATTAGCTACATTTAAATTTTTGGCAATGTAAACAATGTTGACACCTAGTATACTAAAGATTACCCCTGCTAAGACAGTTCCTAGTAACCCATTATTTCTATAGATAATAAAGAATTGAAATATTTCTTGGCCCGAAGCAAATCCTGCTCCTATTACCGCTCCAATATAAGTTACTGCTATTTTTATAATCACTCCCAATTTCAAAGTAATCCCCCCTCTACAAATCTATATTACTCTTAAATTTAATAAGTCAAGGTAATAATTTACAGTTTAATCAGAGGAGAAATTACATACAGTAAAGGTAAGTAAAGAATAAACTACGATTATAGATCTTCTAAAGCTTCATTAATGATTTTAACAGCCTAAACGTATAGATTACATACAGTAAAGTAAGGGGGAGAATAATGAAGACTAGCAGAGAAGTAAACTGTTGTCACTGTGGAAAACCCTTAAATGAATTAAAATTTATTGCAGACAAAAAAATATTCTGTCAAAATTGTTATTTAAGTTATCAAAATATATCCTCTACTAAATCGACCAGCTTTAATCGCCAAGAACTATTGAGTCGGAATCGAGTACATATCGACGACCCTTTAGCAATGACTAATCTTAAAAAGATAATCAATAACCAGTTAAGAAAGATTTATAACCCCCTCAAACAAAAATTAGCAATTATCTGTATTGGAACCGATCGCTCAACAGGAGATTCTTTAGGCCCTCTAACAGGTTCAAAATTATCTAATTTTAAGTTGAACAACAATCTCAACGTCTTTGGTACCTTAAATTCTCCTATTCATGCTACCAATTTAAATGATAAGTTGGAATTTATTGAGCAAAAACATCCTGATTCATTCATTATTGCTATTGATGCTGGCTTAGGAAAGAGCAGTAGTGTAGGTTCAATCTGTGTCAATGAAGGGCCATTAAAACCTGGCTCTGGTGTTGATAAAAAATTACCTGAAGTCGGTGATATGCATATAACAGGCCTGGTCAATGTTTCAGGTTACATGGAATATTTCGTTCTACAAAGTACGAGATTAAGTTTAGTAGTTAAAATGGCTAAGATAATTTCTTACTCTCTAATCCAAGGAGTCAGAAAATTTAACCAATAATAAATCAACTAAGGATTTAATCCTTTAAAAGATTAAATCCTTAGTTCTATAACTTCATATTCATTTTAATATGTTCAATTCCTGCTTCTACAAAAATTTCTTCATTCACCGCCTTAAAACCTTGGTTTAGATAAAAATCTTTAGCTTGTAATTGGGCATGAATACTAATTTGAGATAACTTTGTTTTTTTAGTTGTTTTAATAACCTCAGCTAATAGAGCGGATCCTATTCCGTATCCTCTCCATTCTTTTTTTACAGCCATTCTTTCTAATTTGCCAGATCCATTACCCATTAACAATCGACAAGTCCCTACTACTTCATCAGCCAAGAAGGCTACAAAATGAATTGCTTCTTTATCTTTACCATCAAATTCTAATTTTGCAGGAACTTTTTGTTCTTTAACAAATACTTCTTGCCTTAATTTTAAAGCCTCTTTTAAACTCTGCTCATCTGTAGTCTCTGTTACTTTAAGCTGATTTAGTTCTTTTTTTTTTATTAGTATTATTTTTACTACTTTCTTTGTTGCTAGTTTCTTTTTCTTTACTTTCAGCCATTTTAGATGTACTATTCCCTTTAAATATAGCTCCATCATGGATAATTAAATTTGAAATAGAGATATCACCAATCAGCTTTCCAGTACTAACAATTTCTAATTTACCTGCTGCTGTAACATCTCCTTCTATTTCTCCTGCAATCATTATATCGTCACCTTCAACATCTGCTCTTAGTTTACCCTGCTTGCCAATGAAGATATCACCTTCAGCTTTTAGCTTTCCTTCTATCTCCCCATCAATCCTAATTGATTCTTCAACTTTGATTTCTCCTTGAATCTTTGTCCCAGCACTTATTACAGTTCCTACATCTTTAGGATTTTTAACCTTCTTCTTCTTTTTCTTTTTACTTCCAAACATTACTTTTAGCCTCCTTATCTCAATTGGTTATTCTTATTTTATGTAGTCAATTGGGTCAAGTGGTTCGCCATTAAAATGTACTTCGTAATGAAGGTGTGGCCCTGTACTTCTACCAGAGTTTCCGGATAAAGCTATTGTTTCGCCTCGTTTTACTTTATCGCCAACATTAACTAATATTCGATTATTATGAGCATATAAGGTTCGATAACCAAAGCCATGATCTATAACCACAACTCGACCATATCCACCTTTGTTTCCAGCTTCAACTACTTCTCCATTTCCAGTAGCAATTACTTCATTGTTATACCAAACTGCTATATCAATTCCATTATGAAAGGTCATCCGCTCTAAGACTGGATGAAAGCGATCTCCAAAAGCAGACGTTATTCTCCTATCCTCAGTTTTGAGTGGCCATCCTTCTGGTCTAGCAGCTAAATAATCTCTATACTCTTCAATATCCCTCTCTAAATAATCTAACTCTTGCTTTTTTTGTGGTAAAGAGTTCTGTAGTCGCTCAATAGTAGATTCGGTATGTTCAACTAACTCTTTGCTAGAACCATTGAATTGATTGTAATCAACTGTCTGAACTGAATAATCATCTGAGTTATCAAATTCAAACTCTTGACTACTAAATTCTTCTTGAGAGTCTATTAATTCTTTAATCTTCGCATTTTCCTGTTTAATATTATTAAACTTTACTTCTATCTTCTCTGTCTCTTGGGAAATTTGGGCCAACTTATCATGTAAATATTGATTTTTTTCAGCTAATTCAACATTCTCTTCTCTATAATGAATTAATTGATCAATTCTTTGTAGAGAAAGACCATATTGCCGATTATAATAATACAATGCTCCAACTAAGCCTAATAAGCTAATTATTATCAAGGTACAGATAAACTTGATCAATTTTTTAGATAACCGCAATGTAAACATATCTCGCTGTGTATGAGGAACAATTTTAACTGTTATTTTCTCTTTTTGCTTATAATATGACATATTACTGCCCCTCCATTTTTAATAATCTAACATCTAGTACACATATTCTACACAAAAAAACTTTTTCCTTTTTTTTTTACCATAGGAAATAAAAATTATAATTAGTAATTATGATTTAATTATATTTTAACTACTAATCTCTCTAATAAATATAACAAATAATTTTATTATATAAAATTACTAAAATAAGTATACTAAAACTACAACTACACCAATAGCCGGTAATAAATTACCCACTTTAATTTCAGTTATTTCCAACAGATTCAAGCCAATAGCAAAAATCAACAATCCACCGACAGCTGTCATTTCAGTAATTACAGCCGAAGTCAAGATCACTCTAACTTGAGAAGCTAATAAACTAATCAAACCTTGATAAATAAAGACAGGTATAGCTGATAAAATAACACCTACTCCTAATGTTGAAGCAAAAGCAACTGCAGAAAAACCATCTAATAATGACTTAGCATATAATGTAGAAGGATCCTGTTGTAAGCCATCTTGGATAGCACCCATAATAGCCATTGCTCCTACACAATAAATCAAACTACATTGCACGAATCCCTCTGCTATACGTCCTTGATTCTTCAATAATGATTCAAACCACTTACCTAGTTGATTTAACCTCTGTTCAATATTAATTCCTTCTCCAATTAATCCCCCTAACAATAAAGCAAAGATAATATAGACTGGATCTTCAGTTCCTAAAGCCATCTTAAGACCTAGTAATAAAACTGCTAGGCTCAATCCCTGCATTGCAATCTTTTTAAATCGTTCCGCTAGTCTATTTCCTAATAAGACTCCTAAACTTCC
Organism: Natroniella sulfidigena; assembly: GCF_023223645.1. Classification (GTDB taxonomy): domain Bacteria; phylum Bacillota; class Halanaerobiia; order Halobacteroidales; family Halobacteroidaceae; genus Natroniella; species Natroniella sulfidigena. The sequence goes on along the minus strand of NZ_JALKBY010000005.1, from coordinate 31,604 downwards.
TCCAAGTATAATTGCTAATGTATTAACTATTGTTCCTCTCATATCAATCTCCTTATTTAATTATTATTTAGTATTTAAATTTCATCTGCTATTTCATTAATTGCCATAATAAATTCTTCCATCTCCTCTTCAGTATTGAAGTAACTCGGGCTTACTCTGATAACTCCTTGTTCTAAAGTTCCTAAACTTTGATGAACCAAAGGTGCACAATGTAATCCAGTCCTAACCGCAATATTAAAAACCTTATCTAAAATATAACCAATTTCTCCTGCATTTTCAAGCCCAAGGTTAAATGATAAGAGTGGAACTTGTCGCTTTAAATCCATTGGCCCGTATAAAGTTACTTCTGGTATCTGTTTTAATTCATCTTGTAAATACGCTACTAACTTCTCTTCATGCCTTCTAATCTTATCCAACCCTTCTGCTAATACAAACTCTACTCCTGCTTTTAAACCAGCAATTCCAACTGTATTTGGTGTTCCACTTTCATAGCAATCAGGCCTTAACTGTGGTTGATTTACATCTTCAGAATAACTACCAGTTCCCCCTTGCATTAGTGGCTCTAATTCAACCCCTTCTTTAAGATATAACCCTCCCGTTCCTTGCGGGCCAAATAATCCTTTATGACCAGTAAATGCTAGCATATCAATCTCTAACTGCTGTAGATCAATCGGATAAACACCTGCAGTTTGAGCAGCATCAACCAATAACTTAACCTCAGAATCTACCAATAATTGAGCAACTTCTTCAATCGGTAATAAAGTTCCTGTTACATTAGAAGCATGGCCCATTACTACTAACTTAGTATTTTCTTGAATAGAATTCTTGATCTGTTTAGCTTGGATTTGGCCCTGTTGATTAGGATCTACAATTGATACTTCTACCCCTTGCTTTTCTAATGCCTTGACTGGACGCAAGATAGAATTGTGGGCCAAACTAGTAGTAATTGTATGTTCACCTGGTTTTAAATATCCCTTAATTGCCAAATTTAACGCTTCAGTGGCATTACCTGTAAAGATAATCTCTTGAGCTTGCTCAGCATTAAATAATTTAGCAAGTAATTTTCTGGTTGTATAGATTATCTCTCCAGCTTGATTAGCCATCTGGTGTCCAGCTCGTCCAGGGTTGGCCCCATAATTTCTCATAAAATCATCAATTGCTTGATAAACCTGTTCTGGTTTAGGCCATGTAGTAGCTGCATTATCTAGATAAATCATCCTGCTCCTCCTTTGATTTATTCTGCCAAATTCTATTTGCATTTGGAAATGGCTCTAAAGCTCGCTCTAAAATCCCATACCGATAAGCAATCAAGATTCCATAGTTGACAATTGGAATTCCTAAACTAGCAGCCAATTTTACTCTATATAATATTTCTTTGCGATTGGTCATACATCCTCCACATTGAACAATTAAATCATATGCTGTCAAATCTTGTGGGAATTCCCGACCAGCTACATGATTAAATTCTAATTCAGCTTCTGCTATTTCTTCAAGCCAAGCTGGAATTTTAACAGTTCCTATATCCTCTGTTGTTCGATGATGGGTACATGACTCAGCAACTAAAACCTTAGCTCCTTGTTGCAAGTTTTTAATAGCTTTGACTCCTTTAGTCAAAATTTCTAAATCACCCTTATAACGAGCAAACAGAATAGAAAAACCTGTTAGTTTAATTTCTGCAGCTAAATTAGCAGCTACCTCCTGAAAAACCTGTGAATCAGTCACCACAAGCTGAGGTGGATCTTTTAACTTAGCTATTGCCTGCTCTAATCCATCCTCCTTAACTACCAAAGCTTGAGCATTATTATCAAGCAAATCCCGCAAGGTTTGAACTTGAGGTAGAATCAACCTTCCTTTAGGAGCAGCAATATCTATTGGTACTACTAATACAACTATATCATAAGGTTTAACTAAATCGCCAATAAGATCCGTTTTTTCAAAATTTTCTGGAGCAGATATGGCAATCTCCTTCTTTAATTGCTCAATCCCAGTTCCTTCTTTAGCACTAACTGATAAAAGCTTGATACCCAACTGCTTAATCAAGCTTTTTAAATTAAGTTCTTTAGCTTTATCTATCTTATTTACAACACCAATTACAGGAATCTCTCGTTCTTGTAGCTCATTTAATAATTTCTGCTCATAATCACCTACCCCAACTTGAGGATCGATTACTAATAAAGCTAAATCGGTTCGACTTAGAACCTCCTTTGTCTTTTTAACACGCAACTCTCCTAGTTGGCCCTGATCATCTATTCCAGCAGTATCGATCATTACCACGGGCCCTAAAGGCAATAGCTCCATCTTTTTGTAAACAGGATCAGTAGTAGTTCCTGCTACTTGAGAAACGACTGCTAACTCTTGATTGGTTAAAGAATTGACTAAGCTAGACTTACCAACATTTCTTCTTCCTAATAATGCAATATGCACTCTATTAGCTTGTGGTGTACTCTCCATATTATTCCCTCCCTTAATTGATATAAAGCTTCAGTTTATAATTGATAATTGATAGTGGATAGTTAGAAAACCATAAAACATAAAAAAGCACATTACCCCTTATTTATAAAGGGTTTAACAGGTTTAGGTTTTGAATTTTAACTATCAATTTTAAACTATCAATTATCAATTGAAGTTACACTATTTTGTAATAATCCTTTACTTTGCAATCAAAAATAAGCTGTATACAATGTATACAGCATTCTCGTAACTTCTTTAAATCCCTTGTTTAATATATCCAGGAACTTCCCTTCCAGCTTTCTTAATTGAGCTAATCGCTGTCTTTAAGCCAACCATATTCTTACCACTATAAATCTGATACTTCTCCCTTAAAATAGTTGGAGTCATAATCAGCATAATTACGTTGGCCCCTACCTCTAAGCCTCTAGTCAACCCATCCTCTGCCAAAGATGCTAAAGCTGTGGTAGAAGGGATGTAAACATTTTGACAGACCAATCTCGTTACAGCAATTGTTTTTAAAGATAACAGTAAATCCCCTGGTGGATGATTTTGATAAGGGGTTCCTTTAGCTGGTAAGAATGGGCCAATCCCAATCATATGAATCCCATACTCTTTATAAAATAGAATATCAGCAGCTAAATCCTCTATCTTTTGGCCTGGTAAACCAACTATATTACCTGATCCAGTAATATACCCTAGCTCTTTTAACCATTTAGTATGCTCCCTCCTTACCTTAAATTGATCATCTGGATGTAGCTGTTTAAAGAGTTTACGGTTAGCTGCTTCAAGCTTTAGTAAATAATTGTCAGCACCTGCTTCTTTAAACTTTTTATACTCCTGCTTACTCCTCTCTCCTAAACTGAGAGTAATCTTCATCCCAAATTTATCTTTGATCTCTTGAATAATCTCAATAATTTTATCAGTTGTATACCAGGGATCCTCTCCAGATTGTAAAATAACTGTCTCTATCCCTAATTGATTAATCTCTGCTACAGCAGAGATGATCTCTTGTTTACTCATTCGATAGCGGTTAATCTGCTGTTTACTCCGTAAACCACAGTAGTTACAACCTTTAATACAATAATTTGAAAACTCAATTGCTGCTCGAAGATCAACTGTAGCTCCTAACATTTCTGCTCGAATTTTGCTTGCTGCTTTAAATAAAGCCGTCAACTCATCACTCCTTTGAGCTTGTAAAAGAATAATAATCTCTTCTTTACTCAATACCTGATCTTGAGCAACCTTCTGTAATATCCTCTCAAATTCACTTCCTAAATTTAATTGCCATAAACCATCCCAGGTATCTATCCTATCTTTCTTCTCAATAGGATAGATACCTGTCCACTCAATTGAACTATCCTCTAGTAACTTCCTTACTAAATCTTCTTTAGCTCGAACAAAACGAATAGCTGTCGTACAAGCAGAGCCAATCCCCGAGGGAGCAGGAACCAATTCTATTTCAACTCCAGATGAGCTTAAATGATGCTTTGCCTCTAACAGATGATGAGTTGAAGAACAGAGCAAGACTGAATTCTTCTCTCCACCAGTCGTAATAAATTTATCACGTAAAGCCATTTAATCACCTACTTTCTCAACACTAATTGATCTATATCCTAAGTTTGAGTCTAAGTTCAAGTAAGAACTAAGAGCCCTTATGTTTTTTACGCTTGACTTAGACTTAACCTTAAACTTAAGCTGTTTAAAAGTAGAGATCACGCTCTCCATCAGCTATCAATTCCAATTTATCAACCACTTGCTCTTTAAGCTGTTGCTCATTAATCTCTGTTACTTTTGCTTGAATTAATCTCTCTCCTATCTCTTTTGTTTCCTGAGAAGCATAATCCTCTAAATACTCTTTAAAAGTTAATAAGGCATTTGGTGTACAATATTTTTTAATAAATCCTGGTTTAGCAAATTCCATAAAATGCTCTCCAGTCCTTCCTAATCGATAACAAGAAGTACAAAAAGATGGTAAACAACCATCCTTAACTAACTCATCAATCACTTCATTTAAAGAACGAGTATCACCTAATTTAAACTGCTCCCGTTTAATATCTTGTTCCTGTTTAAAATCTGTATACCCTGCCATTTCAATCCTAGTTCCTGCATCAATCTGAGAAACTCCTAGCTCCATTACCTCTTGTCTCAACTTAGGTTCTTCTCTAGCTGTCAAAATCAAACCTGTATACGGTACTGCCAATCTCAAAATAGCCACTATACGCTTTAATTCTTGATCAGTTACTAAGTATCTATCATCAACTTCTAAGTTAGTAGCTTCCTTTAATCTAGGAAAGGAGATTGTATGCGGGCCAACATTATAAGTCTCTTCTAAATGAATTGTATGCTCTAATAATCCTAACACTTCATACTTCCAATCATATAAACCAAATAAAGCACCAATCCCTACATCATCAAGTCCAGCCTCCATTGCTCGATCTAACCCAGTCAACCTCCACTCAAAGTCTGACTTTGGCCCGCTAGGATGAACCTGTTGATAAGTTTGCTGTTGATAAGTCTCTTGAAAGATCTGATAAGTTCCAATTCCCACCTCTTTTAACTTTCTATACCCTGCAACATCCAAAGGAGCAGCATTAATATTAATCCGCCTCAACTCACCGTCATCCTTTATTTGATAGGCCGTTTTAACAGTTTCAGCAATAAAGTCTGCATCGTAATCAGGATGTTCTCCATAAACAAAGATCGATCTCTTTTGGCCCTGCTCCTCTAATGCCTTAATCTGTCTTTCCAGCTCTTGATTAGATAAGGTACAACGCTCAACCTCTTGATTAGAAGATTTAAAACCACAATATTTACAGTCATTAATACATTTATTCCCAATATATAGTGGAGCAAATAATACTATTCTATCTCCATAGATTTCATTCTTCAATTCTCTAGCTGCAGCAAAGATCTTTTCTAGCCATTCTTCTCTTTCTGCCTGTAACAATAAAGCGGTTTCTTCTCTGTTTAATCTCTTCTTATTTAAAGATTTTTCAATAATCCTATCAATCTTCTCTCCTGTTGGTTCAACCTTATTTAAAATCCCCTTAATCTGCTCATCATTAATAAAGTTTTGGCCCATTTATTCTTCCTCCTTATTACTACTAGAAGCCTATCACTTTAGATAGGCTTCTAAATGGTCTAATTTCTGATCTATTTACCCTAAAATCTGCTCTTTAAATAACTTCGCCATTTTAATAGAGAATACCTACATAGAAAGCTGCTTCAGATGAAACATCTTTTTATGTATATATTATTATTTTCAACTCTATTTATGTTAATATCAGGCTTAATCTTTCTAATCTTAATATTGATCTCTCTCTTGATAAGTAGTATGCAATAGATTATGAGCTTTTTGACCACCAATTTCTCCTAAATAATCTTTGTATATCTCTTTTATTATAGGGTTTTCATGCGATTTTCTAATCTCTTTAGCCTGATCAATATCATACAATCCCTTTCCACGTTGGACTATAATCTCTTCAGTAGTTGGGATTGGTTGGCCCCCTCCACCAATACATCCACCAGGACAACTCATAACTTCAACAAAGTGATACTCCTTTTCTCCTTCTTTAATAGCCGTTAATACCTCATCTACATTGCCTAAACCATTGATGATTGCTACATTAACTTCTTGACCAGCTAAATCAATACTTGCTTCTCTAACCCCTTCAAAGCCTCTGACCTGATTAAACTCTAACTTTTCTAATTCATTTTCTGTTACCTCTTCATAAACTGTTCTCAATGCAGCTTCCATTACTCCACCAGTTATTCCAAAGATATCTCCAGCTCCAGTAGTAATTCCAAGTGGAGCATCAAATTCTCCAGCGGGTAATTTCATTAAATCTACCCCACAAACCCTCAACATTCTTGCTAATTCTCGAGTAGTAAGTACTATATCTATATCTCTATTCCCATTTACCTCCATCTCTTCTCTTGTAGCTTCAAACTTTTTAGCTGTACAAGGCATAATAGAAACTACTACTATATTTTCAGGCTCTATCCCTTCAGTTTCAGCATAATAACTTTTAGCTAATGCTCCAAACATCTGTTGAGGTGACTTACAACTAGAAAGATGATCTAATAAATCACTATGAAAATGCTCAATATATTTAATCCAACCTGGACTACAGGAAGTAAATAGTGGTAAAGGACCATCATTCTTTAAACGAGCTAATAACTCATGACCTTCCTCGACAATTGTTAAATCTGCTGAAAATACCGTATCAAAGATTTTATCAAACCCTAATCGGCGACATGCTGTGACTATCTTTTCAGTTATTGGCGTACCCGGGGGCAACTCAAATTCTTCTCCTAAGGCAACCCTCACAGCTGGTGCTATTTGTAATACAACATGCTTGTTTTCATCATTTAATACTTGCCAAACTCGCTCAGTATCATCTTTTTCTTTAATCGCTGCTACTGGACAAGCATGGATACATTGACCACATAAAACACATGACACATCCTTTAATTCTTGCTTATAACCAGGAGAAATTATTGCTTTAAAACTACGTTGATTAGGATATAAAGCCTTAACCCCTTGTACTTTTTCACAAACACTTACACAACGTCGACACTTAATACATTTATTATAATCTCGTACAATAGAGGGAGTACTCTGATCTAACTTATAACCACCAGAGTCTTGAGCAAATCTTACCTTTTCTACTCCTAGCTCCTTAGATAAACTCTGTAATTCACAATTAGTACTCCGCTCACACTTTAAACAGTCCTGCGGATGATTAGCCAAGATCAACTCTAAATTTAACTTCCTTAACCTTCTAATCTCAGGAGAGGTAGTTTTAATTCTTAACCCTTCACTGACCGGAAAGGTACAAGCTGTTTGGTAGCCCTTACCTTCTATTTCTACTATACAGATTCTACAAGCCCCAATTTCATTGACTTCCTTAAGATAACAAAGAGTTGGGATTTTGATTCCTATTTGTTGGGCTGCTTCTAATACTGTTTGGCCTGCCTCAGCTTCACACTTCTGTCCATCAATTATTATTTCCATAGTCTTTTCCCCCTCTTTTATCTTGCACTTCCAAATCAACTAGACCTCGACAACTACCAGTAGTACAATTATTATCTTCAATATGGGTTAAATACTCATCCTTAAAATACTTAAGAGTAGTATAAATTGAAGTTGGAGCCATCTGCCCTAGACCACAGAGGGCTGTCTTGGACATAGTATCTGCTAAATCTCTTAACCTCTCTAAATCTTCTAACTCACCTTCACCTTTTGATATTTTATCTAATCTATTATAAAGTCTTTTATTTCCTTCGCGACACGGTACACACTTACCACAAGATTCATGTTTAAAAAATTGCATAAGACATTTAGCTATATCAACAATACAGTGCGTCTCATCCATAACCAATAACGCACCTGAACCTAAAGTCATTCCAATTTCAGCTAAAGAATCATAATCCATAGGAGTATCTAATAACTCTTTTGGCATACATCCTCCCGAACTACCTCCACTCTGTGCTACCTTAAACTCCTTATCATCAACCATACCGCCTCCAAAGCCTTCTATGATCCTTCTTAATGGAGTTCCCATAGGTAATTCAATTATTCCTTCATTCTCTACATCTCCACTTAAAGTAAAGACTTTAGTTCCAGGACATCCCTCCGTTCCAATTTCATTAAACCATTCTGCACCTTCTCTAATAATAACCGCAATATTAGCCAAAGTCTCTACATTATTGATTAAAGTAGGTTGGCCCCATAAACCTTCATTAGTAGGATAAGGTGGTTTTACTTGTGGTTCTCCTCTCTCTCCTTCAATCGATTTTAATAAAGCGGTTTCTTCACCACATACATAAGCTCCAGCTCCTTCTCTAATCTTAATTTCAAAATTAAAACCGGAGTCAAATAAATTCTCACCTAATAATCCCATCTCTTTAGCCTGAGCAATAGCAATCTTTAATCTCTTAATCGCTAGTTGATACTCTCCTCGAATATAAATATAACCAGTATTAGCACCTATAGCATAGCCTGCAATAGCCATAGCTTCTAGCAAGCTATGTGGATCTCCTTCCATAATCAATCTATCTTTAGAAGTTCCCGGCTCCCCCTCATCAGCATTAGCCACCACATACTTCTCTTTTCCAGCTGCTTGATGAGTAAACTTCCATTTCAAACCGGTTGGAAAACCTGCTCCTCCTCTACCTCTAAGCCCAGATTGTTCTATTATCTCAATTACTTCTATTGGTTTTAACTCAGTTACAACAGTACCTAAAGCTTGATATCCATCCCGAGTGATATAGTCTTTTATATTTTCAGGGTCAATATGCCCACAATTTCTCAATACAAGCCTCATTTCATCTGCAAATACTTCCTGTTCAGTATAAGAAATTATTGTCAGTCACTCCTTTCATTAATATCTATCTAAAATAGAATCCAACTTTTTAGAAGTTAAATTACCATAAACAGTACCATTGATCATAATTGCTGGTGCAACTGCACAAATACCTAAACAACTGGTCATCTCTAAGCTGAATTTATTATCATCCGTAGTTTCTCCAACATCAATATCTAACTTATCCTGTAATTCAGTTAAAATATTAGTAGCTCCTTTAATATGGCAAGGTGCACTCTCACAGAGCCTGATGACATTCTCCCCTTTTTCTTCTGTATCTAGTAAAGTATAGAAGGTTGCTACTCCATATACCTTACTCAAAGGTATATCTAACTTTTTGGCCACTATTTTCAATCCCTCTGTACTTAAATAACCCAATTCTGCTTGAACAGCATGCAAAACTGAAATCAAAGGAGTTCTTTCTGAATCCAAAGCCTTTGTAATCTCTTCAATGGTTGCCTCCATAATCTTCCCCCCAAAAAAAAATTATTTTTGCCTAACTTAATTAACAGCTAGCAATAATTTGATTATCGACTATATGATTCTTAACAACCTCACGGGCCAACTCTGGAGTTAAATTCCCATAAAAGACTGCTGGTTGATCCTCTATTTTTATTTTAACTAATGGTTCTTGCTCACAAAGCCCAATACATCCCGTATTATGAATACTTATATCTTCTAATCCCCTAGTAGTCAACTCATCTGAAATAGCTTCTAAAATCTCTTGAGCTCCAACAGCAATTCCACAACTTCCCATAGCAGTAGTAATTCTTACACCTGCTCGCTTTTGATTACCTACTCTTTCTTCTCTAATTTCCTCTTTAAAGTCATTCAATTCCCTTAATGAATTTATTCTTTTATTCTCCAGCTCACAAGTCCTCTTTACCCTCTTTACCTCTGCCATAGCACTACCTCCTTTTATTAATTTAAAATCTTAATTAACTTCACTAATATACAAATGCAACTTTCATGCCAATTTTTATACTAGAGTTTAAAAATTCTGAAAAGTGGCACAAGGATTAATCTGACAGCAAGCTAAAAAATTCACAAAAATCTGTTCCAGATTACAATTTTCTGAATTTTCACTAACAAGTGTACACTTTTTATACACTTATTAGATGTGATAAGATACACTTGATGTTATAGTCGTTACTATAGGACAAAATAAAAGACTGTATGATTTTCATTCATGAATGAAAATCATACAGTCTTTTAAAGGGGATTTATTCTTCTATTATTTTGTTTTTACTGATTTTACTTAACCTTAAACTATAACCGAAGGTCATTTTATTCCTTAAATATTATATTTATCAATCTTCTGGTAAAGAGTTGAACGAGATATCTGTAATAATTCTGCAGTTTGTTTCTTATTCCAATTAGTTGCTTCTAAAGCTTTCTTGATTGCCTGTTTTTCAACCTGACTTGTCAACTGAGCAAGAGACTTAACTTCTCCTTCTCTTATCAAAGGAGAAGCTTGATTCTCACCTTGTAATAGATAATTAGGCAAGTGTTCAACTTCAATCATTTCTTCATAAGTTAGGCTGAATGTTTGCACAATCACATTCTCTAACTCCCTTACATTACCAGGCCAATCATGCTGCATCAATCTATTTAAAGCTTCTTTAGAAAAAGATTTTCTAGGCATCCGCTGCTCAACAGTTAGCTTATTAATAATATGATCTATAATCCCTGGTAAATCTTCTATCCGAGAACGTAATGCAGGTGTTTTGATCGTAATTACATTTAATCTATAATAAAGATCTTCTCTAAAATCGCCATCCTTAACCATCTGTTTTAAATCTCGATTAGTAGCAGCAATAACTCGAAGATCTATAGTTATAGTTTTATTCCCCCCTACTCTCTCTATTTCACCCTCTTGAAGTACACGCAATAATTTAGCCTGCATTTGTAAAGGCATATCTCCTACTTCATCTAAAAATATAGTTCCTCCATCTGCTAGCTCAAACTTCCCAGGCTTACCACCTCTTTTAGCCCCAGTAAAAGCACCTTCTTCATACCCAAACAATTCTGATTCTAATAAACTTTCAGTAATGGCTGCACAATTAATTTTTATAAATGGCTCATCCCTTCGCTGACTAGCATTATGAATAGCATGAGCAAACATCTCTTTTCCAGTACCACTCTCCCCTAAAATTAAAATAGTCGATTTAGTTTGAGCAGCTTGTTGAGCTTTAACTTTCGCCTCTTTCATCTCTACACTTTTACCTTTGATATCCTTAAAAAGATATTTAGTCTGTGAATCTTGAGCTAACTTATCTTTATAATAATCTGCTTCTTCACGAGCTTGCTCTAAAAGATAAGGTAAGCACATTTCAACCTCTGCTAATTCTTGATAAACAGCTACAGCTTTTTCTCGACAAGTCTCATAGCCACATGCTCCACAATTTAATTCATCACTAGAATTAACTTTATTTGTATAAGCTAATATCTCTTTGATCTTTCCTTCTGTTGGAAGCTTTTCTTGATATGAAAAATTTTCAAACTCACACCCTAAATCCAAATTTTCTACTTCCTTTAAAAGCTTTTCTTGCTCAATACTTTGTTGCTTCTTATTATCGCTATTAGTTGTTTTATTTTCTTTAGAATATTCAGCCACTTTTTTTTGACGAGCAAATAAAGAAAGTTCACTATCGATCCGTGGCCCATCAATACAACCACGACAGAATAAAATATCTAATAATTTTGCTTCTATTTTATCTTCTAAGACACCACTAATTAATTCTTGACAGTTATAACTTCCTTCAGTAATTAACATCTCGTCAGAAGAAATATTATTTAAATTAGAAGTCAAACCTCCTGATAAAGCAAAATCATCACTCTTCTGAGGCAAATAGATTTGACTAAATTCATTAGAATTTAATTTCTTAAGCTCTGTAATTCCTTCTTCACGATAGATTTCCTTAAGCTCTTTAAAGGTTAAAACTGCATCTATAACTCCTTTTAACCCCTTGATTTCTATTTCACCCTTCTTAGCAATACAAGGGCCAATAAATACAACTTTAGAATCTGGTTTTTCCGCTTTTATTAGCTTCCCAAGAGCTACCATAGGTGAGACCAAAGGAATTAAATTATCTATTAGTTGAGGATAGTGCTTCTCTATCAAGTTAACTATGGTTGGACAAGCAGTACTGATTAGATTTCTTCTCTTTGTATTAATTAGATATTCATCGTATTTTTGTGCTGTCAACTGAGCTCCTAAAGCAACTTTATAAACTTGATCAAAACCTAATTTATGCAGTGCGGTTACTACTTGTCCAGGCTCACAATCTACAAAAGAAGCAATAAAAGAAGGGGCTACACAGGCTATTAATTCTTTTTCTTGCTGATTCCAACCTTTAATTTGGTAACGATAACTCTTAGCTTCTCTTGCATTACGTGCACAGGCATCAAGACAATAACCACAGTTGATACATCTATCATCTACTATCAAAGCTTGATTATCTTCTACTTTAATAGCTTTAACTGGACATTGTCGCACACAAGAATAACATCTTTTGCATTTAGTTCCATCTATTTCTATTATCGTAGTCAATAAAATCCTCCTTTTAGCTAGCAATTGTTTTTACAAATTAGTACAGTATTTATATTTACAATTATAACTGATGAGTAATTAGATGTCTACTCTATCTTCCCCCTTAAAGATTCAAATACAAAAATCACTAAAGGATTCTAATCCCTTAGTGATTGCTTTTAATTAACAACTGTTTCATGTGAAACTATTGTTCCATAACCTCAATAACTCGCTCTAAATCCTCTGTTGAATAATACTCAATTACTATCTTTCCTTTCTTCTTACCTGGGTTAATATCAACTTTAGTCCCTAAAATATTCATTAACCGCTTTTCGATAAAGGCTACATTAGGATCCTTTTTCTGCTTAGAGTCATCTTGTTCTGACTTACCTTCTTCCGCTTTAACTTTTTTAATCAATTGCTCAGTCTGTCTAACCGTTAACTCCTCGTTGATAATCTGGCTGGCTACTTGTTGTTGTAATTTGATTGAAGATAAAGCTAACAAAGCTCGAGCATGACCTTTAGTTATCTGTTCTGTTATCAATAACTCTTTGATTTCATTTGGTAACTTTAACAACCTTAATGAATTAGCAACCGCCGAACGGCTCTTACCTACTTTAGTAGCCAACTCTTGTTGGGCTAAACTAAATTCAGTAATCAATTTCTGATAAGCTTTTGCCTCTTCAATTGGGTTTAAGCTCTCTCGCTGTAAGTTTTCAACCAAAGCAATCTCCATCATTTCTTCTTTTTTTACCTCAATCACAATTGCTTCAATTTTCTCTCTTCCTAAACTTTTAACTGCTCGATATCTTCTTTCTCCAGCTACAATTTGATACTTTTGCCCAACTGTTCTAACCAAAATGGGCTGAATTAGTCCTTGCTCTTTAATAGATTGACTTAGTTCTCTTAATTTACTAGCTGCAAAGTCACTTCTAGGCTGATAAGGATTAGGCTCAATCAATTCTAGTGGAATCTTAATTACTTTATTTAACTCTTCATCAATAATTGATTCTTCCTTACTTATCCTTTCAGCTAAATTACTTTCTTTCATACTCATCACTTCCTTTATCTAACTTTTATTGATAACTTACTACTATACTTTCAACCCAAAAATGGAAATTCCTTCCATATGGAAGGAATTTTTTAGTTTAACTATTTTAAGTTTATTTATAATGGATTTTTCTTAGGTTTACCTGCTCTACGCGGATATTGAACAGGGGTTTGAGCCATCTTATCGATCACAACTAAATACCGTTCTGCTTCACTATAAGGTAAGTTAACCTTCCTTAAATCAAAAATTGTTCCTCCTAAACTTTCTACTGCTTCTTGACTTTCTATTACTTCCTGTTCAGCTTCAGAACCCTTTTGAGCAATTAAAGTACCATTAACTCTAACAAAAGGTAGTGTATATTCAACTAAAACATTTAAAGAAGCTACTGCTCTAGCTACTACATAGTCATATTGCTCTCGATAGTTTTCATCTTGTCCATAATCTTCAGCTCTACCATGGATAAATTCTATTCCTTCTAAATCAAGTTTATAACATAATTGCTTTAAAAAATTAGTTCTTTTTCGTAATGAATCAAGTAAAGTTAATTTAAGATTAGGATAGATTATCTTAAGTGGTACTCCAGGAAAACCAGCTCCCGTTCCTACATCAATTACACTCTTTTTTCCAGTTACATCTAACTCAACTAAGCAGGTCAATGAATCTAAGAAATGTTTAATAACAATTTCTCTAGGGGTATCTAAAGCAGTTAAATTCATCTTTTGATTCCACTCTTGTAATATTTCTAAATACTTCATAAATTTATCTGTTTGCTCCTCAGTCAATTCAACTCCTAACTGTTGAGCACCGGTTACTAATAGTTCTTTCTCCTCCATTAATTATTCCTCCTCATTCCTACTTAACTGCTCTAAATAAACGGTCAATACCGATATATCTGCTGGAGAAACACCAGAGATTCGAGCAGCTTGTCCAATAGATAGAGGTCTAATTTGATCTAATTTCTCTCTAGCTTCAATCCTCAGACCTTCTATTTGATGGTAATCTATTTCTTCAGAAATCTTTTTATCTTCTAGCTCCCTCTGCTTTTCAATCTGTTTTAATTGCTTTTTGATATAACCTTCATATTTTAATTGAATTTCAACTTCTTCTTGTACATCATAAGATAGATCCGGTCGATTCGAATCAAGTGGGGCCAATGATTCATAATCAAGCTCTGGCCTCTTGATTAATCGCCCTAGATTATCCTTATTCTTCAACTTAGTACTACCTAAATCCTCTAACTGCTTTTGAATTTCTTCCTTAGGATAAATAGTAGTCTCCTTTAAGCGAGTCATTTCCTCTTCAATTGCTTCCTTTTTATCTGTAAATTTTTCAAACCTTTTTTCAGAAATCAATCCCAATTGATAACCTAAAGAAGTCAATCTCAAATCTGCATTATCTTGACGTAATACCAATCTATATTCAGCTCGAGAAGTCAACATCCGATATGGCTCTTCAGTTCCTTTAGTAACTAAATCATCAATCAAAACCCCAATATAAGCATCAGAGCGTTTCAAAATAAATGGTTCCTCTTCCTTTAAATCTAAGACAGCATTAATTCCAGCTAATAAACCTTGAGCTGCTGCTTCCTCATAACCACTTGTGCCATTAATTTGTCCGGCTGTATATAAGTTTTTGATCTGCTTAGTCTCTAAAGATGGCTTCAACCTAGTAGGATCGATAGAGTCGTATTCAATTGCATACGCAGGTCTAATAATCTCTGCCTCTGCAAATCCATCTAATGTTCGTAACATCTCAACTTGAATATCTACTGGTAAGCAAGTTGAGAAACCGGATAAATACATTTCATAAATATATTCTCCTTCAGGCTCAACAAAGACCTTGTGGCGATCCTTATCAGGAAATCTATCAACCTTTGTCTCAATTGAAGGACAATAACGAGCTCCCTCCCCTTCAATTTGACCACAATGCATTGGAGAACGCTCTAGGTTATCCATAATTACTTGATGAGTTTGTTGATTAGTATAGACCATCCAACAATCACGGCGTTCTAGTTGATTATCAATCTGTTGGTTAGTAAAAGAAAAAGCTATTGGTCGGTCAATACTCGGCTGTTTTTTCAACTGATTAAAATCTATAGTTCGCTTGTCAACTCTAGGAGGTGTACCAGTCTTAAATCTCCTCAACTCAAAACCTAATTCTTTTAAATGATCAGATAAGGCATTAGATGGAAATTGATTATGAGGGCCAGAGTTAAATCTTCTCTCTCCAATAATTATTTCACCTTTTAAGAAGGTTCCCGTCGTTAAGATAACCTTCTTGCCTTTGAATTCAACTCCACTTTTAATCCTAACACCCGTTACACTATCCTGCTCAACAATTAACTCCTCTACCATCCCTTGGCGTAGATCAAGGTTTTCTTCTTGCTCTAGAGTCTCTTTCATCTTAAGATGATACATCTTCTTATCGGCTTGAGCCCTTAAAGCATGAACTGCTGGACCTTTACCTGTATTCAACATTCTTAACTGAATACAAGTCTTATCAATATTTTTAGCCATCTCTCCTCCTAAAGCATCTATCTCTCTTACAATATGGCTCTTAGCTGGTCCACCAATAGCAGGGTTACAAGGCATCAAAGCAACATTATCTAAATCAACAGTTAATACCAAACTCTTAAACCCCATTCGTGCAGCAGCCAAACCTGCTTCACAACCAGCATGTCCTGCTCCTACCACAATCACATCATAATCAGTCATCATCTCCTCCTCCTCTCTTTAACTCTTCCAAGTGAATCATCAAAACTGAAATATCAGCTGGTGAAACTCCAGAAATTCGAGAAGCCTGACCTACAGATACTGGTCTAATCCGTTCTAATTTCTCTCTAGCTTCTTTCCGTAAATTATCTAAATTTTGATAATCAATCCCCTCAGGAATCCTTTTATCTTCCATCTGCTTAAATTTCTCAACTTGACTTAATTGGCGATCAATATAGCCTCGATATTTAGTTCTAATCTCCAACTGCTCTGCTATCTCTGTATTTACCTCTGGTACTTCAGAGGTGAATTTATCTAAGTCTTGATAATCTATCTTTGGTCTCTCTAAGATAGTAGCTAAGCTGACAGGTTTCTTTAACCCCCCACTACCCAATTCCTTGAGTGCCTCTAGTACCTTTTGAGTCGGAGTGATTTGAATATTATTTAATTCTTCTAAATTTTTAGCAATAGTTTTACGTTTATCCTCAACCTGCTGATATTGCTCTTCACTGATTAATCCTAAACGATAACCAATTGAACTCAACCTTAAATCAGCATTATCCTGCCTTAAAATCAATCTATATTCTGCTCGAGAAGTCAACATCCGATACGGCTCATTAGTCCCTTTAGTAACTAAATCATCAATCAAAACTCCAATATAAGCATCAGAACGTTTCAAAATTAATGGCTCTTTACCCTGCAAAGCCAAGACAGCATTGATTCCAGCCATTAATCCTTGTGCTGCTGCTTCTTCATAACCACTTGTTCCATTGATCTGACCTGCTGTATATAGATCTTGAACTACCTTATTCTCCATTGTTGGCTGCAATTGATATGGTGGGATATAATCATATTCAACTGCATAACCAGGTCGCATAATCTCTGCTTCTTCTAAACCAGGAACACTTCTGATAATATCAGCTTGAAAATCCTCAGGCATACTCGTTGTCAATCCATTAAGATAAAGTTCATTAGTATGTAATCCTTCAGGTTCGACAAATACCTGATGGCTATTCTTATCAGGAAACCTCATTATTTTACGGTCAATTGAGGGACAATACCTTGGCCCTTCCCCTTCAACAATTCCAGTTGTCAAAGGTGAATGTTCAATATTATCTTCAATCACCTGTTTTGTCTTATGATTAGTATAAGTCAACCAACACGGAACCTCTTCTCTTTCTTGACGAGGTTGAAAGAAGGAAAACTGAATTCTTTCTTTCGAGCTAGGATGAATTGTCATCTTAGAAAAGTCTACCGATTCTTTATCAATTCTAGGAGGTGTTGCTGTTTGAAATCTATCTAATTCAACTCCTGCCTCCTTTAAACTTTCTGCTAAATCAGTTGCTGCAAACTCTCCTTGTCTTCCTCCAGTATATTTAATATCTCCAATGATTACTTTACCATTAAGTGAAGTTCCAGTAGTCAAGATAACTTTAGAGGCTTGATAGTCCATTCCAGTTATCGTTTTAACTTCTGTCACTTGATGGTTATCTATTATCAAATCAGTTACTACAGTCTGCTTTAAGTCTAAGTTATCCTGTTCTTGTAAGACTTTAGTCATCTCAAATTGATATTTATTCTTATCAGCTTGAGCTCGTAAAGCATGAACTGCTGGCCCTTTAGAAGTATTTAGCATTCTAATATTAATATAGGCCTTATCAATATTTTTGCCCATTTCTCCTCCTAAGGCATCTATCTCCCTTACAATATGCCCCTTAGCTGGCCCTCCAATTGATGGATTGCAAGGCATTAAAGCAATGTGATCAGCATTTAAAGTCAATAATAAAGTTTTACAACCCATTCGTGCACTAGCTAAAGCAGCTTCACAACCTGCATGTCCTGCTCCAATAACTATAATATCATAGTTTCTCATCTTTCCCCCTCCTTATTTCCCCAAACAAAAATCAGCAAAAATTTGATCAATAATATCTTCACCAATTGTATCTCCTGTAACCTCTCCAACTGCTTCCAAAGCCGCCCTTAGATCAATCGTAATAAAATCATTTGGTAATCTTTTTTCAAAAGTTTCTCGCACATCCAATAACCTTTGATGAGCCCTATCTAAAGCATTCTTATGCCTCATATTTGTAATTAAAGTCTGATTACTAGCTCTAATATCACCACTGAATACTAAATCTGAAATTACATCCTCTAATCTATCAATTCCTTCATTCTCTATCGCAGAAGTCTTAACAATCGGAGTTTCGGGCAACAATTCTTCTAGAGAATCTAAGTTTAAATTATTATCAAGATCGAACTTATTAGCAACAACAACCTTCTTTTTATCCTTAATCAATTTTATCAAGTCTCGATCTTCTGTAGTAATTCCTTGATTTATATCTACTACTAACAATACCAAATCTGCTCGCTTTAAAAACTGTTCACTCTTTTCTACTCCAATCTTTTCTACCTTATCTTCTGTCTTTCTAATCCCAGCAGTATCGATTATCTTTAATGGAATCCCATCTATGTTAATTACTTCTTCGATTACATCTCGTGTCGTTCCTGGTACTTCAGTTACAATCGCTCTTCTTTCTCTCAACAATGCATTTAAGAGGCTGGATTTTCCGACATTTGGTTTGCCAATAATAGCTACCTCTAGGCCTTCCTTTAAAATTTTACCTCGTTGACTTGTTGCTAGTAAGTCACTTGTCTTTTTAATTGCTTCATTAATCCTAGCACCTAACTGGTCAGGATTAAAATCTTCAATCTCATCTTCTGGAAAATCAATAGTTGCCTCTAAATGGGCCAACAAAGAGACTATATCCTGTTTAATCTGATCAACTTTTTTAGATAATCCACCTTCTAGCTGATCAATAGCTACCTCTAATCCCACTTCAGTTTGAGAACGAATTAAATCTATAATCGCTTCAGCCTGGGCCAAATCTATCCTTCCATTTAAGAAGGCTCGTTTTGTAAATTCACCAGGATCAGCTAGTCTTGCTCCACTATGTAAGACTACATCTAATATTTTCTGGACTACTATTGGCCCACCATGGCAATCAATCTCTACAATATCCTCAGTCGTATAAGTTTTAGGAGCTTTCATCACTAGAGTAATCACTTCATCCACAATCTGTTGATTGCGTGGGTCAATAATTTGACCATAATGAGCAGTATAACTATCTACCTCAACTAAGCTCTTCTCCTTCTTACTTACAAAGATTTCTTCTACTATTTCAATAGCTTCTGGACCGCTAATTCTAACAATTCCAATTCCACCTTCACCTACTGCAGTTGAAATAGCAGCAATTGTATCAGTTACATACATTAATCTCACCCCTAATTAATAAACTACCCTAAGTTAATATTTTTAATTACTAATTAAACAAACCCAGCATTTTAATTAAAATACTGGGTTTAAATCTTAATCAGCTACAATAGCTACCTTGCGATAAGGTTCTTTTCCCTCACTATAAGTAGAAACACCAGACTTGTTTTGCAAAGCACTATGAATAATCTTTCTTTCATGAGCAGGCATCGGATCTAAGATCACTTTTCTTTTCTTTTTCTTCGCCTTCTTAGTCATCCGAAAGGCTAATTTTTCTAAAGTCTTTTTGCGCCGTTGTCGATAGCCTTCAGCATCTACAACTACACGCACATATTCACTATCACCCTTATTAATCGCTAAATTAGTCAAGTATTGTAATGAATTTAAAGTTTTACCCCTATATCCAATAATAATCCCTAATTCATCACCAGTTATATCTAAAATTATTTTTCTATTATTTAAGTCTTTTTCAACAACCTTAACCATCAAATTCAACTCCATCTGCCCAATAACTTCCTCTAAAAACTCTTTAGCTAGTTCAGCTTTATCTATCTTTTTAACAACCTCAACTTTAGCATCTCTTTTCCCAAAGAGACCTAAAAAGCCTGATTTAGATTCTTCTAACACTTCATAATTTACATCTTCTTTACTTACTCCTAGTTTTTCTACTCCTTTAGTAAGGGCCTGTTGAACCGTTTCCCCTGTTGCAATGACCCTCTCCATTTTAAGTTGATTCCTCCTTTGATTCAGTAGGTTCTCTATATAAAAAGTACTGCTGTGTTGCCATAATCAGATTAGAAGTAAACCAATACACTAAAACACCAGCCGGTAACCTAAACCCAATAAAGATAATAAATACTGGCATAAATAATGCCATCTTATTATTACCACCTTTTCCTGTCAACTTCTGAGTCATTAAACTTTGTCCCAACATTACCAAACCAGTTAAAATAACCAATGGTAAATAAGGACCACTCAAATCAGGAATTACTAAGAAGGATTCTCCTATTAATTCTTCCCAATCTTGTAATGCTCTAAATAAAGCGACTAAAATCGGCATTTGAACAAGTAATGGTAAGCAACCTGCCGCAGGATTTACTTTATGTTTTTGATATAATTTCATAGTTTCCTGTTGATATTTTTCTTGATCATCACCATACTTTTCTTTTAACTCTTCCATTAGTGGTTGTAACTCTTGCATCTTCTTCATAGAACGTGTCTGTTTAGATACTAATGGAAATAAAAGTAACCTAATACTTACAGTTAATAAAATAATCGCTGAACCATAACTCCCGGTAAAACTATATAGCTGGGCTAATAATGTTTTCATAAAATCTCCCAACCATCCAAAAACTCCTACTGAAAATAAATTTACCAAAATAAACCCTCCCAAATTAGTTTAATCTACTGGATCATATCCTCCAGAATTAAATGGATGACATCTTAAAACTCTACTAATTGCTTTAATTCCTCCTTTTAAAACACCATACTTTTCAATCGCTCTAATTGCATACTCTGAACAACTAGGATAAAACCGACAGCTCTTTCTCAATTTCAAAGGAGAAATAAAGACTTGGTAGAATCTAATTATTTTGAGCAATATTTTTCTAAATAATCCATTCATCAGATCAACCTTTCAATATTTTAGCTTTTCTAAATAAATGATTCATTGCACTCTCTATCTGCTGATAAGATGCATCTACAATCGGCTTTCGGGCAATTAAAACAAGATCTAATCTTGTAGTTAATTTATCTTTGTTATGCCTATAAGCTTCTTTTAGAACCCTCTTTACTCTATTTCTGACTACAGCCTTACCAATTTTTTTGCTGACTGAATAGCCTACTCTTCTTGTTGGTTCTCTAGTAGCTAGTACATACAAAACAAGTAACCGATTAGCAACTGAGTTTCCCCTTCTATAAACTCTTTTGAACTCATGTGTCTTCTTCAATTTTCCATCCTTGACCATCAATAAGTTCCTCCCTAAAACTAAAGAAGTTTAATTCTTTAGCTATCTTTCTTACAATTTTTTATAATCTAAGACACTATACTAAATTATAGATTATCTAGTCAGGGCATGTCAAGACTTATTAAATTATTTTATTGAATTATCCACAAAATTTGTTGATAAGTTGTTAATAATTTGTTATTATTAGTGTGTAATATTGAACTTGATTGCTTAAAATTTAATATATTAATAATTTAGTACTTAAATTATTACAAAGATTAGTTATTCACCTAAATCAAGGCTTTCTTGTGGATAACTAATTCTTTTTTTAGCTTTATTTTTAGATAATAAACAATTTATCCACAAAAAGATTAATCTTTTTGTGGATAAGTTTTCTAGGAGGTTATAGTGTGCTTGAAAAAACTCCAAAAAAATTATGGGACAAGGCACTGAGTAAAATCGAAACTAAATTGAGCAAACCAAGCTTTGAAACTTGGTTTAAGTCAACTAAAATTCTTACAATTCAAGGAAATTCACTCGTTATTGAAGTTCCTAATGAATTTGCTAAAGACTGGCTAGAAACAAGATATTCTAATCTAATCCAAGAAACGATTTCAGAAATAACTAATGATTCTTACAATATCAAATTTATTATTCCTGAACTAAAGGAAACTGAAGAGATATTATTAAAAGATGATTCAAAAGAGGTTACAGAAGAGGCTCAACAAGAAGAAAACCCTTCAGTTTTAAATTCTAAATATACTTTTGATACTTTTGTCATTGGGAATAGTAACCGCTTTGCTCATGCTGCATCTTTAGCAGTAGCAGAAGCACCAGCTAAAGCCTATAATCCACTCTTTATTTATGGAGATGTCGGTTTAGGAAAAACTCATTTAATGCATGCAATTGGGAATTATATCCTTCAACATAATTCTGATATGAAAGTTATGTATTTAACTTCAGAGAAATTTACTAATAAACTAATTAATTCCATTAGATATGATAAAACTATACAATTCAGAGACCAATATCGAAGCATCGATATTTTACTGATTGATGATATTCAATTCTTAGCTGGTAAAGAAAGAACTCAAGAAGAGTTTTTCCACACCTTTAATGCTTTACATGATGCTAATAAACAAATTATTGTTTCAAGTGATAGACCACCTAAAGAAATACCAACTTTAGAAGAACGACTGAGATCAAGATTTGAATGGGGGCTTATTACTGATATTCAAAAACCAGATCTAGAAACTAAAATAGCAATCCTAAAAAAGAAAGCTACTCTAGAAGACCTTGATATTCCAAATAATGTAATAGTTTATATTGCTAATAAAATAAAATCAAATATTCGAGAATTAGAAGGGGCATTGATTAGGGTAGTAGCTTACTCATCATTGATTAATGCAGATATTACTATTGATTTGGCCCAAGAAGCACTCAAAGATATTGTAGATAATTCTTCAAATGCTAAAACATCTAAAGAAATTACAACTAATCTAATTAAAGAAGTTGTTGCACAACACTATGGTATTAGAATCGAAGATATGAAGTCGAAAAAAAGAACAAGAGCAATTGCTTTTCCACGTCAAGTAGCAATGTATATTTCAAGAGAATTAACTGATCTTTCTCTACCCCAAATTGGAAATAGATTTGGAGGAAGAGATCACAGCACAGTATTACATGCTTACAACAAAATAGAAAATAAAAGCAAGGAAGAAGAAAGTTTCAAAAATAATATAGATAAATTAATAAACCAGATTAAAAAACATTAATGATGCCTGTGGATAACATTGTGGATATCCTGTTGATAACTTGTTGATAACTCTATTTTTTTGTGGATAATTCTTCTGCAAAAAATACCCCTGTGGATATGTGGATAACTATCCACAACTTATCCACAACTTATCCACAGGGACAAACCCTTTCATGTCAAGGGTCGAAGTTACTTATCAACACTATCCACAGGCCCTACTACTACTACTACTATCTTTTATAATAAATAAAGTAATAATAGTTTTTAAGATAAATAATTACGTAACCCTAATATAGAGTAATTAAAATTAACCATCAAGGAGGTTTTAAAAGTGAGAGTTAAATTGCAACAAAAAGAATTTTACCAAGGAATTCAAACTGTAAGAAAAGCTGTTTCATCAAAAACCACTTTACCTATTTTATCAGGAATATTATTAAAAACAGAAGGAGATAAATTAAAACTTGTTGGTACAGATTTAGAAATAGGAATAGAATGTTTTGTTAATACTCAAGTTATTCAAGAAGGTGCCATTGTTTTACCTGCTCAACACTTTACTAATATCATTAGGGAGTTGCCTAATGAAGAAATAATTTTATCAGCAGAAACATCTAATAATACAGCTCAAATTAAATGTGGCAATTCTCAATTTAATATTCATGGTTCACCAGCAGATGAATTTCCATTATTACCTGAAGTTGAGTCAGGAACCAAATTAACAATTGAACAACAGAGATTAAAGAAAATAATTGAACAGATTAAGTTTGCAACTTCAAAAGATGAAAATAAGCCTTTTTTATCTGGGGGACTGTTATTACTTGAAGATGAAACGGTTAAATTAATTGCTACAGATACTTATCGTCTTGCCTATAAGGAGAATACTATTACTGATAAGCAAGGAGAACTAACTAAAGCAATAATCCCTAATACTACTTTGCAAGAACTAACAAAATTATTGGATAACCAAGAAGAAAAAACCAAAATTGTTCTTACTGATAATCAAATTTTATTTAAATTTTCTGGGATTTCAGTTGTATCAAGGTTAATAGAAGGACAGTTTCCAAACTACAAGCAAGTTATCCCTGATACTTCAGAAACAGAAATAGTAGTCAATACTCAGCAATTGTTACAAGCAACTAAACGAGCAGCTTTATTAGCTAAAGAAGATTCTGATATTATCAAGGTTAACTTTAATGAAGATGGACTGATTATCACTTCTAATGCTCCCGAAATCGGTCAGGCTTATGAAGAAATCCCAATTTCTTTAGTTGGCCAAGAAACAGAGATTGCTTTTAATGCTAAGTATCTTCTAGATGCTTTAAAAGTAATTTCTGATGAAGAAGTCACTATAAAATTATCAGGGCCATTAGCTCCAGGTGTAATTAAAACCAAATCTGAACAAGAATATATTTATGTAATCATGCCGGTAAGAAGTGCTTAATTAAAATAGGAGGGGAATTATGGAAAAAATAAAGTTAAACACAGAGACTATTAAACTAGATCAGTTTTTAAAATGGGCCAATTTAGTTAGTACAGGCGGAGAGGCTAAAATGCTTATTCAAGCAGGAGAAATTATGGTTAATCAAGAAATAGAACAGAAAAGAAGCAGAGTTTTAAAAGCAGACGATATAGTTGAATACAATGGTCGTAAATATCAAATAATTACTTAGGGAGTGGTTAGACAACCTTGTTTTTATCCCAGCTTTATCTAAGAAACTTTAGAAATTATAATCATGAACATTTAAGTTTTAATCAAGATTTAAATCTAATTATTGGGGCCAATGCTCAAGGAAAAACCAATCTTTTAGAAGCTATCTATTTATTAGGAACTGGAAGTTCTCATCGGACTAATATAGATTCCGAATTAATTAAGTGGAATGAAGATAAGTTTTATTTAAAAGGAGAATTAATTAAAGACAACCAAAAATATCAGCTAGAGATAAATAGTAAAGGTAGAAGTAAGGAGATTAAAGTTAACTCTAATAAGTTACAGCGAGTAAGTGATTTAGTCGGTTACTTAAACATAGTCATTTTTTCGCCAGAAGATTTAAATTTAGTTAAAGGAAGTCCTAGTCGAAGAAGAAAGTTTATTAACCTAGAAATTTCTCAAGTTAGCTCTTATTACAAGCACTTATTAACAGAATACAGAAAAGTTTTAAAGCAAAGAAATAATCTGTTAAAAGAAATTAGAGATAACAATACTCCTCAACATATGCTACAAGTCTGGGATCAACAACTAGTTGATTTGGGAAGCAAAATTATAAAGAGAAGATTAGAAGCACTAGATAAATTAAGTATTTTATCTAAGCTAATGCAGAGAAAAATTACTGATGGAAAAGAAACACTTATCTTAAAGTATGACACTAAATTACAATTAACCAGTGATTCGAAAGAAGAAATAAAAGAGAAGTTCAGTCAATCATTGAAAAAATATAGAAGGCAAGAAATTGAACATGGTGTTACAAAAATTGGCCCGCACAGAGATGATATTTCATTACTTGTAAATGACATTAACATAAGAAAATTTGGTTCACAAGGACAACAGCGAACAACCGCACTAGCTATTAAATTAGCTGAATTAGAATTTATGAAAGCGGAGATAGGGGAATATCCGCTACTTTTATTAGATGATGTATTTTCAGAACTAGATAATCAACGTCAAATTCAACTATTACAAAATATTCAAAATAAAATTCAAACTTTCATTACAACTACTCACTTAGATTATAGACAAAGTTTTGACAAGGAATATAAATTTTTTAAAATTAAAAGTGGATCTGTAACTGAGGGATAATAATGGCTAAATTAATTAAAGAAATTTTAGAAAACACGTTAAACAACTTAGGAATTGAAAAGAAAATAAAAGAAAAGCAGGTGCTAATCTTATGGCATCAAATCAATAATAAAGAAATCAACCTTCATACTGAAGCAAAATATATCAACAGAGGAGTTTTATTTATAACAGTAGATAATCCCACATGGGCACATCAGTTATTATTTATGAAAGAAGATCTAATAACAAAGCTAAATCAAAAATTAGACTCCAATTTAGTTAAGGATATTAGGTTTAATGTAGGAAGTATTTCAAAGACTAAAAATAAAACAAAGGTTAAAAAAGAGACTGGATATCAAGAAGTTAAATTGAGTTTGCAGGAAGAAGAAGATATAGAAAGAATAACAAATCAAATTTCAGACTCAAAATTAAAAGATAATTTTTATAAGTTAATGAAAACATTTAAAGAAAAGAATAAGTGGAAAAAATCAAATAGCTGGAAGGTATGCCCTGAATGTTCAGTTCTAATTTCCCCTGACAACGAGAAATGTCCAATTTGTGAATTAAAGAATAATGAAGGGCTCAATTTAGAAGTAGAAAGTTTATTATCTAGTAGTCCATGGTTGAGCTATAAAGATATTATGGAGCTATATCCTAATCTTTCAAAACAAGAGTTTGAGTCAATAAAAAATAATTTAATTCAAAAATTAAAATTAAAAATAGATCGATTGATGATTAAAGCTTTAGAAAAAGAAATCGAATCTCAAGAAGTGAAAGTGATAATTCAAAACTATGTAATGTTAAAAACAGAACTAAAGCCAACAAATTTAACTAAAAAATTAATCGAAGAGGTAATCGGGAGCAATTATATGAAAATTTACCAACAATTATAAGGAGGGTAGTTCATTTATGTTACACTTAGGAAAGGGTAATGTTATTTCCCTCAAGGATGTTGTTTTGATAGCTGATTTAGAAACTACTACACAAGCGAAAGAAACAGAAGAGTTTCTAAAAATAGCAGAAGCAGAAGGCTTTATAATAGATTACTCTGAAGGTAATCCAAGATCTTTTATTGTTACAGATGAAACAGTTTATTATTCAATGATTTCTTCAAATACCTTAGCTAAAAGAGTAAATGTCAAAGATAATCTAAACTGTGATTAATTAATCACAGTTTAATAAGTTTAAACGGAGGTTTTATAATGGAAAGAGAATTAAACTATGACGCAGAACAGATTCAAGTATTAGAAGGATTAGAAGCTGTTCGCAAAAGACCAGGTATGTATATAGGAAGCACCGGAGAAAAAGGGCTTCATCATTTAGTTTATGAAGTTGTTGATAATAGTATAGATGAAGCATTAGCTGGTTATTGTGATCAAATTGAGGTTCAGATTAAAGAGGATAATGTAGTTACGATAATAGATAATGGACGTGGTATTCCAGTTTCTGCACATTCGAAAATGAAACGACCAGCTGTTGAGGTTGTAATGACCGTATTACATGCTGGAGGTAAATTTGATGCAAAAAGTTATAAAGTTTCCGGTGGGTTACATGGAGTTGGAGTATCAGTAGTCAATGCTTTATCAGAGTGGTTAGAAGTAGAGGTTTGGCGAAATAATAAAGTTTATTATCAGCGATATCAACGAGGGATTCCTGAAGAAGATTTAAAAGTAATAGATGAAGCTGATAAAACGGGAACTAAGATCACATTTAAAGCTGATGAAGAAATTTTTGAGATTCTTAGCTATAAATATGAAACATTAGCTCAAAGGTTAAAAGAATTAGCTTATCTAAACAAAGGAATTGAGATTAAAATAGTTGATAGTAGGAAAGAAGAGGAAGTCGAACAAGACTTCAAATATGAAGGCGGAATTATCTCGTTTGTTAAAGAAATAAATAAGCACGAAGTTCCCTTGCATGAAGAGGTTATTTTTTTTGAAGAAGAAGTAGATGATGCTCAAGTTGAAATTGCAATTCAATACAATACTAACTATGTAGATAAGATATTTACTTTTGCTAATAATATCAATACTCATGAAGGGGGAACGCATCTTAGTGGGTTTAAAAGTGCCTTAACAAGAACAGTTAATGATTATGCTCGAAAGAATAATTTTCTCAAAAAAAATGATGCTAACCTTTCAGGAGATGATATTAGAGAGGGCATTGTAGCTATAATCAATACTAAACTAGTTGATCCTCAATTTGAAGGTCAAACTAAGACTAAACTAGCTAATAGAGAGATAAGAGGAATAGTAGATTCAATTGTATCTCAGAAGTTAAGCACTTTTTTAGAGGAAAATCCTAAAGAGGGAAAGAAAATTGTTGAAAAAGCAATTACTGCTGCTAGAGCTAGGAAAGCCGCTAAAAAAGCTAGGGACTTAACTAAACGTAAAAGTGCTTTAACAAGTACTTCCTTACCAGGAAAGCTAGCTGATTGTTCTTCTCGAAATTCGGAAAAAAGTGAAATATATATAGTTGAGGGGGATTCAGCAGGTGGATCAGCTAAGCAAGGAAGAGATAGAGAGTTTCAAGCCATTTTGCCCTTAAAGGGTAAAATATTGAATGTTGAAAAGGCTAGACTGAATAAAATTTTAAATAACAAAGAGATAAGAGCGTTAATTACTGCTTTAGGTACTGGTATAGCAGATGAATTTGAGATTAGTAATCTTAGATATGAACAGATTATTATTATGACCGATGCTGATGTAGATGGAGCTCATATAAGAACTTTACTATTAACTTTCTTTTATCGGTACATGAAGCCTTTAATCCAAAAAGGATATATTTATATTGCACAACCTCCACTTTATAAAGTGACTAAAGGAAGAAAAAGTGAATATGTTTATAATGATAGGCAACTACAAGAATTATTAAATGAAATTGGTTCGAAAAGGGTTTCCTTACAAAGGTATAAGGGATTAGGAGAAATGAATCCAGAGCAATTGTGGAAAACTACAATGGATCCTGAAAATAGAACACTTTTGCAAGTGCAAATAAATGATGCTATTATGGCAGACGAAATATTTACAAAATTGATGGGAGATAAAGTTAAGCCTCGCCGTGAATTTATTCAAAGTCATGCTAAAGAAGCTCAGAATTTAGATGTTTAGGGGGATATTTCATGAAAGAATTAAATGATAATGTAAAGGTAGTAGATATTGAAGAGGAAATGCAAGAAGCTTATATTGATTATGCAATGAGCGTTATAGTTGGTCGTGCTTTGCCAGATGTAAGGGATGGTTTAAAACCTGTTCACAGAAGAATTTTATATGCTATGAATGAACTAGGAATGAAGCCAACACAATCTCATAAAAAATCAGCTCGAATTGTAGGAGAAGTTTTAGGTAAATATCATCCCCATGGAGATACAGCTGTGTATGATACTATGGTTAGAATGGCCCAAGATTTTTCTTATCGTTATCAGCTAGTTGATGGACATGGTAACTTTGGTTCGATTGATGGAGACTCAGCTGCAGCAATGAGATATACTGAAGCAAGAATGACCAATATAACAACTGAGTTATTATCAGATATAAAAAAAGATACAGTAGATTTTGTTGAAAACTTTGATGGGACTTTAGAAGAACCAGAAGTTTTACCAGCAAGAGTTCCTAATTTATTGATTAATGGTTCCTCTGGGATTGCAGTAGGGATGAGTACAAACATTCCACCTCATAATATTAAAGAGGTTATTGATGGGGTTATAGAATTAATAGATAACCCTCAATTAGAAATTACCGAACTAATGAAAATAATAAAAGGCCCTGACTTTCCTACTGGAGGAAAGATAATGGGACGTAAAGCTATAAAAAAATATTTTGAGACTGGAAGAGGTAAGGTTAAGCTTAGAGCAGAAACTAAAATTGAAGAATTAAATAATGAAAAAGCACAAATAATAATTACAGAATTACCTTATCAAGTAAATAAAGCAAAATTAATAAAAAAAGTTGCTCGATTAGTAAGAGAAGAGAAAGTTGAAGGGATTACAGATTTACGTGACGAATCTGATAGAAGAGGGATGAGAGTAGTTATTGAATTAAAACGTGGGGTTAATCCACGAATCATTTTAAATAAGCTATATAAGCACACTAGATTACAAACAACTTTCGGTATTATCATGTTAGCTTTAGTTGATAAGGAACCACAAATTTTAGGGATTAAAGAAGTGTTGAACCATTATATAAATCACCAAAAGGATGTAATTACTAGGAGAACAAGATATGATTTAAATAAAGCAACAGCTAGAGCTCATATCTTAAAAGGGTTTAAGAAAGCTTTGGATAATATCGAGCGAGTAATAAAAGTTATCCGCTCTTCTAAGAACTCTTCAATTGCTCGCAAAAGATTAAAAGATGAATTTGAATTTTCTAAGAAACAAGCTAAAGCAATTTTAAATATGAGATTACATCGGCTAACTAATTTAGAAAGAGATAAAATTGATAATGAGTATGAACAATTAGAGAAAAAGATCAAATACTTACAATCAATTTTAGCTAGTGAAAAGAAATTATTAGATGTTATTAAAGAAGAAATACTAAAGTTAAAAGATAAATACTCTGATGATAGAAAAACTAAAATCATTGACCAAGATATTGATTTAGATTTGGAAGATTTAATTGAAGAAGAAGAAGTGATAATTACATTAACAGAACAGGGGTATATAAAAAGAATGCCATTAGATACATATCGTAATCAACATCGTGGTGGGAAAGGAATTATAGGTATCAAAACTAAAGAAAATGATACGGTTCAAAACATCTATACCACCTCAACCCACGACTATATCCTGTTCTTTACTAATATGGGACGCGTTTATCGTTTGAAAGGTTATCAGATTCCTGAATCAGGAAGACAAGCGCGAGGAACAGCAATTATAAATTTATTAGAAATTGAATCAGATGAAAAAGTTACAACTGTAATGCCAATCTCTGAGTTTGGAACTGACCAATACCTAGTAATGGCCACTAAGCAAGGAATTATAAAGAAAACTAAAATTGATGAATATGATACAAACTATACTGGTTTAATTGCTTTAACGCTAATTGAAAACGATGAATTAATTGATGTTAAATTAGCTAATGATGAGCAAGAAATTATGCTAGCTACTAAGCAAGGGTTGGCTATTCGTTTTTCTGAGCAAGATGTAAGAAGTGTTGGTCGAACAGCTAGAGGAGTGAAGGGTATAAGTTTGGAACAAGGTGATCAAGTAATTGGTATGGAAATTGTCAATGAGGATGGAGATTTATTGGTGATTACCGAAAAAGGGTATGGCAAGAGAACCCCATTACATGAATACAGAACTCAAAGTAGAGGTGGCAAAGGACTAATTACTTTAAATAGAACTGATACTAATGGAGATTTAGTTGAAATTAAGATGGTAGATGAAAATGAAGAAATTATCATTATTAGTGAGGAAGGTATATTATTAAGAACTTCAATTTCTGAAATTTCTTGTACAGGTCGAAATACTCAAGGAGTTAGAGTTATGAATTTGAATGAAGATGATAGAGTTGCTTCTATTGGGTATGTTGATTAAAAAGCAAGGGGGTTAAGCCCCCTTTATTCTACTTCTTTAACTTTTAAGTTTACGATGTGTACTGGGTGTATACGATATCTGCATAAAAAATTAATCTTTTTCTTGACAAGTTTGGAGTAGGGTGATATACTACTCGATGTTGCCGCAAAAAAAGGAAGTTTGGCGACAAAAAAGATTTCAAAAAAGTTCTTGACAAACAAGAACGAATTTGA
>NZ_JALKBY010000004.1 GCF_023223645.1 Natroniella sulfidigena | reverse complement strand
GCTTAAGTTTAAGGTTGAGGTTAAGTCTGAGTCAACCATCAAAAGCATAAGGGCTTTTAGTTCTTACTTAAACTTAGACTTGGACTTAAACTTAAACTTAATATCAATAAATCTTAACCTTAAAGTCAGATAAATTCAAACTCGGAGATTGATTGTTAAAATTTGGAGGTATTAGATGTTAGAAATTAAGCAAGGTAAGGTTATAGAGGTCTTGTCTCAAAGAAAAGGATTAACTAAGATTAAAGTTAAAGTTGATAATATAGAAAAGCGAGGGATTAGCTATGATGATTTAGTCGGTCAAGTTGAAGTAGGAGATGAGGTGATTTTAAATACTACTGCTACTTCTTTGCGACTAGGAACTGGTGGTTATGATTTTGTTATCTATATTTTAGGTAAAGAGCAGGAGTTAACTGGAGCAGGACATATTATGAAGTTGCGTTATACTCCTTATCAAATTAAGACGAATAGTGTAGAGGAGCAGAATAATCCTAATTATAAGTCAATTAAAGAATTTAAGTCTTTGAATGGTACTCCGGTAGTGGTAGGAACTTTACATAGTATGCTGCCAGCAATTACAGTGGCAATCAAAGAGAATAGACCAGAGACAAATATAACATACATTATGACTGATGGAGCTGCTTTGCCACTTAAACTTA
This sequence comes from Natroniella sulfidigena, assembly GCF_023223645.1. Classification (GTDB taxonomy): domain Bacteria; phylum Bacillota; class Halanaerobiia; order Halobacteroidales; family Halobacteroidaceae; genus Natroniella; species Natroniella sulfidigena. Next base: position 172,722 of record NZ_JALKBY010000004.1, on the reverse strand, counting down.
GTGAATTAGTTTATCAAATGCAAAGTGCAGGTTTAATTGATCATACGATTACTAGTGGTCATGCTTTTGGAGGAGAGTTAGAAGCTGTTAATATTTATTCAGCTTTAGTAGCAGCTTCCCAGATCAATCAAGCTGATATAATTGTAATTACAATGGGCCCAGGGATTGTGGGGACAGGTACTAAATATGGTTTCAGTGGAGTTGAACAAGCTGAGATATTACATGCTGTAAAGAGTTTAGGAGGAGGGCCAATTGCTGTACCTAGGATCAGTTTTAGTGATTCACGGAAGAGGCATTATGGGTTAAGCCATCACACAAGAACGAATTTAGGAGAGCTAAGTTTGGTAAAAGCTAAAATTGGGATTCCCAAATTTAATAAGCAAAAATATTTAGAGATTATAAAAAAACAATTAATTGAGTTTGAATTAGCTGCTAAGCATCAGATTATATATAGAGAAGGAGAAGAGATCATAAGCTATTTAGATAAATTAGACTTTAAAGTTCAAACAATGGGTAGGAATTACCAGCAAGATCGAGAATACTTTATAACAGCAGGGGTAGCAGGATTGCTTGCTAATAAGGAGTTAAGGAGGGGTTAGATGATAGATCTAACAGAGAAAACAATTAGTAGTGAACAGATTTATCAAGGACAGATAATTAATTTAAAGGTTGATCAAGTACAACTGCCAAATGGGAATAATTCAACAAGGGAGATTGTAGAACATAGTGGAGGAGTAACAGTGATTCCTTATCAAGCAGGTAAAGTCACTTTAGTTGAACAATTTAGAAAGCCAGCTGAAAAAGTATTATTAGAGCTACCAGCTGGAAAATTAGAAGCAGGTGAAGATTTAGAGCTATGTGCTTTACGAGAGTTAAAAGAAGAGACAGGGTATCAAGCTAACTCATTACAGAAATTAACTTCATTTTATAGTAGCCCTGGTTTTACTGATGAGATGATTCATCTCTTTTTAGCAACAGATCTAAAGCAATATGAACAACAGCCAGATCCAGAAGAATTTATTGAATTAAGGCAAATTAAAGTTGAGCAGGTTGCTAAGATGCTTGCTGAAGGGGAGTTTGAAGATGCTAAAACAATAATTGGTCTACAATATTTAGTAAATAAAGTTGATCAAAATTAAATAATAAACCTCTTAATTTGAGAATGTAAAGTAGTTAGTCTGCGTAAAATAGTAAAGGTAAGAAATTAATTTATTATTTTAGAGGAGGAAGAGGGGAGTATGGATGATTTTACAGGTAATCAAAGACGTTTAGCTACCTTAAATGTTACATTTAATGCTTCTGGAGCTGCTAGGGCAGCTCGTAAAGGAAATGTAGTAATGATTGTTGATTTGATCGATATGTCAACTACTGCTGAGGCAGCTTTAGATGCAGGAGCTTTAGAGGTTTTTGGTGCTAGTCCTGATCATGTCAATGTTCCAGTAGTAACCAATCCAGAAAAGATTGGATATTTTGCAGGGAAAAAGGCTTTAAAACATGATACAGAAATAATAATAGTTACTGAACCAAGGTTAGGGACTGAAGAGGAGCGAAGAGGAAATATTCAGTTAGCGTTGACAGGAATAAAACGCTCAGGAGCTCAAGTGGATGCTATATTAGCAAATGTAGGATCTGAAATAACTACTTTAGCTGAATTTAGAGATAAGATTGTTTTATTGATTACCGAATGTGGTGGTGTTGCTTTTGATGTAGCTTATAACCATGGTGCTCCTCAGGTTGTTACAGGAACTGTAGCTAGGACAATGGATAAGAGAGGAGTTGAACCTGCTAAGGATTCAGCTCAGCGAGCAATTGATTTGGCTAAAAAGCATAATACAGGAATTAGTTTAGTTGCTGCTAGTTCTAATTCCTATGAGGATGTATTAGCAGCTGAACATATAGCTAAATTAATCATCGAAGCAGGTTTTTTACAGGTGTAATAAAGTTATTTCTAGCTGACATATTAATGTATAAAGGAGTTTATGATTGGCTAGGAGGAAATTAATGATTAATTATAGATATTTAAAGAAGAAGATAATTCTTTTTTTAGAAGAGAATCTATTACTTTTATTTTTTATTATAGTCTTTTTTGTAATTGGGGTTATATTTGGAACACTTGCTGTTAGGACTTTAGAGTATGCTCAAAAGGAAGAATTGGTTGAATATTTAGGAAAGTTTATTCTTGAAATCAATCAATTAGTGAGAAATGATAGACAATTAATAGCTCAAAATATAGTTATTTCTAATTTGAGATTTGTATTTTTATTTTGGTTGTTAGGATTAACTGTGGTTGGTGCATTATTAATCCCTATTATTATTTTTTTACGTGGGTTTATTGTTGGGTTTACGGTTGGATTTTTATTGGACCAGATGTTTTTAAGAGGGATTATATTGGCAATAATTTCTGTTGTACCACAGAATATAATTTTTTTACCTAGCTTAATTTTAGGAGCTTTAGTCAGTATTAGCTTTGCTTTGACTTTAGGGAAAGGAATCTTGATGGGGAGTAGATATAAATTTCGCTTTTTAGTAACTAATTATTCAATTGTGATGTTGATGATAGGAATTTTATTATTTACTGCTGGATTTGTGGAAGCCTACATAACACCTACTTTAATTAGATTGATTGCTGATTATATAGTTTAAAAATTAAATCTCATTTGAAGAATTTGATGATTAATTTCTCTAAAAAGAAGGATTTTAAATGAAAAACTAGAAATTATACTATAAAGGTCTGACGTCTAACGTCATTTTGATTATTTTTGTTAGTTCAGGTTAAACTAAAATTAAGAATTATTCTGTTTATGCTAATGAGGAGGAGGTAGTAAAATGATATGTTTACTGTATAGTGTTTAATAAGTTAAGTTAGATATAAGTGATGTTATGATAGGGTTTATAAGGATTTTTATTAATAAGAAATTAGTATAACAAGTGCCTGTTAAATTAATTATTATTTATTGTTTGTTAGAGTTGCATTACTAGTTAGATTACTATATACTAAAGGCATAGTGCTTGTTGAACATATTTAATAAGCAGTTAGGAGGTACTTGTTATGAAATTAAGCATAATAGAAAAAGATGATCAAGTTAAAGTTGTTTTATTGGATAATGATATGAGAATTGTTAAACCTGTGTATGATTATTTAAAGTATTTGCAGTTAAAGGATAGAGCAGAGAATACCATAAAAGCTTATGGTAGAGATTTGAAATTGTATTGGGAGTTTTTAGAGTATAAAGGGTTTGATTATAGAGGGGTATCCCCTAGTGATATAAGTGAATTTATAGAGTATTTAAGAGAACCAGAACATAATGAAGATGTAGATTATTTGAATATTGAAAGTGCAAGAAGTGGCAAGACAATAAATAGGATTTTAAGTACAGTTTATAATTTTTATAAATATTGTTCTATGGTTAAGGAAGTGGACAATCCCATTTTGATGGATGAAGTAGATAGACCTAGAGATATGTTTAAAAGTTTATTACACCATGTAAGAAATAATAATAAGACTAAGAGATCTGTTTTTAAGGTTAAGGAAAGTGGAAATAAAATTAAATTATTAACTGAAAGTGAATTTGAGATTATTCTTGATAATTTAAATAACTGGAGAGATAAGTTGATATTTAAAATAATGTATTTAGCAGGTGCTAGAATACAAGAAGTTTTAGATTTAAAAATTGAAGATATACCTAGAGTTACACCTTCAATTCAAGAACAACAGGTAGTAGCTTTAGAGGACATAAACAGTAAGGGTAAGAGAAGGGATTTATATTTGCCAGTAACTTTAGTTGAGGAAATAGAGGACTTTCTTATGGAAGAACGCTTTGATATAGACACAGAGCATAGCTATATTTTTGTTGCACAGCAAAAAAGATATCGTGGCAAGCCTTTGACCTATCGAGCCATATATGGAGTATTTAAGCGTGTTCAAGAAAGAATAGGTATAGAATTTAATTTTCATGATTTAAGGCATACATGTATCACTAACTGGACTGAAAGTGGTCTTCATTCTTCAGTAATTCAAATATTAGCAGGGCACAAATACCTATCAACTACTCAACAATATACGCACCTGTCTAATAAATTCATAATAGATGAAATGAAAAAATATTGGGAGAAAAGTTCTTCAATTGCTTGTGATAGTAAATGTTAGAGAATATGCCTAAAGATGATCAATGGAAGATAGTTGATAAGGATAAAAATTCACCAAATTATAATAAGCATTTCAACTTTGATTTCTCTTTTATAGCAAGTGATGAAATTAAAGAGGTTGTAAAGGGTTATGTTTGGAGAAATTATAGGGAAGGTAATAGGGCTTTAAGAGGTTTATATAATCAAGTATCATTGTTAAAAAAATTCAATAATTTTGCTATATCAAATGATATAAATTCATTTAAAAAATTAACTAATAATGACATTGAAAATTTTATATCTTTTTTAAAAACTAGGATATCAAAAAGAACTAAAAAATCTTTATCATATAGATACCAGAAAGGTTGTTTAGATGCTTTAAAGTCAGTTATTCGCTGGGGACAAGTGTATATGCCTAACAAAGTGCCTAATAATGAAATATTTACAGGTAATGAGTTTACAGGAGTAAATAAAAAAGTTAAAACTGAATTTATTCCAAACGAAGTGATTAAACAAATAAATTTGGCATTAAAAGATGAAGAAAATATTTATATTAAATATGGATTGGTTATTTTACAATCAACAGGCATGCGAGTATCTGATTTACTTAAATTAAAAGTTGATTGCTTACAGAAACATTTAATATCTGGATGGACTTTGACTTATTATGATCATAAAAATAGAAAGCAAAGAAGTGAAATTCCTATCCCTAATGAATGTGCAATAGCAATTCAAGAGTTAATCGAGGAAACAAACGAGGTAAGAGAACAAGCAGATAAAGAAATTAAAGATAATATTTTTATTCATAAAGTAAGTCATGGCAGGTATTATGGTGAAATAAATATTATTTCTCAAAGTTCTTATAAGTATTGGTTAGATAAGTTTGTAGAAAATCATAATATCACAGGAAAAGATGGTAAGTTATATAATCTAACAGTTCACCAATTTAGAAGAACACTTGCAACTGATATGTATTCTAAGGGTGCTGATTTACTAGTAATTAGAGATATGTTAGGTCTTTCTAATGCAATAACAGCAAGTAGGCATTATGCAGATATTAAGGATAAAGATAGAGCAAAAGTCTTTGATAAGATTGGTATTTTAGGTGATATAGATAATGTTGATGAAGAAGTAATATCAGATAAAGAAAAACTAGAGTGGTTTAAAGAAAATAAGAATAAGGGTGCTAGAATGTGTGATGGATATTGTAGTAATCCTATTGAGAATGGAGAAATATGCGATAGGTTAGAAAAAAAGAAAAAATGTTATACCTGTAAGCACTATATTACTACTCCAGAGTATCTAGAAAGCCACAGAAAGCATTTGAAAGAGTTGCAGGAGGAATTAGATAACAATATATATGGACAACACTATGCAGACCATATAATACCCACAATAGAGGTTTTAAAAGAGATTATAAGACGATTGGAGGAATTATAATATGGTTACTAATTTAAGCCAATTAAAACCTATAACTGATGATGTAGATTTTAGTAATATAACCATTGGCAACTCCAATTTTAATGATGACATATGGGATCTAATCCCTTTTGTTCAAAATAAAACCTTGAAAAAAAGCCAAAAGAAACTAAATTTTTCTTATATTCAAAGTGAAGATATGAAATTAACTGTTAAGCAGTACGCTTATTATAAATTAGGTAAAGTAAAGCCTAGAACAGTTAAGGGTAAAATAAATGGTCATTTGCCATTCTTCATTAATTATTGCGAGGAAAATAATATATCTTCATTCTCACAAGTTAATCAAAAAATACTTTTAGATTATGTGGAGAAATTAAAACAAGACGATATTTCAAGAAGTCATGGTTATCAATGTACTCTAGTAGTCCAAGATATTATCAAAACAGGACAGACTAAAGGGTGGAATGTGCCTAAAGATAATTTTAAGAATATTAATGCTTGTGAAATATGGAAACCACAGAAAAACAGGAAAAGTAGAAAAACTAAGCCAATACCAAAAGATATTTTTAATAAGATAGTTAATTGTGCAGTTAATGAAGAAAAGAATGTATTGACTAAAGCAGGTATAATTATTCAAAGTCAAACAGGTTTAAGGATTTCAGAAGTTTTATCCATTAAGGAAGGTTGCATTAAGACTACTGATGATGGTAATGATTATATGGAATTAACTTTAAGTAAAACTGAAAAAGAACCTATAACTCATAAAGTATTCGTCAATGGTTTGGTTAAAGATACAGTAAAAGAATTAGAAGAATATACTAGAGATTTAAGAGAAGAAAGTGGACTTAAAGAGTTGTTTTTATATAAATGGGTAAATAAGATTAGACCTTTAAAAGTTACTAAATTTAACGAAAATCGTATTAAGACCTTTATCAAAAGACATGACATTAGAGATAAAGAAGGTAATTTATATCCCCTTCATACTCACCAATTTAGAGCAACTTATGTAAGAGAACTTGTAAAAAAGAAAATTCCTATTGGTCATATTAAAAAGCATTTTGATCATTTATCACTTGAAATGACTTCGCACTATTTAACTTTAGAACAGAAAGAAGTTAAGGATATTTATGGGGAAATGATATTAGATCCTAACTCAAAATTAGCAGGTAAAAGAGCAAAAGAAATTGAAAATACTTTAGCTCAAGAATTTCAAGGTAAAACAGAAGAAGAAATTGACGAGATAATTGAGGGTTTATCTAAATCAATGAGCTTTAATCCCTTACCTGCTGGTGTATGTTTGTATGATTTTAGACGAGGTAATTGTACTGATGGTGATGGTTGTTTTGTCTATAATTGCCCTAATTATATTACAGAAATAACTTTTTATCCTGTTTTGAAAAAGGAATTGGATCTATTAGAGAGGGAAATGGAAAGGTTTAAAGACTTAGGTAGAAAAAGGGATTACCAAAGAAGAAAGATTAAACATAAGCATTTGAAACCACTTGTAGAGGATTTAGAAGAAGAAATGGAGTTATCAGACCTTCGAGAGCTAGAGAAAGAGCTTGATAAAGGAACTTATGAGAGATTGGAGGTCAAGATCAATGAATAAGTCTAAAAAGAATGTAGAGGGATTAAGAGAACACGCTAAAAAGAGAAATCAAAGGACTATCAAGAAGGTTAACGATACTATTGATAGATTAAAAAGGTCTAAGACCAAAGACATTAACTTTGTAACAGTTGCAGAGGAGGCAGGAGTGTCTAAGGCAACTCTATATAATAACGATTGCTTAAAAGATAGGATAATGGCTCTGAGGGAGACTTCTAAGGGTGTTCCAGAGGATAGAGTACCTAAAGATGAATTAGAGAAAAAGAATCATAAGATTAAGCAGTTATATGCTGAAATTAAGGACTTGAAAGAGGAACAAGAAAAGCTAATTGAACAGTTAGTTGAAATGGAAGAATTGAAAGATGAGAATGAAAGATTAAGAGAAGAAATTAAGAGGTTGAAAGAGCAGTTGGAGTTTAGAAATGATTAGTTATCTAACATATTAGTTTAAATTTTTATAAATAAAACTTTAGTTTGAAATATTAAATTAATGATTAATGAAAGAATTAGGTGATAATATGGAAGAGTTAGGTGAAAAAATTACTCAGTTAGGTTTTAGAATAATTCCATATTCATTTAGTTTCTATTTTTTAATAAGATGGCTAGAATACATATGGAAAAAAGGTTATTCATCTTTGGTTAAATCAATTTGGTATTTTGCTTTAGGTTGTATGTACTTATATAATATGGTTAAAATTGATCAAGTGGTAATGTATATTTGTTTTATGGAAGCTTGGGATTTATTTTTTCAACAATTAGAATTAAATAACAAGAGAAAAGAAAACAGTTTTGAGTTAAAAAAGTAAGTTACAATCATAATTAAGGAGATTGGGATTTCTCATAATAATTATAATTCTAAGTTTTATAAATAGTTATAAAGGAGGTTATAGTATGAAGTTTTTAAAGAAACTATTTAATAGTAAAAAGTATGGTGGAGTTATAGAATCGTTAGATTTGATAGATTTTTGGGATGATTTAGATGATCCTAAATCAAATGTAACTACTTCTAAATCAACTAGTGGTTTTCTTAATGATAAAGCAGGCTGGGCTATATCAGATAAAAAGTATGATTTAGCAGAAAAGCTTTTATTAGAATCTATAAATAGAAATAATGATAACTCTATTGATCTTCATTTTACATATAATCACTTAATCAAGCTTTATTATAAATTAAGAGATAAAAATGATTATTTAGACAAGTGTATTGATATTTGTAAAAAGGATATTGCTTTATATGAAGAAGAGCTTAAAGATGAAAAATTTTTTAAGAAAAATGATACAAGAATTCCTTCATTTCAAAGATTAGTTATAATATATGAGAAGCAAAATAAATATAAAAAAGCTATTAAGATATGTGAAAAAGCTATTAAATATAGTATGCGTGATACTACTAAAAGTGGTTTTGAAGGAAGATTGAAAAGGCTTAAAAAGAAAGCAGAAAAGTAATTTTTAAATCAACTTATTAGACACTCAAAAATGTATAATAAACAAGGAGGTGAGAGTTTAACAGGGATTATAACTTATTATACAGTTTCCTGTTAAACATAAAAAATGAATGAAATTAAGAGAATAGCTTTAATTGTACTAGATAGTGTAGGAGTAGGAGCTTTACCAGATGCTGAAAAGTTTGGAGATCAAGGTGTGGCTACGTTACCTAATTTAGCTCAGGAAGTTGGAGGAGTTAATTTACCTAATTTACAACAGTTTGGCTTAGGAAACATTGTAGAAATTGAAGGTGTAGATCCAGAAGAAGCACCTCAAGCTGCTTTTGGCAAGATGGCTGAGGCATCAAATGGAAAAGATACAACGACTGGACATTGGGAACTGGCTGGTCTGTTATCATCTGATCCTTTTCCAACTTATCCAGATGGTTTTCCTGAAGAAGTGATGGAGGAATTTCATCAAGCAATCGGTAAAGGCAGTTTAGGAAATAAACCTGCATCAGGAACTGTAATTATTGAAGAATTAGGTGAGAAGCATCTAGAAACTGCTAAGCCAATCGTCTATACATCGGCTGATAGTGTGTTCCAGATTGCTGCACATGAAGATATAATTCCAATTGAAGAACTGTATGATATGTGTCAGAAAGCACGGGAGATTTTAACAGGAGATCATGCAGTAGCAAGAGTTATTGCTAGACCTTTTATTGGAGAGTTAGGCGATTTTACTAGAACTTCTCGTCGGAAAGATTTTTCTCTACAACCGCCAGCTAAGACAGTATTAGATTACCTTAAGGAAGCTGATAAAGAGGTGGTAGGCGTAGGAAAGATTGACAATATTTTTGCCGATCAAGGAATTACTCAAGCTGTCCATACAGATAATAATATGGATGGAGTTGATAAAACTTTAGATTATTTAAAAGAGCTAGATCAAGAAGGAATAATCTTTACTAATTTGGTTGATTTTGATCAAAAATATGGTCATCGTAGGGATGCTGCTGGTTATGCTCAGGCATTACAGGAATTTGATCAAAGGTTACCTGAGTTAATTTCTGCTTTGAATGAAGATGATTTATTGATTTTAACTGCTGACCATGGTTGTGATCCAACTCATAAGGGAAGTGATCATACTAGAGAGTATGTTCCATTGTTAGTTTATGGTAAGCAGGTAAAAGCTGGGATCGATCTAGGAACTAGAGAGACTTTTAGTGATATTGCAGCGACTATTTCTGATATCTTTGAGGTAGAAAAGACTGACAATGGTGTTAGCTTTAAAGAAGAAATTCTTTAACTGATTTTGTTTTTTTAAGTTTTAAAGGGTTTAACTATTAATTATTCATTATTAACTATACACTGATTTTAAGAAGGAGGGTGATTTTAATGCGTGCTTATGATGTAATTAAAAGAAAACGGGATGGAGACAAGTTGACTTCAGAGGAGATTGAGTTTTTAATCAAAGGTTATACTGCTGGAGAAATTCCTGATTATCAAATGTCAGCTTGGGCAATGGCAGTTTTTCTACAAGGGATGGATAGTCAAGAGACAGCCAAGTTAACAGAGGTTATGGCTCAATCAGGTGATATGATTGATTTGAGCCCAATTGAAGGGGTTAAAGTAGACAAGCATAGTACAGGAGGAGTAGGTGATACGACTACTTTGGTGTTGGCCCCGCTAGTAGCTGCTTGTGGTGCTCCAGTGGCTAAAATGTCTGGACGAGGTTTAGGGCATACTGGAGGAACGATTGATAAGTTAGAAGCTATCTCTGGTTTTGAGACTGGGTTGAGTCGGGATAAGTTTATAGCGAGTGTTAACCAACAGGGAGTTGCTATAGCTGGTCAGACTGGTAATTTGGCCCCAGCAGATAAAAAATTATATGCTTTACGTGATGTAACAGCAACAGTCGATTCAATTCCTCTAATTGCTAGTAGTATTATGAGTAAAAAGATAGCTTCTGGAGCAGATGGTATTGTATTGGATGTTAAGGTTGGCGATGGAGCATTTATGAAGACTTATGAAGAGTCTGTAGACTTAGCAAAGACAATGGTTAATATAGGAAAAGAGGTAGGAAGGGATACAGTTGCAGTTGTTTCTGATATGGATCAGCCGCTAGGTTTAGCAGTTGGAAATGCTTTAGAAGTAGCAGAGGCAATTAAAACACTTAAAGGAGAAGGGCCAACAGATTTAACAGAACTATCATTAACCTTAGGGGTACAAATGTTGTTGTTAGCAGGAGTTGTAGATGATAAAGAAGAAGCTCGTACAATGTTAGAGGAAGCCATTAATGATGGTTCAGCTTTAGAGAAATTAAAAGAGATGATTGATAATCAAGGCGGTAACGGATCTGTAGTAAATAACCTTGATTTATTACCACAGGCTGAAAATACTGTAGAAGTTAAAGCAGAAAGTTCTGGTTATGTAGAAAAAATTGCAGCAGAAAGAGTAGGAGTTGCTGCACTATTATTAGGAGCAGGTAGAGAGACTAAGGAATCAGAGATAGATTTAGCAGTAGGAGTAGAACTTACTAGTAAGGTAGGAGCTGAGATTAAGAAAGGTGATACTTTAGCTGTCCTGCACTATAATGATGAGCAGAGATTAGTAGAAGCTAAGGAAAAATTATTAGCTGCTTATCAGATTGGATCAAAAAAGCCTGAACAGAATCGATTAATTCATGAAATTATTGATTAGTCATTGGTAATTAGTAACTGCTGGATAGTGATTAGAAAGAGATGTAAGGTTGTATTGCAATACAACCTTACATCTCTTTTGGTTGTTTTAATCCTCTTGTAGTGATAGATTAATTTCGAACTCTCCGATACCTGTTTCTAAAGGAAGGGCCAACACTTCTTTTTGCTCAGTCGAAAAGTGTATATCTTTTCCAACTACAACTGAGGGTGGAGTAATATCACATTGATAACCTATGTTAGAGAGTTTTGTTGCTGAATTACCTGTAATGATATTTGCTAATTCTCCTAATGCAGAGTTGACAAAATCATCTAACTTATCAACTTCCATACCACACATTTTGCTAGCCACACTTAAAGCGGTATCTTTTTCCATACTAAGGTAGATAAATCCTGATAAATTACCAGTAACCCCGATTGAAATATTGACATCTTGCCCGACAAACCCATTTTCCCGAGTCGTTAACTCTCCCTTTTCAGCTTCTGTACCAATCATTTCTCGTAAAATTTTATGAGTAGCTTCGAATATCGGATCAATATATATTTTTTTCATTTACCATTCCTCCTTTAATTGAAAATCTTACCTATTAGTAAATTTCAACATCAAAATTTAATTTCCTTGTTAGAAAGCTTTAATTTTAAAATTTTTACAATATTGTGTAACTTCAATTGATAATTGATAGTTTAAAATTGATAGTTGAAATTCAAAATCCAATCTTTTTAAATCCTTTATAAGAAAGCGAGAATCTGCTCTTTATGTTTTATGGTTTTAACTATCCACTATCAATTATCAACTATAAACTATTGATATAAAGTGAAGCTTTATATCAATATAATGTAAGATGTCAATTAATTTTAATGGCTTAAGGTTTCTATCTGTCCCCCGTCAACTGTTCACTGTACACTGATTTTTTAACCCCTCCCTTTTTTTTACAATCATACTTAGTGGAAGAAGTTAATAAATATTATTAAGAATGTAAGGGGAGGAGATTATGACTTTGTGGAGACGTTCTATAATCAGTTGGTTATTTCTTTGTCTAATAATTTTTCTTATAACTCAACCTGGTTTAGCTGTTGAAGTGCCTGATTTTGATCTTGAATCAGAATCTGCAATTTTAATGGATGCTGAATCAGGTAGAGTACTTTATGAAAAAAATCCCCATCAACAAAAGCCCCCAGCAAGTATTACTAAGATTATGACTATGTTATTGACAATGGAAGCTTTAGAGGAAGGAAGAGCTCAATTAACAGATAAAGTTCCAACAAGTGAACATGCAGCACAAATGGGAGGTTCACAGATTTGGTTAGAGCCAGGAGAAGAGATGACTTTAAAGGAAATGTTGAAGGCGATAGCTATTGTTTCTGCTAATGATGCATGTGTTGCTGTAGCAGAATACTTGTATGGAACAGAAGAAGAGTTTGTAAGGGCAATGAATCAAAAAGCCGAAGAGTTGGGAATGGAAAACACTTACTTTAAGAATACAAATGGCTTACCTATTACTGAGGAGGGAGAAGAAGGAAACTATACAACGGCTTATGATGTTGCTTTAATGTCTAGAGAATTATTGAAGTATCCAGAAATTTTGGAATATACATCGACTTGGATTGATCATTTACGGGATGGAGAGTCTTTTTTGCGTAATACAAATGATCTAGTACGATTTTATGAGGGAGCTGATGGACTTAAGACAGGATATACAGCAGAAGCAGGCTTTGGATTATCAGCTACAGCCAGTCAAAGAGGAATGAGATTTATTTCTGTAGTGTTGGATGCTCCTAATTCAAAGGTCAGATTTCGAGAATCACGAGAGCTTTTATCTTATGCCTTTAATATCCATCAAGCAATTGAGATTGTAGAAAAAGATTTAGAGATAGATCAAATTGATGTCTTTAAAGGTAAGGATGATCAAGTAACTGCTATTGTGGCAGAGGATTTAACAGTTTCAGTAATCAAAGGTGAAGAAGGTGAAGTTAAAAAACAGATTTGGCTTGACCAAGAGATTACTGCTCCTATTGACTCTGGCGATAAAGTAGGGGAGGTTATAGTTTTAAAAGATGGAGAAGAGATTGGTCAGGTTGATTTGGTAGCTGCTGAAAAAGTGGAGGAAGCTAATTTATTTGAACTAATAATTTCGATTTTCAAGAAATTCATCAGTAGTTTAATTAATTATTCTTAAAGTTAGGTAGTGGCCGGTAGGCCACTTTGTTTTTTTACGAGTAAAAATAGATAACTAGCAGGAAAAAAATGGTTTATGGCTAAATATTATCTAAAGGGGGGAGGTAAAATGAAGGTAAATTGTAGAGAATCAGATAATAATTTATTTGTTGAATTGGAAGGGGAGTTTGATCTTCATACAGCAGATTATTTTAAAAAAAAGGTAAGCGAGCAATTAACTACTGAAATTTGCAATTTAATTCTAGATTTAGATGGAATTGAGTTTATTGATAGCTCAGGTTTAGGTGCAATTTTAAGTATTTATAAAAAGCTTAATCAACAAGGGGGTAAAGTAGGAGTTGTTAATATTACTTCACAGGTAGAAAGAATTTTTGAGGTTTCTGGACTTTTAAAGATCATTGATATTTATCATTCGCAACAGGAGTTGTTGGACAAAATTTAGAGGGGGAACAATCATGGAAAATCAAGTTGAGTTAATTATTGATAGTCGATCTAGTAATGTAGGACTAGCTAGAGTAACAGCAGCATCCTTTGCTTCCCAATTAAATTTTACACTTGCAGAAATTGAAGAGATTAAAGTGGCAATTTCTGAAGCAGTATCTAATGCTATAGTTCATGCTTATCAAGAAAAAATAGGTAAAATAAAGATGAAAATGATGATTTATGAAGAACAATTAGAAATAATTATCAGAGATGATGGTCAAGGGATTGAAGATGTAGAGCAAGTTTGTGAATCTTCTTATACAACAACTGATAGAATGGGCTTAGGATTAGCATTTATTGAGTCATTTATGGACAAGTTTGAAATAAAATCGAAGTTAGGGGAAGGAACTGAACTAAAAATGGTTAAAGTACCTATTCAGGAAAAAAAACAGGTTAACTAGGAGTAGAGAAGATGGAAGGATTAGCAAATATTAACCTTAAAGAGCAGAAACTTTTGTCTCAAGAAGAGACGAAAAGATTATTAGGTAGGAGTCAGCAAGGGGAGCAAGAGGCAACCGATAAATTAGTTAAGCATAATTTAAGATTGGTCTTAAAGATTGCTCATCGTTTTAAAAATGCTACTTATTCGTTAGAAGATATCTTTCAAATAGGAATTATAGGATTAATGAAAGCTATTAAACGGTTTGATTTGAATAAGGGTGTTAATTTTTCTACTTATGCTGTACCAGTAATTATTGGAGAAATAAAGGTTTTTTTAAGGGATAATGACCGAGTTAAGATAAGTCGTACTTTAAAACAGAGAGCCAGCAAGATTAAGCAGATTAAAGAAGAAATGAAGAGGGAATTAAAACGTGAACCTACAATTAAAGAGTTAAGTCAGCGACTTGATTTAGATTCAGAAGAGATAATTAGAGCTTTAGAAGCAGTTCAAGAACCTACTTCATTATATACTAAAGTTTATAATGAAGATGGAGGAGGGAGTAAATTAGAGTTAATCGACCGATTAGCAGATTCTAATGATGAGTATGAAGCTAGCTTGAATAAATTATTTTTAAAGCAGATATTAGAAAAGGTTGATCAGAGGGCGAAAAAGTTAATCAAGTTAAGATACTTTGCTAATCAGACTCAAAGTCAAGTTGCTAGAGAATTAGAAATTTCTCAAGCTCATGTTTCTAGACTAGAAAAGAAAATACTGACTTTAATGAAGAATAAATTGAAAAAAAAGGACAGGTGTTGAACACCTGTCCTTTTTGCATTAATTTTTATTAAATTGTGTATAATAAGTTGTAGAAACGAGACTTATTAAGAGAGGTGAATTTAGTTATGATTGATCTTAATTTAAATAAAATATTATTAATAATAATATTTAGTGTTATTTTAATCTTGGCTACTTTATATTTTTGGAGTAACTTTTTTGTAGATGATGATGTTTCACCTAGAGCTAAAAGGGTTAATGTAGAACAATTTAATCTAGAGGTAAGAAGTGAGCTCAATGACTGGAAAGTTTGAGATATTTTTAAGGGTCAAAAGAGTAGTCAAGGCAAAGCCTAATCAAAGGTTATTGGTTAGAGATTTAGCAGAGGTGATTACTGCTGAAGACAAACAAGAGGATTTAGAAAGATTAGGTGTTAAAGAGGTTACTAAAGAAGCAGGTCAATCAATGATTATTACAGCTTTGGAAATTATTCGAGTTATTAAGGGCCAATTCCCTGAAGCAACGATTGAACACTTAGGGGAAGCAGATGTAATTGTCGATATTAAGACAGATGCTAAAGATAAGAGAAGTCAGGACAAGCCTTCAATCTTTTATATTGCTGCAGTCAGTGTAGTTTTATTTTTAGGTTCAGGAATGGCTATTATGAATTTTCATGCTGATGTCAATATGGTAGCTGTTCACCAGCAGTTATATCAATTGGTTATGGGAAGGTTTGAAGAGAATCCTCTTTTGTTACAGATTCCTTATTCAATTGGTATAGCATGTGGGATGATAGTCTTTTTTAATTATATTTATAAGTATAAATTGGATGACGATCCTAGCCCTTTAGAGATGGAGATGTATCTTTATGAAAATAAGGTCAATCAATTTTCTTTGAATCAAAAGACAAAAGAAGCAAAAAAAGGGGGGAATAATAATTAAATGTTAGGTGGTGACTGAGTGAGGGCTTTTATCTTAATTCTGACCGGGTTTGCAGGAGGAGTTGTGGTAGGGACAGCTTTGGTTGCTTTTTTATTAGTCTTAGATGTTATACCCCGTTTGATTCAAGTCAGTGATTCAAAAGAATATATTAAGTTTTATCAGATGTTAGTAATAGTTGGCCCATTACTTGCTACTAATTTTCAATTTTATGAGTGGCAATTACCTTTCTTTGAGATTATTAATAGTATTTTAGTTATTATTATGGGGTTTATATTTGGAATTTTTATTGGATTATTAGCAGGAGCATTAACAGAGGTTTTAAAAGTATTACCTATTTTAAGTAGGAGGTTGGGCTTGCAAAGCTATTTGGGCGAGTTATTAGCTCTCATAATTTTAGGCAAGGCAATTGGTTCATTAATTTATTGGTTATTTCCTACTTTATGGCCACCTTGATCACCTAAAAAGAGTAAAACTAGGAGGATTGTTATGAGTCAAATCGATAAAACACAGGAAGAATATAATGAATTGGTTAAAAAACATCAACCTACTGATTCTAAAGTTAAAAATTTCTTCAGTGCTTATCTAGTTGGAGGCTTAATCTGTCTGCTAGGTCAAATCATAATTGAGTTATTATTAGGCACAGGTCTGAGTTTAACTGAAGCAAGTTCTTATACTGGATTAATTTTAATTGTAGTTGGTGCTGTTTTAACTGGATTTGGTGTTTATGATGAACTAGCTCAATTTGCTGGAGGAGGAACGATTATTCCCATTACGGGATTTGCTAATGCAATTGTAGCCCCAGCTATGGAGTATAGGCAGGAAGGATATATTTTAGGGTTAGGGAAACAGATTTATTCAATTGCTGGACCAGTATTAACCTATGGAATCTTATCAGCATTTTTAATTGGGGTTATTAAATTATTAATAGGTTAGAGGAGTGAAAAAATGAAGCAATTAGGTCAACAGACAGTAAAATTTATCAATCCTCCTCAAGTCATTTCTTCAGCTTCTATTGTAGGGACTAAAGAGGAAAGTGGGCCCTTAGGAGAATACTTTGATGAAGCAATCAGTGATGGATACAATAAGCAAAAGACTTGGGAACAAGCCCAGATGAAGATGTCAGAGGATGTATTGAATCTGGTTTTAGAAAAAGTACAGCTTTCTAAAGATCAAATAGATTGTTTGTTAGCAGGTGATTTATTAAATCAGACGGTAGCTTCTAACTTTGTTGCTCGTAAATTTCCAGTCTCCTATTTAGGGTTGTTTGGGGCTTGTTCTACAATGGTTCAGTCATTAGCTATGGGAGCAATGATGATCAGTGGTGGAGCAGCTAACCAAGTTATTTCCTTTACTTCTAGCCACTATCAAGCAACTGAAAGGCAGTTTAGAACCCCTAATGAATATGGTGATAAGTACCCACCCTATAAGCAATGGACAGTAACTGGAACGGGAGCTATGATTTTAAGTAATCAACAGGGAGGAGTCCAGATTCCATCTGCAACTTTAGGAAAAGTTATTGACTTAGGGGTCAATGATCCTCAAGATATGGGCTCAGCTATGGCTCCAGCTGCAGCAGATACTATTATTCAGCACTTAGAAGATACAGGGCGTGATCCAAGTTATTATGATTTGATTGTAACTGGTGACTTAGGTGAAGTTGGGAAGAGTTTAGTTTTAGAGCTATTAGCAGAAAAGGGCTGTTCAATTGAAGATATTTATGATGATTGTGGAGTGATGATTTATAATTCAAATCAAAAAGCAGGGGCGGGAGGAAGTGGCTGTGGTTGCTCTGCTGTAGTGACGGCTTCTTATTTGTTACCACAGATAATGTATGGAAATTTCAATAAAGTTTTAGTTTTAGGAACTGGAGCATTACTGAGTCCTTTAACTTCTTTGCAAGGGGAGACGATTCCTTGTATTGCTCATGCAGTAGTATTAGAAACGACAGGACAGTTGACACCAGGGATAGGAAGACCGAGTATTAGAAGTAAGTTAGCCAATAAAGTGGAAAACTTATCTGGGAATGAGGGATAGAAATGACTATGTATATCATGGCCTTTTTAGTTGGAGGTTTAATCTGTGCTTTAGGGCAACTGTTTTTAGATTTTACTAACTATACTCCAGCTCATTTGTTGGTTGGTGTTGTTGTTATTGGGGCAATTTTATCTGGATTAGGTCTTTATGAGCCCTTAATAAGTATAGCTGGAGCAGGGGTTACTGTACCTGTAATGAACTTTGGACATATTTTGACCAGTGGAGTATTAATGGAAGTAGAACGGGATGGTTTTTTAGGGTTGTTTGCTGGAGTTTTAGAGCAAGGGAGTATTGGGATTACTGCTTCAATAATCATTGGTTTCTTAACTGCTGCTATCTTTAGACCTAAAGAATAAATGTATATTATTGCTTTAAAATAAAAATAATAAGGGAGAAGGATAATGGAAGCAAAAGAGGTTATAATGATTACTGATGGGGATAAGACAGCTCGTAAGGCCGTTGAGGAAGCTAGTAAAAGCTTAGGTTTGGAAGTTATTACAAAATCAGCTGGGAATCCAACACCTTGCTCGGGAGCTGAATTAGTGCAAGAGATCAACAACTGTTCAGGAGAATTAGCTGTAGTTATGTTTGATGATCAAGGGGATTTAAATTGTGGGCAAGGAGAAACAGCGATGAAAGTAGTAGCTGAATCTGACAATATTGATGTATTAGGAGTAGTAGCTGTAGCTTCTAATGCTAAAGAAGTAGAAGGTGTTCGACCGACCTGTTCAATTACTAAAGAAGGTGAACTTGTAGAATTGCCTGTAGATAAAACAGGGAAGGAAGAAGAGGCAGATCATACCATACTAGAGGGAGATACTGTTGATGTAATCAATGAATTTGAAGATATGCTGGTTGTTGGCATAGGGGATTTAGGAAAGATGGAAGGCAAAGATGATTATCATCTAGGAGCCCCAATAACTACTAAGGCAATTAAGGAGATACTCAAGAGGAGTGGAAGAGAGGATGGACTTAAATAAGAGGTTAGAGAAAAATATAAAGGTGATTGAAGATAGGTTTGATGGAGATAAAACCTTTGATTTTACTATTAGAGAATTTAAGATTGGGAATAAAGATGCTGCTTTGGCCTTTGTTCAGGGGTTTAATAAAGATGAAGTAGTAAACCAAATTTTAGCTTATTTAATGTATGCTGAACAGGAAGATTTAAGTGTTGATGCAGTTAAAAAAATAATAGAAACTAGATTGCCAGTGGCAGAAGCTGATGTGGTAGAGACGGTAGATGACGTGACCTTAGAGGCTTTATCTGGACCACAAGTGCTTTTAATTGATGGGGAAGATAAGGCAATTGTAATTGATGCTCGAACCTGGGAAGCTAGAGGGCCAGAAGAGCCTGAGCTAGAAAAGGCAACTCGTGGTTCTGAAGATGGTTTTGTAGAGACGATGATGTTTAATATTCAATTAATTAGAAGACGAATTCGTGATGTGGATTTACGAGTAGAAGCTTTACAAGCAGGAAAGAAAGCTAATAGTGATATTGCAGTTGTCTATATGAAAGATTATGCTGATTTAGATTTGGTAGAAGAAATAAAGGAACGGATTGATGAAATTGATGTAGATGGATTGCCGTTAGCTGATAGAACGATTGAAGATTATTTGACTAAAGATACGTTAAGTCCATTACCTAAAGTAAGGTATACCAATCGTCCTGATATAGCATCAGCCCATATCATGGAGGGTAAGGTCTGTGTAGTGGTTGATAATTCACCGACTGTATTGATTTTACCAGCAACATTCTTTGATCATACACAGAATTTAGAGGAATATCGTCAATCACCTGTTCCGGGTACTTATTTTAATCTGTTAAGACTAATAGCAGTATTTATTGGATTGATTTTGCCTCCTTTATGGTTGTTAATAGCTTATGGGCCAGCTTGGGTTCCAGAGGCATTAGAATTTATTGGCCCTAAAGATCCAGGCACAGTGCCTTTAGGTTGGCAGTTTGTGATAGCAACTGTGGGGATTGATTTGATCAGAATTGCTTCAATTCAAACGCCGACTGCTTTAGCTACTTCACTCAGTTTGATTGCTGCTTTGATCTTAGGTGAATTTTCTGTAGAAACGGGATTATTTGATCCAGAAACAATTCTTTATTTAGCAATTGGTGCGATTAGTAATTTTGCTTTGCCAGGATATGAGTTATCTTTAACTCTATCATTGATGCGTTTTGGATTGATTCTTTTGGTTGTCTTTTTAAGATTACCTGGATTAATTGCAGGACTGATTTTAAGCTTCTTGTTGTTTGCTCTCAGTAAATCATTTGGAACTCCTTACTTATGGCCACTAATTCCATTTGATTGGAGTGCTTTAAAGACTTATCTCTTTAGACAATCAGTCTTATCTTTAAAGGATAGAAGGAGAAAAGTACCGGGAGCAAAAGATTTTGAATAATATGATAAAGGAGAGATTCGATGAGTAAAAAAGTAGGAATACCACAAGCTTTGTTTTATCATAGATATTCTCCTGCTTGGAAGACTTTTTTTAATGAATTAGATTGTGAAGTGGTAGAATCAGGTCAATCAACTAAAGAAATAATTGATGCTGGGGTCAAATTGGCCCCCGATGAGGCCTGTTTACCTGTTAAGTTATTTTTGGGACATGTTAAGCAATTACAAAATCAAGTTGATTACTTATTTATCCCTCGGGTGGTCAGTATAGAAAATAAGGAGTATATCTGTCCTAAGTTTATGGGGTTGCCAGATATGGTTAGATATAGTATTAATGATCTACCACCTATTATTGATACGACTATTGACTTGAAAACTAAAAAAAGTAATCTAGTAAAATCGGTTTTAGAGGTTGGAGAAGTTTTAGATAAAGGTTATTGGCAAGTCAGCAAGGCCTGTTGGAAAGGATGGAGAGCATTAAAGAAACATCGCCAAAGATTAAGGGAAGCTAAAAATAATGATGCTCAATATAAGATTGCTATCTTAGGTCATGAGTATATCATTTATGATTCTCATATAAGTATGAATCTGGTTGATAAGTTAAAGGAGATGGGAGTCGAGGTTGTTACTCCAGAGATGTTGACTCCTCAAGCTATGAGAGTAGGTTTATCAAATTTATCTAAGGATATGTTTTGGACATTGGGTAAAAAGATGATGGGAGCAGCTCATTATTTCTTTTCTAATCAAGAGATTGATGGAATTATTCAACTAACTGCTTTTGGATGTGGACCCGACTCATTGGTTGGTGAAATGATAGAACGAGAAGCTAAGAAAAGAGATGGTCAAGCATTTATGACCCTTAACTTGGATGAACATACGGGAGAAGCAGGTTTAGTTACTAGATTAGAAGCATTTGTAGATATGATTCAATGGGAAGGTGTTTAAAGCGAAAATTATTGTGAAGCTATTGGGTAGAAAGATGAAGGGAGTGTAAATTCTATGAAAGTAACTTTTCCCCATATGGGAACAATGTCAATTCCAGTTAAGAGTATGCTTGAAGAGTTGGGGTTAGAAGTTGTTGTACCACCTCCAATTACCAAAAGGACACTGGATCTAGGAGTTAAACATTCTCCAGAATTTGCTTGCTTACCTTTGAAAATGAATGTAGGCAATTATATAGAAGCTTTAGAGCAAGGGGCAGATACGATTCTAATGGGTGGTGGAGTTGGCCCGTGTCGTTTTGGATATTATGGGGAAGTACAAGAAGAAATTTTAGAAGGTTTAGGTTATGATTTTGAGATGATTATTTTAGAACCTTTACAAGGAGATTGGAAGGAATTATTTAGAACTATAAAGTTATTAGTTGGCAATATAGCAATAACTAAGATTAGAAGTGCTTGGCAAAAAGGGTGGGCCAAAGCTAAAGCAGTTGATAAAATCAACCGCCTTGCTAATCAGACTAGACCTTATTTACTTAAGCGTTCTCAAGCAAGTGAAGTTTATGAAGAAGGGTTGGAATTAATTGAGCAAGCAGAGACAATTAAAGATGTTGAAACTAAATTAAGTTTAATTGAAGAAGAATTTAATAATTTAGATCGAAATAAGAATTTTGAACCATTAAAAGTAGGGTTAGTAGGAGAGATTTATGTGGTATTAGAACCATTTACTAATTTGCAGATTGAAAAAAAGTTAGGAGAGATGGGTGTTTTGGTTGATAAATCAATCTATTTAACTGATTGGATAGAAGGACATATCTTTCCGAGTTTTTTAAGGCAAGATCAAAAAGGGAAAAAAGTAAAAGAAGCAGCTCAACCCTATCTTAATCACTTTGTAGGTGGTCATGGGTTAGAATCTGTAGGAGAGACAGTCTTATATTCTCAAAAAGGTTATGATGGTGTAATACAACTCTTTCCTTTTACTTGCATGCCAGAGATTATAGCAGAGAGTATTTTGCCGACAGTCAGTAGAGATTTAAATCTACCGGTTTTATCTTTAACAATGGATGAACATACTGGGGAAGCGGGATATGTTACTCGATTAGAAGCATTTATAGATCTGTTGAAACGAAAAAGAAGGAAGGAGGTAGTAATATGAAAGCTTATATGGGGGTTGATGTAGGATCTGTTAGTACTAATATTGCTATAATCAATCAAGATCAGGAGATATTAGAAAAGCTTTATTTAAGAACTCAAGGCCAACCAATTAATGCAATAAAAAAGGGTTTAATGGAGATTAAAGATAGAGTTGATTATGAAATTTCAGGGGTAGGGACAACAGGAAGTGCTCGACAACTAGCTGGGGTGATTATTGGTGCTGATACTGTAAAGAATGAGATTACAGCTCATGCAGTAGCTGCTTCAACAGTTGTACCTGGAGTACAAACGGTATTGGAGATTGGTGGTCAAGATTCTAAAATAATAGTCTTAAGAGATGGAGTAGTAGTGGACTTTGGTATGAATACTGTTTGTGCTGCTGGAACGGGATCTTTTCTAGATCAACAGGCAAGCCGTTTAAATATTCCAATTGAAGAGTTTGGTGGGTTGGCCCTACAAGCTAATGCTCCAGTCAGGATAGCAGGTCGTTGTTCAGTCTTTGCCGAATCTGACATGATACATAAACAGCAGTTAGGACATAATGTAGAAGATATTATAGCAGGACTTTCTCAAGCATTAGTTAAAAATTATTTAAATAATGTTGGACAGGGTAAGGAAATTTTAGGGCCCGTTATCTTTCAAGGTGGAGTAGCAGCTAATGATGGAATTAAAGAGGCGTTTGAAAAAGAGTTAGGATTAGAAGTAATAGTTCCTGAGTATTATGATGTAATGGGAGCGATAGGTTCAGCAGTGTTGGCCCAAGAAGCAGTTAATGAAAAAGGAAGAACGGATTTCAAAGGGTTTGATACGACAGACTTTAATTATTATGCATCTAGTTTTGAGTGTGAAGGGTGTTCTAATTATTGTGAAGTGATCAATATTTATCAAGATGATGAAGTAATTGCTCGTTGGGGTTCTAAATGTCCTAAGTGGGAAGCGGTATAAAGTGTTCTGAAACTGATATTTAATTACAAAATAGCTTAAGTTTAAGGTTGAGGTTAAGTCTGAGTCAACCATAAAAAACATAAGGACTTTTAGTTCTTACTTAAACTTAGACTTAGCCTTAAACTTAATATTAATTAAGGTATAAATAAGAAGTAGCTTAGAAGCTACTTCTTATTTATTTTATTTTGCTATTGTTAATTAGCCTCAAATATGTTTTAATTAAATATGTACATATTTAATTAGGGGTGAGACTAGATGATAAAAAAAGAGGAATATTTAGCAATGTTAGCTGGAATAGTTGCAGCAGTTATTTTTGGTTTTTCTTTTATGTTTACTAAAGATGCTTTAGATTTAATGAGTCCGTTTCAATTATTAGGATTTAGATTTATTTGTGCTGTTATGTTACTAACTACTTTGAAGTTAATGAATATAATCGAAATAAATTTTGCTAATAAAGATCTACATAGTTTATTTTTATTAGCCTTATTTCAACCTGTAATATATTTTTTATTTGAGACTTTAGGGGTGAAATTAACCTCTTCTTCTCAAGCCGGAATGATGATTGCTTTAATACCTGTTGTAGTAACTATCTTATCGGCTATATTTTTGAAAGAAAAACCTAGCAGACAACAGTTGGTTTTTATTATTATGTCAGTGATAGGAGTTGTCTTTATTATTTTGATGGCTGGTAGTGGAGAGATGGAAACTAGATTGACAGGTATATTTTTATTATTAGGAGCAGTATTAGCAGGGGGAATTTATAATATTTTATCTAGAAAGTCTTCTTTACAGTTTAGTCCAGTAGAGATAACTTATATTATGATGGTGATTGGTGCTGTAGTATTTAATGGAGTAGCAATTATTCAACATTTATTAGCTGGTGAGTTAACTACTTACTTTCTTCCTTTAATAGAGATTGAGGTGATAGTAGCTATTGTTTATCTAGGAGCTTTATCTTCAGTAGTAGCCTTTTTTATGTTGAATTTTATGCTATCTAAAATTGAAGCATCTCGTTCCGCAGTATTTACTAATCTTACTCCTATTGTAGCAGTAATTGCTGGAGTAGTTTTTAGAGGTGAGTCTTTTTATTGGTTTCAAGCTGTAGGAGGACTGATGATCTTAATTGGAGTGTGGGGGACGAATTATTTTGCTCAAGGTGATAGATTAAAGAAGAGCAACTTTGATAATTCTGTTGAACTTTAAAACAATAAAATCAGCTAGATTTGACAAAGACAAGTGATTATGTTATCCTAACTTAAACTTAACTTAAACTTGACTTAAACTTAACAAGAGAAAGATAGAGGTGTAGTGTTTAAGAGTATGTTTTAGCTTTTAAACTGTTAAGGTTGAAAGGAATGACTGCCGAAATTTTAATTTGTTTAGGGTTGAGGTTATAATTAATAGTTATAACCTTGTCACTTGGCTAAGTGGAGAGCTATCTTATAGACCGTTGAAGTATTAATTAAGGTTATGAGATTGTCTCATAACCTTTTTTTGATTGAATTAATATAATGTAATAAAGCAAGAAGAAAGGAGTAAGTTAATGAAATTACAAGGTACAATGAAAATTAATGAGCAAGGTGAGTTAGAGGTTGCAGGGCATAGCTTGGTTGATATTGCTAAAGAGTATGGGACACCTTTATATATTTTAGATGAGGCTGAAATTAGAAAGAATTGTCGAGCTTATCGGCAAGCTTTTGAGAAGTGGTATCCAAATTCTGAAACGATTTATGCTGGCAAAGCATTTATGTCTTTAAGTATGGTAAGAATTATTGAACAAGAGGGATTAGGTTTAGATGTTGTCTCTGGAGGAGAGTTATATACAGCTTTAGAAGCTCAATTTCCTGTAGAAAAGATTTATTTTCATGGTAATAACAAAACTCCTGCTGAGATTGAGATGGCTTTAGAGGCTGGAATTGGTTACTTTATTGTAGATAATAATTATGAGCTTGAGTTATTAAATAAGTTAGCTATTGAAAGTGATAAACAGGTTGATATTCTGTTAAGGGTTACTCCAGGAATTGAAGCCCATACTCATAGTTACATTCAGACTGGACAGACAGATTCTAAATTTGGTTTAGGGATTCAGAATGGATTGGCTTTGGCTGGAATTAAGCAGGCTAAAGAATTATCTAATTTAAATGTAGTGGGAATTCATTGCCATATTGGTTCGCAGATATTTAAATTAGAGTCTTTTGCTAAAGCAGTCGATATTATGTTAGAATTTATGGAAGATGTTAAAGATGAGACTGGTATTGTCTTAGAACAGTTAAATTTAGGAGGCGGAATAGGGATTCCTTATACTGAAGAGGAAGAAAAACCTGATATTGATAAATATGCTGAGCTTGTTACTAAAGCAATTAAGCAAAAGTGTGATGAGTTAGAAATTCCTCTACCTAAGGTGATTAATGAACCAGGTCGTTCAATTGTAGGAACTGCTGGTTCTACTTTATACCAAGTGGGTTCAATTAAAGAAATACCTGATATTAGAACATATGTAGCAGTAGATGGAGGGATGTCTGATAATATCAGGCCTGCTTTATATGAGGCGGAGTATGAGGCGTGCTTGGTTACGAAAGCTACTGAGAGTGCAAACCAAGAAGTTACAATTGTAGGAAAGTGTTGTGAATCAGGAGATATTTTAATTAGAGAGATTGAATTGCCTGAAGTAGAAGAGGATGATTTATTGTTGATTTCTTGTACAGGGGCTTATGGTTATTCAATGAGTAATAATTATAATGGCTTAACTAAACCAGGGATGGTCTTGGTCAGTGAAGAGCAGGTTGATTTGATTATTGAACCAGAAAGTTATCAAGATTTAATAGCTAATCATAAGATACCGGCTAGATTAGAGAAATAATTTTTAAGGGCGTATAACTTAGTTGTACGTCCTTATTTTTGATTATTAATTGTAAATTAAGCTTTACCTGTGGTATAATAACAATTAGCTTGAATTGAGGGGTGGGTATAGTGGAGATTATAATTAGTCATCAGCGAACTGATTTTGATGGTTTAGCAGCAATGGTAGCTGCTCAAAAAATATATCCGCAAGCTGAGATGGTTTTTGCAGGAGGATTAACTAATAATGTTAAAGAATTTATGTCATTATATAAGAATAGAATTCCAATCAAGTATCCTAGTGAGATAGATCAATCTCAGGTGGAGAAGGTTATTATAGTAGATACTAGAGTAGCTTTTCGATTAGGAAGCTTTTCTGATTTAGTAGAACAAGATGAAGTAGAGGTTATAGTTTATGATCATCATATGAATCGACAGAATTGTTTACAAGATGCAACAGAAACAATTGAACCAGTGGGAGCTACTACGACAATTTTGGTGGAACAATTAAATGAAATGAAGGTTGAAGTGACTTCATTTGAGGCTACTTTATTTGCACTAGGAATTTATGAAGATACAGGTTGTTTGATCTTTAGTAGTACGACTGCTCGAGATGCTAAGATAGTCTCTTATTTATTAGAGCTAGGAGCTAATTTGGGAATTGTTGAAAAGTATATTGATTATTCCTTAAATCGACAGCAACAACAACTATTTAATAAATTATTAGATGCAGGTTATAAAGTTACTAGTAAAGGTTTTAAGATCAGCTTTTTTCAAGCTGAAGTTGAAGAATATATACCTGATATTGCTTTGTTGGCCCATAAGTTAGATGAATTACATAATTTGGATGCTCTTTTTGTGTTGGTTAAGTCAGGAAATAAGGTGTTGATTATTGGACGGAGTAATCATGATAGTATTAATGTAGCTCAAATCTTAAATTATTTTGGGGGTGGGGGGCATGCTCGAGCTGCTGCAGCAACTATTGAGCGAAATAAAGCACAGGAATTAATTGAGTTACAACAGGAATTATTACAGGTGGTTCGAGAGAATATTACTCCTGATGCGTTGGCCAAAGATATTATGTCCAGTCCTGTTAAGAGTGTAGCTCCTGATACCTCTATGGAAGAAGCAGATGAATTAATGTTACGTTATGGCCATTCAGGTTTGGTTGTTGAGGAAGATAAAGAGCTTGTTGGGATTATTTCAAGGCGTGATATAGATAAAGTAAGAAATCATGATTTATTACATGCACCTGTCAAAGGTTATATGTCAACTGATGTAGTGACTATTGAAGCTGAAACTTCTTTAAAAGAGGTTCAAGATTTGATTGTTCAGCATGATATTGGAAGACTACCTGTTACTGATCAACAGGGGAAGTTAGTAGGGATTATTACAAGAAGTGATTTGTTGAAATTGCTCTATGGAACAGATGATTATATCAAAAATCGTCAGAATTTATATGGAAGAAGTCTGGTTGAAGTACAGGAGAAGCGTTATAATATTGATCAGAAATTAGGCTTAGTTGAAGAAAGAATCATGGAGCTGTTGAAGTCGGCTGCTCAATTGGCTGATCTTTTAGATGTTGATCTTTATTTAGTTGGAGGATTTGTTAGAGACCTTTTATTAGAAAAAAGAAGCTTAGATTTGGATTTAGTGGTAGAAGGTGATGGGATTAAGTTTGCTAGAAAGTTGGCCCAAAAGTTAAATGGTGCTCTTAATGTACATCATGATTTTGGAACAGCTACAATATCATTAGATAATAATTTGAATTTGGATATAGCTACCACGAGGGTAGAGTATTATTCTGATATTGCTAGTCTGCCTGAAATAGAGTTAGGTTCTATTCAACAAGATCTTTTTAGACGGGATTTTACCATTAATGCTTTAGCTATTCAATTAAACCAAGAATCTTTTGGACAGTTGGTTGATTTTTTTGATGGGAAGGTTGATTTAGAAGAAGGAATTATCAGATTGTTACATAATTTTAGTTTACATGATGATCCAACAAGGATCTTTAGAGGGTTAAGGTTTGCTAGTCGGTATCAGTATCGATTTGAGGCGGAGACTGAAAAGCTGATTAAACAAGCAGTAGATTTAAATGTGGTAGATAAGTTGAGCAATAATCGTTTGATTTCTGAAGTTAAAAAAGGATTAAATGATACTCATCCACTTTCTTTTATTAAATTATTAGTTAAGTATGATCTTTTAGGTTATTTATCGAATAATATAGAGTGGAATCGAGCTAAAGAAGAAGTAGCTAATAATCTAGCAAAGATTATGGAGTGGTCAAATTCATTATCCATTACTTTTAATTTTGATAAGTGGTTGTTATATTTTGCTTTATTAGTAACTGGGTTAGAAAAGAAAGAGATTGAAAATTTAGCAACTGATTTTAATTTAAGTAGTGATTGCCTAGAGAGGTTGTTATTTACTTTAGAGGTTGAGCAAGTTGTTGAGCAGTTATTAGTAGCAGAAAGTAATAGTGTCATCTATACTCTTTTAAGTCAATTAACTATAGAAGATATTTTATTGGTGTTGGCCCGTGAGTCTAAATTAAAAGAGAAGGTTAAACTATATTTAGAAAAGTTACAGTGGATAGATATTGAAGTTTCTGGAGAGGATATCATTGATTTAGGATATCGACCTGCTCCTAGCTTTAAAAAGGCCTTAAAGAAGATAAAAAAAGCTAAACTAGATGGTCAAGTTGAAGACTATCAAGAAGAACTTCAACTTTTAGAAGAGTATATTGAGAAAAAGGGGGTGGAATAATGAATATGACAGCTGAACTTATATTATTGTTGCCTGTATTATTATTATCTTTATCTATGCATGAGTATGCTCACGGTAAAATGGCTGATTTGTTAGGTGATCCGACGCCTAAAATGACAGGAAGATTAACCTTAAATCCTATGGCTCATTTAAGCTTGATAGGAACATTAGTTTTAATTATGACCAGACGTTTCGGTTGGGCCAAACCTGTTCAGGTTAATCCTCGTT
Source organism: Natroniella sulfidigena (assembly GCF_023223645.1). Classification (GTDB taxonomy): domain Bacteria; phylum Bacillota; class Halanaerobiia; order Halobacteroidales; family Halobacteroidaceae; genus Natroniella; species Natroniella sulfidigena. The sequence continues at coordinate 143,383 of NZ_JALKBY010000004.1, read as the reverse complement.
ACTTTGATGATAAACGAAAAGGGATGATGTTAGTTGGCTTGGCTGGGCCATTAGCCAATATTACTTTAGCAATAATATTTACATTTTTATTAAGAAGTTTAGGGCCAATATTTTACCAGTTTATTGATCAAATAATTATTGAGTCTTTATTTATTAATGGAATCTTACTTAATTTGGGATTGGCTGTCTTTAATTCAATTCCAGTGCCACCTTTAGATGGTTCAAAGATCTTAAGGGGGATAACACCAAAGAAGTATGATTATGTTTTTCGTAATTTAGAAGCTTATGGGCCATTTTTTCTATTATTTGCAGTTTTTACGGGGTTAATTGGTAGAATAATTCTTCCAATTATCAATATATTATTTAACTTATTAGTAGGGTTTTAGATTATAGGGATAGGAGGAGTTAATATGGAAAAGAAAGGAACGATTTTGAGTGGGATGCGTCCTACAGGAAAGTTACATTTGGGTCATTTGATTGGAGTACTAAATAACTGGAGAAATCTTCAAGAAGAATATAATTGTATCTTTGAAATAGCTGATTGGCATGCATTGACGACAAAGTATGATCAGACTGAAAATATCAAAAATGATATTAGAGAGATGGTGATCGATTGGATTAGTGCTGGGATTGATCCTGATAAGAGTGTTATCTTTGTTCAGTCTGATGTGCCTGAAATTGCTGAGTTGAATTTATTATTATCAATGATTGTTTCTGTATCTAGGCTAGAAAGAAATCCAACCTATAAAGAACAGGTACAAGAGTTGGGGGTTAAGGATTCTATTCCATTTGGACTATTAGAATATCCAGTTTTGCAAGCAGCAGATATCTTAATTCATAAAGCGGATACAGTACCTGTTGGAGAAGATCAATTACCACATATTGAAATCACTAGAGAAATTGCTCGCAGATTCAATCATTTATATGAAGAAACTTTTCCAGAGCCTGAACCGAAGTTGGGCGAAGTTCCTAAATTATTGGGTTTAGATGGACGTAAAATGAGCAAAAGTTATGGTAATGCTATTTATTTGGCTGATAGCCCAACAGAGATTGCTGACAAGGTCAAGCAGATGGTAACAGATCCAGAACGGATAAGACTAAAAGATCCAGGCAACCCTGAGGTCTGTTCTGTTCATGATTATCATCAAATCTTTGACTGTGAAGAGATTGAAGAGTTAGCAGAAGGGTGTTCTAATGCTGAGATTGGTTGTATGGATTGTAAGCAAAAGTTAACTGATCTGTTGACTGAGTATTTAGTTGATGTTCACCAAAAACGTGAAGAACTAAAAGCTAACCCAGAGCTGATAGATCAAATTTTAGCTAAAGGAGCTAGCAAAGCACGTCAGACAGCTCAACAGACATTACAAGAGGTTAAAGAGGCGATGAACTTAGTTTATAGTTGATAATTGATAGTGGATAGTTAAAAATCAAAAAGCTTAAAACACCTATAAAGCCGTGTATTTAAAGGTTTTAATGATCTTTGTTTTAAGGTTTTAACTGTCAACTGTCAACCGTAAACTGTACACTGATATAAAATAGGGGTGAGATTATGGGCTATCAGATTAAAATTGATGCCTTTGAAGGGCCAATTGATTTATTATTACATTTATTAAAGAAGAATAAAGTAGAGATTTGTGATATTAAAATCTCTGAGATTACAGAACAGTATTTAGATTACATTAACAGAATGCAGCAGTTTAATTTAAATATAGCCAGTGAATTTTTAGTGATGGCAGCTAAGCTGATGGAGATCAAAGCCCAGACTCTGTTACCTACTCCTAAAACAGAAGAAGATGATGATGAGGTTGATCTTAAGCAGCAGCTAGTAGAACGATTATTAGAATATAAAAAGTATAAAAAGTTAGCAACTGAATTACAAGAATTTGAAAAGAAGCAACGAGAAAGATATACTAGGAATGTAGCCCCTTTATTGGCTGATTTGGACTTTGAAGCAGAAAATCCACTAGAAGAAGTAGAGCTTGATCAATTCGTAACAGCATTTGAGAAGGTAATTAAGCAAGCTATAGTTAAAAAGAAGCAACAACAAGAAGATGAGGAAGCGGAAGAAGAGAAACTATCATACTTGAGCCCAGAAGAGGTTACAATTAGCGAACAAGAAGAGTATATTAGAAAAAGTTTAGTTCTTGCAGGAGGAAAAATAAATTCAGCAGATTTATTTGTGGAATTAAATTCTAGATTAGAAATTGTAGTAACTTTTATGGCGTTACTAGAATTAATCAAAAAGCAAGAGCTGAAGGTTGAGCAGGATGTTAATTTTTCTGAGATTAAGATTTATTATACAGGGATGATGCCTAATGTTAGATCAATCTGAAATTAAAGCTGCTATTGAAGCGTTATTATTTATGGCAACTGAGCCATTACAAATTAAAGAAATAAAAAAAGTATTAACAGTAGATCGAGCTGAGATCAAAGAAAGCTTGGAAAAAATAAAACTAGAGTATGCCCAGCAAGATAAAGGAATAGAGTTAGTTAAGATAAATCGTGGTTATCAATTACAGACTAAAGCTGAATATTCTTCTATTATTAAAGATTTTCATCAACCAGAAGTAACTAAAACCCTTAGTCAAGCTGCGTTAGAGACATTAGCTATTGTCGCTTATAAACAACCAGTTACTAGAGCAGAAGTTGAAGATATTAGAGGGGTAAATGTAGAAAAAGCTTTAAAGACATTACAAAAAAGAGGATTAATAGCTGAACAAGGTCGCAAAGATGTAATTGGAAAGCCCATTATTTATGGTACAACTAATCAATTTCTTGAATATCTAGGGCTCGAAAGTTTGGATGATTTACCTGAACCAAAGGAATTTGCTAAATTAAATAATGAAGAATTAGAAGAAATCAAACCAGATGCTAATTAGCATCTGGTTTTTTTATATTTAGTTTTTGTTTTGACTTAAACTTTGACTCAAACTCAGACTTGATTATGACCGCAGGTCATTTGATTCACAGTGTATATTTGAATTTGAAGAGGGGAAAATAAAGATCATAGGTTAGAAGGTGATGATAATGTCCTATTTATTGATTTTGATCGGTTTAGTAATTATGCCTTTTTTCTTCTGGGTACCAATTAGACTTGAGGTCAATTTCGAACGGCAGCAAGAGGAGGATAACTTAGATCTTAAATTATCAATCTTATTTATTGATTATAAATTGAATTTATCATATTTAGAAATTAAGAAGTTATTATCACTTCCTACTTTAGAGCTTGAAGGTAAGCTAAATAGCAACTTAATAGATAAGATAGTTGTTACTGAAAAACTAGATCAAACTGAACTACAAAAGTTACATAAATTTTTTAAAAAATCGTATAAACTTAACAGACGGGTTAAAACCTTTCTATTGTTAACCCATAATTGCCAATCTTTTTTGTGGAAGACAAGCTTTGGGTTAGCCAATCCTGCTCATACCGGCTTAGCTACAGGAAGTCTATGGGCAATTAAGAGTTCAATAATTGGTATTTTACAAGAGTATCTAGAATTTAAATCACTACCTTGTGTTCAAGTAAATCCTAATTTTAATTGGCAACAGCCAGTAAGAATAGAACTTAAAGGTATATTTGAGTTCAAAATAGGTAATATTATGTATGTAGGAATTAAAATTATCTGTTATGAAATCAAAAGGAGGATTAAATAAAATGGCCGATCATCCAATTGAGACACTGATGAATACAGCAATGGAAAATATAAAAAAGATGGTTGATGTCAATACAATCGTTGGTGATGCAGTTGAAACAAAGGATGGAAGTGTAATCATCCCAATTTCAAAGGTTAACTTTGGATTTGCAGCAGGGGGAGGAGAATATAGTAAAACAGAAGATAAAAAGAAGAATGGTTCTGAGAAACCCAAATTTAGTGGGGGAAGTGGAGCAGGTGTGATGTTACAACCGATGGCTTTTTTAGTTGTTAAGGAAAATCAGGTTAGATTATTGCCGGTCAATGATAATGCAGTGATTGAACGTTTGATTAATATTGCCCCTGAATTGATCGAGCAGATTAAAGGTTTTTCTAAAGATGAGAATAACAATGGAATGAAGAATATGAACTTTTAAAATAGAATTAGATGGATTGAAAATAGGAGGAAGGTTATGAAAAACAGAAAATATTATGGAGTGTTAATTCTACTTGTTTCTTTATTATTAGCAATCAACCAGCAAGCAGTAGCTAGCCCTCAAGCTAATGCTGGTGCTGCTATTTTAATTGATTCTGAAACGGGGCAAGTACTTTATGATCAGAATATGCATCAAAGACGACCTCCAGCGAGTACAACCAAGATAATGACGGGAATATTAGCCATTGAATATGGTAATTTATCAGATGAGGTTACTGCTAGTACTAGAGCAGCTTATGAAGGCGGTTCTTCTATTTATTTGACCCCTGGAGAGACTTTGACTTTACGTGAGTTGGTCTATGGTCTTTTAGTTAAATCAGGCAATGATGCTGCAGTAGCAATTGCTGAACATATTGGAGGGTCAGTAGAGGAGTTTGCTGAGATGATGAATCAAAAAGCAAGGGAGCTAGGAGCTTTACAGACCACTTTTAAGAATCCAAATGGTTTGCCTCAAGAAGGGCATTTGACGACAGCTTATGATTTGGCCCAAATTACTCGTTATGCATTAGAAAATGATTTTTTTGCTGAAGTAGTTAACACCCCTAAAAAGAGGATCTCTTGGCCAGGTAATGACTGGGATAGAATTTTAACTAATACTAATAAATTATTGACTCGTTCAGAGATGGTAGATGGGGTTAAGACAGGTTATACATCAGCAGCGGGAAAATGTTTAGTAGCTTCTGCCTCTCAGGGTGGACAGCAATTAATCAGTGTTATTCTCAGAGGTGGCGATGTCTGGGGTGATTCTTTATCATTATTAAATTATGGATTCAACAATTATAGCAAAGTGGATGTTATAACTAAAGGGGATTTAGTTAAAGAAGTAGAGTTTAGAGATACCCAATTGGGTTTAAAAGCAGCGGATGAATTTAGATGGGTCATAGCTAATGGTAGCCAAAAGGATTTGAAAAAGCTTATAAAACTTAATCAGAATATCCGATTACCTATTACAGCTGGAGAAAAGATAGGAAAGTTATCTATTTATGATAGTAATGAGCGGTTATTAGGTCGAGTTGATCTAATAGCAGATAGGGATATTGAAGCTTCGGCTTGGAGTAATTTTTGGAATGGATTGACTTCGATAGTTCAAACCTACTTTTAAGGGAGGAACTTCAGCAGTTATCGTGAATATAGTCAAAGTAGTAAAATTATCTAATTGAGGTGATAGTTGATGGAGCGTTTACAAAAAGTAATGGCCAAAGCTGGAGTAGCATCAAGAAGAAAGAGTGAAGAGTTGATTACAGCAGGGAGAGTAAAAGTTAATGGTAAGGTAGTTACTGAGTTAGGAAGTAAGGTTGATCCTAGTCAGGATCAAATTGAGGTTGATGGCAAACGAATTCAAGAGGAGAACTTGGTTTATATTTTATTAAATAAGCCACAAGGTTATGTAACAACTGCAGATGATCCTCATGGAAGAAGGACGGTATTGGATTTAATTAAGGTTAAGCAACGGGTTTATCCTGTAGGAAGATTAGATTATGATACAGAAGGGTTATTGCTTTTGACTAATGATGGTGATGTAACTTATGCTTTAACTCATCCTAGCCATCAGATTACTAAGAAATATATTGCTACAGTTGAAGGAGTTCCAAATCAAGGAAATTTAAAAGCGTTAGAAAGAGGGATCAAACTAGCTGATGGTTGGACAGCACCGGCTAAAGTAGAAGTAGTAGTTGATTTTAATGATAAAGCAATCTTATCTTTAGAGATTCATGAAGGAAGAAAACATCAAGTTAAAAGAATGTGTAAGGCAGTTGGACATCCTGTCCAAGAATTAAAAAGGATCAAGATGGGGCCTTTAGAATTAGATGATGATTTAAAGTTAGGAGAATATAGGTATTTAAGAAAGAATGAAGTAAAGCAGTTAAGAGATATTGCTCAGAAAGTAAAGGGAAATGAGTAAGCAAGATTATATTATTCCAATCTTTGTTCCCCATTTAGGATGTCCTCATGATTGCGTTTTTTGCAACCAAGAAGAGATTACTGGGATCAAAACTGAGATCGATCTTGGGCAAGTAAGTGATCAGATAGATGATTACTTAACTACTATACCTGCCCAAGCTAGTCGAATTGAAGTTGCTTTTTATGGAGGGAGTTTTACTGGGATTCCACAGCAGTTACAGCAAGATTTATTGGCTATAGCTAATAGAAGGTTAGTAAATGGTAGGATTACTGGCATTAGATTATCAACTCGACCGGATTATATAGATAGGAAGGTCTTGGATTTTTTACAACAAAATAATGTAACTGCAATTGAATTGGGAGTACAGACACTTGATAATGAGGTTTTAGCTGCTGCAGGTAGAGGTCATACTCGAGAAGATACTTTACAAGCAGTAGAATTAATTAAGGAATATAATTTCCAACTTGGGTTGCAGATAATGCCTGGACTACCTTCTTCTAATGAAGAATCTGATTTGGCTACAGGAAGAGAAGTAATTAAGTTGCAGCCAGGTTTTGTAAGGGTATACCCTACGTTAGTTATTAAAAATACTGAATTGGCGCAATTATATCAGACTGATAATTATACCCCTTTATCTTTAGAAGAAGCTGTAGAAATTACAGCAAAGTTATTGAATTTATTTAAAAAGGCCAATCTAGATGTAATTAGGATTGGCTTACAGCCTTCCGAAAGTGTTAATCGAAGCGAAATTTTAGCTGGACCATTTCATCCAGCCTTTAGACAGTTAGTTGAATCTAAAATGTTTTTGACTAAAGTTGAGAAGAAATTAGATGAAAGTTCAGTTGGAGATAAAGTGGAGATGACTGTGCATCCTAAAGATCTATCTAATTTAAAAGGACAAAAAAAGAAGAACTTTATTTATTTGAAAGATAAATATGAAATAGATAAAATTGAAGTTCGATTGGATGATACCTTAGTTAGAGGAGAAGTTTTAGTTGAGCTAATTTAATAATTTTTTAGAAAATAAAGGGATTTTTCTAGTTTTCATGAATATTATAACTAGAAGATACACTATACATTAATAGAGGCTATGAAAGAAGTTGTAAAATTAAAGGGGGAGAAAACATGGAAATATTAAAGGTATCATCAAATTCAAAACCGAAATCTGTAGCGGGGGCATTAGCGGCTGTTTTAAGAGAGGAAGGAAGAGTTGAGATGCAAGGTGTTGGTGCTGGTGCAGTTAATCAAGCGGTTAAGGCTGTTGCAATTGCAAGAGGTTTTGTAGCACCAAATGGGATAGACTTGATAGCTATTCCTGCTTTTACGGAGATAGAAATTGATGGTGAAGAAAGAACAGCGATTAAGTTTATTGTTGAGCCAAGATAAAGAATATAGATTTGTTTTTTTTACCTATCTACTAAAAGTAGATAGGTTTTTTTATCATTAAGTAAATTAAGCTTTTTAGGGGTTGTGAATAACTTTTACTAGTTTGTATTTGTTGGTTTTACTTAAACTCAATCTTAGACTTAAACTGAGTTGCTGGAGGCAACTTTTTTATGAGGCTTTTATTTTATTTTTTCTTGATTTATGATAAAATAAAGTTTAGTGTTTGAATTTTGGTAGAAAGGAGCTAGTGGTTTGTTTTTAAAACGGATTGAATTAAAAGGATTTAAATCCTTTGCAGATAAAGTAAAGATAGATTTTGAACCAGCAATTACGGGGATTATTGGCCCGAATGGAAGTGGAAAGAGTAATATTTCGGATGCAGTGAGATGGGTTTTAGGAGAACAGAGTGCTAAAACACTGCGTGGTTCTAAGATGGAGGATATAATATTTGCTGGAAGTAAGCAGCGAAGAGCATTAGGAATGGCTCAAGTTTCTTTGATTTTAGATAATAGCCAAGGTGAATTACCAATAGATTATAATCAAGTAACCATTAGTAGAAGGGTAACTCGTAGTGGTGAAAGTGATTATTTAATTAATAATAATATCTGTCGTTTAAAGGATATTCAGGAGTTATTATTGGATACAGGAATTGGGAAGGATTCTTATTCAATTATTGGACAGGGCAAAGTAGATCAGATTTTAAGTGAACGCTCTGTTGATAGACGAGAGTTATTTGAGGAAGCGGCAGGGATTAGCAAGCATAAACAGAGAAAGAAGGAAGCAAATAAAAAATTAGAAAGTACTGAACAGAAATTAAATCGAGTTAGGGATATTATTGAGGAAATCAAACGTCAGTTAGAACCTCTAGAAGAAGAAGCTACTAAAGCTAAAGAATATAAGAGCTATCAAGAAGAGTTAAAGGAATTGGAAGTAAATTTATTGTTAAATCAATATGTTCAATTAGAGGATAAGTTTGATCAACAGGTTGCTACTAAGCAAAGGTTATCATATCAATTGACTGAGGCTAAAGCGGGGGTTAATGAGTTTGATTTGAAAATAGATAGCTGTCAGACAAAGCAAAAGGAATTAGTAGCTGCAATTGATCAACAAAAAGATGATATTTTTAATACTAAACGAAAGTTAGAGCGGCTTGAAAGTAAGCTGGAATTACTTAGCGAAAGAAAGAAGAATCTTAGAGAACAAAAAGGTAAGTTGAAAAAAGAAATAACTGAGTTAAAAGATAAAACAGATCTGATGAAAGAAGAAATAAATGAGAAAAAAAGAGGGAAAGATGATTTAGCAGAGCAGTTAGAGCAAAAACTTTCTTTGTTGGCCCAAAAAGAAGATGAAGTGGCTCAAATCAAGAAGAGATTAACAGAAACTTTAGGGGCCAAGCGGGAGATTGAGGATAATAAGTTGGCCCAAGCTAATCAAATAACCGATTATAAACATCAAATTGAAAACTTAACTAAAGAGATTGAGCGTTATCAACATGAAAGTAGAAATTTAATTAAAGCTAAAGAGGATTTAGAAGAAAAATTTACAGAGATTAAAGAGCAGAAGGAAGTTAAATTGAAACAATTAGAGAAAATTGAAGCTGAGTTGCTCAAGTTGCAAGATGATTATCAACAACAAGAATCTAACCAAGAAGAGTTGAAGCAAGAGTTGAATGCTTTACAAAAAGAATATCAACAGTTAAAAGAAGAGCTGAATAATAAAGAATCTAGATTGAATGTTTTAGAAGGGATGCAAGATAATTATCAAGGATATTATCGTGGAGTTAAGAACCTGTTGAATCATATTAAGCAAAGTGGAGATTTAAAAGGGGTCTGTGGGGTAGTAGCTGAATTAATAGAGGTACCACAAGAATATGAAACAGCAATTGAGGTTGCCTTAGGCAGTAAATTACAGAATGTAATTGTGGAGGATGATCAAGTAGGAAAGAGAGCAATTAATTATTTGAAGGATAATCAAGCTGGAAGGGCTACTATGCTACCGCTTAATTTAGTTGCGCCACGGTCTTTAAGAAAGAGTGAAGAGGAAGGTTTAGAGATAGAAGGAGCGATTGGTGTAGCCAAAGATTTAATCAACTATCAAGCTAGGTATCGGCCAGTGATTGAAAATATTTTAGGTAGAGTGATTGTGGCCCAAAATATTGATCAGGCTGTTGAGATTTCTAAGGCGACAAATAAGAGGGTGAAGGTTGTTACATTGGCTGGAGATGTAGTCAATCCTGGAGGAGCAATGACTGGAGGAAGTTATGCTCAAGATAATAATTTATTAGGGCGGAGTCGAGAGATTGAGCAATTACGAATAGAAGTGAAGAAGCTTTCTAAAAAGAGAACTACCTTAGAGGAGCAAGGACTTGCTAAAAAAGAAGAATTAGCTACTAATCAACAGCAAATGGAAAAAATAAAAGAAAGATTACATCAGTTAGAGATTCAACAGACAACTTGTAAGAAGGATAAGCAGCAACTAGGAAGAGAGTTGGCCCGTATCCAGAAAGAGATTGAATTTAAAGTTGATAAGATTGAGCAGTTAGAACAACAGGTTATAGCAGTTGAGACTACAAAAAAAGAGGCTGTCAGTAATTTAAAGCAACTAACTACGACTGAGGATGATTTAGAGTCAACGACTGAACAGTTAGATTCAGAGATCAGTTCAAATAAAGAAAAAGAAGAGTTGCTTACTGAACAGATTACTGATTTAAAGGTTGAATTGGCCTCTGTTAAAGAAGGAAAGAAGAATCTAGAGGCTGAATTAATAAAATTAGAGCAAGAGCTTAAGCAAGCTCAGCAGCAGCTAAAACAGAAGGAAGAACAGATTGTTAGATTAGACAATAAGCAGATACAGCTTAAGGATACCGCTCAAAATTTAGCTTCTGAACAGCAGGAATTGAATTCTAAGCTAGGTGATTTAGAAGAACGTCTGTTCAGTTTAAGGCAAGAGGAAAAAGAGGCTAAAGAGAAGATTATTCAATTTCAGCAGCAATCAAAAGAGGTCAGGGAGCGATATCAGAAATTACAACAAGAATATAATGAGATTGAAGTGGAGTTGGCCCAGCTAGAGGTTAAATTAACTAATGTTGAAACTAAATTGACAGATGAATATCAATTAGATATAGATTTAGTGGTTGAAGAAAGAACAGCGATTGAGGACTTTAGTGAAGTTAAAGCAAAGATTAAAAAGTTAAAGCAAGCGATGAAAAGATTAGAACCTGTTAATTTAGGAGCAATAAAAGAGTATAAAAACTTAAATCAGCGCTTTAGTTTTCTTAAAGAGCAATCTAATGATTTGACTGAAGCGAAAAGATCATTACAAAAAGTAATAGCTGAGATTAATGAGAAGATGACGGAGAAGTTTGCTACAGCATTTAAAGAAATAAAGAGTGAATTTGAAGGAATATTTACAGATTTATTTGGGGGAGGACAAGCTCAATTAACGTTAGAAGATGAAGATGATTTATTGAAGACAGGTGTGGAGATTAATGCTCAACCACCAGGTAAAAAATTACAGAAATTATCTTTAATGTCTGGCGGAGAAAAAGCTTTGACTGCTACTGCTTTAGTATTTGCTTTATTAAAGGTTAATCCAAGTCCGTTCTATGTTTTAGATGAATTAGATGCTCCTTTAGATGATGCTAATGTAGAGCGATTTGCTAATTATTTGGATAAGTTGTCGTCTCAAACCCAATTTGTAGTAATTACTCATCGCAAAGGAACGATGAAGGTTGCAAATTCGTTATATGGTGTTACTATGGAGGAATCTGGTGTTTCAAAACTGGTTTCTTTACAATTAGATCAGTTGGCTGCTTTTTAATTGTATATTAACTACTAAAAGCAGAGAAAATATAATAAAAAGGAGGAAGATAATGAGAATTAAGGGGATAGCTAAATTTATAGTAGATAGAATTGTAGAAAGAAGTAAGTATTTAAGTCAAGGTCGTTCTGTAGGTGCAATTGGATTTGTTAATCAAGAAGGATATATAGATGCTTTATCTGAACTTGTTAATGGAGGGCTTTCTGGAATTCCTTATCGTGAGATGTTATCTAAAGTTGTTGAAGCAGATGGTAAATCCTTATTAGAAATTATTAATCAACTACCTGATAATGCAGTTATTATTACAACTAATCCAGGTAAGACAGGAATCATTGTTGGAACAGGTGGGGTTAGCATCTTTAATTGTCCTTTGGTCAGGATTGGTGTTAAGATGGGCCAACCTGCTGGGGTGGGTATTATCTATCCTGAACCTCATTATTTTGAGTTAGCTACTGAATCTGAGGAGATTCAACTAGAAAGGTTGACAGCTAAAACAATGGATCAAGAACGAGAGATATTGCGTAATTTGTTTAATTTAAGATTGAAATACTTAGATATTAGTCAAGAATTAGAAGTAATAGAGGTTGAAGAACAGGACGTGGAGTTTGAAAAGAAGGATCAATCTGAATGGGAGGTTCCATTTATTGAGGTTAATTCCTTGTGTAAAGAGTTTGCTACTAAATTAGTAGATAAATCAACTACTGTGGAGCAAGGTAGGGAAGTAGCAGCTTTAGGTGAGATTAAAGATGGGCATATTGTTCAAAAAGGAGAGATAGTGGTAGGGGGAATGGGCTATGTTCCATCACGGATGTTAGCTTCAAGTTATACCGATATTACTGAAAAATCTTTACGAGAGGTTTATTCAACAGTAATTCCTAATAATGTAGCGATTGTTCATACTCACCCTGGAGGAACTGGAGTAATGCATATGGGAGATGCAAAGGCTGGCCCGGGAACATGGGGGCGACCTGTTGTAGCTATTGGTCATAATAAAGAAGGAGAAATTAAAGGGGCTACGGTAATTGAGTTATTAAAGGAAGTAGCTGAGCTTGACCAAGAATATGAAGAGATTGGTCAGGAATACTATGAAGCTGATACTCCAGAAGAAGAAGCTAAGATAAGAAAGAGACGTTTTGGAATTGCTCAAGAATATACAGATTTATGTAAGCCATTAGAGATTAAGTAAAAAAGTTAGGAGGAGAGTTGATGTTAAAAAAGATATTTGGTTTTGGAAAAGAAAAAGAGGAAGTTAAGGAAGAAGAAGTAAGTGAAGAGCAAGAAGAGACTAAAGAAGAAAAAACTGGATTGTTTAAGAGGTTAAAGGATGGTTTAAGTAAGACACGAGAAGGGTTTGTATCTCAAATTGAAAATTTATTCTCACTTTATTCTAGTATTGATGATGAATTATATGAAGATTTAGAAGAAATTTTAATTCAAGCTGATGTTGGTGTTCATACTACGATGAAATTGGTTGATCAATTAAAGACTGAAGCAAAAGAAAAAAAGATTAAAGAACCAGAAGAACTAATAGAAATTTTTCAAAAACAACTATGCCAATTGTTAAATGAGGATGTAGAACAAGTTGAAGAGAGTGAGCAGCCAACTATATTAATGGTAGTAGGAGTTAATGGAGTTGGAAAAACAACGACGATAGGTAAGATTGCTCAACGGGCCAAAAATGCAGGAAAGGATGTTCTACTAGCAGCAGGAGATACTTTTAGAGCAGCAGCTATTGATCAGTTAAGTGCTTGGAGTAATAGGGTAGGAACAGAATTAATTGCCCATCAAGAAGGAGCAGATTCTGCTGCAGTAGCTTATGATGCGGTACAAGCAGCAAAATCAAGAGAGACTGATTTATTAATTGTTGATACTGCAGGTAGGTTACATACTCAAGCTAATTTGATGGAGGAATTAAAGAAGATTAAGCGAGTAATAACAAGAGAGGCAGAAGATATGAAGGTCGAAGTTTTATTAGTATTGGATGCCACAACCGGTCAAAATGCAATTTCACAGGCTAAATTATTCAATCAAGAGGTTGATGTAGATGGAATTGCTTTGACTAAGTTAGATGGTACGGCTAAAGGAGGAGTAGTCATAGCTATTATGGATGAATTGGGGATACCAATTAAGTTAATTGGTGTTGGAGAAGATTTAGAAGATTTACAGGATTTTGAACCAGAAACATTTATTAATGCTTTATTCGACCAATAATCTTCTAAAAGCTTGACAAAAATTTAATTATATGTTATATTATCTGCTGTAAAGGTAAAATACTTAACAGCAATTGCAGGTGATTTTTGTTGAAAATTGAAAAAGTAGTTGAGATTGGAAAATTATTCGCTTTTTATGCCTCGTTACTAACAGAAAGACAACAGGAATTTATGAGTTTATATTATTATCATGATCTTTCTTTAGGGGAGATTGCTCAGCAAAAATCGGTTTCTCGCCAAGCTGTTTATGATAATTTAAAGAGATCAGAACAAGCTTTACAAGAATATGAAAAGAAGTTAAATTTAATTAAGTATTATGATAAAATACAATTAGAAATCGATAATTTAGGGCAGGTAATAGATCAGATTGAATCTCGGCTTGAATTAGAAGAGTTGGAGAGTTTACGAGATATTTTAGATAGATTACAGACCTATCAGAAGGGGGAATTGATGTGATTTTCGAGGGGTTAGCAGAAAAGTTACAGAGTACTTTTGATAAGCTGAAAGGTAAAGGTAAGTTATCCTCGAAAGATGTTAAAACTGCCTTAAGAGAAGTTAAATTGGCCTTATTAGAAGCGGATGTAAATTTTAAAGTTGTTAAAAATTTGATCAATAGAATAGAAGAAAGAGCTGTTGGACAAGAGGTTTTAGATAGTTTAACCCCAGCTCAACAGGTAATAAAAATAGTTAATGAAGAGTTGACTGATTTAATGGGAGGTACCCAAAGTAAGATTAATCTTGGGGCCAAATCCCCTACAGTAATTATGGTAGTAGGCTTACAAGGGGCTGGTAAAACAACTACTGTCGGTAAATTGGCTAAAAGGTTTAGAAAAGAAGGGAAAGATCCTTTATTAGTAGCGGCTGATATCTACCGTCCTGCTGCTATTAAACAATTGCAGGTCTTAGGTGAGAGGATAGAACAGCCAGTATTCAGTATGGGTGACAAACAAAATCCTGTCGATATAGCTAAAGCTGCTATCAGTAATGCTAAGTCAAATGGAAATGATATTGTAATTATAGATACTGCAGGACGATTGCATATAGATGAGGATTTAATGGATGAATTAGAAGATATTAAAGGTGCAGTTACTCCCCATGAGATTTTATTGGTAGTCGATTCTATGACCGGTCAAGATGCTGTTAATGTAGCAGAAAATTTTGATCAAAAATTAGGGATCGATGGTGTTGTTTTAACTAAATTAGATGGTGATGCACGTGGTGGTGCTGCTTTATCTATCAGTTCTGTTACAGGACGACCAATCAAATTTGTAGGAATGGGAGAGAAGTTAGATGCTTTAGAACCTTTCCATCCTGATAGAATGGCTTCTCGAATCTTGGGTATGGGAGATGTATTAAGCTTAATTGAGAAAGCTGAGGAGCAGATTGATGCTGAAAAAGCTAAAGAGTTAGAAGAAAAATTACGAAAGGAAGAATTTACTTTAGAAGATTTCCTCGATCAGATGAACCAGGTTAGAAATATGGGTTCATTAGAGGAAATACTGAATATGATTCCTGGAGTAGGCAAACAGCTAAAAGGGCTTAATATGGATGAAGGTCAATTAGACCAGATTGAAGCAATCATTAATTCAATGACTATCGAGGAGCGTAGAAACCCAGAAATCATTAATGGAAGTCGGCGTCGTAGAATTGCTAATGGGAGTGGAACGACTGTCCAAGATGTCAATCAACTTTTAAAGCAATTTACCCAGACTAAACAGATGATGAAGCAGATGGGTGATTTACAGAAAGGTAATATGGGTGGATTAAAAGGAAAGATGAAATTTCCTTTCTTTTAAATAAAATTTAAGTTTAAGGCTAAGGTTGAGATTAAGTCGATCATTTAAGAATGTAAAGGTTTAGTTTTTACTTAGACTTAAACTTGAACTTAACCTTAATTTTTTAAAGGAGGTGACAAGAATGGCAGTTAAGATTAGATTAAAAAGAACTGGAGCTAATAGAAATCCTTCTTATAGATTGGTTGTGGCTGATTCTAGAAAGCCACGTGATGGGAGATTTATTGAAGAGCTAGGTTTTTATAATCCTACTACTGAACCAGAGACAGTTAAGATTGATGAAGATAAAGCATTAGAATGGTTGCAAAATGGTGCTCAACCTTCTAGTACTGTTAGAAATATCTTCAGTAGAGAAGGAATCATGAAGAAGTTTGACGAAGCTAAGTAAGCTTGGAGGTGCTCTAATTGAAAGGGCTACTAAAAACAATTGTGAGTAATATTGTAGATCAACCTCACGAAGTATTTGTACGTAAGATAGAGGATAGTAAAACAATAACTTTAAAGCTAACAGTTGCTGATGAAGATATGGGTAAGGTGATAGGAAAGCAAGGTAAGATTGCAAAAGCTATCAGAACAGTAATTCAAGCAGCAGCGACTAAGGAAGGTAAGAAGGCTAGCGTAAAGATTATACAATAATTACTTGCTAAGATTACTTACTAAAGACTAGGGGCAACTCTAGTCTTTTCTTAATGAGAGAGTTTAATGTAGGGTATGCTATTATTAAGATTAAGTTTAAGTCTGAGGTTAAGTTAAGCGTTTAAAGACTTTATAGGACTGTGCTTTAGTTTATTGCACTGTCAACTGTACACTATATACTGTAAACTGATATCTAATGGGGTGATTAATTATGAGTGAAGAATTAATTACGATAGGTCAGATTACTCGACATCACGGAAATAAAGGTGAAGCAAGGGTTATTCCTCTTACTGATTATCCAGAGCGATTTGAGTATTTAGAGCGGGTTTATTTAATTAAAGATGGAACTAAGGATGAGGTAATGGTAGAAGGAATTAGGTATCATAAACAATTTATTATTATTAAATTTGTAGGAATTGATGGTATTGGAGAAATTATGCCTTATAAAAATTATTATCTGCAAATTCCTAAAGCAGAAGTTCTTGATTTGCCAGAAAATAATTTTTATTTATATGATATTATTGGGATTGAAGTTTATACTGTTGAAGATGAATATTTAGGGCAAGTCAAAGAGGTCTTAGAAACTAAGGCCAACGATGTTTATGTAGTAACTAAAGATGGTGATGAACTTTTAATTCCGGCAACTCTTGAGGTGGTTTTAGATATAGATCTGAATAATGAGCGAATGGAAGTTAAGCTACCTCCAGGATTAAGGTAGGTGTTAAGATGAAATTTAATGTGTTGACTCTATTTCCTGAAATGTTTGAGAGTATTTTAGGAACTAGTATGTTAGCTAAAGCTAAAGAGCAGGAATTGCTTTCTGTAGATTTAATAGATATTCGAGATTATACTCAAAATAAGCATCGCCAAGTTGATGATTATCCTTATGGTGGAGGAGCAGGAATGCTTCTAAAGCCTGAACCTATTTTTAGAGCGGTTGATGATTTGGATTATTCTAAGCAAACTCCGATAATATTTTTAACCCCCCAAGGAGAGACATTTAATCAAGCTAAGGCTAAAGAACTTGCTAATTATGAAGAGTTAACCTTATTATGTGGCCATTATGAAGGTGTAGATCAGCGAGTAAGAGAGGAATTGATCACTGATGAGATTTCAATCGGTGATTATGTATTAACTGGTGGGGAGTTACCAGCTATGGTCTTAATTGATGCTGTTGCTCGATTGATTCCAGGGGTGTTGGGTAGTCAAGAATCAGCTGTAGAGGATTCTTTCTATCAAGGGTTGTTAGATTATCCACATTATACTCGCCCTAGAGATTATAAAGGATTAGAAGTGCCACAAGTCTTGTTAAGTGGAGATCATGGCCGGATTGAGCAGTGGCGGAGAAAGAAAGCACTAGAAAATACATTACATAAAAGACCAGATTTATTAAAGCAGGCTGATCTATCTGAACAAGATCAAAAATTGTTAGCAGAAATCAAGCAGGAGTTAGAGGAGGAGTAAAATGGAACAACAGGTTTATTTAGCTTTATTACATAACCCTGTTTATAATAAGAATATGGAAGTAATTACTACTACAGTTACTAATTTAGATTTACATGATATTGCTCGAGCCAGTAGAACATATAATATTGGTCAGTATTATATAGTAAACCATTTAGATTCTCAGCAGGGATTAGTTAAGCGGATGAAGGATTATTGGGCAGGAGATTTTGGAGCAGAATATAATCCAGATCGTAAAGAGGCATTTAGTGTGCTTGAGATTAAGGCTGAGCTTGAAGATGTAATAGCAGATATAACAGCTAAGGAAGGCAAGGAGCCAACTTTAGTCACGACTGATGCTAGGACTTATTCTAATACTATAAGTTATAAGAAGTTAAGGCAAGAGATTCAGCAAGGAGAAGAAGTTTATTTGATCTTGTTAGGAACGGGTTGGGGTTTGACTAAAGAGACTATGAATTCTGCTGATTATATTTTAGAGCCAATTTATGGACCAGGTGATTATAATCATCTGTCAGTCAGAAGTGCTGCTGCGATTATCTTGGATAGATTGTTAGGTGAAGCTTGGTGGTAGAAAAAATCTAAGAGCGGATTTTTTCATCACGAAGGGTTCAAAGAACCCGGAGGGGGAAGTAAGAAACAAATGTACAATTTACAATTTACAGTTTACAGTTAAAGAGTAAAACCTTAAATACTTAAGACGGTTGAAAAGTCTTATGTTTAGGAGTTTAGAGAGTGGTTTTGAATTTATTTTTTAACTGTCAACCGTCAACTGTTCACTGTCAACTGAATAACAAAAGAGATTAAGGGTAAAATATAGCTTGTAATTAAATTTAGCATGTGTTATAATGATTTACGGACAAAAACAGACGGTCCTCTGGCTATAATATAGTTTAAGAACGTTTTGTGAGAGGAGGAAAGAATATGAACTTAGTTGATATTGTAGAACAAGAGCAATTACGTGACGATATTCCTGAGTTTGGCCCAGGTGATACTGTTAAAGTTCACCTTAAGGTTCAGGAAGGTGGGAAAGAAAGAATCCAGATTTTCGAAGGTATTGTAATCAAAAGACAAGGTGGTAGCGTACGCGAAACCTTTACTGTAAGAAAGATATCTTTCGGTGTTGGAGTTGAACGAATTTTCCCATTACATTCTCCAAAGATTGACAAGATTGAAGTTGCTAAACGTGGAGATGTTAATCGAGCTAAATTGTATTATTTAAGAGATCGTCAAGGTAAGGCTGCTCAAGTACGAGAAAAAAGAAATTAATAAATTGTACTTAAATTTATTTAAGAAGGGGACTGGCTGTGCAGGCTTGTCCTCTTTTGTATAGGAGTGTTTATTAATGCTGGATAAAGAAACAATTAAAGAATATTTAGAAGCTATTATTGTGGCGGTTGTAATTGCCTTTTTTATTATTAATTTTGTTGCTCAAGCTTTCTATATTCCGTCAGGCTCAATGATGCCTGAATTGCAACCTGGAGATAGAATCTTTGCTAATAAATTTATTTATAGATTTCGTGAACCACGTAGACAGGAGGTAGTTGTTTTTAAATATCCTGTTGAACCTGAATACAACTTTATTAAAAGAATAATTGGTATGCCTGGAGATCGAGTTGAGATTACTGATGGTCAGGTTTATATTAATGAGCAACCATTAGAAGAGGATTATGTAGTAGAAAAGATGTATAGTGATTTCTCAGAGGTTGAAGTTCCTGAAGATAATTATTTTGTCTTAGGTGATAATCGGAACAACAGCGAAGATAGTAGGTACTGGGGCTTTGTTCCACGTGAAAATATCGTAGGACAAGGTAGTTTTATCTTTTGGCCGCTAACTAGAATAGGTTTAATTAATTAGAGGAGGCTAAGTTTAATGTCAATTCAATGGTATCCTGGCCATATGGCTAAAGCCAAAAAGAAGGTTGAAGAAGGTTTAAAATTAATTGATGTAGTAATTGAATTATTGGATGCTAGAATTCCATTAAGTAGTAGAAATCCTGATATAGAAGATATTTTGGCAGATAAAAAGCGGATTATTGTCCTTAATAAGAGAGATTTAGCTGATCAAAAACGAACCAAAGAATGGAAGCAGTATCTTGCTGATTCAGCTCCAACGCTAGCTGTTAATTCTTTGACTGGAGCAGGAGTGAATCAAATTTTAAATTTAGCACAACAAATTATGGAAGATAAACTCTCTGCTTTAGCAGATAAAGGGCGTAAAGAACGTGATATTAGATTAATGATAGTTGGTATTCCTAATGTTGGAAAATCTCAATTGATTAACCAACTTAGTAATAAGAAAAGTGCTCGAACGGGGAATAGACCAGGTGTTACTAAGGGCCAACAATGGGTCAAACTGAGAAGAGGATTTGAGTTGTTGGATACTCCTGGGATTTTATGGCCTAAATTTGAAGATGAAGAGGTTGGTTTTAAGCTAGCAATTACAGGAGCGATCAAGGAAAATTTAGTTGAAAATGAGCTACTTGCCTATAAATTGGTTGAAATTTTACAACAAGTTGCTCCTAATAAGTTGAAAGAAAGATTTAACTTAAACCAAATTACTTCTGATACATATCAATTGATAGCAGATATTGGGAGAAAGCGTGGTTGTTTGCAATCAGGAGGAAGAATTGATCGTGAGCGGACTTCTAAGATAATTATTAAAGAGTTTCAGGAAGGTAAATTTGGAAAACTTACTTTAGAATTACCGCCAACAGTTTAATTGGTTAGAAATAAGGAGTTGTTATGATGGAACTATCCAAGTTAACGATAAAAGAGATTAAAGCTAAAGTTAATAATTTTGAGGAAATATCAGAAGATTTAATTGAGAAGTTAGCAGCTGATTCTAGAAAAGGGGTTCAGAAGTTGGCCCGACAGATTGTCCGTCGCCAAGAAAAAAGAGAAGAAGCTATTGCGAAATTTAAAAAGATGAGTCGGCATGAAGATAGGCTACGCCAACAAGGATATAATTTGATTGCAGGAATAGATGAGGCAGGTCGAGGGCCTTTAGCAGGACCAGTAGTAGCTGCTGCTGTTATCTTACCTGAGGATACTTTAATCTTAGGTGTAGATGATTCTAAAAAATTATCTGAAAAGAAACGTGAGGAATTATTTGCAGTCATTCAAGAGAAAGCATTAGGTATTGGGGTTGGAATTGTTGATAGCCAAACAATTGATCGAATTAATATTTTACAAGCTACCTATCAGGCGATGAGAGAAGCAGTTGCTGATTTAGAGCAAGTGCCGGATTATTTATTGATCGATGCTGAACATCTTCCTGAAACCGATCTAGCACAGGCAGCAATTACTGAAGGAGATAGCAATAGTGTTTCAATTGCTGCTGCTTCCATTATAGCTAAGGTAACAAGAGATCGGATTCTAGTTGATTATGATCAACAATTTCCTGAATATAATTTGGCCCAACATAAAGGGTATGGTACTCAAAAACATATTCAAGCATTACGAGAACATGGGCCAACTCCAATTCATCGTACTTCCTTTAAGATAGTAAAAAAGCTAAGTTAATTGGAGGTTTACAATGCTACTTAAACCTGGCAATAAGTTAAAAGGGGTTGTCTTGGAGCTAAAAGAAGAAAGTGTAATAATAAAATTTGATCAAAGAGCTATTGAAGCTCAGAAAATGGCAGACTTAAAAGTAGGTCAAAAGGTTACTGTTGAAGTTAAAGGCTGGTATCAAGGGAAATTAGTCTTGAAACTTTTAACTAAAGGCAGTAAATTATCTGCTACAAAAATTGATGTTAAGGTTTAATAGAGTAGACCCCTCCCTAATAGGCACTTGGAGGGGTCAATCTATAGTGAAAGCAATCACCTAGGTGATTACCTTTATTTTTATTATATGTAAGTGGACAAAAATAAGTACAGATATGTTCTACTAAGTTAAAGAAATAATTACCAATTACAAGAGCAAAATGACCTTCGGTCATAGTTTAAGGCTAAGTTTAAGGCTAAGTCTAAGG
Organism: Natroniella sulfidigena; assembly: GCF_023223645.1. Lineage (GTDB taxonomy): Bacteria > Bacillota > Halanaerobiia > Halobacteroidales > Halobacteroidaceae > Natroniella > Natroniella sulfidigena. Next base: position 122,070 of record NZ_JALKBY010000004.1, on the reverse strand, counting down.
TTAAGTAAACCATTAAAAAAAGTAAAACCCCTAAAAAGCATAGTTTCTAAACAAGAACAAAAGCTACGTTATTACTAACAAATTGTTAGTAATAACGTAGCTTTTCATAAATTTAGAAAAAGTTATTATATTATATCCAGAAGAATTATTCTAATATTAAAAAATTATGAAGTTTAAGCCTTCTTGTTCTTACCATTATCTTTACTAGTTGGAGGATCAATATCAATTCTTTCAGATACATGATCGCGTCCCATAAAGAAGTTAATCCAAGATGACGTACGATATAAGTCCCAATTAACTGGAGGAACAATATATTCTTGCAGTTGTTCTTCTTCACCGTAAGGCTTCAATCTATCATAAACTCTAACATAGATACATTTTTGTTCATTTGGATAAACTTCACAATAACCATCTCTACTACCACCACAAGCACCGTTTCTTTGGTTCTTTGGACATTGTGACATTGGACATAAATAAGCTAAATCGAATAATGCACAGTCTCCACATTCTCGACATTCATTAGAAACAGTCTTAATTACACGCTCCATAAGATCAAATGGTCCTTCTAGGACACTATCTTCAACTGTTTTACATAAATACTGCATTGGTTTAAATAATGGGCTAGCTGGTTCAAATAAAGCATGGTGCATTACTCTAAAGCTACTATTAATAAATTCTTTTTTCGGTTTATGAGTTCTAGCAGCAGGTTTATCAGTATTTAATCCAGTTTCTTCATCTTTTTCAAAGTAATAGAATCCATCTTCCATTGGGTATTCAAATTCATGGACAAGATCTTGCCAGTTAGGAGCTAATTCTTCTCCTTTGTCAATGATGAACTCTAAATCTTCATAACTCATACCATGACCAGCAATGTGTACTCCTGCAAAACCCATACCTTTTTTGAAAGCATACATTTTAGCTGCTCTTTCAAGTCCAGCTTGATGGCCACCATCATCAGCATCTTTCTCCTTAGCTAAATCAGCAACTAATTTATCAGTAACTACACAGCCTGGAATGCGGTTAGCATTCATAGCTCGAGAAGCACCATAAGATAGAACATATACATTACCGATAACTGGAATATCCCAACCTTGTTGTTCCACAAATTGAATCAACTCATGATATTTACGAGCATCATAACCGAGCTGAGGAATGATATACTCTGCTCCTGCTTCAACCTTCTTTTTCAACTTATAATATTGAGCCATCTGTTCTGATTCTAATTTCTTAAATGGAGAAGCTGCTACACCTGGAAAGAAGTTAGTAGGTTTTAAACTATTAGAACGGCCAAAAGCATCCTTATACTCTAACCCATCATTAAGATCTTGCATTAACTCTACTACATGAACAGGATCAAAGTCATAAACAGGTCTTGAACGACCATTATAGCCACTTACTGGATAATCACCTGTCATTACCAAAATATTACTAACATTTTCTCGCTCCATAGAATAAAGAAAACTTTCAATCTGATTTCTATTCTTATCTTTACAAGTAAAGTGAACTAAAGGTTCGATGCCCATCTCTTTAATCTTAATACCTAAATACTCAGCAGAAATAGCTGGATTTCCTCCTGGATTATCAGTGATGGTTATAGCATCTACTTTACCTCCTTCAACGGCCTTTTCTGTGTTTTTAAAGATCATCTCTTGATTAGTTTCTCTTGCTCCACGTCCTGGTACTAGCTCCCATGTGATGGTGAACTCATCATCATTTAAAATAGATTCTTTTAATTTGTTTTGAGTCATAAACACATCTCCCTTTCTTAAATTATTAGTTCTAGATTCTTGGTTTTATAGTCTACTATAGGGGTTATTCTATATAAAAGTTAAATTTCCTGCGTGATTGATAATTAATTATCAGTTCTTTCTGACAATTAATTATTTTATGAAAAATAATTAATATTTTTTGAAATAATTTGTGGTCCTAAGGTTTTAAAAGTTAATTTGATGTAGTGTATTAATATATAATTGTTCAGATAAATATTTGATTCACTTTATGTATAATTATTCCTTCAATGGTTAAGATATTCTTAATAATTGGGGGTAAATTAATGAATACAAGAAAGCAGGGAGCAAATGGAGAAAAAATTGCTAAAAAATTTTTAGAAAAAAGAGATTATCGGATTTTAGAAGAAAATTTCTGGACACGTTATGGAGAGGTCGATTTGATAGCGCAAGAAGGTGATTATTTAGTATTTGTTGAGGTTAAGTCAGCAACTACTCGATCATTTGCCTCACCATTAGAGAAGATTGATTATAAAAAGAGGCAACATTTAATTCGGGTTGCTCGGTATTATTTAAGTCTACAACAAAGAGAGGTTGACTTTCGTTTTGATGTAGTAGCTATTCTTTCTTACCAACAAGAAGATAAGATTAAGTTGATTAAGAATGCATTTTTATGTTAAGGGGGATTAGTATGTTAGCTAAAGCAAATAGCAATGCTGTGTTAGGAATAGATGGTTATGTGGTTCAAGTTGAGGTTGATTTGGCAAAAGGTTTGCCTGCTTTTAATATTGTAGGGCTACCGGATACGGCAGTTAGGGAATCGAAAGAGAGGGTCAAAGCTGCTATTAAGAATACAGGATTTAAATTTCCAATCAAAAGGATTACTGTCAATTTAGCTCCGGCTGATATAAAAAAGGAGGGTCCAGTCTTTGATCTGCCGATAGCGATTGGAATTTTGGCAGCTAATGGTTTGATTAAAGATGATAAATTAAAAGATTATGCTCTAATTGGTGAATTATCCTTAGATGGTCAAGTAAGAGGAATTAATGGGATTCTACCGATGGCTTTAGCGGCTAAAAAAGAAGGGAAGAGAGGATTTATCTTACCACAAGAAAATGCTCAAGAAGCTGCTGTAATCGATGATTTAGAGATTATTGCAGTGGCTAATTTAGAAGAGGCGGTTAATTATTTGAATGGAGAATTGGAATTACCTCAAGTAAGTGGTGACTTTTACTTAACTGAAGATGATGATTATCAAGTTGATTTTAAAGATGTAAAAGGTCAAGAGCATGCTAAGCGAGCTTTAGAGATAGCAGCAACTGGGGGGCATAATGTAATTATGATTGGCCCGCCAGGTTCTGGAAAGACTATGTTAGCTAAAAGGATACCTACTATTTTACCACCTTTGAGCAAAGAGGAAGCAATTGAAGTAACTAAGATTTTCAGTATTGTAGGTAAGCTATCAGTTGAAAGAGCATTAATTACTAAACGACCATTTAGAAGTCCTCATCATACAACTTCAGATGTTGGTTTAATTGGTGGAGGAAGAATACCCCAGCCAGGGGAGGTTAGTTTGGCTCATCATGGGGTCTTATTTTTAGATGAGCTACCGGAGTTTAAAAAGAATGTTTTAGAAGTATTACGTCAGCCGTTAGAAAAAGGAGAGGTTAGTATTTCTAGAGCATTGACAACATTAGACTATCCTGCCAAATTCATGTTAATAGCTGCCATGAATCCTTGTCCGTGTGGATTTTATGGTGATGATAGAAAAAACTGTAGCTGTAATTCTTATGACATTAAAAGGTATTTAAATAAAATTTCAGGGCCTTTATTAGATAGAATTGATATTCATTTAGAAGTACCGCGTTTGCAAGTAGATGAATTAACTGAGTATGAAGAAGGGGAGAGTTCTGCTCAAATTAGAGAGCGGGTTAAAAAGGCAAGAAGAGTGCAATTAGAGAGGTTTGCTGAGGAGAATATAATGTATAACGCTAGGATGAATAGACCATTGATTAAAAAATACTGTATTGTAGAATCGCAAGGAGAAGAGTTATTAAAACAGGCTATTTCAAGGATTGATTTAAGTGCTAGAGCTTATGATCGGATTTTGAAGTTGGCCCGAACGATTGCTGATTTAGCAGGTGAAGAAGTAATAAATTCTGCTCATATAGCTGAAGCAATTCAATATCGGAGCCTTGATCGAAGTTATAAATTTTAAAAAATATTTTCAATTCTTATTTTTTCATTACTGGGCATTTGTCTAGCTAATTCTTTAGCGATTCTTAATTCGGTTAAAGCTTTTTCTTTTTCTTCTAATTCTATCAGTGAGATAATTTTGGAAATGGAGAGGTCAAGTTTATCTATCTCATTATGGTCCATAAGAATACTCCACGTAAAGTTTGCTTCTTCCCAAGCTTGATTTAAGGATTCAGTGTTATTTTTGATATTTTCCCAGTGGTTATTATTTAAATTATCTTCGAGGGCGTTTAGTTTTGAAATTAGTTGATCAGCTCTATTATTTGTTGCAATATATCCGTAACTGACGAGGCTCAAAGTAATAACTAATAAGATACTAGTATAAATTATAGTTTTTTTCATTAGTTGTTCAACTCCTTTTGGTAACTTATTTGTTTTTTTGGCGATAAACTTGGTAAAATAGGTTACCCTCTGAATCAAGGTTAGCAAAAAATATATCAGATGGATTATCGATTCCTAGAGAAGTCAATTCTTCTTTTAACCACTCTGGGGAAAGGTTTAATTTTTCTAAATTTTTAGTATGAATTTGGCCATCTATAATTACTGGATGTGGAATTCCTTCATAGTTGGTATCGATTTCTAAATCTTTGGGAGTAACTGGTCTATTTTGAGATTTAGGGATTATACTAAGGGAGCCATTAGTTTCAATAAAAGCAAACTCTACTTCAGAGATATCGGGGTAACCTTTGATTCTAAGTTCTTCTAACAACTCATTAATATTAATTCTACTTTTGTTGAGTTCTCCTTCAACAATTTGGCCATTTTCAATTAAGATTGTAGGTTTCCCACAAATGATTCTTCTTCCTGTACTACTTTTAGTAGTGATAGCAGATATATAAATTTGAGTAGAAAAGATCAAAATAATAGGTGTTAAACTATTAATTAAAGGAATATCAGTATCTTGCATCGGAATAGCAGCTAAAGCGGAGATCATAATTGTAATTGCCAATTCATATGGTTGTAACTCTCCAATCTGTCTTTTGCCCATTACTCTAAAGGTTAGAAAGACTACAGCATATAAAATAATTGTACGGATTATTACAATAAACATAGAGGCCTCCTTAAAATAGTTTGCTTTTAAGTTATTATTGAATAGATTGTATATTTTTATGTATTGGGAAGAACATCATTGAAATAAAACCAGTAATTATTTCTTAAAAATCATCTATTTTAGAAGGATAATTATGTTCATTAAAGAATAAAGTACTAGAAATTCAAAAAGTAATGGGGGAGATTAAAATGATCAGAAAACAAGAGATTGGTCAATTTATGGATGACTTTGCCTCAGATAAGCCAGCACCTGGTGGAGGGAGTGCAGCTGCATTGAGTGGAGCTTTAGCTGCTGCTGCTACTTGTATGGTAGGTTCATTGACTGTGGGCAAGGAAGACTATGCTGATGTTCAAGATGAGATGGAAGAGTTAATTGAAACTACTACTGCTTTAAAAGAAGACTATCTTGATTTGGTAAATCAAGATATAGAGGTATTTAATGCTTATATGGATGCTTTGAAGATGCCTAAAGAGACTAGTGAAGAAAAAGAAAAGCGAAGTGAGGCTTTAAAGGAAGCTTCTAAGAAAGCAACAGAAGTTCCTTTTGCGATGGCTAAAAAGAGTATTGGAATTTTAGAGCAAGCCTTGTTTGCTGCTAAGAATGGTAATACCCATGCTGTGAGTGATGCAGGTGTAGGTGCTATTGAAGCTTGGGCTGCATTAGAAGCTGCAGAATTAAATGTAAATATCAATTTAGCTGCTATGAATGATGAAGATTATGTAGCTGAAAAGAGAGCCGAAATGAAGGAGTTAAAGGAAGAAGCTAAAGAATTAAAAGCAGAAGTCTTAGAAATTACAAATCAAAAGATAGGTTAAATAAAGAAAAGAATCGGAAAAATTCCGATTCTTTTCTTTATTTAACCAGTTTTAAAATTTGTTTAAATTTTTCTCCTGAAGCTACTTTCAATAATTCAAATAAAGCAGTTTCAGTACTAGTTAATTTAGCTCCTGCTCCTTTCATTTTTTTAAGCCGATCTTTTTATTCTCTAAAGTCCTTGATGAAATAGAATCAGTAATTAATTCTACTTCATCTTCTTCTTTAAGTAGATCAATGGTTGTTTGATAAACACAAATATGAGTTTCAATTCCTGCTGATTATAATCTTTAAATCGGTTTCAGTAAGGATGAAGTATAAAATTAATAATTTAGGAAAAAAATATAATGAGTTTTAGGAAACCATAAAAGGGTGTGAGTTAATGTATCGGTTGTGGTGGGGGTTAATTTTATTATTTATAATTACGATTATTTACTTTAATATTTTCATTTTAGGTAATAAAAAGGTGATAATTGCTTTTTACCCTTACTTATTAGGGATTAGTGGTCTGTTAGGATTAAGTTTGGCAGGAATATATTTTACTAGTGATTTTAGTTTGATTTTCAAAGTTTTATTTATATTATTTTTTTTATTTGGAGTCTTTACATTTATTCAAATTTGTAGAAATAAACAATCATTAAACAATTATTATTTAGAAAGAAATCAATATTTAGAACAATTAACTGAACTTGCTAAAACAGACACTGAATACTCGCTAAAGGATAAGCGACAAGAAGGTATTTCAAACTTAATTGAAAGAACAAGTGGATTAGATTTAACTATTAATAATCAAGCTGAACCAATCTTTAAAGAAGAAGATATTTTTGCAGAAATGTTGGCCCAGTTAAAAGAAGCAGAAGATCATATTCATATCTGTTTTTATATTATTCGGGATGATCAGATAGGACAAAAATTCAAGGATTTATTGATCAAGAAGGCAAAAGATGGTGTTGAGATAAGGATTATTTATGATAGATTAGGTAGCCATCAGTTAGGTCAAAAATATAAGGGAGAATTAAGAAAAGTAGGAATAGAGATTGAAGCTTATAACGATTTAGTTACTTCTATATTAAGAGGAAAACTCAACCACCGTAATCACCGAAAGAATGTAATTATAGATGGTAAGGTTGCTTTTATTGGAGATGTAAATTTAGGAGATGAATATATAACAGGAAATAAAAGAGAGAGCATTCAAGTTAAAATTGAAGGTGAAGCAGTTAGTTGGATGCAGAAAGTCTTTTTACTTGATTGGTATTATGTTACTGGTGATCAAATTTTAGAAAGAAGATATTTTCCTGAGCAAAATATGAAAAATAGATTGCCAATTCAATTAATTACTACTGGATTTGATACTCCTTGGTCTGAAATGAATAAAAGTTATTTTGCATTGATTACAGCAGCACAAGAAGAGATTTATTTAGTTACGCCTTATTTAGTTTTGAATGATAATATTTTAACTGCATTGCAGACGGCAGCATTGAGAGGGATAGATGTTAATATAATAACTTCTAAAAAGACTGATAGTATATTACTTAGTTGGAGTAATATGTCTTTTTTTAAGAAGTTATTAAAAGCGGGAGTGTCTGTCTATCATTATCAAGATGAATTTTTACACTCTAAAATGTTATTGGTAGATAAGGAGATTTTATCAATTGGCTCTGCTAATTTTAATACAAGAAGCTTGTATCTTGATTATGAGTTGAATATAGTGATTTTTGACCAGGATTTTTCTAACAAAATAATGGAAGAAATAACTTTGAATCTAGAACAAAGTAAGAAGTGGAAGTTAGAGGATTATCAGCAATTGGGGATTTTAGATAAATTGAAGTTGTTAATTGGGAGATTGGTAACACCAATTAATTAATAGGAGGTTGCAATATGGAAGGTAAAGGCTATTGGATCTGGCTAAGTAAAGTTGATGGCTTAGGGCCAAGGCGAATAAAAAAACTATTAGATTATTTTGGTGATGCACAAGGGATTTGGCAAGCAGATAAAGAAATATTTGATAATATAAGTGGGATTGGTAAGGTAGTCAGTCAAAAGATTATTGATTCTAAGAAGAACTTTGATTTTAAATTTGAGCTAGAAAGATTGAATAAATTTGGAATTAAGGTTGTAACTTTACAAGATACATGTTATCCTAGATTATTAAAGGAGATTTATGATCCACCCCCTATTTTGTATTATAAAGGAAGTATCGAAAGAATTAATAAGCCTTGTATTGCTGTAGTTGGTTCTAGAAAATGCACTCAATATGGAAAAAGAATAGCAAGCAAATTAAGTCAAAGATTAGCAGAAAAAGGACTTAATATTGTTAGTGGTTTAGCTTATGGGATAGATACATCTGCTCATCAGGGGGCTTTAAAGTCTGGTATAACTTATGCTATTTTAGGATCGGGAGTAGATGTCATATATCCTAAAAAGAATAAAGGGTTGGCCAAAAAAATAGAAGCTCAAGGGGCAGTTATCAGCTCTTTTCCATTAGCTACTGAGCCAGGGGGTAAAAATTTTCCTGTTAGGAATAGAATTATCAGTGGACTTTGTTTAGGAACGATAGTTGTTGAAGCAACTAAGAAGAGTGGTTCGTTGATTACTGCTAATCTAGCTTTAAATCAAGGAAGAGAAGTTTTTGCTATTCCTGGAGATATAACGAGAAAACAGAGTGTAGGAACTAACCAACTAATTCAAGTTGGAGCTAAATTAGTTCAGGACTTAGATGATATTTTAGAAGAGTTGAATTTGTTAGAAGTTGATAACAGGGATGATGAATCGAATTTAGAGTACAAAAGTAATCCTAAAATAAATGAAACTTTGAATGAACAAGAGCAGATAGTTTATAAAACATTGACAGTTAACTCTCAACAATTTGAATATTTACTTGATGCTGTTGAATTGACTTCTGCTCAATTAAATTCAGTTTTATTAGAACTAGAAGTAAAAGGTATTATAGAACAATTACCAGGAAGAAAATTTAGATTACGAGATGATGTTAAGCTTTGAAAGGGGGGCTATAAAATGAATAATAATGTATTTAAGATAATCAGTTATTTAGTTAAAAACCTATTACATGAAGAAGAATTAGTTGAAGATGAAGAAAAATTGATTACTTTTTTGCGAGATGAAGGTTATGGTTTAGAAGAGATCAATCAAGCCTTTGAATTTATTTTTGCTTCTTCGGAAAGAATAAATTCAACAGATGAATTATTAAGTGGAAAATATATTGAACAACAAGATGATTGTAAACATCGTGTTTTTAGCTTTAGAGAAAAGTTTAAATTTGATCTTAAAATGCAAGGAGTCATCTTAAAATTGAATTGTTTAAATTTAATTGCTGAGGAAGAATTAGAAGAGTTGATTGCTGAGTTGTTTAAGATGCATAATGAGTATCTTAATATTGAATATTTATGGGAAGTATTACAGCAGGTTATTGAAGATGAATTGCGATTAAGCTTTATAGTTCAGCATATTTCAGAATTTGAGGTTATAAACGATTCAGCAGCAGAATACATTAATTAATGTAAGGTTATGGAGGTGAGAAAGTGGCTAAAAAAAAGAATAAATTAGTAATTGTAGAATCTCCTGCTAAAGCTAAGACAATTAATAAATTTTTAGGTTCTGACTTTAAGGTGCAGGCTTCAATGGGGCATGTAATTGATTTGCCAAAAAGTCAATTAGGAGTTAATACTGAAGAAGATTTCAAACCTAAGTACATAACTATTAGAGGGAAAGGAAAAATACTACAAAAATTAAAACGGGGTGCTAAAAAGAGCAAAGAGGTATTATTAGCAACTGACCCTGACCGAGAAGGTGAAGCGATCTCTTGGCATTTAGCACGTGCTCTTGATATAGATGAATCTGCAAAGTGTAGAATTGAATTCAATGAAATTACTAAAAAAGCAGTGCAGAATGCTTTAAAAGAACCTCGTTCGATTGATGAGAATAGAGTCGATGCTCAGCAAGCAAGAAGGGTACTTGATCGACTGGTAGGGTATAAGTTAAGTCCTCTGTTATGGAAAAAAGTAAGAAGAGGATTAAGTGCAGGGCGAGTTCAGTCTGTAGCTGTTAAGCTGATTTGTGAAAAAGAGGAAGAAGTTAAGGCTTTTGAACCACAAGAATATTGGACGGTTGATGTTGAAGTTAAAACTGAAAATAAAGATAAGTTTAAAGCAAAATTATATAGAATCAATAATAAAAAATTCAAGTTAAAGAATAAAGAAGAGACTGATCAAGTAGTCAAAGAGTTGAAGCAGACAGATTTAAAAATTAGTAAGATCAAGGAAAGTAAAAGAAGAAGGCACCCTTCTGCTCCATTTACAACAAGTAGTTTACAACAAAAGGCTTCCACGAACCTCTATTTTAGCACTAAAAAGACAATGTATTTGGCCCAACAATTATATGAAGGAATTGATTTAGGATCTGAAGGGGCGATAGGTTTAATTACCTATATGAGAACTGATTCTACTAGAGTTTCTAAAGAAGCTCAAAATGAATTAAGAGGATATATAACGGATGAATTTGGAGAAAAGTATTTATCCAACCAACCTAAGAAATATAAGACTAAAAATAAATCCCAAGATGCTCATGAAGCTATTAGACCAACATCAGTTTATAGAACGCCTAATAAAATAAAAGAACATTTAAGTAAGGAAGAATATAAATTATACAAATTAATCTGGGAGCGGTTTGTAGCTAGCCAGATGAGCCCTGCTGTTTATAAAACCTTAACAGTTGATATAACTGGAGGAAAATATAAATTAAGGGCCAAAGGATCACAAGAGTTGTTTCCAGGTTTCTTAAAAGTTGATACTACTAGACAAAGTAAAAAGGATGAATTATTACCCGATTTAGCAGAAAAAGAGAAGGTTGATTTAAGTGAAGTCACTCCTGATCAACACTTTACTAAACCTCCACCTCGTTATACTGAAGCTAAATTAGTTAAGACATTAGAGCAAAAGGGGATTGGACGTCCAAGTACTTATGCTCCAGTAGTTAGTACAATTCAAAAGAGAAATTATGTTGAAAAAGAAAATGGAAAGCTGATACCAACTGAATTAGGAGAACTAGTTAATAAATTATTAGTTGAACATTTTCCTGATGTAACCGATGTGGAGTTTACGGCTCAATTAGAGAAAAATTTAGATAAGATTGAAGCAGGAGAAAAAGAATGGGTAGAATTGTTAGGAGAGTTTTATGAACCTTTTGCTGAAAGGTTAGAATCTGCTCAGGAAAATATGGAAAAAGTCGAGTTGGAAGAGGAAGTAACTGATGAAATATGTGAAAAATGTGGTAAAAACATGATTGTTAAGCATGGTAGATATGGTAAGTTTTTAGCGTGTCCAGGATTTCCTGATTGTAAAAATACAAAGCCTATTTTAGTTAAGATGGGCGTTAAGTGTCCTGAATGTGAAGATGGTGATGTTATTGAACGGAAAAGTAAAAAAGGAAGAGTTTTTTATGGTTGTAGTAGTTATCCAGATTGTGAATTTATGACTTGGCATAAGCCAACTAAAGAAGAATGTCCTGAATGTAAGCAGTTTCTTGTTGAAAAAAAGACTAAAAAAGAAACAAAGCAATACTGTATTAATTCAGAATGTGATTATGAAAAAATACTATAAATACTCAATTTAAAAATTGATTAGGGGGATAAAATGTTTGATGCAACGACGGTTATAGCGGTTAAAAAGGGAGAGAATGTTGCTGTTGCTGGGGATGGGCAAGTAACAATGCAGCATACTGTAATGAAACATGGAGCTAATAAGGTCAGACGGATTAATGATGATGTATTAGCTGGGTTTGCAGGAACTGCAGCTGATGCTTTTACATTATTTGAAAAATTTGAAGGTAAGTTAGAGGAAGCTCATGGCAACTTAAAGAGAGCTGCAGTAGAGTTGGCTAAAGAGTGGCGAACAGATAAAATGTTAAGAAAGTTAGAAGCTTTATTAGTTGTAGCTGATCAAAATTGCTTGTTAGTTGTATCAGGAACAGGAGATGTAATTGAACCAGATGATGGAATAACTGCTATTGGATCTGGAGGTTCTTATGCTTTAGCTGCAGCACGCTCTTTGGCTGAATTTACTGATTTAACTGCTGCAAAAATAGCTGAAAAATCTTTAGAGATAGCAGCAGATATTTGTATTTATACAAATGATCAAATTACAGTAGAAGAGATATAAATAAAGGGGGAGCATAATGGAGCAATTTACTCCACAGCAGGTAGTAGAAAGTTTGGATGAATATATAGTTGGTCAAAGTGAAGCTAAAAAAGCGGTAGCAATAGCTATTAGGAATAGATATAGAAGAAAGAAGCTATCGGATAAATTAAAAGAAGAGGTTGTACCTAAAAACATTTTGATGATCGGGCCAACTGGTGTAGGAAAAACAGAGATAGCAAGAAGATTGGCTAAATTAGTTAAAGCACCATTTATTAAGGTTGAAGTAACTAAATTTACTGAGGTAGGTTATGTTGGGCGTGATGTAGAATCGATGATTAGAGATTTAGTACAGACTGCTATTAGAATGGTTAAGCAAGAAAGGATGGAAGGAGTAGAGGATAAAGCAGAAGAGTTGGCTCAAGAAAGAATTTTAGATGCTTTATTTCCTCGTCCTAAAAAGAAAGGTAATAATTTATTCAATAATATGTTTAACAATTTTGCTGAAGAAAAAGAAACTACCGATGAGACTGAGAAAGAAGAAAGATTTGAAAAGCATCGGGAAAAATTACGCCATCAATTAGAATTAGGAGAGTTAGAAGATAGAATAATTGAGGTAGAAGTAGAAGATAATAATTCACAAATGGTTGAAATTTTTTCTGGAGCTGGAATAGAGGAGATGGGGGTCAATTTTCAAGATATCTTTGGCAATATGTTTCCTAATCAAAAGAAAAAAAGAAAGGTAACAGTAAAGGAAGCCAGGAAAATATTGAAAGAAGATGAAGCTCAAAAGCTAATAGATATGGATGAGGTTAGTCGAGAAGCTATTAGTCGAGTGGAAGAATCAGGGGTTATCTTTTTAGATGAGATTGATAAAATAGCTGAAGGTAAATCCGGTTCTAATCCTGATGTTTCTAGAGAAGGGGTTCAACGTGATATTTTGCCAATTATAGAAGGTTCGACGGTGATGACAAAGTCTGGGCCAGTCAAGACAGACCATATATTATTTATTGCAGCTGGAGCATTTCATGTCAGTAACCCTACTGATTTAATTCCAGAATTACAAGGAAGAATTCCAATTAGAGTAGAGTTGAATAGTTTGTCTAAGGAAAACTTCAAAGAAATATTAATCGAACCACAAAATGCTCTAACCAAGCAGTATAAAGCTTTATTAGAAACTGAAGGGCTAGAGATTGAATTTGCTGCTGAAGCAATTGATGAATTAGCAGAAATAGCTTTTACAGTTAATGAGCAAACTGAAAATATAGGGGCAAGAAGATTGCATACTATTTTAGAGAAGCTGTTGGAAGAAATTTCATTTAAAGCCCCAGAAATTTCAGAATCTAAAATAGTAATTGATAGAGATTATGTCAAAGATAAATTAGAAGATGTTGTTAAAGATAAAGATTTAAGCAAATATATTTTATAAGATTTGAAATATCAATAAGACTAATGTATAATTTAACTGTTCTAACAAATAATCAATTAAGAGTAATAAGTTAAGGAGGAAATTTAATGGAAGAATTGTTACAAAAGACTCGCAAAATAAATAGGTTGCTGCAACGTTCTGCAGGACAAGCGGTTGATTTTAGTGAAGTATCTAATGTATTAAGTAGGAGTATCCAGTCTAATATTTATTTAGTTGATAAAGAAGGGGAAATTTTAGGCTATAGCTTAATTAATAGATTTGAGTGCGACTTGATGATGGAAGAAGTTCTTGATAAAGGAGAATTTCCTGTAGATTATAATGAATGGTTGCTAGAACATTATGACACCCAACCTAATTATGAACAACCGAGTGGAATGTGTGTCTTTAAAGATGAAGATTGTATTTTTATGGATAAACTGACTACAGTTGTTCCGATTAATGGTGGAGGAGAACGATTAGGAACCTTAATTTTAGCTCGCTTTGGGGAAAAATTTAATAACGATGATTTGATTTTGGCGGAATATGGTGCTACTGTAGTAGGAATGGAGATTTTACGGCTTAGAAGTGAAAAAGCAGAGAAAGAAGCTAGAAAAAGGGCTGCTGTACACATTGCTTTAGAAACATTATCTTATTCGGAATTAGAGGCTATTGAGCATATTTTTGCTGAGTTAGATGGGACTGAAGGATTATTAGTAGCTAGTAAAATTGCTGATAAAGTAGGAATTACTCGTTCAGTAATTGTAAATGCGTTACGTAAATTTGAGAGTGCAGGTGTAATTGAGTCTAAATCATTAGGAATGAAAGGTACGTATATTAAGATCTTAAATGATCATCTGTTAAAAGAGTTAGAGAAAGTAAAAATATAACTCTAGTAGTTATTAAATATTAAATTAGATAAACTAGATTATAATAGCGTTGGGAATATTCCCAACGCTATTATAATGTGAGCAAAGAATTATTTCATCCATTGGAAGAAGTGGAAAATAAAAACAATGAATACCTACTATATGCTATGTATAAGTAACTACTATTGCAATTTTAAGGCTGAGCTTGATATAATAAGATTATAAAATAATCATACCAAAAGATGGAACTATTACCATCTTAAAATTATGGGGGCTTTTGCAGGATTTTCAGTTAAAAAGGTGAAATGATTAATTAAGTGTGTAATTTTTGTTAAGCTGTAAATTGTAACAAAGGGGGAATAAAATAAAATGTTTAATAATAAAGGCTTTGGAGTCTTAGAAAAGTCATTAGATGGTTTGAATAAACGTCATCAAGTACTCTCTAATAATATATCTAATGTAGATACGCCTGGATATAAAAGGCAAGATGTATCATTTAAAGATGAAATGGCAAAGGCTTTAGGCGGTGAAAGTAAATTAAATACAACTAATACAAGGCATATTTCTGTAGGAGCTTCTGATCTCAATGAGGTTAAACCGCAAGTTCATACTATAGATAGTACTAATGTTAGGAATGATGAAAACAATGTTAATATTGATGCAGAAATGTCTAAGTTGTCCCAAAATACTTTAGAATATCAAACGGTATCACAAAAACTTGCAAGTCAATTCCAGAGATTAGATTCAGTAATTCAAAAAGGAGGTAGATAAAAATGGGTGTGTTTGATGGAATGAATATTAGTAGCTCTGGATTAACAGCACAAAGAGTGAGGATGGATTTGATTTCTAACAATATAGCTAATGTTAATACTACTAGAACAGAGGATGGGGGGCCATATCGTCGTCAAGTACCTGTTTTTGCAAGCAGATTAAAAGATGAAATGGCCAAATTTGATGGTAAGAACCAAGAAGGAGAAGGGGTTAAAATAAAAGAGATTGCTGAAAGTGATGAACCAGCTAGATTAGAGTATAACCCCGAACATCCTGATGCTAATGAAGATGGTTATGTAGAAAAGCCAAATGTCAATATTGTTTCAGAGATGACAGATATGATTTCTGCTACGAGAGCTTATGAAGCTAATGTTACAGCTTTAGATTCAGCTAAGAGTATGATTGAAAGTGCTTTACGGATAGGATAAGAGAAAAAGGAGGAGACTAATGGAGATCAATAATGTAAGTCAACAACAATTATTGACTGGACTAAATAGCGACGATAAAAAACAAGTAGATAATTCTTTTGGAGATATTCTAAAGGATTCATTACATAAAGTTAATAACTTACAACATCAAGCAGACCAAGCAGGGGAAGATTTAGCATTAGGAAAAGTAGATAATGTTCACGAAGTTATGGTATCTGCTCAAAAAGCTAAAACTTCTTTAGATTTAGCTTCTTCGGTTACAAATAAAGCTGTTGAAGCTTATAAGGAAGTAATGAGGATACAGGTGTGAGATATTTAAGCAGTAAGATTGGGGTGTAAATATGGTTGAAAATATTTCAGAAATAAAAGAACAGATTCAGCAACTATTAAATAATCTTGATCAAAAAGCTAAACTCCTAATTATTGCTTCTGCACTAATTACAGTTGTAGGTCTGTTAATTTTGGTTAATTGGGCTAGCAGACCAGAATATGAAGTTTTATTTAGTGATTTATCTGCTCAAGATGCAGCAACTATTGTTGAAAGTTTGGATGAAAAAAACATCTCATATCAGTTAGAAGAAGAAGGTACAACTATTTTAGTTCCGGAGGAGCGAGTTCATAGGTTACGCTTGGATTTAGCTGGAGAAGATTTGCCAACCGGTGGAGTTGCTGGGTTTGAATTATTTGATGAGAATCAACTGGGTAGTACAGATTTTGATCAACAAGTTAATTATATTCGAGCTCTGTCAGGTGAATTGAGTCGAACTATTAAACAGATCAACAATGTCAATTTTGCTAGAGTTCAAATTACTCCTAGTGAGACCAGTATTTATCGATCAGAGGAGACACCGGCTAAAGCCTCTGTATTATTAGGGGTTGATTCTGGACAAAAATTATCACAAGGGAATATAAAATCAATTGCTAATTTGGTAGCTAGTAGTGTAGAAGATTTAAGTGCTGATAATGTTACAATTGTAGATGATGCTGGGAATTTATTATCAGCACAATTAGAAGAGGAAAGCCAATTTGAATCAAGTTATGAACAATTTGAATTGCAGGAGAGTTTAGAGCGTAGAGTTGAAAGAGACTTGGATGTAATGTTGACTAAAGTGTTAGGGATGGATAATTTTGTGGTTAGGGTTAATGCTGAATTAGATTTTGATCAGCATGAAATTGAAAGCAAAAGCTATGAACCGGTTGTGGATGATAGTGGAATTGCTCGTAGTGAGCAGGTAAAAGAAGAGCGAGAGAGTGGAAGAACTGCTGATCCAGAGGGGGTTCCAGGGACAACCTCAAACCTACCAGAGTATGAGGCAACGAATGAAGAAGAAAGTGAACGAGAAAACATAGAACGAATTACTAATTATGAGATTAATGAAACAATAGAGCGATATGTTAGATCACCTGGTGCAGTAGAGCGGATGTCAGTTTCAGTAATTGTAAACCAGGAGATGGATCCACAATTAGAAGAGCGAGTTAACCAAGCTGTCGCATCAGCTGTGGGATATGATGTTGATCGTGGTGACCAAATCTCAGTTACAGGTATAGAATTTGATGATAGTTTAGAACAAATGAGGCAGGAAGAATTGGCTGCAGAAGAGTCAAGAAGGCAGAGAATATTATTATATCTACTTGTTGGAGTAGGGATTTTAATTGCTACATTATTGGTTATATTATATAGAAGAAGAGAACAGCCAGATGAAACTACAGCTACAGAAGAAGTAGAGTCAGGAGAAGTGGGAGAAGAAATCGATTATTTGATTGATGAAGCTCAAGATGAATTTGCTGCTGCAAATTTAAGTGAAGAAGAAAAAGAAAGACAGCGTTTGCAACAAAATATTCGCAATTTAGTTCAGGATCAACCTGAAGAGATAGCTAATTTAGTTAGAAGTTGGTTAGGTGAAGAATAAAAGGGAGGTGAAAAAGTGTCTGAGCTAACTGGAAAGGAAAAGGCAGCTATTTTACTTGTATCTTTAGGACCAGATGCATCTGCTAAAGTCTTTGAACATTTAAATGATGAAGAAATTGAAGATTTAACTTTAGAGATAGCAAATTTAGATAAAGTACCGGCTGAAATAAAAGAGGAAGTATTAGATGAATTTCATCAAATGTGTGTGGCTTATGACTATATCAGCCATGGCGGAATGGATTATGCTAAAGAGGTGTTGGAGAAGGCTTTAGGAGAATCTAGAGCAAATAGTATTATTGATCGGCTGACTGCTTCATTACAAGTTAGGCCTTTTGATGAGTTAAGAAAGACTGATCCTGGTCAAATTTTAAATTTTATTCAAAATGAACATCCTCAGACGATTGCTTTGATTTTGGCTTATTTGGATGCTGAACAGTCTGCTCAAATTATATCTTCATTGCCTCCTGCTAAACAGTCTGAGGTTGCTAAAAGAGTAGCTAATATGGAAAGAATTTCACCAGATGTGATAAAAGAGGTTGAGCGAGTACTAGAACAGAAACTATCTTCTTTAATGACTAATGAGTATTCGAGTGCTGGTGGAATAGATTCGATTGTTGAAATTTTGAACTTAGCTGATCGTTCTACAGAAAAGACAATTTTGGATGATTTAGATAAGGGAGATCCAGAATTAGCTGAAGATATTAGGCAGAAGATGTTTGTATTTGAAGATATTACTTTATTAACAGATCAAGCTATTCAATTGGTATTAAGGCAGATAGATACTGATAATGATCTACCTTTAGCTTTAAAAACAGCCAGTGATGAAGTTGCAGATAAGATCTATAACAATTTATCAAAACGGGCATCTCAAATGTTACGAGAGGACATAGATCATTTAGGGCCAGTTAGAATTAGTGATGTTGAAGAAGCACAACAAAATATTGTTAATGAGATCAGAAGGTTAGAAGAAGAAGGAGAAATAGTGATTAATCGTGGTGGAAAGGATGAGGTAGTTGTCTAATATTATTAAATCTTCTCAGGTTAAGTCTGATAAAAAAAAACTAGGTTGTTAGATGCTTCTGCTAAAAAGGAAAAAACAGAGAAGAAGGATAAAAAAGCAAGAGAAGAGATTAATAAGGCTAAAACTGAAATTGCTATAACAGCAGATGAAACTTTAGAAGAGGCTGAAAAGAAAGCAGAGCAGATAATACAACAAGCTCAACAAGAAGCGGAAAGGTTGAAAGAAGAAGCAGAAAAAGAAGTCGAAGTAGAGGCTGAACAGAGGTTTGAACAAGCTAAAGAAGAAGGTTATCAGCAAGGGTTTGAATTAGGTAAGGAGGAAGGGATTGAGTTAGGACAGCAACAAGTTAATGACAAGTTGAAGGGGTTAGTAGAGAGTTTAGAAGAAGAGATTGAGGTATATCAGCAAGATTTAGCTGAGCGATTGCCACATATCAAAGATGAGTTGATTAAACTAGTGATCAAAATCAGTGAAAAAGTAATTGCTAAAGAGTTAGAGACTGACTCTGAATTAATTGTAGAATTTGTTGAAGCTGGTTTGGAAGTATTACAGCATGAGGAAGAGATTAAGATCAAGGTCAATCCTAAGGATTTAGAGGAGTTGGCCCGCTATAAAAAAGAGTTGCTAGCAGCTAATAATGGCTTAGAAGAGGTTAAAGTTATTACTGATAAAAGTATTGAAAGTGGTGGTTGTGTTATTGAGACCGACTTTGGTGGGGTTGATTTGACTGTTTCTTCTCAGCTAAAAGAAATAGAAGCGAAGTTATTGGAAGTGAATCACAATGAGTAGAGGGTTATTTGAGTTAGATTTATTGACTAATAGCTTAGAAGATTTAACTCCAATTAAACATTTTGGTAAGGTTAAACGGGTAATAGGTTTAATTATTGAATCGGAAGGGCCAAATGTAAGGTTAGGAGAGGTCTGTTTAATCCAATCTGCTTTTGAAGAGAAGGAAGTTAAAGCTGAAGTGGTAGGCTTTAAGGAGAATAATGTCTTGTTGATGCCACTTGGGGATATGAGTGGGATTGGCCCGGATTGTAAAGTCTTTGCTACTGGAGAATCATTGCAGGTTAAAGTAGGTGAATTCTTATTAGGAAAAGTATTGGATGGTTTAGGTAATCCAATGTCTGATTTTAAGTTTCCTGAGTCAGCATTAAAGTATCCAATTAATAATACACCTCCTAACCCACTAACTAGAGAGAGGATTACAGAAAGCCTGTCAGTTGGATTGAGGAGTCTAGATGGTTTATTAACCTGTGGAAAAGGGCAAAGAATGGGGATTTTTGCTGGAAGTGGTGTAGGAAAGAGTACTTTATTAGGAATGATTGCTCGTAATACATCAGCTGATATCAATGTAATTGCCTTAATTGGTGAGCGTGGTAGAGAGGTTAGAGATTTTATTGAACGTGACTTAGGAGAAGAAGGCTTGAAAAATTCTGTGGTAGTTGTGGCTACCTCTGACCAGCCAGCTTTGGTAAGGTTGAAGGGGGCATTAGTAGCTACTACAATTGCTGAATATTTTAGGGATCAAGGTCAAGATGTAATGCTGATGATGGATTCTGTAACGAGATTTGCCATGGCACAGCGTGAAGTGGGTTTAGCAGTTGGCGAACCACCAGCGACCAAGGGATATACTCCTTCTGTCTTTGCTTTATTGCCTAAGCTAATGGAGCGGGCTGGAACTAATGACCGAGGGACGATTACTGGTTTATATACTGTCTTGGTCGAAGGGGACGATATGAATGAGCCGATAGCAGATGCTGTACGAGGGATCTTGGATGGTCATATTGTTTTATCTCGTGATTTGGCAGCCCAAAATCACTATCCAGCAATCGATATTTTAGAGAGTGTAAGTAGGGTGATGAATGAAATTGTTAGTCAAGAGCATAAAGAGGCTGCTCAAAAATTAAGAGAAGTATTAGCTACTTATGAAGAGTCGAAGGATTTAGTCAATATTGGTGCTTATCAGGAAGGTAGTGATCCTGAACTTGATTATGCATTATCTAAGTTAAAACAGGTTAATAACTTTTTGCGGCAAGGTGTTAATGAAGATAGTGACTATCACAAGACAGTACAAGAGTTGATTAATATCTTTGCTGAGGGGTGATTGATTAGATGAAAAAATTTTCTTTTGGCTTACAATCTGTTTTGAATTTAAAGGAACAAGAAGAGACTTTAGTTCAAAAGGAGTTGGCTAAGTTACAGCATAAATATAATCAAGTTAAAAATAACTTGGATAGATATAAAACAAAGAAGCAGAATTGTCAACAACAACTAGAAAGTAGTGAGGTACAGGAGGTTGATCTATCTTCTGCTCTTAGATCTCGAAATTACATTAAATATTTAACTGAAGAGATTGAAGAGTTATGGTTACAATTGGAGTATTGGGAAGATAAGATTAAGCAATGTCGAGTTCGATTGTTAGAGAAGGTCAAAGAAAAGAAGACATTAGCTAAATTAAAAGAACAACAATATGAAGAGCATTTCGAAGAGGTTTTACAAGAAGAACAGAAAATTAATGATGAATTAGCAATTAATTTATTTAACCATCAAGGAAATAAAGGTTCTATTTTTTAAATTAGGAGGAAAAGTTGATGAAAACAAAGATACTCCTAGCTTTAGTTATACTGGTTATCTTAACAGGAGTTACTGTCTTTTTATTGGATATGCTTGAAGTTTATACTTTCGATCAAATTAGAGGCGACGGAATAGATTTATTGAGTGCTCTACCTGTGGTAGGAGATTATTTGACTGCAGAAGAGGAGATTGAACGATTAGAAGAGGAGTTAGCTATTGCTAATTCAGAATTAGCTGAAGTAGAGGATCAGAATCAGCGTCTGTACTTTGAATTAGAAGATAGTGAAGAAGAAGTTGAGCAATTAAACGAGATGATTGATAGTTTAGAAGAGGATTTAGAAAGAGTGGGAGTAGAGCGTGAAGATTATGAGACTAGATTGAATCGTTTGGCAGATATTTATAGTCAGATGAATTCACAGCGGGCTGCTGATTTATTACCGGATTTAGATGTTGGGTTAGCAACTGATATATTAAGTCAGATGGATGAAGAGATAGTAGCTGAGATTTTGGAATTCATGCCTAATGAAGAAGCAGCTCAGTATTCAACACTGTTGTCAGAGTAAAGAATATTCATCCAACTTTAAAATTTAATTTATATTAAAGTAAAGTTGGATGAAAGTAATTAGTAACTAGTGACTAGTAATTAGTAAAAATCAAAATAAAGAAACAAGATAGATATAAGGTTTCACAGTGTTAAGGACTCTTAAGGATTTAAATCTTGAAAGTTTTAACTATCAACTATCAACTGTACACCGTAAACTGTTCTTTTGAAAGGGGGTGAGAAAAGATGCCGATGAATTTGCTAGATGTAATCAGTAGTGGGAATTATCAGCCTCAAACTAGGCAAGCACAAAGTTCTACTGCTAACAGAGATGATTTTTTGTCAGCTTTACAGGATAATTCGGATAGATTATCAAATCAGAAGGCTGAAGCCAACAAACAATCTGAATTTAAAGTTAATGATGATACTAAGCCTGTTGAAAATAAATCATCTAATAAGCAATCTGAATCTAAAGTTGATGATGATAAGAAACTTGAGAGGTTAGAAGAGTTATTAGCAGGCAATGTAGAAGAAATTAGTGAGGAAGAGTTAGAGGAGATTTTGGCATTGCTCAGTGATTTGACTCAACTTTTCAAAAGTGAACTATTAAATAACTTAGAGATTGAAGAGTTAGCAGTTGAAGAAGAACAAGTCCAAGAAATACTTAAGCAACTGGAGGCAGAGTTAGATGGTCAGTCATTACAAGAGCTTGAGCAATTGATGGGTGATGATAATAAGAGGTTACTGGATTTAATTAAACAGTTGGAGTTGGTTCAGGAGAAGTTGGCTGAACAACAGCAAGGTGCAAAAGAAGGTGAGCTTTTAAAATTATCTGAGCAAGAACAGGAAGAGATGCTAAAGTTAAAAGAATTAGCTGCTCAGATGGATGGAGAAGTTCTAGTAACAGAAAAGTCAACTGAGGAAGAATTACTCTTTGCTCAGGATATGCTACAGCAGGCTAGTTTAGCTCAAGCTAGCAAAGAGGTGCAGGAAGGAAGAAGAAGCAAGAATGATGGGACTATGCCACTAGATAGTGAAGGTCAATTAGACATGGAGTTGTTAGAGCAATTTGCTGGAGATGAAGAAGCGTTGGATGAGTTATTGCAGGATGGATCGTCAGATTTGAACTTTTCTGAACAGGAAATGCAAGAATTTGATTTGACAGATCTAAATAATTTGCTAGCTAATAATCAGCAGGTTGAAGGAAAACAGCAGGTAAATAATGTTGATTTTGGTCAGCAGCTTAACCTAGAAAATATATTAGGGCAGATCAGTGAAGAGCTTAAGTTGTTAGGAGCAAATAAGAATCAAAATCAAGTCACTATTCAATTACAGCCAGAGTCTCTAGGGCGATTGAACTTACGGATAGGTTTGAATGATGGGGTTGTCTCTGCACGGATACTTTCTGAAAATGGTGAGGTAAAGGAATTATTGGAAAATAATTTAGCTAAATTACGCTCTGTTTTGCTACAAAGAGATTTAGAGGTAGGACAGATTGATATTCTATCTGCCCAAGCCGGGGAGAACTATGCTGGAAGTTTTGCTGAGCAAGAAGAGGATGGTTCCTTATTTAATCAACAGCAAGAACAAGAGAGTAAGCGAGATTTTAGTCTAGATATGGAAGAGTTGACTGTAGAAGAGATACTAGAAGATATGGAAGAACAGACAAATGTTGAATTGGATGGCGTTGATTATGTAGTTTAAAGGGGGGAGAAAATGGATGCATTACAAGCAACATCTGGAAGTAAAATGCAAACAATGGACAATAACTCAGTAAAAGGGACAGCTAGTGATAATGAGTTTGGATTGACAGAGAGTATGGGCTTAGATCAAGATGATTTAGGCCAAGAGGAGTTTTTAAAGCTCTTAGTAGCACAACTGCAACATCAAGACCCATTAGATCCGATGGATGATAAAGAGTTTATTGCTCAGACAGCTCAATTTAGTTCTTTAGAGCAGATGCAGAATTTAAATTCTAATTTCAGCCAATTCATGGGTTATCAACAATTAAGTCAAGCTAGTAATTTTGTAGGAAAAGAGGTTAAAGTTGTTGATTCAGAAAGTGGTGAATCTGTTGTCGGAGAAGTAGATAGGCTGATTGTAGACAGTGAAAATGGTGAAAAGGGATATCAGGTAGTTATTGAAGAGCAAGAATATTCCTTAGACAGTATACAAGAGGTGCTTTCTTAGAAAGGAGGGGTATAGGTGACCAGAATTTATGGGCAACGTCCGATTACTCCACCTCACTCTAAAAGAAAGCAGACCAATCAAGTTAGAGACAAGAATAAATTTAAAGACTTATTACATAACAAGTTGAAGCAAAGTAGCAAATTAAACTTTTCTAAGCATGCGAAGCAGAGGTTACAGTCACGACAGATTGATTTTAAGGAACAAGATTTAAAGAAATTAGATCAAGCAGTTGAGAAGGCTAAGGATAAAGGTGCTCAGGAGTCATTAATCTTAGTTAACAACAATGCTTATATTGTCAATGTTAAGAATAAAACTGTAATTACTGCTATGGATGAGGAGAGTATGGAGGAAAACCTATTTACAAATATTGATAGTGCAATTGTGATGAAATAATGGCTGGCCCCAAAAGAGCTATGAGTCTTAAGCTGTGAGCAATGAGATTAGTTTTACAATTTTTGCTTCAGGTTGGACTTAGTAGATGAGGGAGGTTAACAGTCGTGGACCGCTAGAAGCGACTGAGAAAAGCATTGAATATTGAATAATTAAAATTAAATAACCATCAATTATTAATTGATAAATGGGAGGTTGGTTATAGATGTTAAGATCGATGTTTTCTGGAGTTTCTGGATTGAATGCACATATGGATAAAATGGATGTTATTGGTAATAACATTTCGAATGTTAATACAACGGGTTTTAAAGGGAGTCGAGCTACATTTAAGTCGATGATGAGCCAGAGGATGCAGGGAGCTTCTGCACCGCAGGATGAACGAGGGGGTACTAATCCGCAAGAGGTGGGATTAGGTACACAATTAGGTAGTATCGATAAGGATATGGGTCAAGGTAGCTTACAGTCAACCGGTCGGAATACTGATTTGGCAGTAGAAGGAAATGGCTTCTTTA
Source organism: Natroniella sulfidigena (assembly GCF_023223645.1). Taxonomy (GTDB): domain Bacteria; phylum Bacillota; class Halanaerobiia; order Halobacteroidales; family Halobacteroidaceae; genus Natroniella; species Natroniella sulfidigena. Next base: position 97,461 of record NZ_JALKBY010000004.1, on the reverse strand, counting down.
TGGTAGATGATGGAACTGAAAGATACTATACCAGAGCAGGAGCGATGGACTTTGATAGTGATGGTTACTTGGTCAATAATAACAATGGCTATCGTCTGCAAGGTTGGGAAGCTGATGCTGATGGAGCGATAGATACTAATGCTGATTTAGATGATATAAGTTTGAAACAGTCGATGGATGCCAATGCAACATCTAGAGTTAATTTTGATGGAAATCTAAATAAAGATGTTGATGTATTTGATGATGGTGCAGGTAGTGTAGAAGATATTCTTAATGGTGATGATGATGATTTAAAAAGAGATTTAGCTGAAATATCCCGGAGTATAAATAGTCAAGTTTATGATTCTCAGGGTGGTAGGCATAATTTAGATTTGAGGTTTGTAAAAACTGATGTAGGAGAAGAAGAGACAACATGGAATGTATATGGTAGGATTGATGATGGTGACTTTGTAGAATTAAATGAAAACGATCCGATTATCTTTGATCAAAGTGGAAATGTGGACGAAGGAGATTCAATTGACATAGGAGTTGCTGATTTAGATGAATTAGATATAGATGGAGTAGAAGATCTTGAGTTTACGCTTGATTTTAGCAATATGACTCAGCAGGCTAACGACTTTACAGCCGATGTCGATACCGTCAATGGTTATACCAGCGGTGATTTACAGAGCTTTACGATTGATGGTTCAGGAGAAATCACTGGTTCGTATGATAATGGTAGATCTCAGACGTTGGGTAGGTTAGGCTTAGCTACCTTCAATAATCCATCCGGTCTATCAGAAGAGGGTGATACCTTATATCGAGTCTCTAACAACTCCGGGCCAGCCAATATCGGAACTCCTGGTTCAGGAGGGTTTGGTGAAATTTCAGCTGGTACTTTGGAGATGTCCAATGTTGATCTGTCACGGGAGTTTACTGAATTGATCAGTACACAGCGTGGATTTCAGTCTAATTCAAAAACAATTACAACTTCTGATGAAATCTTACAGGAGTTAGTTAATCTCAAGCGATAATAAAATTTAAGTTTGAGTTTAAGGCTGAGGCTAAGTCGATCATTAAAAATTAAAGGGGCGACTCTACGAGTCCTTTCACCTACGGGTCTAAAAATCAAGACCCTTCGTGAAACTCATACCATATCCATATAGGTTCGTCCCTACATGAACTTTGGTTTTGTCGTAGGAGCAGGTCCCCGTGTCTGCCCGTGAAATTAGATCGAATCTTTTAGTGCTATAGGAATTAGGAATAGGGAATGAGGAATCAGTAAAATCATAAGATTAAGTTCTTTAAGAGTTCTTGAATTAAATGGTTTTGAACTTACTGACTCCTGGTTCCTGACTCCTGATAATTATTGGTATAATTAGATAAGAGGTGATAAAGATCATAAAGTTGAAAAGATTAAATGATTCAGAAATAGTTGTTAATGCTGAATTGATTGAGTCGATTGAAGCAACCCCGGATACTGTAATTACATTAACAACCAATCATCGTCTGATTGTTAAAGAAGATGTAGATGAGATAATAAAGATGATAATTGATTATAAGAGGAGGATCAGATTAAAACCAGAATGGGAATGAGGTGACAAATTTGGATTTTGCAACGATAGGAGGTTTAGTTTTAGGAATTGTTCTAATAGTTTCTGGGATGTTATTAGAAGGAAGTATTCTTATTTATGCAAGTCTTGTTTCAGCTCTAATCGTTGTTGGTGGTACAATGGGTGGAGTAATTATTGCTTATTCTTTTAAACAGTTAAAGAATGCAGCTGCAGCATTGAAGATAGCTTTTTCAGAGCAACAAGATCAACCACGGGATATAATTTCTGTTTTGGTCAGTTTTGCTGAAAAAGCAAGAAGAGAAGGGTTGCTTGCTTTAGAGGATGAAGCTTACCAATTGGATGATGAGTTTTTGAAAAAAGGAATCCAACTAGTAGTAGATGGAACAGATCCTCAACTGGTTAGGAATATATTAGAGACTGAGTTGGACTTTTTAGAACAACGCCATGCTATTAATCGAGGAGTTTTTGCAAAAGGTGGAGAGTTAGCACCTGCCTTTGGGATGATTGGAACATTAATTGGGTTAATTGGAATGTTAAGCCATTTAGATGATCCAGATGCAATTGGCCCGGGGATGGCAACCGCTCTAATTACGACGCTATATGGTGCATTGCTTGCTAATTTAGTCCTTGTTCCGTTGGCCCAGAAGTTAAAGGTTAAGAGTGAAGAGGAGATTTTGATTAGAGAGGTAATGATTGAAGGGATCTTATCAATTCAAGCAGGAGAAAACCCTCGGATTGTAGAAGAAAAATTAAAAGCCTTTTTAGCTCCTAAATCTCGTACTGAACTTGATGAGCAAGAAACTGAGGGAGGGGCGGTGGAGAGAAATGCCGCGACGTAAACGGGATGAAGAGGAACAAGGCGGTAGTAATTGGTTAACTACTTATGGTGATATGATGACTTTATTACTAGCCTTTTTTGTTCTGTTATATTCTTTTGCTGAAGTTGATGTCCAAAAATTTGAGATGGCAATTCAAGGGTTTCAAGGGAGTTTAGGAATCATGGATGGTGGGCGAACAATTTCTAGAAGTGAATTGATAGATGCAGGGATGACCACTGAAGAATTAGGTGCAGAGCAGATGGATGAATTTTATGAACAGGTAGCAGGTTTTATTGCAGAAGAAGGGCTAGAAGAAGATGTTAGATTAGAGATTACAGATAGGGGTTTAACGATTCATTTTACAGGTAAGGTTTTATTTCCTTTAGGAGAAGCAGAAATTAGAGATAGTGCTTATGATATCTTAGAAAAAATAGCTGGATTTATAAAGACGGTTCCTAATGAGATAGCTATAGAAGGACATACAGATAATTTACCAATTAGTAATCCTAGATTTCCTTCTAATTGGGAGTTATCGACAACAAGAGCAACCAATGTAGTTAGATATTTTATCGAAGAGCAAGAGGTAAATCCAGAGCGGTTGTTTGCTGCAGGTTATTCTAAATATAAACCTATTGAACCTAATGATACACCAGAAAATAGAGAGTTAAATCGTAGAGTAGATATTATTATTTTAAGGGCTGATGATGATGAGATTAATGGGGGGATATAAGTAATGAGCGAGGACAAGAAAAGTGGTTTAAACTATAGCTTAATCTTAGGAATATTGATCGCAGTAGTGTTAGCTACCGGAATATCCTACTTTATGATGGTTAATTTAGGAGGTTTTAACCAAGGAGAGGAAACTGAAGTAAGCACTACGGCTAGAGAGTTAGGGCCAATTACTGAGGTAGGTGAATTCTTAGTTAATCTTACTGGAGGAAGAAGGTTTATTAGAGTAAACATTACTGTTGAAGTTAATGAAGATGATGTTGTTGAAGAGATAGATAAGCGTAAGCCACAGATTAGAGACACTATTATCTCTATTTTAAGAAGTAAGGAAGAAGAAGAAGTAACTTCTGATCAGGGAGCAATGGAGATAAGAAGTGAGGTCATGGAAAATATAAATGAGAAATTATTGGAAGGGGAAGTTACTAATGTATTCTTTACAGAATTTGTGATTCAATAAAGGGGTGATATGAATGTCTGATGAAGTTCTATCTCAAGAAGAGATAGATGAATTAATCAAAGCTAAGACAGAAGAAGAGTAATCTCTTTTAATTATAGATTTCAATGATTGTTAATTTTCTTTTTTTATTAAGTAGGGGGTAGATTCATGTCGTCAAATAGAGTTTTATCCCAAAATGAGATTGATTCATTATTGGATGCTGTATCGTCTGGAAAAGTAGAAGCAGATGAGTTAAAGAAAGAAGATGAGGAAGTAGTAGAAGTATATGACTTTAAACATCCTAATAAACTATCTAAAGATCAGTTAAGGACTTTGCGAATGATTTATGAAGGTTTTTGTCGATTATTGACTACTTCGATCTCTACGCAGTTAAGAACGATGGTTAAGTCTGAATTAACATCGATTGAGCAGTTATCTTATGATGAATTTATTCGTTCTTTACCACAACCTACAATTATGTCAGTTTGTGATTTTTATCCTCTTCATGGAGAGTTTATTATTGAGATGAATCCTAAGATAGCATATACTATTGTTGAGAGGCTCTTTGGAGGAAAAGGAGGTTCTTTAAGCAGAAGTAGGGAGTTTACTGATATTGAAGAGGTAGTACTAAAAAAGATCAACAAACGAATCTTAGATAGTTTTAGTGAAGCGTGGGAAAATGTGGTTGATTTAAGACCACGCCTTAAAGAGTTAGAATCTAATCCGCAATTTACTCAAATTGTTCCTAGTAATGATATGGTAATTTTAGCGACAGTAGAAACAGTGATTGGGGATGTTGAAGGATTAATTAATATCTGTATTCCTTATATAGTATTAGAACCAATTGTTTCTAAATTGAGTGCTCAATATTGGTTTTCTACATCAAGAAAAGGCTCAACTACTGAAACTTTAGACAAATTGAAGAAAAGGTTAGGAAAGACTAAATTGCCAGTGATAGCTGAACTAGGGAAAGCAAGTATTACTGTTAAACAGTTGTTAGAATTGAATGTTGGAGATGTTATTAAATTAGATACTAAAGTAGAGGAAGACTTGACAGTACATGTCAGTAACCGTAAGAAATTCAGAGCAAAACCAGGCAAAAAAGGCAGTAATTTAGCTGTTGAAATTAATTCGACGATAGAACAAGATGAGTGGGAGGAGGAAGACGATGAGTGATGAAGTCTTATCTCAAGATGAAATTAGTGCTTTATTAGAAGAAAATGATACAGAAGATCAAGTTGAGCAGAGTGAGGAAGTATCATTGAGTCCCTTAGAGAAGGATGCAATTGGAGAGGTTGCCAATATATCTATGGGTTCTGCTGCTACAGCTTTATATGGTTTATTGGATCAAAAAGTAGAAATTACAGCTCCTGAGGTATCATTAAGTACAATTAATCAATTGGTGGACAGTTATGTTAGACCATGTATTTTAGTTGATGTACAGTATGTAGAGGGATTACAAGGAAGTAATCAATTAATTGTTGAAACAGAAGATGCTGCTATTATTGCTGATTTAATGATGGGTGGGGATGGTACAGAACCGCCAGGCGAATTAAGTGAGTTACATATCAGTGCTGTAGGTGAAGCAATGAATCAGATGATGGGTTCTGCTGCTACATCAATGTCAGATTTTTTTGCAGGTAATAAGATCAATATCTCTCCTCCAAATGCTGAATTATTGGAGTTAAGCAGTGATGATGTTAATTTGAAAGGTATTTCAGGAGATGATCAAGTTGTTCAAGTAGCATTTGATATGCATATTGGAGATTTGATAGATAGCCAAATTGTCCAGATTATGACTATGGATTTTGCTAAGCAGTTAGTGGAGGGGATGATGGGAGAAACTCAAGAGGAAGAGGTAGAAGCTGAAGAAGTAACCTCTAAACCAGAACAATCACAGCAGCCTCAGCAACAGAGTAGTTCACAAGAACCACCAAGCCAGCAACCTCAACAGCAGCAAATGCAACAAACGCAGCAACAACAGTCTCAACCTCAAATGCAGAGACAACCTCAACAAAGACAGCAACAACCTTCATCGATGAGCCCTCAACCAGATGTTGAAGTTGAAGGTGTTGAGTTTGAACAGTTAGGTGGACAGTTAGCTAGTGATTTGAATAATGATCTTAGCTTAATTTATGATGTTCCATTAGAATTAACTGTTAGATTAGGGAAAAGCAAGATGTCAATCAAAGAGATTCTTGATTTAGGTCCTGGTTCTGTAATTGAGTTGGATAGGTTAGCAGGAGAAGCAGTTGATTTATTAGTTAATGGAAAGTTGATTGCTAAAGGTGAGGTAGTTGTAATTGATGAAAACTTCGGCTTTAGAGTTACGGATATTGTTAGTGCTGAAGAGCGATTAAAGAAATTATAAATTAAGGATTGATATTATGTCCTATGGATTGGAAATTATCAAAGTATTGATTACACTAGTAGCTATCTTAGGTCTGTTTTATTTAGTGATTAAATTTTTGCAAGGAAAGAAGGGTTTATTAAATCAGACTGATCAAATCAAGGTGTTAGAGCGTTGTTATTTAAATAGCAACCAGATGTTATATTTAATTAAGGTAGTTGACCAGGTTTGGTTAGTCTCCAGTAGCAAAGAGGAATTAGAATTTATTAAAGAAGTTGACCTAGCTGTTGATTCTTTAGCAGTAAAAGAAGATGTAGGATTATTAAATCTTTTCAAGAAGGGTAAGGATGGAGTTAATGAAGAGTAAGTATTTAGTAATCATCACATTAGTTTTGCTGGTATTAGTCTTAGTACAGAGTAGTGCTTTAGCAGTTACTGAATTTAACTTACCTAATTTAGATGTTCAAATCGGGGAAGGTGCAGAAGAACAGGATTTGGCTACTTCTCTTCAGATTTTAATATTGCTAACGGTATTAACCTTAGCACCGGCAATTTTAATTTTATTAACAGCGTTTACTAGAATTATTGTAGTTTTATCTTTGTTGCGGAGAGGATTAGCAACACAGACTATGCCTCCTAATCAGGTTTTAATAGGTTTGGCAATCTTTCTAACAATTTATGTGATGTCACCTGTCTGGGGTCAGATTAACCAGGAAGCTGTACAACCTTATTTGGCAGAAGAGATTGAACAGAGTGTAGCTTTAGAGAATACTTTAGATCCCTTACGGGAATTTATGTTTAGCAATACAAGAGAGAAGGATATTGCTTTATTTATTAATATGTCAGAGTTAGAACGCCCTGATAATCAAGATGATGTATCGACTTTTATTTTGATACCAGCATTTATTACCAGTGAATTAAGGACAGCTTTTCAGATTGGATTTATTATCTATATTCCATTTATAGTAATTGATATGATTGTAGCTAGTGTTTTGATGTCAATGGGGATGATGATGTTACCACCGGTTATGATTTCTTTACCTTTCAAAGTACTTTTGTTTGTAATGGTCGATGGGTGGTATTTAGTAATCAAGTCTTTAGTTGAGACTTTTTAATTAAGGAGCGAAGAGTAGATGAGCCAAACTTTAGTAATTGAAATTGGACGTAAAGCACTATTGGTAACTATTCAAGTAGCAGCACCAATGTTACTACTAGGAATGTTAGCAGGTTTGATAGTTAGTATCTTTCAGGCAACGACTCAGATTCAGGAGCAGACTTTAAGTTTTATTCCTAAAATTTTGGCTGTTTTATTGGCTTTGATGGTCTTTGGTCCGTGGATGTTAAATGTTTTGTTGGATTTTGTCGGTGAGTTATTTATCAATATTCCCAGCTATGTTGGATAATAAGGTGGAGTAAGCATGGAACAAGTAGAATTATTGACTCAAGTATATCGGTTTAGTTTAATGTTGGCCCGGATAATAGGTTTTTTTGTAGTTGCTCCTATCTTTGGAAGTGAGGTTTTACCACGTAGATTACGAATTGGTTTTGCAGTTTTGATTATTTTTGTCTTATTTCCGACTCTATCGTGGGAAGGGATTGAAGTTCCTGAACAATTACTACTGGCTGCATATCAACTGGTAGTTGAGTTGTTTATTGGATTAGTAGTTGGGTTTTTATTGCAATTGACATTTATTACTGTTCAGTTGGCTGGAATATTTATTGATCGGAAAATGGGGTTTATGATGGCCAGTGTTATGGATCCGTTACATGGGATTCAGGCACCTTTGATAGGACAATTTAAGAATGTATTAGCAACCTTACTTTTTTTAGCGGTCAATGCCCATCATTATCAATTGAGATTATTATCTGATAGCTTCAAACTGGTTCCAGTGACCAATTTTCAGTCAACACCCCAGTTTTTAAGGGCAGTATTGAGGATTATTGGTGATCTATTTCCGTTAGCTTTTCAGATTGCTTTGCCGATTATGGCAATTGTCTTTATTGTTGATCTGGCTTTTGGTCTAGTTGCTCGAACTGTTCCTCAAATGAATGTCTTTATGTTGGGTTTGCCGACTAAGGTCTTTGTTGGTTTGATTATTTTAGGTTTTATTTTGCCTAATTATTTGAGTTTTATGCAGGAGTTATTTATGGAACGATTTAGTGATTTATATCAACTCTTAAATTTAATGATAGAAAGAGGATGAGCTAATGCCTGAAGAAGAAAAAACCGAAGATCCCACCCCCAAACGGAGACAACAAGCTAGAGAAGAAGGTCAAGTGGCAAGTAGCAAAGAGTTAAATAGTGCGTTTACTTTATTATTCAGTTTTATAATTTTATATTTTTTGATGAGATACTTGATAGATCAGATTATAGAATTTACTTACAAATCATTTGCAATTTATTTGACAATGGAGATGACTGCTAATAACTTTTATAATTTATTATTAGAAATAGGATTCTTAGGTTTGAGATTGATAGCACCGATTCTGTTTATAGTTACTGCAGTAGGGGTAGCAATTACCTATTTACAGATCGGTTTTTTGTTTACTCCTAAGACTTTGATTCCTAAAATAAGTAAGTTAAATCCGATTGAAGGGGCCAAACAGCTTCTTTCTAAGCGAACTTTTGTAGAATTAATTAAATCTTTATTAAAAGTAGGAATTATTGCTTATATATCATACTTAACGATTAGGGGTGTATTGGATCAGTATGTTTTATTAACTACAGTTGGCTTAAATCATGCTTTAGAATTAATCGGTGATACGGCTTTTTCTTTGGCAATGAGAGTCAGTGGTTTTATGATTATTATAGGTATTATTGATCTGATTTATCAAAAATGGGAGCATGAGCAGCAATTGAAAATGACCAAACAAGAGGTTAAAGAAGAGCGAAAGCAGATGGAAGGTAGTCCAGAGGTTAAATCGAAGCGTAAACAGAAACAACAAGAGATGGCTATGAGTAGGATGATGCAAGATGTACCGGAAGCGGATGTAGTGATTACTAACCCAACTCATATTGCTGTAGCTGTTAAATTTGATTTGGAAACAATGGAAGTTCCAGTCTTGATAGCTAAGGGCCAAGGAGAGATCGCCCAAAAAATTAAGGAAGTTGCTATAGAGAATGAGATCGAAATTGTAGAGGAGAAGCCTTTAGCAAGAGCATTATATAAGTTGGTCGAGATTGGTGAAGAGATACCATATGAATTATATCAAGCTGTAGCAGAAATCTTAGCTTATGTTTATCAAATGGATGAAGAAAGGAGGTCGTAAGAGTGGCGACACCTTTAGAAAGAATTCAACAGAGTAATTTGGCCCAATATAATGATGTTATCTTTGCAGTAGCAGTAATTATGGTAGTAATAATGTTTATTATTCCTTTACCGACAGCTTTATTGGATCTTTTATTGACGCTAAATATCAGTTTAGGGCTAACTATTTTGTTAGTCTCGATGTATTTAGTAAATCCTTTAGAGCTGTCTGTCTTTCCATCATTACTATTGATAGCTACATTATTTAGATTAGCATTGAATGTTTCTACGACCAGATTGATCTTAGGTCAAGCAGATGCTGGACATGTAATCGAGGCTTTTGGAGACTTTGTTGTGGGAGGAAATTATGTAGTAGGATTTGTTATATTTGTTATTTTAGTTGCAATTCAATTTATTGTAATTACCAAAGGAGCTGAAAGGGTAGCAGAAGTTTCAGCTCGTTTTACTTTAGATGCTATGCCTGGTAAGCAGATGAGTATCGATGCTGATTTAAATTCAGGATTGATTACTGAAGCTGAAGCAAGGCAGAAAAGAGAAGAGATTCGCCAAGAAGCAGATTTTTATGGAGCAATGGATGGTGCCAGTAAGTTTGTGAAAGGTGATGCAATAGCAGGAATTATAATTACTTTAATTAATGTTTTAGGTGGATTAATCATTGGGGTTATTCAACTAGGAATGCCAATTACAGAGGCATTACAGACATATACATTATTGACTGTTGGTGATGGTTTGGTCAGTCAAATTCCAGCTTTATTGATCTCTACAGCAACCGGTATTGTTGTGACTAGAGCAGCTTCGGAAGGGAATTTAGGTCAAGATTTTACTAAGCAGTTGTTGGCCCAACCTAAGAGTTTAGTATTGGTTGCAGTAGTTTTATTTGTCTTAGGGACTTTTAGTCCGTTACCGACATTTCCTTTTTTGTTACTGGCTATTTTAGCAGGGGGCTTAGGTTATCTTCTGTATAACACTTCTGTTCAAGAGGTGCAAGAAGAGGTGGCTGCTGTAGAAGAAGAAGAGGTTGAAGAGTATCGCGAACAAGAGAATATAACTCAACTATTGCAGGTTGATCCAATGGAAGTAGAAGTAGGATATAATCTAATTCCCCTCGTAGTACCTGAACAAGGAGGAGATTTATTGGATCGAGTCTCTATGATTAGAAGGCAGTGTGCTTTAGAGTTAGGAATTGTGATTCCTCCAATTAGAATTAGGGATAATATGCAGTTAGAGCCGACCCATTATCGGGTTAATCTACGTGGAATTGAGATAGCAGAGCATGAAATTTTGGTTGATAAATACTTAGCAATGGATTCAGGAATGGCTACAGAGGAAATTGAAGGGATAGAGACTACAGAGCCAGCTTTTGGTCTGCCTGCTTTATGGATCGATGAAGATGAAAAAGAAAAGGCAGAAATGGCAGGGTATACAATAGTTGATCCTCCTTCTGTAGTAGCAACTCACCTAACTGAATTGGTTAAATCACATGCCTATGAGTTATTAGGACGACAAGAGGTTAAAGAGTTAATCGATAATGTTAAAGAGGATCATTCAGCAGTTGTTGATGAGTTGATTCCTGATCTATTATCGATTGGGCAGGTACAGAAGGTATTACAGAACTTATTAAAAGAAGGGATCTCAATTAGAGATTTAGTTTCGATTTTAGAGGTATTAGCTGATCAAGCAAGAAATACACAAGATACGAAGATTTTGACTGAGTATGTTAGACAAGATGCGTTGGCTCGGCATATTTCTAAACAGTATAAGGATGATAACGGTAATATTTATGTGATTACGTTAGCACCACAATTAGAAGAAAAACTTTCTGAAGCAATGGAGCATACTGATCAAGGTTCTTATTTAGCATTGGATCCTAATACAACACAGCAGATTTTGAATAATTTGGCCCAAGAAGTAGAAAAAGTAAGCAATCAAGGCTATGAGCCAATTGTATTGACTGCTCCAATTATTAGATATCATTTCAAGGAGTTGACTCAACAAATAGCTGCTAATTTGGTTGTATTATCATTTAATGAATTAGAACCTAATCTTAATGTTCAGACAGTAGGGATGGTGAAGTTATAAGATGAAGATTAAAAAATATCGTGGGGAGAATATGAAAGAAGTAGTTGCTAAAGTCAAGTCTGACTTAGGTTCTGACGCTGTTATTCTTAATACCCGTAAATTTAAGACAGGGGGTATTTTTGGATTATTTGCTAAAGAGATGGTTGAAGTTTTAGCTAGTAGTGAAAGAAAAGAAGATGAAAAAAGAGAGAATGGGAAATTAGAGCATGAATTGCAAGAGATGAAAAGTATGATGGATAATTTGATGGGGGAGATGAAGAATAATCGTCAACAAAAACTATCTTTAGCTTCTAATCAAAACTTACAAGAGTTGATTGATGCATTACTAGAGCTTGGAATTAGTCATGATATGGCAAGTGAGTTGGCTAGTAAGGTTGTAAGGCAGTTAGGAGCTTATACTTTAGAGGATCAAGAAATGATTAAAGAGATCTTACAAGAGGAATTAGCAAAGCAACTTGATAATATAGAACCTATTCAACTAGAAGATGGAAGAACGAAAGTGGTTGCTTTGGTTGGTTCAACTGGTGTTGGTAAGACTACTACCTTGGCAAAATTAGCTGCTAATTTTGCTTTGTTTGAAAATAAAAAAGTAGGTTTAATTACGGCTGATACTTATCGTATTTCAGCAGTTGATCAATTAAAGACTTATAGTGAAATTATTGATTTGCCATTAGAAGTTGTCTTTACACCACAAGAATTAGTAACAGCAATTGAAAAGTATCAAGGTTATGATTTAGTATTGATTGATACTGCTGGGAGAAGTCAAAACAATCAAGTTCATATGTCAGAATTAAAAAGCTTCATCAAAAAAGCTCCAATTGATGAGGTTTATTTAGTATTGAGTGCTACAACTAAAATAGTAGATATGATGGAAGTAATTGATATTTATCAAAAGATTGACTTAGATAAATTGATCATCACTAAAATTGATGAAACTAATTCATTAGGAGTTATTTTTGAAATAATGGCCAAGATTGAAAAACCTTTATCCTATGTTACACTAGGGCAAGATGTACCTGAAGATATAAAGATAGCTGAATCTGATGAGTTAGCTGCTGATATTATTAAGGGGTTTGAGTTATGACAGATCAAGCAGAAAAATTAAGAAATTTAGTCCAGAGTATGAAAAATAAAACTAAAGGGAAAAATAAGGATGAATTAACAGAAAATGATGTAATAACCAAAGAAAATTCAGCTTATGTCTATACTATAACAAGTGGTAAGGGTGGAGTAGGTAAATCGAATTTCACCGCTAATTTGGCTTTAGGATTACGGCAAGAAGGTAAGGAAGTAATGGTTATTGATGCTGATCTGGGAATGGCCAATTTAGATGTTATTTTAGGTGTCAGTCCTACTTATAATCTAAGTCATGTTATCAGAGGAGAGAAAAGATTAGAAGAGATAATTGTAGATGGTCCTAAGGGTTTAGCTTTAGTTCCAGGAGGGTCTGGGTTAGAAGAATTAGCCAATTTATCTTCTTATCAGATTAATAATTTAATCAGTTGTTGGAATAAAATAGACCAAGAGTTCGATATTATTTTGATTGATACAGGAGCTGGTTTAACAAATAATGTGACTAAATTTGTTTTAGCAGCAGATGAAGTAATTATTATTTCTACTCCGGAACCGACATCGATTACGGATGCTTATGGAGTAATCAAAGTAATTGCTAAACGTGATCAAGAAGCTACTATTAAACTAGTAGTTAATCAAGCAGAAAATAGTAATGAAGGCAACAAGGTAGCAGACAGACTGGTTAAGACTGCTCGTGATTTTTTACAGCTTGAAATAGGTTTATTAGGGATTTTACCTACTGATAAAGCAGTAACTAAATCAGTCAGAAAGAGAAGGCCATTCTTTTTAGAATTTCCTAAATCACAAGTAGTAAAAAGCATTAATCAAATAGTTGCTAAGTTGTTAGATAAAGAGGTGAAGGAGAAAGAGTCTGGAGGAATTAAGGGCTTTTTTAATAAGTTATTAAATTTTTAGTGGAGGAGGGAAAATGTGAGGAATACTCAAAAGATTAATAATTTTGATCTGAGAAGAAAGTTGAAGATAAATCGGAAAGTTGAGATAGAATTTTTGCACCAACAATATGATGATAAGTATGCTGCTCAAATAGCAGATGTCTTAGATGAGGATATTTTTTTGATTACTAACCCATTTACTGAAGGGAAATCAATTAAGGTTTCTAATGGAACGAGAGGTACCGTTTTTTTGAAAGAGCAAAATGGATTATATAAGATACCTATTAAAGTTATTGGAAAAGAGGTAGATGCTACACCATTATTAAAACTAAAAGTAGCTGGGCAGATCAAGAGAACTCAAGAACGTAAATCATTTAGATTAGAGATTTATGAGGAGACAGAATATGAGTTAGTAGGTGCGGAGTCGTTTCAAGCAGAAAATATTTCTGGGCTTAAAGCGGAAGATGATGACTATAAAGCACTGATTGTTGATATCAGTGCCGGTGGATTGAAGATGAAGATGAAGACTATTAAGAAAGTAGAGGAAGAAGAGATTGTTAGGATTAATCTTGATTTTGCGGATCTTTCAGTCACGAGAGTGTTAGGGCAAGTTGTACGAGTGGTAGAAAAGGTTGAAAATGAAGAAAAAAAGTATATTGCAGGAATAAAGTTTATTAATTTGGCTAAAGAAGATAAGGATAAATTAGTGAAGTGGATTTTTGATAAACAACGTGAACTGAGGCAAAAAGGCTTAATCTAACTGAGTGAGGAGGGGCCAATTATGCTAGAACGGAAGTTATCTATTGGGCAGGAAGTCAGGCTTACTAAAACTGAAGCTGATAACCTTGATTATTGCAAAGTAAAGGTGATTGATTTTAGTCAAGAAGAGATAGAATTAAAAGTATTAGAAGAAGGTGATTTGTTTTCATTAGAAACAGGTCTGAAATTGACTATAGATTGGATAGATAATAATGGTTTGTATAAGATTGAGGCTGAATTAACTTCTTGGGAAGAAGGTTCACAATTGATTTTAGTATTGGAAGTTACGGGCCAACTGCAAAGAATTCAACGTCGAAATTATGTCAGGGTACCGGTAACTGGTGAAGTAAAGTATAGAATAGTAGAATATAATGATATTAAAGATAAATTTAAGGTTAATGGTCTAGATAAGGAATTTAGCAAAGCAGCAATAGTTGATATAAGTGGTGGTGGCTTAAAGATGATCCTAGAAGAGTTGAACGGCTTAGAGGAAGGAACTTTTTTAGAGTTGAAAGTATTGGCCCCTTTGCATTTAGATATAGTCAATGGAGAAGTGGTTCGAATTAGACAAGAAGAGGTTGAGACAGGTGAGATTAAGTATGGTATTGGAGTTAAGTTTTTAGATCTAGCTCAATTTGTGAGGGAAGAGATAGTTGAATGGGTCTTTTCTAAACAGAGAGAACTAAGAAAAAAGGGATTAATTTAGTTGATCTAGAATCTATATACAAGAGGTGATTTTTAATGCTTAATAGTAATAATCTATCTGAATTAGGGCCGTTGCAATTAGATGCTTTAAAGGAAGTAGCTAGTATTGGAGCAGGCAATGCAGCCACTTCATTATCTGCTATGTTAAATAGCAAGATCAAGATGACTGTTCCTAATGTTAACTTGACTCCAATTTCAGATCTCCCTGATATCATTGGTAATGCCGAACAATTAATAGCAGCTATGTTAGTTAGAACTGAAGGGGATATTGATGGAGGAGTTTTATTTACTCTAGTACCAGAAAGTGCTAACTTATTGGTTCAATTACTTGTTGGTCAAGAAGTAGATATTGAAAATGACTTAGGAGAGCTTGAAGCATCTGCTTTAAAAGAGATTTCTAATATTTTGACTGGATCTAATTTGAATGCTTTTTCTCAGATGTTAGAGTTAACAATCAGCCCTTCGGTTCCTTCTTTAGAATTTGATATGGCAGGGGCTATTTTGGAGGTTTGTTTTATAGAATTAGGTCAAATTGGAGATTATGCTTTAGTGATCGAGACAGAGTTTTTAAGTGATATGGAAGATGAGATTAAAGGCAACTTTTTTATAATACCTGACCCAGAATCTTTACAATTTATGCTAGATAGGCTGGGTGTTGCTGGTGAAGAATAAGATTAGAGTTAGGATGGCAGATCTGAAGGTTGGAAGTGAGAAAGATATTATCATTACTTCTGGTTTAGGTTCCTGTGTAGGAGTAACCCTCTATCACAAATTGACTAAAATCGGAGGCATGGCACATGTGATGTTGCCTGAATTTCCTAGCAATCGCAAGCAAGGTAATCCCGCAAAATACGCAGATACTGCCTTAGATATGTTATTAGATAAATTACAGAAAAAAGGAGCTAATCTAAATCGTTTAGAAGCTAAGATGGCTGGTGGAGCTCAGATGTTTAATTTTTCTAGTTCAAATGATAAAATGAGAATAGGAGCTAGGAATATAGAAGCTGTTCAAGAAATTTTGCAGAAAAAAAGAATTCCTATTTTGGGATCTGAAGTAGGAGAAAATTATGGACGAACTATGGAATTACATACTGCAACTGGAGAGGTATTAATTAAGACGGTAAAACATGATGATATAGTTTTATAAAAGGAGAGATTATAAATTGAGCTGGTTAGCTAAAAAATTGGCCTTGGTATTTTTAGTAGTAGCTATTTTTGTGGTTTTAGTGGTAGCTTTAGTTGCTAATTTAAACTGGTTAACAATATTGAAAAGGGCAGTGACAGGAGGAGCTATTTTCAGTTTAATTGGAGCAATTATAGGTCAGTTAATAACTAATAATTTAGATATTACTCAAGAGCAAGAATTGACAGAAGTTGAAGCTGAAATAGCAGCAGATAAGGAGCGGGAGCAGATTGAGGAAGATCCAGAAATGACCCCACTTAACTTTAATGATCTCAGTCAAGATAATCCAAATATAATCAATGATTTAGCAGAAGATTCTGAAAAAACAGCAGCACTAATTCGAAATCTGAAAGAGGAGGAATAAGGGGGGAGTTAGATGATCAGTAGTAAGACCGATGAAAATGTGTTATGGCAGAAGTATAAGCAAGAAAGATCACAGCAAGCTAAGGAAAAGCTGGTTTTGAAATATCTTCCATTGGTCAAGCATATTGCTGGTAAGGTTATTGTCAAGCTACCTGATAACTTTAATTTTGAAGATTTAGTCAATTATGGTGTCTTGGGATTGATGGACGCATTAGAGCGATTTGATAATCAGCGAAATATAAAGTTTTCAACTTATGCAGTACCAAGAATTAGAGGAGCAATCTATGATGAATTGAGAAAGTTAGACTGGGTACCCCAAAGCATTAGACGAAAAGCAAAGAATTTGACTAAAGTCTATATCAAATTAGAGAATGAATTAAAGCGGACTCCTACTGATCAAGAAGTGAGAGCAGAATTAGATTTGACTAAACAAGAATTTAATAAATTATTATCTGAAGTTAATATTCCAGAAAATATTTCATTAGAGCGAATGATTTCGCCACAAGATGGCAATAAGTTGAGGTTAAAAGATTTGGTTGAAGATCCAGAGGGTGTTGGCCCGGAAAATGTCTTTGAATTTAATGAAATAAAACAGGTTTTAGCTGAAGCTATTAACAAATTACCTAAAAAAGAAAAGATAGTAATAAGTTTATACTATTATGAAGATTTGACCTTAAAAGAGATAGGAGAAATTCTGGAATTAACTACAGCTAGAATTTCACAGTTACACACAAAAGCTATCTTTAGACTAAGAGGTCATTTAAGCAGAAAAAAAGATCTGTTAGTAGGATGATGCAAGAGAGGAGGAAGAAATATGTTAATAGTTGAAAAGGTAACAATAGAGGCTAAAAAAGAAGATGAGGCTTTAGAGAAGGCATATGAACTATTTAAAGAGAAGATAGAAGAGGAGTTTAGCAAAGAAGATATATCCTTAGAAGTAGTTGAAGAAAAGAAGTTTTTAGGTCTATTTGGTAGTAAAAAGATTTATCAAGCTGTTTTAGAGATTGAAGAAGGGGTTGATGGAACTTTTGAAGTGAAAATCAAGCCTGGTGGAATCTTTTTACAAGTAGAACCTCCAGAGGGTAATGGAGCAGAGGTTAAAATTGAGATGGTTGAAGAGGTTTTGGAAGAAAAGGAGATTATTGATGCTGATTATGCTGCTATCAGTGAGGCATTAACTACAGATGAAGAGATTAAAATTGCTGAGAGAAAACCAGAATTAGATCGTGATGCCAAAGTTGAGGTAACCATTAGGTCAGATGAGATGGTAGCTTATTTGAATTATTACCCGCCATTAGGAGGAGAAGAGTATACTGTTGAACAGGTAATTGAGCAAGCCAAAGAAGCAGGAGTTGTAGCTGGGTTTAGAAAAGAAGAGTTTGCTGCAGATTTTGATCCTCAACAAAAGTATGAAGAGTATTTAATAGCAGTAGGCAAAGAACCAATTCCTGGTGAAGATGGTAAGATAAATTTTGAGTTTGATCTAGAACAAAAAGAGAAGAATGTTAAACAATTAGATGACGGAAGTGTTGACTTTTATAATTTAAATCGAATCATCAATGCAGAAGAAGGAGAAGTATTAGCTACTAAGAGTCTACCTGTAGAAGGTGAGCCTGGAATAACAGTAACTGGAGAAGAGATTCCTCCTGAACCAGTTGAAGATGTTGAGTTGCCAGAAGGTGAAAACATTGAAATTAGTGAGGATGGACTATCTATTAAAGCGAGTATGGAAGGCCAAGTTGTTTATAATGAAGGAACTCTTAGTGTCTTAGATGTTCACACAGTTAATGGGGATTTAGATTTATCGACTGGTAATATAGAGTTTAATGGTAATGTAATAGTTAAAGGTAATGTTAATGATGGATTGGAGATTAAAGCTAAAGGTAATGTGCAGATTAATGGTAGTGTACATGGTGGAAAGATTGAATCTCAAGGGAAGGTCAATATAGCTAAAGGGTTTATTGGCTTAAATAAAGGAGAGATCAATGCTCAAGGAAGTATTACTGTAAAATTTATTGAAAATGGTACAGTTAAAACGGAGGAAAATTTGATTGTTAAAGATGCAATTATGCATAGTGATATAGATGCTGGAGAAGAGATAATCTTAAATCAGGGCAAAGGGTTGATTGTAGGAGGAAAGGTCAGAGCTGGGAGAGTAATAGATGCAAAGATTATTGGTTCTAGTTTGGCAACTAGTACTGAAGTTTATGTAGGAATTACTCCGGAGTTGAGGGATCGATTTGAAACAAAGGAGGCTGAATACAAGCAAAAACAAGAAACGTTAGATGAAGTTGTTAAGGATATTAGGGTTTTAAAGAAGAAAAAAGAGAAGCTTGATGGTAAATTATCTGATAAGAAACAACAATTACTGAATCAATTGACACGGCAACGGTTTAATCTTGCTGGTGATTTAGAAAAGTTAAAGGATGAGCGTGATAAATTGGCTCAAAAATTGGAGGAAGGAAAAAAAGGTCGAATTAAAATTTATGATACTATTCATTCTGGGGTAACCTTAACAATTGGTACTTATGGAAAGAAGATAACAAAGTCTAAAAGTCATCTGCAATATTATGTTGATGATGGAGCGATTAAGTCTACATCTTATTCATAAGGTGGTGATTGAAAATGACTGAGCCGATTACGCCTAAAACAACTCTTCCTCGATCCTTAAGAATTAATCAACTAGAACAAGAGCGGCAAAACAAACCTGACTCAGATTATAATCAAGTTGCTCAAGAGTTAAAGAAAGAGAATATAAAGCAGGAAAATAGAGTTAACAAATCTGAAGAGACTGAGTATAAGCAAGTTGATGATGAGGATGAAAAGGCTCAAGAGCAAAAGCAGGAGCAAGAAAGTAAAGAAGAGGCCGAAGAAGATGATGAGCAACTGCCCAGTAAGAAACGAGGTTCATATATTGATATTAAAGTTTGACAGGAGGTAATAAGGTGGAGTATCTATTTTTTACTTTAGGGGTTGTAATAATTCTTCTTTCTTTAATATTGACTTATCGGGCTGAGAAAAAGGAAGGGGATTATCATTTGGAATCAGAAGTACTTGCTCAGCTTAGCAAACTACAAGAAGCGATAAACAATAGACAATCAAGTGAGGAGTTTAGTAAATTATTAAATACAAAATTAGATAATAAATCTTTTAAAGAAGAGTTGACCTCAGTTAAGGAGTTAATTACAGAATTAGATGAAGATATTGAGCTGTTGAATGGAAAGATTGAAGGGATCAAAAAAAGAATTGATGTTAATTATATTTCAAACTCAAATTTAAATTCTAGCAAAGTTAAGATTAGTAACAACCAACAAAAAAGAAGCCTTCCAGAGCAAGAAGAATATAATCAAATTCAACGATTATTAGACCAAGGATTAGAACTATCAGAGGTAGCTCAAAAGTTAGATAAAGGAACGCGGGAAGTGGAATTGATCTGTAAGTTGAATTCACGGAGGGAAGAATAATGATTCGGCATATTTTATTAGGGATAGGAATAACTTTAGTGGTCTTTTCTTTAGTATTATTAGGTACTGATTATCAATTCCAACCAAAAGAGTTAGTTGTTGAAGAAAGACAGCCAGTAGAGGATGAAAGTGAGGTAGTTGAGCCAGTAATTGATCAAGATGATATAATAACTGAGGCTAGAGAGTTGGGAATGACTTTTCCTGGGGAGGATTATCAACGACATAATAATGGTATCAACTTGGAACAAGATGTTGAGCTGGAGGAAGTATTAATTGATTTGGAAATGCAAGAAGAGGATGAGGTTAAAGAAGTAGAAGATGATGAAGAAAAAGAGATAGACGAAACAAAGCAAGAGGAGTTAATTACAGAAGCTGAAAGAATATTGGAGCAAGAAGAAGTTGAAGTTGAAGAAAAAGCTGATGAAGAAATAATTGAAATTACAATTCCAGAAGGTATGCCTAGTAGGGAGGTTGCTACTTTATTGATGGAGCAAGAATTAATTGAAGATCGGCTTGCTTTCATTCAAGTTTTAGATCAATTAGATAGCGAAAAGAAGGTTATGGCAGGAACATATCAATTTTCTCCTGACATGTCTTCTTTAAAAATGTTACTAACTTTGTTAGCAAACTGATTCAATTTTCTGTTATTTTAGCTTGGATTTAAATTTGAGCTTGAGGTTGAGAAAAAATATTTAAAAATCTTGATATTATTTGAGGCATGTGGTATACTACTTAATGGTGTATTGAAGATAAAATTAGCACACACATTTTTGGACTTTGATAAAGGTGCCCTTTGGGTCTTATCAAGGGATGAAGAGAATGGAGGATTAAAAACCGAGAGGAGGTGCCGTAGTAATGTCTGTAGTTACGATGAAGCAGTTATTAGAGTCTGGAGTTCATTTTGGTCATCAAACAAAGAGATGGAATCCTAAGATGAAGGATTATATCTTCACTGAAAGAAACGGAATCTACATAGTAGATCTGCAACAAACTGTTAAGTTAGCAGAAAAAGCTTATGATTTTGTTTGTGATTTAGCTAGTGAAGATAAGACTATCTTATTTGTAGGTACTAAAAAACAGGCCAAGCATACGATCAAAAAAGAAGCTGAACGATGTGGAATGCCTTATGTTAATGAAAGATGGTTAGGTGGAATGTTGACTAACTATCAAACAATTCGTAAGAGAATCGAGAGGCTAGAAGAATTAGAGCAAATGGAAGAAGATGGTATTTTCGAAGTCTTGCCTAAAAAAGAGGTTATGGAGTTAGAGAAAGAACGTAATAAGTTGACTCGTTTTTTAGGTGGAATTCGTGATATGAATGGATTACCTGATGCTCTTTATGTTGCTGATCCACGCAAGGAAGAGATTGCTGTTGCTGAAGCAAATAAGTTAGGAATTCCAGTAGTTGCAATTGTTGATACTAACTGTGATCCTGATGTGATTGATTATATGATCACTGGTAATGATGATGCTATTAGAGCGGTTAAATTATTAACTGGTATTATAGCTGATGCTGTCTTAGAAGGTAAGCAGGGTCAAGTTGAGCAAGAAGAGATTGCTAAAGAGCAAGAAACTGAAGTACAAGAAGATTAAAGTAAACTCTAAAGGGCGTGAAATAAGGATGCTTATCGTCCTTATGAAACGCCTTTTTTGAATAACTAAGGAGGTTTAGGTGATGGGAATATCCACAGCAGATATTAAAAAGTTAAGAGAAAAGACTAGTGCAGGAATGTTGGACTGTAAAAAAGCTTTAGAAAAGAAAGATGGTGATTTGGACAAAGCAGTTGAGTACTTGAGAGAAAAAGGAATTGCTGATGCTGAGAAAAAAGCGGGTCGAACTGCTGCGCAAGGATTAGTTCATTCTTACATACATATGGGTGGTAAGATTGGTGTCTTACTAGAAGTCAATTGTGAAACTGATTTTGTAGCTAAAAATGACTCATTTAAAGAATTAGTAAATAATATTGCAATGCAGATTGCTGCTGCTAATCCAAGCTATATTTCTCGTGATGATGTACCAGCTAGTGATATCGAACAAGAAAAGGAAGTACTTAGAAAGCAAGCTGCTAATGAGGATAAACCAGAACATATTATTGAAAAGATAGTAGAAGGTAGATTAGATAAGTTTTATAGTCAAAACTGCTTATTAGAGCAAGAGTATATTAGAGATTCCGACCAAACTATTGAGGATTTATTAACAGAAAAGGTTGCAGAGTTAGGAGAAAATCTCAATATTCGTCGCTTTACTCGATATGAGCTAGGAGAAGGAATTGAAGTTGAAGAAGAATGTTTTGCAGAAGAAGTTATGAGTGAAATTAACAAGTAAAAATTGAATTAAAAAGAGAACACAGTTTGTGTTCTCTTTTTTTACAGTTGATTTGGTGCTTGTAAAAAGGAATTAAAGTTAGTTTCTAGAAATATAAAAAAGGACTGGGGGATGTATTAATGTCAGAAGCAAAGTATTCAAGAGTAATAATTAAATTAAGTGGAGAAGCATTAGCTGGAGAACAAGAATTTGGTATTGATCCGCAATTTATTAATTCAATTGCCCAGGAGATAAAGATGGTTTCAGCTACAGGGGTTGAGGTAGCTATTGTAGTTGGTGGAGGAAATATCTTTAGAGGAGTTGCAGGTAGTGCTAAGGGGATGGATCGTGGAACTGCTGATTATATGGGAATGTTAGCTACTGTGATGAACTCTTTAGCTTTACAGGATGCTTTAGAAAAGTTAGAGCTTGAGACTCGAGTACAGACTGCTATTGCAATGCGCCAAATTGCAGAACCTTATATTAGACGTCGAGCGATGCGGCACTTAGAAAAGAGAAGAGTTGTTATCTTTGCAGCTGGAACAGGGAATCCTTTCTTCTCTACTGATACAACGGCAGCTTTAAGAGCAGCTGAAATTAATGCCGATGCTATCTTGATGGCTAAGAATGTTGATGGGGTTTATGATTCTGACCCAGCAGAGAATCCAAATGCCGTTAAGTTTAAGGAGCTAAGCTATATCGATGTACTAAATCGTGGGCTAGGTGTGATGGACTCGACAGCTGTTTCCTTGTGTATGGATAACAAGATTCCGTTAGTTGTTTTTGGACTGAAGCAGATTGGAAATATAAAGAAGGTTGTCTTAGGAGAAGAGATTGGAACTTTTGTTCGCTAAATTCAAAATTGAGGGGGTTGTTGTGATATGATTGCTCAAGTTGCTAAGGAGACTAAAGAAAAGATGGATCAGGTGGTTGATAAGACAAAACGTGAGTTTAATAAAGTAAGAACGGGGAGGGCTAGACCTTCTTTACTTGATGGAATTAAAGCGGAGTATTATGGTGCTTTAACTCCTTTAAATCAGATGGCAAAGGTATCTGCTCCAGAAGCACGTCAGTTATTAATTAAACCTTTTGATGCTAATGTGATTGATGAGATTGAAAAAGCAATTTTAAAGTCAGATTTGGGATTAACTCCTAATAATGATGGTGATGTAATCAGAATCAATATTCCACAATTGACAGAAGAAAGAAGAAAAGAGTTGGCCCAAGTTGTCAATAACAGAGCTGAAGAAGGAAAGATAGCTATTAGAAATATCAGAAGAGAGGCTAATAGTGACTTAGAAGAGTTAGAAAATGAAGGGGAAATCTCTGAAGATAATTATCATCGTGGGTTGGAAAATATTCAAGAGATAACTGATGAATACATAGAAAAGATTGATCAATTATTAGAAGAAAAGAATGCTGCTATTATGGATGTTTAAGGAGAAAATAAAGTTAGATCAAGGATCTAGAAGACAATAATTTCTTTTGATAGCTTCCCCCTCTAGGAGTGAGGGGGTTATTTTATAAAAGGGAGGTTGGGCTGTGTTAAAGAAATTGATGAAGAAATTAGTCGGTACCAAAGAAGTTACTACTAGTAAACAAAGTTTAGCTGAAATAAAACAAGGGCCAATTCCTGAACATGTAGCAATTATTATGGATGGCAACGGTCGCTGGGCAAAACAAAGAGGCTTACCTAGGACTGCAGGTCATCAATCTGGGGTTGAAAGTTTAAAAGAAATTGTTGAATGTTCTGCTAAGATAGGAATAGATTATATTACAGCTTATACTTTTTCAACAGAAAATTGGAAAAGGCCGCAAAAAGAAGTTAATTTTTTAATGAAGCTTTTTCAACAAGTATTTGAAAAAGAACTTGATAGATTCAATCAACAAGGAGTTAAAGTTAATATTATTGGTTATAAAGATCGACTACCTGACTCTGTAAGAAAAATGGCTGAAGAGGTAATGGAAATAACAGCAGATAATCAAACAATAACTGTCAATATTGCTTTAGATTATGGTGGGAGAGCAGAAATTATTGAGATGGCTAAAGGTATTGCTGCTAAAGTCAAAGCTGAGCAACTAAGTCTTGAAGAAATAGATGAATCTCAAGTGGCTGCAGAATTATATACTGCTAATCAACCTGATCCAGCATTGTTGATTAGACCAGGCGGAGAAGAAAGAATCAGTAATTTTTTATTGTGGCAGATAGCTTATGCTGAGTTGTATTTTAGTCAGACTTGTTGGCCAGACTTTACTGCTGAAACCTTTATAGAGGCGATAGCTGAGTTTCAAAGTAGAGAAAGAAGGTTTGGAGGACTTAAAAAGGGTAGGTGTTAAATTGAAATGTTAATTAAACGAATTATAAGTGCAATTGTAGGTATTCCATTATTGATTTATATTTTTAATCTAGGTGGTGTACCATTTTTGATTTTTAATTTATTTGTTGTAATTTTAGGGCTCAATGAATATTATCAATTAGTAGAAGCAAAGGGGATTGAAATTAATAAGCTAATTGGATATCCAATTGGGATAATATGGGTTTTAATAATTTATCTAACTAATGATTTAAGCTTAATCTATCCTTTAGTATCTGTAGGTATAATTACATTATTATTAAAGCAGATTTTAATTAAGGTTGATCGGTCTGCAATCTTGACTACAGCAGTTACTTTATTTGGTCCGATTTATATTTCAGGCTTATTTAGTCATTTAATCTTATTATATAACCTTGAAGCAGGGGGAGAAAATTGGGGGAGATTTGTTGTTTGGCTACCAATTTTAGCAACCTGGTTGACCGATATGGGAGCTTATTTTGTAGGAATGAATCTTGGTCAGCATAAACTAGCTCCTCAAATTAGCCCGAATAAAACAATTGAAGGGGCAGTAGGAGGATTGGCTGCTAGTATTATAATTACTATAATTTTGGGAAGATACTTATTAGAATTTAATTATCTAACAGGGGTTATATTAGGAGGGACTATAGGAGTGGTGGCTCAATTAGGTGATTTGGCTGCTTCTGTTTTTAAACGTGATGCTCAAATTAAGGATTCTGGAGAATTGATACCTGGTCATGGTGGAATGTTGGATCGACTCGATAGTTTATTATTCAGTTTGCCTATTGTATACTATTATCTACAGTGGGTGATCTTGAAGTGATGGTGAAAGAGGATGAAGAGCAGTTATAAAGTATGGTTGATTTTATTAGGAGTGTCAACTGCTAGTATTATTATTTTAAATTATGTAATTGGTTATGTGCTACCTTTTATTATTGCTGTTGTTGTAGCTAGCTTGATCGAACCTGCTGTTCTTTTTTTGGAAAAGGAAGCTAGATTTTCACGTGGTATAGCAGTAGCTATAGTACTAGCAATTATAATAATCTTTATTAGTTTATTATTGACAATTAGTATTTCTAGATTATTGATTGAATTGGATAAGTTAGTAAATGATCTGCCTGATTATCATAAATTAGGGGTTAGATTTGAGCAACTATTAGAGCAGAATGGAAATTTAAGTACTTTATTTGATGAATGGAAAGTACCAGAGACTGTTAGGCAGACTATCTTTGATAATTTACAAGTTCTTTATAACCAAGCTAAAAACATGATTAACCTCTCTTTTACTTACTTGTTGGGAGTAGTTAGAAGTTTGCCACGGGTAGTGATAACCTTCTTTATTAGTTTTATTGCTACTTTCTTTATGAGTAAGGATAAAGAATTAATTATAGAAAGCTGTTTAGCTCATATTCCTAGTAATTGGAGAGCAAAGATTCGAGCTATGCAACAGGATATTATCAGTTCGATAGTAGGTTTTATTAGAGCTCAATTGATCTTAATTACTAATACAACAATAATCTCTATTATAGGTCTTTTGATCTTGCGAAGTAATTATGCAATTGTAATTGGATTAGTCTGTGGAGTCTTGGATTTAATTCCAGTTATTGGCCCGAGTTTGATCTTTCTTCCGTGGGCTATTTATAATCTTATAATCGGTAATACAAGTTTAGGATTTGGATTATTAATTAATTATGTTGTAATTGCAGTAGTACGTCAGTCAACAGAAGCTAAAATAGTAGGTCAGAATATAGGAGTTCACCCTTTAGCAACTTTGATGGCACTTTATTTAGGGGTTCAATTTTTTGGTGTAGCTGGATTCTTTATTGGCCCCTTATTTATAATTATTTTAAATTCGATCTTTAAATCAGGGGTGATTTCGGTTGTTAAGTAATAGCTAGTAATTAGTGATTGGTGACTAGTTAAAATTAATTGATATAGAGCTTCACAATTGACGGAATGTACAATTTACAATTAAAGATCAAGACCTTAAAAACTTAAGTTCTCTGAAAAACCCTGTGATAATAAGCTTTATTTGATTTTGATTATAAGATTTAAAGGTTTTAATTGTCAATTTTGTAAATTGTACATTGTAAATTGAAGTTAAGCTATTTTGTAATAAGATCGCACTTTAAATTTTATAAGCAAGTTACTAATCACAAGCTACCAACAACTAGTCACAAGTTAGGAGGCTATCATGAAAAAGATAAGTATTTTAGGTTCAACAGGCTCGATTGGAAAACAGACCTTAGAGGTGATTGATAATTTAACAGATGATTTTGAAGTGTTGGCCCTAACAGCCAATCAAAATGTAGAGTTATTGACTGCCCAAGTTAAGAAATATAAGCCCCAATATGCTGTTTTGATGAATGAAGAAGCAGCAACTGAGTTAAAATATAATTTAAAAGATTTGCAAACAGAGGTTTTAGTAGGAAAAAGTGGCTTGATTAAAGCTGCTACTTTAGCTGAAATTGATTTGGTAGTTAATGCAGTAGTAGGTGCTGTAGGGGTTAAGCCTACCTTAGAGGCTATTAAAGCAGGAAAGGATATTGGCTTAGCTAATAAAGAGACATTAGTAACTGCAGGAGAGATTGTAATGAGAGAAGCTAAGCAATATGGTGTATCTATCTTACCTATAGACAGTGAACATAATGCAATCTTTCAGGCTTTGCAAGGAGAGGAGCAAGAGCAAGTTAGCAGAATTATCTTGACTGCTTCAGGGGGGCCATTTCGAGAGGCTAATGCTACAGATTTAGAAGAAGTAACAGTTGAGCAAGCCCTAAACCACCCTAATTGGGATATGGGAGGCAAAATTACAATTGATTCTGCTACTTTGATGAATAAGGGATTAGAGGTAATTGAAGCGAAATGGTTATTTGATCTAGATTTTGAACAGATAGATGTGGTAGTTCATCCCCAAAGTATTGTTCATTCTTTAGTTGAATATCAAGATCATTCAATGCTAGCTGAGTTGGGCCTTCCTGACATGAAAGTACCGATTCAATATGTTTTGACTTACCCTAAACGGAAAGAAAACCGACTGGAGAGTTTAGAGTTGGCCGAGGTTGGAAAGTTAACATTTGAAGAACCAAAGAGGGAATTATTCCCTTGTTTAGATTTTGCTTATCAAGCTGGAAAGATTGGGGGAACAATGCCTGCTGTATTAAATGCCGCTAATGAGATAGCTGTTGCTCAATTTTTAAATGGTGAGCTAAAGTTTATTCAAATTCCACAAATAATCCAAAAGGTTATGGAGGCACATCAATCAGTTAAGAATCCAACTTTAGATGATATTTTAGCAGCTGATAGTTGGGCTAGAGAGCAGGCAAGAAAAGAAGGTGATAGAAATTGATTATGACGATTATTTCTTTTATAATTGTATTGGGTGTTTTGGTCTTCTTTCATGAATTAGGACATTTTTTGGTTGCTAAGCATGTAGGAGTTCAAGTTGAAGAGTTTGCACTCGGCATGGGGCCTAAACTGATAGGAAAGCAAGTTGGAGAAACACTCTATTCGATTCGAATTTTGCCTCTAGGTGGATTTTGTAAGATGACTGGAGAAATGCCAATTGATGATGATAGTGATCCAGAAGAGGTTGAGCGTTATCAAGAGGCTGTTCGGAAGAATAAGTGTTTATTCCAAAAATCAGTTTGGGAACGAATTGGAGTTATTAGTATGGGTTCAATTATGAACTTCATATTAGCTGCTTTGTTATTTGCGTTAATCTTTAATATTTTCGGTGTTCCTGTTGATAGCTCCTCTAGT
Organism: Natroniella sulfidigena; assembly: GCF_023223645.1. Taxonomy (GTDB): domain Bacteria; phylum Bacillota; class Halanaerobiia; order Halobacteroidales; family Halobacteroidaceae; genus Natroniella; species Natroniella sulfidigena. The sequence goes on along the minus strand of NZ_JALKBY010000004.1, from coordinate 69,386 downwards.
ACTGTTATTGGGCAGGTGATTCCTGAACAGCCAGCTTATCAAGCTGGATTAAGAGATGGTGACAAAGTAGTAGCAGTTAATGAACAACAAGTGGAGACTTGGGAAGAGTTATCCGAGTTTATTCATAATAATCCGGGCCAACAACTCAGCTTAGAGGTTGAGCGTAATGGGCAACTTCTGGAATTGGAAGTAACTCCAATTAAGGATGAAGAACAAGGAAAAGGAATCATTGGGATTATTCCGATTCTGACTAGAGAACCTGTCAATATCCTTAGTGCATTGTGGCTTGGGATTAAGCAGACAGGATTATATGTAGTAGCTATAATTGTTGGTTTATATCAGATGATTACAGGGCAGATAGCTGCTGAAGTATCAGGGCCAGTTAGAATTGCTCAAATGGTAGGAGATGCAGCACAAACCGGAATGTTACGAGTGATGAATCTAGCAGCAATAATCAGTGTCAATTTAGGAATTATGAATTTGTTGCCTATTCCTGCTTTGGATGGAGGACGATTGGTCTTTCTAGGTTATGAAATCATTACTGGAAAGCCGGTCGATCAAGAAAAAGAAGGGATGGTTCATTTAATAGGTTTCATCTTATTGATGGTGTTATTTGTAATTATTATGATTCAAGATTTGAGGACAATTATTTGATCTAGAGGTGATAAAAGTGGCAAAACAACAGACTAGACGTGGAGGTAAATGGTTAGATCCCAATAATGTTAGTGGACGTAGAGCAGAGAGGTATTGTGCTATTTGTGGAGCAGAAGCTACTGAAGTTAGGATTTTAAAACATGAAAATATCTGTGAAGATTGTGTTAAAAGGTTAAGAGAGGAAAAAGATGGCAAGTATGCTTGTAAAGCTTGTGGGAAGATAGCTCCTAAACAGCTAGAAGAAAATAATGGTTACTGCAAGGAGTGTGTTTGTAAAATTTGCGGGAAACCTGATCCTGAATTTGCTAGGAAGCATGATTTTTGTGAAGCTTGTTTTGAATTGATTGGAACTGATTGTCGCAGATGTGGAAAGGAAGCTCGAGCTCAAGTTAAGCGTAATGATGGATTATGTGATGAGTGTGCTGATAGATAGGAGGTGGATATGTGTTAGATGAATATATAACCTTAGAAACCTTATTAACAGATAGTATAGCCAAAAAGCACTTGCCTAAAGCAGGTTATTGTCATGCTGTCAATACAGCAGAGAATGCTTTTGAGCTAGCTATAGATCGCAAGATCTGTGTTGATTTAGCTACCAAAGCTGGGTTATTACATGATATCGGTCATACTAATTGGGAAAAGCAAGGTGAATGGGATTATCAATCTTATAATGAATTTGATATTCATACAATCAAAGGAGCAGAGCGGGCCCATGAATTATTAATCTTTAAAGGGGAAGGTTTAGGTAAAGCAAGAGAGATTGCTTTGGCTATTCTTTTTCATAGTAATTCAAGTCCGGTTAATCAAAATGTAAAATTAACCCCTTTACAACAGATAGTTTCAGATGCAGATGATATGGATAAGCAAGAAGGTGGTTCCCACCATAATGCTAGAATTTCTTTTGCAGAAGCGTTACAAAGAATTAGAAGACTTGATATGTTAGTTTATCGACAGACACGCCACTGTAGCAATGATTGTGAAGAATGTGATTTAAAGTAGGTGATATGATGAAAAGAAACCAAACAAGATCGGTACAAATAGGGGATGTAGAGATTGGTGGGACTGCCCCTATTTCAGTACAATCAATGACTAATACTGATACATGTGATGTAAAGAAAACAGTTGCTCAGATTAAGCGTTTAGAAGAGGCAGGGTGTGAGCTGGTTAGGGTAGCGATTCCTGATCAAATTGCAGCAAGCAAAGTTGCCCAAATTAAAGAAGAGATTGAGATTCCTTTGATTGCAGATATTCACTTTAATTATAAATTGGCTTTAGAGGTATTAGAGCTAGGAATAGACGGTTTGAGAATCAATCCTGGGAATATAGGTAGTGAAGAAAAGATTGAGTTGGTTGCTAAGAAGGCGTTAGAATATCAGGTTCCAATTAGGGTTGGAGTCAATGCTGGCTCCTTAGAAAAAGAGTTATTACAAAAGTATGGTCATCCTACAGCAGAAGCAATGGTAGAGAGTGCTTTAGGAAATATTGAGTTATTAGAGAAGTTTGGGTTTGAAGAGATCATTATTTCTCTGAAAGCCTCCGATGTAATGATGACTTTAAAGGCCTATCAGTTAATAGCTCAAGAAGTTGACTATCCGCTACATGTTGGAATTACTGAAGCAGGTACAATAAAATCAGGGACGATCAAATCTGCAGTAGGAATAGGAGCTATTTTGGCCCAAGGTTTAGGAGATACAATCAGAGTTTCTTTGACTGGAGATCCAGTTGAAGAGATCAAGGTTGGTTTTGAGATCTTGAAGGCACTCAATTTGAGAGAGCAAGGGGTTAATTTGATCTCTTGCCCTACCTGTGGTCGATGTGAAATAGAGTTGGTTGAGATTGCTAATCGGGTTGAAGAAGAGTTGGTAGATTTAGATAAATCGATAGAAGTAGCTGTCATGGGTTGTGTTGTTAATGGCCCTGGTGAAGCACGTGAAGCTGATTTAGGTATTGCTGGAGGTAAAGATGTTGGGTTGATCTTTAAAAAAGGAGAAGTTATTAAAAAGGTTCCTGGGAAGGATCTAGTAGATCAACTATTAATTGAGATAGAGAATTTGGAATAGTTTTGTAATTGACAATTTTAACTAGGACTGATAAAATTCAAATTGTTTGATTCGTTTTGAAAAGAGAAGCTTGATAACAGAGGAGGCAGAAAATTATGAAGATGTCACAGATGTATATTCCTACTTTAAAAGAGACCCCAGCTGATGCAGAAGTTGTGAGCCATCAACTGATGTTACGAGCTGGTTTAATGAGAAAATTAAGTTCAGGTGTTTATACATATTTGCCATTAGGATATAGAGTAATTAAGAAATTTGAAGATATTGTACGTCAGGAGATGAATAAAGCAGGAGCACAGGAGTTATTATTACCAGCTTTGCAACCTGCGGAATTATGGGAAGAATCGGGAAGGTTAAAAGATTATGGTCCTGAATTGATGCGATTAGAAAATAGGCAAGGTAGAGAATTTTGTTTAGGGCCAACCCACGAAGAAGTAATTACTGATCTAGTAAGGGATGAAGTTAGATCATATAAGGATTTACCGTTAAATTTATATCAGATTCAAACTAAATATCGTGATGAGATCCGACCGCGATTTGGAGTGTTACGTGGTAGAGAGTTTATTATGAAAGATGCTTATAGCTTTGATACAGACCAAGCAGGTTTAGAAGAAAGTTATCAGCAGATGTATGATGCTTACGAAGAGATCTTTACTAGATGTGGATTAGACTTTAGCCCTGTTAAAGCAGATACAGGTACAATTGGAGGGGACGACTCTCATGAATTTATGGCATTTGCTGAAGCAGGGGAAGATATAGTTGTTTATTGTGAAGAGTGTGGTTATGCTGCTAATTTAGAGTTAGCAACTTCTCAGGTTGAAATCAAAGAGAGTGTTGAAGACTTAAAAGAGTTAACAGAAGTTGATACTCCAGGTAAAACCTCTATGGAAGAGTTGGTTGCAGAGTTAGATCTTCCACTAGAGAAGATGATTAAAGCCTTGATTTATCAAACTGAAGATGAAATAGTACTAGCTTTAGTAAGAGGTGATTATGAGCTTAATGAGATTAAGCTAGCTAATTTATTAGATGTAGTCAATCTTGAATTAGCAGGTGAAGAAATTTATGAAGAATTAAATACAGTCAAAGGGTTTAGCGGGCCAATTGGACTTGACAGTCAGGTTAAAATAATTGCTGATGAGTTGGTAATGAAATTAACTAACGCTGTAAGCGGAGCTAATAAAGCAGATACACATTATCTCAATGTCAATCCAGAACGTGACTTTACAGTAACTGAAGTTGCTGATATTCGCAGTGTTAAAGAAGGAGAAGGCTGTGTAGAATGTGGTGCTGAGCTTAATTTAACTCCTGGGATAGAGGTAGGCCAAGTATTTAAATTAGGGACTAAGTATAGCAAGGCTTTAGAAGCTACTTTCTTAGATGAAAACGGAAGAAGTCAGCCATTAGTGATGGGTTGTTATGGAGTTGGAATTACTAGAACAGTGGCTGCAGTAATTGAGCAAAATTATGACCAATATGGTATCAAATGGCCTAAGGCTTTAGCTCCATATCTAGTTCATTTATTACCGTTAGGAAATGACGAACAAGTAGCCGATAAGACAGCTGAATTATATGAGCAATTATCAGCAGCAGGAATTGAGGTATTAGCTGATGACCGAAAAGAAAGAGCAGGAGTTAAGTTTAATGATGCTGATTTAATTGGTTGCCCAATTCGAATTACAATCGGTTCTCGCTCTTTAGCAGATGGTAAGTTAGAAGTTAAGTTAAGACAGACAGGAGAAGAATTAGAGATTGAGGCTGATCAAGCTTTGAGTGCGATTGAAGATTTGATAGCTCAGTTGAAGTAATTAGGAGGTTAGTTATTAATGCAAATTACTGCTGTGATTCCTGCTTATAATGAAGGAGGTACGGTTGGCCAAGTAGTAACTCAAGTTAAAAGGCATCGATTGATCGATGAAATTATTGTAGTTAGTGATGGTTCAACTGATGATACAGCTTCTAAAGCTACAGAAGCTGGAGCTAAGGTCATTGAATTTGATCAAAATCGGGGTAAAGGAGCTGCTATGCAGGTTGGCATAGAAAATAATAATAGCAACATAATTCTCTTCTTAGATGCTGATCTATTAGGACTGACAGTTGAGCATATCGATCAATTGTTACTGCCAATAATTAATCAGCAGGCTGAAATGACTATAGGAGTCTTTGCTGATGGTAGGATGGTTACTGATTTGGCCCAAAAAATTGCTCCTTTTTTGTCAGGACAAAGAGCAGTAAAGCAGAGTGTATTAGATGGTATTTCAGATTTGAATATGACTAAATTTGGTGTAGAGGTAGCTTTGACCCAATATATTAAAAAACATGATATTAAGATTAAAGAAGTTGAGCTTCATGATCTATCCCATGTATTAAAGGAAGAAAAGTTGGGTGTTGTAGAGGGGTTTAAAGCTAGACTTAGGATGTATTGGGATATAGCTAAGAATTTTTCTTGGTTTAAAAATAAGATAAAGTAAATCAGATGTTGCTTGTAAATACAAGCAACATTTCATCTTTAGGGGGGAGATAATAGTTGGAAGGAATAGAAATTATTTTACGTTTGTTATTGGCTTGCTTGTTAGGAGGATTGGTAGGCCTAGAAAGGGAGAGAAGTTATAGACCGGCAGGTTTTAGAACTTATATTTTAGTAGCGGTAGGTTCGGCTTTGATTATGACAGTTTCCTTAAAACTCCCATTATTATATGAAGGGGTATTGTCTAATCCAGGTGATCCTGGTCGAATTGCAGCTCAAGTTGTTAGTGGTATTGGTTTTTTAGGAGCAGGAACTATTATTAGGGAAGGTTTTTCCGTGACAGGATTGACGACTGCTGCTGGATTGTGGACAGTTTCTGGGATTGGTTTGGCTGTAGGAGCAGGTTTTTACTTGAATGCAGTAATCACTACTGTCTTGGTAATGTTGACTTTGACAATTTTGAATCAAGTTGAATTAAGGATGTATAATGATAAAAAATTATGTTCATTACGGATTAAGATTTTTGATCAGCCAGGCTCATTAGGTAAGATTGGTTCTGTGTTAGGTGAAAATGGAATTCAAATTACTGATGCTAGTATAGAGAAATGTTATAAGGAAGCGAATAATGTCTATATTAATTTAAAGGTTCAAAAAACAAATAAGGTTGAACCGAATCAATTAGTTGCACTTTTGACCGACTTATCAGGTGTGATCAATGTTAAGATTAATGATTTAGGTTAAGGGAGAGATAAGAATGGCTAAAGTAGTAATTAAGCCCAAAGATAATGATTGTATTTTTAAAGAGCGATTAAGAGAAGAATTTACCAGTCAAGAGCTAGTCAATAAGATAAAAATCATGCGGATTGAAGTTGATCTTGATAATAATTATTGTCAAGTTAAATTCAAACTCCCCCAAGGTTTTGAAATTGCAGAACAATTGGAGCAATTAGGGGCTGAATTAATTTCTAAGGGGGAGTTTAAGTATCAAGTTGAGTATTATGATCCTGACCTACCTTTGGACTTAATTTTGACTGAAGAATGGGAGCAGATAATTAAGAAGATCAGAGAACGGTTGCCACAGACTAATGGCTGGCTTTCGCTAACTCGTTGGCGAATAGAGGATCAGTTATTGATTGTAGAAGTCAAAAATAAGATGGCAGTTGAAGCATTAGAGAAGAAGAACTGTCATCATATCTTAGCTGAAATAATTGAACAAGAGTATAATCAGCAAGTCAAAGTTGAGTTTGGTTTAGGTGATTTCAGAACTGAATTAGACCAGATTAAAGATGAACAAACTAAAGAAAATGATGATTATATGAAGAGGTTGGCTAAATCTGTTGCTCAAAGAGAAAAAGTAGAGGCTAAATCTACTTCAACCGGAACTAGGAGTTTAAATCAAGTTTGGCTGGGAAGTAAGATAACTGGTCAACCGACTGCTATTGAAGAGATTGTAGGAGAAGAAAGAAAGATAGTCATTGCTGGAGAAGTATTTAATTTAGAGATTAGAGAATTAAAAAGTGGTAGAAATTTAGTTATATTTTATCTAACGGATAGTACCGATTCAATTACAGTTAAAGTCTTTGAAAAGCAAGGAGGGGCTTTAGCTAAAAATATTTCCAAAGGATGTTGGGTTAAAGTAGAAGGGCCAGTTAAGTATGATAAGTATGATCATGAATTGAGCTTGATGGCTAATTCTGTCATGCCGATTGTTCATGAAGAAAAGAAAGATGATGCTTCACAAAAGAGAAGTGAATTGCATTTGCATACAAAGATGAGTGCAATGGATTCAGTAGTTGATGTAGGAGAGGTAATTAAGAGAGCTGATGAGTGGGGGCATCCAGCAATTGCAATTACTGATCATGGAGTAGTACAATCCTTTCCACATGCCCATAGTGCTGCTGCAGATAGGGATATTAAAGTGATTTATGGTGTAGAAGCATATTTGGTCGATGATGGAGAGCCGATAGTCTTAAACCCAACTGAGAAGGAGCTAGCAGAAGAGAGTTTTGTAGTTTTTGATTTGGAAACGACAGGCTTCAATCCTCATTCTGATCAAATTATAGAGATAGGGGCAGTTAAACTAGAGGGTGGAGAGGTAGTTGATACTTATCAAACCTTTATCAATCCAGAAAGATCTATTCCAGCTAAAATTACTGAATTGACAGGGATTACAGATCAGATGGTGGAGTTGGCCCCTCAGTTAGAAGTAGCAATTGAGCAATTTTTAGATTTTATTGGGGAAGCTACTTTAGTAGCTCATAATTTGAGTTTTGATTTAGGATTTATTGAAGATAAATTACGAAGGCTAGGAAAAAATAAATTAACTAATACTGCTTTAGATACCTTGAATTTATCCCGAGCTTTATTACCAGAGTTAAAAAGCTATAAATTGAATAAATTAGCCAAAAAATTTGATAAAGACTTAGAAAATCATCATCGAGCTATTGATGATGCAACTGTAACTGCTGAAATATTTACAGAGTTAATCGAATTAACCCTTGAACAAGAAATTTCTGTTTTATCAGAGGTCAATCAATTGACAAGTAAGATTGATTATAAGCGAGTTAGACCTTATCATACTACTATTTTAGTCAAAAACCAAGTAGGTCTTAAAAATCTTTATCAATTGGTTTCAAATGCTCATATTAATAATTTTCATCGTGTACCGAGGATCTTAAAGAGTGAGTTATTAGAGAAGAGAGAAGGGTTAATTATTGGTTCTGCTTGTGAAGCAGGAAAGCTATATAAAGCAGTATTGAATGGGAAACCTGAACAGGAATTGATGGAGTTAGCTAAATTTTATGATTATCTTGAATTACAACCGATTGGTAATAATAAATTTTTATTAGCTCAAGGGACGGTTAAATCTTTAGAGGAATTACAAGAGATTAATAAGAAAATTTATCAGTTAGGAAAGAAGTTAGGTAAGCCTGTAATTGCTGCTGGTGATGTTCACTTTTTAGATCCTAAAGATAGTATCTATCGCCAAATTTTAATGGAGGGACAAGGGTTTGATGATGCAGACCAGCAAGCACCTTTATACTTTAGAACGACTGGTGAAATGTTAGATGAGTTTGATTACTTTGAACCAGAGGTAGCTCAACAGTTAGTGATTGATAATCCAAATCAGATAGCAGAATCGATTGAAGAGATTAAACCGATTCCTGATGGCCTATTTACTCCAACTATTGAAGGAGCAGAGGATAAGATTAGGTCGATGACCTATAATAAAGCTGAAAGGTTATATGGGAGTCCACTACCAGAAATTGTAGAAAAGCGGTTGGAGAAAGAGTTGGATTCGATTATTGGGAATGGTTATGCGGTAATCTATTTAATTTCTCAAAAGTTGGTTAAGAAATCATTGGATGATGGCTATCTGGTTGGATCACGTGGTTCGGTTGGTTCTTCTTTAGTAGCTACGATGACCGATATTACAGAAGTAAATCCCTTAGCACCACATTATAGATGTCCAGAATGTAAATATAGTCAATTCTTTACCGATGGTTCTGTAGGAGTGGGGGTTGATTTGCCAGATCAAGAATGTCCTGAATGTTCTAGTCAGTTAGTTAAAGATGGTTTTGATATTCCTTTTGAAGTCTTTTTAGGGTTTGAAGGAGATAAAGTACCAGATATAGATCTTAACTTTTCAGGGGAGTATCAACCTCAAGTTCATGACTATACAGAAGAGTTATTTGGAGCAGAATATGTCTATCGAGCAGGAACTATCTCTACAATTGCTGATCGAACTGCTTATGGTTTTGTTAAAGGACATGCTCAAGATAATGATCTACCGCTTAGAAAAGCTGAGATCGATCGTTTGGTTGCAGGTTGTACAGGAGTAAAGAGGACGACAGGTCAACATCCTGGAGGCCAGATAGTTGTACCACAAGATAAGGAAATTTATGATTTTACACCGATTCAAAAGCCAGCTAATGATATGGAGACTGATACACTAACGACCCATTTTGATTTTGATTCGATCCATGATAATCTGCTGAAGTTGGATATTTTAGGTCATGATGATCCAACCAGTATTCGGATGTTACAGGATCTGACCGGTGTTGATCCTAAAGAAATTTCCTTAGAAGATGAAGAGACTATGGGTATCTTCTCCAGCATTGAACCGTTAGGTGTTAGTCAAGAAGAAGTTGGGGTTAAATTGGGTACTTTAGGTATTCCAGAGTTTGGAACCAGTTTTGTTAGAGGGATGTTAAAGGAGACTAAACCGACTACTTTTGCTGAATTGGTAAGAATTAGTGGGTTATCCCATGGAGCAGATGTTTGGTTGAACAATGCTCAGGATTTAATTAAAGAAGGAGTAGCAGAGTTATCAGAAGTAATCTCTGTTCGTGATGACATCATGAATTATCTATTACAAAAGGGGGTAGAGCCTTCTACAGCTTTCTGGATTATGGAGCATGTTCGTAAAGGAAAAGGATTGACAGAAGAAGAAGAGAAAGCGATGAGGGATAATGATGTACCTGAGTGGTATATTAAATCTTGTAAGACGATAAATTATATGTTTCCAAAGGCTCATGCTGCTGCTTATGTGATGATGGCCTTTCGGATTGCTTATTTTAAGGTACATCACCCGGAAGCTTTTTATAATACTTACTTTACTATTAAAGCTGATGATTTTGATGCTCAGATTGTCTTACAAGGGAAAGAATTTATAAAGAAAAAGATCAATGAGATTAAAGCTAAAGGTAATGATGCCACAGCAAAAGATAAGAATACTTTAAAGGTCTTACAGATAGTAATTGAGGCAATGGCTAGAGGAATTACCTTCAAAACAGTCGATATTTATCAATCTAAGGCTAAAGAATTTCAGATTACTGATGAAGGTTTATTACCTCCTCTAATCAGTTTGCAAGGTTTAGGAGATAGTGCAGCAGATAGCTTGGTTCAAGCTCGTCAAGGAGAAGAATTCACGTCAATAGAAGATTTGGTTAATAGAACTGGTTTGAGTAAAACAGTAATTGAAGTTTTAAAGGAGATCGGTGCTGTGGATGATTTACCAGAGACTAATCAGCTATCTCTCTTTGGAATATAGTTTGCAAAAAGGTTAATAATATGCTAAAATGTAATATATATTTGTTGATATCTGTACTAACGGAGTGGGTAAAGCACCCACTCTTTAATTATGCAATTAAAATTAATTAGCTGAATAAGAATAAATAGTACTAAAAATTGGGAAAATAAAGTTCGAGGGAGGGAAAAACTATGGGAAAGAATGTAGAAAGTGTTGTAACAGAATTGGCAGAACCGATAGTAGCAAGCTATGATTTGGAGTTGGTTGATGTAGAATATAATAAAGAAGGGCCGGATTGGATTTTGAGAGTCTTCGTTGATAATATAGATGGAGTGTCTTTAGATGACTGTCAACAGGTGAGTCGAGATTTAAGTGAACAACTGGACTTAAATGATCCAATAGAACAATCTTATCTGTTAGAAGTATCATCACCAGGGATTGACCGACCGTTAAAAACAAAGCAAGATTTTGAAAGGTTTAGTGGAGAGTTGGTTGAAATTTCTACATATGCACCGGTAAATGGAGAAAAAGAGCTGACGGGTAAATTACTTGGTCTTGAAGAGGAGAATGTTAAGATTAGTTTAGATGGTGAAGAATTGAGTATACCACTTTCCAAAATTGCTAAAACTAAGTTGGCAGTTGAATTTTAAGGGATAAGGGGAGGAATTAAAAAGATGAATGTTGAGTTGATACAGGCATTAAATGATATTGAGAAAGAGAAAGGGATTCCAAAAGAAATGCTGCTTGATGCTATTAAAGCGGCATTGAAATCGGCTTACAAGCGTGATTTTGGTTCCGCTGGAAATGTTGAGATAGACATAGAGGAAGATACTGGTGAAGTAAGTGTTTACTCTACTAAGGAGGTTGTTGAGCAGGTAACTGATCAAGAAGAGGAGATCTCATTAGTTGAAGCTCAAAAGAAGAACCCTAACTATGAATTAGGAGATCAAGTAGAGTTAGAAGTTACTCCTGGTAATTTCGGTCGAATTGCAGCTCAGACAGCTAAACAGGTTGTTATTCAGCGAATTCGTGAAGCAGAGCGGGATATTATTTATGAAGAGTTTTCTAACCGAGAAAGGGATATAGTAACTGGAATTGTCCAACGTGAGCATAAAAAGAATATAATTATTGATTTGGGAAAGACGGAGGCAATCTTAATTCCACCAGAACAGATACAAAATGAAGAATATGAGCAGGGAGATCGAATTAAGGTTTATATTGTTGAGGTTAATGAGACTACTAAAGGGCCAAATATTTTGGTCTCTAGGACACATCCAGGATTGTTAAAAAGGTTATTTGAGTTAGAGGTTCCTGAAATCCATGATGGAGTTGTAGAGATAAAGGCTGTAGCAAGAGAAGCTGGTTCACGTTCTAAGATTGCTGTTCATTCTACTGAGGAAGATGTAGATGCAGTCGGTTCTTGTGTTGGCCCTAATGGTTCACGGGTACGAATTATCGTTGATCAATTAAATGGGGAAAAGGTTGATATTGTGCAATGGAATGAAGATATTGGCACATTTATTTCTAATGCCTTAAGTCCTGCTGAAGTTGTTGAGGTAGATGTTGATGAATCTGAAAATGTAGCCAAGGTGGTTGTGCCTGATTATCAATTATCGTTAGCTATTGGAAAAGAAGGTCAAAATGCTAGATTAGCTGCTAAATTGACAGGTTGGAAGATAGATATTAAGAGTGAATCACAGTTAGAAGAGAATGATTCGGGATTGTTTTAAATTAAAGATGTTTTAGTAATAAACAGTAAAAATTACAAATTAATAGTGGGGTGTTAAGTAATGGGGATTAGAGTTTATGAGTTGGCTAAGGAGTTAGAGATAGAAAACAAAGAGTTGATTGAGATATTACAAGATTTAGGGTTAGATATTAGTAGTCATATGAGTACTGTAGAGGAAGATACTGCTGAAATGGTGGTTGATATGGTATTAGGAGCAGATGAGGATGAGGTTGATCAAGAGGAAGATATAATAGAAGTTGAAGGAAGATTAACTGTTAAAGAATTAGCTGAAGAGATAGAGATTGAACCTAATAGCTTAATGACTGAATTGATTAATCTAGGAATTATGGCTACGATTAATCAAGAACTTGATTTTGAAATAATTGAACAAATAGCAGAAGAGTATGGTTATCAGGTTAAAGAGGTTGAAGAGGAAGAAGAAGATGATGATATTTATGGATTAGTAACAGATCGAGAAGATTCTCCAGAAGATTTAAAGACTAGGCCACCGGTAATTACTGTAATGGGGCATGTTGATCATGGAAAGACTACTTTATTAGATGCAATTCGAAAGACTAATGTAACTGCTGGTGAGGCTGGAGGAATTACACAACATATTGGAGCATATCAAGTTGAAGTAAATGGTCAACCAATTACTTTCTTAGATACGCCAGGGCATGAAGCGTTTACTTCAATGAGAGCTCGTGGTGCTCAAGCAACTGATATTGCTATTTTGGTAGTTAGTGCTGATGATGGAATTATGCCACAGACTGTTGAAGCTATTAACCATGCTAAGGCAGCTGAAGTACCAATTATAGTTGCTGTCAATAAGATTGACAAACCTAATGCTCAACCAGAAAGAGTCAAGCAAGAATTAACAGAGCATGGTTTAGTAGTTGAAGAATGGGGTGGAGATACGATCTGTGTTTCTGTTTCTGCTTTGAAGCAACAGAATCTAGATGAATTGTTGGAAATGATAATCTTGACTTCTGAAATGGAAGAGTTAAAAGCTAATCCTGATCGACCAGCACATGGGGTTATCATTGAAGCTGAATTAGATAGAGGTCGAGGTCCAGTAGCTACTGTTTTGATTAAGAATGGAACTTTAAAAGTGGGTGATCCTATTGTAGCAGGTCTGGCTTCAGGAAGAGTAAGAGCGATGATTGATGATCGAGGGGAAAGGATTGAAGAAGCAGGTCCTTCTACTCCAGTTGAAGTATTAGGTTTATCTGAAGCACCAAAAGCTGGAGATTTATTGGAGGTATTAGAAGACGATCAAGCTACAAGAGATATTGCTAATAAACGTGAAGATCAGAGGAGAGCTGATGAATTAGGCCAAAATACAACAGTTAATCTTGATGATTTATTTGCTCAAATCCAAGAAGGAGAAATTAAGAACTTAAATATTGTAGTTAAAGCTGATGTACAAGGATCAGTTGAGGCATTAAAGGAATCTTTATTGAATTTAAGTACAGAAGAAGTCCAAGTTAAAGTTGTGCATGATGGAGTAGGAGGAATTACTGAAACAGATGTTATGTTAGCTGCAGCTTCAAATGCAATTATTATTGGATTTAATGTACGTCCTGGGGCCAATGCTCGAAAAGTTGCTGAAAAGGAAACTGTTGAAATTCGTACTTATCGAGTTATTTATAGAGCAATTGAAGAGATTAGGCAGGCAATGGAAGGTTTATTAGATCCAGATTATAAAGAGATTATTTTAGGTCAGGTAGAAGTTAGAGATACCTTTAAGGTGCCTAAAGTAGGTACAATTGCTGGAAGTTATGTTAAGAGTGGAAAGATTACTCGGAATGCTAAAATTAGATTGATTAGAGATGGCAAAATTATAAAAGAAGGGGACATTAGTTCTCTTAAACGTTTCAAAGATGATGTGCGTGAAGTAGCTGAAGGATATGAATGTGGAGTTGGAATTGAAGATTATAATGATATTAAAGTAGGAGACATTATGGAAGTTTATGGTTATAAAGAGGTTAAACGGACTTTATAAATTGATAGGAGATGATAGGGATGGCTCGCAATCGATCACAAAGAGTTGGAGAATTAATTAAACAAGAAGTAAGTGATTTATTACAAAAGGAGATTAAGGATCCGCGAATCGGTTTTGTAACTGTAACTGATGTAGAGGTTTCTGGTGATTTGCGTCATGCTAAAGTATTTGTCAGTATTTTGGATGGCAATAAAGAAGAAACTATGGAGGGGCTGCAGGCTACAGAAGGGTTTGTTAGAAGAGAGATTGGGCAACGGATTAGATTGCGCCATACTCCAGAGATCATCTTTAGATATGATGATTCAATTGAGAAAGGAACACGCATCTTTGAAATTTTAGAAAATATTGATGAGGATGGAAAAGATGAATAAAGAAGTTTCTGCATTAGTTAGACCAATTAAGGATGCTAAAAGTATCTTATTAACTGGTCATGTCAGTCCTGATGGGGATAATTTAGGTTCTATGTTGGCCCTGAAGTTAATGGTGGAGCAATTAGGAAAGAAAGTTACTATTGTTATAGATGATTCTATTCCTGATTGCTTCTCATTCTTAGCTGGTATTGATGAAATAAAAGAGTATGAAGCTGATTTAACAGTAGATGTAGATCTAACTATAGTGGTAGATAGTAGTAATTTAGAGCGAATAGCTAGAGTAGAAGAGTTGATTAAAGAAGAACCAATTATTAACATTGATCATCATAGTGATAATAATTCATTTGGAGATTATAATTTAGTAGCTGATGTTGCTGCTACGGTGGAATTAATTTATGCTCTACAAGAGAAGATGGAAGAAGTAGAGCTGACTTTTGAAATAGCTACTGCACTAGCAACTGGTCTGATTACTGATACGGGTTCTTTTCGTTACTCTAATACTAGCAGTATGACCCATCAGATCATGGCTGAATTATTGAATTATGGTGTAGATCCATCTTTAATTGCTAAAGAGGTACTTGAGACTAACTCCTATCAAAATTTAATCTTACGAGGTAAGGTTTTACAAAACTTACAAGTTGATACAACAGGAAAGATAGCCTGGTTAAAGGTTAGCCAAGAGATGCTAGAAGAGATTGGTGCTGACTTAGAAGATACTACAGGGTTAGTTAATTATCCTCGCACTTTAAAAGGAGCAGAGGTTGGAATTTTATTTAAAGAGATTGAGCAAGAGGAGATTAGAGTTGGTCTTAGATCTAATAATTACTTGCAAGTTAACCAAGTAGCACACTTATTTGATGGAGGAGGTCATCCTCGAGCTGCTGGCTGTACAATTAATCTTAAATTAGATGAAGCGGAAGAACAATTAATTAATGCAGTAAAAGAACAGTTAGCTAAAGATAAATCAAAGCCCTCTGAAGGGAGAGATTAGATTGGAGATTATATATAATAAGGCTCATAATCGTCCTGTAGTAATGACTTTAGGTACTTTTGATGGAGTTCATCTAGGTCATCAAAAGATAATTAATTTAACGATCGAAAGAGCCAAAGAGTTAGGTTATGATAGTGGCTTATTTACTTTTCATCCCCATCCACTGCATACGTTGGCCCCGGCTAAAGCTCCCAAGAGGTTGACAAGCTGGTTACAAAAAAGAAAGATAATTGAATCCCTAGACATTAAGCAGATTGTTTTACAGAAGTTTACTCCTGAATTTGCTCAAATTACTTTTGAAAAGTTTCTAGTTGATTATTTAATCAAACGTTTTTCAGTTAAAGAGATTATTGTAGGAGAAGATTTTAGGTGTGGGTATCAAAGTAAGGGAACACCTGAGCAATTAGCTTTTTTAGGATCAGAATTTGGAGTTAATGTCCAAGCTATACCTGCAGTAAAGATCAATCAGCAAGAGGCAGGTAGTACTTATATTCGTGAGCTAGTTGAAGAAGGAAGGTTGGCCCAAGTTAGGGAGCAGTTAGGAAGAAACTTTGTTATAGATTGCCAAGTAGTGACAGGAGAGCAACGAGGAAGGACGTTAGGCTTTCCTACAGCTAATTTAGTTCCTGTTACTAATTATGCATTACCGCCTTTTGGTGTTTATGCTTGTAAATTGAAGCACAAGCAGCAAATTTATGATGGAATTGTTCATTTAGGGTTACGTCCTACATTCAATACTGGACAATTTGCTATTGAAGTTCATATTTTTGATTTTAGTCAGAATATTTATGGACAACGAGTGGAGTTAGAATTTATAGAAAGAATTAGGGGAGAAAGTGAATTTAATACTGAGGATGAACTAGTGGCAAGAATCGAAAAAGATATTGAACTAGCTAAAAATGTCTTAAATTAGTTTACATTTTTCTTGTAGTATGCTAAAATGTTATATGAAATTGATCTTAGAACCATTGACTAGGTTATTCGCTGCTCCAGCGATTGACTTGGTGATTGGGGATTTTAAATCATAAGGAGGTGACAAATAATGTTAGAAGCTGAGAAAAAGCAAGAAATTATAAATGAGTATGGACTTCATGATAATGATACAGGTTCTGCACAAGTACAGATTGCTATCTTAACAGAGCGAATTACAGAGCTTACTGAACACTTGAAAGATCATAAGCAAGATCACAACTCTAGACGTGGTCTGTTAAAGATGGTTGGTCGAAGAAGAAGATTACTTAGATATCTTAAAAATAATGATATAGAAGCTTATCGAGAATTAATTAGTGATTTAGGTCTTAGAGGATAATAATGGATTATAAGAGCGGGGATTCCCGCTCTTATATTTTAGTATTTAAATTCTGAGATTGGGTATAGCTAAAAATAAGACAATATTGAGAAAGGGGTTAGATTTTATGGCACAAGAATGGTCAATGGAATTAGGAGGAAGAGAGTTAACGATTGAAACTGGAAAGTTGGCCCAGTTAGCTAATGGTTCAGTTTTGGTTCGGTATGGAGAAACAGTTGTTCTAGTAACTGCTACAATGGATGAACCTAGGTCAGGGATTGACTTTTTTCCATTAATGGTTAATTATGAAGAAAGGTTATATGCAGCGGGTAAGATTCCTGGTGGATTTATTAAGCGAGAAGGAAGACCAAGTGATGCAGCTACATTAACATCACGGGTAATTGATCGACCACTACGTCCTTTATTTCCTAAAGGGATGAGGCATGATGTTCAAGTAGTAGCTACTGTATTATCAGTTGATTCTGACAATACTCCTGATATTGCTGCTATGATTGGTGCATCAGCTGCACTTGCTATTTCGGATATTCCATTTGATGGGCCAATCGGTGGGGTTAAAGTAGGATTAGTTGACGGAGAATTTGTTATTAACCCAACGATTGAGCAATATAAAGAAAGTGGATTAGATTTAACAGTAGCAGGAACTGAAGAAGCAGTAATGATGGTTGAAGCAGGGGCCAACGAAGTATCAGAAGAAGAGATGATAGAAGCTATTGATTTTGGACATCAGGTAGTTAAGGAAGTTGCAGCATTACAGAGTAAAATAGTTGACGAAGTAGGTAAAGAAAAGGCAGATATTGAATTAAAAGTTGTTGAGGATGCAGAGATTGAAAAGGAAGTTAGAGATTATGTAGGAGATCAACTAAGTCAAGCTTTACAGACTGCTGATAAATTTGAGCGTGGAGATCAAGTTAATCAGGTAAAGCAAGAAGTTATCGATCATTTTAAGGATAAATATCAAGAGCATGAAGATCTTCAAAAAATAATTAAAGTAGTTAAAAGTACTTTAGATAAGGTTGCAAAAGAATCGATCAGAAACTTAGTTTTAAATGAAGGAGTCAGGATTGATGGTCGTAAGTTAGATGAAGTTCGCTCAATCTCGTGTGAGGTTGGTTTATTGCCACGAGCACATGGTTCAGGAGTATTTACTCGTGGGCAGACGCAAGCAATGACAGTGGCAACATTAGGTGCTGTAGGTGATGAGCAGATCTTAGATGGGTTAGAAGAGAAAGAATCTAAAAGATATATGCATCATTATAACTTCCCACCATACAGTGTAGGTGAAACGAGTCCATTGCGTGGACCAGGTAGAAGAGAGATTGGCCATGGTACTTTAGGTGAGCGAGCATTAAGACCGATGATTCCTGAAGCAGATGAATTTCCTTATACGCTAAGGTTGGTTTCTGAAGTTTTAGCTTCAAATGGTTCTACTTCCCAAGCAAGTATCTGTGGAAGTACATTAGCTTTAATGGATGCTGGAGTACCAATTAAAGCACCAGTAGCAGGAATTGCAATGGGATTAATGAAAGAAGATGATCAAGTAGCAATCTTAACAGATATTCAAGGAATAGAAGACTTCAATGGAGATATGGACTTTAAAGTAGCAGGAACGAAAGAAGGAATTACAGCTTTACAGATGGACATGAAGGTTAAAGGTGTTGCTAAAGAGATTCTAAAAGAAGCATTAGAACAAGCAAGAGTGGGTAGATTGCATATTTTAGATGAAATGTTAAAGACAATTTCTGAACCACGTGAAGAGATGTCAGCTCATGCTCCAAGCATTATGACAATGCAAATAGATCCTGACAAGATCAAAGATGTTATTGGTCGAGGCGGGAAGACAATTAAGAAGATTGTTGACGAGACAGGCGTAAAGATTGATATTGAAGATGATGGAACAGTCTTTATTGCAGCTGAAGATCAAGAAGGTGGCAAGGAAGCTCGTAGGATGATTGAACGGTTAACTAAGGATGTTGAAGTTGGGGAAATGTATTTAGGAAAAGTAAAAAGAACAACTAACTTTGGTGCCTTTGTTGAAGTATTGCCAGGTAAAGAAGGATTAGTGCATATTTCTAAGTTAGCTGATCATCATGTTAAAAAGGTAGAAGATATTTTAGAAGTAGGAGATGAAGTACTCGTTAAAGTAATAGGAATCGATGATCGAAATCGGATTAATCTATCTCGTAAAGCTGCTTTAGAGGATAAAGATGAGCAGAATAAAGAAGATAATTAATAAATAAGGATAAATTTTATTCAAGGCATAAACTGGATTTATTCTGGTTTATGTTTTTTAATTTTTCTTTTTTGTTTTGAATTTAATTGTAAATTGTACATCATAAATTGTGAATTGAAACGGGAGGTGGAAATATGAAATTTGGTGTCCATACATCAATTGCTGGAGGGATTGACCAAGCAGTTATTAGAGCAGCTGAGTTAGACTGTAATACTTTTCAGATCTTTTCTACCAATCCAAGGGGCTGGAAAGCAAGGGAATTGACTAATGAAGAAGTAGAGAAATTTAAAGATAATTTAAAGCAATATCAAATAGAATCAGCAGTAATTCATACTCCATATTTAATCAATTTAGCTTCACCTAAAGATGAGTTATATCAAAAATCAATTGATGCTTTGGTAGCAGGGGTCAAACGGGCTGATAGATTGGGGATTGAATATTTAGTCTTACATCCAGGTAGCCATACAGGTTCGGGTGCTGAAGCAGGAATTACTAGAATAACGGAGGCTTTAGAAGAGGTTTTAGAGCGAACTGATCCTGAAGTTCGTATTTTATTAGAGAATGTCGCTGGAGCTGGTACAGCTTTAGGTTCTAGTCTAGAAGAGTTAAAGCAGATGATAGAGCCAATTACGAATAATGACCGATTAGGGCTTTGTTATGATACTTGTCATGGTTTTGCAGCAGGTTATGATTTGCGTGTTGAAGAAGAATTAGATAAGTTAGTAAGGCAGATTGACCAGTTATTTGGGTTAGATAAGTTAGGAGTAATTCATGCTAATGATTCTAAGACAGAGTTTGCTTCTAATAAGGATCGTCATCAGCATATTGGACAGGGTGAAATCGGTCTAGAAGGTTTTGAAAATTTAGTTAATCATCCTCAATTACGGAATAAATTATTTATTTTAGAGACCCCAATTGATGACAATGGTGATGATCAACAAAATTTAGCTACGCTTAAAGAGTTAGTAAAGTGAAAGGATAAGGGATTATGAGTTTAAAGTTAGAGTTAGATCAAATTGAAGATTTTTTTGCTCCTGGTCAAAATTTGGCTACTTCCTTTGCCAAGTATGAATATCGACCCCAGCAGCAAAGAATGGCAACTAAGATCACGGATGTCTTTAAAGAGAAAAAACATCTATTAATAGAGGCTGGAACAGGAACTGGAAAGTCTTTAGCTTATTTGGTTCCTAGTATCTTTTCTTCATTAGTTGAAGAAGAAAAGGTTGTTATTTCAACTAATACAATTAATCTTCAAGAACAGTTGATTAATAAGGATATTCCGTTATTGCAGGAAGTTTTTGAGTTGGATTTCAAAGCTGTATTAGTTAAGGGACGAAGAAACTATGTCTGTTTGAGAAGGTTAATTCAATATGAAAAAAATGCTCAATTAACTGCTGATAAATATGATAAGTTATCAAAGATTAATCAATGGGTTTTAAAGACTGAAACTGGATGTCGCTCTGATTTGAAGTTCAAGGTTGAGTTTGAATTATGGGATCAGATTGCAGCTAAGAGTGAATTATGTTTACGGGCCAACTGCCCTTATTATGAGCAGTGCCATTTTATCTTTGCTAGAAGGGAAGTTGAAGAGGCTGATCTGTTGATTGTAAATCATCATCTATTATTTGCAGATCTTGCTTTAAGAAAGGAAGAAGATTTAGAGGAACAAACAGCAGTCTTACCTGCTTATAAGAAGATTGTTTTTGATGAAGCACATAATATAGAAGAAGTAGCCACTAATTATTTAGGGTTGAAGCTTAATAAAGAAGGAATTGTTAAGTTTCTACAATCTTTACACCACTCAGAAGAAGGAATTGGAGTTTTATTACAATTGAGATTAGCCAGCAGTAAGCTAAAAGATAAATTAAAACAAAGCTTTCAAAAGCGAATTGATAATGATTTAGTTCCGTTAGTTAGGAGATTAACTGAGAAGGTACATAGCTTATTTAATCAGTTGATTAAATTTCTAGATAGCAATTTTAAAGAATATAAGGTCAGGCTAACAGAGGAAGTTCGTGAAAAGGAGTTATGGCAGCAGGTTATTAAGGTGGAATTTGAGAATTTTTTATTAGACTTAAGTAGTTTAAGACACGGGTTAGAAGGGTTATTTGAAGAGCTAGCATTAACAGAAGATGAACTAGAAAATTTTGATGCTTTAGCTGTAGAATTAGCAGCAAAGATAGATTTTTGTAATAAGGTCAAGCAGACTATCGAAGAAGTAATTGAGACTCCTCAGCAAGACTATGTCTATTGGTTAGAACATCGTTCTGATAATTGTAGTCTCTGTTCAGCTCCCTTAGATATTAGTCAAGAATTACAGGTTAATTTATTAGAAAAGATGGATTCTGTGATCTTTACTTCGGCTACTTTAACAGTTGATAATTCCTTTGACTTTATTAGTAAGAATTTAGGACTTCAAGAATTTACAGTAGATAATTTAGAAGTAGGAAGCCCTTTTGATTATCGTAATCAATTACGAATAGGGGTAATCAAAGATCTTTCCAATCCAAACCAGAAATCATTTGTTCAAGAAGTTGTTAGAGCAGTAAAGAATATTGTTCAAATTAGAGAAGGAAACAGTTTAGTCTTATTTACTTCTTACTGGATGTTAAATCAGGTTTATCAAGAGCTATTAGAAGAACTTGATCAATTAAAGATTAATAATCTTTACTGTCAAGGTATGAAGTCTCGCCACCAATTGATTGAAGAGTTTAAAGCCAATCAAAAATCATTATTACTAGGAACAGCTAGCTTTTGGGAAGGAGTAGATATTCCAGGTGAGCAATTAAGCTGTGTAGTTATTGTCAAACTACCTTTTTTAGTACCAACTGATCCAGTTATAGCAGCTAAGATAGAAGATTTAGAAGCTAATGGAGAGAATTCTTTTTTCAACTATATGTTACCTAAAGCAGTAATTAAATTTCGGCAAGGAATTGGTAGGTTGATTCGTTCTAAGGAAGATCAAGGCTGGGTTATAATTTTGGATAATCGGGTGGTCAGTAAAAGTTATGGTAATATATTTTTGAAATCTTTTCCTTCAGAGAGCCAAATTGTAATTGATAAATTAAATAAATTAACAGATAAATTAATTGATTAATTAACAGGAATTAGACAAGCTATCTAGAATATTTTAAAAGGTATCTAAATTAGAAGTTAGTCTAGGAAAGGAGTAGTGAAATGTTTAAAAAGAATAAACTTATAGTTGGATTAGCTATTTTATTTATATTATTTACAGCTGAAATTAGTTGGGCTGCTCCAAACTTTAGAGTTAAATTAGTTTATACGGTGGGAGAAGGTGAGGCGTTGATTAATATCGCCCGACAATTTGAGGTCAGTGTGCGGGAGATTAGAGAGCTTAATAGTTTGGAAGAAGATGAATTTATTAGAGCGGGAGACAAGTTATTAATTCCTGAACATCATGAAGTAGTTGATGGAATAGCTATTCAAGAAGATATTAATAAATTATATCAACCAGATGATGAATTAGATAATTATCAATTAGATGTCAACCAAGAGTATAAAGTAAAAGTTAGAAAAGAGAGTCCTCGTCAAGAAATTGATGTTAGTGATTTAGAGACTTTAGATTATCCTATTAAACGTGGAGATAATTTATATGATTTGGCTAGAGAGTTCAATACTAATGTTAGTGTGCTTAGAGAGTTGAATGATCTTGGTAGTTCAGATGTAATTAGATTAGGTGATACGATTCAATTACCGATCAATAATTTAAGTGACAAAGAAGTTTTATATCATACGGTAAGTGATGAAGAGGTTGAATTACTGGCTAGAATAATACATGGTGAGGCTCGAGGAGAGCCTTATATTGGACAAGTAGCAGTAGGAGCTGTAGTGTTAAATCGAGTAATTGATTCTTATTTTCCTGATGATATTGAAGCGGTTATTTATCAGTCAGGACAGTTTTCACCGGTCTTTGATGGACAGATTAATCTAACACCAAATAGAACAGCTTATCGGGCAGCTGAAGCTGCTTTACGAGGAGAAGATCCAACCCGTGGGGCTGTATATTTTTATAATCCACGGACTGCTAATTATATTTCTTGGTTTGAAACCCGGGATACAATTGTTAAAATTGGAAATCATGTCTTTGCCAGATAAAAAACTTTAATCCCCAGCTGGGGATTAAAGTTTTTTTGTTTATTAATTTTTATTTCCAGTTATCTTAAGAACTTCCTTTGATAAGTTACAAGCAATTTTATATAATTATCTGCAGGTTAAGCATTTTAGATAATCATGATAGAATTTAAAGGAGGAGAGCGATGAAGCAAAAAACTATATTAGCAGTGGCAGTAATGATTTTGACAGCGATGGTATTAGTACCTGTAGCAGAGGCGGCTTCATTGGGGAGTAGACCATTATCATTTACGAGTGATGGTGAGGATGTAAAAGAATTGCAAGCAAGATTAGCAGGGTTTGGTTATTACTCTGGGCCAATAAGTGGGCAGTATGGTCAACAGACGGAAAGAGCAGTAATCAGATATCAGCAAGATAATAATTTAGCGATTAATGGAATTTCTGATTGGAGAACAATTAATAGCTTGACTTCAAAGCAGTATCAAGTTAGAGCAGGAGATACTTTGTCGAGAATTGCTAGAAGTTTTGACACAACAGTTCGAGAGCTTAGAGCTTGGAATAATTTAAGTTCTGATTCAATTCGTACTGGAAGAATGTTAACTATTCCACATTCTAACTCTAGTGTTGAAGCTAGTGTTCAGACAAGAGAAGATACTCAAGCAGTACAAGCTGCTGAAACAGAACAAGCAGTACAAGCTACTGAAACAAGCCAAGACTCTTCAAATTATGAAGTAGATATTACAGATGAAGAGTTTGAATTACTAGCAAGAGCTGTTTATTCAGAAGCACGTGGAGAACCTTATAAGGGACAGGTGGCAATAGCAGCAGTTGTTTTGAATCGAGTTGAAGATCAAGAATTTCCTAATTCTATTAAAGATGTTATTTTTGAACCATGGGCTTTCACTGCGGTGCATGATGGACAGTTTTGGTTAGAACCGGATCAAGAATCAAGAGATGCAGTTGAAGAGGCTTTAAAAGGTTGGGATCCTAGTAGAGGAGCAGTATTTTATTACAATCCTGTAACTGCAACATCCCAATGGATGTTTGATAATATGCGTAGTGAGACAATAATTGGAAAACACCATTTCTCAACTTGATTTTTTAAAATATTTGATAGCTAAGAGACCCCTAATTAGGGGTCTCTTTTAATTTTTGATTAAAGTAATTGATAATTCCCTCTCCAATTCCTTGGGCAATCTTTTGTTGTTCTTCTGGATTGGTCAACCTTTCTCTATCTTGAGGATTACTTATAAAGCCAACCTCTACAATTACAGCTGGAATCTCACTTTTACGTAAAATATAATAGGGAGCTGATTTGATCTTGCGATAATTTTCTGGTTGAATTTCTATTAATTTTTCTTGAATAGCGGAAGCAAGTTCTTTACTTTCTTCTGAATTAGGTTTATAAAAAGTTTGGCCCCCAAATGATGTAGAACTAGGGAAGCTGTTGACATGGATACTGACCAATAGGTCTGCATTACTTTCATTAGTTATCTTAGTTCGATTAATAATATCTTGATTACGATCATCATTATATAATTTATCCTCTTTACGAGTCATTATTATTTCTAAACTACCTCTATCTAAAAAAGCAGCTAAATTTTTGGCAATAGCTAAGTTAATATCCTTTTCTAAGATTCCTTCTGTGTTGGCCCCAGCATCGATACCTCCATGTCCAGCATCAATAACTATCTTTTTTTCTAACTTTGATTGTGATTGATTATTTTGAACAGCAAAGTTAAATATAGAACCAAATAGAAAGAAGATGAAGAAAAATGATGCTAGAGTAGAGGTTGAAAAAGCTTTGAACCAAATTATTTTCATTAGCAGACATCCTTTATCTAGGTTAGGTTATAAAATTATATTAGTCAGTTGGCTTAATATTCAGAGTAAAATATTCCAGTTGCTGCTGAAAGTGATAATTAATAATTAGTTTGAATAAATAGATAGCAAGGAGTGGTAAGGAGGATAAAGAGAATGATATTAATGTTAAAGGCTAAAGATATCTTGATACTTTGTGTAGTATTAGGGTTTGCTTTCTTTCTATTTGGGACAGTAACTAGGGAGTTTGTTGTTCAAAGAGAAGAGGTTATGGTCAGTCAAGATAAGTTGGTTCCAATCTATAAAGTAGATCGAGAAGATAAGAAGATAGCTATTACTTTAGATGGAATGTGGGGGGCAGAGAGAACACCTGAGATACTAGAGATTTTTGAAAAACATGATTTAAATATAACCTTCTTTTTTGGTGGTAATTGGTTAGAAGAAAACCCTCAGCTTATTAAAGAGATGGTAGCTAAGGGCCATGAGATAGGTAATCATAGTTATACACACCCTCATATGGCTTCTTTGACAAAAGAAGAGATCAAACAAGAGTTGAATCAAACAGAAGAGTTGATTAAGAAATTGACTGGAGAAGGTTCAAGGTTATTTCGACCTCCCTTTGGAGAATACAATAATTTGTTGATTGAGACCTGTGAGGAGTTAGGTTATTATCCAGTTCAATGGAGTATTGATTCTCATGATTGGATGGATGTCAGTAGTGATTATATTGTCAATCGTGTTTTAGATAATGTTGGCCCGGGTGATATTATTTTAATGCATAATGATGGAGAGAAAACTCCAAAGTCATTGAGTAGGTTGATTCCTAAGTTAAAGGAGCAAGGTTATGAAATTGTACCGCTGTCTGAGTTAATTTATACTGAAGATTATTATATTGAGAAGCATACAGGTCTACAAAAGAAGATAGAAAGGGGGCATGAAGATGGCTAAAAGAAAGATAAGATTTTTTTATTTGCCAATGAATCGTCAAGTTATTGTCGGTTTGCTTGCTGTTGTTATTTTAGTCAGTTTTGGGATGATTAAATTCAATACTCCTAATTATGGTGAGCGACCTGTTTTTCAAGCTCAAAATGGGGCTTATTATCAAGGGCCAACAGATGAGGCTAAGATGTCTCTAGCGATCAATGTTGCTTGGGGGGAACAACACATACCAGATATGCTTGATACTTTAGATCAATATCAGGTTAAAGCAACTTTCTTTTTTATTGGAAGATGGGTTGAAAAATTTCCCGAGTTGATAACAGAGATTGAGGAGCGAGGTCATGAATTAGGAAACCATGGTTTCCGGCATTGGCATCCTAAGCAATTATCAAACGAAGAGCTAACTAGTCTAATCAAGGATAATGAGGAATTAATTGCTGCAGAGACTGGTTATCAGACCGATTTATTTGCTCCGCCATATGGTGAAGTAGATGAAAGGATTGTTGAGGTTGCTGAGGAGCTTGGTTATAGAACGATTATGTGGACGATTGATACTATTGATTGGCAACGTCCTAGCTCTGATGTAATTATCAAACGTGTTGTTGATAAGGCGGAGAATGGTGGAATTGTACTGATGCATCCTACTGAACCAACAGCAGCAGCTTTACCAGAGATGATAGCTAATTTACAAGAGCAAGGTTATGAGTTAGTGACTATTTCTGAGTTATTGGAATGACAGAAAAGATGAGTGATCAAGGAGGTATAATTTATGTAGTCCAGCGAGGAGCAATAATTTTAGTAATAATTATCTTAGTTGTTATTTTGCTGTTGAGTTTATTAGGAGAGTTAGATAAAGTAAGAAGAGTGATTTGGGGAGTAGAGGATGGAGTGAGTTATTATCAGTATGATCTAAGTGGTTATTTATCCCATGAAGTTGAAGAGTTACTTTTAGAGCATTCTCAAGAGTTAATCTTATATCCTGTTGATGCTACCTTAGATCAAGAAAGTGGAGAGATTATACCTGAAGCTTTTGGGCAGATTTTAGATATTACAGCTACTAAAGGAAAGATTGTAGAGGCTGAAGAAGGTGAGTACTTAGAATCAGTTTTAGAAAGAATAGAACCATATATCAGAAAGGAGCAACTTGAAAAAATAACTAAAGAAATTGGTGTTTATACCACTCGAGCAACGGGAAGTGAGAGTAGAAGGGAAAATATTAAATTAGCTACTGAGTCAATTAATAATCAACTAATACTATCGGGTGAGGTATTTTCTTTTAATGAAATCGTTGGCCCGCGAACTAAGGAGCGAGGATTTAAAGAAGCACCACAGATTGTAAATGGAAGGTTGGTACCAGGAGTTGGAGGAGGGATTTGTCAGGTTTCCAGTACATTATATAATGCTTTAAAACAGGATAAGCTAGAGATTATAGAACGGCATACCCACTCTAAAGATGTTAGTTATGTTCCCGAAGGAAAAGATGCAACGGTTGCTTGGGATTATTTTGATTTTAAATTTAAGAATAATTTTAAACAACCAATTATAATTAAAGCTAGTAGTGGAGGCGGATATGTAACAGTAAGAATTTTGGGGTATCAGGAGTGATGGTTAAGTTTAAGGCTGAGGTTGAGGCTAAGTCAAGCGTTAAATAAATAGCTTTTACTTAAATTTAATTACAATTATGTGTAACTTTTGATTTGAACCATGAGGGGCATTTCTAGTTCAGGAAGATTTTTTCTGAGCTTCTAAGATTCATCTGCGAATAAATAAGAGCAAGCTAATTTAAAAGTAGGAAAATTAGCTAATTCATACTCTTATTTATTTCTCGACTTATCAAGAAGCTAGACGAAAAAATCTAGATGTCACTGCGAAACACCCCTCATGTTAAATTTTTAGATTGTAATGTTTTGATTTACCCGAAGAATTTATGCGATTGCGGTGGAAGTGGAGGAGTTTATACGTAATTTTAATACTTCAAATGAGAATGATTTGATTTTGGTGATTGCAAAAATTCAAATTCTTATTGATTTTTTGGCTACTTTTTTATCAAGAAAAAAGGTAGCACGGAAGAAAGTTTGGTTTTTAACTTTTCCGTAAAATGGTTTTGATTTTAAGGTTTAAATTGTAATTTTTTAATTTTAAAAGCTAAGTTTAATATCAATATTATTTATTTTGAATTTAATTGCAGGAAGGAAATTAATAATCTAGAAAGATGGAATGACGGTAATCAATTTTTTAAGGAAAGGAGCAATTAGATGAAGATTAAGATTAAACGATTAGATAAGTCACTCCCATTACCTAATTATCAACATCTAGGAGAAGATGCAGGGTTGGATCTTTATTCTAGGGAAACAGGAGTCTTAGAACCAGGAGAGTATCGATTATTTAAAACAGGGATTGCTATTAGCTTACCAAGAGGATATGCAGGTTTTGTCAATCCTCGTAGTGGGCTTGCTTTAAAGCATGGTGTTACTGTTTTAAATGCTGATGGAGTTATTGACCCTGGCTATCGGGGGGAGATAGGTGTGGTGTTGATCAATCACGGGACAGAAGATTTTGAAGTTGTTAAAGGAGATAGAATTGCTCAGTTGATTGTACAGCAATATGAAGAGGTAGAATGGGAAGAAGTAGAACAGTTGGATGATTCAAAACGTGGTAGTGGAGGATATGGGCATACAGGAATTTAAGTCTGAGTTTGAGGTTAAGGTTGAGTAAAAAATATAATTTAGTGTTGGCCTATGGGTATATTCTAGGATATAGAGTATGCTTATAGGTCATTTGTTTTTTTATTATGTTGGAAATTTAATTCATATTATGTTAGTAATGGTGAATAGAATATAAATAGTAGATTAGTCAACTTCTCCCCACTGAAGTAGGGAGCTTGTTAAATTCAAAACTATACTCAGTATAGTCTACTAACAAGATTTACACCTTCTTAAACCTACAAGTTGGTAATTCAGGATTAAGAAAGTTGAAGGATAGTTGACAAATGTTACCCTATCCCTTTAGTTAAAACTAGAGGGGCTACAGATTACTCTGTATGCTATCTTTTAAATAGCTTTTTTAGCAATATTTATACTTGCGTTACTATCAGCATTTAGAATATGTCCATTAGCACATTTAAAGAAGTCTTGTTTATAGTCAGATCTAAATCCTTTTTGATCACATACAGAACAGATTTGAGAGGTATTTTTGGGGTTGATTTCTTCAACTGGAAGTCCTTTTAAATTAGCTTTATGTTTGATAAATTGTTTTAGTTGGTAGAAAGCCCAGTTGTTCTTTTCATAGTTATTTAAAGAGTTATCATTTGTAATATTTTTTCTGATATTCTTTAAATCTTCAAATACTATTTTAGAGTTATATTTATCAGCTAGATCAACTATCCTATTGGCAATCTTCCAATTAAGTTGTTTACAGATTTGATTTTCCTTAATTAAAGAAGTTTTTAAACTTCCAGAGGATCTAGCTTTAGCTTTACGTTTTTGCTTATACCTCATTCTTTTAAATCTTAATTGTTCGCCTGATATATGTTCTGTATGCAAAACAGTTTGAGCTTCATCTAAAATGCTAAATGTAGCAAGGTTGATAATACCTAAATCAATACCTAGAGTTGTATCAGTATCTCTTTTAGGTTGTTCATATTCTAAAGTTAAATCTAAATACCATTCATTATTAGATTTATATAGTTGTGCAGTTTTAATCTTGTAATTATCATCTTCAAGGTAGTTTAATTGATATTCTCCAAAAGATAAAGGACAATAAATTTTATCTTTATTAGGGGTTAATATCTTAGCAAAACATTTGCCTTCATCATTGATAATTTCAAAGGATTTTTTGTGTACCAATCTAACAGGTACTATTCGATTAAAATTAGAGTTTTTATTAACTTTATAAACTTCAACAGCCTTACGATTCGCCTCATTGGCTACTTGACTAGGAAGCTTATAATTATTTCTTAAAACTCTATATGTCTGTTTATGGGATTTAGTATAAGCAGTAAATCCCCAATGTTTAACAATTTTAAGTGCTGAACGAATTGCTTTATTCCAATTCTTAGATAGCAATTCAATTTTGTTTAATTTAGTTTTAGTAGGTTTGTATAATTTCAAGTGGTGCAAAGTTAAATGCAATCTTATCACCTCTTAATTATAATATAACCTATTATTATGTTAATATGTATAATGTTTTATTCTATATAAAAAGATAAACCGTTGCAATTCCTCCACCAGATGAATCAGGTGGCATCCTTGCGACATTAACGTGACTGGTAACTGGTAACTGGTAACTAGTAACTAGTAACTGGTAATTAGTAATTAGTGATTAGAAAATAGAGCTTAATTACAATAATGTGGCACTTTGGTGCCACATTATTGAGTTGACAGTTTACGGTGGATATGGTTTTTATGGGTTTCACGAAGGGTCTTGATAAAGACCCGTAGGTACAGTTTACAGTTAAGATCAAAATATTAAGAGCTTAAAACCTATGAAAAGCTTTAGAATTATAGGTTTAGATTGGTTTTGGGTTTAAGTTTTAAATGGTTTTAACTGTCAACTGTTCACTGTCAACTGATATAAAGTGGCAAAGTGCCACTTTATATCAATTATAGATTTTCACTATTTATTATTAACTATTAACTGTTTTATTGAGGGGAGGCTTAGTATAAAATTATGAACTTGAGTGAATTAGAAGGTAAAGAGGTAATTAATATGCATGATGGAGTAAGGTTAGGCATGATCAACCAATCGGAACTTGTTTTCGATGAACAAACAGGGAAGTTGGAGTCGATTGTAATCCCTAATCGAGAGAGCCTTTTTAGTGTTTTTGGACAAGAACAGTACTTAATAATTCCTTGGGAGGCAATAGTAAAGATAGGTTCAGAAGTTGTGATTGTTAATCTAAAATCGAAAAATTATAAAGCTTATTCCTCATAAATAGCAATTTAGAATATAAATTTTTAACTTGGATAAAATAAAATTGAAGTAAATTAATAATCTAATTTGAAGGGAGCTAGATATAATGCCAACAGTTTTAGGAGTATTTGATTCAGAGGAATCTGCTCAACAAGCAATTGGTCGTATGAAAGAAAATGGTATTAGTGAAGAGAGAATCTCTTTAGTAGCTAAGCGTAATGAAGGACAAGATATGGAAGCTGGCGGAGAAATGAGAGGAGAAGAACAAGATTTAACTGATGGTACTGTAACAGGAGGTGCATTAGGAGGAATAGGAGGAATCCTAGCTGGAGCTGGATTATTAGCTGTTCCTGGAGTAGGACCAATCTTAGCTGCTGGTCCATTAGCTGCTGGATTAAGTGGTGTAGCTGCCGGAGGAATTGCTGGTGCTTTAGTTGATTATGGGGTTGATGAAGATACAGGAGAAAGATATGCTCAAGAGGTAGAACAGGGTAGAATCTTAGTAGCAGCAGAGGAGACAGATGAAAATCGAGTGAGTGAAGTTGCTAATATATTAAGAGAGAATGGAGCATATGATGTCGAGCAACATTAAGTTAAATTTTTAACTTAGATAGCTTGACAAATTAGTCTAAATATTAGACAATATAATAAATGCATATATAAAGATTGAGGTGCAATAATCATCAGTATTTATAAGGAATTGGCTGTAAGATTTATAAAGAAAGGGATTATTGCCGAAATCTAGCTGCGAGTGGCCTTCCAGCTAGGTTGGGTCTGTATTTAATAAATTCAGGTCTGTCACTAGTTGATCTAGTGGAGTGCTATCTAATCAGGAGTTGAACAAAAAGCGGTTGGTAGTGCTACCAATCGCTTTCTTTTTATGAACAGAATAGTTATCTAAATTAAAAGTTAAACTTAATTACAAAATAGCTTAAGTCTAAGGTTGAGTTTAAGTCTAAGCCAACCGTTAAAAGCATAAGGGCTTAGGTTTTACTTAAACTTAGACTTAGCCTTAAACTTAATATCAATTAAATTTCATGAATTATGAAAGGGAGTGAAATAATGACTAAAAAAATAGTAGTAGCAGGGGCCAACGGAAAGATGGGCCAAGAAGTAGTAAGAATGATTGCTAGAGTCGATGATTTTGAATTAGTAGGAGCAGTTGATATAACTGATGTTGGAGAAGATATCAATCAACTTCTAGGGTTAGACGGGCCAACAGTTGAGATAAAAGAAGATTTAGCAGAGGTAATATGTGATAGTGAGCCTGACGTGATAGTTGACTTTACTAATCCCCAAGTTGTAATGGGAGATATTAAAGAAGCTATCGAAAAAGAGGTTGATATAGTAGTAGGAGCTACAGGAATTACTGAAGCAGATTTAACTAAGATTGAAGAGTGGAATCAAGGAATAGATACTAAAGTGATTATTGCTCCTAATTTTGCTATTGGAGCTATCTTAATGATGCAATTTAGTAAGCAAGCGGCTAAATTTATGAATGATGTGGAAATTATAGAGTTACATCATGATCAAAAGATAGATGCTCCATCAGGGACTGCAATTAAGACTGCAGAGTTGATTAAAGAGAATTTAGCAGAGGAGCAAAAAGAGCAAGTAGAAGAGATCGAAAAGTTACCAGGAGCTCGGGGTGGAGAACAAGATGGAATTAATATCCATAGTTTACGATTACCTGGACTAGTTGCTCATCAAGAGGTTATTTTGGGAGGGTTAGGTCAGACATTAAAGATTAGACATGATTCGATCAATCGTGAATCCTTCATGCCAGGGGTTGAATTAGCAATTAGAAAATTAGATGAGATTGATGGAGTTATTTATGGGTTAGAAAATTTAATTGAATTTAATTAGAATTAATTAATTTTAGACAAGCACTATCTCTTTTAGTTATACATAGAATGATATTGATAGTGATTAAGTCAAACTAGAAAGGGGGGATAATTAGATGTATGATTTAACAGGACTAGAGGTTGCTGTTTTGGGGGGAGATGCTCGAGAGTTAGAATTGATATCTAACTTATTAAACCAGGGAGCTGCTTTAGAAGTAGTGGGAAGACCTAGTCAATTAAATGAGCAAAATATAGATATAGTTAATTCATTAGAAGAATTAGAAACTACTGATTTAAAAGCAGTAATAGCTCCGATGACTGGAACTGATACTGAGTATAAGATAAAAAAGACCTTTAACAATCTGGATATTTATTTAACAGAGGACTTTTTTGCTAGTTTAGAGCCTAATACCATCTTTTTTATAGGGTTTGCTAAACCTAAGATTAAAGAATGGTGCCAGAAGTATCAACTTCAATTAGTAGAGTTGGCTGACCTTGATGAAGTGGCTATCTTAAATGCAATTCCGACAGCAGAAGGAGCGATTGAAATTGCTATCAGGGAGATGCCAATTACATTGCATAATAATAATTCTTTTGTACTAGGATTAGGTAGAGTTGGTCTAACACTAGCTAGAATGTTACATGATTTAGGTAGTAAGACTTATGGTGTGGCAAGAAAGCCTAAAGATTTAGCACGAGCAGTTGAGCTAGGATTAACTCCGGTTGATTTTGTAGATTTAGCTGACCAGATAGCTGAAGCAGACTTTATCTTTAATACAGTTCCAGTTATGGTCTTAGATCGAGAAATTTTAGAACAGGTAAATCCAGAGGCTATCATTATTGATTTAGCTTCTGCACCTGGAGGAACTGATTTTGAAGCAGCTCAAGAACTAGGAATCAAGGCTGAATTAGCATTAGGATTGCCTGGTAAAGTTGCCCCTACAAGTGCTGGAAAGATTTTAAGTGAGATTATCCCTCGAATTATACTAAAAGAGCAATGAGCTACTAATTATATATAGATAAAATGGATCACATAACTTATGGCTCAAAGTTTATAATTCACAGCTTATAGGGAGGTGCTTGTCTGTGGATGTTGCTGGGAAGAAGATTGGTTTTGCTTTAACTGGTTCGCATTGTACTTTAGAGCAAGTCTTACCTGAAATGAAGAGGTTGGTCGATTTAGGTGCGGAAGTTCAGCCTATCTTATCAGAAGCAGTTCAAACATATAAGACTAGATTTGGAACACCCCAAAAGTGGAGAGAAGAAGTGACTAAGATTACAGGGAACAAGCCTTGGACATCAATTTCGGAAGTTGAGCCGATTGGCCCTAGGGAGTTATTGGATATATTGATTGTTGCTCCCTGTACAGGAAATACTATAGCTAAAATAGTCAATGGAATTACTGATACAACTGTAGTTATGGCAGTAAAGGCCCATTTGCGTAATAGTCGAGCAACAGTATTAGCTGTAGCGACCAATGATGCTTTAGGCAATAATGCTGCCAATATAGGTAAAGCTTTAAATATACCTAATTTGTATCTTGTTCCTTTAGGGCAGGATAATCCGACTGAGAAACCAAATTCTTTGGTTGCTAGAATGGACTTGGTTGTTGAAACGACTCAATATGCGTTAGAAGGTAAACAGTTACAACCTGTGATTATTGAATATAAAGGAATCTAATCAATTGACAATTAGCAGTTAACAATTTATAATTAAAATGCTTTTAACTATTAATTATAAATTGTTGATTATAAATTAATCTTATCAAGGAGGAATTAAATATGGAAAAGTTAAATGTAGCGGTAGTAGGTGCAACAGGAGCAGTAGGTCGTGAGATGGTAAGTATTTTGGAGGAGAGGGATTTTCCATTCACTGATTTGAAGTTGTTGGCGACAGAACGTTCTGCTGGTACGGTAATGACTTGTAAAGGGGAAGAGTATGTTGTTGAGGTGACAACTCCTGATTCTTTTGAGGATGTTGATATTGCCTTGTTTAGTGCGGGAGGAAGTGCTAGTAAGAAGTTGGCCCCTGAAGCAGTAAAAAGAGGTACTGTCGTAATAGATAATAGTAGTGCTTTTAGAATGGATGATGAGGTACCATTAGTAGTACCTGAAGTTAACCCAGATGATATAGCTAAACATAATGGAATTATAGCTAATCCAAATTGTTCTACAATTCAGATGGTAGCAGCTTTAAAACCTATTTATGATCAAGTTGGAATTAAAAGAATAGTCGTTTCTACTTATCAGGCTGTATCAGGAACTGGTAAAGATGCAATGGATGAATTAAAAGAACAGACAAGAGCAATTTCAGCTGGTGATGAAGTAAAATCAGAGGTCTATCCTAAACAGATTGCTTTTAATGCCTTACCACATATTGATGTCTTCTTTGATGATGGTTATACTAAAGAAGAGCTAAAAATGGTCAATGAAACTAAGAAGATTATGGATGATGAAGCGATAAAAATAACAGCAACTGCTGTGAGAATACCAGTTTTGATTGGTCATGCTGAAGCTATTAACTTAGAAACTGATGATCAATTGACTGTAGAAGAAACTAAGCAATTATTAGATGATTTTTCTGGAGTAAAGGTCGTCGATAATCCAGCTGAATTGGCTTATCCTGTACAGTTGGATACAGAGAAAACTGATGATGTATTGGTCGGAAGAATCAGAAAAGATGATACTGTTGAGCATGGTTTGAATTTATGGGTAGTGGCTAATAATTTAAGGAAGGGGGCTGCTTTAAATACGATTCAAATTGCTGAGAAGTTAATTTGAGTGTAAAGTGAGGTGATTGAATGTATAAGATAGTAATTCAAAAGTTTGGTGGTTCGTCGGTTGCTACGCCTAAACGACGAGAACAGGTGATTGATAAAGTAATCAACTGTATTAACCAAGGGTATAAGCCTGTTGTCGTTGTATCGGCAATCGGTAGAGAAGGAGCCCCATATGCTACAGATACGTTAATTAACTTTGCACAAGAAGTATATGATACTATAGATCCCCGGGCCAAAGACTTATTAATGTCTTGTGGTGAAGTGATTTCAAGTGTAGTTATTACTCAGGCTTTAAAAGCAAGAGGTTATGAAGCTGAACCATTGACTGGAGCTCAAGCTGGGATTATAACTGATGATAACTTTGGTAATACCCGGATTAAAGAGGTTAAGGCTCGTAAGATATTAGATGTCTTAGATAAAGGAAAGATTCCAATTATAGCTGGATTTCAAGGGATTTCAGAGAGTGGAGAGATTACAACCTTAGGTCGAGGAGGTTCTGATACAACTGCTTGTGCTTTAGGAGCTGCTTTACATGCTGAAATGGTAGAGATTTATACGGATGTTGAAGGGGTGATGACAGCAGATCCTAGAATAGTTCCTAATGCTAAAACTTTAAAGCATGTTACCTATAATGAAGCCTGTGAATTAGCTTATCAAGGGGCAAGGGTTATTCATCCTCGGGCAGCTGAAATATCTAAAAGGGAGCGGGTTCCAGTAATTATTCGTTCTACATTTAGTGATGCACAGGGAACTGTAATTTCTAATGCTTTCGAGCAAGATGAGATAGAGATTAAAGGTGATAAAATAGTTACAGGAATTACTAGTAGAACTAACTTAGATCTGCTTAAGATTTTTCCCAGAGCGGAACAAGAAGATGCTACTGCTTTAGGGTGTTTTAGGATACTAGCTGATGAAGGAATAAGTGTAGATTTTATTAATGTTAGACCTGATTTAATTACGTTTATGATTAATACTGAGGCTGTAGAATTAGCTTCTGAATTGTTAGATGAAGAAGGATATCAATATGAATTAT
This sequence comes from Natroniella sulfidigena, assembly GCF_023223645.1. Lineage (GTDB taxonomy): Bacteria > Bacillota > Halanaerobiia > Halobacteroidales > Halobacteroidaceae > Natroniella > Natroniella sulfidigena. The sequence goes on along the minus strand of NZ_JALKBY010000004.1, from coordinate 33,125 downwards.
TACAGGATTTTGTTAAAGTTTCGATTGTAGGAGCTGGAATGGTAGGTGTACCTGGAGTAATGGCTCGAATCGTTGAGGCCTTAACTGATGCAGATGTATCGATTTATCAAACGACAGACTCACATACTACAATTTCTTGTTTAATTAAGAAGAAAGATGAAGAAAAAAGCCTGTGTGCCTTACATGATTATTTTAACTTAGGTGACTAAAAAGCGGAGGTGTTTGTAAATATGGAATTTGGTGAAGTATTAACAGCAATGGTAACCCCTTTTGATGATGATTTAGAGGTTGATTATGACCGAGCTGTAGAACTAGCAGAATATTTACTTAATAATGGGTCTGATGGTTTAGTTGTATTAGGAACGACAGGAGAAGTACCTACATTGACAGTAGAAGAAAAGGTAAAGTTATTGGAAGTTATTAATGAGGCTGTAGGTGAGCAAGCTACTATAATAGCAGGAACAGGTTCTTATTCAACACAAGCTGGTATTGAATTAACTAAGAAAGCAGAGGAGATAGGTGTTGATGGTGTTATGTTAGTAACGCCATACTATAACAAACCTCCTCAAGATGGGCTCTATAATCATTTTAAATCGATTGCTGATGTAACTGATCTACCTGTAATGCTTTATAATGTACCAGGAAGAACAGGAAGAAATGTTGAACCTGAAACAGTAGCTAAATTATCTAAAATTGATAATATTGTTGCACTTAAAGAAGCAAGCGGTGATGTAGATCAAGCAATTATGGTTCACAGAATGACTGATGATGATTTTAAAATTTATAGTGGGGAAGATAGTTTGATTTTACCATTGTTATCGATTGGTGGAACTGGTGTAGTCAGTGTATCATCTCATTTAGTAGGTGATCAGATTAAAGAGATGATTACATCTTTTAAAGCTGGTAAGGTAGAAAAGGCTATTGAAAAAAATAAAGAGCTTAATAAGTTGTTTAAGACTATGTTTATTACAACTAATCCTATTCCTGTAAAGACTGGATTGAATTTAATAGGTCAGCAAGTAGGTGGATTCAGAGCACCATTAAATGGTTTAAATGATCAACAAGAGGCTGAATTAAAAGATGTTCTAGCAGAATATAATTTGATTTAGATTTATAGATATGATAAATTAAGGAAGGTCACCTTTCGTGGTGACCTTCCTTAATTTATCCTTTGATTAGATGGAATAATTTTTAAATTTGATGAATTAGGGCAATCTTACTTGTATTTAAGTAGAAAATGTTTTATAATATGAACTAGAGTATTATACTGTGGAGTTTCGGTTAGATTTTAAATAAGATAGTTATTAATAAAGATTACGTATAAATTTTTAAATGTCAAAAAAAGAAATAATTTATTAATTTGGAGGTGTGTGTTAATTAGATGTCAAACAATAAAATAGGGTCAGTTACAGTTGTTCCTCTAGGAGGAATAGGGGAAATTGGAAAAAATATGATGGCGGTTGAAGTAAATGATGAGATACTAATTATAGACTCCGGGGTGAAATTTCCTGAAGATGATCTATATGGAATAGATTTAGTTATTCCAGATATGTCTTATTTATTTGAGAATCGGGATAAGATTCAAGGGGTTGTTTTAACTCATGGGCATGAGGATCATATAGGAGGAATTCCTTACTTGTTGAAGAAGATTAATGTTCCCGTCTATGGAACGAAATTAACTCTAGGGTTATTAAGAGGTAAACTAGAATCTCATAATCTATTGTCTAACTCTTATTTGAAGCATGTTTATCCAGGGCATTCAGCTCAAGTTGGTTCTTTTAAGGTTGAATTTATTCGAGTTAACCATAGTATTCAGGATGCTTGTGCATTAGCAGTTCATACTCCAGCTGGGCCACTTGTTTATGCTAGTGATTTCAAATTTGATCAGACACCAATTGATGGGAAGATGGCTGATCTGCATAAATTAGCAGAGCTAGGAGATGAAGGAGTGTTAGCTTTATTTTCTGATAGTACTAATGTGGAACGTGAAGGTTTTACAATGTCAGAAAGAGAGGTTAAAAAGACGATAGATGAAATTTATGAAGAAGCAGAGAGAAAAGTTATTGTAGCTAGCTTTGCTTCTAATATTAATCGAATTCAGCAGGTTTTTGATGCAGCTATGAAGTATGATCGTAAGGTTGCTTTAAGTGGTCGGAGTATGTTAAATAATGTTCAAATTGCTAAAGATTTGGGTTATTTAGATATTCCTGAAGGTATGTTGATTGATCTACATGAGGTAAAGAAATTACCTGATCATAAGGTAGTATTATTGACAACAGGAAGTCAAGGTGAACCACGAGCTGCATTGACGCGGATAGCTAGAGGTGACCATCGTCAAATCAGTATCGATGATGGAGATACAGTTATTGTTTCTGCTACTGCTATTCCTGGAAATGTTAAGGCAGTTGGTCGGACAATCAATCAATTATTTAAGCAAGGAGCAAATGTAGTTTATGAAGCTGTCTCTGGTGTTCATGTTTCTGGACATGCAAGCCAAGAAGAACTTAAGTTAATGCTGAATTTAACTAAACCTAAGTACTTTTTCCCGGTACATGGAGAATACAGACACTTACATTTGCATGCTAAATTAGCTGAAACTGTAGGTGTTCCTAAGGAAAATATCTTTATACCTGATTTGGGGGATAAGATTAGATTGACACCTGAAGAAGGTCAAATTGAAGGTAGTGTTAAAGCGGGACGAGTATTGATTGATGGTTTAGGAGTTGGAGATGTAGGTAATATTGTTCTGCGTGATAGAAGGGTTTTATCTGAAAATGGTATCTTGATGGTTGTTGTTACTATTAATAGTCAAGGTAAAGTCTTATCTGGCCCTGATATTATTTCGCGTGGTTTTGTTTATATTAGAGAATCTGAACAATTAATTGAAGATGCTACGAAAAAAGTAGAAAAAGCACTCAGCAAGTGTGAAGAGAATAATGTTACTGAGTGGTCTGTTTTAAAATCTGAAATTAGAGATGCCTTAAATAATTATTTATATAATAAGATCAGAAGAAAGCCAATGATCTTACCGATTATTATGGAAGTTTAAACAGTATAATATTTTTGGAATCTGAACCATTTACAAACATCGCAGAAGTTATTTCTGCGGTGTTTTTTTGTTATTAGGGAAATTATTGTTTTTTAGATTTCATAGAATTTTTTATTAGCTATGTTTATTGGTTTTACTTAAACTTAATCTGAGACTTAAGCTAAGTTGCTGGAGGCAATTTTTTTGTTTTAAAATGAATATTAAATAAGTAGTTTATTATACTAAGTAGTAAGATAAAAAAGGAGTGAGATAAAGAATGGATCAAGAAATAAAAGATCAAGATGTTTCTCCTAATCCAGCAACTACTCAGCCTAACCAGCCTACTCAAGATCAGGGTCAAGAGCAGGGCCAAGATCAAAAGCAGCAACAACAGAAAATGCAACAACAGTTACAAACATTAAAACAATTAGGTCAGACAAATATTCCACAACAACCCAATACTGATATACACTCATTGACAATTGTAGGTCAGATTGAAGGACATCGTGTCTTATCTCCTAAAAATAAGACTACTAAGTATGAACATTTAATTCCTCAGTTGACTGCAATTGAGCAAAATCCTAAGATCAAGGGAGTAATAGTTAATTTAAATACAGTTGGAGGAGATATAGAAGCAGGACTAGCTATTTCAGAAATGCTTGCTAGTCTATCGAAGCCAACAGTCTCTTTAGTCTTAGGAGGTGGTCATAGTATTGGAGTACCAATTGCGGCCTCAACCGATTATTCCTTTATAGCTAAAACAGCAACAATGATCGTTCATCCAATCCGATTGACAGGGAAGGTAATTGGGGTGCCACAGACTTATGATTATTTAGATAAGATGCAAGAGAGAATTATTAAATTTGTTTCCCAAAATTCTGCTATTACAGAGGAAAGGTTTAAGGAGTTAATGTTTGAGACTGGAGAATTAGTCAGAGATGTAGGAACAGTATTAATTGGTGATGATGCCGTTAATGAAGGAATCATTAATGAAGTCGGAGGATTATCACAAGCAATCAACAAGCTACGTTCCTTAATGCCTGAAGATCAACAGAATAATCAACAGGGTCAGCAGAATAACCAACAACAGATGCAAAACAATAATCAACAACAGCAACAGATGGGAGTAAAGCCTCGTCAAGGTGTAATTGAAGCTTTAGAGGAGGATAATCAATGAACTATTCAGTGATAGCCCCTGAGTTTTTAGCTGAAGAGGAGATAACAGAAGATCAATTATTAGAAGTTGAGATAGATGGAATTACGTTGGAAGTAAAAATGAACTCAATGGAGTCAGGGGAAGTTGTTAGAATTATTAGTTCAAATCCCAATGATTATTTATTGAGTGATTATCAACCGGGTAATAATATTAAATTGAAGCCAGTTATTGAATAAATTTAAACACCGCCCGTTATGGGCGGTGTTTTTATAATATTGTGGCACTTTTGTGCCACAATATTGAGTTTACAGTTAAGATCAAAATCATAAAGGGCAAAAATCTCTGAAAAACCTTATATCTAAAGATTTAGAGTGGTTTTGATCTTAAGGTCTTAAGTTCTTTAACTGTACACTATACATTGTAAACTGTACACTGATATTTAGTGGCATTTTGCCACTAAATATCAATATATCATAATTAAGAGGAAATATAATTAGAGAAGAGAAATTATACATCACCCCTTGCATAAAAATTCATTTTAATGTATAATTACTTAACAAGAAGAGTGGAAGGTGAATAAGATAAGATAAATTACTACTTGTAAGGGAGTTGAGTATTGATGAAAAAAGCTATTTTAGCTTTAGAGGATGGACGTTACTTTGAGGGCCAATCCTTTGGAGCAACAGGTGAAGTAACTGGTGAAGTTGTCTTTAATACTAGTATGACCGGTTATCAAGAAGTTTTAACCGATCCTTCTTATAAGGGCCAACTAGTGACAATGACTTATCCATTGATCGGAAATTATGGTGTTAATGATGATGATATAGAATCAGTTGAGGTTCAAGTTTCTGGCTTTATAGTTAAAGAAGATTGTGATATGCCAAGTAATTGGAAGGCGGAAGGGAAAAGTAGTCAGTATTTATCTCAGCATAACATTATCGGGATTAAAGGAATAGATACTAGGGCGTTAACTAAGCATATTCGCCAAGAAGGAATGATGCAAGGGATTATATCTACTGAAGAGAGTAATCCCCAGGTCTTAATTGAGAAGGCTAAAGCAAGTCAGTTTCCAAGTGATGTAGTTGAGCAGGTTACTACAGATGAAATTTATACTCTAGGTTCAGATTCTGCTCAACATAATTTAGTTGTAGTCGATTTAGGAGTTAAGGGTAGTATTTTGGATTCTTTAGTGCAGTTAGGCTGTCAGATAACTGTAGTTCCTGCTAATACTAGTGCTGAAGAGATTAAAAAGTTAAATCCTACTGGAGTCTTATTATCGAATGGGCCAGGTGATCCTAAAGATATTCCTGAAGTTGTAGAGATGGTTAAGGAGTTGATTGGTGTCTTACCATTGAGTGGAATCTGTTTAGGCCATCATGTATTGGGGCTTGCTCTAGGCGGGGAGACTTATAAAATGAAGTTTGGCCATCATGGTGGAAATCAGCCGGTTAAAGATCTATCAAGTGGTCGGGTCTTTATTACTTCGCAAAATCACGGCTATGCGTTAGATGAAGATAGCTTACCAGCGGAGGTAGAGGTAACACATCGCAACTTAAATGATGGAACAGTAGAGGGAGTTAAACACAAGCAGTTACCTATCTTTTCAATCCAGTATCATCCTGAAGCAGCACCAGGACCAGAGGACTCTGGGTTCTTATTTAATAAGTTTTTGAAGATGATGATTGAGAAAGCAGCGTAGGTAAAAGCAATTGACAGTTGACAATTGACAGTTGACAGTTAAAATCTTTAATTCTCTTTTGAAGTTAACTATCAATTATCAACTATAAACTGTAAACTGATTTTTTGGGGGGTTAATTATGCCAAAGTATGATGATATATCGAAAGTGTTAGTGATTGGCTCTGGGCCAATTGTAATTGGGCAGGCTGCTGAGTTTGATTATTCAGGTAGTCAGGCCTGTCGAGCTTTAGCAGAGGAAGGTCTTGAAGTTGTTTTGATCAATAGTAATCCAGCGACGATTATGACCGATCAAGATATTGCGGATCGGGTTTATATAGAACCGTTGACTTTGAACTTTGTTAAGAAGGTAATTGAGCAAGAGCAGCCAGATGGGATCTTGCCGACTTTAGGAGGTCAAACAGGATTGAACTTGGCGATGGAGTTGGCCCGATCAGGCTTTTTAGAGGATAAAGAGATTAAGATGTTAGGAACATCATTAGAGACGATTGATCAAGCAGAGGATAGAGATCAATTTAAGAGATTGATGGAAGAGATAGATGAGCCGATTGCTCAAAGTGAGATAATTGAGAGTATAGAGGAAGCAGTTGAGTTTGCTGATCAGATTGGTTATCCATTAATCATTCGACCAGCCTTTACGATGGGTGGAGCTGGTGGTGGTATTGCTAACAATAAGCAGGAGTTGCTTGATATAGTAGGTAGAGGTCTAAAAAATAGTCCGGTTAGTCAGGTCTTACTAGAGCGGAGTATTGCTGGTTGGAAAGAGATTGAGTATGAAGTATTGCGTGATAGTAATAATAATTGTATTATCGTCTGTAATATGGAGAACTTTGACCCAGTGGGGATTCATACTGGGGATAGTATTGTAGTGGCTCCAAGCCAGACCTTACGTGATAAAGAATATCAGATGTTACGTTCTGCTTCCTTAAAGATTATTCGAGCTTTAGGAATTGAAGGAGGCTGTAATATTCAATTTGCTCTAAATCCTAATAGTATGGAGTACTCTGTAATTGAGGTTAATCCACGAGTCAGCCGTTCTAGTGCTTTAGCTTCTAAGGCGACAGGATATCCAATTGCTCGGGTAGCAGCTAAGATAGCAATCGGCCTTCAACTTGATGAGATTAAAAATTCTGTCACCGGCAAGACGACAGCCTGCTTTGAGCCGACCTTAGATTATGTGGTCAGTAAGATTCCACGTTGGCCGTTTGATAAATTTTCCTTTGCTGATCGGGATTTAACGACTCAGATGAAGGCAACAGGAGAAGTGATGGCTATTGGTCGTAATTTTGAGGAATCATTGCTAAAGGCGATTGATTCGTTGGATGCAGATATTGATCTAATCTCAGCAGATTTCAGCCATTTATCAACGGCTGAGTTGAAAGAAGCGATAGTAAACCCAACCGATGAGCGATTGTTTTTACTGATTGAGGCATTAGAGCGAGGAGTCACAGTAGATGAGATCGTTGAGTTGACAGGAATTGATCTCTTCTTTGTTCATAAATTGGCTAAGTTGGTTAAGTTACAAGAAAAAATTGCAGAGCAAGGTCAGTTGACTGCGGAGTTGTTAATTACAGCTAAAAAGATGGGAATGAGTGATGAGCATTTAGCTCAATTAATTGGAAGTAGTGAAGAAGAAGTTATTAAAGAGCGAGAGGAGTTGGAGTTGGCCCCGGTTTATAAGACAGTAGATACTTGTGCGGCTGAATTTCCAGCACAGACTCCTTATTATTACTCTACTTATGAAGAGGAGAATGAAAGCCAACCAACTGATGAAGAAAAGGTCTTAGTGATAGGTTCAGGGCCAATCCGAATTGGTCAGGGAATAGAGTTTGATTACTGTAGTGTCCATTGTGTTGAGGCTCTAAAAGAGGTTGGAGTAGAGTCGATTATTGTTAATAATAATCCAGAGACGGTCAGCACCGATTCTGATACGGCAGATAAGTTGTATTTTGAGCCGATAGATTTAGAATATATCAATCATATTATCAATAATGAGAATCCAGCAGGGGTTATTTTACAGTTTGGTGGTCAGACATCGATCAATTTAGCAGATGATTTGGCTAAGCAGGGAGTTGAAATTTTAGGTACCAGTGTCAAGAATATGGATTTAGCTGAAGATCGGGATAAGTTCTTACAGTTGTTAAATAGATTAGAGATTCCTTCTCCTGCTGGAGATACAGCAACTACCAGAGAAGAAGCAGTTGAGATTGCTAATAGGTTAGGCTATCCAGTCTTGGTTCGCCCATCTTATGTCTTAGGTGGTCAGGCGATGGAAGTAGTTTATAAGGAAGATGAGTTATTAAAATATATGGATTTAGCAGTCAAGGTTTCACCTAAACATCCGATCTTGGTTGATAAGTATATCACTGGTAAAGAGGTTGAAGTTGATGCTATTGCCGATGGAGAAACGGTTGTGATTCCTGGAATCATGGAGCATATAGAACGAGCAGGTATTCACTCAGGAGATAGTATGGCTGTCTATCCGACTCAGACTTTAGAGGATGAAGTTAAGCAACAGATTGAGGAGTATTCAATCAAGGTCATCAAAGAATTGGGGATTAAAGGGTTAGTCAACATTCAATATGTAGTTGATCAAGACGGAAAGCCTTATGTCTTAGAAGTCAATCCTCGGGCCAGCAGAACTGTACCGATCTTAAGTAAGGTGACAGGGGTACCGATGGTTAATTTAGCAACTAAGGTAATGTTAGGGGAGCAATTAGTTGATTTAGGATATCAGATGGGAGTAATACCTGAATCTGATTATGTAACTGTTAAGGCACCTGTCTTCTCATTTGAGAAATTACCTGATGTAGATATCTTCTTAGGGCCAGAGATGAAATCGACTGGTGAGGTAATGGGTACTGATAAAACTTACCCTAAAGCATTGTATAAGACAATGTTAGCTGCTGGCTTTGAAATTCCAGAGCAAGGCAAGGTCTTATTATCAATTACTGATCGGGATAAAGAGCAGGCAGTTGAGATTGCTGAGCGGTTATTGGAGCTTGATTTTAAATTAGTAGGAACCCCTAATACAGCTCAGTATCTACAACAAGAAGGGTTAGAGGTAGAAGCAGTAGTTAAGGAAGATGAAACAGGAAAAGATGTATTTGATTTAATCACAGAAGGTGAACTTGATTTAGTAATCAATACTCCAACAAGAGGTAAGTTGCCCAATAGATTTGGCTTTAAGTTGCGTCAAAAGACTGTTGGTTATAATATTCCATGTCTAACATCATTGAGTACTGTCAGAGCTTTGTTGCAGATTTTAGGGCAGGATATTGAGCAATTTGAAGCGTTGAGTTTGGATCAATATGATGTAGTAAATTAATTCAAAAAACCACTCCTGAAACAGGAGTGGTTTTTGTTTACTGGATAGGTTGATCTTGATGTGGATCATCAAAAGAAGGCGCAGAAGGATTAGGATCTTCAAAGTATCTACCTGGAGTAGATAGATCAAAGTATAATCGTGAATCCTCAGTAACTCCAAAGTCCTGATTAGATGATCGTTCTTCATTTTGAATCTTATTTAAGGCTTCTCTAAATAAAGCATTGTGTGCTTCCTCACGGTTTAATAAGAAATCGATCGTTTCCCGTACTCCTTCGTCATCAATTTGGCGATAAAGGTACTCATAAACTACTTTGGCCCTTTGTTCAGCAGCGATATTAGAGAGTATATCTGCTGCAATATCTCCAGTAACATTAATAAAGTTGCCAGTAAAAGGGGAACCAGAAGCGTTGGCTAGCATAGGAGATAGTCCACCTAATACTTGTGATTGAATCTGGCCTACGGTATCATCAGTATTAGCAACATCATGTCCATTTAAGAGATTGATGGTAGTGGCTACCATTTCAGCATGGCTAAACTCTTCGGCAGCAATATCTAAGAAGAGATCTTTAATCTCTGGGTCTTGGATTCTAAAGCTTTGGCTGAAATATTGGAGGCCAGCTTTTAATTCACCGTTGGCCCCTCCTAGCTGTTCTTGTAACATTGTAGCATAGTTAGGGTTTGGTTGATCTACTTTAACTTCATGTAGTAATTCTTTATTATGTTTAAACATCTTGTCAACTCCTTTTTGACTTCTATTATTTATTATTAGTAATTAATTTAAGTGTAATACTAAAAATAATTAACTTTTACAGGATAAAAAATACATAATTAGACTTTTTTATGTTTAATTGCTTAAAAGTTCAGACTTTAGTTGAAAAAGAAGAGAAATTCTGATATGATTTAAATAGAAAATAAAAAATGGAAAGACCAATAGGGGCGCTCTAGGTGGGCTGAGAAAGAGATAAGACTCTAGTCTCTTAAACCTGATCTGGATAATACCAGCGTAGGGAATTGGTGCTTAGTTTAGAATACATAAATTAAAGCACATCCTATCTGGGTGTGTTTTTTTGGTTATAATTAGTAATTGGTGACTAGTGATTAGTAACTAGTTGAAGGGAGGATTGAGATGAAGCAAGTATTAACGATTGCCGGTTCTGACTCAGGGGGTGGAGCAGGAATTCAGGCTGATTTAAAGACGATGACTAGCTTTAAGGTCTATGGTGCTTCTGTAATTACGGCTGTAACTGCCCAAAATACTTTAGGAGTGCAGGGGGTTGAAGAGGTAAGTGCTCAATTTGTCAAACAGCAGTTGGATTCTGTCTGTAGTGATTTAAACTTTGAAGCATTAAAAACAGGGATGTTGGCCAATGCCGAGATTATTGCAGCAGTAGTCACTAAGCTAAAGGAATATGACTTACCTAATTTGGTAGTCGATCCAGTAATGGTAGCTACTAGTGGAGATCTCTTACTGGTTGAAGAAGCTGTAGAGACTTTACGTGACCAGTTAATTCCATTAGCCAAAGTAATTACGCCTAATTTGAATGAAGCTAAAGTCTTATTAGGAGAAGAGTTAGAGAGTGAATTGGAGTTAGAAGAGCTAGCTGAAAGATTATATCAGTTAGGTTCTGATTATGTACTGGTCAAAGGAGGGCATCAGAAGGAAGAAGTGGCTAGAGATTTATTGTATGATGGTCAAGAATTTGTTGAATTCACGGCAGCTAGAGTGGATACTACAGATACACATGGAACAGGCTGTACTTTATCTGCTGCCATTGCTAGTAATTTAGCCGTAGGCTATTCGGTTGTAGAGGCTGTTGAGCGGAGCAAAGAGTTTATAACAACAGCAATAAGAGAAGGATGTCCAGTCGGAGCAGGGAATAATCCGGTAAATCATTTAGTTAAAGTATAGTTGACAGTTGAGAATTGATAATTGATAGTTAATTAAAGCTTAAAGAACTTGAACTTTAACTATCAATTTTAAACAATCAATTAGCAATTGTTTTAGAAGGTTTTTAACTGTCAACCGTCAACTGTAAACTGTACACTGATGTTTATAAGAGGGAGTGAATAAAAAAATGACACAAGTAACAGAAGCAAAAAATGGAGTGATTACTCCAGTAATGAAGAGGGTAGCTGAAAAAGAAGGAGTCGATCCAGAAGTAATTAGGGCAGGGTTAGCAGAGGGAACGATTGTAATTCCGGCTAATAAAAATCATGACAACTTAGACCCTAATGGCTTTGGAGAAGGCTTGACGACAAAGGTCAATGCTAACTTTGGAACCTCAGAGGACTATCCTGAGATTGAAAAAGAGTTAAAGAAGTTAGAAGTGGCCGTTAAAGCAGGGGCAGATGCGGTAATGGATTTATCAACTGGTGAGAAGATTACTGAAACAAGACAGGAGATTTTAGCTGCAGCTGAAGTTCCTCTAGGAACGGTACCGATCTATCAAGCGACTGTAGAGACATTACAAGCAGAGCAAGCAATCGTTGATATGACAGTTGAGGATATCTTTGCAGTGGTTGAAGAGCATGCTGAAGATGGGGTCGACTTTATCACAGTTCATTGTGGCTTGACGTTAGAGACGATTCGTCATTTAAGAGATGAGGGAAGAGTCACAGATATAGTCAGTCGAGGTGGCTCATTTATGACCGGTTGGATGTTACATAATAATCAAGAAAATCCGTTATATGAGTATTATGATCGTTTGTTAGAGATCTGTTATGATTATGATGTAACATTGAGTTTGGGTGATGGGTTACGTCCAGGTTCACTAGCAGATGCTACAGATCGGGCCCAGATCCATGAATTACTAGTCTTAGGAGAGCTAGTAGATCGAGCTAGAGAAGCAGATGTTCAAGTAATGGTCGAAGGGCCAGGGCATGTACCATATGATCAGATCGAGACCAATATTAAATTACAAAAAGAGTTATGTAAGGGAGCACCTTTTTATGTCTTAGGGCCAATCGTAACTGATATTGCACTAGGTTATGATCATATCACAGCAGCAATCGGTGGCACTGCTGCAGCTAGTGCTGGGGCTGACTTCTTATGCTATGTAACTCCAGCAGAGCATATTGGACTACCAGGTGTTGAAGATGTTAAAGATGGTGTAGTGGCGACTAAGATAGCTGCTCATGCTGCCGATATAGCTAAAGGGATACCTCAAGCTAAGCAAAGAGATTTGGAAATGGCTCAAGCAAGAAAGAAGCTTGATTGGGAGAAGCAGATTGAATTATCTATCGATCCTGAAAAGGCTAAACAAGAAAGAACAGATCATAATCAGATCTTAAAAGATGAAGATGCTTGTACGATGTGTGGTTCTTATTGTGCGATGAAGGTTGTTGATGAAGCACTGTAATTATAGTTGACAGTTGACAGTTGACAGTTGACAGTTTACAGTTAAGATCAAGAGCTTAAAAAACTTAAGAACTATGAAAAGCTTTATAATAACAAATTTAAGTTGATTTTGATTTTAAGGTTTAATGGTTTTTTCTTAGATTTTTCTATTTACTGTCAACTGTCAACCGTAAACTGTACACTGATCTTTTCACCGGGGGTGTTATTTAATGAAGATAACTGTTAATGGAAAAGAAGAGGAAGTAAAGGCAGGGTTGACTATAGTTGATTATTTGGAGAGCAAAGATTTAGAAGCAGGTAGGGTTGTAATAGAGTATAATGGCCAAGTTATTAAGCAGGATAAATGGGAGCAGATCGAACTAGCAGAAGATGATAATTTAGAGATACTTAACTTTGTAGGAGGAGGACAATAATTATGGCTGATAAATTAGTAATAGGAGATCAAGAACTTGATAGTAGATTATTTACTGGAACTGGTAAGTTTGCTAAGCAAGATTTAATTCCTGAGACGATCAAAGCTGCTCGTTCACAGGTAGTGACGATGGCTTTACGGAGGGTTGATTTTGATTCACCACAGCATAATGTGATCAATTATATTCCTGATGACTGTGTGTTGTTGCCTAATACTTCGGGAGCAAGAACGGCTGAAGAAGCAGTCAGGATTGCTAGAATTGCTGAAGCAGCAGGGTGTGGTAATTGGGTCAAGATTGAGGTTATTTCAGATAATAAGTATCTACTTCCTGATAATCAAGAGACGCTTAAGGCGACAGAGATTTTAGCTAAGGAAGGATTTGTAGTCTTACCTTATGTTAGTCCTGATTTGATGGTAGCTAAACGGTTAGAAGAGGCAGGAGCAGCAGCAGTAATGCCGTTAGGTGCACCGATTGGTTCTAATCGTGGCTTGAAGACGAAAGAGTTGGTTAGGATCTTGATTGAGGAGATAGAGTTACCGATAGTAGTTGATGCTGGGATTGGGAAGCCATCTCAAGCTGCAGAGGCAATGGAGATGGGAGCTGATGCAGTCTTAGTCAATACGGCAATAGCTACTGCTAAAGATCCTGTTGTAATGGGCGATGCCTTTGCTGCTGCTGTGGAAGCAGGAAGAAAGGCTTACCTTGCTGGTACAGGAGCTGTTAAGAAGTATGCTTCTGCATCATCACCACTGACTGGATTTTTAAAGGAAGATCAAGAATGAGTTTTTACCAAGAATATAACCAATTTAATCAACTAGATTTTAATTCTTTTTTCGAAGGAGTAAATGCAGCAGATGTAGAGCGAGTATTAGGTAAAGAACGATTGACTAAGGAAGATTTTTTGACCTTATTATCTCCTGTAGCCAGTAATTATTTAGAAGAGATGGCTCAAAAGGCTTCACAATTAACTTTGCAGCATTTTGGTAGGACGATGCTATTATATTTACCACTTTATTTAGCAGATTATTGTGTCAATCAATGTTTGTATTGTGGTTTTAGTGTCAATAATAAATTTGAAAGAAGTAAACTCGATTTAGCAGAGATAGAAGAGGAGGCTAAGGCAATTGCTGAGAAGGGGGTTAAGCATTTATTGATCTTGACTGGTGAATCCCGTAAGCATAGTCCAGTCTCTTATTTGAAGGAGTCGGTACTTTTACTTAAAGAACATTTTTCGTGTTTGAGTATTGAAGTTTATCCATTAGAGGTTGCTGAGTATCAAGAATTAATTGCAGCGGGAGTAGAAGGGCTGACTATTTATCAAGAAGTTTATGACCAAGAAATTTATGAAGAAGTCCATCCTCACGGGCCAAAGAGTGATTACCATTATCGTTTAGATGCTCCTGAAAGAGGTTGCCAAGCAGGAATGAGACAGGTTAATATTGGAGCCTTATTAGGACTTGGTCAGTGGAGGCAAGAGGCATTCTTTACAGGATTACATGCTAAGTATCTCCAAGATAAATACTTAGAAACAGAGATCAATCTGTCTGTACCTCGTTTAAGACCTCATTTAGGAAGCTTCCAGCCTAATTCTATTGTTGATGATAGTCAATTGGTTCAGATTTTATTGGCTTATCGGTTATTTTTGCCTCGAGCAGGACTTAATCTTTCTACTAGGGAGCGAGCAGAACTGCGAGATAATCTATTGCCGTTAGGGATTACTAAGATTTCTGCTGAATCATCTACTGAAGTAGGTGGCTATGCTGAGCCACAAGAAGGAATTAATCAATTTGATATTTCTGATGATCGGGATGTAGATCAGATTACTAAGTTACTTGATGACAAGGGTTATCAGACTGTATTTAAGAATTGGCATCGAATCTAGAATCGCTTGAGGAGGGAAAGTATGAGTCAGAAAGTATTGGATACTGATATTTATTGTCTTACTGGTGAGAAATTTTCTCAAGGGCGGAGCAATATAGAGGTTGTTAAAGAGATGATTGCAGCTGGTGTTGAAATAATTCAGTATCGAGAGAAGAAGAAGGATATGCTCGAGAAATATCAAGAAGCAGAAAAGCTACGCCATTTGACTCAAGAGGCAGGAGTAACATTTATTATTAATGATGATATCGATTTGGCTTTGGTTGTAGATGCCGATGGAGTTCATGTTGGGCAAGATGATTTGCCGGTAGATGTAGTTAGAGATTTAATCGGTGAGGATAAGATAATCGGTTTATCGACTCATTCACCACAGCAGGCTAGGGAAGCAGTAGCTCAGGATGTTGATTATATTGGTGTTGGCCCGATCTTTTCAACTGATACTAAAGAGGATGTCTGTGCTCCAGTTGGCTTGGAGTATTTGGAATATGTAGTTGAGAATATAGATCTTCCTTTTGTAGCGATTGGTGGAATTAAAGAGGATAATGTAGAGTTGGTAGTTGAAAAGGGAGCTAGCTGTGTAGCAATGATTACTGAAATTGTTGGGGCAGAGGATATTCAAGAGAAGATTAAAAGGATTAGGCAGAAGATAAATTAAATTTAATTTAACCTGAATAGATTAAAAGATTAGGGAAAGAGTGGGCACGAGCCTACTCTTTTCTTTTTTTATTGCCACTTGTATAAATCTTCCTTATAATATATAATAGTAATAATAACTATTACTTATAAAAAAGGAGGGTGAAAATATAATTGAGCTGGAATATTTTTCAACTTATAAATATTAGGAAGTATATAAATTAAAATGTAATTGAAAGGAGCGAAGTAAAGTGAGAATCAATTCGATTAAATTTAAATTAATGTTGTACATAGGGCTTTTAGTAACAATAATTTGTTTAGGTTTAGGAAGGATTGCTTATGTTAATAGTTCAAATACTTTAATAGGTGAGATGGAAGAAAGACTAGCTGAAAAAGCGGAAGATGTAGCAAGTTTAATTAAAGCGAAAATTGATATTAGATTAACCGAATTAGAAACGATTGCTAATAGAGAAGTAATTAGAACAATGGATCAAGAAGAGATAGAACCTATCTTAGAAGAGGAGATAGAACGAACTGAATATGCAACGATGGCAATAGTAGAACCTGATGGTATTGCTCATTATGTTGATGGAACTACTCTTGATTTGAGTGATCGAGATTATATTCAACAAGCTTTAGCAGGTAATACAACTACTTCAGATATGTTGATCAGTAGGGCAGTGGATAAACCGGTTGTTATGGCTGCTACACCGATTATAGATGGTGGAGAGGTTATTGGTGTTTTGATAGCTAGAATATTAGGATCTGATCTGATAGATATAATTACTGATATAACTTTTGGAGAAACAGGTTATGCTTATATGTTTAATAATCAAGGAGACACTATTGCTCATCAAACTGAAGAATTTGTTATGGAGCAATTCAATCCAATAGAAGCAGCCCAAGAAGATGACAGTCTTCAAAGTTTAGCTAATATAACTGAAGAAATGATAGAAATTGAAGCTGGGTTTGGAGAATATTATTTTGATGGAGATCAGTTATATATGGGTTATAGTGATGTGCCAGAAACAGAATGGGTAGTGGGAGTAACTTTGCCACAAACTGAAGTATTAGCTGAATTAGATTCACTTAGATTATCAAGTATTATAGTTTCTATTATATTTTTAATTATTTCTTTACTTATTGTTTACATAGTTTCCCATAGATTTACTGAGCCGATTACAAAAGTAGTTGGAGCAATGAATAAATTAGAAGGAAAGGATTTGACTGCTGAATTATCTTTAGATAGAAAAGATGAGTTTGGTGATTTAGAACGAGCATTTAATCAAATTCAAAAAAGCATAAAGAATTTAGTAGTAAATATTACAGACAATGTTCAAGTACTTTCGGAGCATAGTCAAGAGTTATCAGCATCAGCAGAAGAAACAACTGCAACCCTTGAAACGACCAATCAATTAATAGATAATATATCAATAGGTATTCAAGAGATTTCAGCCAGTGCAAAAGAGGTAGCAAATTTTTCTGAAGGAGCTAATTCACAAGTTAATATGGGTACTCAAAATATTAAAGCTACAATTAATAGTATCAAAGGGATTAATCAAGCAGTTACAGAGACAGTAGGAGTAATTAATGAGTTAGATAATAATTCAGCTGAAATAGGAAAAATAATTGAATTAATCACAAATATAGCAGAACAGACTAATTTATTAGCATTAAATGCTTCAATTGAAGCAGCAAGAGCAGGTGAGCATGGTAGAGGATTTACAATAGTAGCCGATGAAATTAGAGAATTGGCTGAGCAAACTTCAAATGCAACAGATGAGATTGAACAGTTAGTTAATAATATACAACAACACTCTAAGAAAGGGTTAGAGAAAATAAAGCAAGTAGAACACAAGGCTACAGAAGGTAAAAAAGTCATAGAGAGAACAGGAGGTATCTTTGAAGAAATTAAAGGTGTAGTAGAAGAAACATCAATTCAAACAGAGCAGACTGCTAATTCTACTAATGAACTGGCTCAAGATAGTAATCAGGTAAATGATGCTACAGAGGAGATAAATGTCATGTCAGAAGAAGTTACTAACTCGTCTCTACAGTTAGCAGAGATGGCTGAAAAGTTACAGGAGTTGATAGAGAAATTTGAGGTTAGCAACTAGGTACTAATCACTAGAAAAAAAGGTGAATTGAGGAAGGTGATAGTGTGAAAAAAGTAATTATAAATGCGGATGATTTTGGGTTGCACAGTAGTTGTAATCAAGGGATTATTAAGGCATTGACAGAAGGGGTAGTTAGTAGTACAACATTGATGATTAATCTGCCAGGAGCTGAGGAGGCTATAAAGCTAGCTCAACAAAAAGGGATTAAGCAGATGGGACTTCATTTGAATTTGACTTATGGTCGATCTATTTCTCCTGCGAAGGAGGTTCCTTCTTTAGTCACGGAAGAAGGAGAGTTTTATGATCAACTAGCTGAGTTATTGGAGAACAAGAAGGTTGCAGAGGTAAAGCATGAATTAAGAAGGCAGATTGAGAAATTTATGGAAACTGATCTTGAGTTGACCCATTTAGATAGTCACCATCACATTCATTTAAACTCAGGATTTAAGGAGGTAGTGGCAGAGTTGGCCCGTGAGTATGAACTGCCTGTCAGGCATCCTAATGATGAGGTTAAGGAGTATTTTAAGCAGGTAGGGGTAATGACGACCGATTATTTTTCTGATGATTTTTATGGAGTTGGTGCGACGTTAGAGAATCTAAAGCACCAGCTTGAAAGTTTTTCAGCAGGAACGATGGAGATTATGTGCCATCCTGCTCTAGCTGATAATAGATTAAAGAAAACAAGTAGCTACAATGATCATCGGGTACGAGAGCTAAAGATATTGACAAGTGATGAACTTGTAGAATGGTTAAAGAAAGAAGGGATTAAGATCATCAGCTTTGTAGAGTTGGAGAGTTAATTGAATTTAGAAGTGATTTAGCAGATAGCTAGTAAAAATACTAGCTATCTGCTAAATTGATTTTAAAAGTTAGCCTTAACCCCAATAAAGATCCCACCTGAATTACTACCTAACTGTTCTTGCAGCTCACCGTCAACTTCTTCTATCTCTTCTAAATCATCTGGTGAGTTGAGATAGTTAATAAAATTATAACCAAGCTGTCCAGTTAGATTTTCAGCTAATTTGAACCTTCCACCGATCCTACCTGAATACTTTCTAATGCTTTGCTTACTAGTAGTAGCTTCATCTTCTGTTACTAGTTCTCCACGTAGTGATGAATAAGGAGCATAATTTAGTTGCCCAAATAAAGAAATCTCCTCATCTAACTCTATTTCACCTGCGGCTGCCAGGATTGGCCCGGTTTCTCTTGTTGTCAGGTCTAATTGTGGAAAGTAATCAGTTGAAAGATCGGTTGAATTGTAGTTATAACCGATTCCTAATTGTGAACTTAAGATATCGGTAGTAATAACCTCTCGTTTAAGAATTAGATTTGCCTTATCTAACTTTAAGCTGAGATTATAGGGGTTGATTCTACTATAAGCATAATCCCCAGCTAATGATAGATTATCTGTTAATCCAATTTCGGTACTAAATTTTTGATAAGAGGTATCTAACTCCATAAATTCAACTGAAAATGAATTGCTAGCCAATGCTGAAAACTGAAAATTTACTACGATGATTAAAGTCAAGACTACCATGAATAATTGCTTCATCTTATTGCTCCTTTCTTTTACAATAATGTGTCGGTTATGTGTGTGTGAGTGAGGTCAAAACCATAAGGGCTAAGGTTTTGCTTTTACTCACACACACTACTCACACTGACACTAAATATCAATTAAGAGTTTAGACACCTATGCATTTAGAATTCCAAGTTAAAACGTAAAAACCTCTTGTTACTTTTTAGCTAGAGAGGTTAAAACAGATAAATCTGAGTAAATAATTAAAAAAACTTGACATTGAGAATGGCTTTCATTATAATGAAAGGTGTCATTTAGTTGAGATTGATTTTCAATAACACTAATAAATTCTAGGAGGCAAAGAAATGTTTAAGCGAAAAGGTTTGATAGTTTTAGCATTAGCTTTAGTTACACTTTTAGCAGTATTTACTGGTTGTTCTAGTACAAGTGATACAGAAGAGCTAACAATCTATTCTGGAAGATCTGAGAATTTGATTGGTCCTGTGTTTGAAAAGTTTGAGCAAGAGACAGGAATTGAGGTAAATGTACGTTATGGAGATACAGCAGAATTGGCGGCTACTATTTTAGAAGAAGGTGAAAATAGTCCTGCAGATATCTTCTTTGCTCAAGATGCTGGAGCATTAGGAGCATTGGCTACGGAAGATCGTTTACAAACTCTACCTGAAGAGTACTTAGAACAAGTTGATTCTAGATTAAGGTCTCCAGATGATGAATGGCTGGGTGTATCTGGTCGAGCTAGAGTTGTAGCTTATAATACTGATAATGTTGATGAAGATGAATTACCTGATACTATTTGGGGTTTTACAGATCCTGAATGGGAGGGGCGTATCGGTTGGTCTCCAGCTAATGGTTCCTTTCAAGCATTTGTAACAGCATTACGTGTTGTAGAAGGAGAAGAGAGAGCAGAAGAGTGGTTGCGTGGAATTCAAGCTAATAATCCAGTTAGGTATCATAATAATACGAGTACTGTAGAAGGTGTTGGTAGAGGAGAAACAGACGTAGGTTTTACTAATCACTATTATTTATTCAGATTTATAGCTGAAGAAGGTGAAGATTTTCCTGTCAGAAACTTATATACGACAAATGATGCTGGTTCTATGATTAATATAGCTGGTATAGGAGCTTTGGATGGAGCTGATAATGAGGATGTTAATCAACTTATAGAATTTTTACTAACACCAGAAATACAACAACACTTTATTGAAGAAAATAATGAATATCCAGTAGTTAAAGGTATGGATGTTGATAATCCTCTAGTAAAGTCTTTGGAGAAGATTGATACTCCTGACTTAGATTTAACCAATATTGAAGATTTGGAAGGAACGTTAAAATTACTTTCAGAAGTAGGAGCATTATAATATAATCTAAAGGAATGTTTAGTTAACTAAAACAGGGAAAGCCAATTCAAATTGGTTTTCTCTGTTTTTTTTTGATTTTTGATTGATGAGATAATTTGAGAATGGCTTTCATGGATTAACTTGACAATGAGAATTATTTTCATTATAATGTAGATAAGTTTTTGTGATAAAAACTCGAAATTAATTTACATAAATTGGAGGGGGATGAATGGTTAATAAAAAGAGTTTAACTGATATTGAATATTTGACAGTAAGAATTAGATTATTATTAAAGGTAGGGGATTATCATGCAAGCTAAACTTTCAACATTCAAAAATAAGATCGATTTATTTAAACAAGGTCAACTGAAGTGGCCTTTTGTGGCTCCTCCATTTATATTGATTCCGGTAATCATTATAGCACTTGCTATGGCTTTGCCTTTATTATATTTGATTGTGCGGGTCTGGGGAGTTGATGATTTTTTATCTTTACTATTACGTGAACAGACAATAACTGTTTTATTGAATACTTTAGCTTTAGCTGGATCAGTAACGTTATCTACTATTATTATTGCTCTTCCTTTAGCTTGGCTGACAGTACGGACTGATCTTCCAGGGCGAAAGATATGGTCTATCTTAACTATGGTACCGCTTGTGATACCATCATTAGTCGGTGGATTTGCTTTTGTAAGTGCTTTTGGATATGGTGGGATAGTTCATAATTTTATTAGTGATGTCTTTAATATATCTTATACTCCAAGAATTTATGGTTTTTTTGGGGCTTGGGCATTACTGACCTTATTATGCTATCCTTATCTTTTATTATCGATACGGAGTGCCTTGGTAGGAATGGATCCCTCCCAAGAGGAGGCAGCTCGAACAATGGGCCAAAACTCCTGGCAGATATTCTGGAAAGTAACTTTTCCTAAACTTCGTCCTGCTATTGCAGGAGGTGGGCTTTTAGTAGCACTTTATACTTTGAGTGATTTTGCTGCGGTTTCTTTATTACAGTTTGATTCTTTTACCAGAGTGATTTTTCTGCAATATCGAGGCTCTTTTGATCGGACTTATGCTGCTGTGTTGGCACTTATATTGGTTGGTTTAACTATGTTGATCGTTACTTGTGAGATGTGGACTAGAGGTAAGGCCCGTTATCATAGTCTCGGCAGAGGAACCAAGAGGAAATTAAGGAAGATTAAGTTGGGTAAATGGAAGTGGCCGGCATTGATCTTTTGTTCTACAATAGTATTACTTGCATTAGTTTTACCGGTAGGTGTCACCATTTTTTGGTTGATTCGGGGTCTGATACATGGAGAAGCATTTGTCTTACGGTGGGAAGCAGCATTTAATTCTTTCTATGCTGCCGGTATAACTGCTATAGTTGGAGTTGTGGCAACACTGCCAGTGGCTATAATATCTGTAAGATATAAGAGTAGATTCAGTAAACTATTAGAGAAGATAGCTTATGCAGGTTATGCTCTGCCAGGTATAGTAGTGGCATTGGCCCTTGTCTTTTTTGGATCAAATTATGCAATATCTTTCTATCAGACCTTACCATTGTTGATCTTTGCCTATGTGATACTCTTTCTTCCACAAGCAATGGGTGCTTTGCGTAGTTCATTATTGCAAGTTGGCCCTAATGTTGAAGATGCTGGTCTGATCATGGGCTGTTCTAGATTTAAGGTATTACGAACAGTGACAATACCTTTGATTCGTCCGGGAATCTTTACAGGGGCAGCTCTTATCTTTTTGACAACGATGAAGGAGTTACCAGCAACTTTATTATTAAGTCCAATTGGTTTTCGTTCATTAACAACTGAGATCTGGAATGCTACTACGGAGGCCTTTTATACTCGTGCTGCGGTTCCGGCATTATTATTGGTCTTAATATCATCATTTTCGTTATGGATTCTTTTTTCTCAAGAGGATTAGGGGATAGAAAAAATCTAAGAGCGGATTTTTTCATCTATAAATCTTAATCTAATTAGCTAGACAAGTAAGTTTATATACATGATTTATTAATGGAAAAGGAGATGGATTTATGATTATAGAATTGTCCGATATTACAAAAACCTATCCAGGAACTGAATCACCTGCACTTAAAGATGTATCCTTTGAGGTTGAGGCTGGTCAGATCGTGACGTTGTTAGGGCCAAGTGGCTGTGGAAAGACGACCTTACTGCGTTTGATTGCAGGGCTTGAACGTCCTGATTCAGGAGTAATAAATATCAGAGGTCAGGAAGTTGCTGCTGAAAACTCTTGGATACCTCCAGAAAAGAGAGGTGTTGGGATGGTCTTTCAGGATTATGCTTTATTTCCTCACCTGAGTGTTGAAGATAATTTAGCTTTTGGTCTTGAAGATAGAGATCAAGATAAGATTATGGAGACATTAGAGCTTGTAGGATTGGCTGATCATGCCACTAAGAACCCTGCTGAATTATCGGGGGGCCAACAACAGCGGGTAGCGTTGGCCCGAGCTTTAGTAAGAGATCCAGTAGTGGTACTTCTTGATGAACCATTCAGTAATTTAGATATGAGTTTGCGTGAGCAGATGAGACGGGATGTAACTCGTATTATTCGAGAAAGTGAAGCTACAGCTATCTTTGTTACTCATGATCAAAAAGAAGCTTTATCTATATCTGATAAGATTATTTTAATGAATCATGGTGTGGTTGAACAGAAAGGAACACCTAGAGAGATTTATGAATTGCCAGAAACTACTTTTGTAGCTTCCTTTGTTGGACAATCAAATCTATTAGAAGGTACTATAGGTTCTGATGCTGAAAGTGTAGTAACAGAGATAGGAACCATTCCTTGTCATCATACTCATGGCAAACAACCAGGAGAGAAAGTCACCATATCTGTTCGACCTGAGAGTTTTGAGTTAGATTCTCAAGGATCAATTCAAGGTGTAATTAAGGAGGTTGTCTATAAAGGTAATACTATTGATGCTATCATTGATGTTAATAATACATCCCATAGCCTTTTAATTCATATTCATCCAGAAATAAAGGCAGAAAGAGGAGATCAAGTTTCTGTAAAAGTATTACCAGATTTTGTAGCTGTGATAGAGAGGTAATAAAAACAAAATAAAATAAAAAAGTCGCCTGTGGCGGCTTTTTTATTTTGGATAAATTATCCAAAGGATTTATATCATTTGCTAAATTTTAAGTTTTTTATTTAAAATAGAGGGATTTTATCAGTTATCTATAAAGCAAATATTAGCACCTATATAAAGGGATTTAGGTTGATTATATTGAGGGAAATAATTAATTTATGTATGTAGATGGTTTATTGATGATGGTTCTAAGTTGACAAAACATGTTATAGATTTAATACTACACATAGCAGGAGGATTTTATGAAAAGGTGTCAGAAAGAGTCAAGGTCTTCTAGATATAATTTAGGGGTTATTACCTTAGTGGCTTTAATCTTATTTTATATTTCGAAAGAGACATATGAGTTATATAGAGACAATTTTCTTTATTTTGAATTTATTTTTGAGATTATTATTGCTTTTATTTGCTTGAATATCTTCTTATTGATGATTCATACTTATCGCTATACTAATAAATTAACTGATTTATTATTGGGTGTTAGTTTTTTAGTTGCAGGGGTACTGAATTTTATTCATGGTATTTTGGTAATCAATTATAATCACTATTTTTTTGTTGATGTAGTTATACCTATTGGAGTTGATCTAATTATTGCTGTATCATTCTATATTATTTGGTTTATTGGCAAGACGAATAGATATAAGTTGGTTATTGTTAATGGATTAGTGTCATTAGTTATTATCTATCTTTTCTTAGGATTTTGGATTGATTCTCCTAATTTTATTTTAGGAGTTGAAGGAATTATAACTATACTTATATCATTAACTATTATTATTTATCAAAGAAAGATTAGAGAAGATGAAAGTAGAGTTACAACCTTTGCTAGTAATGGTCTTACATTCTTTTTATTATCTAGTTTATTATTTGCTTCTAAAAGAGTGGTAAGTTACTCCTTTCCAATTCTTATTATAGATGCTGTAGCTCATTTATATAAGGTGACTACTTTTATTTATATCTTTAAAGCCTTCTTTGTTGAAGAAGTTACAGATGGAATCATTGCTAAAAAAGAGTTAGAGATTGAAAGAGTCAAGGTTGAATCACAGACTGAAAGGATTAAGGATTTAAGAGTCCAACGCCATGATTTTAAGAATGAATTACAAACCATTTATACAATGTTGCAATTAAATAAGAATAAGGAAGCTCAAGATTATATTCCGAATTTACATTTTGATTTAGATAATATAACTTCTGATAGAGAGGAACATAATTTCTTAGATACAGTATTACTTCCTAAAAAGAAGAAGGCTGAGAAGAATAAGATTGATTTTAATGTAGAGGTTAATACTCAAATTAAGAATACTATTATTCCTAAAAATAAAGTGCTGAAAATATTATTTAATTTAGTTGATAATGCTATTGATGCAGTTTGTAACTTATCAGAAGCTAGACGAAAAATTACAGTTAGATTGGAAAGGAGTAAAAATAATATTAAATTAATCGTACATAATAACGGGCCAATAATTTCTGATGAAGTAATAGATGATATATTTAATCCTGGCTTTTCTACCAAACAGGGTGATAGAGGTTTTGGTTTATATATTATTAAGAGTTTATTAGATGACTTTAATGGAAGGATTATGGTGAAAAGTAAGGAAGGGCTAGGTACCAATTTTATTTGTTTATTACCTAAAAAGAAAAAATGAAAGTAATTATTAAAAGTCGCCTAAGGCGGCTTTTAATTTTGTCGTAATTTGTATAATATCACCTAAGAAAAAATTGGTTTTTAGGTTTTTTTGTATTTTAAGCAGGAAAATTGCAAAAAAACTAGAATATTTAATGTTGGAGGAGCTAAATAACAATTAAAAAGGGAAGAGTTAATAATTAAAAAGGAGGAGAGAAAGTGAGTAAACAAAAAAAAGGAGGAATCATTGATCGGAGCTTAAACATAGTAGAAAAAGTAGGTAATAAGTTACCGCATCCGATCACGCTATTTTTTATTTTGGCAGGATTGACGTTAGTACTTTCTTGGGTGGTAAGTCAACTTGGGTTATCAGTAGAGCATCCAGGAACAGGTGAAACGATTGAAGCAGTTAATTTAATTTCTAGATATGGAATTAGAAGGGTCTTTTCTGAGGCAGTGGAGAACTTTACAGGTTTTGCTCCACTAGGAACTGTATTGGTAGCTATGTTGGGTGTTGGTGTAGCTGATAGTTCAGGTTTGATCAAAGCAACTTTGAAGAAGATAGTATTAGGAGCTCCTGACCGTTATATTACTGCAGCGGTTGTATTTGCAGGAATCATGTCTAATGTAGCTTCAGATGCTGGATATGTTGTCTTAGTTCCTTTAGGAGCGATTATTTTTGCAGCTAAGGGGAGACATCCACTAGCAGGTTTAGCAGCAGCTTTTGCAGGGGTATCAGGTGGTTTTAGTGCTAACTTATTAGTATCAACACTTGATCCATTATTGGCAGGGATTACTGAAGAGGCAGCTCAGTTAATGGATTCGACGTATACAGTAGCACCTACTGTTAACTGGTACTTTATGATTGCATCTACTTTCTTAGTTACTTTTGTAGGTACTTGGGTAACAGAAAGGATTGTAGCACCGCGACTTGGTGAATATGAAGGTGAATATACAGAAAAATTAGAAGAATTGACAGAGCTTGAAGCTAAAGGATTGAGATCAGCACTTATTTGGTTGTTGGTTGCTGTAGCAGGAATAGCAGCATTGACTGTACCTCAAAATGGTATCTTAAGAAGTGATGCTGGTGAGATTATTATGGGAGCGACTCCTTTTGTTCAAGGTATGGTACCAATGATTGCTTTATTCTTCTTTGTACCAGGGTTAGCTTATGGACTTAAGACTGGTACGATCAAGGACGATTCAGATGTAGCCGATGCATTTTCTAAAGCTATGTCAGATTTAGGAATGTATATTGCTCTAGCATTTGCAGCTGGACAATTTGTTGCTTATTTTGGCTGGTCAAATATTGGGACAATCTTAGCTATTAATGGAGCTGAATTCTTACAGGCAGTTAACTTTACTGGATTACCAATGATTATTGCATTTATTATAGTAGCTGGTTTTATTAATATCTTTATTGGTAGTGCATCAGCTAAGTGGGCTATTATGGCACCAGTTTTTGTTCCGATGTTGATGGAATTAGGTTATAGTCCTGAATTCACTCAGTTAGCATATAGAATAGGAGATTCAGTGACTAACATTATTAGTCCGTTGATGTCTTATTTTGCAATTATTATAGCTTTTGCTAAGAAGTATGATGAAAAAATGGGAATTGGTACTTTAATTTCAACTATGATGCCTTATTCCTTTGCTTTTATGTTTGTCTGGATTATTATGTTAATAGTTTGGTTTACTTTTGGGTTACCAATTGGCCCAGCAGGAAGGCTATTTTACTAAAGAGTTAAAATTTATTTTAGCACCTATCTAATCTGGGTAGGTGCTAAAATTTTTTATTATTGTGAAAATAAATTTATATAACAAATAAAAGGGAGTGCTTCTAGATGAAGTTCAATTTGAAGCAAAAGTTGGTTTTATTTATGATTCTATTAGTAGCTATACCTTTCTCAATTTATGGGGTTATTACTTATAATCGAGAAGCCAATAATACTAGAACACATGTCAAAAGGCAGAATCAATTATTGGTTAATGAATTATCAACTAGTGTAGAACAGATTATTATGGAAAAGAAAAATTTAGTAAAGGTGTTGGCCCAGACTAAAGAGGTTAAAGAAATGAATGCTGAAGAACAAAATGAACTATTGAGAAAGGTTAAAGAGGAAGATGATATTTTTGAATTGCTCTTTGTTCAAGATCAAGATGGAAAAGTAATTGCTGATAGTGAAGAAGGAGGAGTAGTTGTAGGGGAAGATTTAGGGTTTAGACCTTATTTTGAAGCTGCAATAGAAGGAGAAGAATACATCTCTGAATCATATATTTCAGTGGCTACAGATCGGCCTTGCATTACCATTTCATTACCTATTATGGGGGATAATGGCAAGGTTAAAGGGGTTTTAGCTGCTGATATTGATCTACATATTTTGCAAGAAATGGTTACTAATATTGATAATATAGAAGGTTATGCTTATATTACTGATCAAACAGGAGCAGTTATTGCTCATCCTGATTTTGAGGAACGGGTACTAGAACAGAGCAATGCCCAGGAAATTCCTGCTGTTAGTAGGGCCTTAGAAGGAGAATCTGGGGTAGATCGTTATTATAATGATCAAGAAGTTGAAATGTTAGGAGCTTATGCTCCAGTAAATGGGCTGGATTGGGTAGTTGTAGTACAGAATTATACAGAACAGGCTTTCAGTGATATTAACCAGATTTTGATTATAAACTTAGTGATTCTATTGATAGCTATTGGAGTTGCAGTTGGAGTAGCATTCTTAATTGCTAATGGAATTGCTAAGCCGGTTCGAGAGTTAGATGCTAAAATGAAAGAAGTAGGTCAAGGAAATTTAAAGACGAAAGTTGAAATAGATCGCAGTGATGAGTTAGGCGATTTGGGGGCACAATTCAACCAAATGGTCAGTGAAGAGGCAAGCATTATTCAGAAGGTACTAGAGACAACGAACTCTTTAACTTTGTCTAGTAAAGAGTTGTCTGCTATTGCTGATGAAACAAATGACAATATTGAAAAAACAGCTAGTAATATTCAAGAGATGTCAGCTGGAATTGAACAGGTAGCTGCTAGTACACAACAGATTAATAGCTTTGCTGAGCAAACAGCAACTAATGCCGATCAAGGGCAGCTTAAAATTGATGAGGCAATTGCTGAAATGAAAACGATCAAAAGAGAAGTTCAAAATGCTGTAGAGAGTATTGATCAATTAGATCAAAAATCAGATGAAATAGGAGAAATTATTGATCTAATAACTAATATAGCAGAACAGACTAATTTATTAGCTTTAAATGCAGCAATAGAAGCAGCAAGAGCGGGAGAGCATGGGCAAGGTTTTGCTGTTGTAGCAGAAGAGATTCGTCAATTAGCAGAGGAAACAACTCAAGCTACTGATAAGATTGCTCAATTAATAACTGAAACTCAACAAGAGTCTAAGGTTGCTATTTCTGCTGTAGAAAAAGGAGCGGATGAAGTAAGGCAAGGTGAAGAGATAATCAATAAAGCCGGATTGATCTTTAAAGAGATAGTTGCTGGAATTAATGATACATCAGAACAGATTCAAGAAGCAAGTGCAGTAATTCAGCAATTAGCCTCTGGTAGTGATCAAGTACTGCAGGCAACTGAAGAAGTTACTGCTGTAACTCAAGATGTTACCTCTTCGGCAGATAAATTATCTGAATTGGCTGCTGAATTAGAACGAGTTACTAATAGATTTGAGGTATAAATTAAGAAGAGTCAAAAAAAGACCTCCACTTGGAGGTCTTTTTTTATCTAGAACTAAAATTTATTTTTAAAAAAGGGGATTAACCTAGCATGTTTTTAAGGTCTTCTTGTGGATCACTTGCTACTTGTAAGTTGAAGTTATCTTGTAATACTTCAACTACATTTCCTGATAAGAATTCCGGTACAGACGGGCCAACATAGATATCTTGGATACCTAAGTTAAATAGGCCTAACAAGATAGCAACAGCTTTTTGCTCGAACCAAGATAGTACAATGCTAAGTGGTAACTCATTTACTTCACAGTCAAATGCTTCAGCTAAAGCTAGAGCAATCTTAACTGCAGAACCAGAGTTATTACATTGACCTAAATCAATATATCTTGGAATATTAGTACCTGGAACAGTACCGTAATCAACATCATTGAATCTGAACTTACCACAAGATGTAGTTAAAATAACACAATCATCTGGTAAAGAAGTTGCTAATTCTCGATAATAATCTCGACCTTTAGTCGGTGCGTCACAACCAGCAATTACAAAGAAACGTTGAATTTTACCTTCTTTAACTGCTTCAATGATTTCTGGTGCAATACCTAATACTGTTTCATGGTGGAATCCAGTAGTTAATGTTTCATCAGAATCAATATTAGCTTTTGGTAACTCTAATGCTTTTTCAATTAATGGACTGAAGTCGTTATCTTCAATCTTTTGAGCATCTTCTAATCCAGCAGTGCCATAAGTGAAGAATCTATCACCATAGTCACCTCTAATTGGCATCAAGCAGTTAGTAGTACCTAAGATAGCTCCAGGGAATTCAGCGAATAATTTTCGTTGGTCATACCATGCTTTACCAACATTCCCTTTTAAGTGGTCATACTTATTTAATTCTGGATAACCATGAGCCGGTAACATTTCAGAGTGAGTATAAATATTAATTCCTTTACCCTCAGTTTGCTTAAGCAATTCTTCTAAAGCATAAAGATTATGACCTGTAACTACGATACAATGTCCCTCTACTTTGTTTTGAGAAACTTCTACCGGTGCTGGAGTACCTAATCTATCTGTATGAGCCTGATCTAATAGATCCATTACCTTAGTTGTAGCCTCTCCAACTTTTAATGCAGTGCCAATATGTTCATTTAAGTTAAAGTTAGAGTTTGTCAGTGTAGCATAAAGAGCTTCTTGAGTAATCTCATTTACTTCATCATCAGTATACCCAAGCTCTCGAGCGTGAGTTGCATAAGCAGCAACACCTTTCAAACCAAAGATAATAGTATCTTGCAAACTAGCAATATCAGGATTCTTACCACAGACACCTACTTTTGTACAACCGCCAGATGGTGTTTGTTCACATTGGTAACAGAACATTTCAGACTTTGGAGCCTTTTTGCCTTCGTTTTTGTCGTCATTTTTAAAAAATCCAAACATCAATATCTCCTCCTTTAGATTTATATTTAATTTGATGAGATAAGATCTTTACCTCATCTTTCTTAACTCTAATTAAATGATATAGGAATACTTGGATAACTTCTGTGAGTTAAGTCACGCAGCACAAAATATTTTAAAATAAAATGTGAAAGGTGACAAAAAGAAGATTATTTAACATTAAATTTAATTGATATAATGTGTAACTTTTCGTTCGTATAATAATGTGTTTTTGTAGGGGCGACTCTCCGTGGTCGCCCTTTATTTTTAAATCCAAGCTACAGGTTTTAACCTGTAGTCCAATCGCTATTGCGAAATCCCACCACAGCGCCCTGAAGAAGGCGATTTATACCGACTGAGGAAGTACTCTTGGGGTGGTTGAAACCTGTGGCTCTTACCTTTAATAAACCTTGATTTAACAACGAACGCCATATGTTAAAACATATGCCTAATGATTTATTTCATGGGCAGGCACAGAGACCTGCCTCTACAAAAATATTATTATTTAGCAATTTAAATTTTTTATCAGTTGTTATTTTTTATTAGCGTTAATTCGTGCTTATTCGTGGTTCCTTTGGTTTTGAAAGTGACACATTATTGTAATAAAGATACAATTTGATTATCACTTTACCAAGATTTAGCTTAAATTGATATACATGATTCAGATATAATAGTTTAAATCAATACATAAAGATTATAATAGCTAAAAATAGTCTGTGAATTAATTAAGGAGGTAGATTGATGATTAAGAATTATTTTTCCAGTGGAAATACAAGTAAAGGGTTTTATTCGTTCTTTGAATATCTTCCTTATCAATGTGATAGGGTTTTTATGATTAAAGGAGGGCCAGGGACAGGGAAGTCGACATTTATGAAACGGATAGCAGAAAAGATGGTAGAAGAAGGATATGACCTTGAAAAACATTGGTGTTCATCAGATAAAGAATCACTTGATGGAGTAGTAATTCCTCAATTGAAAGTTGCATTCTTGGATGCAACAGCACCCCATTTAGTTGATCCTAAGTATCCAGGGGCAGTTGATGAGATAATAAATCTAGGTAGATATTGGGATAGATCACCATTGGAAGAAAATAAGGATGAGATAGTAAGTTTGAGTAAAGCAAAATGGAATTCTTTTCAGAAGGCTTATGCTTACCTTAAGGAAGCTAAATTAATTCATGATGAGTGGGAAGATTATTATCTGGAAGGAATGAATTTCCAACAAGCCAATCGTAAAGCCGAAGAGCTGATCGAGCAGATCTTTGGAGAGCAGAAGTTAGCAGAGCAGTTAGGAGCAGAACGACATCTATTTGGTAGCGCTTTTACAGCACAAGGAACAGTTGATTATTTTGATAATATTACTAATGATATGGAGTATAGATATATTATTAAAGGTAGAGCAGGAACAGGAAAATCGACTTTGGTTAAAAGAGTAGGAAAAGCAGCTAGAGAAAGAGGGTTTGATGTCTGCTATGGCCACTGTTCTTTTGATCCTGAAAGTGTAGATTTACTTGTGATTGATGAATTAAAGGTAGCTTTGCTTGATGGAACAGCCCCTCATGTAGTTGACCCTGCTGATCAAAATGATCAAATTGTCAATATGTTGGAATGTGTTGATTCAGAAGTTATAAAAAGCAATAAGCGGCGGATAGCGAATACGAAGAGAAGATATCAGATTGTGATGGATAAGGCGAGAGATATGATTAAGCAGGCTAAGTTTTTTCATGATGAGCAAGAGGATTATTATATAGAAGCGATGGATTTTTCTGCTGTAGAGGAGCGGAGACAGGAAGTGGAGGAAGAGGTCTTAAAAGCAATGAATAGTGAATAATGAATAGTGAATAGTTTAAAACCTTAAAAATTTAAGGGCCAATACTATGGTTATGTTACAATAATGTGTAACTTCAATTGATAATTGATAGTTTAAAATTGATAGTTAAAATTCAAAACCTAACCTTCTTAAAGCCTTTATAACTAAGGGGTAATGTGTTTTTAATGTTTTATGTTTTTTAACTATCCACTATCAATTATCAACTATAAACTATTGATATAAAGTGAAGCTTTATATCAATAAATATAATGTTTCTAAGCCCATGAAGCATATTTCAAAACAGTTTTTAGAATAAATGTCGTTTTCTTCCTTCAAACTATAACTAGAAGGAGGAAGATATTCATGAGCAAGAATAAAAAACGAGCACCACAAGAGAAGATGCAAATTGTTTTAGAAGCTTTACAAAATGATAATATTTCTGAGACTTGTCGTAAATATGGTATTTATGAAAATCAGTTTTATCAGTGGAGAAAGAAGTTGCTTAATTCAGCTGATAATATATTTCAACA
This sequence comes from Natroniella sulfidigena, assembly GCF_023223645.1. Classification (GTDB taxonomy): domain Bacteria; phylum Bacillota; class Halanaerobiia; order Halobacteroidales; family Halobacteroidaceae; genus Natroniella; species Natroniella sulfidigena. The sequence continues at coordinate 455 of NZ_JALKBY010000004.1, read as the reverse complement.
CAAGAGCAAAAGAGATCCTGAAAAAGAAAAGCTCAAGCAAGAAAAAGATAGATTAGAAAAAACAATTGTAGAGCTTTCTACTGAACTTCAGATTCTAAAAAAAAACGACGTATAGAGCTTCATGGTAACCTTAAAGGTAAATGGTTTTCTGCTGATAAAAAACGTAAGTTAATGGATATTGTAGAAGAATCAGAGCTTGATATTAAAGATACTTGTGATAAGCTACAGCTTAACCCTGATCGCTATTATCGCTGGAGGCGTCGCTTTAATACCAATGGTTTAGATGGACTTAAAAACCATAATTCTACGCCTGCTTCTTGTCCTCATAGACTTTTAGAAGAAGAGGAAGAAGCAATAATAAGCTATGCTTTAGAAAACCCAGATTTACGTCATAGAAAACTTGCTTATGAAATGCAAAATAAAGATATAGCTTATGTGTCCCCATCCAGTGTGTA
>NZ_JALKBY010000032.1 GCF_023223645.1 Natroniella sulfidigena | reverse complement strand
ATGGCGTTTGGAGTTTGACTGGATTCAGTAACTCTATAAAGCCCTTAGTCCAATCAGTGCTCTACCGCCAAATTACAATTACTTGAGGCTAGCCCTAAAGCTATTTCGAGGAGAACCAGCTATCTCCGAGTTCGATTGGCCTTTCACCCCTATCCACAACTCATCCCATGGCTTTTCAACGCCAATGCAGTTCGGACCTCCACACGTTCTTACACGTGTTTCATCCTGGTCATGGATAGATCACTCGGTTTCGGGTCTATGACCTGCAACTTTCGCCTTTTAAGACTCGCTTTCGCTACGGCTTCACCTTCTTTGGCTTAACCTTTCGCTACAGATCATAACTCGTCGGTTCGTTATGCAAAAAGCACGCCATCAGACTTTAACGTCCTCTGACTGCTTGTAGGCACACGGTTTCAGATTCTATTTCACTCCCCTCCCGGGGTTCTTTTCAACTTTCCCTCACGGTACTGGTTCACTATCGGTTGTCAGGAAGTATTTAGCCTTAGGAGATGGTCCTCCTTGCTTCCCACGAGGTTTCTCGTGTCTCATGGTACTCAGGATACTATCTAGCCAACTTTAGTTTTTACCTACAGGGCTATTACCTTCTGTGGCGTAGCTTTCCAGCTACTTCGATTAACCAAAGTTTGTACTATGACTCCGTTATGGCAGAGTCTGATAGTCCTACTACCCTGTAATAGCAACATCCATAAACTTGACACTATTACAGTTTGGGCTCTTCCCCTTTCGCTCGCCGCTACTTAGGGAATCACTTTTTGTTTTCTCTTCCTCGGGTTACTAAGATGTTTCAATTCACCCGGTTCCCTTCTTAAAGCTATTTATTAACTTTAAGATGATATGGTATTAACCATACCTGGTGCTCCTATTAGGACATCCCTGATTCATCACTTGTTTGCAGCTCATCAAGGCTTTTCGCAGCTTGCCACGTCCGTCATCGGCTCCTGACACCTAGGCATCCACCGTGCGCCCTTACTAACTTAATCTAGACGCACTATCTATTGTGCAGTTTTCAAAGTACAAATTTTAAGTCTGAGGCTGAGTTTAAGTTTTAGTCAAGA
>NZ_JALKBY010000031.1 GCF_023223645.1 Natroniella sulfidigena | reverse complement strand
CCCTATGTGTTAGGATAGTTGTCGTAAGGAGTAAAATCTGTGTATAATAAAGTAACGACAATAAATCCTAAGGAGAATTAATATGCCAAAAAAAGTATACTCTAAAAAATTAAAAGAATCTGTTTTCAAAAGACTTGCAAATGGTGAAAAGGTATCTGATTTAGCTAAAGAATTAAATATACCTAAAAATACTCTTTACACATGGAGAAAAAAAGTTCTTAAAGAAAACTCAAATGACAGTAAAAAAGCGAGTAAATGGAGCTCTAAGGATAAATTCCAAGCAGTTTTAGAAACTGCAAGTTTATCTGAATTGGAAACTTCTAAATACTGTCGCAAAAAAGGAATCCATCTTGAAGAATTAAACAGTTGGATAAAACAATGTCAAAATGCTAACAATACTAGATTTGAAGATCCTCAAGAAGTTAAAGATAACTTAAAAAATGAGCAACAGAAAACCAAAGAACTTCAAAAAGAACTAAGGTATAAAGAAAAAGCTCTAGCAGAAGCTGCAGCTTTACTGGTTCTTAGAAAAAAGGCAAATGCGATTTGGGGGGAGCCAAAGGAAGACTGATCAGGAATCCAGATCGCATAAAAGCAGTAAAGCTGATCAATGAAGCAAGAGAAAATGGTTCTAGACTAGAACCAGCTTGTAAAGAGCTTGGAATCTGCTCTCGCACCTATCAAAGGTGGACTGAAAATGGTGGTGTCAAAAAAGATCAAAGACCACTAGTTAAAAGAAAACCACCTAAAAATAAATTGACAGAATCAGAAAGAAAAGAAATTATTGAAATTGCAAATAGCAAAGAATATGCAGACTTACCACCATCAAAGATTGTACCCAAATTAGCTGATAAAGATAAATATATTGCTTCAGAGTCAACTTTCTATAGAGTTTTAAAAGAAGAAAAATTGAATACTCATAGAAGCAAATCTAAAGAACCTGTTAAAAGAGAAATACCAACACATATAGCTACTGAGCCAAACCAAGTTTGGACTTGGGATATAACATGGCTTAATGCTTTTATTAAGGGTGAATATTTTAAGCTTTACCTAATTACTGATATGTTTAGTAGATTGATAATTGCTCATGAAGTCTGGGAAACAGAAAATGCTGAGTATTCTAAAAGATTAATTAGAAAAGCAACTCTGTCTCAGGGCATAGCTAAAAAAGATAAACCACTAGTATTACATTCTGATAATGGTAGTCCTATGAAAGCAGCAACATTTATGGCTACTTTAGAGAAACTGGGAATACAAAGTTCATTTTCAAGGCCAAGAGTAAGCAATGATAATCCCTATTCTGAGTCACTATTTAAGACAATGAAGTATAGACCTGTTTACCCGAATAAAGGTTTTAAAGATCTAACTGAAGCCAGAGAATGGGTTTCTAAATTTGTTCACTGGTATAACCACGTTCATTTGCATAGTGGAATTAACTTTATAACGCCCTATCAGAGACATTATGGGCTTGATATAGATATAATGAAAAAGCGTATTAAAACTTATAAAAAAGCAAAAGCAGCTCATCCAGAAAGATGGTCAGGAAAAATTAGAAACTGGTCACTTCCTGAATATGTAACATTAAATCCAATGAAAGAAGATGAAGTAGAAAAACATCTTAACCAACAGAGCTCCTAACTGGAGTTCTGAATGAAAAGTATTCAAAGAAATTTTTAATTAAATGCGACAACTTACTTGACAAACACCG
>NZ_JALKBY010000030.1 GCF_023223645.1 Natroniella sulfidigena | reverse complement strand
ATTAAATATTCTTTTGTTTTTGAATATACTTTTGGATAGTTTCAGAAGATACACTTCCAGCTGTACCAACATAATATCCTCTACTCCACAAACCACTCCCCAAAAACTTAGTTTTCTTCAAGTTAGGGAAGGTTTTAAATATATAATTAGCAGATATGTTTTTTAATTTTCTAACTATATCTACTGGTGCAACAGTTGGTGGAGCAGATATAAATAAATGTGCATGGTCTGGCATTATTTCTTGTTCAATAAGTTCATATCCATATTTGCTACAAATTTCTTTAAAACAACTTAATAATTCGGATTCTAACTTATCTTTAAAGATATGATGTCTATACTTAGGACAAAAGACAATATGATAATTAATGTTGTATTTGTCAAGGATATATTCCATGCCTTCCTCTAATAAGTCATTAGCGTTCTTGTCTAACTTAATAGCCAACACCTTAATCTTTTTGTATAAATCTTCATCGTAAAGGAGGTGAAACTATGAGATTAGCATTTAAATTTAAACCTAATTTTAGCCACAAACAATTAAAGATAGTTAAAGAACTTTCTTGGCACTGCTCTAAACTCTATAATACAGTTAACTATCAAATAAAAGATAATGAAGAGATTAAACCTGTATATACTAGGTTAGAAAAGAAATTTAAATCTAATTGGCACACAGAATTTTTGCATAGCCATAATAGACAACAATTATTTAAACAATTAGCTCAAGACTGGAAAAGTTACTTCAGTTCAATTAAAGATTACAATAACACCCCTAATAAATATCAAGGGCAACCAAGACCCCCAAAGTTTAAATATTTAGATAAAAACCCTAGTGAAGTAATATTTACTAATTTAGCTACCAGAATTAAAGAGAGAAAGTTATTACTATCCTTATCTAAAGAGATTAAATCTAAATATAATGTGGACAGTCTTAAATTTCAGTTGCCACCAGCAATTGAAAGCATTATAAATTTAGATAAAATTCAACAAGTAAGAATAAAAAGAGATAGTCTTTCTGATGAATGGTATCTATTAGTAATATATAAGATCGAGCCTAATAAAAAAATAAAAGGGAATAATATAATGGCTATAGATTTAGGTTTGGATAACCTTGCTACTTTAACCTTTAAAGATAATGCAAAAAGTTATATTATTAATGGAAAACCTGTTAAAAGTAAAAATAGTTACTTTAATAAAGAATTAGCCAAATTACAAACTATACGAATGAAACAAATAGGTTCTAAAAAATTTAAAGATACTAATAAGATTAAACAATTAAGAATTAAACGAAAGAATTATATTGCAAATTATCTACATCAAGCTAGTAGAAAAATAATTAATCTAGCTAAAAAACATCAAGTATCTAAAATAACAATTGGTAATTTAAAACGGATTAAGCAGAATATGAAATATAATAAATCATTTGTTCAAGTACCAATTCAGCGTTTAAAAGAATTAATTGAGTATAAAGCTAAATTAGAAGGCATAGAAGTTATAATCTTAAATGAAGCTTATACTTCTGGCTGTTCAGCATTGGATTTAGAAAAATTAAATAGAGGTAATTACAATAAATCTCGTAGAGTTGAAAGAGGGCTTTTTAAATCGGATATTGGATTAACTATAAATGCTGATGTTAATGGATCTTTAAATATAATGCGTAAGTTTTTAGATGAAAAATGTATTCCCAAACTTGTTAAACAAGCTAGGGATAATGGAGTTGTGAACCCTCCGGAACGAATAAGAGTTGCCTAATAATAGGTGCAAAAACTTAATTACTAAACTTCGTTCAAATCTTTCTAGTAC
>NZ_JALKBY010000003.1 GCF_023223645.1 Natroniella sulfidigena | reverse complement strand
AAGCCCATTCAAAAGTAGCTTAAAGTGGGACTATGAAATTATTTTTAGAAAATACTTGATTTATCAGAAACAATGCATGTGGATAACTTTTACTAATTTACATTTGTTGATTTTACTTAAACTTAATCTTAAACTTAAACTGAGTTGCTGGAGGCAACTTTTTTATTTTTATTTGGATAGTTTTAAAGGAATAAGATAATTTTGGTAGAAGTTATCTTTATAAATGAGTAGTTAGATGACCTATGTTAGATTTATAGATTTGCTTTAAGATTACAATTATTAACAGAGACGTCCTAACTTTAGTTACTAAGAGACATTAGATAAATTTTAGAGGAGGAGTAATAATGGCAGAATTCGAAGACTTTATGAAGCTAGATATTAGAGCAGGAGAAATTAAAAAAGTGGAATTTTTTGAAAAAGCAAAAAAAACTGCTTATAAATTATGGGTAGACTTTGGTACTGAGCTAGGCACAAAAAAATCCAGTGCCCAAATTACAGAATGTTACAGCGAAAAAGAGCTGCTAGGAAAGCAGGTCTTAGGTGTAGTCAACTTTCCTCCAAAGCAAATTGCTGACTTTATGTCTGAAGTTTTAATCTTAGGGATCTACTCGGAGGAGGGAGTAGTATTAATTACTCCAGATAAGGCTGTAAAAAATGGAGATAAATTAGGTTAATTGTTTTTGAAAGGAGTTGATATTAATGTCAGACATAACAACAGCAAGTAATTTTCTGACAGCTATTTTATCATCATCCATAAAATATAAAGAGATGGCCTCTTCTATAAAGAGTGATGTTGAAGAGAAGATTACAACTGAAGAAAGTATAAAAGATTTAATTAAATCTTTTAAGAATGATGATTTGGTCTTTGTATTAGGAGCAGGAGTATCGATTGACTCTGGTCTTCCGAATTGGGAAGTCTTGTTACAAAATTTATTACTCTCTAATTTAGAAATTGGGATGAACAATTCTAGTGAAAATGATTTTTTATTAGCTGAAATCTTTACAAAAATATTTCCAAAGAGCTTAACAATATCAGCTAGATATCTCCAAAATAACTATTCAAATAGTGAAGATCCATTGGCTTTTGAAAAAGAAATAAGGAAGGTATTGTATAAAAAAGCAAATCAAAATAATCTAAAATCTAAATTAGTAGATGAGATAATTCAATTTTGTGTAGCACCTGGGAAGAGTTCAAATCTTGACAGTATTATTACCTATAATTATGATGATGTTATAGAAAAGGCTATTTCTAATCTTGAGATAGATTTACCGTATAAGTCTATCTATTCACCTGGGGTCAATCCATCCTTTAATGAACTACCAATCTATCATGTTCATGGTTTTTTGCCTGAGAACGAGGAGTTAACCGCAAAAAATAAGGTTGTTCTCAGTGATAGCCACTATCATGAACAGTATAAAAATATATATAGTTGGGAGAATATAGTCCAAATAAATAAATTCAAAGAAAACACATGCTTATTTATTGGTGTTTCCTTTACGGATCCAAATATGCGAAGGTTATTAGATATTGCTAATTTGCAGCGAGGAAATAATAATGAATATCATTATTTGATTAAAAGAAGGTTTGATCATGAAGAGCTTAAATTAGATGTAGTAGAAGCATTAAAAAAAGAAGCTGATTTATCTTTTGAAGAAAACGAACAAAATGACTTTAAGGAGCAAGAGATAGATCAATTAGTAAGTAATTTAGCAAGTATGATGGAAGATTTTCAAGAAGAAGATCTTCTTTCATTTGGTATTAGAACCATTTGGGTAGACAATTATGAAGAGATCCCTGGTGTTTTAAAAGAGATTAGGACGGGTTAACTAGATAAGTAGTTGAAGCTGATTTATGTAAAGAGGTAATTATGCTGAAGAGTATAATTACCTGTTTTTTTGCTCAAAATAGATTGACAAAATGGAATAAGTAACATAACATATAAATAGATATAAATATATCAATCAATAATGAGGAGTGAACTTCAGATGAAAGATTTTATAGAATTAACTGAGTTATTAAAAGCTATAGCTGATCAGAGAAGGTTACAAATTATTGATCTATTATCCTGTGGCAAGATGTGTGTCTGTGATATTACAGAACAGCTAGATCTAAGTCAGCCTAATATATCTCATCACCTCAAGATCTTAAAGAATGCAGGTTTAATTGTTGCTACTAAGCGTGGTCGCTGGGTAGACTATCAATTAAATCGAGATAAATTAGAGTATCTACAAGAGTCATTAGGAGACGTAATTGCTGAATGTGATGCAGAAGAGTGTGGGATTACAAGACTTAATTGTGAGGAAAAATGTTAATTAGATAGTGTGAGTGTTAGTAAAGTCAAAAGCATGTTTTATATAGGAGGATTATAATGAGTAAGATTAAAGTTAAGGTTTATGAACCGCCGATGTGTTGTCCGACTGGGGTTTGTGGCCCAGATGTTGATGATGAACTGGTTCAATTCAGTGATGCTGTTAAGCAGTTAGAGAAGGAAGGGATTGAAGTGGAGAGAAGTACCATGAATCATGATCCACTTGCTTTTCAGAATAATCAAGGTGTGTTGGATATAGTCAATACTCAAGGAACTGAGAATTTACCGATTACAGAGATTAATGGAAAGACGATTAAACTAGGTGACTATCCAACATTAGCTGAACTGAAAGAAGAAATCGCTAAAATCAAGGGGGAATAGTAATGGAACTAGATGAGACAAAATATATCTTCTTCTCGGGTAAGGGAGGAGTAGGTAAGACTTCAATGGCATCAACGACTGCAGTTTATTATGCTGACCAAGGATTAGATACTATTTTGGTGACGACAGATCCAGCAGCCAATTTATCGGATGTCTTTCAGCAAGAGATTGGCCATCGGGTGACAGAGATTGAAGGGGTAGGTAATTTATTTGCGATGGAGATAGATTCTAAAGAAGCAACTGAAGAATATAAAGAGCAGACGTTGGCCCCGATGCGAGAAATATTTAATGATGAGATGTTACAGGTAATTGAAGAGCAGTTGAATTCACCTTGTACAGAAGAGATGGCATCATTTGATCGCTTTGTTGATTTTATGGCTGAGGATCAATATGATGTGGTTGTCTTTGATACAGCACCAACTGGTCATACGATTAGATTATTGGAATTACCAGTTGATTGGAGTAAGCATATTGAGGAGAGTGCTCAAGGAAGTGGGCAGACTTGTATGGGGCCAGTCCAGAATATTCAGGATTCTAAAGAAAAGTATGATCAAGCTATTGAATTATTGAAGGATGATACTAGAACAGAGTTTATCTTTGTAATGCACCCAGAAGGAAGTGCAATTAGAGAGACAAAACGTTCTAGTAATGAGTTAGAAGAGATTGGGATCAATACTAGCTCGATAATTGTCAATGGGATCTTACCAGAAGAAGAGTGTCAAAATCCATTCTTTAAGAAACGGGGCGAGATGCAGCAGAAGTATTTGGCCCAAATTGAAGAAGAGATAGATTTACCAACTAAAAAAATGTACTTATTAGATCAAGAGATTAAAGGAACAGAGATCTTAAGAGAAGTAGCTCAGGATCTTTACAAGGAGGAGATCTAATGAAAGAAGAAGCTAAAGTTTTATTACCGACTGACAAAGAACCACGCTTGATCTTCTTTGCTGGAAAGGGAGGAGTGGGTAAGACCTCTTTATCAGCAGTAACTGCTGTATATTTGGCCCGGCAAGGTTATCAAACATTGTTATTGACAACTGATCCTGCTTCTCATTTAGAAGATGTTTTTCAACAGGATGTACAAGGAAAGGTTACAACGGTGGAAGGGGTAGAGGATCTAGATATCGTTAAGATCGATCCCAAAGAAGCTGCCCAAGAGTATAAGGAAAGAGTATTAACTGAAGCTAAGGAGAAAGATTACTCCGAAGAGATGATGATGGGACTTCAAGAAGAGCTAGATTCACCTTGTACAGAGGAGATGGCATCGTTTGATAAGTTTGTTGATTATACAGAGGCAGACCAGTATCAGGTGATTGTCTTTGATACGGCACCAACAGGCCATACTTTACGATTATTGGAGTTGCCGATGAGCTGGAATCAACAATTAGAGTTCAAGATGGCAACCAATAGTAATCAAGCCGACCTAAAATCCCAACAGCGTTTTGAACGAGTAATTGATAAGTTACAGGATAAAGAACAGACTACCTTTACCTTTGTAGTTTACCCTGAAAATACTCCGATTTTGGAAGCAGATCGTGCCGTCAAAGAGTTGCAGACAGTCGATGTTGAGACGCAGTTAGTAATTGCTAATCAGATCTTACCGGCAGAGTATTGTACTACTCCGTATTTTAAGAAGCGAAAGAAGATGCAAGATGAGCATCTAGAAGTGATGAAGGAGAAGTTTACTGCTCCAATTATTAAGATGCCGTTGTTTGCTGAAGAGATCAAGGGGTTGGATGTTTTGATTGAAGCAGGGGAGCGGATCTATAAAAAGCAATGAATAGTGAATAATTAATAATGAATAGTTAAAATCCTAAAAGAAGTTATAGAGGTAAATATTACATTATTTGATTCTTTAAGGATCTAAAGTGAATCTCAATTACAAAATAGCTTAAGTCTAAGGTTGAGTTTAAGTCTAAGCCAACCGTTAAAAGCACAAGGGTTTAGGTTTTACTTAAACTTAGACTTAGCCTTAAACTTAATATCAATTAATCTTAAGCATAGAATAAGGAGGTAAATAGAATGAGAATAGCTGTAATTTCTGATATTCATAGTAACATCGATGCTTTAAATCAAGTGTTAGAAGACATTAAAAGAAGGGACATAGAAGAAGTATTTTGTTTAGGAGACTTAGTAGGTTACAACCCGTTTCCTAATCAGGTGATTGAAAGAATAAAAGAAGAAGGAATTAAGACGGTTCAAGGCAATTATGATGAGGCTATTGCTAATAGTCGAATTTTTTGCGGTTGTGATTATAAGAATGAAAAAGCCAAAAGAATTGGAACCAGTTCGATTCAATTTACCAACCAAGAAATTAGCGAACAAAATAGAGAGTTTTTAAAAGAGTTACCTCAGCAATTGGAGGTTAAAATTGGAGGGCTAAAGGCTCTGCTAGTTCATGGTAGTCCGCGGCAGTTGACTGAATATCTTTATGCTGATAGTCAAGAGTTAGAAGAGGTTGTTGAAGAGTTAGAAGGAGACCTCTTGTTATGTGGTCATACTCATCGGCCTTATCATCAATTAATTTCGAAAAAGCATATAATCAATGTTGGTAGTGTTGGTAAGCCAAAGGATGGTAATCCTAATGCAGTTTATACGATTGTTGAAGTAGCTCAAGGAAAGGTTAAAAGAGAACTTATTGAATTATCTTATCCAGTTGAGAAGGTAGCAGCTAAGATCAAAGAGACTGATTTGGCTGATGAATCGATTGAGTTACTCGAGTTGGGTCGAGCTTAATAAAAAAATTAATTGAGGAGGAATTTAAATGAGTGAGCAAGATGTTAAGGAACAAACAGAAGGGATAGGTTTTTTTGAAAAATACTTAACCATCTGGGTAGCACTCTGTATTGTAGTTGGAATTGCGATTGGAAGGTTTTTACCTGCTATTCCTGAAACTTTGAGCCAGTTTGAATATGCTCAAGTTTCAATTCCAGTAGCAATCTTAATCTGGTTTATGATCTATCCGATGATGGTAGATATTGATTTCAGTAGTCTGCTGAAGATAAAAAAACGGGCCAAACCACTAACGATGGTGACAGTCAGTAATTGGTTGATTAAACCATTTACGATGGCTTTTTTTGCTTGGCTATTCTTTAGGCATATCTTCAGTGGTTTGATTGGCCCAGAATTGGCTGATCAGTATATTGCTGGAGCAATCTTATTGGGTTCAGCTCCTTGTACAGCGATGGTCTTTGTTTGGAGTTATTTGACCGATGGAGATCCAGAGTATACTTTAGCTCAGGTTGCTTTAGATGATTCGATCTTAGTCTTTGCTTATGCTCCGATTGTAATGTTATTGTTAGGAGTAACTGACTTTACAGTTCCTTATGATACTATTATCTTATCTGTGGTCTTATATGTAGTAGTTCCATTGCTAGCAGGTTATCTATCTCGGAAGTATTTAATCAAGACCAAAGGAATTGAGTGGTTTGAGGATGTATTTCTTAAGAAGTTAGATAATATTACGATTATTGGATTATTATTGACATTAATTATTATCTTCTCTTTCCAGGGTGATGCCTTAATCAATAACCCACTCCATATTTTATTGATTGCAATACCAATTACGATTCAGGCCTTCTTTATCTTCTTTTTGGTCTATGGAACTGGAAAGGCTTTAAAGCTAGAACATCCTATAGCTGCTCCGGCAGCAATGATTGGAGCTAGTAACTTCTTTGAGTTAGCTGTAGCCACTGCTATTTCTGTCTTTGGTATTACTTCGGGTGCAGCTTTAGCTACTGTAGTAGGAATCTTAGTAGAAGTTCCTTTGATGTTGTTTATAGTAGGGATAGCTAATCGAACCAGACACTGGTTCCCTAATCATGGAAAATAAATACAAATTGAAGAAAGTTAAATAAATTTATTTAACTTTAAGTTCAGTTTGAAGTAGCTTGACAGGGATGAGAAAATCTAATATAATAATGATGCTAGGGGTAGGGGTAGGGGGTAAGGGTAAAAACAAATAACCCTCTTGCTTTACTTTAGTTCAATAAATCCAAGGAAATGAATTCATTCCTTGGATTTATAAATTTTATATGGTAAAATAAGAATAAATTCAAAAGCAAAAGGAGGGTATTAATGGTTAAAATAGGTATTCCAAAAACATTAGCGTACTATGTTTACTTTCCGTTATGGAAGACATTCCTAGAAGAATTAGGAGTAAAAATCATCTTATCGGATGATACCTCCCGTGAAATAATAGATGCAGGTGTTAAAGAGACAGTTAATGATGCTTGCGTGCCAATTAAATTATTTCATGGACATGTTTTGAACTTGAAGGATCGAGTCGATTATTTATTCATCCCTCGATTGGTCAGTTTGAATGGCCAAACTATTTATTGTCCGAAGTTTTTAGGTTTGCCGGATATGGTTGCTAGTTCTTTAGATGATCTACCGCCCATTTTAGCTCCAGATATTGACTTAAGAGAAGGTTTACTAAATTTATATAAAGTTATCTTTAAATTAGGTACTAAATTTACTAGCAACCCACTCAAAATTATTAAAGCTGCTTATAAGGCTAAACAAGATTGGAAACAATTTAATCAATATTTACAAGCTGGTTATACAGCAGTTGAAGCAATGGATAAGCTTAATGGAGCGGAGATTGATTTAAATGAGGGAGATAATGATTTAAAGGTTGCGATATTGGGTTATCCTTATATTATCTATGATCCCTTTGTTAGTGTCGGTATGATTCAAAAATTAAGGGAGTTAGGGGTTAAGGTTGTTACAGCAGATATGATACCAGAACCTGAGTTAGAGAAGAATTTTAAAGGGCTATCTAAGGAGCTGTTTTGGACATTTAGTGATCAAAAAATTAAGGCTGGTCTACATTATTATGAGCAAGCAGATGTAGATGGAATCATTCATGTTACTGCATTTGGTTGCGGGCCAGATTTTATAGTTGATAAGAAGTTAGAGTTAGAAGGGAAGAGAAGAAAAGATGTCTCTTTTATGTGTTTAACGATTGATGAACATACTGGGGAAGCTGGCATAGTTACTAGATTAGAAGCTTATGTAGATATGCTGAAGTTAAGGAGTGATAGGAATGAAAGTAGTCTTACCGTATCTTAGTAACTCACATGTGGCATTAAAATCTTTAATAGAATCCTTTGACCATCAGGTAATTACTAATCAACCTAGTAAGAAGACTTTAAGCTTAGGTGTACAGCATTCTCCAGAATTTGCTTGTATTCCATTTAAGATCTTATTAGGAACATATATCGAAGCTTTAGAGAATGGAGCAGAGATGATTATTACTTCTGGAGGGAAAGGACCTTGTCGAGCTGGACATTATGGTCAATTACATAAAGAGATTTTAGAGGATTTAGGTTATGAATTTGAAATGATTGTTTTTGAGTCTTTGACCGATAGTTTCAGAGATTTTTTCGGTAAGATACGCAAGGTAGCTGGTGATGCTTCCTGGATAAGAATCTTTAAGACGATCTGGCGGGAGTGGAATCGGTTAACTGTATTAGATAAGTTACAACAGAAAGTACATAAGGTTAGACCTCGTGAATTAAAGCCTGGACATACTACTGATGTCTTTGATGAAGTAGTAGACTTGGTGGCTCAAGCTGAAAGTATAGCTGAAATTAAAGAAGCTAAGAAGCAAGGAATTGATAAATTAGAGGCTATTCCGCAAAACAAAGACTTCGAACCATTAAAGATTGGAATTATTGGAGAGATCTATGTTGTTTTAGAGCCTTTTGCTAATTTAGAAGTAGAAAAAGTTTTAGGTGAGATGGGTGTTGAGGTTGATCGTTCAATTTATTTAAGCGATTGGACAGAGGAACATAGCTTTTTTGTTCCAGCTGAGGATCCAGCAAGAGATGCAGCTAAACCATACCTAGATCAACTAATTGGTGGACATGGTCAAGAATCTGTAGGTAGTACAGTACTATATGGTCAAAATGATTATGATGGGGTGATTCATTTAGCTCCTTTCACCTGTATTCCTGAAATTGTAGCTAAAAGTATCTTACCAGAAGTAAGTAAAGAAGAAGATATTCCAGTTTTGACCTTATTTTTAGATGAAAAAACAGGGGGCGAAGGAATTAGAACAAGACTAGAAGCTTTTATTGATCTATTACTCCAAAAACAGGGAAGGAAGGAGATGAAGATTTCATGAATGGATATCTAGGAATAGATGTAGGTTCTGTTAGTACTAATTTAGTTGTAATTAATGAAGAGCAAAATGTAATAACTAATTTATATTTAAGAACTAAAGGGGAACCAATTAAGGTTGTTCAACAAGGTTTACAGGATCTAAAAGAGGAGATACCTGCTGATTTGGAGATTAAAGGTGTAGGAACGACAGGAAGTGGTCGTAAACTGGCCAGTGTAATTGTAGGGGCTGATATTGTAAAAAATGAGATTACAACCCATGCAATAGCTTCTTCCCATCAAGTACCAGATGTACGGACTATCTTAGAGATTGGTGGTCAAGATTCTAAGATAATTATCTTGCGGGATGGAATTGTAGTTGATTTTGCAATGAATACTGTCTGTGCAGCTGGAACAGGTTCATTTTTGGATCAACAGGCAGGAAGATTACAGATTCCAATTGAGGAGTTTGGTGATTTAGCACTTAAGTCTGAAAATGATGTTCGGATTGCAGGGCGTTGTTCTGTCTTTGCTGAATCTGACATGATTCATAAACAGCAGCTAGGTCATAGTGTGGAGGATATTATTAATGGCTTATGTCAGGCATTAGTTAGGAACTATTTGAATAATATTGGAAAAGGAAAGGATATTTTAGGGCCAATTGTCTTTCAAGGAGGAGTAGCAGCTAATAAAGGAATTAAGGCAGCTTTTGCTGAAGCACTTGATACTGAAATTATCGTTCCTGAAAATTATGATGTAATGGGAGCTTTAGGTTCTGCTTTGTTGGCCCAGCAAAAGGTTGCTAAAACCGGAACAACTAATTTTAAAGGATGGGATAGTGCTAGTTTGGATTATCAACCATCAAGTTTTGAGTGTGAAAGTTGTACTAATCGTTGTGAGGTAATTGAAATTTATGTGGAGGAAGAGTTAGCTGCCCGTTGGGGTCATAGATGTCATAAGTGGGATATGGTTTAATTTAGTTTAAGGTTGAGTTTAAGTAAGATCAGTAATAAAAAAAAATTAATTGTAAATAATATTAGTAACTGGTGATTAGTAACTAGTAATTTAAAATAATAGTTGTTAGTCAAATAGAGTGGGCTTAAGCCCACTTTGTTCTTGTTGTTTATGAAATTATGCTTTTTAGAGGTCGTGGATAACTTTTTAATTTTACTGTTTTTAAATGGGTTACTTAGACTCAGACTTAAACTTAACCTAAAGTGGGCGATCGCCCACTTTATTCGTTGTAGAAGGGAGTTTGGTTGATGGATGCTAATTTAGTATTGGTTATAATCTTAATTCTAGGAATAATTGTTAAAAATGATTCATTAATATTTTCAGCAGTTGTCTTACTTGGAACTAGAATCTTTAGATTAGATGGTTTGTTGGATTTGATTGATAATTATAGTGTTAAAATAGGAATTATTTTAATTATGTTGGGGGTATTAGCACCATTAGCTACTGGAGAGTTGAAAGTAGAAGGGGGCTTAACAAGCTTATTAGAACCATTGGCTATAGTTGGAATTATAATGGGGATAGCTGTTACTCAATTTACTAGAGAAGGTATTTGGCTAATGGAGACTGACCCTACAGTGACAGTCAATTTAGTTTTAGGTATTATTTTTGGGGTTGCATTCTTTAATGGATTGCCTAGTGGACCTTTAATAGCAAGTGGAATTACTGCTGTATTATATAAATTATTTACTTAAGTAGTTTGCGAAATATGTTAAAATCTAAGTTTTAGACTTGAAAAAAATCAATTTTAGCTATATAATTATTTATTGTTGTATCTGATAATAATAAACGAAAGGGGTCGATAGTGTTGGCCCGGCAGGTAGAGATTGAGATAAATAGTTTGCAAGATACTGGACAAGATGAGATAGAATTTTCTTCACAAGTAACGGGTAAATTATATTATAGGAATGGTGTTTATTATTTAAAGTATGAAGAGGTATTAGAAGGATTAGAAGGTACTAAGACAACCTTAAAGATAAAAGAAGATGCTGTAACTTTGATTAGGCGTGGTCAGGTAGGAGGAACTCAGGAATTTTTACCAGAGAAGAGGACAAGTTTTGATTATCAGACACCTTATGGAAAGTTACCGTTAGAGATTGAAGTTGAAAAATTGGCAGTGACTGCAGCAGAGCAAACAGGAGAGATCAAGCTTAAGTATCGGCTTTATGAACAACAGAGACTGGTTAGTTGCAATCAATTGAATATTACATATAAAGAATAGCTTAAGGTTGAGGCTGAGGCTAAGTCAAGTATTAAGAACATAGAACTAAGCCTAATAGGCATTAAATTTAAAAATAAAATTTTATTAATAGTACAGTGTGAGTGTTAGTGTGAGTGAAAAATCATAGATTCAAAAATTTTTTAAAGTCTTGATTTTAATGGTTTTAACTGTCAACTATCAACCGTAAACTGTAAACTGATAGTAAGGAGGAGTTGTATGTCTTTAATTCGGGAGTTGAAAACAAGCTTACAAGAGGAGATAAAGTCGGCAATTGAGACTGCAAAGCAGTTAGAAGTTACTGATTTGCCACCGATTAAGTTGGAGACACCACGTAATGAAGATCATGGTGATTATGCTACTAATATCGCTATGGTTTTAGCGGGCCAAGCTAAGATGCCACCGCGAGAAATTGCTCAGTTGATTATAGATAATTTAACTGAACTAGATTTTATCGCTAAGACAGAGGTAGCAGGTCCAGGTTTTATTAATTTTTATTTTAGCACTGCTTGGTTATATGATGTAGTTGCTGAGATTGAAGAACAGGCAGATAATTATGGACAGATTGATTTAGGAGCAGACGAAAAGGTTCAGGTCGAATTTGTCAGTGCTAATCCGACGGGGCCATTACATGTAGGTCATAGTCGAGGAGCTGTAGTTGGCGATGTTTTGGCTAATATTTTACAGACAGCTGGTTTTGATGTCAGCAAGGAGTATTATATCAATGATGCTGGTAACCAAATGGATCTGTTAGGTAATTCTGTGGCGATTAGGTATCAGCAGCTATTGGGAGTAGATATTGAATTGCCTGAGGATGCTTATCGAGGAGAATATATTACGGAGTTGGCCCGGCAGATTGTTGATCAAGATGGAGATAGTTATCTATCAGCAGCTAAGGATGGTCAACTTGAACATTTTAGAGAGTATGCTTATCAAAAATTGTTAGAGCGGATTAAGATTGATTTAAATAACTTCGGCATTGAATTTGATAATTGGTTCAGTGAGCGAAGCTTACATCCTGATAAGATAGAGGAAGTAACTGATAAATTACAAGCTGAGCAATTGATCTATGAACAGGATGGAGCATTATGGTTTAAATCTAGTAAATTTGGTGATGATAAGGATCGAGTAGTAATTAAAGAGGATGGTACTCCGACTTATCTAGCAGCTGATATTGCTTATCATCAAGATAAGTATCAACGTGGGTTTGCAGAGGTAATTAATGTTTGGGGTGCTGATCATCATGGCTATGTAGAGCGAATGAAGGCAGTAGTTGAAGCGTTAGGTTATCAGCGTGAGGCGTTGCAGATTATTTTAGTTCAACTTGTGACTTTGTTGCGGGATGGAAAGCAGGTTCCAATGTCCAAGCGAGCTGGTGATTTTGTAACGATGCGTGATGTAATTAAAGAGGTTGGTAAGGATGCTGCTCGTTATTTTTATGTAATGCGTAGTCCAGATAGCCACTTTGATTTTGATTTAGAATTAGCTAAAGAAGAGTCAACAGAAAACCCAGTTTATTATATTCAGTATGCTCATGCTAGAATTTGTAGTATTTTAGAGCAGGTGAAAGAAGAAGGAGTTGAAGTTGATTCTTTAGAAGAGATAGATTTAGCTAAATTGACAACAGAAGCTGAGATTAACTTACTTAAAGAATTAGCGGATTACCCTGAGCAGATAGCTAAGAGTGCAGAGAGTAGAGCACCACACCATATGGCTCGTTTTGCCTATCAATTAGCTTCGGCGTTCCATACATTTTATAATAAATGTTATGTCTTAGTTGAAGATCAGGAGTTACTGAAGGCAAGATTGAGGTTAGTATTAGCTACAAAGCAGGTATTGGTTAATTTATTAAGTTTATTAGGATTATCAGCACCGGAGAATATGTAGGGCAATGAATAGAGAATAGTGAATAGAGAATAGAGAATAGAGAATAGAGAATAGTGAATAGAAAAAACTAATGGACAATTGACAGAATGTACAATGGACAATTAAAAGAGCTATAAGGTTCTTTAAATCTTTAAAGGGTTAGTTTTTAATTGTAAATTGTCCATTGTACATTGTAAATTATATTAGGAAGGAGGAGCAAAAGTGAATCAAGTTATATTAGCAACGCTATCTGGTTTGATTGTTGGAGGGTTATTTTCATGGTTGGGCTTGCCAGTTCCAGCTCCTCCGACCTTAGCAGGAGTGATGGGCGTAGTTGGAATTTATTTAGGATTTACAATTATGAATCATTGGAAGTGAATAGCAGAGACTAGAAAATGGAGGGGTCAGTATCTCCAAATTTTCTAGTCTCTTTATTTTGTTGTTAGCTTATAATTTGTGTCAGTAAAAAATCAAGTTCAAAACCTTTATGTTTGCAGGGGTTTAATAGAAGATTATGTGTTAGGTTGACGCAGATGATTTAAATGGGTTAGCTAATTACTAGTCACTAATTACTAGTAACTAATTTCAATATATTAGGGGAGGATTAATTATGACAAAATATATTTTTGTAACTGGAGGAGTTGTATCTTCATTAGGGAAAGGGATTACAGCAGCATCGTTAGGTCGATTATTAAAGGAGCGAGGATTGAATGTAACTGTTCAGAAATTAGATCCATATATCAATGTAGACCCAGGAACAATGAGTCCTTATCAACATGGAGAGGTCTTTGTAACTGATGATGGAGCAGAGACAGATTTGGACTTAGGCCATTATGAACGATTTATTGATATCGATTTAAATCAGAACTCAAATGTTACGACTGGTCAAATCTATTCTACAGTGATTGCTAAGGAGAGAAAAGGTGATTATTTAGGAGGAACTGTACAAGTGATTCCTCATATCACTGATGAGATAAAAAAGAGAGTTAAGCGCTTGGGTGATGATGAAGAGGTTGATATAGCATTAGTTGAGATTGGAGGAACTGTAGGAGATATTGAAGGGTTACCTTTTTTAGAGGCGATTAGGCAGTGTAAGAGTGATTTTGGCCCGGAGAATGTAATGTATATTCATTGTACTTTAGTTCCATATCTAAAGGCAGCAGGAGAGTTAAAGACAAAGCCGACTCAACATAGTGTTAAAGAGTTGCGTAGTTTAGGTATTCAACCAGATGTAATTGTTTGTCGCTCTGATCGGGATTTAACTCAGGAAGTTAAGGATAAGATTGCTTTATTTTGTGATATTGAAAAAGAGGCTGTAATTCAAGCGAAAGATGCAGACTATATTTATGAGGTGCCATTGATTATGGAAGAAGAAGGGTTGGCCAAGATAACATTACGTAAATTAAAACTTCGTTCTAAAGTAGCTAAACCAAGTTTAGATGAGTGGAAAGACTTAGTAGAGAGTATGAAAAGTTTAGAGCGTACTGTTAAAATAGCAATTGTAGGGAAGTATGTTGAGCTGCAGGATGCCTATATCAGTATTTTTGAAGCATTACAGCATGCAGGAATTGCTAATAGAACAGATGTCGAGATCAAATGGGTTCATGCTGAAGATGTTGAAGAGGAAGGCGCAGATGAGCTTTTAGAAGATGTTGATGGAGTTTTAGTGCCAGGAGGTTTCGGTGATCGAGGAATTGAAGGTAAGATTGAGGCAACCCGTTATGCACGGGAAAATAGAGTTCCTTATTTAGGGATCTGTTTAGGAATGCACTGTGCTGTAATTGAATTTGCTCGTAATGTTTGTGATTTGAAGCAAGCTCATAGTTCTGAATTCGTAGATGCTGCACATCCAGTAATTGATCTAATGCCAGAACAAAAAGATGTTGAGGATAAAGGAGGAACAATGAGGTTAGGCTTATATCCTTGTAAGTTAGCTGAGGATACTGTTAGTCGTAAGTTATACCAACAAGAGGTTATTTATGAACGCCATCGCCATCGTTATGAATTCAATAATCACTATCGTAAAAAGATGATAGAGCAGGGATTGATCTTAGCTGGAGTCTCTCCAGATGATAGATTAGTAGAGATGGTTGAAGTTGCTGATCATCCTTGGTTTGTAGCTAGTCAATTCCATCCTGAATTTAAGTCACGACCTAATCGTCCTCATGCTTTATTTAAAGGTTTTGTAGAAGCTACTTTAAAATAATAATGTTTGTTTAAAATCCCTTTCTGTATAGAAGGGGATTTTTATTATATAAAAAAATAGAAAAACCTTGTATATATTTCTAAATAATGTAAATAATATTACTAACAAAAGATATACGAGGGGGATAAAAGATGAAACGGTTAACTATAATTATGATTTTATTGCTAGGTTTATTGGTTGGAGTTGTAGAAGTAGCAGCTAGAGACGTGGAAGATACAGAAAAGATAACAGGTGAAATAGTTGCTGTTAATGATGAACAAAATACTATTTTATTCAAGAGTGAGACTGGAGTAGAAGAGTACCAGGTTCAACTTAACAGTTCAATTAAGTTAAATGGTAAGCAAGTTTCACTTCCAGCTTTAAAGCCGATTATGCCAGAGGTGTTTCAACAAGCTAAAGTTGAATTAGTTAATGAGCAGATAAATAAGATAACAGCAGCTTACAAGGCACTTCCTGTTCAAATTAAAAGAATTGAACGTGATCACTTAGTAGTTAAAGATTTGAATACAAGAGAAGAGATTGAATATCAGTTGGGGGAGCAAGTAGAGTTATTGCGAAATAACCATCAAGTTGAATTAGAAGAGATTCAAGATGGAGATAGTGGATTAATAGTATTAGGCTTAGAAGATAGATTACAGAAAATAATCATCTATAATTATGAGGTTAATGGTGTAGTAACTGATCTTGATACTGAGAATAAAAGAATTAAAGTTAATGTAGGTAGTAGATTAGACCCAAAAACGAGGGGTTATCAAGTTGGCCCTGATACACTATTACTTAAGGAAGAAGAAGAGATTGATTTTGAAGAGCTAACTGTTGATTATTGGGTTAGCTTAGAACTAAATCAGGGAGTCAAACAAGTAAATATCAAACAGATCTAAATTGTTGCTCTAGCTGGGCAACTTTTTTTCTTCTTATGAAGAGGAGTTTTAAATTTAATAGAGAATAATTATGTTAGAGGAGGTAGAGAGATGCTACTCGATTTTAGTACTACTTTTGCTTGGCGATGTCCCTTTTGTGGAGAGTTGGAATTAAATGAAATTAATATCTTTTATTTTTCTGGTACTGATAAATTAGAAATAAAGTGTGGTTGTGATTTTACTAAGTTAGTAGTAATTAAAAATAATTCTAAACGTTATCAATTAAAATATAATTGTATAATCTGTGAATCTGAGCATAGAGTATTTTATAAACAGAGTGAATTATGGTCTAATCAAGTTAAAAAGATTAAGTGTGTCGATAATGGAGCTGAATTAGGTTATTTAGGGCCTTATACTGAGGTGAAAAAACTGGCTGATTTAGAAGAAGAATATTTAGAATTAATGATGGACAAACTAGAGTTTGAAGATTACTTTAGTAATCCAGAGGTAATGCTTTCTGTTTTAAATATTTTACATGATATCGCTGAAAATAGTGGCTTAACTTGTCAGTGTGGTAATGACGATATAGAGATTGAAATGTTACCAGGTAAAGTTAAGTTAACTTGTCATCAGTGTTATGGTGCAATTACGATTAATGCGGAAACCAAAGATGATTTACTATTTTTAAAGAAGTTAAGGAAAGTTAAGATCTTAGAAGGGGTCGTTAGTGCTTTAGAGCGAACAAATTAAAAAAACTTCAACTAAAAAAAGGAATTTTAACAAATATCTGGAATAAATATTTAGTGGGAATTTATAAGGGAGGTTATAAAAAATGTCATTAGTACCAATGAGTCAAATTTTAGAGCAGGCGAATCAAGAAGGTTATGCAGTAGGTGGCTTCAATATGAATAATTTAGAGTTTTTACAAGCTATTATTGAAGCTTCTGAAGAAGAGAATTCTCCTGTTATTTTACAAGCAAGTGAAGGAGCATTGAGGTATATGGATATGCACCTTGCTTTGCCGATGGCTATTTCTGCTGCTGAAAATGCTGATATACCAGTAGCAATCCATCTTGATCATGGTAGTAGCTTCAGTAAGATTATTGAATGTATTAGAAATGGATTTACTTCGGTAATGATTGATGGTTCTAAGTCACCATTTGAAGAAAATGTTGCTCTAACTCAAAAAGTGGTTGAAGCTGCTCATGCAGTAGGAGTTACTGTTGAGGCAGAGTTAGGGAAAATTGGTGGAGCTGAAGATGATCATGTTGTTAAGAGTGCTTCTCTAGCTGATCCAGATGAGTGTGTAGAATTTGTAGAAAGAACAAATGTTGATGCTTTAGCTGTTGCTTTTGGTACAGCACATGGGGTTTATAAAGGGGAGCCTGAACTTGACTTTGAATTACTAGAAGAAGTCAATAATCGAATTCCTCTTCCAATAGTAATGCATGGTGCTTCTGGTGTACCAGAGGAAAGTGTTACTAAGGCAATTGAATTGGGTGTTAATAAGATCAATGTTAATACTGCTTTCCAACAAGCTTGGACTGCTAAAGTAAGAGAGGTACTTGAAGATCCTGATGTTTATGATCCACGTAAAATTTGTGGACCAGGAAGAGAAGCTATGATAGAAGCAGTTAAAGAAAAGATTAGATTATTTGGTAGTAATGATAAAGCTTAATTAAAAGTTAAGAAGATTTTAAAGGGGCAGAGTAGAATCTGCTCCTTTTTCCTGTATATAATCTTTATTTTAGTTATAAATTATTCAACTGAAGGAATAATATACTAATAGTTGACTTGTTAAATTAAATGGTGTTATAATTATGGGTGGGTTAACAACTTTAGCAGGCAATAAGTCTGCTTAGACGATAGAGCTGATATTATAGTTATTAACTTTATACATATAGTGAAATTCGTTTAAGCTTTAAGTTTGGAATAAATTTTTGGGAGGAAGTTAGTTAATGAATATTAGTGAATTAGAGGAACAAACAATTAGTGAATTATATGAGATTGCTAAAAAATTAGATATTACTGGCTATAGTAGCTTAAAGAAAAAGGAATTGATCTTTAAAATATTAAAGACTGAGACGGAAAAAGGAGGACTTATCTTTGCTGAAGGTGTATTAGAGATCTTGCCAGATGGTTATGGTTTTTTACGTCCTTCAAAGTATGTACCTAGCACAGATGATATTTATATTTCTGCTTCTCAAATCAGACGATTTGATCTAAGAAATGGAGATGTTGTGTCGGGGCAGGTAAGGCAACCTAAAGAGAATGAAAGTTATTTTGCTTTGTTAAGAATCGAAGCTGTTAATTATCAAGATCCAGAATTAGCTCAAGAGCGTCCACACTTTGAAGATTTAACGCCCTTGTATCCACGAGAAAGGATTAGCTTAGAGAGTAATCCAGCAGAGATATCTAGCAGATTAATTGATCTGATAGCTCCTATTGGAAAGGGCCAACGTGGTCTGCTTGTAGCTCCTCCTAAAGCTGGTAAGACTGTATTATTAAAAAAGGTTGCTAATAGTATCAGTGCTAATTTACCAGATGCTAAGCTGATGATGCTCTTGATTGATGAACGTCCAGAAGAAGTAACAGATATGCGTCGTTCTGTTGATGCTGAGGTGATCAGTTCTACCTTTGATGAACCACCTCAACACCATATCAATGTTTCTGAATTGGTTTTAGAGAAGGCAAAGAGGTTAGTAGAACAAAAACAGGATGTAGTCATCTTGCTTGATAGTATTACAAGATTAGCTAGGGCTTATAATGTTAATATTCCATCCAGTGGGAGGACATTATCAGGTGGATTAGATCCGACTGCTCTTCATAAGCCTAAGCGTTTTTTTGGGGCAGCTAGAAATATTGAAGAAGGTGGTAGCCTAACTATACTAGCAACTTCTTTGGTTGAGACAGGAAGTAGGATGGATGATGTAATTTATGAAGAATTTAAAGGTACAGGGAATATGGAGCTTCATTTGAGCCGTAATTTGGCCCAGAAGAGATTATTCCCAGCGATTGATGTTAAATCATCTGGAACTCGTAAAGAAGAATTATTGTTATCAGAATATGAATTAGAGACTATGTGGGAGATTAGACGAGAGATGAATAATGCACATCCAAGTAAGATAATTGATACTTTTATTAAAAAGATTAAGGCAAGTGATAATAATAAGGAAATGTTAGAGTCATTACGGAAGGTACTCAGTTAATTTTTCTTTGTTTCAATTTTAAACTAGGCTGTTAGGTTGCAATCTAATTTCAGCTATGTTATAATGTAACAGTTGAAATCTAAGGAAAAATAGAAAGAGGTGAGCTAAGTGAAAGAAGCTATTCATCCAGAGTATAAAGAAGCTACAATAGCTTGTGTTTGTGGAGAGACATTTAAGACTAAGACCACTAAAGGCGATTTGAAAGTAGAGACTTGTTCTAATTGTCACCCAGTTTATACTGGTAAAAAGAAAAAATCTGCTAAGGGTGGACGAATTGAACAGTTTAAGAAAAAATATGGCATTGAAGATTAATTTCGATAGCAGGGCCCTAGCTCTGCTATTTTTTCATATTAAGGTTTAGATAAGATTTGTTAGTAAAGTTAAAAAATTAAAGGAGGGAAGAAGATGGCTCGCGATTATGGAGGTCAAGCGGTGATTGAAGGGGTTATGATGCGGGGCAAGGATGAATTAGCGATTGCAGTTCGTAGAGAAGATGGAGAGATAGTATTAGAAAAAAACAAGTTAGATTCAATTGCTAATAAGTTCAAATTCTTGGAGTGGCCTTTATTAAGAGGGGTAGTGGCTTTGTTTCAATCATTGATTTTAGGTATTAGGGCTTTGACTTTTTCAGCTAATCAATTTAGTGAAGAAGAAGAAGAGTTGACTTTATTAGAATTGGTAACTACCATTGGGATTTCTTTTGGTTTGGCTATAGTATTGTTTGTAATTTTACCAGCTACATTAATTGGTTTTGTTCAAGATTTTATAGCATCAAATTTGGTCTTGAATCTGATTGAGGGGGCTATTAAGGTTACCTTTTTCTTGACTTATGTAGTAGTTATTTCTCAGATGGAAGATATTAAGCGAGTTTTTCAATATCATGGGGCAGAACATCAGGTGATTCATAATTATGAATCAGAACTGCCATTAAGTATTGAAAATGCTCAGAAATTCACTACTCTACATCCCAGATGTGGGACTAATTTTTTATTGATCGTGATTTTAATGAGTATCTTGATCTTCTCATTTTTTGGAAGACCTACTCTGCTTAATCGAATTTTGATTCATATTTCATTACTCCCAGTAGTTGCTGGACTATCTTATGAGTTGATTAAACAGGCTGGTCGAGAGAATGCAGGCAAGATATTTAAGCTGTTGGCTATCCCAGGGCTGCAACTGCAAAAGCTAACAACAAAAGAACCATCTTCAGATCAAATAGAGGTTGCTCTTAAGTCTTTAGAAGCAATTTTAGATGATTAATATTGAATTTGTCTTAAGATTAAAGTAAGGAGGCTTAATTTATGGAAAAATGGATTGATAAATTGGATAGTGTTGTAGAACGCTATAAGGAAATAGAGGGTTTATTAAGTGACCCAGAAGTAATTAATGATCAAGAAAGATTCCAAAAATTATCTAAAAAATATGCAAATTTGAAAGAGATTGTTACAAGTTATAATGAGTATCAAGAGTTAAAAGATAATGTTGATGAAGCAGAAGAAGTATTGGAGATAGCTGATGATGAAGAGATGATTGAATTAGCTAAGATGCAACTTGCAGAAGCTGAACCACGACTTGAAGAATTAAAAGAAAAGTTACCTTTAATGTTAATTCCTAAAGACCCTAATGATGAAAAGAATGTTATTGTTGAGATCCGTGGTAGTGCTGGAGGAGATGAAGCAAATATTTTTGCGGGTGATCTCTATCGAATGTATACTCGTTATGCCGAAAAGCAAGGCTGGAAAGTCGAGGTTATGAGCTCAAGCTCTTCTGAAATGGGAGGGTTTAAAGAGATAATCTTTATCATTGAAGGAAGAGGAGCTTATAGTAAATTGAAATATGAAAGTGGTGTTCATCGAGTACAACGAGTACCAGAAACAGAATCGAGTGGTCGAGTTCATACCTCTACCTCTACAGTAGCTGTCTTGCCAGAAGCTGAGGAAGTAGATATTGAGATTAAAAATCATGACTTAAAGATCGATACCTACCGTTCTAGTGGTCCTGGGGGACAGAGTGTAAATACTACTGATTCTGCAGTTAGAATTACTCATGAGCCGACTGGTTTGGTTGTTTCTTGCCAAGATGAAAAATCTCAGCATAAAAATAAAGATAAGGCGATGAGAATCTTACGAGCTAGATTAAAGGAAAAGATTGAAAAGGAACAACAAGCAGAAGTTGCCGAACAAAGAAAGAGCCAAATTGGAACTGGAGGAAGAAGTGAGCGGATTAGAACTTATAACTTTCCTCAGGGAAGAGTAAGTGATCATCGAATTAATCTAACCAGCCATCAATTAGAATCAATCTTAGATGGGGAGTTAGAGGAAGTGATTGAAGCTCTAATCACAGCTGATCAGATAGAAAAATTAAAGCAGGTGGATTAAATTGGAGCAGTTGACAGTTAAAGATTTATTAGATAAAACAACAAACTTCTTTAAAGAACATGAGCTTGACACCCCTCGTTTAGATGCTGAGATATTATTAGCAGAGGTCTTAGAGTTAGAGAGGATAAAGCTATATGTTAATTTTGATCAACCATTAGAGAAGTCTGAGGTTGATCGCTATCGAGAATTAGTAGTATCTAGAAGCAAGGGGATACCGGTTGCCTATCTTGTTGGAAATCAAGAGTTTATGTCTTTGGAGTTTAAAGTTACTCCTGATGTTTTGATTCCTAGACCTGAAACTGAACATTTAGTAGAGACTGCTTTAGAGTTGATAGCTGAATTAGATCAGACTGAGCTTAAGATAGCTGATGTAGGAACAGGAAGTGGAGCTATTATTATTAGTCTGGTTAAGTTAGCTACTAAAGATCTAACAGGAGTTGGGATAGATATATCTGAGCAGGCTTTAAAGATTGCTCAAAAAAATGCAATCAAACATCAAGTTAAAGGTAAGATTGATTTTAGGCTTGGTGATCTATTAGAGCCATTGGATGATCGGGTTGATCTTATTGTCTCTAATCCTCCCTATATTCCAACTGGGCAACTATCTGATTTACAACAAGAGGTTAAAGCAGAGCCAATGCTTGCGTTGGATGGAGGAGCAGAGGGGCTTGATTATTATTATCAAATTATCAAGCAAGCAACTACTAAGTTAAGGTCAGATGGGTTGATTCTTTTAGAAGTGGGAATTAATCAAGCAAGAAAGGTTGCCGAGATGTTAAAGGAGTTTAACTTTAAGGAGATAGAGATTATTGAAGATTATAGTGGAATCGAGCGAATTGTAAAAGCTAGTTATGTTAAAGAGTAGGCTAATTAGCCTACTCTTTATTTTATGATTGCTTAGCTTTATTACAATTAAGTTTAAGTTTAAGTTTGAGTCTAAGTCTAAGTAAGAGCTAAGCTCTTATGTTTCTAGTGATTGACTTAAACTCAACCTCAGCCTTAAACTTAAGCTATTTATCAATCAAGGGTCAAAATTAAGCGGTTGAATAATTTCAAGGCAAGTAGGTAATAGTAATTGTAGCCTTTCCCTCTTAACAATTTGAGTTAAATATTATATACTATTACTTAGGTTAATTTACCTATAGTTAAATTAGAAGTGAGAATAGAAAAGAGGGGTAAAGGATGAAGTCAATTGAAGGGACTAAAATTTTTGATGACTCTGAAATAAAAGAAGCAGCTGATTTACTACAACAAGGTAAACTGGTTGCCTTTCCAACTGAAACAGTCTATGGGCTAGGGGCCAACGCTTTGGATGAAGCAGCTGTTAAGTCGATCTTTACTGCGAAAGGTCGGCCAAGTGATAATCCGTTGATCGTTCACATTGCTGAGCAGGAGGAGTTGAAATCTTTAGTTAGAGGGGAATTAACTGGAGATGTCAAACAGTTGATTGCTAATTTTTGGCCCGGACCATTAACAATTGTCTTGCCCAAAAATAACACAGTACCAGCAGTTACTACAGGAGGGTTAGAAACAATAGCGGTTAGAATGCCTCAGCATCCTGTAGCATTGAAGTTAATTAAGGCTGCTCAACTTCCTGTTGCTGCTCCAAGTGCAAATCTATCTGGGAAGCCAAGTCCTACTTTAGTTGAGCATGTAATAGATGACTTAGCAGGGAAGATTGATGGGATTTTAGCGGGAGGACAGACGGGGATTGGAGTAGAATCAACGGTGGTTGATCTATCTCATTCTACACCAGTTTTACTCCGTCCTGGGGGAGTTACATATGAACAATTGACTGAAATTTTAGGAGAAGTTGAGATCGATCCTACTGTAGAAGCTAAGTTAGCTAATAATGATCAACAAGCAATCTCACCAGGAATGAAGTATAAACACTATTCTCCGCAAGCTGAAGTTATTTTAGTTGAAGGAAAGATTGAAAAGATATCAGATAAAATTAAAGAATTAATTGCTGAGAATTATGAATTTAAAGTAGGAGTGATGGTTACTAATGAGTTTAGTAACTACTATCAAAACGTAACTGTTAAAGAGATGGGCAGTAGAAGTGATTTGGTTGAAATCAGTACTAATATCTTCAAATTATTGCGTGAATTTGATGATGAAGGGGTCGATAAGATCATTGTTGAAGGATTACCAGTAGAAGGGCTAGGTCTTGCTATTATGAATAGATTACGTAAATCTGCAGCTTATCAAATTATTGAAGTTTAGTCAGTGGATAACCTACCTCTAATTAGAATATAAATAGAAAAAGCTTTATTTTAATTAGGGGGGATAATTTGAGTTTTTTAGAGCTGGCCACTCTAGGGATAGCGTTAGGAGCTGATGCTTTCTCAGTTTCGGTTGCGATAGGTACTAGACAGTTAAAGTTAGCGGTTATTATTAAGTTGAGCTTACTGATTGGACTTTTTCATATTTTAATGACCTTTTTAGGGATTAATCTAGGAAGATTACTATATAATTTTTTTGGGAATTATTACTTTGAAGAGACAATTGATCAGATCACAACAGTAATTGCTTCGGGATTATTGATGATCTTAGGGATGATTATGATTTATGAACAACTCAAAGAGGAAGAAAGCATAAATTATAATCTGAATTTATATGGTTGGACTCTAATAATCTTACCATTAAGTGTTAGCATGGATGCTTTATCAGTAGGTTTTAGTCTAGGAATGCTAGAAATTAATACTGTAATTACTTCGCTTACATTAGGAATTATTGCTGGGGTATTAGTGATTGTTGGTCTATTAGTTGGTAATAAAATTGGAAACCTTATAGCTAACAAAGCTGAAGTTTTAGGAGGAGTTGTATTAATTTTATTAGGAATTCATTTTTTGCTATCAATCAACTAAGGAGCTGAAAAGATGGGCTTTTATGAAATAATATTTATTGGAATTGCTCTAGGAATGGATGCTTTACCTTTAGGAATTGGAGTAGGAGTTGGAGGAGTAAATAAAGATCAAGCTTTAAAATTTAGCTTGCTAGTAGGAGCTTTACATATTATATTACCGTTATTTGGTCTCTACATTGGTGGATTAGTGGGTGGTTATTTAGGAGAGGTTGCTGATTACATAGGAGCAGTAGTCTTGATTTTATTAGGAGCTCATATGATCTATGAAGAATTAAAGGAAGAGCAACTTGAGATTAAACTAGAAGGAAGTGGTTTTTTTCTACTACCACTGAGTGTCAGCTTAGATGCTTTGACAGTAGGTTTTAGCTTAGGGGCATTAGGGGTGGAGATCTATCAGATGGTAATTTATTTTGGGGCAGTTGCTTTAGCAATGACGATGATAGGTTTGACCCTTGGTGATCGCTTAGGATCTGTAATTAAAAGAGCTGGTTTAATAGGAGGAGCTATTTTGATAGGATTTGGAGTTAAGATGATGATCTTTTAAGAGGAGGTGATTATAATTAGCAAGAAGGTTCTGTTTGTTTGTACTGGCAATACTTGTAGAAGCAGTATGGCAGAGGTTCTTTTTCAAGATTTACTTGAGAAGAATAATCTGGATAATTATGATGTTGAATCAGCAGGGATAGCTGCTGTGGATGGGAAAAGTGCTGCTAGGCAAGCAATAGAAGTTATGAAAGAAGAAGATCTTGATTTAACTACTCATCAAACCAGCTACTTGACTGTTGATTTGATAACTGAAGCTGATTTGATTTTGACAATGACTCAGCGGCATAAACTATCTATTTTAGATGCTTATCCTCAAGTTGAAGATAAAATATATACGTTAAAAGAGTATGCTGCTACAGATAATAAGGGTTTAGATATTTCTGATCCATTTGGACAACCTTTATCTGTTTATAAAGAATGTGCAGAGGAGATAAAAGAAGAACTCAAAAAAGTTATAAAAAAACTGGATTAAATGAAGGAGAAAGTCTGAAGCTAAAGAATCATTACTTAGGATACTAGCACGATTTTTGTTCTTATTAGTAATATTTAGTTATAATACATAATATAAAGAGATTTTAGGAGGTAAATATGAAAGTTGCATTAGGTAGTGATCATGGTGGTTATAATTTAAAGAGTAAGATTAAAGATTTATTAGATGAATTGGATATTGGCTATGATGATTTGGGAACTGATTCATGTGATTCAGTAGATTATCCTGACTTTGCTAAAGAAGTGGCTACTGCAGTTGGAGAAGAGGAATATGAGCGAGGGATTTTAGTTTGTGGAACAGGAATTGGAATGTCAATAGCTGCAAATAAGGTTAATGGAGTTAGGGCGGCTTTATGTCATGATGTATTTTCAGCTAAAGCAACCAGGCAACATAATAACTCAAATGTATTGACTTTAGGGGAAAGAGTAGTTGGCAGTGAATTGGCTTTAGAAATTGTAAAAACATGGTTAACGACTGAATTTGATGGTGGACGACACCAACGTAGAATTGATAAAATTACTGAGTTAGAAGGTTAGAAAGGAGTAATATAATGAAGAATTTGGAGCAAGTAGATTCTAAGGTAGCAGAACTTATGACACAGGAGAAAAAAAGACAGCATGATAACCTAGAAATGATTGCGTCAGAAAATTTTGTTAGTGAGGCTGTTTTGGAGGCAATGGGTAGTGTTTTAACTAATAAATATGCTGAAGGATATCCAGAAAAGAGATACTATGGTGGTTGTGGATATGTAGATCAAATTGAAGAGATAGCAAGAGAGAGGGCCAAAGAATTATTTGGAGCAGAACGTGTTAATGTTCAACCTCATTCTGGATCTCAAGCTAATGCCGCAGTTTATTTTGCTTTATTGGATAAAGGGGATAAGGTTTTGGGGATGGATTTGACCCATGGTGGTCATTTGACTCATGGTAGTCCGGTCAATTTATCAGGGACTTATTATGATTTTATATCTTATGGAGTAGATGCTGATACAGAATTAATTGATTATCAGCAGTTAAGAGAACTAGCCAAAAAGGAAAAGCCAAAATTAATTGTAGCAGGAGCAAGTTCTTATCCACGAGAGATTGACTTTAAAAAGATGAGAGATATAGCAGATGAGATAGATGCTTACTTTATGGTAGATATGGCTCATATCGCGGGATTAATAGTTGCTGGCTTACATCAAAATCCGGTTAGATATGCTGATGTAGTAACTACAACAACTCATAAGACTTTACGAGGGCCAAGAGGAGGAATGATCTTATCTACAGCTGAGTTGGGTAAGAAGATTGATCAAGCAATCTTTCCTGGTATTCAAGGTGGGCCATTGATGCATATTATAGCTGCTAAAGCAGTTTCTTTCAAAGAAGCACTAACAGATGATTTTAAAGAATACCAACAGCAAGTTGTTAATAACGCTAAAGCTTTAGCTAGCGAAATTAGCAAAGAATTTCGATTGGTTTCTGGAGGTACAGATAATCATTTACTATTAGTTGATGTAATTAGTAGTGGTTTAACAGGGAAGGAAGCAGAAGAAGCTTTAGATGAGGTAGGAATTACTGTTAATAAGAATACAATTCCTTTTGAAGAAGAAAGTCCAACTGTTACTAGTGGGATTAGATTGGGAACACCTGCTTTGACCACTCGAGGAATGAAAGAGGAAGAAATGAAGGAGATTGGAAGTTTAATTAATAAATTACTATTAAATATAAAAGATCAAGATGTAAAGGAAGAAGTTAGGGAAAAGGTTAAAGAACTAGTTAAAAGTTATCCACTACATAAAGAATAGCATTTACTAATGAATTCAAGGAGGTAAATTAAATGAGTGAAGTACATGTAATTGATCATCCATTGATTCAACATAAATTAACCCATTTAAGAAAAGAAGAGACTGGAGCTAAAGAATTTAGAGAATTAACTGATGAAATTGCTACTTTAATGGCCTATGAGGTTACTAGAGATTTACCTTTACAAGAAATTGAAATTAAGACTCCTGTTACAGAAACAACAGCACAAGTGATTGCAGGTAAGAAGTTAGCTGTAGTACCTATTTTGCGGGCAGGACTAGGGATGGTAGATGGAGTAGTAGATTTAATTCCAACTGCTAAAGTTGGTCATATTGGTCTGTATCGTGATCCAGATACTTTAGAACCTGTAGAGTATTATTGTAAGATGCCAACTGATATTGGAGCCCGGGAATTAATTGTTGTTGATCCAATGTTAGCAACTGGAGGTACAGCAGAAGCAGCTTTACAATTTGTTAAAGATAGAGGGGCCAAGAAGATTAGATTTATGTGTTTAGTAGCTGCTCCAGAGGGCATAGAAAAGTTACAGGCAGCTCATCCTGATATTGATATTTATACAGCTGCTGTTGATGAAAAGTTGAATGATCATGCTTATATTGAACCCGGCTTAGGTGATGCTGGTGATAGATTGTATGGAACCAAATAATCGTAAGCAGCGACCTTCTTGGGATCAATACTTTATGGAGATGACTCAAGTAGTAGCTAAACGTTCAACCTGTTTGCGAAGAAAAGTAGGGGCTTTGCTTGTAAAAGATAAAAGAGTCTTAGCTACAGGTTATAATGGAGCCCCTAGTGGCTTACAACATTGTCAAGAAGTTGGTTGTTTACGTGACCAAGAAGAAGTTCCATCTGGAGAGAGGCATGAGCTATGTAGAGGATTGCATGCTGAACAGAATGCTATTATTCAAGCTGCTTTACATGGGATTTCTATTGAAGGGGCAATTCTATATTGCACTCATCAACCCTGTATTCTTTGTACTAAGATGATTATTAATGCTGGAGTTGATAAGATCATCTTTAAGGGTGGGTATCCTGATTCATTAGCTTTAGAGATGATAGAAGAAGCAGAAATTGAGTTACAACAGTTTGAGTAATTGGATCTAATAAAAAGAGCTAAGAGCAGTTTAAGTAAATTGCTCTTAGCTCTTTTTTATTGTTTAAGAAATTATCTTTTTAGAGGTTGTGGATGATATTTGTTAGTTTTACTTAAACTCAATCTTAGACTTAAGCTGAGTTGCCAGAGGCAACTTTCTTATTTATCTTAACCTTTTTCCAATTGTATTTAATGAAGCAGATGAACCTAGGAGTCCTAATCCATAGACGATAACTAAAGAGATCAAAAATAAGGTTGGACTACCAATTAAATCGTAGATATTCTTGCCAATTAATAAGCTTGAAATAAAAACAAAAATTATTGCTCCATAGAAAGGATAAAAGGCTGCTGAAAAGATAATCTTATGTTTAGTAGTATAATCTCTAAATAGTAAAAAGGCTGTTAATTCTGTAGCTAAAGCTGTCATTACAATAGCTAGTCCCATAAAGATAGAGATTAAGCTCATGATCATAGCAAAGACAATACTGGTGACAGTAATTACCCCAACTTTTCTAATCTTTAAGATAGGGATAGTTATCATAAACCCTAAAAAAGCCCCCAAGATGATAAATCGATAACCTGGAAATAATAAAAAATTAGCAAGAGCATAAAATATAAAGCCAACAACAACCATCAGTGCTACTGTAATTGAAATTATAACCAGTTCTTTAGTTGAATAATCCATAACTTTACCCTCCACAACTCTACATTTATATTATTTATTATTCTCTTCACAAAAATTATTTTCCTCTTTTAAAATCTAAAATTGCTAAAGTAGATCTTTTTAATCAATTGAATAATCTATAGTCTTGATAGCTATACTAATCATGTATTTCCAGTTAATCTAGAAGATTTAAAACAAGAGGTGAAAAAATGGATAATGAAAACAATGTAAATAAATATAGTAAGGAAGAACAACTAAATGAATCTCGAGTCAATCATGATGATCAAAAATTGACTACTAATCAGGGAGTAGGTGTCTCTCATACTGATGACTCACTTAAAGCAGGTAATCGCGGGCCAACTCTGATGGAGGACTTTCATTTTAGAGAGAAGATGACCCATTTTGATCATGAGCGAATACCAGAGCGGGTTGTCCATGCTCGAGGATTTGGTGCTCATGGACATTTTCAACCTTATGAGTCGATGGCTGAGCTTACTAAAGCAAAGTTCTTACAGGATCCGTCAATTAAGACCCCAGTCTTTGTTAGATTTTCTACTGTGGTAGGTTCGAAAGGTTCAGCTGATACGGTACGTGATGTACGGGGATTTGCAACTAAATTTTATACAGAGGATGGAAACTATGATCTTGTAGCAAATAATATTCCCGTTTTTTTCATCCAAGATGCAATCAAGTTTCCAGATATTGTTCATTCAATCAAACCCGAACCACATAATGATATGCCCCAAGCTTCAGCAGCTCATGATACATTTTGGGACTTTGTTGTTAATACACCAGAGATAACCCATATGATTATGTGGCTGTTATCTGATCGGGCTATCCCTCGTAGCTATCGGATGATGGAGGGCTTTGGTGTCAATACCTTTAGATTTGTCAATGGAGAGGGTAAAGGGCGTTTTGTTAAGTTTCACTGGAAGCCTTTATTAGGTGTCCATTCTTTAGTCTGGGATGAAGCACAAAAACTAGCGGGTAAGGATCCTGACTACCATCGCCGTGATTTATGGGATGCCATCTCTAAGGGAGATTATCCAGAATACGAATTGGGCATACAGATTATAGAAGAGGAAGATGAGTTCAATTTTGATTTTGATGTTCTTGATCCTACTAAAATTTGGCCCGAAGAGATTGTTCCTGTTAAACCAATTGGTAAGATGACCTTAGATCGTAATGTCGATAACTTCTTTGCTGAGACAGAGCAGGTTGCTTTCCATCCTGCTAATGTAGTACCAGGCATTGACTTTACTAATGATCCTCTTTTACAAGGCAGACTCTTTTCTTATCTTGATACTCAACTTATTCGCTTAGGTGGCCCTAATTTCCATGAAATTCCGATCAATAGACCACTAGCTCCGATTCATAATAATCAACGTGAGGGTTATCACCGAATGACGATTGATCAAGGTGTTACTAGTTATTCACCTAATTCACTGCGAGGTAATGCACCACATCCTACCCCAGATACTGAACATGGATATGCTCATTATACCGAAAAGGTTGACGGCAAGAAAGTACGTGAACGTAGT
The DNA here is from genome assembly GCF_023223645.1 of Natroniella sulfidigena. Taxonomy (GTDB): domain Bacteria; phylum Bacillota; class Halanaerobiia; order Halobacteroidales; family Halobacteroidaceae; genus Natroniella; species Natroniella sulfidigena. The sequence goes on along the minus strand of NZ_JALKBY010000003.1, from coordinate 186,438 downwards.
GAGAGTTTTAATGATCATTACAGCCAAGCAAGCCTCTTTTGGAATAGTATGTCAAATGCTGAAAAAGAGCATATTATTGAAGCATTTCATTTTGAAGTGGGAGCAGTGATGGACAAACAGATTAAAGAACGCGTAGTAGAGATGTTTAATCATGTTGATGGAGAACTAGCCACTGAGATTGCTAAAGGAATAGGTGTAGCTCCCCCTCAAAACCCAGGTGGAACAGGTGTTACTGCTTCATCTCCAGCAGTAAGTCAGGAAAATACTAATCAAGTAGCAGCAACTAGAAAGGTTGCTATTTTACTGGAGGATGGATTTAATCACCACCAAGTAACACAAGTTATGGAAGCTCTAAAGAGTGCTGGTGTTCATAGTGAGATTATCAGTAAGAATTTAGGGATGCTTACAGGTGTAGATGGACAACAGTTAGAAGTGAATAAGAACTATGTTAATACCGGATCAATTATGTACGATGCAGTTTATATTCCTGGTGGGCGACAGAGTGTGGATAATCTATTACAACAAGGTGATGCTCTACATTTTGTCAATGAAGCATTTAAGCATGGGAAGACAATTGGAGCTACAAATGAAGGAGTCGATCTGCTTGTTATATCCCAAGTTGAAGGAATCGAGCTAGCAGCTCTAGATAGTCAAGCAGAGCTTGTTTCAAAGATGGGGATAGTAACTATCAGAAATGCAGGAGATATGGGAACTATTGAACAGGAAGGTTACTTCAGTCAACAATTTGTCAGTGCTATTGCTCAACATCGCCATTGGAAGCGAAAAAACAAAAAAGAAATGGTACCTGCTTAAAATTTTTTGAAGGGTCCAAATAATTTACTAAAAGTTTGGATCCTTTATTTCAACTCTGTACTAATAGTAATTATTAACAAGATTAAACAATTGACATTAGAGAAGAGATTACATAGAATTAGGAGTGGACATTAATTGTTTAATTAGAAAGGGTGAGAAGAATGTTCTTTTACCCACTATTAGTAGCAGGGATAATTAGTTTGATCTTAACTCCTCAGGTTAAAAAGTTAGCATTTAAAGTAGGAGCACTAGATTATCCTAATCAGAGACGGGTTAATAAGCAGCCTATACCTAATCTAGGAGGGCTTGCTATTTATGCTGGAGTAGTCTTTACTTTATTACTGTTAGGTTATAGTCGAGATTTTTTAGCTATTTTGGTCAGTGGGAGTTTAATATTTGGCTTAGGCATTCTAGATGACTTATACGAGTTATCTGCTTGGAATAAGTTAATAGGTCAAATTGTTATAGCATTAGTAGCAATATTTTTGGGCTTACAGATTCAATTTATTACTAATCCATGGGGTGGAGTGTATTATTTAGGATGGTTATCAATACCTTTAACTTTAATTTGGCTAGTGGGGATAACTAATACTATCAACTTAATAGATGGTTTAGATGGCTTAGCAGGTGGAATTACTGTAATTGCAGCTATAACTTTGGCTATTTTTGCTTATCAACAAGGGCAAGTTTTGACTGTGATTTTGACTTTGACTGTTATTGGCTCAACTTTGGGTTTTTTACGTTATAATTTCAATCCTGCTCAAATTTTTATGGGGGATACAGGTAGTATGTTTTTAGGATTTATGTTGGGGGTAATTTCAATTACTGGAGCTTTAAAAAGCGTAACAGCTTTAACCTTAATAGTATCAATTTTAGCTTTAGGGATTCCAATCTTTGATACCCTATTATCCATTATAAGAAGGAAGCTAGCTGGTCAACCTATCTTCCAAGCTGATAATAATCATTTTCATCATAAATTATTGGCTTTAGGTTTGAAACAATTTGAAGTTGTTTTAATTATTTATTTAATTAGTATTTTCTTAAGTATGATTGCCATTGGAGTAAGTTTAGCTACTATTGAAGAAGCTCTATTTTTATTAGGGAGTGCTATATTATTTTTAATTATAGGTAGTCTTGATTTTAAAAAATTAAATTCTGAATTAAATTTAGGAAATTAATCTTATAATTGATTTTTATTGGATATTAGATGCCAGATATTACAAAATAGAATGCTTAAAATCTGGTATCTAATAATTACAAATGAGAAGATCTAAAAACAGATTGTAATTGTGCGAATCTTTTGAATAGAAGAACATCTATCGACTTAGATTTTAAGGGGAAAAGATGTTGCTTTCTTACTGGAAATTAACTTTACAAAATTACTAATTTATAGTATAATGATAGAGGAATTAGGAGAGATTACTCAAGTGTAATTGAGCAGTTCTTTTTGTTATATGCATAACTAAAATTGAATTGTATAAACTAGAAATTAATGATTTTATGAATTAGTTTTAGTTGCACATAAAATACAAGCAATTTTTAAATTAAAAGCTAGACCTTAGGAGAGTTATAATGAAAAATGAATTAGGGGTTTTAAAAGCACTATCATTATTATCACAAGTAGGAATTGCTATTTTAATTCCGATAATAATTGGTATGTTGTTAGGTAATAAATTAGATGACTGGTTAGGAACAGGAGCTTTGTTTTTGGCTGTTTTTGTTGTGCTGGGAGTTATAGTTGGTTTTAGAAATGCTTATAAATTACTTATGTCTCAGCAAGATTAGGAAGTGATTATATGAAAGCAATACAAGAGACAAAACTATTTATTTTAAAGTGGACAGCCTTGTTGGATTTTTGTATATTATTGTTGTTATTTGTGTTATCTAGTCATGAGATTGTTTTTGGCTTTTTTGTTGGCTCAGTAATGAGTCTGATTAATTTTCAATTATTATCAATGTCTTTACAAAAAGCAGTTGAATTCAGTCCGATTAAAGCTGGGATTTATGTTTTTGTTCAATATATAATAAGGTACATGTTGTGGTTTGCTGTTTTTTACATAGCTTTACAACGTAATGATGTCAACTTATTAACTACGGTAATTGGGACGCTAACAGTAAAACTAGTTGTTCTAACAAGTAATGCTCTAAATTACTGGACAACCAATCAAAAATATTCTGAATTTTAAGGAAAGGAGGGAAAATGAATGGAATTTGCCCCAGTAGAATTGTTTTATTTACCCAATAATGCGGTAACTAGGTTATTTAATATTGCTGGTGCTCCAGTGAAGTCTACTGTAACTACTACTTGGCTTATCATGGCAGCATTAGTTTTGATTTCTTGGCTAGCTACTAAGGATCTGAAAAAGGAACCTGAGCCAGGTAGTCTACAAAATATAATGGGGGCGTATGTAGAAGCGATTGCTAATTTAGTAGAGACTACAATGGAATCCAAGAATAAGGCTTTTGTTTCCTATATTGGAACATTGACTATTTATTTAGTAGTTGCCAATTTAGTTGGAATTATTCCGGGAAGGGATCTCTTTAACCTTTATACTCCTACAGCTGATTTAAATACTACATTAGCTTTAGCATTTATTACTGCTATTAATGTACATTTTCTTGGAGTTAAAACCAAAGGAATTGGTGCTTACTTAAAAGGCTATTTTGAACCAATGCCACTGCTCTTCCCAATAAATGTTATTGGTGCATTTGCTGATCCTATATCATTAGCTTTTCGTTTATTTGGTAATATGATGGGAAGTGTAGTAATTATGGCTTTGTTGTTTGGAGTGGTCCCATTGGTAGTTCCAGGAATAGCTACTATTTATTTTGATGTCTTTGCAGGAGTCTTACAGGCGTTCATCTTCTCAATGTTAACTATGACTTATATTTCCATGGAAGTAGAGTAATCTATCTAAGTTTAGCTAAATTAAGAATGACTATTGAAGTGATTATGTTATTTTATTTGTAAAGTATTAAATTAGTCAAGATTAGCTTTTAGATTTTAGTATAATGGTGATTAGTAGAGTTACTAGAGATTCAAGGTTTTTCAATTTAGGTATTCTAATTTACAAATATATATAGAATAAATTAATAATTTTAAGGGGGAAATGAATAATGAGTGATCAAGCATTAGTGTTAGCCGCATCTGCAATTGGAGCAGGCTTGGCAATGATAGCTGGTATTGGAGCAGGAATTGGTCAGGGATTTGCTGCAGGTAAAGGTGCTGAAGCAGTAGGTAAACAACCAGAAGCGCAAGGTGTTATTACTAGAACTATGTTATTAGGGGCTGCAGTTGCTGAGACAACTGGTATTTATGGTTTAGTAGTTGCTTTAATTTTATTATTTGCTAATCCTCTTCTTGGTTTATTGGGATAAGAAATTATTTTACTTACTAATTGAAGATGGGTAATGGGTGACATTATTCATCTTCTATTCTAATTCTTTTATTTGGTGGTGTAGTTTTGAAAGGAGGGAATCATAGGTGATTAGTATTGATATAACGTTTTTGTTTCAACTATTCAATTTTGTAGTTTTATTTTTACTTTTACGTCACTTTTTGTTTGAGCCGATGAGTAATTTTATGGAAGAGCGAGCACAAAGCATATCCAATAAAATTGATAGTGCTGAGCAGAAGCAACAGGCTGCTCAAGAAATAAAGGAAGAATATCAACAAAAACTTAAAGAAGCTAAGATAGAAGCTCAAAATATAATTGAAGATAGTTCTCGTCGAGCTGAAAGAGTTAAAGAAGATATAATCATTGAAGCTAAGGAAGAAGCTAATCGTAAGATTAAAAAAGCTGAAGAAGAGATCAAAAGAAGTAAACAACAAGCTGTTGAGGATCTAAAGGATGAGGTAGCTACTATTTCAATTCAAATAGCTAAAGAACTGATTGAACAATCTATTGATGACCAAATGCAAGAAGAAACAATCAGTAATTATATTGAACAGTTAGATGAAGAGAAATTGGGTGACCTGAAATGTTAAAGAATAAGGTTGCTGAAAAATATGCTCAGGCTTTATTTGAATTAGCAGTTGAAGAGGAAACTCTAGATAAAACTCAGCAAGAGTTTTCAGAAGTAATAAGAATGGTCAATGAAGTCGAAGAGTTAAAGCAGGTATTAGAGCATCCTAAATTGGCTGTTAAACAAAAAAGAGAGTTGTTTGATAATGTTTTTTCAGATGAGATATCTGAGATGTTACTTAACTTTATCAAATTGCTTTTTGATAAGCGAAGAGAGATTTATTTAGAAGATGTTTATCAGCAGTTTGAAGGTTTAATAAGTGCTCAAAGGAATAAAATAGAAGTAGCTGTAAAGGCACCAATTGAATTGTCTGAAAAGAATAAGAACTCTCTTAAGGGTAAGTTAGAGAAGTTTACTGGAAAAGAAGTTGATTTGGATATAGAGATTCAGCCTGATCTATTAGGTGGTTTAATAGTGAAGATTGGTGACAAAGTAATTGATGGAAGTTTATCAAATCAATTAAATAAGATGAAAAAGAATTTAAATAATTTAGAAGTAAGTAAGTTAGGGGTGAGATAGAATGAATCTTAGAGCAGAAGAGATCAGTTCTATTATTAAAGAGCAGATAAAAAATTATAATGTTGAGTTAGAGACTAAAGGAGTAGGAACTGTCCTTAGTGTTGGTGATGGAATTTCTAGAATTCATGGATTAGAAGATGCAATGGCAGGTGAATTACTAGAATTTGATAGTGGCGTTTATGGAATGGTATTGAACTTAGAAGAAGATAGTATTGGTTGTGTGGTTTTAGGTGATGAGTCTAAAATTGAAGAGGGAGATGCTGTACATAGAACCCAAAGAATTGTTGAGGTTCCTGTAGGGGATGAGCTAAAGGGGAGAGTTGTAAGTGCTTTAGGTCAGCCTATTGATGGAAAAGGCCCAATCAATACTGATAAGACTCGACCTGTTGAATCTGATGCACCTGGAATTGTTGAACGACAGCCAGTAGAACAACCATTGCAAACAGGGATTAAATCTATTGACTCTATGGTGCCAATTGGAAAAGGACAGCGTGAGTTGATTATTGGTGATAGACAGACAGGTAAAACTGCTGTAGGTATTGATACAATAGTTAACCAAAAAGGTAAAGATGTAAAGTGTATTTATGTAGCTGTTGGTCAGAAGTCATCTACTGTTGCTCAAATAGTAGATAAGTTAGAGCAAACTGGAGCAATGGAGTATACAACTGTTGTTTCTGCCTCTGCTAGTGATCCAGCTCCTTTACAATACCTAGCACCTTATGCAGGTTGTGCTATCGGAGAGGCATTCATGCATGATGGTGAAGATGTATTAGTAGTTTATGATGATCTATCTAAGCACGCTGTTGCTTATCGTGAAATGTCTTTATTATTGAGAAGACCACCTGGACGAGAAGCTTATCCTGGTGATGTATTCTATTTACACTCTCGTTTATTAGAACGAGCTGCTAAATTAAGTGATGAATTGGGAGCTGGTTCTTTGACAGCTTTACCAATTATTGAGACACAAGCTGGTGATATCTCGGCTTATATTCCGACAAATGTAATTTCAATCACTGATGGGCAGATCTTTTTAGAAAGTGAATTATTCTACTCAGGAGTTAGACCAGCGATCAATGTTGGTTTATCTGTATCACGAGTTGGTGGAAATGCCCAAGTTAGTGCAATGAAGGATGTTGCAGGAACATTAAAACTTGATATGTCTCAGTATCGTGAGTTAGAAGCATTTGCTCAATTTGGTTCTGATTTAGATGAATCTACTCAACAAAAGCTTGCTCGTGGAGAAAGAATTGTTGAGGTATTAAAACAGGATGAAACTAGTCCATATGAAGTAGAAGACCAAGTAGTTATTATTTATGCTGTAACGAATGGTCACTTAGATGATATTCCTGTAGAAGATATTGAGGAATTTGAGGATCAGTTTATCAGTTTTGTTCAAAATAGCCATCCAGAAATTGGAGAGGCGATTGCTGAAACTGGAGAGTTAGAAGAAGAGACAGAAGAAAAATTAAAAGCTGCTATTGAGGAGTTTAAAGGAGACTTTGTAACTAGTGAACAGAAAGAAACAGCTTAATTAAAGTTAAATGTCTGGGGAAGAAAGTGGGGTGAGTTAGATGAAAAGTATGCGAGATATTAAGCGGCAGATAGCTAGTGTTGAGAATACTAAAAAGATTACTAAAGCAATGAAACTAGTTGCTGCTGCTAAATTAAGAAGGTTACAGGAGCGGGCTGAAAATGCCAAGCCCTTTTTTGAAAAGACACGTAAGACTTTAGCTAATGTTACTGCTAAGATAGATAATAGATTGCATCCTTTGTTAGAAGAACGTGATGTAAAGAAAGTTGGTTACTTTTTGATTACTGGAGATCGAGGATTAGCTGGCCCATACAATAATCGAGTTATTAAAGAGGTTGAAACTAGTATTGAGGCTGATCAGAAAGAAAATAATTTGATTACTGTAGGTAAAAAGGGAAGAGATTATTTTAAAAGGCAAGATGTTGAAATAATTTCTGAATATCTTGAACTAGAAGATAGTCCTACTTTTCATAATGCAGCTAATTTTGCTCAGGAGGTAGTTGAGCTATATCAAGAAGAAATCTTTGATGAAATTTATTTAGTTTATACTGATTTTAAAAGTGTAATTAACCAAGAGGTAAAAAAGATTAAGTTATTACCTGTTGACCCAGACGATATGGAACCTGAAAATCCTGATACTAGGTATTTATATGAGCCGTCACCTGAAGAAGTATTATCAGTTGTATTACCTCAATATATCAAAAATATTATTTTTGGTGCATTGTTACAATCTAAAGCTAGTGAATTTGCTTCACGGATGACAGCTATGGATTCTGCAACTGATAATGCTGAAGAGATGATTGAGGAATTAACTTTATCTTATAATAGAGCACGCCAAGCTGCAATCACACAGGAGCTTTCTGAGATTGTTGGTGGGGCTGAAGCATTAGAATAGGAGTTAGAGGGGGTATTATGATGAGTCAAAATGCTACTACAGACCAAAATATTGGGAAAGTCGTCCAAGTTATTGGTCCAGTAGTTGAAGTTGAATTTGACAGTGGCAAGCTACCAGAAATTAATGGTGCAGTAAAGATTATAGATGAGGCAAATGAACGTGAAATTGTAATTGAAGTTATGCAGCAGATAGGTGATAACAGAGTCAAAGGTGTAGCTATGACATCTACTGATGGTTTAGTTAGAGGAATGGATGCTCTAGATTTAGATGGACCAATCTCTGTTCCAACCGGTGAAGAATGTCTAGGAAGAATATTTAATGTATTAGGTGAACCGGTTGATCAAGGAGGAGAGGTAGAGACTGAAACTTATTCTCCAATCCATAGAGACGCACCGGCTTATGAAGAACAAGATACATCTACTGAGATCTTTGAAACAGGAATTAAGGTAGTTGATTTATTAGCTCCTTATGCCCGTGGTGGTAAAGTAGGTCTATTTGGAGGAGCAGGTGTAGGTAAGACAGTATTGATTATGGAGTTAATCAATAATATAGCGACAGAACATGGTGGTTACTCAGTATTCTCTGGTGTAGGTGAGCGTACTAGAGAGGGTAATGACTTATGGTTAGAAATGAAAGAGTCAGGAGTACTAGATAAAGTTGCTTTAGTTTATGGACAGATGAATGAACCACCTGGAGCTAGAATGAGAGTAGGATTAACAGGATTGACAATGGCCGAATACTTCCGTGATGAAGCAGGGCAAGACGTACTATTATTTATTGATAATATCTTCCGATTTATTCAGGCAGGTTCTGAGGTTTCTGCTTTATTAGGAAGAATGCCTTCAGCGGTAGGTTATCAGCCAACTTTAGCTACAGATGTAGGAGAATTGCAGGAAAGAATTACATCAACTAAAGAGGGATCGATTACATCTGTACAGGCAGTTTATGTACCAGCAGATGACTTGACTGACCCTGCTCCAGCGACGACTTTTGCTCACTTAGATGCAACGACTGTATTATCAAGACCGATTGCAGAGAAAGGTATCTATCCTGCAGTAGATCCACTAGATTCTACTTCACGAATTTTGGATCCAAATATTGTAGGAGATGAGCATTATCAAGTAGCACGTCAAGTCCAAGAGATTTTACAACGTTATAAAGATTTACAAGATATCATTGCTATTTTAGGTATGGATGAATTATCAGAGGACGATAAATTAGCTGTAGAACGAGCAAGAAAGATTGAACGTTTCTTATCCCAGCCTTTCTTTGTAGCAGAACAGTTTACTGGAATGCCTGGTAAATATGTATCTGTAGATGAGACGGTTCGTGGATTTAAAGAAATCTTAGAAGGAAAGCATGATGATTTACCTGAAGAAGCGTTCCTATATGTAGGAACAATCGATGAAGCAGTGGAGAAAGCAGAAAAGTCAAAAGGACGTGAATAATCATGTCTAAAATGAAATTAAACATTGTCACTCCGGAAGAAGTTGTTTATGATGATGATATAGAGATGGTTATTGTAAGAACTATTGACGGAGATAGAGGAATTATGCCACGGCATGCTCCTTTAATTACTGGATTAGATATTGGAACGATTAGAATTAAAGCAAATAATGAGGAGCATGTATTAGCTGCAACTAAAGGATATATGGAAGTCCAACCAGAAGAGACTACTATTTTAGTTGATTCAGCTGAATTTGCTAAGGAGATTGATGTAGAACGGGCCAAAGCTGCTAAAAAAAGAGCTGAAGAGAGGCTTAATTCTCCAAAGGATAATATTAACGAAAAAAGAGCTGAACTGGCTTTGCAAAGAGCACTAAATAGATTAAAAGCTAGTAAAGGTAGAAATTTTGAGTAAGAGATAATATCTCTTGCTCTTTTTTTTTATGGATAAAAAGGAATTGGGTCAAGATGTTATTGTCTTTATAATATAGATATTAGTGAAAAGTAAATTTGTATTACAATAAAGCTTAGCTTTAGTAATTGGTAATTAGTGATTCGTGATTGGTAAAATTAAAGTCAAAATCTTTTGACACAGCGCCCTGAAGAAAACGTTTTTTTGTTTTCTGAGGAAGTACTCTTGGGGGGACTAAGGTTTAGCTAAGTTCTGATTAAAACCAATTAAAATTTATTTTATGACCTTGAAATTGTCTTGTGTTAGTCGAATTTTAATCCGAATTTAGTCTGCTTCTAACAAGGGTTTGATTGTATGTTTTTAGAGGTTTGAATTTACTAATTACTAGTTACCAGTTACTAATGACTGTGTCACGAAGTGACACTTAATATCAAAGCAGCTTTGATTATAAAAAAATATAGCTTCGAAATAATATAATATTTTATTGTGGTCAATACTAACCTAGAGGTGATAAAATATGAGTAAAGAGAAAGATTTACAGCAAGAAGCAATTAAAGGTCAACAAGGAAAAAGCGAATTAGAAAGAAAAGTAGGAGCAGAAGCTCATGGTGGTCTTGAACTAAAGAAGGAGGAGCGAAATCAATATTTAGGTCAATTCAAAGAGCGAGTCTTAAAAGCTTTAACTTTCGCTCAGGTAGAGGAAGAAGGGATCTATCCTGAAATTATAAGCAGTATCAAGGATCCAGAAGCTAAAAAGTTGATTATCGATAGTCGAGTTTCTTCTTCAGCAGCTAAAGAATATGTTGAAATTGCTAGAGAGAATGATCTATCCTTTAAAAAAGTTAATTCCCCTGAATTCAAAGGAGAGGTTGGGCTAGTGGTAGTCAGTGATCAAGCTGTTAATAAAGAAGATATTCATGTCGAGAATCGCAAGAAAAAATTGAAGGAAAAAGGGATTCCAGAAGAATTAATTAATGCTCAAGGGCAGGCAATCTGCAGTGAGTGTTATGAATTATTAGAAGAGCGTGCTCCAGAAGAATTACAAAATTATCAAAAGATAACATGGGTTGATAAATTAATTGGAAAAAATTGTCCCGGTGCTCATTGATTTAATTTAAGCTAGAAAGCAGGAATTTATGATTTGATCAAGAATAGTTTCAGTGGGCTATTTGATTATAAGGATAGGAGGAAATAATAATATGGAACACCTAGTAATAACTGGTGGTAATAAATTAAGTGGGGAAGTAAGCATTAGTGGAGCTAAAAATGCTGCTTTGCCAATTGTAACTGCAAGCTTAATGGGAGTTGGAAAAAGTACATTATATGGAATACCTAATTTGAGAGATATCAATAACTTAATTAAGATATTAGTGTCTTTAGGAGCAGAAGTTGATGTTGATTATGAGCAAAATAAATTACAGATTAATACTGATACCGTTAATCGATTAGAAGTTCCTTATTCTCTAGCCCGTAAGATGAGAGCATCTTATTATGCTTTAGGAGCTTTGTTGGCCCGTTATGGTGAAGTAGCAACTACTTTACCAGGAGGTTGTGAAATTGGTAGTCGACCAATTGATCTGCATTTGAAAGGATTTCGAGCTTTAGGAGCTGAAGTAAAGATTGAGCATGGTGTAGTAGAAGTAAAAGCTGATAAACTAGTAGGCAACAAGATCTATTTAGATTACCCGAGTGTAGGTGCTACAATGAATATAATTATGGCAGCAACTACAGCTGAAGGAAAAACAATTATTGAAAATGCAGCACGAGAACCGGAGATTATTGATTTAGCAAATTACTTGAATGTAATGGGGGCCAAGATCAAAGGAGCTGGAACTGATATAATTCGGATTACAGGGGTGGAACAATTAATTGGTAGCGAATATACTATTATTCCAGATCGAATTGAATCAGGCACCTATATGATGGCGGCTGCAATTACAGGAAGCGAATTATATATAGATAATGTTTTGGTAGAGCATATTAAACCTTTAATTGCTAAATTAAAAGAGATGGGGGTTAAGATAGAAGAAGATGTCAGTGGAGTTAGGGTAATTAGTACTGGCAAGTTGAAATCTGCAGATGTTAAGACATTACCATATCCTGGATTCCCTACTGATATGCAATCTCAATTCATGGCTTTATTGACCCAAGCTGAAGGAAATAGTGTGTTAGTGGAAACGGTATTTGAAAATCGCTTTGGCCATGTTGATGAATTAAGAAGAATGGGAGCAGATATTAGGATAGATGGTAGGGCTGCTATGATTAGAAAATCTAACTTAAGTGGAGCTGAAGTAAAAGCTACAGACTTAAGAGCTGGTGCAGCTTTGATTTTAGCTGCTTTAGCAGCAGAAGGTAAGACAAAAATAACAGATATATATCATATTGAACGTGGCTATGAAGATGTAACAGAAAAATTGAAAAAGATTGGTGTCAATATCAAACGGGTAAGTACCTCTGAATAAGGGGTGCTTTTTTTATTATCTGACATATCTAAATTTAAGAAACATAAAAATTAATAAATTGATTTATTAGGGGGGAGAAATGTTAATAAGGCATTACTTAGTTTAATTATATTTTTACTAGTATTGATAATTATAATCCCTGCTTTAATAATAAATTTATCTAATCGCTTTAGTGTTCAATCGATTGAAGTTGAAGTTTATGATAATGTTAATGATCAAATACTACTTTTAGAACTGGAAGAGTACTTAAAAGGGGTTGTAGCAGCAGAAATGCCAGCTAATTTTGAATTTGAAGCCTTGAAAGCTCAAGCAGTTGCTGCTAGAACTTATGCCCTTAAAAATCTAGAAGAAGGTCAACAATTAACGACTGATAGTACTATAGATCAAGCTTGGGTTTCCAAAGCAGAGTTAATAGATAGATGGGGAAGTCTAAATTATTTGCTGTATTGGGCAAAAATTTCAGCAGCAGTAGAAGAAACTGAAGGGTTGATAATAAAATATCAAGGGGAGCTAATTACTGCTGCTTATCACTCTACTAGTGGGGATTATACAGAAGCAGCAGTTAATGTGTGGGGTAGTAATCTACCCTATTTACAGTCGGTAGCTAGTGAATATGAAGAAGAATCGCCTTACTATCAATATCAACAATTTTTTTCAATTGAAGAATTCAATCGTAAGTTAGGGATAAATAGTAACTTTGCCCAACAGATTGAGATACTTGAACGAAGTGCAAGTGGTCGAGTTTTAAAGTTAAAAATTGGTGATCATTTATTTTCAGGACGAGAGTTTAGGGAACAACTAGGTATTAGATCAACGAACTTTTTTATTGAACAAGATGATGAACAAGTTAGAATCATCACTTCTGGTTATGGGCATGGAGTAGGGATGAGTCAGTATGGAGCAGATGGTATGGCTGCTAATGGTTATGACTTTAGAGAAATTTTAGAACACTATTATCCTGATACTGAATTGAGATATTATTAGAAGTAGTAACCACCCAGCTAAAAGTAAATTGATGGAAACAAGATGTATAAAATAATCATTTCTGGAAATAATATTTCTGGAGGTGGATTAAGTTGAGTAAAAAAGATAATCAAAATGACAAATTACCATTTTCTATTAGCTGGGCTAAGAAGAAAAATTTTATCAAGAAGCAATTAGAAAGGCTAAAGGGGTTACAGTGGAGTAAGTACATGCTAGTAATAATAATTTCTTTTGTATTAGGGATTTCTTTTGCGATTTATCAATTTATAACTGATCAGGACTTAAGTCAAGAAAGTGCAGAAGTAGAAATTGTTGAGTTAGAAGAAGAGGATGAGTATCAGTTTGAGATGAATGAAGAAGTATCAGTTCCATTAATGGGAGAGGAAGACCCACCGACAGAAACTGAAGAAGAACCAACAGAAGATGGAGTAGAAAAAGAGGAAGATAGCTACGAGAAAGAAGAAGAAAAACTAGAAGAAGAGAAACTTGAGGAAGAGAAAGCAGAAGAAACAGTATCTGCTCAACAGATGATAGATTTGATTAAGCCTACTAATGGAGAGGTAAGGAATGCTTGGGATTGGTATCAAGATGAAGTTTTAGAAGCTTGGAAGTTTAATGCAGGAGTAGATATTTATACTGCTCTAGGTGCAGAAGTTAAAGCTGCTAAGGCGGGCCAAGTTAAAGAGATAGTTGAAGATGAACTATATGGTACAGAGGTTGTAATTAAGCATAATCAATCACTTAAAACAACTTATTCTAATTTGGATGAAACAGTAACTTTAGGAGAGGAAGTTGCTCAAGGGCAAGTTATTGGTAAAGTTGTTGAGGATTCCTTTTATCCAGAAAGTAGGCTTAGATTTAAGGTGATTGAAAACGGGGAAAATATATCGCCATTAGAATATATTAAGTAATTTAAAGGTTGGCCCTTAATTAATTTGAATTTATTGTAATATTTATCCTTAATCTACATATATATATATTGGGATTAATTAAGGGGGACAAGTTGATGAAGGATTACATTTATCAAAGGGTATTAGAAGTAAGCAATTACATATACGAAACTAAAGCAACAGTTAGACAAGCAGCTAAAGTTTTTGGAGTAAGTAAAAGTACAGTACATAAGGATGTAACAGAACGTTTAGAGAAAATAAACGGACAATTAGCTGAAAAAGTAAAGGAAGTATTAGAGTATAATAAGGCTGAACGCCATTTCAGGGGTGGTGAAGCTACTAAAAGAAAATATATGGAAGAGAAAAATTCATCTGATATAAAAGAGGGTTAGTAATATTACTGGCTCTCTCTTTTTTTGTTATATTACAATAATGTGTCGGTTATGTGTGTGAGTGTGGGTGAAAATAATTTTGTAGGGGCAGGTCTCCGTGCCTGCCCGTGAAACAGAAATTAGCCATATGTTTTAACGTATGGCGATCGATTGGTAAAATAAGATTTATTAAGGCTCGAGCCACAGGTTTCAACCACCCCAAGAGTACTTCCTCAGTCGGCAAAAAACGCCTCCTTCAGGGCGCTGTGGTGGAATTTCGGAAGCCTGATTGTGCTACAGGTTAAAACCTGTAGCTTGGGTTAATAATAAAAACCATTTTTTATAATCAAAATTTAGAGACACGTTAAAACGTGCCTCTATTATCACGAACGAAAAGTGCCACTTTATATCAATTCGGCTTTAAAAATTAAGCATTTAAAGGTATAATATCAGTAAGGATTAGAAAATTAATTTTATTTTTGAATTAGTAGCAGGATTTTTATAATCCAGTGTTTAATTAATAAATAAGGTTGAATTTAGAAAGGAGGATTATAAAATGATCAGAGGTTTATATACGTCTGCTTCAGGTATGGCTGCTAATTTAGAGCAGAATGATACTATTTCTAATAACTTATCTAATCTAAATACAAGTGGTTATAAAAAGCAATTAGCAACTAAGCATGAGTTTCCAAGTTACTTATTACATAGAACTGATCAGCAAGTAACTCCAACAGGGAAGATAGGTAGTGGAGTGATGGTAGATGAAATAAAGACAGATCATGGTAATGGTAGTTTTAAAAAGACAGGTAATGATTTTGATTGGGCTGTTCAAGGTGAGGGTTTTTTTACTATTCAAACGCCACAAGGAGAGCGATATACTCGTAGTGGAGAATTCACTTTAAATGATCAAGGAGAAGTAGTAACCCAAGATGGACATCCTGTTTTAGGAGAGAATGGAATTTTGCAGGTTCCTTTTGAAGGAGAGATTAGTATAGATAACAATAATAATTTACTCGTTGATGAAATGGTAATTGACAGTATACGAGTAACTGGTTTTGAGGATAAGAATGGTCTGACGAGGGAAGGAAGTAACCTCTTTGCTGCTGGGCCAGAAGTTGATAATGTATTTTTGGCTACTGGTGGTGTAGTACAAGGTTATTTAGAAGAGTCTAATGTTAATGCAATAGAGGAAATGACAAGAATGATTAATAATACACGAAATTATGAAGCTAACCAAAAAGGAATACAAGCACATGATGATACTATGGGTAAGGCTGTTAATGAAGTTGGAAGAACTTAAAAAAGTAATCAAGGAGTGAAGTGAAGGATGATTAGATCATTATCAAGTTCAGCATCTGGAATGAAAGCACAACAATTGAATATGGATACAATATCTAATAACTTATCTAATGTTAACACGAGTGGCTTTAAAAAGTCTAGAGTAGGTTTTCAGGATTTAATGTATCAGACTATGAGAACTGCTGGAACACCTAATAACCAAGGTTCTGAAATACCAACTGGAATTCAAGTAGGGCATGGTGTTCGGCCAGGAGCAACACAGAAATTGTTTAGTGAGGGAAGTTTAAAAGGAACAGAAAATCCATTAGATTTGGCAATAGAAGGGCCTGGTTTTTTTGAGGTGATGATGCCGGATGGTACAAGTGGTTATACCAGAGATGGTTCCTTTAATTTGGATAGTAATGGACAGGTAGTTACTTCAGATGGTTATTTATTACAACCACCGATCAATATTCCTGCTGAAGCGACAGATATTTCAATTAATGATGAAGGGGTAGTTACTTATTTAGAACCTGGTGATGAAGAACCACAAGAAGCAGGACAGATTGAATTAGTTAATTTTTCTAATCCAGCTGGTCTAGAAAGTGTAGGGCAGAATCTTTATCAGGAAACAGCTGCTTCTGGACAAGCGATGTTTGGTTTAGCAGGACAAGATGGTTTTGGTAGAATAGCACAAGGTTTTTTAGAGGAATCAAATGTACAAGTAGTAGATGAGATGGTTGATATGATCTCAGCACAGAGAGCTTATGAAACTAATTCTAAAGCAATTCAAGCTTCTGATGAGATGTTACAACAGGCTAATAATTTAAGAAGATAATAAAAGATAGGGGTTAAGGATAATGAAAAAAGAATTGATATCCCTGCTGGTTGGACTGTTGATTTTGTTAGTTAGCACTAGTGTTTTAGCAACCGAGAATATAATTGAAGTAACCAATCAAGTTGAAGTTACGGGAACAGAAATTCGACTAGTTGAAATAGCTCAAATAAAAGGGGATTCGGAGTTCAAAAGTAATTTAAAGAGTATTACTTTAGGTCAAGCTCCACTTCCCGGTTATCAACGTGTTATTTATCGTACTAATGTAATTAATGCCTTAAGAAGGGAAGAGATTGACCCGGAGCAAATCAGGACTAATATTCCCTATCACTTTTCTGTAACGACCGACTATAAGAAATTATCTGCAGATAAGTTAGTCCAGTTAGGGAAAGATTATATCTATCAAGAATTGGGACAAGAACCTGAGCAAGTTGAAATAGAAGTTAGAAACTCCCCTCAAGATCTAAAATACCCTACTGGTGAGCTTCAATTAGAAGTTGGTAATCTTCATCGGAGAAATCTATTAGGGCGGACTATGTTACCGATTGAAGTTAAGGTTGATGGGAGTTTATATCGTAGAGTTAATATTCAATATGAAGTTAGTTTATGGCAAGAAGTTTTGGTTGCTGAAGAGGATATAGAGAGTAGAACTGAACTTAGCCATGATCTTTTTCAGTTGGAAGATAAATTATTGACTACTCAAAACAATGACTTTGTAGCTAAAGATTATCCCTTAGATGGAACTCAACTACGGAGTTCATTACGGTCTGGTCAACCTCTGGAAGTAAGAATGATCGATCGTCCTCCTTTAGTCGGTAGATGGGAGGATGTCAAGTTGATTGCTCAAATTGGAGGGGTAATTATAACTGCTGATGGTAGATCACGAGAAGCAGGGCATTATGGAGATATAATCAAGGTTGAAAATAAAAATACTAGAAAGATCATAGAAGGTAAGATAATTGGCGAAAGAAAAGTACAAGTGATTACTGATTAAGGGAGTGATCTTAAGTGAAAAGAGGGCTTTTGATAATATTATTCCTTTGTTTAATTCTGACTTTTGTTGTACCAACTGCTGAGGCCACTTCTTTATGGGATGGTAATGATGCATTATTTCGGGATAATAAAGCTAATCAAGTGGGAGATATTTTAACTGTAATTATTAATGAAGATGCTACTGCTAGTCAGGAGGCTTCTACTGATGCTAGTCAGGATAATCAAGCAGATGTAGGAGGCGGAACGGGGATTTTAGATTTTATTAGAGGTTTCAGTTTTAGTCAGAGTGATAGTAGTAATGCAAGTGGTTCAACAACCAGAAGTGGTAGTCTTTCTGCTGAAATAACAGTCCAAATTGAAGAAGAGCTAGAGAATGGTAATCTTAAGATCAGTGGTACTAGAGCTGTAACGGTAAATGATGAAAAGCAAGATATTAAATTGACAGGAATAGTTAGACCTGAAGATATCTCACCCCAAAATACAGTTCAATCAAATTATATTGCTAATGCCGAAATAGATTATGAAGGTAGAGGAGTTATTGGAGATAGACAACGACAAGGAATTATTAGTAGAATGATTGCTTGGCTTTTCTAGGAAGAGGGGATAATATGAGAAAGAGTTATAAACTGTTATCTGTAATTATATTTTTACTAATACTTATTAGCTTTAATAGTGATTTTACTTTAGCTTTAGCTCCAAATCAAGAAGGAGTAGATGACCCATTAGTAAGGATTAAAGATATAACCAGAATTGGAGGAGTTAGAAATAATCAATTGATAGGTTATGGAATTGTAGTTGGTTTAGATGGAAGTGGTGATGGTCAAAGTAGTCAATTGACAGTTCAATCTATAGCAAATATGTTACAGAATTTTGGAGTAGATATTGCTCAAGATGAATTAGGGGCCAACAATGCTGCAGCGGTTATGGTTACTGCAGAATTACCTCCATTTGTTCATCCTGGAAGTGAAATTGATGTTACATTATCTTCAATTGGGGATGCAGATAGTCTAGAAGGTGGAACTTTATTGATGACACCTTTAACAGGACCTAGTGGAGATGGAGTTTATGCGGTAGCACAAGGGGCTGTATCGGTTGGTGGATTTACAGCTGGACAGGGTGGAGCTCAAGTATCCCAAAATCATACTACTGTTGGGAGAGTACCAAATGGAGCAATAGTTGAAGAGGAAGTACCAATGGATTTCAATACTGACAATGAACTTACCTTAGTACTATCAAATCCTAATTTTGCTACTGCCCAAAGAATAGCTGATGTAATTAATCAGGAGTTTGGTTATACTCAGGATGGTGGTTATTATGCTCATGCCAAGGATGCAGGACAGGTTGAAGTTCAAATACCTAGTTACTTTAGGGATAGGGTTGTAAACTTTATCTCTAGAGTTGAAGAGCTGGAAGTTAGACCTGATACTGAGGCTAAAGTTGTGATTAACGAGCGGACAGGAACGGTTGTAATGGGGCATAATGTTCGGCTATCGAGAGTCTCAGTTTCGCATGGAGATTTGACAGTTACGATTGCTACTACAGAAGAGGCTGTTGATGTTGGGGAAGATGAAGTTGAAATTATAGAAGAAGAAGAGGTAGATGTAGAAGAAGAGGAAGCTAGCTTAGTAGTCTTACCTAAAGGAGCAGATATTTCAGATGTAGTAACTGGCTTAAATGCTGTAGGAGCTACTCCTAGAGATGTGATCTCAATTATTCAAGCAATTAAAGAAGCGGGAGCATTGCATGCTGATTTGGAAATTATGTAAATTAGGTAGGTGAGATAATGAAGATAAGTTCAGATTTGAATTTAAATCAATTGCAGCTTAAGAATACCAATTTGAGTAAATCAGAAAATGAATTTAAAAATTTATTAGAACAGGAAGTCAATACTAAAAATGAGCAAAAAGATGAGCAGCTAAAAGCAGTTAGTAAAGAATTTGAATCAATCTTTTTGAGTATGATGTTTAAACAAATGAGAGATGCTACTTTACAATCTGATTTGTTAGATGGTGGTTTAAATCAAGAAATGTTTGAAGATATGTATTATGATGAGATTGCTAAAGAAGCTACTGGCAAGGAGCAATTAGGAATTGCAGAAGCTGTCTATCGGCAATTAAGTAATAATTCTTAATGCTAGTTATATTTGCTCAGCTAAAGTTATAAACTAAATAGTAGTTATTGTTATATTATAAGAAGGGAAGGGATTTAATTGCGGTTAATTTCAAAAACAACCATACTAGTACTTCTTTGTTTGCTGGTAGCAAATGTAGCGTTAGCTACCGAACAAGAAATTATGCCTTTAACAGATATTGAATCTGGAATGCAAGGTGTAGGAAGGACAGTCTTACGGGGGACTGAAATAGAGGAGTTTGATGTAGAGATTATCAGTATGTTAGATTCTTCTGATTTGAGCCAAGATTTAATCTTGGTCAAAACAAGTGGAGATGTAATAGAAAGATCAGGTGGTATAGCTGCTGGAATGAGTGGTAGTCCAATTTATGTTGATGATAAATTAATTGGAGCTATCGGTTATGGATGGCAGATGGCTGATCATAAGATTGGTTTGGTAACACCAATTGAAAGCATGTTAGATTTATTAGAATTAGAAACAGGTGATTTGGATATAACAGAAGATAAAGAGATTGCTTTATCTACACCTCTAGAGATAGATGATCAACAGTATGAAAAGATAGCATTTACTTCAGATGAGCAAAAAGCAGCTAAAGATAATATATTAGTAGCTACTCCAGTCAATACTCCATTATTAGTCAGTGGTTTGAGTGGTAGGGCCAAAGATAGATTAGCAGAGGGGCTAGATGATTATGATCTAATGCCTGTATCTGGTGGCGGTCTAATGGAACAGAAAGAGAATGATATACCTTTTGAGCCAGGGAGTGCAATGGCTGTTCAATTAATGAGAGGAGATATTAATGTTTCAGCAATTGGGACATTGACTTATCGAGATCAAGATCAGATTTTGGGTTTAGGCCACTCTTTCTTATCACAAGGAAGTGCTAATTATTTACTTTCTTCTGCTTATATTCATCAAATGATAACAAGTATTGAGATGCCTTTCAAAATTGGTTCACCAGC
Organism: Natroniella sulfidigena; assembly: GCF_023223645.1. Taxonomy (GTDB): domain Bacteria; phylum Bacillota; class Halanaerobiia; order Halobacteroidales; family Halobacteroidaceae; genus Natroniella; species Natroniella sulfidigena. Next base: position 165,890 of record NZ_JALKBY010000003.1, on the reverse strand, counting down.
TGAACTGAAAGGTGTTATTACTCAAGATCGAACAGCAGGAGTAGCCGGTAAAGTAGGCTCTTATCCTAACATTGTGCCGGTTAAGGTCAATTTAAATGATCAAGATTTAGCTAAAAGTGATACATATAATTTGCAGATTGTTCAAGATGAAGATTTAATTGAAGAATTAGCAGCAACAGCACTCTTACAAGCAATAGATAGTACTATTGATCGTCAAGGAGCAGGAACTGCTAAAGTAAGTTGGGAAGCAGTAGGCAGCCAACTGCCAGATGGAACATTTGAGAGTACTAATCTTTATTACAGTGGTAATGATATAGCAGTGGCAGCTTTATCTGATTTTATTCAAGGGTTATCATTAGTTATGAATAATCCTTTTCAGCAGATTAATCTAGCTAATATTGAAGTTGATATCGAAATCAAAGAAGAATCTAAGGTTGCCTTATTAGAAGAGGTCAGTTTAGAGCAAGAGCAGGCAAGGCCAGGAGAAAAAGTAGACTTAAAGGTGAAATTAAGGCCTTATCGTCAGGAAGTAATTGAAAAAGAGATTGAGTTGAAAATTCCCGAAGATACCCCAGAGGGAAATTTAGCAATCAATCTTCTAAGTGGCCAAGAAGCTAATTTTAATCTTTTCTATACAGAACAACCTGAGGAAGCGAAACAATCCAAAGCTAATAACATTAAAAGTTTAGAAGAGTTAATAGAGATTTATCAGTTGCAAAATAAAAATAATAGCCTAGTGATTGAATTACAACCATTACCAGATTATTCTTCCGCTCAAGATGATGAGTTTGATTCTATTGAAAAAGAGGAGGTTGATCTTGAAGAGGTTGAAAGTGGTGAGCAAGAATCTGTTCAACAGGTTGAGGTCGATCATGACTTAGTTGAAGAAGTAATAGAGACAGATTATGTATTGACTGGTAGTTTAATTAAGGAAATTGAAATTATTACAGAAGAAGATTAGTAGTAAGCTCCTCGTACGAGGGGCTTTTTTGCTGTTTGGTAAATTATGATTTTTAGAGATTATAGATAACTTTTATTAGTTTGTACTTGTTAGTTTTACTTAAACTTAATCTTAGACTTAATCTGAGTTGCCTCCGGCAACTTTTTTGCTGCCATTTAATTGCGAGTAATGCCAATATATTATAGTTTTCTTAATAAATAACTAGCAATTACTATTGCAACTACCGATGAAATATAATATCATTAAAGTAGTTTGAAGATTAGATTTGGGGGCAAAGTAATGAAACTAGAGCTACGTAATTCTAGATTAACTATAATACTTGGTTTGCTCTTGTTGTTAGTGATGATGACTGTATATTCAAATATTAATCACTTGTTATTACAGGCAAGGGAAGAAGCAATTAATCTTTTAGAACAAGAATTAGCAACAGAGATTGTAGTGGATGATATAAAAGTTAGAGGAATTAATAAGATCAGTATTGCTGGGTTGACTGTTAAGGATGAAGATGCTAGGGATTTATTGACAGTTGAAGAGGTTACTATTAACTACAGTTTATTTGATTTAATCTTAAATAGGCTGGATCCTTTAGAGGGGATTAATGATATTGGGTTAGTAACGCCTGAAGTCCAGTTGATAGAAGAGGAGGACTGGAATTATCAATTTTTAATTGATCAGTTTGAGGTGCCGGAAGAAGTAGAACATTCTTTTCCAATTGAGATTGAACAAGGAAAGGTAGCTTATTTTGATTCTCAATTTGAAAAAGAGATAGAGAATATAAATGGTGAGATTACAAGTGGGCAACAGCTAAGCTTTGACCTACATAGCAATTCAGGGTCTAAGTTGGTTAAAGAGTTAAGTTTAGCAGGAACTTTTGAGGCAGGGAATTATCATTTAGAGCTGAATTTTGCCGATTTGAAGTTAACCAATTTAACAGAGGATTATGATTTAGATATGTTGGATGAGGTTGAAGCTAGTGGTCAAGCAGCGGGAATGCTTAGACTAAGAGGTAATATGGAAGGTTTATCTAGTTATTATGGTAACTTAGAGGTTGTTGATGCTATTGCTAGTAACGATCAGCTAACAATAGATGGAATAGATGGAGTACTTAGCTTTAATAAGTATGGCTTGCGCTTTGAAAAATTAACTGGAAACTATCAAGATATGCCACTGGAGTTGACAGGAGAGATATTCAGTTGGGAGCAGCCACAATTGAATTTAGAATTTATTTCTAATAAGATAGACTTAGGAGAAGTTAGTAATTTAGTTGGGTTAGATCAAGTTGAGCTAGAAGGGTTGGCCCAGGCTAGTGGAGGGATCAATGGAAGTTTAGATAACCCAACTATTGTTAGTGAATTTAATTTGGAGGAAGGACAGATTGAAGGGGTTACTTTAGATGGGTTTAAAAGTGAAATTTATTATAAAGATCAAGTATTGAATTTTGAAGAATTAGAATTTGACTTAGCAAGAGGTAGAGTAACTGGTGAAGGTAGGGTTGATTTTAGTAAAGAACTTGATTATATCTTTACCACTAAACTAGCTAATATAAGTTTGACTAGTTTAGAAGAAGAGCTGGAGGTTGAATTTTCTTCTGAAGGCTTAATTAATGGTGAGACTATTCTTTCTGGGTCTGGAATAGAGGCTGAAGATTTGAATATGCTGGGTTCAGTAGCAGTAGATGAAGGTTCAATCCAAGATTATGATTTTAATCAGTTTGAGACAAGCTTTTGGCTTAATCAGGGGAATTTTTTCTTGAATCAAGCAGAGTTGATAACAGATTATAGTAAGTATGATCTGACTGGTTTAGTGACATTGGATGGAGATCTGGATTTAAATTTAATAGCTGATAATGTAAAATTAGCTGAATTAGCTGGGTTCCATAACCAAGAAGAGTTAACAGGTGAGGTTGATTTGACTGGTCAAGTAAGTGGTAACCTATCTGAACCTCAGTTTAGAGGTGATTTTAGAGGATCAGATTTAGAATATGACTTTTTAGAATTAGGAGAGATGAACGGTGGATTAATTTTATTAGATGAAGGGCTTCAGTTCAAAGAAGTGGTCTTACCTGAGTTTTCTAGTTCACTAAGTGGAGGTATAGACTTTCAAACTGGTAAGTCTGATATCGTATTAAGAACTGAAGGGGTTGAACTTAATGAAGTATTAACAGCGACAGATATTCAACTACCATTCTCAGGTATAACTACTGGAAAGATAAAGATTAACTCCTTATTTGCTCCTTTTAAGTTAGCAGGTGAGGTTATAATTGAAGATGGTATTGCTTATGAGCAAGGTTTTGATCAAGCAGAGATTGATTTTACTTATAATGATCAAGAGGTTATAATTAATGACTCTAAAGTTAATTATCAAGATAGTGATTTACAAATCTTAGGTTCTATTGAAGGAGAAGAGTTGGATTTGCAGTTTAAAGCTGATAATTTAAGTTTGTCCAGTATTGATTATTTACCAGAAGATTTTGATGTTAGTGGACAAAGCGCTTTAGAAGGTAGAGTCCATGGTTCAATTGTTGCTCCTCAAGTAGCGGGAATTATTGAAGGGAGTGATATTGAAATCTATGGTCAACAACTAGGAGATTTAGAGGGTAGAGTTGATTATAGAGAACCTAATTTATACCTAAAAGATATAGCAATTAATGATGGTGATTATCGTTATCAGACACATGGAGTTATAGACCTTAATCGTCAAGAATTTGATGATTTGATCTTTGAAATTCAAGAGGGTAACTTAGATCATTTTACTCAATTTTTTGCTGAAGAGTTTGCTTTATCACATCCTGTTGAGGGACGAGTTGTTGCTAATGGTTCTTTGCTTGAGCCAGAATTAGAGCTTGATCTGCTCTTTGAAGAAGAAGGAGGAGTTGGTTATCTACAGGCTAAAGGGGATTATTGGCTACAACGCGATCTAGATTTAGAACTGATTGCTAAGGAATTTGATTTAAGAGCATTAGATGAGCTGGAACTAATCGATCACCAGTTGGCAGGAAGAGTTAATTTAACAGGAAATCTAACTGGCAGTTTAGATAATTTAAATTTAGACTCTCAAGTCAGGGTTACTGATGGGCAAGTTAGTAATTTAGAATACCAAAGATTGGCTGGCAGACTTAGATTGATAGATAGTCAAAAATTGATCTTAGAACAGCAGTTACAGCTTAAAGAAGATAATATTTTACAAGCAAGAGGGAAGGTACCTCTAGTTGAAGATGAAGAGTTTGATCTTGATTTAAGAGTGGAGGAAGGAAATTTAAGTATTTTATCTTTCTGGCTAGAGGATATTGAATCCGCTAAAGGTCGTGGTAGAGGTGATCTTAGTATTGCAGGAAGCTGGCAAGATCCTAAGCTGAACGGGAATGCTGAGATTGTTTCGGGTAGTTTTGATCATTTAGAGTTGGATCGAGAATTTAATAATTTAAATGGTAGAATTGATTTTGCTGATAAAGAGGTTATTGTTGAGCAATTAACAGGTTATTATGGCTCAGGAGATTTTGATTTGGATGGTAAGATTTTAATCAATGGTTTTATGCCTAAAGAGTATGATTTAGAATTGACAGGAGAAGATATCTTCTTCAAGCATGGTTCTTGGGAAGGATTAAATCAACTAGATTTACAATTAGCTGGTGATTTTGAGCAGCCACTGATCACAGGAGAGATAATAGCTTACAATACTTTCTTCAGTCTACCAGTTGATTGGCCAGTAATGGAAGGAGAAGGCCAATTTAATATAGAACCACAGTTTGATTTAGTAATTAAGCCAGGTCAAGATGTAAGAGTAGGAAATAATAATATTGATATCTTGGTTCAGTCAGGAGAATTATTCTTAGAGAGTGCTTCTCAGGGAATAGAGCTGACAGGACAGTTAGAGTCTACTACTGGAAGATTTACTTATTATAACACTGAATTTGAAGTTGAAGAGGCTAGTGCTAATTTTGGTAGATATACGTTTGTCCCTGATTTACAACTGGAATCAAATGCTAGAATAAGAGGGGAAGAGATTGAATTAAATCTGTATGGTCCAGCAGATCAGCTTGAATTTAATTTACTTGCTCAAGATGATCTAACAGAAGAGGAGGTTATCAACTTATTAGCACGCCAAGGAGGGATGGGAAGCTTACTAGAGAGAGATTTTGAAGAAGCAATCAGAAGTGAGATGTTTAGAATTATCGATGAAGGAATTAAGACTGAATTGATCTATCGTGTGGAAAGATCTTTTGAAAAGACATTGGATTTAGATCAAGTTAGAATCAGATCTTTATTGAGTGATGAGGTAGAGATTAAGTTGGGTAAGTTTATCTTTGATAATTTCATGTTGAAGTATAATCATACTTTTGGAATTGAAGAAGAACAAGCAGTAGGTTTTGAATATCAATTTTCACGTGGGTTAGAGAATTTACGCCTTGATGGAAATTATAATAATTATGGTGACTACCAGATGGGCTTGGAAATGAGTCTCCCGTTTTAGTAATTAGTAACTAGTAATTAGTAATTGGTAATTAGTAAAGATTAAAACAGAAGTATTTATCAGAAATGGAGGAATAAAAATTATGTTTAAAAAGACAGGTTTAACATTATTGATTTTAGTAGTTTTATTAGCAAGTAATAGTCTAATTGCAGCTGCTGAAGAGCCAGTTCCAACAGATAATACTGTGACTGGGATTGAAGTAACAGGTAATAAACTAGTATCTGAGGAAGAAGTTTTAGAAGAAGTTACAACTGAAATTGGTGACGAGGTTTCTAATGAAAAGTTACAGCAGGATATGCAACAAGTTTTTGATTTAGGTTATTTCTTTGATTTACAAATTTTATTTAGAAATTATGAAGATGGAGTCAAATTAGTTATAGAAGTAATTGAAAACCCTGAATTATCAGCGATTAAAATTGAGGGAAATCAAGAAATATCAACTGAAAAGTTAAAAGAGTTGTTAAAGTTACAAGAAGGTGAAATCCTTAATGTTAATTCTTTAGATCAAGGTGTAGAAAGGATTAATCAGTATTATCAAGAACAAGGCTATGTGTTGGCCCAGGTTGTTGATGTTACAATTAAGGAGCAAGATCAATTAGAGATAACTATCGATGAAGGTCGTTTAAATAGTGTTAGTATTACAGGAAATGAAGAGACTGAGGACTTTGTAATTGAAAGAGAGTTAACTTTAGAAGAAGGAGAAGTATTTAATATTGATCAGATGTGGAATGATTTTAGAAACTTGTATAATTTAGGATACTTTAAAGATATTAGACCTGATATGCAGCCTGTACCAACTGATCCGCAAGCGGTTGATTTGGTAGTTGAAGTAGAAGAACAGAAGACAGGTACTTTCAGTGTTGGAGGCGGCTATTCTTCTGCTGCTGGTTGGACAGGTATGGTTGATGTAGAGAAGGACAATCTATTTGGTCGTGGCCAAAAAGTGAATTTAAGTTGGGAGTTTGGTGATACGACCACTTATGAATTAGGGTTTTATGAACCATGGGCTTTTGGTAGTGAGACGAGTTTAAATTTCAATCTTTATCGGACTGAACATGATGACCCAGTAGACGATGTTTCCAGAAGACAAGGTGGGGATATTACAGTTGGTCATCCGTTAGCTGATGATATTACAGGTTATCTGCAGTTAGATTACCACAATACTAAATATGAAGATGAAGATGGAGAAGAGTATGATGACAATACTAGAAGTGTTACATTAAAGACGATTCGAGATACTAGAGATAATATCTTCAGTCCTCGCTCAGGAAGTAGGCAAGAACTATCAGTTGAGAATGCAGGGCTACTTGGTGGTGATACTGACTTTACTAAATATGAAGCTGATTTGAGAAATTATTTACCAGCAAGAGAAAAAGATACTTGGGCCTTTAGACTGAAGACAGGACTTAGTGATGGAGAACTTCCTCAAGGAGAGCGTTACTCATTAACTGGACTTAATGAAATAAGAGGCTATAGTAGTGATTATTATGATAGAGATAATAATGCCGTTGAAAATGGTTTTGTTGATGGGAACTCTATGTTAGTTAGTAATTTAGAATATAGATTTGGCATTGTAGATAATGTAACAGGGGTTGCTTTTGCTGATGCAGGTAAAACTTTTGCAAATAATAGTGATATTAGCTTGAATGATTTGAATTATTCAGTTGGTTTAGGAGCAAGATTTAATACTCCAATGGGACAGTTAGGATTGGATTATGGTTATGCTCCAGAAGGTGAATTAGATGATAAGACTAACTTAAGCATTAGAATCGGTAATACATTCTAAAGGGAGTGGAATAATGAAGAAACTATTAGCAAGTGGACTCTTAATTACTCTGGTTATAGTGGGAGCATTAGTAGCTGTTAATCCTGTTCAGGCTGAGCAAGCTGAACAGGAAGAGGTTGATAATCCTCAGATTGCCTATGTTGATATGGAGAGTCTATTTTTGAAACATCCTCATAAGGAAGCGTCAGAAGAAGAGTTAGATCAAAAGGCAGAACAATTACAGCAACAGCTTGAGGCTGAAGCAGTTGGCTTGACTAAAGAAGAACGACAGGAGTTACTAAAGGAATATCAACAAAAGCTTAATCAGCTGGAGAAAGATTTAATTCAAAGTTTGATAGATGATATCAATTATAAGATCAGGGAAGTGGCACAAAGAGAAGATATAACTATTATTATTGACCAACCGGTAGTTATTTATGGTGGTTATGATTTAACAGCAGAAGTTTTGGCTGAACTGGATACTGAAGAAGTGATAGAGTCAGAAAGTGATGAATCAGAAGAAGAACCAATTATTGATTTAGATGATGAAAAGTTACTAGAAGAGGAACTGTTTGAAAGTGATGAAGAGTTGGATTAAATCATTTTTAACTTAGAAAGCAGGTGTTTTCTGTGCAAATAATCAAAAGTAGCTTAATTGTGCTACTATTGGTTATGGTTCTGAGTTTAGTTGGCTGTTATGAGCAAGAAGTGCCGACAGAGCAAACTAAAACTGAGAGCGAACCTCAAATTGGGATTATTGATTTAGCTGAAATTAGGCAAGAACATCCTTTAACACAGCAAATTGGTCAAATTGAAGAACGTATTGTCAATCTTAAGCTCTCTTTACGAGAAGAAGAGAAGAGTTTGAGCAAGATTGAGGAAGATACAGGCAGTTATTTAGCTGATTTTAATCAACAGTTGAAAAAGAGATTAGAAGTGATTGAAGATGATTATACTAAAAAAATGGAAGAGGAAGAGTCTAAGTTAAATTCTAAACTCGAAGATTATTATCAGGAACTGATGACTGAAGTTGAAGTTGATTTAGTGGAAAAAGAGAATAATTTGCATCAAAAGTTAAAAGAGGAAATTACGGCACTGGAGAAGGAATATGATACAGACTTGGAAGAATACAGAGATAATATAGACCAAGATTATAATTCAGAGATTATTAATTTAAGGTTGCAGTTAAGGGTTGGTAATCTAGATGAGGGTAAACAAAAGGAATTAGAGAGTCAATTAGAAGAACTGACAACTGAAAGAGAGGCTAAGGTTGAAGAACAAGAACAATATTACAACCAAAAGTTACAGTCTGTAATTGAAGAACAGGAAGCTGAGTTAAAACAGAGGCTAGAGGATTATCAACAACAGTTATTATCTCAAGTTGAGGAAGATTATCTAGCTAAGAAGGAAGAATTAGAGATAGAGTTTTATAATTATTTAACTCTCTTAGAGGACGAAATGATGACTGATTTATCCAGTCGAGAAGAAGAGTTAACAGCTAATATTGAAAATGAATTATTATCAGCTCAACAAAAGTTGATAGCTAGAGTGGAAACTAAGATTAAGGATCTAACTGATGAAATTATTCAATTACAACAAAAAAGGGAGAAGTTAAAGCTAGAAAGGAAAGAAGAACTGGATCTGATTATAGAAGATGTAGCTGAGGATAAAGAAATGGCTTTGATTTTAACTGATTATAATAAAAATTTAGCAGCGATTGATCTAACTGAAGAGGTCTTAGCTGAGATTAGGTTAGGGGGGATAAAGGAATGAAAAAATTTATTTTAATAGTGACTACAACCTTAATAACAGCAATTTTTCTAGTTGGATGTACAGCGGAACCTGAGACTGAAGTTGTAACTGAAGAAAAAGAGGTTAAAATTGAAGTAGGAGTTATGGATCAAGATCGGGTCTGGACTGAAAGTGAGCAAGCAGCTAATTATCAAGAAAAATTAAATAATAAAATAGAGGATATTCAGGAAGAATATAAGCAACAGGTAGAAGGATTAGAAGAACAAGAACAGCTAGAGAAGCACCAACAAACTTATGAAGAAATAAATCAATTACAAGATGACTTAAGAGATCAGTTTATAGCTGAAATTGAACAGGTAGTTAAAGAGATTGCTGTAGAAGAGGAATTAGATATGATTTTAGATCAACAGGATGTTAGATATGGTGGTGTTGATATTACTGAGCAAGTAATTGAAAAGCTACAATAAATTCTTTGATTGACTGATAATATCAGCCTATTATAGGCTGATATTATTGTACATAAGGAGGTTTAGTGATGGGAAGGAAATTAAAGGAGTTAGCTCAATTAGTAACAGGAGAGGTTGTAGGTGATCAAGATTTTGAAGTTGAAGGGGTTGGTGGAGCAGATAATGCTGACAGTAATCAAGTTACTTTTGCTCTTAATCAAGAGTTCTTCCAACAGGCAGTGCAGGGAGCAGGGGCAATTATTGTAACTGAGGATCTTGTTAGAGATGATGTTAGACAACCACTAATTGTGGTTGAGAATCCTCGTTTAGCTTTTGCTAAAATTGCTAAAGTATTTATGCCTCAACCTTATGAGCGGCCTGAAATTAGTAAGCAAGCTGTAGTCAGTCCTAAAGCTGAAATAGGTGAAGAGGTATCGATTCATCCAGGAGTGGTAATTGAAGCAGGGGCCAAAATTGGTGATCGGGTAATTTTAGCCCCAGGAGTATATATTGGGCATGATGTTGAAATAGGTCAAGATAGTATTATTCACCCGAATGTAGTAATAGAATATGAGTGTAAGTTAGGTAATAAGGTTGAAGTTAATGCTGGGGCAGTAATTGGATGTCAAGGGTATGGATTTGAAACAGGTGCAAATGGCCATGAGAAGGTACCCCAATTTGGTAATGTAGTCATTGAAGATAGGGTAGAGTTAGGGGCCAACGTTACAATTGATCGAGCTGCTACTGGATCAACAGTGATTGCTCAAGGAACCAAAGTTGATAATCTGGTACATATTGCTCATAATGTTGAAGTAGGAGCTGATTCATTACTGATTGCTCAGGTTGGAATTGCTGGTAGTACCAAATTAGGAGAGCGAGTTACATTAGCTGGTAAGAGTGGAGTGGTAGGTCATCTAGAGATAGGAGATGATGTAACAGTAGGAGCTTATAGTGCGGTGACCAATGATGTTGCAGATGATTCTTTTGTGTCTGGATATCCTGCTCATGATCATCGGCAGGAAAGAAGGATTAAAGCAGCTCGTAAGAAGTTACCACAAATGATGAAGAAGATGAGAAAGTTGGAAAAGAAGGTTGCTCAATTAGAAGAAAAATTGAATACTCTCAGCTAAAAGAGAATATTGAAAGATAAAATATTTAGTCGTAAGATATTTTGTAAATATTGATGAGTTTAGTGTTTTGAATGTGTGATTTTGAATTTCAACTGTCAATTGTACATTGTCAATTGTACACTAAGACGGGGGTGCAGGGAAACTTAGTTATCTGCGAAGCACTATAGTGATAGATTTAAATTTAGCTGAGAGAGCACAAATTAAATTAGGAGGGGTAATGATGAAGAAGGGTTTGAAATTATGGTTAGTAATAGCTTTGTTGATTGTCTTTTCTGCACCAAGTTATGCTGGGCAATTTGGAGATACTGGTCTGTTAACGATTCCTACGGCCGATATTTTAGCCCCGACAGAGTTGAATTTAGCCTATCAAAGACTTGATAACAGTGGTGATTTAGTAGGTGTTAATTATGGAATTAAGCAAGGTGTTCACCTAGGAATGGGGGCTGTTTGGCCCGAAGGTGTTACAGAGGATGGTGATATCTTCCCTAAGTTAAGAGTTAAATTAATGGAAGAGACTGAAAATATTCCAGCTATAGCAGCGGGAATTATTGATCGAGATCGTTACTTAGTTGCTAGTAAATCTACTCCCTATTATGGATTGAGAGCTCATTTAGGGGTAGGCGATGAAGAGCGGTTTGAGGATAATTTCTTTGTAGGAGTTAGTAGGGTTTTAAATCCTGTCTCTGTCTCAAGTGGAGATAATAGTTTTGAATTACCATTAACGACAATGTTAGCTGAGTATAATGGAGGAGTAAATTTAGGACTTAAATTTGAATTTATTCCTGAAATTAGTGCTAATTTAGGAGTTAAAGATCTAACTGACAATAATGATTTTACTTTTGGAGTCAGCTTTAAAAATGAATTTTAATTTAAAAACCTTGCCCTTAGGGCAAGGTTTTACTTTATAGTTACTCTGGTTTGAAGTGGAATCAAATGATATAATTCCTCGATAGCTTCTGCTTTAAGTCTAATACAACCAGCTGATTCTTGTTCTGTAATCGGGGTTGTACTACCAGTGCCATGGATTCCATAGCTTCCTCCTTTAGTCCAGAGATCGATCCCAAGCCAATAATCACCATAATCTTCCTTTTGCTCGCCTGTGACCGGAAACTTATCTTTAACCTTAAATTTACCAATAGGAGTAGGGCTTTCTTGAGCTCCAATGCCGATGGGATAGTTAGCTACTTTTTCTGCTCCTTGCTTGAGGTGAAGTTGTTGCTCATCTGTAACTATCAGCAATTGATAGGGTTTAAAAGGGGAATTATAATCTTTAGTTGATTTAAGATTAGGCTTGAGACTTTTCTCAATTAAGGTTAGTAAATTAGTTGAATCGTTAATTTTTTGAGGGTTATAATACCAACCTCCTTGTTGATCTAATCTATTATTGACTCGTTTACTATTTGAAACTGGTTCAGTAGGTAAATTTAGTAAGTAATCTCCTACCAATTGATTAAGTTCGGTAGGTAATTGGTAATTATCTTGTAAATAAAGCAGTAAAGCTGTTCTAATCTTAGTTAGCTGTTGTTGGGAAGTTAGTAAGTCTGTTTTTTTTGTAGGTTTAGATTGTTGAGTTCTTAGTTGTTGTAGAAAGTCTTCTATTTGTTCAAACTGCTTTCGGTCTAGATTATGACTTACTCTGTCATTATGAGTGGTCGATTGATAGTTGGTTGAAATAAAAAGTAAGATTAAAAGTAGAAAGATCAGACTGAAAATAAATAAGATTCTTTTTAAATTAGTAGTTGAAAAAAGTGATGAGTTCATAATTCCCCCTCAGACTTGAAGTTTTATTAGTAGTATTGTTGAGTTAAGCTTGTTATAGTCTGTAAACTTTTAACATTCATTTTTAACAGGGATTAGAGAAGTTATGTTTAATATATTATTAATACCTTCTAATTTTAGTTTTAATTGTAGGGGGACAGATAATCAATAAGGAGTAATTAGATGAAAAAAATAATTTTACTAACCATTATGATGTTGGTTATGATAGGCTGTAGTAATGATGATTCTTATCATGAGGGTAATTCGGGTTATTTAACTATTGCAAATACTGAAATTGAACAAGAAATCAATCCAGTTGTTAGTAAGACCAGTCTAGCGGAAGAGGATGAAGATTATTCAGCCCAGGAGTTATTAGTTAAATTTAAAGATGAAGATATTAAGGAAAGAATATTGCTGGAATATGGGTTAAGCATAAAGAAAGAGTTGGATGGCTTAGGGGTAAGTTTAGTGAATGGAGCAGAAGTTGAGCGATTAGAGAAGTTAGCTGAAGAGTTAAATCAACGAGAAGAGGTAGAGTTTGCAGAGTTAAATCAGCGGATGAGAACAATGGAGCTAACAGTTCATCCGACTGATTACTATTATGACAAGCAGTGGCATTATTCAGCGGTCAGCTTACCAGAAACGTGGTATAAGACTACAGGAAGCAAGGATGTAACAGTTGCTGTGCTTGATACTGGGATTGATGTTAACCATCCTGATTTGAATGGTTTAGTAATTGATGGTAAGAATTTTACGAGTGATGCTGAGGATGACTTTTACGATCGGAATGGTCACGGTACCCATGTGGCAGGTAGCATTGGAGCATTAGCTAATGACCAAGGAGTAGTTGGTGTCAATTGGGAAGTTTCACTGCTATCAGCTAAGGTTTTAGCTGATAATGGGAGTGGAAGTAACCTTAGTACAGCTCAAGGGGTTAAATGGGCAGTAGATAATGGAGCAGATATTATTAACCTTAGTTTAGGATCTCCTTTTCCTTCGGCTACTGTTAAGGAAGCGATAGATTATGCCTATCAGAAGGATGTGACTGTTATTGCAGCAGCAGGGAATGGGGGTAATGATAGAGTAGGTGATCCTGATCTTAAGTATCCAGCTCAGTTTGAGACTGTAATTTCTGTGGGTGCAGTTGATCAAAATTTAGAGTTGACCTCCTTTTCTAATTATGGAAGGGAGCTTGATTTTGTAGCACCAGGTCAACACATTTACTCTACTGTTCCTTACGGGAGATACTTGGATTCATATCTTGAAGAAGTAGTAGAAGACGAATATGTTAGGCTTAGTGGTACTTCAATGGCAGCTCCTCATGTAGCAGGGGTGGCAGCATTAATCTTAGCTGAAGAGCCTGATTTAACACCAGAAGAGATTAAAGAACGGTTACAAAGGACTGCTCAGGATTTGGGAGCTGAAGATGTAGGACGGGGTTGGGATTTTAAATATGGCTATGGTTTAGTTAATGCTCATGCAGCAGTCAGTAATGCTCAAATCGGTAGGGCAGTTATCTTCGCAGGTGAAAAAGATGGTAATCAGATTAAGTTGAAGAGTGAATTAGCGGATGTCAGCGATGATGGTTTTTATCAATTGGAAAATGTTAAAGCAGGTGAGTGGCATCTTTATGCTTGGATTGATCTGACAGGTAGTGGTAAGATAGAGCAAGGTGATTACTTTGGTAAGACAGCTCATCCAGTAGGAGCAGGGTTGAATGTTGATTTTGAGTTGGAGTTGTTGACCGATGAAGTTGAATGGGAAATTAAAAAGCATTGAATAGTTAATAACGAATAATTACAATAATGTGTAACAATTGATGTGAAACATGAGGGGCATTTCTCGTTTGGAAAGATTTTTTCTAAGCTTCTAAGATTCGTCTGCGAATAAATAAGAGCAAGCTAATTTAAAATGGGGAAATTAGCTAATTCATACTCTTATTCATTTCTCGACTCATCAAGAAGCTAGACGAAAAAATCTATATGTCACTGCGAAACACCCCTCATGATAAATTTTTAGATTGTAATGTTTTGATTTTACCCGAAGAATTTATGCGATTGCGGTGAAAGTGGATGAGTTTATACGTAATTTTAATACCTCAAATGAGAATGATTTGATTTTGGTGATTGCAAAAATTCAAATTCTTATTGATTTTTTGGCTACTTTTTTATCAAGTGCCCTGAAGGGCTGATAAGCCCTGAGGAAATGCCCTTGGGGTGAAAAAAGGTAGCACGGAAGAAAGTTTGGTTTTTAACTTTTCCGTAAAATGGTTTTGATTTTAAGGTTTAAATTATAATTTCTTAATTTTAAAAGTTAAGCTTTATATCAATTAAGCGTAACTATTAATTAACCACATACTAACTTAATCAAACTAATACCTCAAATGGAATTAATTTCTTATTTAAGCTATCTCCGATTAGGAAAAGCTAATTCAATAAGGAGGGATAGCTTATGGATGATGAGTTATTAAACAAGATGGATGATTTAGTAGAAGGTTTAAAACAGATGGATAACAGATTAAATTCAGTAGAAGAGCGACAAGAGCAGTTACAGCAGGTGATGAAAGAAGAGCAACAAGAAGAAGAATCTGATAGGATCCGGGAGAGATTTTATCAAAATTAAAGTATTAACCAAGCAGGGCCAACATAAAATGTTGGTTCTGCGTTTTTTTAAATGTTAAAATTATTATTAAGGAATAATTACAATAATATGGCACTTTTGTGCCACATTATTGAGTTGACAGTGTACAGTGGATACGGTTTTTGTGATTTTCACGAAGGGTCTTGATAAAGACCCGTAGGTACAGTTTACAGTTAAGATCAAAACCATAAAGCAAAGATAAAAATCTATAAAAAACCTTATATCTATAGGTTTAGGGTGGTTTTGAGTTTAGGGTTTTAACTGTACACTGTCAACCGTAAACTGTAAACTGTAAACTGATATAAAGTGGCATTTTGCCACTTTATATCAACACCGTCCCATTATTTTGAAATCGTTCAATAGAGGTAATTTGATGATCGATGTCTAATATAATAATTAAGATTAAAATTTTAGGGAGAAAGGGTGAAAGTGATGAAGGTGCGATTTAATCATAGAGTACTGATGATTGTTTTTTTAGTATTAATTTTAGGATTAGTAGGTTGTAGGGGAGAAGATGAGCTGGAAGCTGGAGAGGTTTACTTAGAGGTGACCAATCCTGACGATGCTACTGCTGAAATATTTCAAGATGGAGAAGTAGTTGAGTCCGAGCGAGGAGAGTTGTTACATTTTACTGATTTAGAAGAAGGTGAGTATAGGCTAGAAGTTAGTAAAGAAGGATATCAAAAATTTGAAACTGACATTATAATTGCTGATGAACCGCTAGTTTTTACGGATATAACCTTAGAAGAAAAAGAAGTAGAAAGTGAAGAAGTTGAGCCTAAGCCGACCGATCTTAAGTTGGATATTAAGGATATCAATAATAATTACATAGATGCTAAGGTAGCTTTATTAGAAGATGGGCGAGTGATTCGTTCTGAGCAGGGTGCTCAGATTAGATTTTCAGAGATACCACCAGGAGAGTATATACTTAATGTCAGTCAAGATACATATCAGCCTGTAGAGCAAGAGCTAGAGCTGACAGGTGGAGAGGTTGCTAAGACTGTTAATTTAAAGGGAGGAAAGATAGAGCAAGAGATTGTAAGGTCAACTGATGAACAAGTAATCGATATTAAAGGGCTGAAGAGTAATGAAGAAGTGATAGTAGCTGTCAGTCCCTTAGATGTTGATTCAACCAGTGACCAAAAATATAATTTTGATCTTGATCTAGTTTATTATAATTATTTTGGTGAACGGGAGCAAGTTGAGGTTAATGATTCTAGACCAGAGTTTGTTTCTCAATCTGAAGAAGGGGTTGAAGATCAAATCCGGGCCAAGGAGATGGAATTGATTGAGAATGATGACTATCAGCAATTAGAACAAAGAACTACCCCCAAAGAATATAGTTTTTATGAAACGGAAGATTTTTATGTACCTAATTTAGTCAATCCGACAGATGAAGAGGAGTCGATTGTGACTGCTAAGATGGTAGGAGCAGGACAACATATTTCTGTCTTTGTCGATAAGCGAGCTGATCTTGATCTAGATATAGTTGATCGCTTAGTTGAAGAGTTTGATACTAATATCTATCCGACCTTGACTGAAAAACTTGGACAACCATCTGATGTAGATAATAATGAAAAGATTATGGTTTTATTAACTAAATTCAACAATCCTAATACATCAGGCTTCTTCTATCCTGATGATTTACGCCGAGATGTAGAAGGGACTAACTTTAATGATTTAGTCTATCTTAACTTAGAGAAGGGAACTGGTAAGAATTTATATCCAACGTTGGCCCATCAATTTCAACATCTGATCTTTTATAATCAAAAGTTGGCTGCTAATCGGCAAGTAGATGATATTTGGATCAATGAAGGATTGGCTAAATTGGCTGAAAAATTGACAGGTTATATTGATTATGGGCAAGAAGGTTGGTCATGGGATGGAGGAAATGATTGGGTCTATAGCCAATCAACTGCTCACCCTGGCTACTTTATGTTGACTGATGAGGTTGCTGTAATTGGTGAACAATTGAGCATCCCTTATCTGGGTGGAGTAGGATTATTTACTACTTATTTGTATGAGCAGTATGGAGTTGAATTACTGACTACAATAATGACTGCTCAGGAGAGTCCACAGCAGGTGATTGTTGAAGAGAGCGGTTTAAAGTTAGAACAGATATTCTTAAACTGGCTAGCGACTAATGTTACAGATCAGATTGCTAGAGTTGATAGCTCAGTTTATAATTATCAATCCTTTGATTTGGTTAGAAAGCCTAAAATGTTGGAGCTTGATGATGATTACACAGAAGAATTATCGATTAAGCAAAATGGGGTTCAATACTTCAGATTATATGGTCAGAATTCTGATTTGCAGTTTGTATTGACAGCTCCAGAGGAGTTGGATTTGGGAGTAGTTACTATCAGAAGGGAAAGAGATTAAGATAAAGAGGTGTTGGTGTGTTGAAATTAAAACCTCATATAGTTGATAGATATTTGTTAGCGGAATTTTTAAAACCATTTTTACTGTCGCTCTCTATTTTGACAGTGATTTTAATTAGTAGTTATTTATTTGAGTTGACCGATTTAATTATTGTTAAAAGCATTCCGGTTTTGACAATTTTGGAATTGTTATTGTATAAAATCCCCGATATTCTAATAGAGAGTCTAGCCATTTCTGTCTTATTTGCTACTTTACTTGCAATGAGTCAATTGGTTAAGAATAATGAATTGACTGCTTTGAGAATGGGGGGAGCTAGTTTACAGCGTTTGTTGGCTCCTTTATTCTTACTCGCTATAATAATCAGTTTGAGCAATTATTTAATCAGCCAACAGGTTGTACCGTGGACTAATCATCGGGCTCAAAATATTATCAGACAGACCATCCTAGAAGAAGGGCCTCCTAACTTACAACAAGGTACCTTCTTTGAGGGAGGAGATGATAAATACTTTTATATTCAACAAATTGATAATCGGCAAGGAAGGTTAGAACAAATTATAGCTTATGAGATTGAAGAAGATGGATTTCCTCGTCTAATAAGAGCAGAGCGAGGTTATTTTGCGGGGGAAATCTGGCATTTAGAAGAAGGGATGATCCATAAATTAGATGATAAGGGAGAGTTAACTTATCAATCTGATTTTGATGAGATGGAGATAAATCTAAATCAAGAAATCAGAGAATTTTATGGGCAACAACGAACGACTGCTGAAATGAGTCGAGCGGAGTTAAGAAAAGAGATCGAGCTCTTTCAATCAAGTGGTTTAGACGTCAGTTCATTATTGGTTGATTATCATCTGAAGTTAGCTGAAGTCTTTATTTCCTTAATCTTTGTTCTACTTGGGGTACCGTTGAGTTTGAAATCAAAGCAGGGTAAGGCTTTTGGAGTGATAAGTAGTATTATAATTATGTTTTTATATTATTTATTAGTATCCTTTTTTCGTTCGTTAGGCAGAAATCAGATGATAACGCCATTATTAGCAGCGTGGTTGCCTAATTTGATCTTTACAGGAGTAGCAATTTATTTAATTTTCAAAGAGGAATATTTTCCGATTGGGGAGGATTTATGAAAGGACTAAAAATAGTTGATCGGTATCTAGTACTAGAATTTTTAAAACCTTCTTTTTATTCCTTGGTTGGACTAGTAATAGTGATGTTGAGTGGTTATTTATTTCAATTGACTGATTTTATCATTATTCGAGAGGTTCCAATTGCGATTGTAATTAGGTTGTTATTGTATCGGCTACCTCCTATTGTGGTGCAGAGTATTGCGATAGCAGTTTTGTTAGCTACTATCTTATCTTTAGGTCGGTTAGGTAAGGATAATGAATTGAGTGCTTTGCAGATAGGAGGAATCAGCTTTATTCGTTTAGTTTATCCATTATTAGCTCTAGCTCTAGTAGCAAGTTTTATAATTTATGGCCTGAATGAAGAGGTTGTGCCTCAAGCTAATGCTAATTATCAGCGGTTAGTAGAAGAAGAGGTCTATCAAGATAAGGATCCAGGAGTTTATACCGATCTTCTTTTTAGAGGAGGAGAAGATCGCTACTTTTATGCTGGAGAAGTTGATGATCAAAAGCAGCAATTAGAAAGGGTTATGATTTATCAACAAGGAACAGGGAAGCAAATAATTACTGCTACAGAAGGTAGTTTTACAGAAGATAGTTGGTTGTTGGAGGAAGGATTAATTAGTGAACTGGATGTTGATGGTTATTTAGTTAAGGAAGAAAGTTTTAGAAAGTTAGAAGTAGAAGTTGGTCGAGATTTTAGGCAGTTTTATCAATATAATAATAGGGAACCAGGTGAGATGAATCGCAAACAATTACGAGAACAGATCGATTTATTTACAGATGCAGGGATTGATACCAATCAATTATTAGTAGAGTATCATTTTAAATTAGCAGAGGCAATTTTACCGTTGGTCTTTGTCTTGATTGGTGCTCCATTAAGTGCTGGTTCTGAAAAAGGCAGGCTGTTTGGGATTATAGCTAGTATTATTATTATCTTTATTTACTTTGCTGTGGTCTCTATCTTTCGATCATTAGGTGGGAATGGGGTTATTGAACCATTTTTAGCCGTTTGGATTCCTAATTTATTGGTAGGTGGGGTAGGGGTGTATCTGTTATTTAAAGAGAATTATTCTAGCTGAATTACAATAAAGCTTCGCTTTAGTAATTGGTAATTAGTGATTCGTGATTGGTAAAATCAAAGTCAAAATCTTTTGACACAGCGCCCTTAAGAAAACGTTTTTTGTTTTCTGAGGAAGTACTCTTGGGGTGACTAAGATCTAACTAAATTCTGATTAAAACCAATTAAAATTTATTTTATGATCTTGAAATTGTCTTGTGTTAGTCGGATTTCAATCCGAATTTAGTCTGCGTCTAACAAGGTTTTGATTGCATGTTTCTAGGGGGTTGAATTTACTAATTACTAGTTACCAGTTACTAATCACTAAAAACCTAGAAAGGGGTAGCAACAATCAAAGCAGTTAGTTATAAACTTTATCTAGTATTAATCATAATCTTACTTGCCTCCCCAACTGCCTTAGCAGCAGAAGAAAAGGTCAACCTTGAAGCTGATCAGGTGCTTTATTTTCGAGAAGAACAGATGATTAAAGCTATTGGTTCTGCTTATTTGGTAACTGATGAGATGGAGATTGAAGCTACTGAAATGGAGATAGATTTAGCAGAAAATAAATTAATAGCTACAGGTAATGTCAATGTTATAGAAGGTGATGGTCAATTTAGTGCTGAGTATTTAGAGCATGATTTAGAGACTAGACAGGGAGTTTTGGTTGAAGGGGAAGGAATAATTATTGCTTCTGATATTGAAGAGCCAATCCACTTAGAAAGTCCTGAAGTTAATTATAATCCAGAAGAGATTGAAATGGATGATACTCATTTTACAACCTGTGACCGTGAGGAGTCTCATTATTATTTTAAGGCCAACGAATTAGTGGTTTATCCTGGTGATAGAATTGTAGCTAAGCATGTTGTCTTTTGGGAGATGAGTGGTAATTTACCGTTGTTTTATTTGCCAGTAATGGTTTACTCCTTGCGGGATCAAGAACCTGGGTTTTATCCGCAGGCTGGTTATAGTAGGCAGCGGGGGTGGTTTGTTAAGACTACGTATAATTATTACTTAGGTTCTGATTATGAGAGTTGGCCCGCTTCGGCATTAGAAGGTGATTTTGGCCAGTTATATCTCGATTATTTTAGTGAAATGGGTTTTGCTGGAGGGTTCAAGCATTATTATCGCTCCCAAGAAGATGATCAGGCTTATCTTTATCTATATCTAGAAGATGACAAACGTGAACAAGATGATGGACCCTGGGTCAGTACAGAGCTTGACCGGAAGATGAAGTTAGACGATGGTGAGCGAAACTTTAATTTAGCTTATCAAAACCATTATTCTAATTATTTAACTGACCCGCAACATGGCACCTGGCTTGATCTTAACTTTGATCAATCCCTTGAGTTTGATAATTGGGCCAACGAAGTTAGAGCAGATTATAGACAGGATCAAAGGTATCAACATCGTCTTGATTTAGGTTTAGATTTTGATAAGTTGAGAGATGACTTTTATGATGATCGTTTAGCAATTGGTCTTGATTATGGTTATACTGAACGGGAGGAGCACCTTAACTCTTATGGTTTAGGGCTTGATTATCGGACTTATTTTACAAATGAACTCTTCCTTGATTATGAATTAGATCTTGATTATGAGACTGCTAAGCAGCATGAGTATGGTGATTATGATACTGCTATCCGCTTAACTGAGGATCAACGAGCTTATGATTGGACTCTTAAAGCTGATCTACAAGGTGATACTGAAGAGGTTGAAAGTTACTATCTACCCAAGTTTGATTTGACGTTGGCCCCTGCCCGATTATTAGAAGTTGATTCTTTAACCAACTTTGAACTAGGCTTAGGAGGGAGTAATCGCTACCAAGTTGATTGGGAAGATACTAAGCAACATGGTTATTTGGAAGGTAATTATCAAGATGATTTAAGATTAACTCCTGCCAATCGTCTTAATTATCAGCAGGGCATTCGACAGGATATCTATGATCAAGGTTATGCTCACTGGTCTTATGATAGTAACTTGATTTTGTTCAGTGATTTGGGTAATAATTGGTCTAATCGACTTAGCCATCGTTATCAGACAGTCCAAGGAATGGCTCCAGATGATTTCTCTACAGTCAATGATCGCCATAAGTTAGAAGAAAGATTACTGTGGCGAAGAGGTAGAAGTAGATTTCAATTGACGACAGGATATGATTTTTTGACCGGAGAGTATGATGATCTAGAACAGAGGTTAAACTATCAATTTAACGAAGAGTATCAATTAGAGAATGTACTCTCTTATGATTTAAACCACAGAGAATTTAAGCAATTTGCTACTACTTTTAAAGTAGAAAAGGAGAATCTCAATTATCAAACAGGGGTTCGTTTGGATCTGAATGATTTAGAAATGATTAAATGGGATAATAGCTTAGATTGGACGACAGGCCAATGGAATATTAAGTTAAACAGTAGTTATGACCGACCTAGTGATCGATTTACTACAGCTAACTTAGCAATAGAGCGGGATCTTCACTGCCGAAAGTTAACCTTATCTTATGACCATATTGATCAAGAAATCTGGCTTCAATATCAGATCACAGCTTTTTCTGAACAAGAGCTCAAATTTGGTAGTAGTGAAGAAGAAGGGATGTTGTTTGATACAGATTTAGGAGGTTTACTTGATGAAACGGACTAGTTTGTACCTACTAGTAATTATAGTTATCTTAGGTTTTAGTGTAGTAGTATTCTTAGAGGATGAAGAGGAGAAAGAAGAGCAGGTCGATTATCAATATCAAATTAAAGAGAGTAGGATTATCAGTTATTTAGGGCAAGAACGGAGATGGGATTTGCAGTTAGAAGAAGTTATAGAACCGCTAGTTACTGATGATGATCAATTAGAAAGAATAATTGCTCAGGGAGTTAAAGATGGAAAGTTTTTTGAAGGGGAGCAAGTTAGATATAATTTAGATGTGGAACGTTTGATTTATAAGCAAGAGAGTAAAGATTTGCAGTTAAGAGGGGATGTGCAATTAAAAGAGAGTACGGGCCAACAAATTAGGACCGAGAAGCTAGATTGGTTAGCAGAGGAGCAGAAGTTTAGGACTGATAGTCCAGTAAGCTATCTATTTGATGATGGAGAATTATCTGCTGGAGGAATGATAGTTGATTTGACAGCAGAGGTAATTGATTTTACAATTGGAGTAGAGATGACTTTTGATTTTGAAGGGGCTGACAGTGATGAGAAGTAAGTTACTGATTATCTTCTTATTATTACTACTAGTTACACCTATTGTCGAGGCAGAAGAAGAGTTAGCAGACCAAGGAAGATTAACATCTAAACAGCTCCGTTACCTAAAGGAAGAAGAGATTTATCTAGCTACAGGAGATGTCTACTTCCTTTATCAAGATGATGAGATAACTGCTGAGCAATTGGAGATGAATCGTAAGACAGAAAAACTTTTCTTTACAGAAGATGTTTACCTTGAGCAAACAGCTGGAGACCAGATCTGGGGCCAACAATTGACCTTGCAATTACAAGAGGATTTATTGATTGCTGAGGAAGAGGTACGCCTTAAGACCGAAAAAGGAGGAGAGCCATTAGATTTAACAGCCGATTATCTCAAAATCTGGACGGATACTGATGATCTATTGGCTACAGGTGATTTGTTTGTAATCTATGATGGACAGGAGGTTACCGGTGAAAGATTAGAGTCTCAAGCTGATAAAGATGAGATTGTTATTACAGAAAATGTTGAAATTAAAGAGGATGACCAATGGTTACAGGCTAAGAAGGTTGTAATAGATTTAGAAACAGGTGATTTTGATGCTACAGGAGATGTTAAATTAGAATTTGAGCTTTAAAGTTAAGGGTTGGGGAGTTTAAATTGTACTCTCCAACTTTTTTTGTTATAATATTTTGGAAGGTTAACTATTTAATCATTAGAATCACAAACAATTAATTCATCTTAATCCATTAATTACAGGAAGGATTCTGTTTACTCCTCCTTTCTTTGGATGTTATAATAGGGGAGGATAGGAGTGAAAAAAATGCTTCTTCTGAAATCAGGTTTTGGAAGAGATATTATTATTTTACTTGTGGTAACAATTATTGCAAGCACATTACTTTCATTAGTTGTAGGTAATTTAGCCGATTTTTATTTTGGAGATACGGTCAATGAGTTACTTGGAGATTATGGTGAATATGATTTGGCATTGATTGTTGATAAAGACTTACAGGAAGAAGCTAAAAGACAATCGCAGGAGATAATTGATACTAAACTAGCTGGTTCAAAATTGGTTACAGGAATTGAATTAGCTGGGCAAACTAATTTTTTCATTAAGTTGGATGAAGAGTATCAAAATCAAGAAACCTATACTCAGGTCAATGAGTATTTTCAAAATGTACCTGGGTATAATAATTTATCATTGATGACCGAACCGCGGATTACAGTGCAAGGTTTACAAGCAGATAGTGGTCAATTTTTACAAGATCAAGTTGAGGCTTTATCAGGGGTTGATTTTACCTTTATTGATGGCGATAAATTAGAAGTTATTGTTACAGATGCTGAGTTATTACCGGATGTACAAGAAGATATTGAGGATTTAATGGCGGAGTATCAGGTCTTGACAGTTCGTTTTCCAATTGATCAACAAGCAGATGATCTATTGGCTTTAGGTGATCAACTGGCAGGAGCAGTTAATGAGGAGTATCAAGTTGAGGCTGAGAATATTACTAAGACAGATTTTAGTGACTTGGACTCTTTAGTTAAGACGATGAGTGAGATGAAAAACTTTTTAAATAGTTATGCTACTACAGTTGAAATTGAGCTGACAGACGAAGTTGATCTACAACTAGGAGCACAACTTGCTGTTCCCGCTCAAGATCAAGAGCAGGTTATGTTGCGTGTAACTGAACTGGATGGTCAGTTGGCCCGGGCAGTTATAACTTCAGGAGATAGTGCTGAAATTTTAGGGGGAAGTGCTTATCAGCTAGAAGGTGACAAGTTAGGGGCCAAAGCAGGTAGCTTACAAGTTAGTAATCCTCGCCAAGATTTAGCTTATGCTGTGGAACAGATGTCTAAACTTGTTCCCCAATTAGATCAGATTTTTGCTAGAACTGATAATTTATTAACTGAATTGATGGAGGTTATTACTGCTTTTGAGCGATTGACTGAAACATTAGAAGAGATTAATTATTTGACCAATCAGCTAGATAGATTTGGACAAGGTGATTTTGAGCTTGGACAATTACAGAGTACCTTACAGAGCTTAGAAGATAATTTAGATAATTTAGTTACTTTAATTAATAGATTAAATTATGCTCAAAGTTTAATTATTGAATTTCAAGAATTTTTGGCGACAACGCAAGCTGAATTGAGGGCACAGAGTAATAATTTAGAGCCGACAAGTCCTTATCGGCAGCAGTTAGAAGAGTTAATAGCTAATTTGGCTGAACTAGAAAGCAGAATTGATCAAAATACAGCTGAAATTATAGAAGTTATTGACCAGTACAATCCACTGTTGACTGAAGTGACTACTTGGCAAGAAGATGTTACACGGGTTAATCAGGTATTATCTAACTTAGAAGCTGGAGATGAAAAGCGAGCTCAAGAGTTGGTAGGTGATTTAACAACTGGCGATCTCTTTACTGAATTAAATCAGATGCATCAGCAGTCTTTAGCACTAGATTTAGCTGAATTAGAAGAAGAGATAATCAGTTTGCAGAGATTGGATTTTGAAGCAATTGTTGAAGAATTGGAATATATTCAGCAAGCTTTACCAAAACTAAGAGATGAAGAGATTACTGATAGTATTGATTTAATAGATCAGCATCTAGCAGGAAGTGTTATTCCTGGAGCAGAAATCTCCTTATTAACACCTGCAGAAGCTGAACTAGAGGGAATTGAAGCTATAGTTGAGCAGCAGTTAGGAACGGGGTTATCATCTTATACTTCACAAATAGGGGTTATCAATCCTGACCTGAGAGGACAAATTTATCAGATCTTAAGTGAGGTTAAGACATTATTGATGGCATTAACTGCAATTATTTTTACTTTGTTTTCTTTATTATTTGATCAAACTTTATTGATTAATGCTATTAGATTGATTGAGAAAGATCAAAATAAAAAGCAGTGGATCGATTTGGGTAGTTGTTATGGCTGTTTAATCGGAGCTGGCTTATTAGGGACTACCTTTTATTTAACTGGGGCCGAGATACCATATATTCCATTCTATATCAGCTTTTTAGTAGGAGGAATATTAGGAATTATAGCAGCTAAGAAAGCTAAGGCGATGAATGAAATTTCACAGAATGAATTTAGAGCAGGTCAAGCCTTTGGTTTTGATCATGCCCAAATCATGCAAGAAATTATAATTCCTACTAGCAAGCCTGGTCTATTGAAATTACTAAATAAACGAAAGGTCTACTTTTAATGGAGGATTCTATGTTACAAGTCAGTAATTTGACCAAAAGTTATGGTTCAACGCAAGTCTTAACTGGGGTTGATTTTAAGGTGAAGCAAGGAGAGACTGTTGCGATTATGGGGCCAAGTGGCTGTGGAAAATCGACAACTATTCGTTGTATTAATCGCTTGACTGAGCCTGATGGTGGAGAGATTATCTTTAAAGGAGTTTCAGTTTTAGATCTCTCTGAAGATAAGTTATTATCATTAAGAAAAGAGATCGGTTTTGTCTTTCAAAAGTTTAACTTAATCGAACGATTGACAGTGCTAGAAAATATTATCTTACCTGTGGTTAAGACTGAAGCCAAAGCCTGTCAGCAGGAATTAGAGCAGAAAGCATTACAGATTTTAGAAAAAGTAAAATTAGCAGATAAGGCTACTAGTGCTATTGACCAGTTGAGTGGAGGACAAAAGCAGCGAGTAGGTATTGCCCGTGCCTTAATAATTGATCCTAGTTTATTATTACTAGATGAACCAACTGCTTCTTTAGATCCAATTTTGGTAAGAGAAGTATTAGAAGTTATTGAAGAGTTAACTGCTTTACAAGATAAAGCAATTATTATTGTAACTCATGAGGTCTCCTTTGCTTTGCAGGTTGCTGATTTGATCTTATTGATGGATCAAGGGCAGATTGTAGAGCAAGGGAGCCCAGATGAGATCTTTGTTGCCCCCCAATCTGAAGTCGGCCAAAAGTATAAAGACTTACTGGAATATTATTAAAGTTAAGTCAATAAGCAGGAAAATGTCGAGTTTTATTGAATTAGTAAAGAGTTTAAAAGGAGGAAGTAGGTTGGTAAGGAAACAGCGGACAATTAAGAAGAAATTTAGTTATACAGGGGTTGGGCTCCATACTGGTGAAGATGTAACAATTACCTGTAAGCCCTTAGCAGTCAATCAGGGGATTAAATTTAAAAGAGTTGATCTACCAGACCAGCCAGAGTTAGAAGCGACTGTAGAAAATGTATATTCGACTAATCGATGTACTACATTAGGGACTGCTAAATGGCAGATCAATACTGTAGAGCATCTTTTAGCAGCGTTGAATGCTCTTCGGATAGATAATCTATTAATTGAAATAGATGCTAATGAACCTCCGATTACTGATGGGAGTGCTAAAGTATTCTACAATCTCTTACAAGAGGCTGGGATTGAGAAGCAAAAAGAAGAAGTAACTGTTTATCAATTTGATCAGCCTTTATATGTGACTGAAGGTAAGCATTATTTAACTATATTACCCTGTGATCAATTTAAAGTCAGTTATACCTTTGTTAGTAAGCATCAAGGACTGACCGATCAGTTTGCTGAGCTTGTTATTTCTGAAGAAGAATTTAAGAAGCAGATCAGTTCAGCCCGAACCTTTGGCTTTGCTGATGAAATCGAAAAATTGCAGCAAGCAGGGTTGGCGCTAGGAGGCAGTCTTGATAATGCTATCTTGATTGCTGATGATGGCCCTGTCAATCAGTTGCGTTTTAGCAATGAGATTGCAAGGCATAAAATTTTGGACATTGTAGGAGATATGAAGTTGGCTCCAGAGTTTAGAGGGCATATTATAGCTGTTCGCTCTGGGCATAAGTTAAATTTTAAGTTAGCTAAAAGAATAAAAAGATTAATTACTGAGGAGGCGTTATTATGTTAGATATTACTGAAATCAAGGAAGTTTTGCCACATAGGTATCCATTTTTATTGATTGATCGGATTTTGGAGGTTGTTGAGGGAGAAAAAGTAGTTGGGCTTAAGAATGTAACAGCCAATGAAGAGTTCTTTAATGGTCATTTTCCAGGACATCCAATCATGCCTGGGGTTTTAATCTTAGAAGCAATGGCTCAAGTTGCTGGTGTTGGTCTATTAGAATCAGTAGATAAACCAGAAGAGAAGGTTCCGTACTTTGGTAGAATTGATAATGTTAGATTTAGAAAACCTGTTCAACCTGGCGATCAGTTGATTATTGAAGTTGAGATTGTAAGATTAAGAGGTAAAGTAGGCAAAGTAGAGGCTAAAGCCTTTGTAGATGATGAGGTAGTAACTGAAGCGACACTAACTTGTGCAATTCAAGATAAATAATTAGGTAGGGGGAGAAATAATGAATAATAATGTTGTACGTCTCAATAACATCCATGAGACAGCCGTAATCGAAGCTGGAGCAGAGATTGCTAAAGATGTTGAAGTTGGCCCGTATGCTGTAATTGGTGAGAATGTAAAGATAGACTCAGGGACTGAAATTGGAGCACATGCTGTAATCAAAGGCTGGACTAAAATAGGCAAAAATAATAAAATCTTTAATGGGGCGTCACTTGGGCAAGAGCCACAAGATCTAAAATTTAAAGGTGAAGAGAGTTACTTAGAAATTGGTGATGATAATACGATTCGAGAATTTGCTACTGTTCATCGTGGAACTGAAGCAGGTGGTGGAATAACTAAGATTGGTGATAGTAATCTAATTATGGCCTACTGTCATGTGGCTCATGATTGTCAATTAGGAAATAATATTATTATGTCCAATGCTGCTAATTTAGCAGGCCATGTAATAGTTGAAGATTCAGCAGTAATTGCTGGTTTAACGGGAGTTCACCAATTTGTCAGGATTGGAAAAATGGCTATGGTAGGTGCTGGCTCAAAGGTAGTTAAGGATGTACCACCTTATGTTTTAGTTGATGGCCACCCAGCTAGTGTCAATGGGATCAATGTTGTGGGGTTGAGAAGGAATGAAGTTGAGCCTGAATTGAGGCGGAAGATTAAGCGGGCTTATAAAATTCTTTATCGTTCTAATTTGAATATGTCCCAAGCAATTGAAAAGATGGATCAAGAATTGGACAGTAGTCCTATGATCGAACATTTCTTAAGATTTTTACGCAATGCTCAACGGGGCATCTGCCGGTAGAAAAAAGCAGTTGACAATGTACAGTTGACAGTTTACAGTTAAAGGTCAAAGGCAAAGCTTTAATATCAAAATTATAAAGTTATAAATAAAAAAGCAGAGATATAGTGGAAATTTGTATAATTTGATGAAGTTTTAAGTTGTATATTTTAAGAACTTGGTTTAGAAGGTTTTCAACTATTAACTATTAGTTATTAATTATTAACTGATTTTTCCTAGGGGGTTAGTTATGGCTAAATTAGGTTTGATAGCAGGTAATGGTAATTTGCCTGTTCTATTTGCTCAGGCAGCTACTGCTCAGGGTATAGATCTAGTTACAATTACTGTTACCCCAGAAGCAGCAAGTGATGAGCTGAACAAGATTGTAGATCAATCATATCAGATTAGTGTAGGGCAGTTAAAAGAGATCATTACTACACTACAGGATGAAGAGGTAGAAGAAGTTGTGATGTTAGGCAAGGTAACTAAGGAGTTACTCTTTCAAGGGATCGAACTGGATCAAGAGTTCAAGATGCTGTTGGCCCAACTTGAAGAGAAGAATGATGATGCGATTATGTTGGCGATTGTAGATAGATTGGCCGAGGCGGGAATTAAAGTTAGTGATCAGACTAAATTTATAGAAGAGTTATTTCCGCAGCCTGGAGTCTTAACTGACATTGAACCTGAGTCGCAGATTTTAGATGATATGAAGTTAGGTTTTAAGCAGGCGAAAGAGATTGGTCGGTTGGATATTGGACAGACAGTAGTTGTCAAGGATGGAGCAGTGATGGCTGTGGAAGCAATAGAAGGAACGGATCAAGCTATCTTGCGTGGAGGCAAGCTGGGTCAAGGTGAAGTAGTTGTAGCTAAGGTTAGTAAACCTAAGCAGGATCAACGCTTTGATATTCCAACAGTTGGTTTAGAGACATTAGAGAATTTGATTAAGGTCGATGCAGCAGGATTAGTAATTGAAGCTGGTGAGACATTTATTGTTAATCAGGAGGAATTCATTAAACGAGCCGAGGAAAATGAGATTCCCATCGTAGCAATAAAAAATATTAAAACCAGCTAACCATGAATCAATCCTAATCGACACATTAAAACAAATTTACAGTTTACAATTTACAATGTACAATGGACGATTAAAATCCGTAATTGATAACTAGTAATTAGGGAAGTAGAGGCGAACCTTGTGTTCGCCTAGATTATAAAGTAAGCAACCATTTAGTGGTTGTCTGAATTTAAGTTTTTTAGGCTTTAAGATTTTGATTTTAACTGTCAACTGTAAACTGAATTTTAGAAGTTGGTGATTTAATGGAAAAGATAATGGTAATAGCAGGAGAAGCTTCTGGTGATATGCATGCTGCTAGAGTTGTCGAGGAATTGAAAAAGATAAATCCCAAGCTAGAATTTATCGGTATGGGGGGCCAACGGATGGCCGAAGCTGGAGTAGAGTTGCTGTATGATCCTACTAAATTGAGTACAATTGGTTTTATAGAAGCAGTTAAGCATTTGAGATTGATGTATCGAATTCTTTCTAAATTAGAAGAAGCAATGAAAGAGGAGGAGCCAGCAGTGATTTTGCTGGTCGATTATTCAGGTTTCAATATGAAGGTGGCTAAAGTAGCTCAAAGATGTGGGATTCCTGCTGTTAATTACTTTGCCCCTTCAGCTTGGGTTTGGGGCCAATGGCGGGCCAACAAGATGGCTAAGCGTGATGTTACAATTGCTTCAGTCTTTCCGATGGAAGAGCAAGTCTATCGAGAGGCAGGAGCTGAGGTAGAGTTTGTAGGACATCCAATCTTAGATATTGTTGATCCTAACTTGGATACTACAGAATTTTGTCGAGAGTATAATCTATCCTCTGAGAAGACAATAGTCGGTCTCTTACCAGGCAGTAGACAACAAGAGGTAGATGCATTATTGGCATCGATGTTAGAAGCAGCTTCTCAATTGCAAGAACGTTATCAAAGAGAGCTTAAATTCTTATTGCCAGTAGCAGATACGATTGCTAATTCTGAGTTAGAAGCAGAAATTAAGCAGTATGATTTGGAGATCGAACTAATTGCAGGTCAATCTTATCAGGTGATGAAGGTGGCTGACCTATTACTGACTGCATCAGGAACGGCTACTTTAGAAGCTGCTTGCTTTAAGACACCGATGGTAATTGTCTATAAGACCTCATTGAGCACTTATCTATTAGGAAAATTATTAGTTAAGATACCTTATGTTGGATTGCCTAATGTGATTGCTGAGGAGGAGGTTGTACCTGAGTTGTTACAAGGAGCCGTGACTGGGGATAAGATAGCAGATGAAGCATTAAATATTCTAAATTCCAATTCAAAACAAGAAGATATTACAGAGAAATTAGATCAAGTAATTAATAGACTAGGGGAGCAAGGTGCAATTAAAAGAGTAGCTAAGTTAGTTTTAGCTACAGGGGGTATTAGTAATGGAGCTAGCTAAAAGGGTTTTAAAGTATTTAAAGCCATATAAAGGACGTTTGCTACTAGGAGTTATCTGCATGTTATTGAATGCGGCAGTCTCTATCTTCTTTTTTGAACAGTTTGGTAGATTTATGGATTCGATTATTAGTAGTTTATATGAACAGGAAGCAGGAATGGCAGATCTCAATTTAATGATTGTAGTAATCTTTTTTATCTTCTTTTCCCGGGCTGTCTTTCATTATGGTCAGAAGTATTTAACTGCCTATGTTTCACAAAATGTAGTCAAAGATTTAAGAAATGATCTCTATTATAACTTGCAGAATTTATCATTGGACTTTTATGCTAAACATAAGACAGGGAGAATTATGTCTCGGGTGACCAATGATGTTGGGATCTTAGAGGGGGCTATTGTCTCTGGAGCGATCGGTATCTTCAGTTATATATTTCAGGTGATTGGGGGAGTAGGTAAGTTATTTTATGATAACTGGCGACTAAGTGCTTTTGCATTTATTCTCTTTCCTTTAATTGCTTATATTATTGACTATTTTAATCGTCGAATTAGAAAGATTAGCAAGAAAGCTCAGGTTAAGATCGCTGATGTATCTGATATTTTGCAGGAGACGATCAGTGGAGTGCGTGTTGTTAAATCATTCCAACGTGAGGACTATGAATATCAACGCTTTGAAGAATTGAATTATGGTAATTTCCGGGCCAATATGAAACACTCCCAACTGAAGGCTGTACTATCTCCAGTTACTGAGTTTTTAGCTGAAATCTCATTCATTGTTGTCTTATGGTATGGGGGGCGTCAGGTAATGGTTGGGCAGATGACCCCTGGTGAATTGACAGGATTCTTTACCTTACTATTATATCTGACGACTCCATTACGAAAATTAACCAAGTTATCAGGAACAATTCAACGGGCTTTAGCTGCTGCAGAACGGATTTTTGAATTTATAGATGTTGAGCCTAGTATTCAAGATCATGAAGATGCTCAAAAGTTAGAGCAGATAGAGGGTACGATTGAATTTGAAGATGTCAGTTTCAGTTATGATGATGAGTTGGCTTTAGAGGATATCAACTTACAGGTTGAGCCAGGTCAGATGGTAGCCTTAGTTGGCCCGAGTGGAGCTGGGAAATCGACATTAGTTAATTTAGTCCCTCGTTTTTATGATCCTGAGCAAGGACAGATTAAATTGGATGGTATTGATATCACAAAGATTAAGTTAGACTCATTGCGAGATAAGATGGGGATCGTACCCCAAGAGACGGTCTTATTTGGTGGAACGATTAAGGAAAATATTCTGTATGGAAATTTAGAAGCTAGTGAACAGGAGGTAATTAAGGCTGCTCAAGCTGCTAATGCTCATGACTTTATTTTAGATTTGTCAGAAGGTTATGAGACTGAAATTGGTGAGCGTGGTAGTGGCTTATCTGGGGGCCAAAAGCAGAGAATTGCTATTGCACGAGCTATTTTAAAGGACCCACAGATCCTAATCTTAGATGAAGCAACCTCTGCTTTGGATACAGAGTCAGAAGCATTAGTTCAAGAGGCTTTAGATCGGTTGATGGAAGAGCGGACAACCTTTGTGATTGCCCATCGTTTATCGACTATCTTAGATGCGGATCAGATTGTAGTGATGGAAGAAGGTCGGATAGTTGAAGTAGGTACTCATCAAGAGTTGTTAGAGCATGATGGGGTCTATCGTAATTTATATGAGGTGCAGTTTAATAAATAATAGTTTACAATTGATAATTGACAATTGATAGTTAAAGATCAAGACCTTAAAATTACAGAAACCACGTGCTCTGAGGGAAGTAGGTTTTACTTCCTCAGTCGGCATAAGCCGCCTCCTTCAGGGTGCTGTGGTGGTATTTCATGATGGAGGGTGGACTACAGGTTAAAACCTGTAGCTTGGATTTAATGATAAAATAGGATTTTGATTTTATGTTTTTAACTGTCAACTGTAAACCGTAAACTGTACACTGATATGAAGGTAGGTGACAAAATGAAGGAGCAGTTAAAGTTAAAATTAATCCCTAATTCGGCGTTGCTACTGGCCAAAGTGATCAATTCAACCCTTAGCTTAGAGGTTCAAGGAGCAAAGCGGGTCAATCAATTGCTGGCTGGAGACAAATCAGTTATTTTTGCTCCGTGGCATGGGCAGTTATGGTTACCTAGTTATTATCTTCGTAACCAAGGCTATGTTGCCTTGGCCAGTCAAAGCCGTGATGGTGAGTATATCTCTCGACTATTAAATAAGCTAGGTTGGGAAGTAGTACGGGGTTCAACCTCTCGTGGTGGAGCTCGCTCATTGTTGAAGTTGGTCAAGAAATTACGCCAAGGAAAGCAGATAGCCATTACCCCTGACGGGCCAAGAGGGCCAATTCATCAAGTTAAACCGGGGGTTGTTTATTTGGCCCAGAAGACGGATAGTATAATAATACCGATCGGTGTTTCCTATACTAAAAAGAAGGAATTTAGCAGTTGGGATCGTTTTTGGTTGCCTGCTCCTTTCAGTAAAGCTGCTTTAGTCTTTGGAGCTGGTTTAGAGATCAAAGAAGATAAACTATCGACTGTAGAAATTGAGAACTATCAAAAATTACTAGGACAGAAAATTAATCAAGCAGGTCAAGCTGCAGAAAAGATATTAGGTGATTAATAAATGGGAGTTGAAGAGTATTTACTTGAATTAGTCCAAGGGAATAAAACTGGAATTGTTGCTCATCTTTTGCTGGCTATATTAAAGGTTCTGTCAAAAATCTATGGTACAGTCATCTTTATGAGAAGAAAGCTCTATCAGTGGGGCTTCAAAGAAGAAAAAGTCTTACCTACTAAAGTAATCAGTATCGGTAATATTACGGTTGGAGGAACAGGGAAGACTCCATTAGTCAAGTTATTAGCCTTGACTTTGTTAGAATCAGATTATCAAGTTGTGATCTTGAATCGAGGCTATAAAGCCGATTTTTCTGGTGATATTGGGGTAGTATCTGATGGCAGGGAGATCTTAATGGATGCTAAGCAAGCAGGAGATGAAGCCTTTATGTTGGCTAAGGAGTTGCCTGAGGTTCCAGTTATTATTGGTTCTGCTCGTAGGCAGACTGGTGCTTATGCTGCCCAAAGATTTGAGCCTGATTTTATTATTTTAGATGATGGATTTCAGCATTGGCAAGTAGCAAGAGATTATGATTTGGTAGTCATTGATGCAACTAATCCTTTTGATAATGAAGAGTTATTACCACGGGGTCTATTAAGGGAACCAGTCAGTAGTTTGAATAGAGCTCATGCTTTTTTATTGACTAAGACTGATCAAGTCGAGCAGTCTGAATTGACTGAGATTAGACGTAGATTGATTGAGATTAATCCAGCAGCAACAATTATTACAACTAAGCATCAGCCAACTTATCTGCGTAAATTAGTCAATGACAGACGGCAAGAGGTTGATTTGCAGGAAGAGAAGGTATTAGCAGTATCTGGAATTGGAAACCCTGAATCCTTTGAGCAGACATTGACAGATTTAGGAGCAGAGGTAGTAGATCAGATTAGATTTAAGGATCATCATCAATATTCTAAGGAAGAAATTCTTGAAGTCTTTAGCTTAGCTAGTGAGGTCAATGTTGATCGGATTGTTACGACTGAGAAGGATGCAGTCAGTATTAAACCAGAATTAGTGACTGAAATTGGGCAAGAAAGGATAGATTTTGATGTATTAGGGATCGAATTGCAAGTTATTAACTCACAAAATAAATTTTCTGAGTTAGTCTCTAAAATGGAGGTGGCAAGATGCAAGTAATAGGAATTATCCCAGCCCGTTATGCTTCGACTAGATTACCAGGCAAACCACTAAAAGAGATTGTAGGACAACCGATGATCCAACATGTCTATCAACAAGCTGAAGCAGCTGATAGCTTAGATCAGGTGATTGTAGCGACTGATGATGAGCGCATCTACCAAGCTGTCAAGGAGTTTGGTGGGCAAGTAGAGATGACTTCTAAGCAACACCAGACAGGAACCGATCGCTTAGCTGAGGTGGCTCAAAATTTAGAGGCAGAGATAATTGTCAATATTCAGGGTGATGAACCATTATTGAATCCTGAAATGATCGATCAAGCGGTTGAGCCTTTATTGGCTGATAGCACAATTAAGATGGGAACTTTAAAGCATAAGATTACTGAACAAGATGAGATTGAGAGTCCACATATTGTAAAAGTGGTAACTGATCAAGATGGCTTTGCTCTTTATTTTTCTAGGGCAGCGATTCCTTACCCTCGCCAAGAGACTGGAATGAATTATTATAAGCATATTGGGCTTTATGTCTATCGGCGTACCTTTTTACTTAATTATACTGAGATGGAACAGACATCATTAGAAGAGCAGGAGTCATTAGAGCAGTTACGGGTTTTAGAGAATGGTTATCGGATCAAGGTTGTTGAGACTGAGCACGAAGCAATTGGGGTTGATACGCCGGAGGACTTGGAAAAAGTCAGAAGAGCAATGAATAGATAATAGTGAATAGTTAAAGGTCAAAAGCTTGGAACCACGAAACTGCACGAATTTGCACTAATAAAAAGAAATTTACAATTGACAATGTAGAATTTATAATTAAGAGTAAGAGCTTAAAATCAAGAGAAGCCAAAGAGAAAACAAATTTACAGTTAAAATAAAATTGATAGTTAGAAGGTTAAAGAATAAAGAAGAGCCATAGGTTAAACAAATTTACAACTTATAATCTACAATTAAAATTCAAATAAGAAGTAAAAAACAATTATCTCAGGGTATTGTGGTGGTTGATCAGAATAATAATTGAATTACTAATCACTAATAATTAACAATTAGTCACTGAGTACTCTCAACTAAAAGAAAATATTGTAAATGAGAATGTTTAGTGTATAATCTCTTGCAGATATTGATGGTTTTATTGTTTTGATTGTATGGTTTTGAATTTAATTGTCAATTGTAAACTGTCAATTGTCAATTAGGCGGGGTGCAGAGAAATTTAGTTATCTGTGAAGCATTGTAATAACAGGATTTAATTTAGCTGAGAGCACTATCACTAATAACGAGGGGGATCATGATGGTCAAGGAGATTGTTTTAAATGAAGAAGTTAAATTTGGTAATGGACGGCCGTTTGTCTTATTAGCAGGGCCGTGTGCTTTAGAGAGTGAAGAACGGGCTTTAAAGATTGGAGAGCGGGTTAAAGAGATTACTGAGCGGTTAGGAATTCCTTATGTCTTCAAAGCATCTTATGATAAGGCCAACCGCTCTGCAATTGATTCTTATCGCGGGCCAGGTTTAGAAGAGGGTTTGAAGAGTTTGGAGCGGATTAAGCAGGAGTTGGAAGTGCCAGTTATTTCTGATGTTCATACAGCTGATGAGGCTAAGGTAGCGGGAGAAGTCTTGGATATTGTACAGATTCCAGCCTTTTTATCTCGCCAGACCGATCTAGTAACAGCAGTAGGTGATACAGGTAAATTAGTCAATGTCAAGAAAGGGCAATTTTTGGCCCCGTGGGATATTGATCAGGTAGTAAAGAAGATTGAAAGTACAGGAAATGAGAAGATATTATTGACTGAGCGGGGAGTCAGCTTTGGTTATAATAACTTAGTAGTTGATATGAGATCATTACCACGGATGAGAAAGACCGGCTATCCAGTTGTCTTTGATGCTACTCATAGTGTCCAACTACCAGGTGGAGCAGGTGACTCATCAGCAGGTGAACGGGAGTATGTTCCTTATTTGACCCGAGCTGCGGTAGGAGCAGGAATTGATGCTTTATTTATGGAGGTTCATGATCAGCCTGAAGAAGCTTTATGTGATGGGGCCAACATGGTACAAGTCGATGAGTTAGAGGAAATTTTAGTCCAAGCTCAAGCAATTGACCAAGTGGTTAAAGGAGGATAACCAAGAGATGATTCCTAAAGAGTTAGCAGATTTAGAAGCACTTGAGATCAAACGTCAGGCACAGCAAGCATTGGAGATTGAAGCAGAAGCAATTAAAGAATTAAGCGATTCGATCAATGGGGATTTTGTTGAGGTAGTCAAAGTTATCTTGGCCTGTCCAGGTCGAGTAATCTTGACTGGAATGGGCAAGTCAGGTTTGATAGCTAAGAAGCTAGCAGCTACCCTTGCCAGTACAGGAACACCTTCTTTTTTTCTCCATCCAGCCGAAGGAATTCATGGTGATTTGGGAATGGTTACGTCAGAAGATATCGTAATTGCTCTATCTAATAGTGGCGAGACGAAAGAGGTAATCAATATTTTACCAGTAATTAAGCGAATTGGGGCTCAAATTATTGCTTTGACTGGAGGAGTTGACTCTACCTTAGCAGAGAATGCTGATTATGTTCTAGATACCAGTGTAGAAGAAGAGGCTTGCCCGTTGAACTTGGCCCCTACAGCCAGCACTACGGCTACGTTGGCCCTAGGAGATGCTTTAGCTGTTGCTTTATTACATGCGAGGGATTTTAAACCGGAGGATTTTGCCTTATATCATCCTGGAGGTAGCTTAGGTAAGAAATTACTGTTGACCGTTGAAGATGTACTTAATATTCGAGAGGAGAACCCAATAGTCGATCAAGCAACCAGTTTAAAACAGACGTTGTTTACGATGACCTCTTCTAGGATGGGAGCAGCTAATATTGTTGATCAAGATGGTAAATTGGTTGGAATTATTACCGATGGTGATATCAGACGTCAGTTAGAGAAGTCCTCTGACTTATTAAAGTCCTCTGCTCAAGATGTTATGACTGCCAATCCAACAGTAATTAGTGTTGATAAGCTAGCTGCAGAAGCATTAAAGATTATGCAAGAACAGGAGATCAGTGATTTACCGGTTGTCAATGAGCAAGGCGAGCCATTAGGGTTGATTAACTTTCAAGACTTACTTAAAGCAGGCGTTTTATAAAAATAGTTTACAGTTGACAGTGTACAGTTTACAGTTAAGATCAAAATCTTAAAATCAAGACAAATAATGATTAAATAATTTACAATTAGAAATCAACAAGGGCAATTAATGATTAGAAAAATTAAGTAAAGTAGGGGTGAAAAAGATGAATAGTGATTTAAAGGAGAAAGTGGAGAAGATCAAGATATTTATTACCGATGTTGATGGAGTTTTGACTGATGGGCGGATTATTTTAGGTAGTCAGGGCCAAGAGTTTAAGTGCTTCCATGTCCATGATGGTAAAGGGATTAAGTTGGCCCAGGAGGCTGGAATTGAAGTGGCGATTATTACTGGTCGTAAGTCAGAAGCTGTTACCCGACGGGCTGCTGAGTTAGGATTAGAAGAGGTTCATCAAGGAGTTGGAGATAAATTAGAGGTGTTAGAGCAGTTGTTAGAACGATATAATTTAACTAAGGAAGAAGTAGCTTATATCGGTGATGATTTAAATGATCTGGTAATCTTAAAAGAGGTTGGTTTGGCGATGACGGTCGCTAATGGAGTTGATGAGGTTAAGGAAGTAGCAGATTATGTGACAAGCAAAGCAGGTGGACACGGAGCGGTTAGGGAAGCGGTAGAAGTAATAGTTTACAGTTGACAGTGAACAGTTTACAGTTATAGATCAAAATCCTTAAAATCAAAAGCTAAAAAACAAAGACAGCTGAAAAGATCTATGTCTATTGGCTTATGTGCTTTTTGATTTTGAGAATTTAATGTTCTTAACTGTCAACTGTAAACCGTAAACTGTACACTGATATTGAAGGTTTAGGAGGCAGAAAAAATGAAGGACAAACTGCTTTATTTAATATTTATAGTTATAAAAAAAATTGCTAATTTATTACCTCCTAAAATATGTTATGATATCTTTAAGGGGATAGGTTCATTAGCTAATCATCTTGTTGGTAAGAAAAAGAAAAGAGCAGTCAACAATTTAACTAGATCATTAGCAATTTCTGAAGAAGAAGCAGAGGAGATAGCTACAGGTGTCTTTCAAGATGCTGGTCTTAAACTGAGTGAGATCTTATGCTTAGAAGCCTGGCGGAAGGAAGATTTTGAAAATCGAATCACTGTTGAAGGCTTTCATCACTTTGAAAAAGCCTACCAGCAGGAAGATGGAGTTATCTTATTTACAGGCCATTTAGGTAACTGGGAGATTCTAGGGATGTACTTTGCAGCTTTAGGTTATCCGCTCAATGCCTTGGCCAAAAATCAAAAGAATAATATCTTTAATCGAGAATTATTGAAGATTAGAACCAGTAGAGGGGCCAACGTCTTTGATATTGGTACCAAGGGTGTTGCTAGGGCTTATAAATCTTTACTAAAAGGAGAGCTACTTTTGATCTTAGGAGATCAAGATGCACGGGAAGCAGGGGTATTTGTTGATTTCTTTGGACAACCTGCTTCAACACCTAAAGGACCAGTTGTGTTGGCCAAAAAGGCTGGCAGTGCAATCTTACCTGTCTACTTAGTACGAGAAGGGTTAAATCAATACCGCATGGTGATTGAAGAACCTATATATGTCAGTCAAGATGCAAATGAGCAAGAACTGAAGGATAAATTACAGCAAGTGACCACTTCATTAGAAGGGATGATTCGAGAATATCCTAAGCAATGGGGTTGGTTTTATAAACGATGGCGGACGAAACAAAATAGTTGACGGTGTACAGTTGACAGTTGACAGTAAAAAACAGTTGAGAGTTGATAATTGACAATTGATAGTAGATAGAAAAAATCTAAGAGCTGATTTTTTCATCACGAAGGGTTCGAAGAACCCGGAGGGAGTAAAAAACAATTTACAATTCACAGTGAATATGGTTTTTATGGTTTTCACAGCCAGTTTTGGACTGGATGGTATAATGTACAGTTGAAAATCAAGAAAAAGAACAGTTAAAAATAATTGATAATTAAGAGCAACTAAAAGTCAATTTATACCTTAAAAGAGTAATATGGAACCAGTTGACACTAGATCAAAAACTTTAAATTTTTTGATCTTTAGGGTTTTAAGAAGTTAATTACTGAAGTTGTTTAGATAACTATCAATTTTAAACTATCAATTATCAATTGCTTTAGAGGTTTTAACTGTAAACTGTTAACCGTAAACTGTACACTGATTTTAGATAGGGGTGTATCTGGTGGGAGATTGGATCGGTTATTTATCATTTAAAATATTTAAAGCAGTTGTTAAGTTCCTACCTAAGCGGGTTAGCTGTTGGTTAGCTAAGTTGTTAGGTAGTCTAGCTTTTTATCTGGCTAAACGTCGTAGGGAGTTAGCAGTTAAGAATATTAAATTGGCTTTTGATTGTTCTACAGAGGAAGCAAACGAATTGACTAAAGGGGTCTTTCAAGATCTGACCGTCAAGTTTGTTGAGATTTTAGGTTTAGAGAAGTGGAGTGAGGCTGATTTTGAAGGAAAGATTGAGGTCGAAGGGATGGAGCATCTTGAAGAAGCCTATCAACAGGAGCAAGGGGTCATCTTATTTACAGGTCATTTTGGTAATTGGGAGTTATTAGGGATTTATTTGACTGCATTGGGTTATCCTATGAATGCGATTGCCCGGATGTATCAAAATCCTAAGATCAACAAAGAGATACTACAAATTAGAGAAGAACGCGGGGCCAACGTCTATGATAAGAAGGGTCGGGGGGTCAAAAAGGCCTTTCGTTCTTTATTGAAGAAGGAGTGTCTGTTGATCCTTGGTGATCAGGATGCACATAGCAAGGGAGAGTTTGTTGACTTCTTTGGCCGCTTGGCATCGACGCCTAAGGGGCCAGTGGTGTTGGCCCAAAAGACTGGGGCTTTAATTCTGCCTGTTTATCTGGTGCGAGAAGAGTTAGACCAGTATCGATTGTTGATTGAGCCACCACTCAAGATTGCTAAAGATGCAACTGCCCAGGAACAACAGAATAAATTACAACAGTTAACTTCTTCTTTAGAAGAAAAGATTAGAGAGTATCCTAAGCAGTGGTTATGGTTACATCGAAGATGGAAGACTAGGCCTGAGGAGGCTGATTAATGAATAAGAAAAAGATTCTGCTAGTAGTAATTGTGGTAGCAATTGGAGCAGTAGTCTTATTAAATGACAACTCAACTGAAGAAGAGACCAGAATCACACCAGAACCTGCCCGAGATGAAGCAACGGAAGAGCGGATGGCAGAAGTAGAGTTAGAGGATGCTGCTATTACTCTATATAGTGAAGATGAAACTACTAAATGGGAGCTAGGAGCTAAATCAATTCAACAATTTACAGAGCCAGAGCAGGTAGTCTTAGAAGAAGTTGAGGCTACAATTTCAGAAGATGGGGTAGAACAGACAAGTCTAAGGGCGGCTAGAGGAGATTTTGATCCCAGAACAGGCCATCTCTCCTTTACTGGTCCAATTACGATTGAGAGTGAGGATAAATTACTCCAAGCTGATAGCTTAAATTGGAATCAAGTGCGGAATGAATTGATTGGTCAAGGTAATGTATTACTTAAGCAATCAGGGATGGAGATTACTGGAGAACAGTTTGTTAGTCAGATAGATCTGAGAAGATTAAGGCTCAGTGGTGAAGTAGAGGCAATTACTCAACAAAAAGTAGGTGAGCAGAATGAATAAATATTTAATGGGAGTTATCGTTACAGTCTTACTCTGTTTAATGGTGACAGCAGTAGTAGCAGGGGAATACCAAGAAGTTGAATTGAAAGCTGATGAATTAATTATTGATGACTTAGAGGGTGAAGTAATTGCTACAGGTAATGTCAGTTTTAGAGAAGGTGATCTCAGCTTAACGACACAAAAGTTAATGGCCAATCAAGAGTTAGAGCAGATAGAGGCTGAAGGAGACGTAGTCTTTAAACAGCAACAACAACGGATGATCGGTGATTATTTAATCTATGATAATCAGTCCCAACAAGGGAGATTAGAAGGTAACCCTAGGGTTGAAGCTGATGGTTTATTGATTACAGCAGGGCAATTTGACTTTGATGTAGCTGCTGAGCAATTTACCGCTACTGATCAGGTCTATCTTGAAGATCAAGAGGATGATTTTGTGGCTTATGCAGATCGGCTTGACTTTTATCAACAGCGTGAGCAGGTTATTTTAACTGGCAATGTCGAAGCTGAGCGGGGTGGTCAGAAGATGAATGCCCAAGAGATTGTATTTGATCTGACAACAAGAAAGATGAAGGCTCAAGGGGAGACGAGATTGATCCTTCCTAGTAGGCAGCGAGGTGATAATTAATGCCGATTAGAGCAGTTGATTTGGTCAAAACTTATGATGGTAAGGATGTTGTTGATGGAGTTAATTTTAAGGTTGAGCAAGGTGAGATCGTAGGAATCTTAGGGCCAAATGGGGCAGGAAAGACGACTACCTTTTATATGGTAGTTGGATTGGTCAGCCCCAATGCTGGTAGAATTGAGCTAAATGGTAATGATATTACTAAATTACCAATGCATCAGCGAGCTAGAAAGGGAATTGGTTACTTGGCTCAGGAGGCTTCTGTCTTCAGAAAGTTGACCGTTGAAGAGAATATCATGGCTATTTTGGAGATGATCGATCGCCCAGAGGATGATCAAGAGATTATGGAAGAGTTATTGGCTGAATTTGATATTGAGTATGTCAGGGATCAAAAAGGTTATATGCTGTCAGGAGGAGAACGGCGTCGGGTAGAGATAGCCCGTTCTTTGGCTGCAGATCCTGATTATATTTTATTAGACGAGCCTTTTGCGGGGGTTGATCCGATAGCTGTCAATGATATTCAAGATATTGTCTCTCATTTAAAAGAGCGAGGCTTAGGTGTTTTGATTACAGATCATAGTGTTCGGGAAACTTTAGCTATTACTGATCGAGCTTATATTATGCACCAAGGTGAGATACTATTATCAGGTACTTCTGATGAAATAGCCAATAGTGAAATAGCTAAGAAATTCTATTTAGGAGAGAAATTCAAAATGTAATGTGAGGTGCCAATTAGATGAAGATTATTTATCGCTATATATTGAGCGAATTGATTCAGCCTTTTCTCTTTGGTGTATTTGCGTTTACTAGTATATTTATCGGGTCAGATGTCTTGAGAAGGTTGGCAGGATTGATGATGGATTATGGTGCTTCGTTGTGGACTGTAATTCAATTATTCTTCTTAAGTCTGCCTCAAATTATCATCTTTACCTTTCCGATGTCGATGTTATTGGCCACCTTATTGGCCTTTGGTCGTCTATCCGGTGATAGTGAGATTACAGCTTTAAGGGCAGGTGGAATCAGCTTTACTAAATTGATCATTCCAGTCTTAATAGTGGCTTTTTTAGTCAGTGGTCTGACTGTCTTGTTAAGTGATACTTTAGTGCCATTTAGTATTCAAGTCTATGAAGATTTAGTTTGGGAGATTAGACAAGGAGAGCAGCGGCCAACGACTCAAGAGAATTTACGGATTTCACCGGTTGATTCTGATACGGGAAGGCTTGATTTTGTCTTAGTAGCCGATAAGTTTGATGGGGCAACCCAGACATTAGAAGGGGTCAGTTGGCAGGACTTTGAGGATGGAGAGTTGGTGACGATTATTCAGGCTAAAAAAGCTGTCTGGCTAGAGGAGCAGTGGCAGTTTATTGATGGTAAGATCTATCAGATTGAAGATGATGGTCGAGTTCCTCAGACCGAGTTTGAGCGGTTGAATATGCAAGATAAGATCACTAGAGATCCTGGTGATGTCTCACGAAGTGGCACCGATCCTGATGAGATGACGCTAGCTGAACTGCGGGAGCATATCGGTCAGATGGAGGAAGAAGGACGAGATGTCAGTGAATTGTTGATTACTTATCATCAACGGTATGCAGTTCCCTTTGCCTCCTTTATCTTTGCGATTGTAGGAGCACCGCTAGGATTGAAGCCTAACCGTTCTGGTTCATCAATCGGATTGGGTTTGAGTATTATTGTCGTCTTTATTTATTATGTACTGATGACGGTCGGTTCAGCTTTAGGGCAAGCTGGAACAGTTGCTCCGTGGTTAGGGGCTTGGTTGCAGAATATTGTTTTCGCGGGAGTTGGGATTTGGCTTTTAGCTAAAAAGCATTAATTTTACGTTATAATATGAAAAATGCTTCTTGATTTAAAAGATTTTTTCTGAGTTTCTAGGACTCACCTGCGAGCAAATAAGAGCAAGCTAATTTTAAAGTGGAAAATTAGCTAATTCATACTCTTATTTGTTCTCGATTCGTCAAGAAACTAAACGAAAAAATCTTAAGATTACTGCGAAACATTTTTCATATTTTTAAGATGTTTATAAGTATATTGTATTGCACAAGAGATTGAAAGATGAACAAATCTAGGTGTCATTACGAGACATTCCTCATAATTGAATAGATTTTGATTTTAAGTTCTTGACTTTAATGTTTTCATGTCTTTAACTGTACACTGTCAACTGTTAACTGTAAACTGATATTAAGGGGGTGCCAATATGTATGGAATCAGATTAGTCATAGTCCTAGTAATCATGGGTGGGGCGATAGCTTATG
Source organism: Natroniella sulfidigena (assembly GCF_023223645.1). GTDB lineage: Bacteria > Bacillota > Halanaerobiia > Halobacteroidales > Halobacteroidaceae > Natroniella > Natroniella sulfidigena. The sequence continues at coordinate 121,275 of NZ_JALKBY010000003.1, read as the reverse complement.
TTGGTGATAAGATTGGGATGAAGGTTGGTAAGAAGCGATTATCCCTGCTAGGTCTAAGACCTAAGCATACGTCAATCATTATTACAATTTTGACTGGAGTACTGATCACAGTCAGTTCTTTGGTTCTACTATTGGTTGCCTCAGAAAATGTACGGTTGGCTTTATTTGATATGCAACAGCTAGTGGAGCGAATCGATCTACTTGATCAGCAGGTGACTACTAAGGATGATGAGTTAGCCGAACTGCAAGCTGAAATCGGGGTTAAGATCGATGATCTTTTGACTTTAGAAGAGGATAAAGCTCTTCTAGAGGATGATAAGTTGGAGTTAGAAGAGCAGTTGAGTTCAACTAAAGAAGAGTATCAACAAGTTAGAGCAAGTAAGGAGGAGCTAGGGACTAAAGTCGATCAGCTTGCTGTCCAACGGGAAGATCTGACCCAGCAGGTCGATAATTTGGCCCATAATCTAAGCCTCTTTGGGCAAAAATACCTTCATTCTTTAACTGGAGATATTGCTTACCAGAAGGGTGAAGTGATCTTGGATAGCTCACTTGAGGTTGATCTAAAAGAGACAGAGATTGAAAAAGACCTACTTGCTGCTCTTGAAACTGCTAAGGGATCATTAGAAGAAGGGCCAAACTTGGAAAATGTTAAATATAAGCAGCATGACTTTGAAGAGGTAGTCGAGCTGTTAACTGAACGAGAAGGTAGGAATGTTGTTCGTTTGGTAGCTGCTCAAAATACATTCAAGGATGAAGATCTATTACTGGAATTTGAGTTGTATCAGGATTATCAAGTTTATGAAACTGAGCAGCTTATCTTTGATTATCAGTTGGCCCAAGTTGATGATCTGACTGATTTGGAAGCAGAGTTGAACCAATTCTTAGTCGAGTTAAATCAAAAAGTAGTTCGTGATGGAGTCTTACCTAATGATAAAGGAGAAATCGGAAGTCTTAGTCTGATTCATCTTTATCCAGTCTTAGAAGAATTATTGACAGAAGATGTAGAAAGAATTAAGTTGACTGCTACTGAAGATATTTGGCGCAGTGACCAATTGGTCGATAATATAGAATTAAAGGTTGAAAGGTGATTGAGATGATACTAGCTATTGATCCAGGTCGTGGTAAATGTGGAATTGCGGTAGTTGATTCTGATTTGGCGGTTGCCTATCAAAAGGTAATCTCTACAGAAGATGTTGTTGAAGAGATTAGTAAATTAATGGATAGTTATCAAATAGAGCAGGTTGTTCTAGGAAATGGAACAGCAAGTCAGTTGATTGAAGAGCAGGTTGCTGAAATGATTGAGTACAGTCTAGTTGATGAGACAAATTCGACTTTAGAAGCACGTGATCTATATTGGACTAAAAACCCTCCTTCAGGCTGGAGAAAGTTCCTTCCTCTCTCCTTACAGACCCCTCCTGAGCCGGTAGATGATTATGTGGCGATTATTTTGGCCCGGAGGTACTTTAGCTGTCGGTGATTTTACTCTTCATATATTTTAAGATTAACTTGTCCAATTCCTGGCTTAATTTGAGCCTTTCTTGACTAGATGATGTTCTATTCAATTTTTGCCTCAACCTTTCAATGTTTTCCTTCATGAGTTAATCACTCCATATTTTTCTACTATATTAATATTATAACACCAAAATACTGTTTTTGTAAAACAATTGTATTAGTACAATTGAGAAAAAAGAACAAATTAATCCCTAACATAAGTTGTTCAAGCTGGTTGATTATGTTATAATAGGTATTAAGTCTAAGTTTGAGTTTGAGTCTAAGTAAGAGCTAACTATTTTTTAAATATTAAATGAACTTTAGATTTTTTGATCTTAACTATTCATTATTAGTTATTAACTATTAACTGCTTTTAAAGTTTGGGGGGATTTGATGGCTGTGACAAGACAGATGATTATTTTTGAGTTGAATCAAGAGGAATTTGGGATTGATATCAACAATGTCAATGAAATTATTCGGCCGGAAGAGATTCGTCCGGTACCACAGAGTTCAGATTTTATTGCTGGGATTATTAACCTACGCGGAGAAATCATAATTATTGTTGATTTAAGAAAGAAGTTTGGCTTACAAGCTGAAGTTAATTCTGATACAAGGATTATAGTAGCAGAGTTGGCTGAGACAAAGGTAGGATTTATTGTTGATGATGCTTCCGAAGTCTTGCGAGTTGAAGGAGATGAGATTGCTCCACCTCCTAAGCAGATTGAAGGAATTCAGGCTGATTTATTGCAGGGGGTTGTTAAGCGAGATGAGCGATTGATCATCTTGTTGGATTTTGCAGGTCTGTTGAGCAAGCAGGAAGTAGAGGAGATTCAGCAGGTGGGCCAAGAAGTTGATTAAGTTTGAGGTTAAGTTTAAGTTTGAGTAAAAATAAAGAGTCAAGGTTAAATAGAATAAAATTTGATACTCTATTTACAATTTTGAATTAATATGATATTTTTGGAAAATTACAAACTGGTAATCATTCAAAATTCTAATGGTAATAAATACATATTATTGATTATAATTTTTGCTAACTAACTTAAATCTTCTATGAATGTCTTAAATATGTTAATTAAGATTTAATTTAGATTTTTTCAAAAAAGTTTCATATTTAAGCAGGAGATTGTAGTTTTGTATAGAAAGTAGTTATTGTAGCTGAGAGATATTTAACAAGCGGTGGAAAGGAGGTGAAACCCCGTAAACCGGTAAGCTTGATATATAAGCTTATTCAGTTTAATTTTATAAAAAAATTAAATACAATTTTACCAAGATAAAATTGTTAAGGGGGATTATAATGAAAAAGATTTCAATTTTGTTAGCGTTAGCGTTAGTTTTAGCTATGGCTGTACCAGCTATGGCAGTAGACATTGCAGGTGAGGTTGAGTTTGAAAGAGAGTATGAGGATAATGATGATGATAGTTGGGTAAATAATACAACTAGTATTGAGTTAGATTTCACAGCTAATCCAGCTGATAATGTAACAGCTTTTGTAGGATTAGAAGCAGAAAATGAGGACACATGGGTAGACGAAGCATGGATCAATGTTGATCTAGTAGAATTACCAGGAGCTGCTCTAAAAGCAGGTTATGGTTGGACAATAGCTGCACCACAAGATTTACTATATGATACTGATGTACATGGAGCAGAGTTCTCTTATGCAGTAGAAAATGTTGCTGTTTCTTTTGCTAGTGACTTAGACAATGATGATTCTCAGAAGTTTGTTGAAGCTAGTGTAAGTGATCTTGTATTTGGAGAGGTTACTTCTACAGCTACTTTGAACTTTGTTGATAATGTACATGCTGGAGATATAGCAGACTTTACAGAAAGTGATATTGAAGGTATTAAGGATGCTTATGAGGTAGATCTTAATGATCTAGATGAAAATGGATTCAGTATTGCAGTGGATAATAGCCATGAAATGGCTGACTTCTATGTAACATTTGCTGATTTTGAAGAAAGTGCTTTTCAATTAGGAGCAGAGACTGATGTATTGGCTCCAGGTTTAACTGTTGGATTTGACTATGGTCAAATGGATGAAGGGTATCTAGGTGAAGCTGACTTGTTTGAAGGTGGTTTAGATTTAGATAGTGACGATGTTATAGCTGGAGACTTTGGATTCCTTGATGATGATGAAACAGTTATCGCATTCAATGCTGCGTATGATGTTGCTCCAAGCTTAGTAGCTAGCTTCGAGTATGCTATGCATGATGCTGACGATGATGAAGTGGATGTCTTAACTCTAGGTGCTGAGTATGACTTAGCTGAAAATACTACGTTAGAGTTTGAGTTTGAAAATAGAGATGGTGAACTTGCTGGTGATGATGTAGATGAAGATACTATCACTACAACTCTAACTACTAACTTCTAATTACAACCTAATTAGAAATAAAAACCTCCAGGGCCAACGGCTCTGGAGGTTTTTTACTTTTATCAGCTATGTGTCGTGAGTCATGAGGCATGAGCTGAGAGCTAAAACCAAAAATCTGCCCAGCATTAAAAGGAATTAATTACCTTGGTAAAGAATAGTCAAGACATAAGATAGTATAGATCAGGGGGCTGATTATGAAGAAAAATATTTTTTTCTTAGTATTTTTGATTATTGTATTGTTCTCTTTACCAGGGGAAGCAGCAGAAAATAGATTTCGTTTCGGTGTTGGATATGCTAGCTTAAATGATGAGATATTGCGTAGTCAAGAAAGCAATCAAGCTAGCTGGATTGCTGGCGAGAAGGAGTTAGGAGCAATTCGTTTCCTAGCAGAAACAAGGCTAGGCAGTTATTATCTTAAAGGTAAGGGAATAGTAGGCGATTACGATCAATCCCAAGGAACTGGTGATTCTGATTATTTAGCAGTTGGAGCTGAGATATATCGTCCCTTTAGTTTAGGTCGGCTTGATTTAGCACTAGGAGCTGGCCTTGATTATCGGGAACGAAAGAGGCAAGAGGCTATAATCGATGATCTTGCAGAATTGACAGCTATCAGTCTACCGCTGAGTGTCAAAGCAGCTCTTGATTTATCTCAACAGCTTGGGGTGAGTTTGAGACTTTCTCATGCACCTATCGGTCAGTACCAACTAGAATATACAGATTTTTCGGAAGGGGAGTACGAAGGAAATCTAATTGATGTCGCAATTGATCTGGGTTTGCAGTATCAACTGCGAGAGTGGCTTGGAGTCAAGGCCAGTTATTTGATTAAGAATGAACTTTACTTTACAGAGGATAGTGGAGTAAGGAACAGAGAATTTATAACTGTTGTAGATGGATTTTCGCTAGGAGCTGAGCTTGATTTTTAGTAGTTGGAATTATTAGTCATTATAATTGACTAATAGCTCTTTTTTATGGTTAAGCAAGAATTATTTACTTAAAGGAAACAGCGGGAAAGCATTGAATACTTAATATTTAATATTGAATAACTGAAGAGCAAAAAAATCAATGATTGATCTAGAGCAATCGCTTAATAATAAATTGCAAATATCTACTAAAAGGATTTTAGAAGGAAACGTCAAATAAATAATAATGCAAGAGCAAAAACTTCAAAAACAAAAGTTCTGAGTTGTTTTTTCTAGTCACTAATCACAAGTTACTAGTTACCACTAACTACCAAGAGGATTTTAGAAGGAAGCGTCAAATTAATAAATATAGCAAGCGTAAAATTTCAAAACAAAGATTATGAATTTGTTTTGGTCTTTCTAGTCACTAATCACAAATCACTAGTTACCAATAACTACTAACAGGATTTTAGCAGGATGTGTTTAATACTTATATTAGAGCATAAGAAAATTGATTTTGAGTTCAAGTCTGAGTTTGAGTCTAAAATTTGAATTCAGTCTTGAGCTTAAAATAAGACAAGAGCAGACTACATATATTTTTTTACCTGTAATGTCGAATTTTGTCGAAAAATAACGAAATGAACAGAGTTCATTTCAGGTTAAGTCTGAGTTTAAGTCTAAGTAAGATCTAAACCTTTATGGTTTTGATGGTTGGCTTAAACTAAAACTTAGCCTCAAACTTAAATTAGTTAGTTACTGAAATTAATATAAATTGTAGCTTTTCATGATTGGTAATTAGTCCTACGAGTTCTTTGAACTCTTCGTGATGGAAAAATTCAATTAGGAATTTTTCTAGTCACTAATCACTAGTCACCAGTCACTAATATAGTGTTCAAGTATCTTGATCCTAGCTTTGATCCTGGTCGAGAAAGGAGGTGTCCCCCAGAGAGACCGTAAAGCAGGATAAAAAGATACTTAGAACAGGTATTTTAGCTGGACAAGGCATAGTTACAGGGAGTAGGAAAGATTGAGGAAACAAGGCAACTCAAACTGGAAGCTCCTCTAGATTATGTACGTTATAGCTAGAATACCTAGATAAATCAAATCAATTAAACTTAAAAATCTAGGGGGAACTAAGAAATGAAAAAGACAATAACAGCATTATTAACATTAGCAATGCTAGTAACATTAACTGTACCAGCACTTGCTAATCCGTTCGCAGACGTAGAAGGACATCACTGGGCATATGACGCATTGAATCAAGTAGCAGAGACAGGAATTATTGAAGGATATGAAGATGGAACTTATCGAGGTGAAGAAGAATTAACTCGATACCAAGTTGCAGTTTTGACAGCTAGAATGTTAGACGAAGTTGAAGCTGATAACAATGAGTTAGAAGCAGAAGTTGTAGAGGCAATCAATCAATTGGCTACTGAGTTTGACCAAGAGTTAGCTGCAATTGATAGCCGATTAACTGATGTAGAAGTAGTAACTATCTCTGGTGAGACTGGAGTAGAGTATACAAATGTTAAGACTGATGGAGATGCAGTTGAAAATCCATTTGAGGATGAAGATGACTGGGATGATATTGATGCAGAAGATTTCTTCAAGCAGTATGCAGACTTTAATGTAAATGTTGAGAAGGATGGTGTGACTGCTGATCTTGACTTAGCAGTAGTTGGAAATTACTTTGGTGAATTTACAGCTGAAGATGAAGCTACTAATGCTTTTGAATTAGACAGCATTTCTGGTGAAATTGCAACTGAAGATTTTGTAGCGACTGTTGGTGAAGATCAAGATTTAGACTGGAAGGATTACTTGTATGACGATGAAGAGAATATTCACGGTATCATCTTTAAAGCAAATGATTCTACTGTTGCAGTAGGACAAGATGAAGTAGGAGAAGATGATGAAGCAAGAAATGTTAGAGATATTGCTTTAAGACAAGATAACTTATTTGATTTACCATTGAATGTATTTGCAGGTATTGAAGATGATGATACAGAAGGAAGAACTACAGTTGCAGGGTTAGATACTGCATTCAACTTAGTAGGTGTTGACTTTACTGGTGAGGTTGCTACTAATGATTCTAAATTAGATAGCAAGTTAGCTAGAGTAGGTGCTGAACAAGACTTAGGAATGTTCACAGTTGAAGGTAACTATAAGTATACTAATGACTTTGAAGGAATTCAAGCTGATGATGACTTTGAAGCAAATGAGCAAGGGTATGACATTGGATTATTTACTGACTTAGATAAGTTTGAGTTAGGAGCTGTTTACGAAGATTATGATGTAGAAGGTCAAGATACTATCTTGACTGCTGAGGTTACTGATGAGAATCCATATACTCTATATGGTGTAGATGTATTCGGTAACTATGAGTATGGATTAGATTCTGAAGAGGAAGTAAGATATGTTGAAGCTAACAAAGATTTCAATGATATCTCTTTAGCTGCAATCTATGACTATGATAATACTGAAGACTTAGCTGATACAGTAATGAGTGTAGCTTATGCACCGGAGTTTGAATTTGCTAATACTAGTATTGCACCATATGCTGAATTAGCAAGTATTTATGACAATATCGATAATGAACGACACTTAAACACTGAAGCTGGTGTAGATGCAGCTTATGAAGCAAATGATAGAGTAACTTTAACTGGAAGTTATGCTTGGGCTGACAAAGAAGCTCGAGTTGATGGTTTATTAGGTGAGAAGGTAACTTCTCAATTAGGAGCAGATTATAGAGTAAGTGATGATGCTACTGCATCAATCAATTACGAAACTATTGACTTCACAGGTGCTGTAGATACTGATAGCTTTGATGCACAAAGCATTACTGGTGAAGTAAGTGTTAACTTTTAATTGAATCTTGATAGATTAAAGTCCTTGGATTTTTTCCAAGGGCTTTTTTCTTACTATAGTCATCCAACTTTAAACTGGAAGAAATATTAACGATAAGTTAGATGGCAGTGACTAGTAATTAGTGACTAGTAAAAAGACTCAAATTTTATTCTAGAGTTGCATAGCTATAAATAATTATTGGATTTTAAGATGAAGTTTAATTACAATTCTGTGTCACCTTAAGTAATCATTCTTCTAAAACAAGGGTAACCCTACAAGTCCTTTCGGACTCTTTGTAAAACTCACAGAGGGCGAACACATGGGTTCGCCCCTACAAGGTATATTATTTTACAAATTAAAATTTCCACCAAAAATCAAATCAGCTTCAATTTAGAGTTAGACATTTATATTGATTATATAAAAGTAGGGGTCGACCCATGTGTCGACCCCAGTATAAAGGAGCCTAAAGGCCTAAAGAGCATAATCTGAGCCCTTAATGGAAAGATAAGGCTTAGGGGGTTAGGTTATGAAAAAAGCAAATGAATTTCAAAGAAAAAGGTTGAGGTTAGAGGAATATGATTACTCTCAAAATGGATATTATTTTGTAACGTTATGTACAAAAAATAAAGAATCTTTATTTGGAGAAATAATTAATAATGAATCTAGTTTGAATGAAGCAGGGCAAATGATTGAAAAATGGTGGATTAAATTAGAAGATAAATTTAATCTAAGGTTAGATAAATATATTATAATGCCTAACCACTTTCATGGAATTATTCAACTGAAAACTAACTCATGTGCTGATTCAATTTCAGAAGAAGATGATATTTGTATAGAAAAAGCAGGTAGACACCCTGGTCTACCTCTACCTAGTTTATCTAAAATAATGCAGTGGTTTAAAACAATGACAACAAATGAATATATTCGTAAAGTACGAGAAGATGATTGGCAACCGTTTAACAAGAAGTTATGGCAACGTTCATTTTATGATCGAGTTATTAGAAGTGAAGATGAGCTGAATCAAACGCGAAAATATATTATTAACAACCCAAGAAAGTGGGAATTAAAGTAGGAGATGATTGTGGAAATGTAGAAATTTCTAACTAGGAGGTCGATGAGAGTGAAGAAATTAGCAATAACATGTTTAATAGTCATGCTCTTAATGTTGCAGATGCCACTGGCGTTAGCAGCGACTGATACATTAGAAGTAGCTGAGTCTGAGCTGATCCAATTAGCCGGCCAACAGAAATTTGAGACGTTAACTGAGATGATAGAAAAGTTGGTCTATCTCAATCTAGCAGAGGAGATTGAGGAGGAAGAGGAAGTTAAGGTGATTGACTTTGGCTATATTGAAGATGATCAGTTGAAGATTTATTATCAATTGAATTAAATTATTTTAAAGCACTGTTGACCTTTTGGGTTGGCAGTGCTTTTTAATTTCGAAGATTATTTAATGGTATGATATAATTACTGCTAAAGTTAGACAAGGGGGAATAGTAAGATGGAACAGGATAAAGCAGTAGTTCTAACAGCGAAGTTGGCCCAGACAATTGTTGATCAGACTATAGAGATTGTAGGAGAAAATATAAACATTATGAATCAAGATGGAGTTATTATTGGGAGTGGTAATTCAGCTAGAGTAGGAACACTTCATGAAGGGGCCAAATTTGTAATTGAGAAGCAAGAGGTATTTGAAATCTATGAAGAGGATGAAGAAAGGTTAAAAGGGGTTAAACCTGGAGTTAATTGGCCGATCTATTTTGATGATCAGATTATAGGAGTGGTAGGAGTTACTGGAGCTCCTCAAGATGTTGAAAAATATGCTGGTCTAGTCAAGATGACAGCAGAGTTGATGTTACAACAGAATTTTTATCTGAAAAGATTACAGTTTAAAGAACAAGCTGAAGAAGAATTTATCAAGAAGTTGTTGGATAAAAAGGTCGATTTGACAGATCAAATTTTGAAGAATAGAGCAGAATCTATGGGTTATCGGTTAGATGGGGAATATATAATATTGCTTTTAGAGTTGAGCAATCTGTGGGAAGGTTTATTGAAGAATCTACAACAGAATATAGATACTAAATTGCAGAAGATTAAACAGGAGATACAAGATAAGGTTCAAACCTTCTATGATCAGTCAGAAAAGGTTAAAGTAGCTCACTGGGAAGGGGAACAGTTTGTGATCTTAAGGATTGAGATGATTGATGGTCAAAGAAGTAGATTTTCTGAGCAAGAAGCTGAGAGGTTGGTGGAGTATTTAAGTAGTACTACCGATTTTAGGTGCAAAATTGGGGTTGGTGATGACAAGAAAGGGTTGGATTCAGTTAGAGAATCCTTTGAGGAGGCCTTAACTGCTTTAGAGTTAGGGAAGAAATTTTATAATAAAGAAGAGGTTTATTATTATGATGATCTATTGATTGAAGATTTAGCTAGTAGTCTATCTATTGATTTAAGATCTAAGTTGACTAGTGATCTTCCCTTGGCAGAGCCACTAGCAGAGACTTTGCAAGTTTATTTTGCTAATGATTTAAATGTCAGTCAGACAGCAAATCAGCTCTTTTTACACCGTAATTCTATTCTATATAGGCTGAATCAGATTAAGGAGCAGACAGGGCTTGATCCTAAAAAGTTTACAGATCTTATTAAGCTGAAGTTAGGCCTACTATGTGATGAACTTGAAAAAGAGGGTTAATTTGTGCAAGTGCCTAAAAATAATGGTTTTTTAGCCGATTATTTTTATTTTATGCGAATTGAATTTGTGCAATATAAAATATAAAATAAAAGTAAGAAAATTTTAAATAGTACTTCAGTTTTGTGGAGGTGAGTAAAATTATTAATCTGTTGTTGGCACCTGATTCATTTAAAGGGAGTTTAACTGCTCTTGAGGTAGCAGATAGTTTGGAACGAGGTTTAAAAAGAGCAGATGCTAATTTTGAAATTGAGAAATTGCCGATGGCTGATGGTGGAGAAGGGACGGTTCAGTCTTTAGTTGATGCTACAGGTGGAAGAATAGTATATAGAGAGGTTGTTGGCCCGTTAGGAGAGGAAGTAGAAGCATTTTTTGGGGTATTGGGTGATGAAAGGACGGCTGTAATTGAAATGGCAGCAGCTTCTGGTTTGCCGCTGGTTCCTGAAGAAAAGCGGGATCCGTTACAGACGACTACTTATGGGACAGGAGAGTTAATTAAAGCGGCTTTAGAGGAAGGCTGTCGAAAGTTGATTATTGGAATTGGTGGTAGTGCTACTAATGACTGTGGTGTAGGGATGGCTCAGGCATTAGGGGCCAAGTTTTTGAATGTAGCAGGAGATGATGTTGCTTATGGTGGTGGAGCATTAACAGAAATTGAAGAGATTGATCTGAGCAACTTAGATCCTAGATTAGAAGAGGCTCAGATTGAAGTAGCTTGTGATGTAGATAATCCCCTGTATGGCGAGAATGGAGCAGCTTATATCTATGGGCCCCAAAAAGGTGCTTCAGCTGAGGTGGTCAAAGAGCTAGATGAGGGCTTAAGAGAGTTTGCTACAGTGATTGCAGAAGAGTTGGGTAAAGAAGTTGCTCAGATTCCAGGGGCTGGTGCTGCTGGAGGATTAGGGGCAGGATTATTGGCTTTTTTAGAAGCTGAATTGAAGCCAGGGATTGAGATTGTAATTGAAGCTAGTAAGATTAGGGAAATAATCAAAGATGTTGATCTAGTGATAACTGGAGAAGGACAGATAGATGCTCAGACTATCTGTGGTAAAACACCAATTGGAGTAGCAAAAGTTGCTAAAGAGTACTCTTGTCCTGTAATTGGGGTGGCAGGTAGTTTAGGTTCTGAGGCAAGAAAGGTTTATGAACATGGGATTGACACGTTATTTTCTATTGTTAATCGACCAATGGATTTGGATCAAGCATCAAAAGAGGCAGCTAGGTTATTAGAGGGGTTGGGAGAGAATATAGGACGAATTTTAAAATTTAAATTATCTAAGGAGGAGATTTAATATGGTAGAAGGACCATTATTGCTTGTTATTTTGGCAGTTTCAGTTGCATTTATTGTCTTTATGACTGCTAAGTTGAGGATGCATGCTTTTTTAGTCCTGTTGTTAGCAGCTTTTGGGGTAGGACTTTCTTCAGGCATGGAGGCTACGAAGGTAGTTGAGACTGTAACTGATGGTTTTGGGGGGATTTTAAGCTATATTGGAATTGTGATTATTGCAGGAACGATAATCGGAACTATTTTGGAAAAATCACAGGGAACCTTGACGATGGCTGATACAGTTTTAGGTTTGATTGGTAAGTCAAAATCAGCGTTAGCAATGTCTATTACAGGAGCGATAGTTTCGATTCCTGTTTTTTGTGATAGTGGATTTGTAATCCTATCTTCTTTAAATAAGTCATTGGCTAAAAAAGCAAAGATATCTATGGCTACAATGGCAGTTGCCTTATCGGCTGGGCTATATGCGACTCATACCTTGATTCCGCCGACACCTGGTCCTATAGCAGCTGCAGGAACTGTTGATGCTGATTTAGGACTGGTAATTATATTTGGTGTGGTTACTGCTATTCCAACGATCTTTGCTGGTTATCTGTGGGCTACTAAATTTGCATCTAATTATTATATCGAAGCTGATATTGAATTAAAGGCTGAAGATGAGAAGAAGGAGTTACCTACAGTATTTAGTGCTTTTGCTCCAATTGTGATTCCAATTATTTTAATTACTTTAAGTTCAATAGCAAACTTTCCAAGCCATCCATTTGGGACTGGAAGTATTAAGACCTTCTTTGATTTCTTTGGTGATCCAACTGTTGCTTTAATATTAGGTATCTTTTTATCCTTTAGATTGCTACCAAGCTGGGATAAGGAGTATATCAATGGTTGGGTTGGAGAAGGATTAAAGAATGCCGCTTCTATTATTATGATTACTGGAGCTGGTGGAGCTTTTGGTTCGATCTTACAGGCTACTCCAATTGGAGATTATTTAGGAGCTACTTTATCTGAATATCAATTAGGAATCTTCTTACCTTTTATTATTGCAGCTGCTTTGAAGACGGCACAAGGTTCTTCAACAGTAGCATTGGTAGCTACTGCTTCATTGGTTGGCCCGATGTTATCGCAGTTAGGATTGGATTCTGAAATAGCTAAAGCTTTAGTTGTAATGTCTATCGGTGCTGGAGCAATGACGATTTCACATGCTAATGATAGTTATTTCTGGGTGGTAAGTCAGTTCTCTAATCTTGATACTTCAACAGCTTATAAAACACATTCAATAGGAACCTTAGTTCAAGGACTAACAGCTCTAACTGTTGTCTTTATCTTATCAGTTATGTTTATTTAAAGTTAAAGCACTGTCAACCTTTTGGGTTGGTAGTGCTTTTTTACAATTTAGTTTAATCCCTAGTAGAATATTGGAATTCAGGTAAAAATGTTATATAATAATAACAAGCTATAAATCATCCGAGTTCTTTGAACTATTCGTAATAGAATTTTTTCTAATCACTAAGTACTAATTACCAATCACTAGTTCACAAAGGAGTGAATCCAATGCACCCAAAAGAAGAGAGAATAATAGAAGCAGCAATTGAAAAGTTTTCACAACAAGGGGCCAACACTACCACAATCCAGGAGGTTGCTACAACTGCTGGAGTAGGTAAGGGAACAATTTATCGTTATTTTGATAATAAGGAAGGATTAATCTCTTCGTTGATTGAATTTGGTATCGATAAGGTGACCAAAGCAATTAAAGAGAAGTTAATTGGCTTAGATGATCCAGTCGAGAAGTTGGAAGCGGTGATCATTGCTAAGTTGGAGTTTTATAATCAAAATTATGACTTTGGTAGGTTCTTGATGCGAGAAGTCTGGGGTCATAAAGATCAGTTTGAGGATCATATCCAGCAGATTAGGGAGAATCATACTGTAATCTTGGAAGAGATTATTGAAGAAGGGATTGCAGTTGGCAAGTTTAAAGAAGTTAATGTCGAGACAGCGGCAGTCAGTCTGATGGGGATGATCAATATCAATGCTTTGCATTGGATGATGTTTAATCAGGAGTTTCCGATGGAAGAGTTGAAGAATGATATTATTGAGCTTTTTTTTGCTGGGGTATTAGAGGAGTGAGCATCTGCAGTTGAGCAGATGCTTTTTGTACATTTAATATTGAATACTGAATAATGAATAATTAAATCAGTGCACCAATATACAAAAAAAGATAAAGACAGGAGAATTAAAGCATGAAACAAAATAAGCTAGTTAATGGTTGATAATGGGAGTTATAGTTAGTATAGTAGTTTAAATTTAGTTAGAGGAGGTTTAAGTCTTTTTTATGAAGTTTCGATAAGTATATTATAACCATCTAATTTTAAAGTGAAAATATACTAATGATAGAAATAATAACTAGTAATTATTAATAATTGAAATTTTTATAAAGCTTTTTAGATATCGTGAGCCATAAACTTATTTAAAAACATGAAGGTGTTAGTTTTTAATCTGCTTTATTAAACTAGTTATTTGTCACTAGTTACTAGTAACTGATTTCAATTTTCATTGTATTAAAAGAGGCGAGGCGGTATTATTAGCATAGAGTCTAAGTTTAAGGTGAGCTTGATTGAATTCAAAAAATCAAGTGATTAATGTTTTTACTTAGATTCAAACTTAACCTTAAACTTAGTGCAGATGTGTGCTTGGATACATATATTTTCTAGTTATTATGATAGAATTATTGATGAACTAAACAGAAAAATGATATTGAAAGGAGAGGTTATTATATAATTGGTCAAAAAATTAGTATTATGATGAAAAGAGGAGATTTATGTTTGAGCTAGAATGTTTTAGATAAGTTGATTTTAAAAAATTGTTTTAGGTTTTAGCCGATGGTTGAAAGATAATAACTATTAGCTAAAAAGAGAGGAGGGACATTATATGAAGAATAGATGGTTGTTAGTTTTTATATTGGCGAGTTTATTTATTATTAATTTTTCAATATCAGCTTTAGCAATAGAAGCTCCATATTATCGAGGTTTATTAACTGTTGATATGGATGGGGAGAATATATTTGAAGAAAAGGTTAGAGTTAATTCTGATGATGATGGGAATATATTAAGAGATGAAGTATTTAATAAGGATGAAGATAAACAATATTATATAATATATTATGAGGATAATGGAGAGAGTTATGAATTAACTATTGATGAGGACGATATTGAGAATTATGAAAGTGAAAAATTTGATATTTCAAAGGAAGAATATTTTGAAGGAGATGAAGCAATTAAGGTTGATATTAATTTTGATATTATAGATTATATTGATGTAGATGAAATACTGGAAGATTATTATTCTAGTTTGTCTGCTTTTATAGATGCTCTTGATTGGGATAGTGTTAGAATTAAGGTTGAGGAAGATGGTAATGAATGGAGTGACCACAATGTCTTAGACCGAGGAGATAGACATTTTTCTGTTATTGCTCCTGAACCAGGAAATAGAAGTGATATTCAACTTTTTTTTAGATTGGATGGATTAGCTAGTTTTTTAGAAGAGGAAGGTATTGATGAAAGTGACATAGAAGGTCAAATAGCAAATAGACTTGGACATGATGATACTTTTCCTCCGTCAGGTGATGGAACATTATGGCCTGAAAGAGCACCTGATATCAGTGAGGAGGATGTAAGTATTACTGATGATATGGAAGTTAAAGTTAATAATCCAGTTTCTAATATTATAACAAACTCTAACTATTTGGACTTGAATAATCCTGGGGAAACAGAGAATGTATATTTTAATAATGATACACAGACAAGATTTTTAACTATAGAATATATAGATGACTTTGGAACTCCGGAAATAGAAGCAAGTTTTATTGATACAGGAGAAGTTTTATCAAGAGGAGATATATATTATTCAGATTCAATTGATTTGGAAGGTGTAAGATTAGATATTACGGATGCTTCTCCTACTGATGAGATTACGCGACTGCGTTATAGAATGTTGCACAATGATAGTCTCAGTACTTCTATAGTTGGAAGTAGGGAAACAGATGCTTTTGGTTTTCCTATCGAACCTATCTGGGATGATGATGATGAAGATTGGAATGTAGAAGATAGAGATTGGTATGATGTATCTGATTGGGAGATAGAGCAGGGAGTGTTAGAAGGATATGAGAATGATATAATACAGGCGATTAGAATTGGAGCTGAAACACGAGGGACTACAGGAACTGCTTGGGCAACTTATTATTTTGTATTAGATGAGGGAGAAGATACTCACATAAGTGTAGAAGATGAAGATGGAGAGAGAGAGGATGAGCTTGGGGTTTTTGGAAGTCGTAGACCTCAATTGCGAACGAGAATAGAGAATTCTATTTCTGGAGTTGGAAGTAGAGACGATATTACGGTAGAGTATGCAGAAGTTGATTCAGAAACTTATAATGAAGAAGATCTTGATTTTGATAATGAAATGGAAGTTCGTCGGGTGGAAGAAGATCTAGATGAAGATGAAGATGGTAATACTTATCAAACCGCTAGGTTTGTTCCTTTTGATGAGTTAGGTGAGGGACATTATGCTGTGAAGATTCAGGTAGAAGATAGAGCAGGGAATGAATTTGAAGAATTATTTCATCTTGAAATAGATGCCTCAGATCCTCGGATTCATAATCCTAGATTTAATGGTCAATTAATTAGTGGGGAAGATGAAATAAATGTTTCTGCTGGCGAATTAGAGCTTTATTTTGAAGCATTTGGAATTCAAGATATGGTCTATGGTATTAGGCATATAGATGGTGAGGATAATGGAGATTTATGGGAAGATGGTGAATGGCAAATAGAGAAAGATTTAGAATTAAGGCATATAACTCAATTTGTAGAGAATGATTTTTCAGGTAAAGATGATGATATTAAAGGTGGTTCATATCAAGTCTTTATTCTTGGTGATGAAAGTAGTATTGATCCTAATGATTTTAACGGGATAGAAAAAGATGAAGATGGTAATATTGTTATTGAAGATGAAGATGGATTCGGGAACAGTATAATAGATACAGAATTTGATAGTGATGATGCAACACTAGATTATGTAGAGTTTACAGCTGTTGTTGATGATAGTGCACCTAGATTGAAAGATGGAGAAGAAAGAATATATTATATTGATGACTATCATCAGCGTGATGGTAATATCGATAATCTCGATGGCTATGAGTTGTATAATGAAGATGATGCAATACCTGACGACGATGATGATAAAACAATTTATCGCAGACGTCCAGTTTTTGCAGTAGAGTTTGAAAGTGTTTCTGCTATAGAAGAAATTGATATTATTTTTTATCGGAGAGGTATTTATCCTAATGATGCTCGAATACTTGATATTGATGATGATGGTGTTATATATTTTGAGCCACGAGAAGATTTTGAGGAAGATAGATATAGTATTGAAATTGAAATTGAAGATGAGGTTGGAAATAGGGATGAGATAGAGCTAGATGATATCTTTAGTATTGGTGAACTTGGAACAGATGCTATACATTTCAGTATTACTGATGGAGAATATTTCAGTAATGTCAATGAGTCCTCTGCATTAGAAATTATGATTGATGAGGAGAGTTATCGAACTGAGGATAAATTGGAAGTTATTATTAATGGTCGGAGAATAGTAGAAGAAGGTGAGATAGTAGAGGATAGTGGAGCAGAAGATAATGAGAATAGATATAGGAAAGATTGGGATGATGGTTATTATGATGATGACTATTATTTCGATGATGATTTTGATGCTAGTGATTTTGATATATTCTTCTATGACTATAATGGGAATTCTAAAGGGAGAATTGTGATTTTTTCTAGAATGCCTTTTGGTAGTTATAATGAAGTAGTTGTTAGAGTAGGAACTGAGGCTGAAGAAGAAGCTAGCAATAGTGTTACATTTACAGTTGAGAATTATCGAGAAGGTTTTGGATTTGGCAGATTGATACTTAAAGATTGAGAAAGGAGGGAGGAGAATGAAGAAGAAATTAGTTATAGTATTAATATTTAGTTTTCTTCTTTCAGGATGTTTGGTCTATGATCGGAGTGAATTTGAGTTGAGTCGAGAAGAAGAAGAACAAGTAAGACAAGATGCTCATGAAGCAACTGTTGACTTTTTTGAATATAATGAATATCCTGGTTTTGATGAAGATAAACTTATTGATTTATTGAGTGGAGATGGTTCGCTGACAATAGACCCGATGAGAGGTTCAAGGTATAGTAAAGGATTTAACGAGTTGCGCAGTGAACTAAGAGATCATTTTTTCGTTACTGATGAAGATAATAATAGTAACTTAAAAGAAGGATATAGCTTGACCTTTAGATATGGAGATTATAATTTTCGTGATGAAGAAATGACTCATTCTTCTGTCTCCTATATAGTTTGGTTTAAAGTTTTTGAAACTATAGATGATCAAGAAAGATGGATTTTAACTGATAATGGCTATATAGATTTTGATTTGACTAGAGAAGGTGATAACTGGTTGATTGATGATCTGGAGATTAACTTTCAACGTTTGGGTGTGGTTGAAATAGAAGCAGTAGAAAATGATGGGACTAGCTAGCAATTAAGGTGGGGAATGATGCCGAAAAAGAGATTATTATTGTTATTGTTGTTTATGATTTTAATCAATGGAACTGCTTTAGCAGGTAATAATAGTACTTATAATTTGAATGTTGTAGCACGAGAAGATAGTATGGATCTTAGGAATATATTTAATATCGATTATCAGCAAGTTTTTGGAGATTATACTTTGCGTGGTCGAGTTAACTTATCATTTGAGAATGATTTTCCAATTGCTCGAAGTGATCTAGAGGATAATTCTATTTATGAGTTATTATGGGACGATTTTCATTATCGTAATTATTCTTTACAGATTAGGCGAGAGAAGCGGTATTTAAATTTAGGAATTACTTCTAGCAGTAATCTTTCTAGTTTTATTTCGAGTGGTACCCTCGAAGGAACTTATTTTTCAGGAGAGAAAACTGAATTTTGGTATGGAAGACCTGCTTTTGGTACTGAGGAAAATAGAAGGTTAGGAGCCAAATATGATTTAGGGAATAGTCGTGTATTGGGGTATCAGTTAGATAGAAATGAGGTAATCACAACTGGAGATGAAGATGATAGAATAGATCATAATCATTATTTAAGCTATCAAGATCGCTATCGATTTTTTGATTCAGTTTTAAATCTTGACACAGCAGTAGCTTATAATCAAGAGACTGAGTTGGTTGGAGAAGCAGTTGATCTTAATTTTGCTTCTCGATTGAGAGGGGTTAGTTATAACCTAGCAGGAAATTATGAATCTCCAGACTTTCAAGCTGTAAAGAGCAACCTGAATCGGGGCTATGGTAGATATAGAATTGATTTGAGAGGGCATGAGCAGGTAGGTGATTTTTTAGTCAAAAGTAGAAGTAATTATAGTCGAAATAATTTAAGTGGAGAAGCTGAAGTGACTAATAAAAACTGGGGGCAAAACTTTCAAATCAATTATTATACTGATCATGTTTATCAGTTAGATTTCGATTATAGGAGAAATAATGATTATAAAGATGGTATTAGAGAGGATAAGGAAGAAAGGTACCAGTTAGGTTTAGGTTATAATCGGCAGATAGCTAGATATAATTTACGTTTAACTCATAATCGTGAAAACAATAAGGCAAAGAGTAATAGATTATTGCTCAATGCTGGTTTTGATCCTGAACCATGGAGGTTAACAGGTAATTACCAAGTGATTCAAGATGATGGACTAGAGCATGACTTTATCTTTGAGACAAGCTATCGGCGTCAGTTGAGAGAAAAGCTTGATTATGATTCGAACTTAAGGTTTAATTTGAATAGTCAAAGTGCTACTAGGGTTAACTTGAGTCAGGGATTATCTTATCCATTTAAAGATAATCATAATTTAAGGGCCAACTTGAATTTAGGCTATAATCATGCTTCTTCAGATTTAACTAGGAGTTTAAGAATGAATTATCGTTATAATTTTTAAAAAAGGCCAACATTCCGTTGGTCTTTTTTTATTCTCGAGTAACTATAAATCCTTGTGGCTCGGGGAAGAATAATGTATAATTAAATTTAAGGAGTTGATGCAAATGGATAACCAACAAATACTACAACAGATATTATCAGAAATGAAGAGTGTAAAAGAAGAAGTGGTTAATGTAAAAGGAGAAGTAAGTAATCTAAAAGGGGAAGTAAATAATTTAAAAGAGGGCCAAGTAGAGTTAAGAAAAGAATTTAATGGTATGAAGCAGCGCCAAGATGAGATGTATCATCTTTTAAAAGGCTGGGAAGAAGATAAGAAAGTCAGAAAGATAAAGTTGAATAAATTAGAGATTGAAATCGACAAATTAAAGAATCACCATCATAATATTACCTTGACAACAGATGTAGCGGCTAAAGCTGAAAAGAATCAAACTGTGAGTGAATAATCGTACACGTTAATTTAAGCAAGCTTTTGTCAATATAGATGTTTGAAGTGAAGCTTTATTACAAAATAGCTTAAGTCTAAGGTTGACTTTGAGGCTAAGCCAATCGTTAAAAGCCTAAGGGTTTAGGTTTTACTTAAACTTAGACTCAGCCTTAAACTTAAGCTATTTATCAATATAGTTCAACTTTTAAGATTACCAACTATAAACTATAAATTATAAATTGACCTGTTTAACTAATGATTACTTAGAGGAATTAGGGATCGAATCAGGAATTGATTAAGTTGAAGTGGACTGATTCTGCTCAGTTAGGAAGAGGTGGGAATTGATGAAGAAGTTATTGCTATTGATAATCTTAGCACTAGTCGTAGTTATTCAACCAAGTTATGCAGCAGAAGACGCACCATTTACTATCGATGCTAATGATTATATTATCTTTGATGAAGAAAAGGAGATTATCGAAGCAGCAGGAAATGTAATTATCGAAATGGAAGCAGATTCAATCAGAGCAGATCGGATCCAGATTGATTTAAATCAAGAAGTGATTAAGGCCAAAGGAAATATTATACTTAAGACTGAGGAACGAGAGATGACAGGTTCAGCTTTGGAGTATGACTATCGTAAGGAAGAAGGACAAGTCTTTGATAGTGAGACTGAAGAAGGGCAGATTACTTTCTTTGGAGAAGTAGTCAATTTTGGAGAGGATGATATTGTCTTAGAAGAGACTACCTTAATTCCGTGTGAAGACACTGATGAGCCACATTACAGACTATCAGCAGAGAAGATTACAGTCTATCCAGAGGATAAGTTGATTGCTGAAGGGGTTCATTTATGGATCAATGAGCGGCGGGTGATGCCGCTACCGACTTATAAGCAAAGCTTAGTAGAAGGTGAAGAGGAGAAGCATGCGATCCCTCAACCACAGGTCGGTTATAGTGAAGCAGATGGTCTCTATGTTGGGGTTGATTATTATCACTTTATTAATCAAGATTTTGGTGGTGATATTTCAGCGACAGCAACTACTAATGAGACCAGTCGGATTGATTTGGATTATCTTTATCAACCGGATGATAGGTTAAAAGTTGATCCTAGAGTTTATTATCATCAAGATTATGGCTTAGAGACTTATCTCAATTTAGAAAATAAGATTGGATCAGATACAGTCAGTAATTTTGAGGGAAGGTATTATATCGAACGTGATGATGAAGAGGATGAGTATCAAGATCGAATGTGGTCAGGTCGTTGGGATTTGCAGACTAAGCTGTTGAATAATGACCTGAACTTACAGCTAGAACAAGATCAAGATGATGAAGCGATGAAAGAGACGATTACTTATGGGGATAGTTGGGATGATTACTATTGGGAATTAGAAGCTAATCGTAATCGAGATGTCAATCGCCAACCTCAACTCTCATTAGGGATTAATAATCGTGATCTAGGAGATGGTAATTTATTATCTGCTGGAATGAAGGTAGGAGAGATCGAAGAAGATGGAGTTGAAGCGAGGCGAGAGCAGTTCAGTTTAGGACTTGAGAATCGAGGTAAGGAGATCACTGATTCGACTGAGCTTTATTGGGCAGGGCGTGTAGAGGATAGTTATTATGATACTGAAGATGACTATCGTAATTATGCCTTCAATCTAGGGGCCAACCAGAGATTAGGGCCAACAGATCTAAATATCGATTATCGTTATTATGATGAACTAGGAGAGAGTCCTTTTGAATTTGATCGCTTGACTGAAGAGAGTATTGGTCGCAGGGATTATCTCAGCGGAAGCTGGGGTGCTCAGCATGAGATGACTGATAGTTTAGACTTTGATTGGCAAGTACAAGGAACGAAGAGGATTTATGAAGGTGATGAAGAGAAGGGGCGAGAAGAGCAAGAATATAACAGTTATGGTTATCGCACCGGTTTTGATTATGAACTCAATGATTATCAGCAGGTAAGCTTGGGTTATCGTTATCAGCAGTATTCAGGGAGTACGCCTCTAGAGGATGATGAAGTAGATTATACAAGTCATCTGGAAGGAAGTTATCGCTTTCAGACCAATGAGCGGGTCTACCCTTATAATGATGTAGAGATAGATGCTGGTTATGATTTGAAAGAAGGGGAATTTTCTAGGTTGCAAACTTCTTTGATTAGGGAGTTTGATTGCTTTAGTGCTCATGTAGGGTTTGATCAGGTTGAGCGAGAGGTTAACTTTGGGATGGAACTTAAGTATTAGTGCAGTTTACAGTGTACAGTTTACGGTTGACAGTTAAAGGTCAAAATCTTAAAATTTGGAACCACTAATGGACGCGAATCAACACTAATAAAACAGTTAATATCTAATAATTAATAGTTAAAGATCAAGAAAGCTAAAGCATGAATTAAAAGATTGAGTAAAGAATAAATAAAAAATCGATCAATAAAACCTTAAAATAATTAATAAGCACGAATTAGAAAAAGAGAAAATAAATAAAGTAAGGGTGAACATTTTGTTCACCCTGAAATAGTAAAAAGCATTGAATAATTAATAGTTAAAGGGAAATTCAAAAAATAGAAAATAATAAATAACCAGTGCTTGACAGTTGATTGGTTGATTGAATAGATTAGATAGGGTAAAATAAAAGTAAAGCTAGTTGAGTATTTTTAATTGGAAAGGGGTGTGGGGATGGAATTATTAATTGATAGGACAATCAATCAAGATAAAATAGATGAAATTATTAATAAACTAGTTGATGCCTATAGTCCTGAAGTTAAAAATATTTATTTATTTGGTTCTTATGCTTGGGGAAGCCCAACAGCAGATAGCGATTTGGATTTATTAATAGTAGTTGAAGATTCAGATAAAAAACCTTATAAAAGAGCTGTAAAAGGACATAGAGCCTTAAGAGGGGTAATGGTTGCAGTTGATATTTTAGTTTATACTGCAGAAGAATTTGATGTGGAAAAGAACAATGAACATACTCTTTGCTATAAGATTATTAATGAAGGGGTGAAGGTATATGGATCATAAAGCTTGGCTGAAAAAGGCTCTAAATGATTTGAAATCTGCTCAAGCACTTGTGGAAAATGATCTATTAGATACAGCTATTTATCATACTCAACAATGTGCTGAAAAGGCTTTAAAGGGATTTTTAGTTTATCAAAAGCAATCGATTAAACGTACGCATGATTTGAGATTGTTAATTGATATCTGTGTCGAGATAGATGAAGATTTTAATGATTTGCGGAATTTAGCAGAAGAATTAACTCCTTATGCTGTGGAATTTAGATACCCTACAGAATGGTTAGAACCAGATAAAGAAGATGTATTAGAAGCAATTGAAATGGCAGAAGAGATATTTAAATTTGTTGAAGAAAGAAATTAATACTTTTGATTTTCACTAATTACTAGTCACTGTTCTCCAATTTTAAAAGTGGAGAACTATACAAAGGATGATTATTTATGAAGCTTATTTACATAATTTACGATATATTATTACTGATATTATTCATGCTCTACCTACCGGTATTATTATATAAGATGATTGTCAAGGGCAAGTATCGAGAGGGGATCTTAGAGCGGTTTGGGTTTTTGGCTGCTGAAAAGATAGAGCAGTTTGAAGGTCAACCTACAATCTGGGTTCATGCTGTTTCAGTCGGGGAGACGGTGGCAGCGAGTGCGGTAGTAACCGAGGTCAAGGAGCGTTATCCTGAACATAAAATCTTATTTTCGACGGTGACTGATACTGGCCAAGGGATGGCACGCCAGATAGTTAAAGAGGCAGATGAGACGATCTATTTTCCGTTGGATTTTTCTTGGGTGGTTGGTAGAGCTTTGAGCAAGATCAACCCCGAAGTGGTGATCTTGACTGAGACTGAACTATGGCCAAACTTTATTAGATTGGCTAAGGAGAATGAAGCTAAGATTATGTTGGCTAATGGTCGAATCAGTGATAGTAGCTTTGCTGGTTATAAATATCTAGGGCCAATCCTAAAGGATATGCTGGCTAATGTCGATCTATTCAGTATGCAGTCCGAGCAGGATTTGGAGTATATCCAGAGCTTAGGTGCTGAACAGACTAAGGTTTATAATAATGGCAATACCAAATTTGATCAGGATTATGCCCAACCTGATTCCAGTAAGGAAGAGGAGCTTTATCAGGTCTTCAAGTTAAATAAAGAACAACCAATTTTGGTAGTTGGTAGTACCCATCCTAATGAAGAGGAGCAGTTACTTCCTCTCTATCAGAAATTAAAGGATGAGTTTCCTGAGTTAGTGATGATTTTAGCTCCACGCCATATCAAACGAGCAAGTGAAGTAGAGAGCTTATATCAGCAAGCAGGAATTAAGACGGTTTTACGAACTGAGATTGAGACTAGAGATCCCAGTCAAGATAGCGTGATCATCCTTGATACGATTGGGGAGTTGGCCCAGATTTATGGGATAGCTGATCTGGTCTTTGTTGGAGGTAGCTTGATCGAAAAGGGTGGACATAATATTTTAGAGCCAGCAGTTCATGGGAAGCTGGTATTTTTTGGCCCGTATATGTTCAACTTTAAGGCCAATACTCGTTTGGTACTTGATTATGGAGTAGGGATTCAAATAGAGGATGTAGCTGAGTTGACAGAAGAGATGCTCTATTATCTTAAGAATGAGGATGAATTAAAGAAGAAGGGTAGACAAGCTGTTCAGATGATCGAGGATAATCAAGGAGCAGCTGAGCGGAATGCAAAGTTGGTAAAGAAGATAATTGATAGTAAAGTGAGATTTGAAAGTGGGAGTGCTAATGCAATTAACAAAGAAGGATTATAATTCAAAAATTAAACTGTATTCTAATCAGAAATTGGATTTAGAGTTAGCAGAGAAGATAATTAACTATCTGTTTTATGGAGAAGAGGATAGAGGTGAAGAGTTTACATTAATTAAAAATGATAGAAAAGGAACTGAAGTTTTTAAATTAGATTTTAAGGGAGAAACTTATTATTTAAAAAAATATTTTTATAGAAAGACAATTAAAAGGGTAAAGAACTTGTTTAGAGAGGTTGAAGCAATTAGACATTTTAAGACGGCTAATAAGTTATTAGACTTTGATATTTCAACTATTAATCCTGTGTTAACTGTAACGTTTAAACGAAATTTATTTACTACTGATAATATTTTTGTTACTAAAGAATCTAAGGGAATTGATCTGTATAATTATCTTAAGAATTATAATTATAATTATAAAAATAGAAAGATTTTAATTAAAAGAATGGCAAAGTTATGGGCCAAGCTTTTGAACAATAATTTCTTACATCGTGACCCTACATTAGAAAATTTTTTAATTAATAAGGATTTAAGGTTAAGTTTAGTAGATATAGACCATCTGTATCATTTGCCAGTTTTATTTGAAAGCTTGATTATTGATGCATTAGTTAGATTTAATGCAGAAAGTTGTATTTACTTTGATAAAACTAATAGTAGGTTCTTAAGTAGAAAAGAGAGAGTATTATTTTTAACAGAATTAATTGAGGGTTATGAGTTTAAGTCGGATTATAAAACTATATTGAGTAGAATCAATCAAGGAACTATAAAAAAATTAATAAAATGGAATAGAGAAGATCTAGTTAATTACATAGAAGTTTAAAGTACATAATTTTTCTGTATACTTTAGGAGGAATCAAAATAATGAAGGCGGATAGAGATTTAAAAAAAGCTGTAGTTTTAAGTGATGGTAAACCAGGTCATCTTAATCAATCACTTGGTATAGCAGAACAGCTTAAGAATACAGAAGTGGAAGTAATTGAAATAGAATATAAAGCAAAATGGGTCGATTTGTTAACACGGTTAAGTGGAGTTATTAATAATTTCTTAAGATTTAATGTTAAGCTGGCTGAGCAAATATTAAAGTTAGCTTTACCAGAGCAAAAGTATAAGGAAATTATTGCTGTAGAGGCTGATTTAATTCTTTCAGCAGGTTCTTCAGTAGCTGCTCTTAATCTAATATTAAGCAAAGTAAAACAAGCAAAGGCAATTGTTTGCATGACACCAAGCTTAATTGGAACAAGATCTTTTGATTTAGCTATTGTGCCTAAGCATGACCAACCTCCTAAAAGGAAGAATATTATTCAAACTTATGGCGCTCCTAATCGTATTACATCTGATTTTATTAACCAAGAAGTAAGAAGATGGAATGAAATAAAAAAAGTTAATTTAACAGAGCTTAAATCACCATTGATTGGTTTAATGGTAGGAGGGAGCAATTCCTATTTTGATATTACAGTAGAGACGATTTCTTTATTATTAGATCAGATAATGGACTTTATCGCTACAAAAAATGGAGAAATCATTCTAACTACTTCTCGCAGGACACCTAAAGCAGTTGAGCAAGTACTAAAAGAACGATTAGCAAATCATAATAGATGTCGATTATTAATTATTGCTGATGAATGGGGAATAAATCCAGTGCCGATGATGTTAGGGGTTAGTGATTTAGTTGTTGTGACTGAAGATAGTGTTTCTATGGTTTCGGAGGCGGTTAGTGGTAATAGTCGAGTACTTGTTGCCGGACTTAATAAGAAAAAGAATAATCTACCTCGCTCACATCAGACACTTCAGTCTTTAGAAGAACAAAATTATATTAAATATTGTGAGTTAGCGAATTTAAGAGCTGGTCAGTTGACTGAATTAATGAAACAAGTTTATTTGAGCGATGGAGAAGAGAGATTATTACAGGATACTTATGTAGCAGCAAGAGAAATAGAGAAGAGATTTTATTAAATAAAACTATCAAAGAAGGAGTAATTAGATGAGAATCTTATTGACACTTCCTGCATTGAACAGTGGTGGGGTAGAAAGCCATATTTTTGATTTATCTCGAGCTTTAAAGAAGGCAGGTCACCATGTGGTTGTTGTTTCTGCTGGTGGAGAAAAGGTTGCTAAGTTGCAGGAGGCAGGAGTTGTTCACTATCAAAGAGAAGTCAAGCGTAAATCATTGCTGACAGCTATTCCTGCTATTTGGAAGCTGAAAGAAATTATCAGAGAGGAAGGTATCCAAGTTGTTCATGCCCATTCTCGGGTTCCTGCTTGGATAAGTTATTTTGCAACTAAAAAAATAGATGTTCCTTTCATTACAACAGCACATAGTCAGTATAGTATTCACCTTGGTAGTAGCATTATGGCTAAAGGTGAGAAGGTGATTGTAGTCAGTGATGGTGTGGCTCAACATTTGCAAGAAGGCTTTGATTTATCATCTGAAAGGATAGTACAAATTTCCCCAGGAATAGATATTAAGATGTTTAAAAAAGCAGATAGTTATAGAGCAGAAATCAGAAACGAATTGGATATCAGTGAAGATGAATTGGTTATAGGTAATGTTGCTCGATTGACTGAAGTTAAAGGGCATCAGTATTTACTTAAAGCACTAGCTATTCTACTTGATAAGTTAGAAGCTGAGTTGGTCTCAAAAGTTTGCTTATTAATTGTAGGGGATGGCTCCAAAAGAGAAGAACTTGAGGAACTTGTTAGAGAATTAGGTGTTGAAGAAAATGTTATCTTTACTGGAGCGAGCGAGGATGTTTCTAAAGTTTTATCAGCTATGGATTTGTTTGTACTGAGTTCTATTTCTGAAGGGTTGGGCTTGTCTGTTCTGGAAGCAATGGCTGCTCATAAGCCAGTAGTTATGACTAAAAGTGGTGGCTTAGCAGAAGAGATAACTGATGGTAAAGAAGCATTATTAGCAGAAATAAAGGATGAAACAGATTTAGCTGAAAAAATATATCAACTCTATCAGCAAAAAAAATTAAGAAAAAAGATAGCAGATGAAGGAAATAGATTTGTAACTAGAGAATTCTCAATTAATAGGATGGTTAATCAAACTTGTGATCTTTATCAAAGTTTGATTAACAAATAATATAAAATTAAGTGAGGGTTGGTTGTGGTTACAGATGATTTTAGGGTTGGGCAGAAAGAGATATCAATTTCATATCACAGAGAAGAATATAATGATCTAACCTTGTACCATACGGATAATGAAGTTTATTCAGTAAAGAGATTAATGGAGTTGGCTATCAAGTTTATACATATTGATGATTATCCCAATGTTGTACGGCAAGAAGAAGGTAGAGCTGTTTTTTTTGTAAAGGTTGATGGGAAAAGATTTTATTTTAAGAAATTTATTGCTTTTAAAAACATTAAGTCACGTGATCTGTTTAATCCATTGTCTTTAAGTTTGGCAACTAAAGCAGTTAAGAATTTTAAGGTGATGTTAATTTTAGATAAAATAGATCTTTCAACGTGCAATCCTATTTTAGCAATTAATTATCACAGAGGACTTTTAAGTAAAGATAGTATTTTAGTTATTCCAGAAATCAAAGGAGAGAATACAGAACAGATCTTAACTGCTCCTGATTATGATTATTCTGATAAGGAAAAGATTATAAATATGATATATAATATGGGTAATAAATTATATCAACATAGAATTTTTCATGGTGATTTTTATCCCAGAAATTTTATTTTTGATACAGAGCAGGAGCAACTATTTTTAATCGATCTGGATCGGGCAGTAGTTAATTGTAGAAGTCAGTTGATATTATTAAAGGATTTTTCAAAGTTAAACCGATATTTATTTAGAAATTTAATGCACCCTAAATTTTCTTTTCAACAAAAGGAAGAGGTGTTTGAGCAGTTTTCCATTTTTGTATCTGATTTTCTAGTTGAAAAGATGGATTTTAGCTCCAAGGAATTAAGGTATATTTTTAAAGGCGCAACTAAAAAAATCATTAATGATGAAAAACAGGAAGATCTAGCTTTATTTTATCGAGATTTCATTGATCAGTTTAAGAGTAATTTATAATCTAATGATTTGTTTTGGAGGTTTTTATGGAAGAGAAATATGATAAGATCAAGTATGATTCGAAGACCAATATTTTTATCAATCAAAATGCTAATTATCAGTTTCAGGAGATAAGGGATGAATTATTTGCTAGGTTAGAATTTCTTCAGGGTAGCCAATTTCACACTCAAAGGCGGCATAGAAAGGTAATTAAAACAGAATTACAGGATGAAGAAGTTTATATCAAGAGTTATTCTCCAACCCATACAGATAATTTTGGTGATAAGTTAAAGAATATAACCTTATTTAAGAGTACAGCACTGAAGGAGTTTGAAATCTTATTACGGTTAGAAGAGCTACAATTACCGGTTGTAAAACCATTAATAGTAGTAGAAAGGGAAGTCATACCTTTAGTTAAGGAGAGTATAATAGTTACTTTAGGTTGTCCTGGGATTGAAGCTAGAGAGGTTATTGCTTCTGAAGAATATGATTTCGATTTCAAAAGAAAAATCATGGAGCAGGCTTGTGATTATTTATTTAGGTTGCATAGTTTTGATATTGTTGATAGCGATTATAAATTCAGAAATTTATTATTTGTTGAATTAGAAGCTGAACAATTTAAGCTGGTCTTAATCGATAAGGAACGAGCCAAAATTAATTGCCAATCAAAACTGCTTAAGATAAAAGGTTGGGGGAAGTTTATTGCAAATTGGATTAATATGCTTGTGAACTCTTCTTCTCTAAATAATAAATTGGCTAAAGATGAATTAAATTATTATAGGAATAAAGTAATAAATAATTTATCAGTTAATTTTTTGGAAGAGAAACTCTTAAATTATTCAATTCATCGAAAATTAAAAGTAGAGGGTATTGTAGTTTAAGCAGCAACACCTTCTACTTTTTTATTGATAAAGGAATTAAGTTTTAGTTAGAAGATATATCTACTTCTGTTCCCCTAATCTTAGAGACAAAGAAACCTATTGTTGCTAATAAAAATGTCGTTGTTAGGGCTATACCGCGGTGGTGAATTGTTAAGTCAAATTGGAGATGTAAGCTTAATGCAGTAAGAGAGAAAATACTACCTAATAATAGGCCATTATTCTTAAAAACATCCTTTTTTATTAGCCGAAAAATTCCTTGTAGTAAGGAAAAACCAAACCAAAAGATTAAGGATAAGCCTATTAAACCTAATTCAGCAAAGGTCTGTAATAATAAATTATGACTGTGGTGTCTAAACTCTGTAGCTCCCTTTGGTGCATAATCGGGATATAATGGTCTGAAGCTGCCAATGCCTTGTCCTAAAATTGGTTGTTCACGGCCTATATCGAATGTTCCTTGCCAAATTTCCAGTCGGTTTGTATTTGATTCTAGACTGATTATTGATGTTGCTCTGGTAATAATATCTTCAGAAGCAAAAGAAGTAATAGCTATAACGACAATTAATATCAAGAGTAAAGAACGTTTGTCTTTTAAAAAGGCAAAGATAATTGAGCCCGCTGCTATACCGACCCAAGCACCTCTGGTCATGGTTAAAATAAGTGTAATAAATCCTGTAATAGAAGCAAGCAAGAAGAAGCTTCTAGCAAAGTTAGATAATTTCTTGTCAGTAGCTAAACCTAAAGCTAGTGGAGCTAAGAGTAAAAGATAAGTTGCTAAATGATTTGGATTAGAAAAGACTGATAACGCTCTTCTGGTTGTTATTCCAGCTATATATTCATAAAGTGCAATTGCTGAAATTATAAAAGATGCAAATAGAGTTATTTTATGAAAGAGCATCAGAGTTTTTTTTGTATCCAATATTTCATATAACATAATATATGATATTAATGCTTGAAAGATCATGCTCCAATATCTAATCCCATAATCAAAGTGTGTAGCATAGAGTAAGGAAAAAGTACTAAAAATTAATATAGCACTTAATTGTTTAATAAAAGGGATATTGAGCAGGTAATTAAGCTTATCTTCTTTCCTTTTTAGTTCTATAGACCAACCAATTAGGGAAATAAAGAGTCCTAGATAATGCAGTCCATTAAAAGCAGGGTAAAAGATTAATGCTAATAGTAATCCTATTTTTACTGTTAATTTCGCTTTAGAATCTTTTTTGTGAGTTAGATTTTTTTTTGTAATTGTTAATAAATTCATTAAGTTTATTCCCTCCATTTACTTTAATTAAATGTAACTATCTCTTATTAATTCTAGATAGTTGATTAATTTCCTGCTCTTTTTTAGAAGGGAATTATTTTTTTATATAGAAATAATTATTTTAACTTGTAACTTGTAAAAGGAGGGAAGATAGATGCTGAAAGAAATAAGGAAGAATTTAAAGTGGAAGTTGAAGTGGAAGAAATACAATTTTATCAGAAAATATATAGGGACTAATCATTCTCCTAAAGTAGTTACTGATGAAATAGATGATATATTGGTTTTAGCTCCACACCCTGATGATGGAGTGATTGGATGTGGAGGGACAATGGCTAAGTATATCAACTTGAATCAAGATTTGAATCTCAAAGTTATTTATATAACTGATGGTAGAAAAGCAGGAGAAGCTGATTCGGTTGAAAGGTTGATTACTAAAAGAAAGTCTGAGGCAGAAGCAGCTTTGAATAGTTTAGGGGTTAATGACTTTGAGTTTTTTGATATCAAAGATGGTAAAGTCTATAAAAATATAATTGAGATCAAGAGGAGATTGGAATCGATCTTGCCAAATTATAAACATATTTTCACTCCTTTTATTGAAGATGGTCATAAGGATCATCAATTTACTACTCTAGCTCTGTATCAAGTATTACAGGGGTTAAAGATAGAAAATATAAAAATTTGGAATTATGAAGTTTGGTCACCGACTATTCCAAATTCATTAATAGATATAACTGATAGTATTGAGCAGAAAAAGAGAGCGATATCTTTTCATGAATCACAATTAGAACTTGTAGATTATGTAGAAAAAATTGTTGGTTTAAATGCTTATCGTTCGATAAAATTAGATAAAGAGGTAAAGTTTTGCGAAGGTTTTTTGAAGTTAGATAAGGAAGCTTTTATCAATGTAGTAGAAGAATCAAGTTTTAGCTAAATTAAAAAATTGTTTAATTAAATATTGAAATAATGGCTAGAAATAAATGGTTGTTAGGAGTGAGTGATGAATGATTTATAATACAGAAAAGATGTCCCGAATTTTATTGATTAACTTAGGCTCAGCTAGTGAAGTTTTATTAACAACCCCTGCTCTTAGGATCTTAAGACAGATTGCTAGTGATAGCCAGTTAGTCTTTGTAGCTGAGAGTGAAGCTCAAGAAATAATCGGTACCAACTCTGATCTTGATGAAGTAATCATCAAAGATCAAGAAGAAGTCTTAGAAGTACATAAACAAGGTAAGACTACGATTGTTAACTCCTTTAAAGGATTGCTCAAAGAATTAAAGGGAAGGAAATTTGATCTTGTAATCGACTTTACTGGGAAGTTATCTACTGCGTTAACAGCAGTGGTAGCAGGAGGAAGGAAGGTTGGGTTAACTAGTGGTTTGCCTAGCATCTGTTATAATAATAAATTAGCTGCTGATCCCAATCAGTTTTTGGTAGACCAGTACTTACAGCTTTTGAGTGAGCTAGGAATTGAGCTAGCTAAGTATCAGACAGAGTTTAGGGTGCCGATTACTGCTAAGGAAGAGGAGTATATCGAGCGGTTGTTGGAGCGGTATCGGATTGGTGAGCAAGAGAGTCTAGTAGCGATCAATTTAGCTGATCAAGAGGGGCAGTTAAAGACATTACAAGCAGTTCAGCTAGGGGATTGGTTAGCTGAGAGGTATGAGCGGGTCTTATTATTGGGGACTAAGGAGCAACGAGAACAGGTGACTAAGGTTGTCAATAAGATGAAAGAACAAGCTCTTAATCTAGTCGGCAATCTGACTATTTTGGAGCTGGGGGCATTACTACAAGAGCTTGATCTCTTGATCACTCCTAATGGAATCTTAAGCCATTTGGCTGTAGTGCAAGAGAGTGCTGTTATATCTTTATTTGGCTCGGGAGAGCCTGGGAGGGTTGGCCCGTATCGAGGGAATAATTTGGTACTTAAAAGCTCTAGTGATGATTTAGAAGATATTGAGGTGGAGACGATTACGGGGTTTGTGGAGATGAACCTACTTGAAAAGCATTGAATAATGAATATTGAATACTGAATATTGAATAATGAGAAAAGCATTGAATAATGAAAAGCGGCCAACAGGGAATAATAAAAGCAATGAATAATTAATAGGAATAGTTAAAAATCAAAAGCTTAGAAATAAAGATCAAAAAATGCTGGCTAACAAGTAGAGGTGAACTCGTGTGTTCACCTTGAGATGATTAATTTATTATCTAGAAAGAAAATGGGTGTTAAGTATGTTTGGAGATGATTTAGAAAAGATAACCGATAAAATAAAATCGTATTTGCTGGAGAATTATGATGTTAAGTTGATTTATCTATTTGGATCTATCTTGACTTCTAATTTCACTGATGAGAGTGATATAGACATTGCGATCTTTGTAGAAGGGCTTGGTTTTGAACAAAGAATAGATATGATGTCTGATTTGGAGGGGCTTGTAGATAGGAAGGTTGATCTGGTTAATCTAACAGAGGTAGATGTCAATTTTGCTACTGAGATTATAGCAAGTGGTCAAAACATCTATGCTGTAGCCCAAGAGGTTAAAGAGGATTATGAGATGAAGATTTTAGCTAAGTATCTGACTTTAGAGGAAGATAGAAGGATTGTAATAGAAGAGATTTATAAAAGGGGTTCTGTTTATGGAAAGAGTAATCTTAAACAAGATTGAGTCGATTGAGCGGTGTATTAATAGGATAGAAGAAGTTTATTCTGAAGGTAGTTTGGATGATTATCTGTACCAAGATGCGATTGTTTTGAATCTACAACGAGCTTGCCAGCAGGCTATAGATCTAGGGATGTATCTGGTATCGAAGTTAGGGCTGGGTGTTCCTAAAAAGAGTAGAGAGGCTTTTGAATTATTAGAAGAGGAAGGGATAATCTCTGAAGAGGTAGCTGATAGATTACAGCGAATGGTTGGTTTTAGAAATATAGCGATCCATGAGTATCAGGAGTTGGATTTAGATATTTTGCGGAGTATTATTGAGAATAATCTGGATGATTTTTTGGATTATAATAGGGAGATTATAGAGTTTTTGAAGAGCCACTAGTAGGAAATTGCAATTTTAAAGCGATGATTTATCAGTGGCTCACGGAGAGTTTTTTGGTTTATAAAAACTCGGAGGTAGTGAATAGAGAATATTTAAAATTAGTTGACGGTTAACGGTTGACAGTTTACAGTTAAAGATCAAATTCAAAAGATTAAAGCCATGGAACCACTAATTGACACTAATCAAAAAGCAATTAATAGTTAATAATGAATAGTGAATAGTGAATAGTTCAGATCAAGAGCTTAAAGATAGTTAATCACTGACAATTTACAATATACAATTAAAGAGCAAGAGCATACAAACAATTGATAGTGGATAGAAAAAATCTAAGAGCTGATTTTTTTATCACGGAGGAGAGCTTAAATAGTAGTTTACAGTTAAGAGATCAAGAGCAATTGATACTAATAAAGAAGCTAGCAGGAATGCTATATGGTTTTGGTTTTAAACTATTAATTATTAGTTGTTAAATATTAACTGCTTTTAAGGGGGGGATTGAATGTGTAAGTATAATCCTAAGACAGATCTGGTCTTTAGGAAGTTGTTTGGCAGTGAGGATAATAAAGACTTACTGTTATCATTTATTAATGCTGTGCTTGATCGAGAACCTAGGATTAAAGATTTAGAGCTTAAAAATCCCTATAATATAGCAGATTATTTAAAGGGTAAGATGAGTATTCTCGATATTAAGGCTGTTGATGAGAAAGGGGTCTGGTATGATATAGAGATGCAGCTTGCTGAGCAGGGTGCTTATGGTAAGAGGGCGTTATATTATTGGAGTAAGGTCTATAGTAATCAAATTCAAAGGGCTGAAGATTATCGGGAGTTACGAAAGACGATTGGGATTCATCTGTTAGATTTTGATTATTTTGCTGATGAGAGGTATATCAGACAGGTGACTTTAAAAGATAATGAGACTGATCAATGCTATCAAGAGCTTGATTATCAGGAGTTATTTTTTATAGAGATGAGTAAGTTCGATAAGGATTTAAAGGAAGCAAGGACTGTGTTGGATCGCTGGATTACTTTTTTGAATAAGGCTTATGAGTATGATGAGAATAATATCCCTGCGGAGTTAAGAGAGGAAAGGGAGATTGAGGAAGCAATTAAGCGTTTAGAGAGAATGTATTTTGATGAGAAGGAACAGGAAGTCTATGAGGCGGAGAGAAAGTGGGTTATGGATAAGAAAGAGGAGATCAGAACGGCACAGGAAAGAAGTCTGAAAGAAGGAGAAAGAAAGAAAGCAATTAAGGTAGCAAGGGAGATGTTAAAGGATAATGAAAGTATAGAGAAGATAGTTAGATATACTGATTTAGCTAGGGAGGAAGTGGAGGAGTTAAAAAACATTTAATATTGAATACTGAATATTGAATAGTGGGAAGAGCATTGAATACTGAATATTTAATATTGAATAATTAGAGTCAAAACCTTAAAAATAGTTAATAACTAAAAGAGCAAGAGCTTAAGATCAAAAATAGTAAGGTAATCATTGTAGCGGTCAACTTTGTGTTGGCCCTTTTTTAAGCATATATATATCGACTTAAAGATGAGAAGGATTATTCAACCTTTAATGTTGATATTTTAAAAATCAAAAAGATGAATTAGAGGGAGGATTTTGAATTATAAACTTGAATTAGTTATAGTGAAGATAATCAAATTTCAAGGAATAAATGGTACTTTTTTCAATAAAATAGTCGAGTTGGAGGGAAAAGAGGATGGATAGTAGACATGAGTATGAAGCTGATATGGTAGAGATTGATTTACGGGAGTATATTGAAGTTTTGTTACAGAGGAAGAAAATGATTTTAGGGGTTTTTCTAGTAGCAGTGCTGATCAGTGCGGTTATTAGTTTTTTTATGCTAGAGCCAATCTATCAGACAGAGGCGACGATCAGTTTGAGTAATCAAGCAGGGAGTTATTCAGAGTCGGATAATGCTCGACAAATGTTGAGAAGTTTGGAATATTTTGATAGAATAAATAGGAAGTTTGAATTAGGACTGACTCAAAATCAGCTTAATAGTTTGAGAAATAATCTAGAGATAGATATAACTGAGGTAGGTTTAAATAATGCTCAGAAGTTAGAAGGAGATAATCTGTCATTATATATGTTTAGAGGAGGAATTTTAGATCTTAGTTTGCAGAGTAAGGAACCACAGCAGGCTAAGTCGATTTTCGATGGCTTAATTGAGTTATTTGAGATGGAGAGTAAGCAGCGTTTTGAAGAGAATCAAGATAGGATAGAGAGCAATTTACAAGAGGTTGAGGGAAGAATTGCTGAGTTAGAAAGAGAGATCCAGGAACGAGAAGAGAGAATAGGGATGTTGTTGGAGGCTGAGGATCTTTCTACGACTGAAAAGGTTATTTTGAGTAATGATTTTAGTGGCCGGATGAGAGATTTAGAGGAAGTGAAGCTCTCTTTGTTTGAACAAAAGTATGAAATTCAAGAAGAGTTAGGTGATATGGAAGAGATGCGAGTGCTTAATCAACCGTTTGTTCCGGACGATCCTGTAGCGCCAAATAAGAAGCTCAATCTAGCGATTGCGGGAGTGTTAGGGTTGATGCTTGGGGTTTTTGTGGCGTTTGCGAAGGAGTTTTGGGATGACAGCATTTAATATTAGTAGTTGACGGTTGACAGTTTACAGTTGACAGTTAAAGATCAAGTCCTTAAGATCAAAGTCTTAAATGTATAATTCAACACTTTTTAGAAATAATAAACAATAAATAAATTTCTAAGGAGTGAGTTTAGTGGCTAAAGAGAATAGCATTGTCTATAATAGAGCTTTTGACTTTTCAGTTAGGATAGTGAAATTATATAAGTATTTATGTGATGAAAAGAGGGAGTATGATTTAGCTAAGCAGATATTACGTTCTGGAACCAGTATTGCTGCAAATATTAGAGAAGGGATTGAAGGGCAGAGCAGGAAAGATTTTATTGCTAAACTATCTATTTCTTTAAAAGAAGCAGCTGAAACAGAGTATTGGTTAGAATTATTTAATGCTACTGAGATTTTAGAAGAGAAATTTACTGATTCGATGTTAACTGATGTAGAAATATTAATTAAGATGCTCAATAATATATTAAAGACTACTAAGGAATCAATAAAGTGATGATAGTTTATAGTTGAAATTTCAAAGAAAAGGAATGGTTTGTAATGATTTTATGTTTTTAACCGTCAACCGTAAACGGTCAACTGTCAACTAACGAAAAGGGTGATGGCGATTACATAAATTTAACTTGAGAGAAGTTATAATCGAAGGTGGATGGCTGATAGATGTTTTTTTGGGGGAAAGGATGTTTATCTTTGGCCAAGCTTTTAAGAGAGTTTGCTTGAGCAATGATAAGTATCTTTTTTAGCTATTTTAAGACTTATGGAAGTTTGTGAGAAGTAAGGGTATGGTACAGCATATGGTTGATACAGTTTCTGCTTTGGAGCTTGTACATAATATAGCAGCAATTCTGCAATGACAGTCTTAACGACGGAGGTTGCTGATCCGACAGGTTATGGTAGGATAGTTAGGGATGATAATGGTTAGCTTGCAAGGATAGTTGAAGAGAAGGATACAAGCTCTCAAGAGGCTAAGATAAATGAGATCAATACTGGAATTTGTGCTTTTGATAGTCAGTATTACTTGAAAATCTGACTGAACTTGAAGCTGATAATGCTCAAGGGGAGTATTATTTGACCGATTTGGTCGGTATTTTGGTTGAAAAGGGAGAGCGAGTCAGTGCTTTATTGACACCTGATCAGCAAGAGACGATTGGGGTTAAATAGTAGAAGGCATTTGGCTAAGGCAGAAAAGACCTTAAGAAAGAGAATCTGTAATTATAATCTGGATAGAGGAGTTACGATTATCGATCCTGATAACTTACATAGATGCTGAGGTCAAGATTTGAATAGTAATTTAGTTGAGGACAATTACATTTGAAAGAAAAATTATATTTCAAGGAGATACTTGTATGAATAATAATAAGAATAGTCAAAGTGATAAGAAAAGTTTAACTCATAGTACTCTAGATGGATTGTTATGGATGGTATCTGGTGCAGGAGTAAAAAAGATATTTAAATTTTTAGTGACAGTTGTATTAGCTAGATTATTAACTCCAGAAGATTTTGGATTGGTTGGGATTGCAGGTGTAGTAATAGGTTTTTCTAAAATATTTTATCAAATAGGAATTGGACCAGCTTTAGTTCAACGTTCTGAAGTCACTGAAAAACATTTAAGAACTGGATTTATTTTTTCATTTATATTATCTTTATTAATAAGTGGTATTATAGTAATATCTGCTCCGTTGATAGCTCAATTCTTTCAGGAAGAAAGGCTTATTTCTATTTTAAGAATTTTATCTATTTCTTTTATTATTCGTAGTTTTTCGGTAGTATCTTCATCACTTTTAAATAGAAGGCTAAAATTTGATAGACTTGCTCAGATAGATGCTATTGCTTATGCTATTGGTTATTGCTTAGTTGGAGTAGTCCTTGGATTATTAGATTTTGGAGTATGGGCTTTAGTAGGTGCAGATCTTGCTAAAACAAGTCTAAAAGTTTTATTACTTTTCATGTCAGTTCCATATTCTTTAATACCTAAGTTTAATTTTAAAGCCCTTAAAGATTTATTATATTTTGGGACAGGTTTTACATTAGGACGAGTTTTTGAATATTTTGCTCTTAAAGGTGACTATTTTGTAATTGGTCGTTTGCTTGGTTCAGGAGCTTTAGGATTATATGAACGTGCTTATCAATTAATGGCTTCTGGTGCGGAAGCTTTTGCACAGGTATTGAATAGAATTTTATTCCCTACAATGTCTAAATTGAAAGATGATCCTAAACGATTATTATTAGTATATAGACGTACAGTTGCTTTAGTATCATTATTTGTATTACCAATAAGCTTAGTTATGTTTGTTTTAGCTCCAGAAATAATCAGAGTTGTTTTAGGAGAAAACTGGAGTGGAGCCATTATTCCATTTAGGTTTTTTTCAATTGGAATGTTATTTAGGACAAGTTATAGATTAAGCTACTCTCTTGCTCAAGCAGCTGGTGCAGTTTATGGTAAAGCCTTTAGACAGGCTGTTTATGGCATTTTAATAGTTGTGGGGACTTTTATTGGTCATTATTGGGGGATTAATGGAGTAGCTTTTGGAGTAGTAATAGCTTTATTTATAAACTTTATGTATATGGCTCAGCTAAGCTTAAAGTTAGTTGATATAGATTGGAATACTTTTTTTAGAATTCATTTTCCTGGAGTTAAGTTAGCTATATTTGTGGGGGTAGAGTCATGGTTTTTAGTTTTATTATTTAGAAGTATATTGTCTTTTGATTTGGGTGTTATTTTGTCTGTTGGTATTGTAGTTATGTTAAGTATATTATTATTGATTAAATTTACTTCTAATTATATTTTAGGTGAAGATGGATTATGGTTAATAAAAACATTAGGTGATTATTTGCCTGATAAGTTTATTATAGCTAATAAGGTTTTAAAAAGTATTACTTAGAATTTAAAGTATAATTTACTTAAGAAAGGACTTATCAATTTATGTATAAACTAGATGATATTTTAGAGAAATTAGATCTAGAGGTGATTAATAAAACTAAAGTTAGTAAGGCTAGTTATATACTAGAAACTAAAGAAGAGAAGTTTTTGTTAAAATATGTAGCACCTAAAAAAGGTATATTGCAAACTATTTCACGTTTTTTTATAGGAAATAGTTTATCTTTTAAATCTGAGGTTATGACTTATAAAGAATTAATTAAAAATAAATTTAAATATTTTAATTACCCATCTTTATTAGAGACAGATCCTGAAAGCTATATTTTAACTCAATATATTTCTAATAGTTCTTATATATCTGATATAAGTGATATATCATCAGATAATTTGATTTTATCCTTATTAGAGTTTCAAACTTTTGATTTACAATTAAATTATTCTTTTTTGGAAAATAAGATGGTTAATTTAACAAGAAAACCAAGTTGGAAGATTATCCAATTTGGTTTGTTTAAGACTGAGTCACAATTTAACTTATTTACCATTTTGAAGATGATTTATGTAGTATTAATGTGTAATTTGCTTCAAGATAAAAATAAAGATTATTTATTAATTCATAATGACTTATTTGGTTCTAATTTTTTTTCTAATAATATGTTCGAGTGTAAAGATAAAATTTATTATTGTGATTTTGAAAGTATTGTTAAGGAAAAAAAGTGGTTTTTGATAGATATAATTGATTTAGCTTTAGATATAGAAGAGAAAATAAAAATTAATGCAGATTTAATAGCTAAATATTTATTTGAATTAAAGAAAAACAAAATTATAAATGTTCCATTACAATTAAAATGTCAAATTAGAATAGCACTTTTAAGGAGAATTATTCAAATAATAGCCTCTAAAAAACAAGATCCTGAACAAATAAAAATAGCAACTGATTTTTTAAATAATATCTTATTAAATGAGAGGAAATATAATAACTGGTTTAAGAAAGAAATATATGAATCAGTTAGTAAATAAAATTGAGGTGAGATGATGAATGTTGAGAAAAAGAAAGAATATAAATTTATGATTATTGGATCTTTTTCAGGAAGTAATTTTGGTGATAGTCTAGTTTTATATTCTATGATTAATGCAGTTAAAAATGAGTTTGATGCTAAAGTTTCCTTTGTTGTTCCATCAAGCAGGCCAAATGAATGTTCAAAAATTTTATCTTCTTTTGATACTAATATTAAATATATTGATATAAATATGAAATGTAATTTAACATATAGATTTTTTGGTTCAAAAGTTTTGTCTGAAATAAAGAATGTAGATGCCATAATAACGACTGCAGGTATTTTTTTTGATTATAAATTATTTGATCCTAGATATAATTTTATATTATCACTAACACCTGTATTAATGCTAGCACAAATGCTAGGAAAAAAGGTGTTTGGTTTAGGGGTAGGAGTAACTGCTCCTAATGGTTTTTTAGGTTCTAAAGTTTTGAAAAAAATTTTAAATGAGCATGATTATTTAGCTTTGCGAGATAAATATTCATTAAATGTATCTAAGCAACTTAGTATAAATACTGTTTCGGATCAAATTTGTGATATAGCACATAGTTTTTTTAAAAATAATAAATTAAAACAGAATAACAAGAAAAGTAACTATATTGGAGTCAATTTAGCTAAAACTGGAAACAAATATAATAATAAGGTTGGTAATTTGATAATTGGAAATAAGTATATTAATTTAATGAGTAATTTTTTAAGTGAGATTTCAAGAAAAACAGGTAAAAAAATATTTTTTATTGCAACGACTAAATCTGATGATAAAATACACAAAAAAATAAAAGAAAAAAATGAAAATTATTGTGTAGGTTCTTTATTATTAAAAAGTTCAGATCCATATAAGGAATTAAAAAAAATCCCTCCTTTAGATCTATTTATTGGATCTAGGATGCATGCATGTATCATATCTACTAATTTAGGAATTCCAACTATAAATTTAGCGTATCATCCTAAAACAGAAGCTTATATGAAAAGTATTGATTTAGAAGAGTGGATTTTATATTTTAGTGAAGTTGAAAATTCTATTTCAAAAGCGACTAAAAAAATTTTAAAGGCAATTAATTTTAAAGATACTATATGCAATAAAATGGAAAATGAATTGATTGATTCAAGGAATAATGCTACTAATTCAGTAAAGAAAATGAAAACTTATTTGTTAGATGATCAGAATAATATTGATAAGGTGACAAAATAATGAAAAAGATAATAATTTTTATTCCATATTTAATATGTGGTGGAGCACAAAGAGTTGTAATTAATTTATTAAAAGGTTTTGATAAGTTAGAATTTGATTTAACTTTAATAGTAGTAGATAAAGAAGGTCTATTTTCATTTCAAATTTCAGAAGAAGTACAATTTATTGAACTTGAAAAGGACAGGGTTTTGACTTCAGTATTTGAATTAGCTAAAATTTTTAAAGAACAGAATCCAGATATAATATTTTCTCATTTGAATTATGCCAATATAATAGCAGTTATGGCAGCTAAATTGGCTAGAGTTAAGTCTAAAATTATCGTAACTGAACATAGCAATTATTTAGCTGGAAAGAAAAAAAATAAAATTAGAAAAAAATTTTTTGATTTTTTATTAAAGATGACTTATAAACTTACAGATAAAATAGTAACTGTTTCTGATGGAGTAGCAAAGAGTTTAAAACTAGCAGGATTTGAAGGGGAAAAATATGATTTTAAAACCATATATAATCCAATTGTAACTACGGAATTATTTGAAAAGAAAA
The DNA here is from genome assembly GCF_023223645.1 of Natroniella sulfidigena. Classification (GTDB taxonomy): domain Bacteria; phylum Bacillota; class Halanaerobiia; order Halobacteroidales; family Halobacteroidaceae; genus Natroniella; species Natroniella sulfidigena. The sequence goes on along the minus strand of NZ_JALKBY010000003.1, from coordinate 79,015 downwards.
ATAATGAAGTAAAACATAGTTGGATAAATAACCCTGATATTAAAGTAATAATAGCAGTAGGCAATCTAAGAGAAGCAAAGGATTATCCTACTTTAATTAAATCTTTTTCAATTGCAAAGAAAAAAGTTAATAATTTAAAATTAATTGTTTTGGGAGAAGGAAAAAAAAGAAAAGAGTTAGAGAAATTAATTAGTGAGTTAGAATTAAATGATGATATTGAGCTAATAGGTTTTGTAGATAATCCTTTTGCATATATGTCGAAAGCAGATCTTTTTGTTCTTTCTTCACAGTGGGAAGGATTTGGAAATGTAATTGTTGAAGCAATGGCTTGTGGTTGTCCGGTTATATCAACTGACTGTCCTTATGGGCCTAATGAAATAATTGATAATGGTGAGAATGGTATATTAACTTCTGTTGGAAATGAAAAAGAAATAGCAGAGAAAATAATATTATTACTAACAAATGAAGATTTAAGAATAAATATTCGTATGAACGGATTAAAAAGAGCAAAAGATTTTAAAGTAAGAAAGATTACAAATAAATATAAAAATCTTTTTGATGAAATAATTTAAATAAAATTCCCTAGTAATGTTAGGTGATGATAATTTATGAATAAAATATTAAGGTATGCATATATATTAGCTTTAATTATTATTTTTATAGGTGGAAAATCTTTACAAGGAGTTAGAAATTTAGGAATAAATGTTTTTGATTTAATATCAGTAGTATTAATTTTTCTATTAATTATAAAAATTATGTTTAATCCTAAAATTATTATATCGAAAATATCATTAAACTCAATTTTACTTAGTTTAATATATATAATATTATTGATATTGCTACCATTGTTAGGAGTGATAGTATATAATTATCCAATTTATTATATTTATGAATCTATTAGATGGTTTCAATTTATTATATTATTTTTTACTTCATTAGTAATTTATAATAGCGATAGTAAAAAGAAACTTTTTTTTGAAGATGTTGATAAAGCATTAAAAGTTTCAATTTTACTAAACTTATTTATTTTTATTTTTCAATTTGCTCATTATTCTGGTATAATATCTAATTCAGCTATATTAGACTTTTGGTTCCGTAGACAGACAACAGGATGGTATAGTTATGGATATCATATTGGTAGGTTTAGTGGTGCATTTAATGGTCCTTCTGGATTAGGAATTATTTCTACATTATCTACTGGATTTTATTTTTATGAAATTTTGAACAAAAGAAAAGTAAATAAAAGATCGGATTATTTATATTTAATAATTTCAATTATACTTTTATTTGCCTCCGGTACTAGAACATCTATAATAGCTATTATTATTATTATTTTAATTATTCAAAGCAAAGTTTTTAAAGATAATATGATCAATAGATATGTTTTAAGCAATATTATTAAGATTTTTGGAACTATTATTATATTATTTATTATTAATATAAGAAATTTTAATTTAGGAAGATTAGGTTCTTCTTCTGAACGTTATGTACAAATGTATTATTCTTTAATTGGTCAAATTACTTTTCAAGAAGCTTCAGGTAGGACTGGAAGATGGCTAAATGCAATTGAAGAAGCATTTACTGAATATTCTTCTGTATTTGGTACTTTAGCTAATCCTTCTTGGGTTCTTGATTCATCTACTATTGATTCGTATTATATCACTTTGCTTTCTCAAGGAGGAATTTTATTAATTCCTATTTTTATATTAACTTTATTATATTCATTTTATTTATTAATTAAGTATAAGAATAATTTTTATAGTATTCATATATTAGGTATTATTTGTTTATTTATAATTATTATACACTCTATAAATCAAAATTTTATGAGTGGGCTTATAGGAAGAGGAATATTTACAATGTTAATTACTTGTAATGCTTTTTTATACAGTTTAAAAAATGATTTGGGTTATAATTTATAGTTAATTGATTTTATATTTAGGGGTGAAATAAATGAATCAAAAGCCTAAAGTTTTACATGTTTTGAATACTTTTAATTTGAGTTCTGGACCAGGAGAAAGAGCTTTAGCAATAAATTCTGATAAATTTGATGTTACTATTTGTTCATATTACAGTATTGAAGATGATATTAATTTTTTACTTAAAGATACTAAGAAAAAAATAATTTCTTTAGACGCTAAGAAAAAAATTGATATAAAAACTTGGTTAAAACTCAAAAGACTAATTAAAAAAGAGAGCTTTGACATTATACATACTCATCATCATTTGACAGGTTTGATAGCAAGAGTTTTAAACTTTTTTAGTTCGTCTTCAATAAAAATTCACAGTTTTGGAAATAGATATGATAGTTTTTCTGTGTTGGCACGTTTAGCTCATAATTTAACATTTTGGCTTGAAGACGGGATGATTTCTGTTTCTAGAGGAGTTAGAAAATCCTTTAATAAGTTAGAAGAATTTTTAATAAAAGATAAATCCTATATAGTATATAACGGTGTAGATATAGAAAAAATTGAGCATACAAAAGTTGATAAGCAATTAGAAAAGAAAAAACTAAGAAATAAAGCTGATGAATTTCTAATAGGAAGTATAGGAAGGTTGATACCCCAAAAGAACCAGAAAACTCTTATTGAGGCCTTTGCTCGAGTAAAAAAGAGCAATTCTGGAGTCAAACTAGTGATTATTGGTAAAGGCAGATTAGAAGAAGATTTAAAACAGTTTGCTACCGAGTTAGGAGTCTTAGAAGATATTATATTTACCGGTTATATTGAACGAAAAAAAGTCTACAAAATTTTATATTCTTTGGATTTATTTGTAATGACTTCATTATGGGAGGGGTTTAGTGCAGTAGTATTACAGGCTATGGCAACTAATAACCCTCTTATATTAACAGATATTCCATCTTTTAGAGAAGCAATAAATGATGGGTATTCAGGGAGGATTGTACCAATTAAAAATTCAGAAATTTTAGCAGAAACAATGGAAGAAATTATTAATAATCCCAAAGTAGCATTAAATTATGCTAAAAATGCTAAAAAAACAGTAAAAAAAAATTATACAATAGAAAAAACTGCTCAAAGATATGAAGAATTATATTATAAATTATTAGAGTAATTTTTTATTAGAATTTTTGGAGGGGATTGATATTTTATATATAGTTAAAGCGTTATTTATTAAGTTTAATAAAAATAATATATTATACTGCCATTGGAAGAGCAATGAACATTTAGAACCAGGATTAAATGGTAAAACTGATTTAGATATACTTATTGCTAGAGAAAGTTTTGCTGAAGTTAATCAAATATTATTGGAATTAGGTTATAAAAGGTGTAAAACCCTTGATTATCTGGATTATTATTCAGTAGAAGATTTCGTAGGCTTTGATCAAAAAACAGGTAAACTAGTTCATATACATTTACATTATGAATTAGTAATAGGAAAGAAATTTATAAAAGGATATCATCTTCCCTTAGAAAAAGAAATTTTGGATACACGAATTCTCGATAAAAAAAATAATGTGTATATTATCTCGCCGAATTATGAAATTGTTTTGTTGATAATCAGGCGAGCATTAAAGTGTAGTTTTTTTGATAGAATTAAATTTTGGCAAGGTGTTTTTCCAAAAGGAGAGAAAAAAGAATTTTTATGGTTATTAGAAAGAGTTAATTTAGATAAGGTAGCTCAAATAGCTGAAGAAATTATAAATAAAGAATTTAGTTCTTTACTTATAGATTTTATAGATTCAGGAAGTAAATTTAATAAAATTTCCAAAAAAGTAAAAAAAGGATTTGATAAATATAGTTTATACTCAAGTTTAAATAGGTATTTAACATATCATATTAGAAAATTTAAAATTGGAGTTAATTATATAAGGTCTAAATTTTTAAGACATCCCATTCCTTATAAGAGAGGGCTGAAAGAAGGGGGGGTAGTGGTTGCTTTCTTTGGTGTTGATGGAGCAGGAAAATCAACAATGCTTAGTAAAATAAAGAATTGGATCTCTTGGAAATTTGATAGTCAACAGATTTATTTCGGTAGTGGAGATGGAAGAAGTTCATTATTAAGACTGCCTTTAAAACTGATAGCAAAACTAAGGAGTAACATTAAGGGTAATAGTGTTAATCGAAGTAAGAAAGAAGATAAAGAAAAGAAAAAATCTCTACTTATTAGGTTTATGAAGATTTTATGGGCTTTAACTTTGGCTTTAGAAAAGAAGAAAAAAATTAAGAAAATGTGGAGGGCTAGAACTAGAGGGATGGTAGTACTATGTGATAGATATCCTCAAGCTCAATTTTATGGGTTTAACGATGGTCCACTATTAAGAGATTGGGCAGATAGCAAAATAGCTTTAAAGAGAAAAATTTCAGATTGGGAGTATAGTATTTATAAATTATCAGAAGAATTCACACCTGATATTGCTATAAAATTAAAAATTCCTGCAGAAATTGCAATTGAAAGGAAAAAGGATACACCATTGTACAGAATAAAAGAGAAAATAAATGTCATTGAAAACTTGAAATTTAATCAAAAGACTAAAGTTTGTGATGTGGATTCAAGTAGATCAATTGAAGAAACTGTTTTGGAAATTAAGAATATTATTTGGGGTAATCAATATGAAGAATAGTAGCGGTTTAATTGTTGAATTCATTGGCATGCCTGGAAGTGGAAAATCTACTTTAAATAATAAGGTGAAAGAAACATTAGAACAGAATGAATTTGATGTAGAAAATCCTACCGCTGATATTGCTTCTAAAAATCGTCTAATAAGAGTTATGATTAAGTTAATTTATTTTGGATTAGAGTTATTGTTTCATCCACTAGCTGCACTTAATTATATGAGATTTATATTTTTTACTAAACAAAAAAGCTTTAAAGATTTTTCAAAGGTAACTTTGAATTTATTTTATATTTCTTATCTAATGAGGAAAAGCGAAAATAATAATAGTATTACAATTTTGGATCAAGGAATATTACAAGCTTTATGGTCAGTATTTTTAAGTTCAAGGCTAACTTTTGGCGAGTTATCTAAATATGAATTATTTGAATTTATTATTCCTGATTTAATAATTAAAGTTGAGGTTGATCATCAAATATTAAATAATAGACTTGAAAAAAGAAGTAGTAATCAAAGTAGATTAGGACAAATAACTAGTGAAAATCGTGATTTTAAAGCAAGCGAAAAACTATTTAATTTATTAAATGGTCTAGCAGAAAAAAATCAGGTTAGTATAATTAAAGTTAAAAATAATACAGAAGAACAGTTACTGAATAGTAAATGTTTGATCAAGAATGAAATTGATCAATTATTAGCATAAGTATATGATGAAAGAATTGATAGGAAGGAGCTTAAAATGAAAGCATTAGTCACAGGAGTAGCAGGATTTATCGGTTCTAACTTAGCAGAAAAATTATTAGAAGAAGGCTATCAAGTAATCGGTGTTGATTGCTTTACTGATTATTATTCACGAGATTTAAAAGAGAAAAACTTAAGCTTTTTTAGAGACCATAAAAACTTTAAATTTATTGAAGCAGATATAATTAATCTGGATCTGAAAGAATTATTATCAGATATAGATTATATCTTTCACCAAGCAGCTCAAGCAGGAGTTAGAGCCAGCTGGGGTAAGGACTTTGATATTTATACTGATTGTAATATTCGTGCAACTCAGCGTTTATTAGAAGTAGCAAAAGAGAGTGATATTAAGAAGTTTATCTATGCTTCTTCATCATCAGTTTATGGAGATACAGATAATCTACCAATGAAAGAAACAAACCGTTTACAGCCCGTCTCACCTTATGGTGTCTCCAAACTAGCAGCAGAGCACTTATGTTATTTATACTGGAAGAATTTCGGTGTGCCGACGATTTCTCTACGTTATTTTACTGTCTTTGGCCCCCGCCAGCGACCGGATATGGCTTTTCATATCTTCATTAAGGAGATCTTAACTGACGGGAAGATTACTATCTTTGGCGATGGCAAGCAGTCTCGCAACTTCACTTATGTTGGTGATGTTGTCCAAGCCAATGTCTTGGCTGCTGAAAGCGATCTCGAAGGTGAAGTCTTTAATGTCGGCGGTGGCGGTGAGCGAGTCAAGTTGAACACTACTATTCAGATGATGGAAGATATTATCGGTAAGAAGGTAGCTAAAGAACATCAAGCAGTAGCCAAAGGCGATGTCCGACATACCGAAGCTGATGAAAGCAAGATCAGAGAAATGTTAGGTTATGAGCCTCAAGTAGGATTAAGAGAGGGAGTAGAACGAGAAGTGGATTGGTTACAGAAAATCTATTAAAGTGATATTAAATCATAGAAGAAATATAAAAAGGTGTGGTTAGGGATGAAGAAAGTAGCTCATATATTTACTGTTGGTGGTAGTTATAAAATATTAGGAGATAAATTACAATTACTACAAGAAAAAGGCTATGAGATCGAAACTATATCATCGAAAAGTAGCTATAGAGACGAATTTGAGAAATATGACTTTAATAAAGAATTTATTGAGATGAGTCGAAGCATTAGTCCAGTTGCTGATTTAATCTCTATATTCAAGATGTATAAATTGCTAAAGCGAAAGAATTATGATATTGTTCATACACATACGGCTAAAGCCGGGGTTATCGGTCGGGTAGCCGCTTGGTTGGCAGATGTTCCTATTATAATTCATACAGCCCACGGACTTCCTTTTTTTGAAGGACAGTCTAATTTTAGATATCATTTGTATCGCTTATTTGAGAAAGTAGGATCGTGGTTTTGTGATGCAATCGGCTCACAGAATAAAGATGATTTAGCCAAAATTAAAGATTATTCCCCGAGACAGAAAGTATATTATGAAGGAAATGGAGTTGATTTGCCTGCTTTAGATCAGAAGTTAGCAAGTATCTCAGGACAGGATTTAAAACAGATAAAAGATAAGTGGAATATTAGCGAGGATAAGAAGGTTATTTTGATGGCGGCTCGCTTTGAATCGGTTAAAAACCATCAGTTTCTGTTAGCAGGATTAAAACAGCTAGTAGCTAATTATGATATTGATTTTATCTGTCTTTTGGCTGGTAAAGGATATTTAAAAGAAGAAATCGAATCTCAGATTAAAGAGTATAATTTAGAAGGACAGGTTAAAATCATCGGTTATCAGACTAATATTTTTTCCTATATTAAATTAGCTGATATTGTTACTTTGACTTCTAAAAAAGAGGGAGTTCCTAGAATAATAATGGAATCGATGGCTTTTTCTAAACCGATTGTCGCTACTGATGTATTAGGGACTAGAGATGTGGTCAGCGATAATCAAAGTGGCTATTTAGTTCAGTTAGGGGCTAGAGACTCTTTAGCTGAGGCTTTGAATGATCTATTAAATAATGTGGAGAAAAGAAAAGATTTTGGTCAAAGAGCTAGGGAAGTAATTGAAGAAGAATTTACAGAACAGATTGTCGTTGAAAGAATAGATAAGCTGTACAAAGAACTATTGGATGATAAAAATTAAATTATAATCTGGATGATGCTGGAGTTTAAAGTAAGGAGGAGTTGGATGATTATTAAACGAGTAGTTGATTTTATTGGTAGTTTGTTTGGATTAATTATATTATTTCCTTTATTTATATTGATTGGAGTAGCAATTAAGCTAGATTCAAAAGGGCCAATCTTTTTCAAACAAGATAGACTAGGAAAAGACGGTCAAGTATTCAAAATATATAAATTTAGAACTATGGTTCAAAATGCAGAAGATAAAGGTAGTGGACTCTTTACTAGTAAAGGTGATCCTCGAATAACTAAAGTAGGAAAGTTTCTTAGAAAGACAAGCTTAGATGAGTTACCTCAGCTTATTAATGTGATTAAAGGAGAGATGAGTTTAGTAGGTCCAAGGCCTCCAGTTCCTTATCATCCTTATGAATATAATGAGTATTCTGAAGAACAGAAATTGAGATTTTGTGTTTTACCTGGAATTACAGGTTATGCTCAAATAAAAGGTAGAAATCATTTAAGCTGGGATAGTAGAATAGAAAAGGATATATGGTATGTACGGAATTATTCTATTTTTTTAGATATAAGAATTATTTTATTTACATTTAAAAAGGTTTTTTGTGGTAATAATGATATTTATTTAACTAAGGAAGCAAAGGAAGAAAATAAAAAATTGCAAGGTTGATTAAAAAGGAGAGAGAAAGATGAAGAAAATTGTATTTTTTGGTTCTATTCCTATAGCTACTAAATGTCTAAGATTATTAATTCAAAATAAAGAAGCAGATCTATTAGGAGTATGTTGTACTAGTTTAAATTCTAATTGGAGAAAAAAGCAAGATAATATTCCAGTTTATCAATATTGCCAAAAAAATAAAATTAGAATACTAACTCATAGTGAAATCTTAGATTTGGATCCTGACTTGGGGATTTCTGTAAGATACCACAGAATTATTAGTAGTGAAGTTAGAAATAAATTTAAAGAAGGTATTGTAAATACTCATGGAGGGATTTTACCTCAATATCGAGGAACTTATACCAATATACATGCTATAATAAATGAAGAAGATGAATATGGAGTAACTTTACATTATATAGATGAAGGAATAGATACAGGGGATATTATAGATATAAAGAAGAGTGAAATTAATTCTAAAGATACTGGATTTGATTTATATCTTAGAAGTGAAAAGCTATGTTATCAAATTTTAAAAGAAAACTTAGATGAATTATTAAAAGGTGAAATTAATTCAATAACTCAAGAAGAATTTATTAAGATAAACAATTGTAAGGATGGATTATATAAATCTAAAGATATTAGTAACCTTAAAGAAATTTCAATACAAAATTTAGATACTTCTAGAACTTTAAAAATAATTAAAGCTTTTGATTCTCCTTATCATGAACCTGCTTTTACTTATATTAATGGGGAAAAAATTTATTTAAGAACTAAGTTTTAAGTGAATAAAAAAGGAGAAGATATAATGAAAAAAATAGAATTCTGTTGTTTACCTACTTCGCTTCAAAGATTAAATATTAATTGGAAAAATAATTTTTATATAAAAAGAGATGATATGACTGATTTAGCTTTAGGAGGAAATAAAGCAAGAAAACTAGAATATTTTATGCAGGATGCTTTAAATAAAGGTGCAGATTATATAGTTACTTATGGTTCAACTCATTCTAATCACTGTCGAATGACAGCAGCAGCAGCTTCAAAACTAGATCTTCCATGTTTATTGATCTTAGCTGAACCTGATGAAGAACCCAAATATAAAGGTAATTTCTTTTTATATGATCTTTTTAACGCAGAAATAAAATATACTTCGACTAATAAAGTTAGTGAAACCATTGATCAAGAGCTAGATGAATTGAAAAAAGATGGCATTAATCCATACTTCATTTATGGTGGTGGTCATGGTAATTTAGGAACTCATGCGTATGTTGAAGCTTATAAAGAAATTAAAGCTCAAAGAGAGGAATTAGGAGTTAATTTTGATTATATATTCTTTGCCTCTGGAACGGGAACTACTCAAGCTGGATTAATTACCGGTAAAGAGATTTATAATGGTGATGAAGAAATTATAGGGATCAGCATTGCTAGGAATGAAGAAAGAGGTAGCGAGGTTATAGAGCAGAATATCAAAAATTATTGTCAAGAAAATGAAGTTAAAATTAACAATATTAAGCTGAAAATTAATTTTACTGATGAATATGTAGGTCAAGGATATGGGGATAGTTATGCTGAGGTCTTAGATACAGTAAGCGAAGTAGCTAAACGAGAAGGAATATTACTAGACCCTGTTTATACAGGAAAAGCATTTTATGGAATGATGGATTATTTGGCTAAAAATAATATCAGTAATAAGAATATTTTGTTTATACATACAGGGGGCACTCCAATATTATTTTCTAATGCTGAAAAGTTTAGGGAGGAGTAAATAGTGGAAGATATGAATATATTAATGACTAGTGCAGGTCGTAGAACTCAACTAATCAAATATTTTCAACAAGAGTTAAGAGAAAAAGGAAATATAGTAGCAGTTGATTGTAATCAAACAGCACCAGCTCTTTATATAGCAGATAAAAGTTATATAGTTCCTAGGATAGATGATCCTAATTATCTTGATAAATTAAAAGATATCTGTAAAGATGAAAATGTTAAGGCTATTATTTCGTTGTTAGATCCTGAGTTGAGTTTATTAGCAACAAAAAAAGAAGAATTTAAAGAAATAGGTGTAGAAGTAATTATTTCAGAAAGTAATGTTATAGAAACCTGTTTTGATAAATATAAAATGTTTAACTTTCTTAAAGCTCATAATTTTAAGACGCCTAAAACCTATATCGATATAGCTAATTTTGAAAAAGATTTAAAAGATAATGAAATTGATTTTCCTGTCTTTGTTAAACCTAGAAATGGTAGTGCTAGCTTAGGTATTAATAAAGTAAGTAATATAGATGAGCTAAAGCTTTTGCTTAAACATAATGAAGAGTTATTAATTCAAGAATATATGGATGGTCAAGAGTATGGTGTAGATGTTTATGTAGATATTATCTCTCAAGAAATAATATCCATTTTCCTTAAGAAAAAAATTAGAATGAGAGCAGGAGAAACTGATAAAGCAGTTTCTATCAAAAATAAAAAATTATTTAATTTAATTAAAGAGTTTATTGAAAAGTTAGGTGTTGTCGGACAGGCAGATATAGATGTCTTTGTAGTAGATGGAGAATTTTATATTTCTGAAGTCAACCCACGTTTTGGTGGAGGTTGTTTAATAGCTTATGAATGTGGAGAAAACTCACCACAATATATAATTAATAATCTTAAAGGTATTGAAAACAAGCCTAATATAGGAAGTTATGAAGAAAATATGTATATGATTAGGCATGATGTTGTAACAATGAAGCATAAATCAGAATTAATTGATTGTAAAGGAGAGAATTAATAATGTCAATTTCATTATCCGGGCCAGATATCGGCCAACGAGAAAAAGATTTAGTCAACGAGGTCTTAGACTCAGGTTGGCTAAGTATGGGTAAGATGATAGACCGTTTTGAAGCAGATTTTGCAGAGTACATAGGAACAAAACACGCTATCGCAGTCAATAGTGGGACAAGTGGCTTACATTTATTGATTAGAGCATTAGGAATTGAAGAAGGGGATGAAGTAATTACTACTCCTTTCAGTTTTATTGCTTCCAGTAACTGTATTCTTTTTGAAAAAGCTAAACCTGTTTTTGTAGATATAGATCCAGAAACTTTATGTATCGATCCAGCTAAGATAAAAGATGCAATTACTGATAAGACAAAAGCAATCTTACCAGTCGATGTCTTCGGACAACCTGCTAATATGACTGAGATTATGAAGATTGCTGAAGAGTATGATTTGAAAGTGATCGAGGATTCTTGTGAAGCAATCGGAGCAGAGCATAAAGGCCGAAAGGTAGGAACCTTTGCCGATGCCAGCGTCTTTGCTTTTTATCCTAACAAGCAGATGACGACCGGCGAAGGTGGGATGATTATCACTGATAATGATGAAGTAGCGAAGTTATGTCGGAGTATGAGAAATCAAGGTCGTGGACAGAGTGACCTATGGCTTGACCATGTTAGGTTAGGTTATAATTATCGTCTAGATGAGATGAGTGCTGCCGTTGGGATTGCTCAGTTAGAACGGATTGAAGAGATCTTAGCTAAGCGAGCAGAGGTTGCTGAGGAGTACAATCGTTTATTAGCAGATGTTGATGAAGTCAAGACCTTGACTATTGAAGAGAGTACAACCAAGATGAGCTGGTTTGTTTATGTTATCCAAGTAGCAGAGAAGATTGATCGTGATAGTGTGATGAATTATCTAAGGGACAATGGAGTCAGCTGTAAGCCTTATTTCACACCGATTCATTTACAGCCTTTTTATAAAGAACAATTTGATTACCAACGTGGAGATTATCCGATTACAGAGCAGGTAACTGATTCGACAATTGCTCTACCTTTTTATAATGATTTAACTAAGGAAGAGATTGAGACGGTAGTTCAAGTTCTTAAAGAAGCTGTTACGCCCCCTAGAGCTTTTGGACAAGAAGTTAGTTAACACTTATAATAATTATAGGGGGAGATAATTATGCCTAAAGGTTCTACTTATGATAATGAATTCAAAATGGAAGTAGTACTTGAAGTGCTAAAAGGTAATAAACCTTCTGATGTTGCTGAAAAATATGGTGTAAGTCGTAATTCAATTTATGCTTGGAAAAATCAATTTCTTGATGGTGGACTTAAAAACCTTGGTAATAAAAAGCAAATTGAATCTCAAAAAGATGTTGAACTCCAAGAAAAAGAGCAACAAATTGATGAGATGAAAAAGATTATTGGTGAACAAAAAGTTCAACTAGAAATTCTCAAAAAAAAGCCTTGGCAGGATTAAATATTACAGATAAAATAAAGCTCGTTAATTACTTAAAAAGTGAATATAAAATCACAGAACTTTGTAAGACTTTTAATTTATCTAGGAGCACTTATTATTACAGACAAAATAATAAAATTGAAGATAAAAGGTTTCGAAATAAATCACTTTATTCAGGCTATCCAGCTTATGATAAAGATGGTAATAAAGTACCTGAAAAAGAAGTTGTTGAACTTGTAAAAGAATACTGTGATAAATATTCTTTTGCAGGATACAGAATGATAACAGATCGCTTAAGGTTTAGCGAGGGTCTAAAGGTTAACTATAAGCGTATTTATCGCATAATGGATGTTCTTGATTTGCTGCAAGATAGAATTACTCCTAAACCAAATAATTATAGATTAAAGCAAAAGCATGAATTAACTGGACCAAACCAATTATGGGAGATGGATATGGTTCAGATGTATATAGATGAGAGTGGACGCTGGGTTTATATGTTTGACATTATCGATGTTTATACTAGAGAAATAGTAGGTCATCATGTAAGTCTTAGATGTCGTACTAAGGAAGCACTTAAAGCTTTAAAAGAAGCAGTAAATTCACGCGATATTGTTAACTTAACTTTAAGAACTGATAATGGTACCCAGTTTAGGAGTAGAGAATTTCAAAAATACATTACAGAGCTAGGTATTGATCATGAAAGAATTGCTGTTAATACCCCTGAGGAAAACTCTCATATTGAAAGCTTTCATGGTACCTTAAAACGAGAAGAAGTCTATCAAAAGCACTATCATAATATTTTACATTGTAAAGGTTCTATAAAAGAATTTATTAATGAATACAACCATAATCGTCCACATTCAAGTATAGCAAGTGTTCCACCAGCTTATTATCAAAAGCAATTGGTTAATGACTTAATCGATGGTGTTAAAGTGATAGCATAAGAATCAATGAGTAAATTAGAGCAATTTTTTGTTAGAAAAGCATAGTCTTTTCTTGTCCAAAATATTAGGGGCAAGGTCAAAGCTTTAGCTAAATAAAGACAGTTAGCCACGGATGGACACGGATGAGCACAGATAAAATCTTTAAATTAAAATAACTATTTATAAATTATAGTATCTGATCTAATTGACTTAAATTGCTTTCGGTAAACTATAAATTGAATGTAAAATAGATTAGATCAAATTAAATTAAATGTGTATATTTATTACTTATAATTTAAGCTGGAAAACTGGAAAAGTAGAATTGGAGTATTAGATAGAATTTAATTTAAGGAACAGTAATTTCAAGTTAATTTTTTATTTGAGTAATTTAATTAATGCTTTTGAACTTAATCAGTGTCCAATCGGTGTTAATCTGTGGCTGAAAATGATTTTGATTTAATTCGTTGCAAAAAAGTTTTTAAAAAGCCCCTCATAAAAATACAATTCATTGGTAAAACAAGTTATATTAGGAGGGGTAAGATGGGCCAACTACTATACTCAGATCTAACATATAAAATCATCGGATTAGCTATGGAAGTATATAACGAGCTAGGTTATGGATTTTTAGAAAAGGTGTATGAAAATGCACTAATGCTCTTACTTGAAGAGAATGACTTAAAAGCTGAACAACAGCATTCGATAGAAGTGGAATTTAAAGGAAAAACAGTAGGTAATTACATAGCAGATATAATTGTTGAAGATAAAGTTATCTTAGAATTAAAATCTGTAAAGCAGATAAGTAATGCTCATAAAAGCCAGATCTTAAATTACTTAAAGGCAACTAATGTGAGAGTAGGAATAATCCTTAACTTTGCTGAAGAGAAATTGGAGTACGAAAGATTTATATTATAAAACAAGTGGCCACGGATATACACAGATAGGCACAGATAAAATCATTCGATTAAAAATAAATTATTGTGATATATAATCTAGTTGATTAAAATTGCTTCTTAATAAACTGGAAACTAAATAATAACATGGATTAAAGCATAAAAAATAGTAAAGCGTTGATTGTATTTATGTAGTCTTATTATCCAAAATTTAATTTTTAGAAGGAAAACTAGAGTATTAGACAGAATTTAATTTAATGAAGAGGGATTTCAGATTGATTATTAATTAATTGTTAATCCAATTAATACTTTTGATTTAAGAAGTGTTGAAGAAGTCTTTTATCTAGTTGAAGTAATGTTTAATTTTCATTAATTAGTGAGTAGTATAGATATAGTAAAAAGAAAGAATTATAATAGTAAGATGTAATGACTGAAAATAATATATTATTTATTATAGTTGTTAATTTGATTAATGATTTTGATTTAATCCGTGTTAAATCGGTGATAATCTGTGGCAAAGAATGCTTTTGATCTGTAGCTAAAAGATTTTTGAAAACGGAGGTGATAATCTAATGAAAAATTTCCTTAGAACCTACAAAAAACCAATTCTAATCCTAACCGACTTATCCTTGATCAACTTAGCACTCATAGCTAGCTTTATCTTACGCTTTGATAGTGATTGGACAACATATTTTGACTATACATACTTAGGACTTATATCAGCGATTGGGATTGCTGTTCTTTTTTTCTTAAAAGTTTACAACAAGATCTGGAGATATGTCAGTATCTCAGAGCTAAAATGTATCATCAAAGCTTCAGTACTGATCAATCTCCTCTTTTCCACAGCACTCTTCTTTAGAGGGCTGGAGTTTTCTCGGAGTGTCATCATTATTAATGGCTTCTTACAGGTCGGCTTTCTAGGAGGAATTCGCTTTACATTTCGGATCATCAAGGACTACTACATAGATTATATCAGCTCTGATCAGAATAATACCAATATCTTGCTCGTTGGAGCAGGTGATGCTGCCGAAGCATTGATCAGAGAAGTCGATAAGTATCCAATCAACAAAGAGATCATCGGCTTGATCGATGATGCTCCTTACAAACAAGGCTTAGAGATTCATGAACGCAAGGTCTTAGGAGACCGCTATGTTATTCCAGAGGTGATCGAAAAGTATAATGTTCAAGAAGTGATCATTGCAATTCCATCTGTCCGAGGTGATGCAATCAAAGAGATCTATGACTTAAGCAATCAAGAGGGGGTCAAGGTCAATATCCTACCTGCCTTAGATGAGATCTTGACTGAAAATGTCAGCTTGAGTCAGATTCGTGAGGTCAGAGTTGAGGACTTATTAGGACGAGAGCAGGTCGATCTCAATCTTGATGAGATCTGTTCTTATGTAGAAGGTAAGACCGTCTTAGTCACCGGTGGAGGTGGCTCGATCGGTTCTGAGCTTTGTCGTCAGATAGCTCGCTTTGCTCCTGAGCAGTTATTGATTCTCGATATCTATGAGAATAATACTTACTTTTTAGAATTGGAATTGAGGGAGAAGTATGATGATTTAAATATCATTCCTTTGATTGCCAGTATTCGTGACCGAGACAAGCTTCAGACCATCTTTGCTCGCTATCAACCAGATGTCGTCTTCCATGCAGCAGCCCACAAGCACGTTCCACTGATGGAGGCCAACCCTGAAGAAGCAGTCAAGAATAATATCTTGGGAACTAAGAAGGTCGCTGAAGTAGCCGATCAATTCAATGTAGAACGCTTTGTCTTGATCTCGACCGATAAAGCAGTCAATCCGACCAATGTGATGGGGGCTACCAAACGGACTGCAGAGATGGTAGTTCAAGCGATCAATGAAGAGAGTGCTACCAAGTTCATGGCAGTTAGATTCGGTAATGTCTTAGGTAGTCATGGTAGTGTGATTCCACTTTTTAAAAAGCAGATCAAAAATGGCGGGCCAATAACTGTAACCCATGAAAAGATAGAACGGTACTTTATGACGATTCCTGAAGCAGCTCAATTGGTAATTCAGGCAGGGGCATTAGGAGATGGTGGAGAGGTCTTTATTCTCGATATGGAAGAGCCAGTCAAGATCATTGACTTAGCAAAGGATTTGATTGAACTTTCTGGTTTGATAGTTGGAGAGGATATCGAGATTGAGATTACGGGCTTGCGACCAGGTGAGAAGATGTACGAGGAGCTATTGACCGAGAAAGAGGATAATCTAGCGACGGAACATGAGAGGATCTATATTGCAAAGTTAGAAGCAATCGAGCGGGAGTTTTTATATCAGAGTATTGATAAGCTAGAGCGATTGATTAATTTAAATAGCTCGCCAGCAATTATTAGATGTTTAGTAGAGCTAGTAGGGACTTATAAGCCGAACCGGGATAATATTGAAGAGATCTCTCAGGCGAAGGATGAGATAGCAGCGGGAAAAGAATAGTTGACGGTTGACGGTTGATAGTTGATAGAAAAAATCTAAGAGCAGATTTTTTCATCACGAAAGGATTTAAGGTCTTTAACTGTAAACTGTAAACCGTAAACTGTACACTGAATAAGGTCAGGTCTCCATGCCTGATCTTATTCTATTTCAAGATTTTTTAAGCCCTTAATTCGAAGAAATTCTGTCTGAACGAAGCAAAAAAGCAGTAAAATCCTGATTATTTTGTAAAATTTAATAATGAAGTAATGATTCAGTAATCAGCAGGTATCTTATCGAATTGTAGCCAAGAAAGCCTCGCCCTTGAATTAGGGCGGGGATGAATTGGCTATTAATATTTTTGCTTATATTGGATACAATATTAGGTTATACTAATAATGGTAGTTAAGGAGGTGAAATAATGAATAAGACTTATATACTACCTATTGAACAACAAGAGTTAGCTTATAAATTAGCTAGATTAAGTGGTCGCATATACTCTAAAACTGTATCTACTATCTTTAAACTAAAAGAATCTAAAGATGTTTGGCTATCTAAAAATAATATGGAAAAATTGATAAAACTATATGCTAAAGAATTTGGTATGCACTCTCAAACTAAACAAGGTGCAGTGCAACAATATTATACTAACCTTAAATCTTTCTTTAAGTCAATGGATAAAGCAGATAACCCTAAGCCACCTTATAGAACCAGAAAATATAATAAAGTAATCTATAAGAAGTCTGCCATTAAGCTGAAAGATAATAATATATTAAGGTTATCCAATGGTCGTGGTGCTACTCCATTAAAAGTAAAAACATCTAGTTTAAATCAAAGACCTAAATATGCTGAAATCATTTATCATTCTAAAGAAGATAGATATAAACTTCATGTTGTAGTAGATATTGAAAACAAAAAGATTGATTATGATAATAATAAAACTCTAGCTGTTGATTTAGGTCAAATACACCCTATGGTAACTTTTGATGGAGAACAGAGTTTAATTTATAATGGTGGAAAACTCAACTCTTTTATTAGATTTAGAAATAAAGAATTAGCTAAACTGCAAAACAAAATGTCTAAATGTCAAAAATACTCTAATCGCTGGAACAAACTCAATCGTGGTAAGAAGAAACTACTTTTTAAAAGTAGAAATAAGGTTATGGATGTGTTGCAAAAATACACAAGCCATCTTATTAGCTACTGTATTAAGAATAGAGTTTCTATTATTGCGATTGGTGATATTAAAGGGATTAGAGAGAATATTTATTTTGGTACTAAGACTAATCAAAAGTTGCATCAATGGGTATATAAGAAATTAACAGATATGATAGAGTATAAAGCACAATCAGTAGGTATCAAAGTTGACTATCAAGAAGAATCTTATACTAGTCAAACTTGTCCTAAGTGTAACAAAAGACATAAACCTAATAATAGAAATTATAATTGTCAATGTGGATTTTCATATCATAGAGATAGCATTGGTGCTATTAATATTTATAGAAAGTACCTACTTGTTTCAAAGAAACAATCCGTTAAAAAGTATACTAGAGGCAATTTAGATAAGTCCTCTAGGTTAGAAGGCGAATTGACATCGCCCTTTGGAGTGAGATATGATTCAAACTCCATTAGTTGCCAAACTGAATGGAACTCTAGACCTTTTAGTAGTCAGGGAGTTTCAGCGTAATGTCAGTTTGGAAGATGGTCTTGAACTATCAAGAATCCTCGCTCATGACTGAAGAGAATGGGCGGGGAGTATGTCAAATTGATATCAATCACTACTTTTTTCATGGAATATCTTCCTCATTTCCTGCTTATCTTCTGGAAAATCTTCTCTTGCAAAAAAACCAGTAAGATTCTTTACTTTGCTGCTAACCTGATAATCTTCTTCTCGTGTTTCCTTTAAATCCATTAAATGCTTTTCCACTATGCTGGAGATAGATTGACCTGTCTCCTCAGAAAGCTTATGAGCAAATTCAATTACATCCTTTTCAATACTTAAAGTTAATTTATCCTTCATTCTATCCCTCCTTACGTATATAATTATACCGGAATACGTATTAATTTTCAATATCTTGCTACTAAGTATTTTATTGTTACTCTATTTTTTTATTTTTAAAGGTTTCTTATTCGAAGAAATTTTGTCTGAACGAAGTAAAAAGGACTAAGTCCAAGTCTAAGGTTGAGGCTGAGTAAAAACCACTTCCCTCTTTTATCCTTCCTAAAATTAGGATATAATAATAACGAAAGGGGTGAAAGAATGAAAGAGTTTAATGTAACAGGAACCTGTATTCCAGAGAGGCATTACATGGTTGATATAAAGAATAAATTAGATCAGATAGAGAGCCTAGTAGAAAAAGGAAAGTATTTTACGATTAATAGACCACGACAGTATGGAAAGACTACAACAATCTTTTTACTTAGCAAAAGATTAGCTAAAAGGAAGGATTATCTAGTAATCAGTATAAGTTTTGAAGGTATGAGTAGCAAGGTCTTTAGTGCCGAAGAGAGTTTTATAAAAAGCTTTTTGAGAGAGATTAAAAGAAATTTAAAGTTGAGAAATGAGACTGACTTGATAAAGGTATTAGAAGATGCTGAAATAGAGAATATAGATGAACTTGGCTATTTACTAACTGATTTAATATTAACAAGTAACAAAGAACTAGTATTGATTATAGATGAAGTAGATAAAAGTAGTAATAATCAATTATTTTTAGATTTTTTAGGAATGTTAAGAAGTAAATATTTACTGGCTCAAAGAGAAGAGGATAAGACATTTCATAGTGTAATTTTAGTAGGGGTACATGATGTCAAGAATCTTAAATTAAAGCTAAGACCAAATGATGAAAGAAAGTATAATAGCCCTTGGAATATAGCGGTAGATTTTGATGTAGATTTAAGCTTTAATCCTAATGAGATAGCTACAATGTTAAAAGAATATAAAGAAGAAAGAGAAGTTGAAGTAGATGTAATGGAGGTAGCTAAAAAGATTCATTACTATACATCTGGTCATCCTTATTTGGTTAGTAAATTAGCTAAGGTGATAGATGAAAAGATACTTCCTCAAAAAGAGAATAAAAGCTGGGATTTAAAAGATATAGAAGAAGCAGTAAAGATAATATTAAACAAGGGTAGCGTTAATTTTGAAAGCTTGATCAAGAATTTAGAGAATAATCAGGAGTTATATCAACTTGTCTATGAACTAATAATGGAAGGTCAGAATTTAAGTTATAATCCAGATAATCCAATTATTAATTTAGGAGAGTTATATGGGGTATTTGCTAAGAAGAACGGAAGATTAAAGGTTCATAACAGGGTTTATGAGCAAAGAATCTATAATTATATGAGTTCTAAGTTAGAAACAACTTTAGATATGAAAGGTTATAACTTTAGAGAAAACTTTATTAAAACAGATGGCTACCTAGATTTTAAGAAGATATTAAGGAAGTTTCAGTTGTTCATTAAGGAGCAGTATAGTGACAAGGATCAAGAGTTCCTAGAAAGAAACGGGCGACTTATATTTTTGGCTTTTATTAAACCGATCATCAACGGACAAGGATTTGATTTTAAAGAGGTTCAGATATCTCAGGAGAAGCGGCTGGATGTAGTGATTACTTATTTAGATGAAAAATATGTTGTAGAGTTGAAGATCTGGCGAGGTGAGAAGTATCACCAGAAAGGTTTGGAACAACTAGCAGATTATCTTGACCAACAGAGTCTAGAGCAAGGTTATCTAGTCAGTTTTAATTTTAATCAAAATAAGGAGTACAAAGAAGAAGAGATAACAAAGAATGGGAAAGATATATTTGCAGTTTGGGTTTAAAGTTGATTAGCTATGTAGAGGAGACTATAGATTGGTACTTAGAGCATAGAGAGTGGTGGGAGAAATTAAGCTAATGAACAATTGACGGAATGTACAATTTACAATTAAAAAAAGGTTAGTCGAGAAAGGGCTGGTCTTTGGCCCGCTCGAAATTGCTTTTGAAGTTTGCTAGAAGAGAAACAAGGGATATAAGGAAAAAGTAATACGGAAGAAGGCTTATTAGTCTTTCCGTAATAGTTGTTTTGATTTTAATATTTCAATTTTATGTAAAATATGATATAATCAAAGCACATTAAGATAAGGAGTGTATTTTGTAGAAGATTTATTTGCTGATAAAATAAAAATTATAGAAAGATTAGTAGTTTTAGATAAAAAACTGGAATCAAAATTCAAGAGATTCAGGAAAAAGTTCACATTCAGATAAATCGGGTGGCATCCTTGCGACATGAACGTGACACAAGATATTGACACCTTAAAAATGGATAGGGAATTAAGAAATTATTTAAGTAATTTTAAATTTGATTTGTTTGGGATAAATGATGATTGTAATGGCGTAATAATGTTGCATCCTGATTATGAAGAGAGGTTGGAAAAACTTGTTATAGATTATGATTTTAAATTTCTTGATATTTTTATTTTAGGAGATTATGATCTAATTATAACCAAGATAGGAAGAGGTCGTTCAAGGGATTTTGAAGATGTTGCACAATCAGGGATATTGGAGAGTATAAATAAAAATAAATTGGATAAACTAATGAGGGAAACTATAAGTTTTCAAATAGGTCAAGGAAGAATACAAAGTCAGTGGGAAGCCTTTAAAAATCAATATTTTTAGAGAAAGGAGGCTGAAATATAATGTTTAACCAACAAGAATTTGTGAAATTTCTTGATGATTACAAAAGGAAATTAGTTGAAACTGATAATTTATTGGAAGAAAGCAAGGAAAATTATAGAGTAAAAAAGCTTGCTATTTTTTACGGTTTGAGAGATAAAGAAACTTTTAATTATTTTCTTTCTTCTAAGCTAGGTCGAAGATATTTAGGTATAGCCAAATATGTTTTAACTGAAATTCAAAATCACAAAGTATATGGTTCTTCTGAAATCAAGGAAGTAGCTAACTCTTTACTAGCTAAATATTTCAGTACTTCTTATATTGAACCTGTTTTTGATAATGATTTATTAGAAGGTTACTTTAAGTTTTTGTGTGATTTTACTCGAAAGGATAAATTTGAGCAATTGAAAGAAGAGGTAGGGAATGTAGAATTAAACTTATCTAATTTAGAGTTTGTCAGTTAAAAACAAGGGATTATTGGTTATTTGAGATCGAAGAGATAAAAAATTAAAAGAATATTTAAATTAGGAGTAGGTCGATTTATTGCTGATCTACTCTTTTTATTTTTCTAATATTGTAAATGTATCATTCACAAGAAATGTGCATATAATATTAATGTAAATATATCATTGCTAGAAACCATTGGGAGTGGTATAATAAAACTAAAGAAAGGAGGATTACAGATGAGTTCTTTTAACCAATTAGTAGGAACTAGAATCCAACAGAAATTAGATGAACTTAACTGGACTCAGACTGA
The DNA here is from genome assembly GCF_023223645.1 of Natroniella sulfidigena. Classification (GTDB taxonomy): domain Bacteria; phylum Bacillota; class Halanaerobiia; order Halobacteroidales; family Halobacteroidaceae; genus Natroniella; species Natroniella sulfidigena. Next base: position 57,053 of record NZ_JALKBY010000003.1, on the reverse strand, counting down.
CTTAGCAGAAAAATTAGCTACTTCACGCCAAATGGTCAATAAAATTGTTCATGGTAGAAAGAAAATAACGATTGAAGAGCTTAAAAGCATTGCTGAGATTTTAAATGTTGAGCTACAAGAACTGACTGAAAAACCTATGGAAGAAGAAAAGACTGATCCTATTATTGCTTTCATGGGTGAAGTAAACTCTAAAGAAGCTAAAGAAGGACTAGAACATGCTAAGGAAATCATGGATTTAATTATCTTTCATCGTGATTTAAAAGATAGCCATCAAGATTTATTTGTATAAGCTACTAAGAATATTTTTAGTTAGAGAAGAAAGGAGCTTAAATATTGGAGCTACTAAATCAGACTATTAAGAAAGTTCAACCCCAATTATACCAAGAGGTTAAAAAGGAAGCGGTATATTTATTAGATCAATTTGCAGGGGCTAGTAATAAGGTCTTAAAGGATAATATTTTTAGGATCATTGAAGAGAAAGAAGAAGTTGATCTGTTAAGATTTCCTATTAATGATGATGACCTCTGTGGTTTTATTTGTGAACATAGAGGTCAGTTTTTTATTTATATTAATACTTATTTACCATACGAAAAACAGATCTTTACTGCTGCCCATGAATTATATCACTTACATAATAAGGATAAAGAGGAGTTATTACATCGGCGAGTTGTAGAAGAGAATAAAGAGCTTAATTTAGAAGAGAGTAAAGCCAATTTATTTGCTGCTTTGATATTAGTACCTGAGTTATCTTTATTAGAAGAGTTAAAATTATTAAAGGTTAGAACCGAAAAAGATCTAGATTTATTAAAGATTATTAAACTGATGGATACCTTTGCAGTTCCTTATAAAACGATTATTTTAAGACTCTATGAGGTTGAGTTATTAGAGCTAAAAGAGGTTAAAAAGTGGCTTTCTATTCCTGACAGAAACCCTCAAGAAGGGGTTTTATATCAGATTAATAAACATCAAATTGGACAAAGATGGCAAAAGAGAATGAAAGAAGTTAAGTATAGCAATCTTAAATCATTAATTATTGACAATGATTTAGCAGAATTGTTACCTAAGCAAAAGATAGAGAAGGATTTAAGCCTTATTGGTGATAGTGATGGAAGTTAAGTCCACTCGCAAACCACTGTGGCGGATTTATCGTATTCCCTTGATAATGCCCTGTGGTAAGAGTGGACGGTCTTGACTTTATTTTTTATGCTTTTCAAGTAAATCTTTAATAGCCTCGTCAAATAATTTAGATTTAGGTATTCTGGTTTCTTTAGAAAGATTATCTAATTTATCAATTAAATCTTTATCTAAAGTAGTAGTAATTCTCTTTCTAGTGGTTAAATCTGACATAATAAGCACCTCCTAAATTAATTATAACACTTAAACATTAATATTGCAACTTATTTAAGTTTATGCTATAATGTTAAGTAGGAGGTGAAAATATGACAGTTAGAGAAAAGGCATACAGGTTTAGATTATGTCCTAATAAAGACCAAAGGATATTAATTAATAAATCAGTAGGTTGTGCGAGATTTGTTTACAATCATTTCTTAGATAAAGCTAAAGAAAATGAATACTTAGCTTATACTAAATATTCTAAGCAATTAACTAAACTAAAGAAAGAGCTAGAATGGTTAAAAGAGCCAGATAAATTCGCTTTACAAAATGCACTTAAAGACTTAGACCGAGCATTCCAAAACTATTTTAATGGAAAATACGATTTTCCTAAGTTTAAATCCAAGAAAAACAGAAAAAACTCTTATCGTACTAATAAATTTACTAGAAAAAGTGGAAATACAAATATTGAAATAAAAGATAACAAAATTAAATTGCCTAAATTGGGCTGGATTAAGTTTAGAAAGTCTAAAAAGGTCAAAGGTAAGATATTAAATGTTACAGTAACTAAATCTAATACAGATAAATATTTTATCTCAATAGCAGTTAAAGAAGAAGTTGAAGAGTTGCCTAAAGTAGATAAGCAAATAGGAATAGACTTGGGATTAAAAGAGTTTGCTATTATGTCAGATGGTGAGAAAATAGCTAATCCTAGGGTATTAAAGAAATACGAGAGAAAGATTGCTAGATTAAACAGAAGTCTAGCTAGAAAAGAAAAAGGTTCTAATAATTGGTATAAAGCTAAAAAGAAATTAGGTAAGGTTTATGAAAAAGTAGCTAATATTAGATTAGATTTCTTACACAAGGTTTCAACTAAGTTAATTGAAGAAAACCAATTCATAGTAGTTGAAACTTTAAAAGTAAAGAATATGCTTAAAAACTCTAAATTAGCTAAATCAATATCAGATGTATCTTGGAGCAAGTTTATTGAATTACTAACTTATAAAGCTAAATGGTATGGAAGGGATTTAGTTAAAATAGATACTTTCTTTGCAAGTAGTCAATTATGTAGCAACTGTGGCTATAAGAATGAAAAGGTTAAAAATTTAAATGTTAGAAAGTGGAAATGTCCCGAATGTAAAGAAGTACACGATAGGGACATTAACGCAAGTTTGAATATTTTAAACGAAGGACTAAAAATAAAGGCAAATAGCACTTAGGATATGTACTGTCGGGCTAACAGGAAATTACGCTTAGGAGTTTACATAGCAGGTTTTGAATTTTAAACTTGCTATATATGAGTAGTGGTTACACTCTCAGCCTAAGAATCCTCGGTGGCTTGCCTCGAGGAGGGTCAAGGAGAATAAAGTACTATGTTTAGATACTGATGCAATTATCAAGATGAGTTTTAATAATTCCAACTTATTAGAAGAAGTAATCTCATTGTTTGATAAATGTTATCTCCATAGTAGAGTTTATCAAGAAGTTAAGTGGCCAGATGAAGTAGTGGTTAGATTAAATGATTTAATTGAAAAACAACAGATAATTTTAGTAAATGATGAAGAGTTATTAACTAAAATAGAAATAAGAGAATATTTTCTTGCGACTTTAGAAGAGGTTTGTGAAGTTTTTGGAGTAGATTATTATGAGCAGTATTATGATGAGCTTAGGGATTCAAATTCTAATGAAGAACTTCTTAATGCTGTAGAGATTATCGATAATCAACTAAAAGATATCGGTGAAATTAAAACTTTACATATGATTATACTGTTAAGAGATATTGCAAATAAACAGATTAATTATTTCTTATCTGATGATCGTAGAGCACGAAGAGCTATAGTCTTGACTTTCGGAAAGACAATTTACGATGATAAGATTACTGGACTTAGTGTTTTAGGATCTTTTGATCTGTTAAAGGAAAATGGTTTAGCTAAAGTTAATGCATTGGAATATATTAAGAAATTTTCATTTACAAAGACTAAAGTATACGATCAGAAAAGAAATATGATTAAATTGGAGAATAACATTATAATAGAAAAGTTGTATGCTGGTAGATTAAAAAGGCTTATAACAGGAGATTTCATCTTAAAATAGTTTTAAGTTCTTACTGAATTTAAAGGTTTGGTATTCGAAGAAATTTTGTCTGAAGGAAGCAAAAAAGGACTAAGTCCAAGTCTAAGGTTGAGGCTGAGTAAAAGCCACTCCCCTCTTTTATCCTTCCTAAAATTAGGGTATAATAATAATAAAAGGGGTGAAAAAATGAAAGAATTTAATATAACAGGAACCTGTATTCCAGCTAAACATTATATGGTTGATATAAAGAATAAATTAGATCAGATGAAGAAGTTGGTAGATAAAGGGAATTACTTTACTATTAATAAACCAAGACAATATGGAAAAACAACTGCACTATATCTATTATCTAATAAATTAAGCAAAGAAGATTATTTAGTGTTAAGGATTAGTTTTGAAGGTTTTGATAAGGAAATATATAAAGAACAGAAGGTATTTATAGAGGAATTTTTATTAATCTTAAAAGATAAATTAGAGCTTAAAAATGAAGAAAAACTAATTAATATTATAGAAAATAATTTAGCTACAGCTACAAATATGAGAAAATTAGCAAGAGTAATAACTGAATTAACTAAAGAAGAGAAAAGAAGAATAGTATTAATGATAGATGAAGTAGATAAAAGTAGCAATAATCAATTGTTTTTGGATTTTCTAGGAATGTTAAGAAGTAAATATCTTGCTAGTATTGAAGGAGAAGATTATACTTTCCATAGTGTAATCTTAGCAGGAGTCCATGATGTTAAGAACCTTAAGGTAAAGTTAAGAGCAGATGATGAGAAAAAGTATAATAGTCCTTGGAATATAGCAGTAGATTTTGATATAGATTTAAGTTTTAATCCAAAAGAAATAGCTACAATGCTTAAGGATTATAGAAAAGATAAAAATATTAAATTAAATGTAGAGAAAATAGCTAAAAAGATTCATTATTATACTTCAGGCCATCCTTATTTAGTTAGTAAAATAGCTAAGATAATAGATGAAAAGATACTACCTCAAAAAGAGAATAAAAGCTGGGACTTAAAAGATTTAGAAGCAGCAGTGAAGCTGATATTAGAGGATAAGAGTGTTAATTTTGAAAGTTTGATCAAGAATTTAGAAAATAATCAAGACTTATATCAACTTGTCTATGAACTAATAATGGAAGGTAAGAAGCTAAGTTATAATCGGCATAATCCACTTATAGAGTTGGGAGAATTATATGGAATTTTAAAGAATGATAACGGGAGAGTAAAGGTTCATAATAGAATCTATGAGCAGGCTATTTATAATTATCTAAGCTCAAAGATTGAGACAGATTTAGATATGACAGTCTATAATTTTAGAGAGAACTTTATTAAAGCAGATGGCTATTTAGACTTTAGGAAGATATTAAGGAAGTTCCAGTTGTTCATTAAAGAGCAGTATAGTGATAAAGATCAAGAATTTCTAGAAAGAAATGGGAGACTTATCTTTTTGGCTTTTATCAAACCGATCATTAACGGACAAGGCTTTGACTTTAAAGAAGTTCAAATCTCTCAGGAGAAGCGGCTGGATGTAGTGGTTACTTATTTAGATAAGAAATATATTGTAGAACTAAAGATTTGGCGAGGAGAGAAGTATCATCAGGAGGGTTTGGAACAATTAGCAGATTATCTTGATCAGCAGAATCTAGAGCAAGGTTATCTAGTCAGCTTTAATTTTAACCAGAATAAGGAATATAAAGAAGAAGAGGTAACAAAGAATGATAAAGATATATTTGCAGTTTGGGTTTAAAGTTGATTAGCTATATAGATGATAGGTTGGTATTTAGAGCATAGAGAGTGGTGGGAGAAATTAAGATAATTAACAATTGACAATGTACAATTTACAATTAAAAAAAGGTTAGTCGAGAAAGGGCTGGTCTTTGGCCCGCTCGAAATTGCTTTTGAAGTTTGATCTTTAAATTTCACTTAAATTCAACCTAAACCTAAAGTTGCCTAACGGCAACTTTTTGTATCTAATTTTTCTTTTAAGAAACCCTGAAATAAGATATAATGATCTTAATGAGCTTTAAAAGAAAGGGTGTAATGGATGTCAGTACTGAAGCAGCTTAGAAGAAATGTTTCAACTAAAATCTATAACAGAGGAAGAAACTATTATCAAACCGGTAGGGTTGTCGATTATGATTATCAAATTATAAATGATCAGCAATTAGAAATCAAAGCAGAAGTATCAGGTACTAAACTCTATCAGGTCAAAATAGAGATTAACTTGAAAAATAAGAAGGTTTATCCGGAGGGCCAATGTAATTGTCCCTATGATTGGGGGCCAATCTGTAAGCACGAAATAGCAGTCTTGTATAAATTTTTAGAAGAGGATTATCCTACACTCAATTTTAATCGCTTAACAGAGGTTAATTATAATAAATTAGTAGGGTTGAGTCAGCAGGTCAGAACTAAAGAGACAGCGTCTTTGCAATTTGTAATCAAAGGCTTAATGACCAGTTCAATGGTTAATTTCAAGCTGGTTTTACAGTCTGAAGAATTAGAAGTAGATGAACTAGAAAGGATTATCGCTTATATTCAAGATTCTTATTATTCAGGCTTAGACTCTTTTAAAGATAGATTAACAAGCAAAGATTTAGCTCAGATTAATTATCTAGCTCAAGTTGAAACAAAAGGTAGTCAGACTGAGGGAGCACTTCTTTTTTCTAAAGATGAGGCTAACTTCAATTTCTTATTAGGCTTGATAGAAGATAGTCAAGTCTATTTAGCAGAAAGTGATCAACTAGCTGAGGTAGGGCAATTACTATATCCTAAGTTAATCATGACTGGTGATCTAAGCAAAGTCAAAATCAAGATTAAAGATAGTAATTATCAAACTTATCAAGGTAATGGAATTACTTGGACGGTTCAAGAGGCTAAGGTACATCCTGTGGAGATGGAAACTATTAGGAATGCACCTACGCAGATACCGATCCCTGAAAAGAAGCAAGGGGAGTTTATCTTTGAGGTCTTGCCTTCATTGCAGCAGAATTTAAATTTAGAAGTTGCTCAAAACTTAGAGGGTTATCAATTGATTGAAAAAGAGCCACAGATAAGATTGAAGTTTGATTATCAAGAACAGACTATCATCTGCCAATCAGAGGTCAAGATTGACCAGCAAATTTATCACAATACTGAGATTGTAGGGTTTGATTATGATGCGAAGCATTATCAACAAGATGAACAAGACCCTAAAGTATGGTCGGCGTGGAATACAGCAAAGGTTAAGCAGTTTTTGAACTTTCTAGAGGATTATGAGTTTCATCTCCAGCCTGATTGTTTCAGTATTAAGGATGAGACTGATCAGCAAAGGTTTATTACTGAGGATTTAGCTGACTTATCAGCAGAATGGGAGGTAGAGACTACTCCTGACTTTGAAGAGTTAGAGGTAGTCCCTTGTCAGCTCGAACCAGTAATTGAATTTGTTGAAGATGATGATAATATTAATTGGTTTGAGTTTAAGATTACATATAATATCGGGGCAGAAAGCTATACTAAAGCAGAGTTAGAAGAATTATTGAAGTATAATCAACAAGGTGAGGGTTATCTACAGCTTGATAATAAGTATTATCTGATCGAAGAAGATAACCAACAACAGGTCGAGCAGATGATTGCTCAAGCCGACAAGCAAGAAGATGGTAGCTATCGGAGTAGTTATTATCAACTCTTATATTATCGTAATCTAGTTCAAGAAGCAGGGATTAGTTTTACAGGTAATCAGGTCTATGATCAGTTGGATCGGGATATTACCCAGGATAATTTAGTCCAGGAGGTAGAACTTCCTACGGAGGTTGAAGATATCTTAAGAGATTATCAAAAGCAAGGCTATTATTGGTTGAAATTCTTAGCTAAATATCATTTCGGTGGGATTTTAGCAGATGATATGGGCTTAGGTAAGACCTTACAGACTCTGACCTTGCTTAAGAGTATGGGGCATAACCAACCTGCTTTAATTATCTGTCCGCGAACCTTGATCTATAATTGGGGAGTTGAGGTTGATAAGTTCTTTTCAGATTTTGATTACTTAGTCTATTATGGTACTCCGCAAGAGCGGGCAGAGATGCGACAAGATTTTAGTAAGTATCAGTTAATAATTACCTCTTATTCGATCATCAGTCGTGATTATTTAGAGTTAGGGGATTTTAAATTTTCTCATGTTATCTTAGATGAGGCACACTATATCAAAAATAGAACTACCAAGCGGGCCAAAGGTGTCAAAGAGATTACAGCAGAGTATAGGTTGGCTCTGACAGGAACTCCTTTAGAAAATTCCTTAGAAGAGCTATGGTCTATCTTTGATTTTATCATGCCAGGCTATTTAAATAGTTATAGTCAATTTAGAAAGAAGTATTTAAATCCAATTACTAAGGATCAAGATGAGACAAAGCTTGTAGAATTGAAGAAGAGGATTGCTCCTTTTATCTTAAGACGAAGAAAAGAAGAGGTCTTAGCTGATCTGCCAGATAAGTTGATCAATATCCATCCAGTCGAGATGACTAAGGTGCAAGAGGATAGCTATCGGATGATCTTAGAGCAGGTCAAGACTGATTTAACAGCCCAGATTGAAGAGCGGGGATTTAATCGGTCACGGATTAATATTTTAGCTGCTTTGACCAAGTTACGCCAGATCTGTAATCATCCTAGCTTGATTTTAGAAGAGAGTGAGCAGCAATTAAGTTCTGCTAAGTTAGACGCCTTATTAGAAATAGTCCAAGCTGCTATTGCTGGAGGGCATAAGATAGTTGTCTTTAGTCAGTTTGTGAAGATGCTTAAGATAATCAGGCAGGGATTTGAGAAGCAAGAAATACCTTTCACCTATTTGGATGGTAGTACTAGAAATAGAATGGAACGGGTTGAGAAGTTTAATGCAGATGATCAGTTAAAGGTCTTTTTAATCAGCTTAAAGGCAGGAGGAACCGGTTTGAATTTAACCTCTGCTAATATCGTAATTCATGTTGATCCCTGGTGGAATCCGATGGTCGAACGACAGGCTACCGATCGAACCCACAGGATTGGTCAAACTAAGCAGGTAACTGTCTATAAATTGATCACAACTGGAACGGTCGAAGAGAAGATGTTGAAGTTACAACAAAGAAAGCAGGATATCTTTGAGAGTATAATCGAGAAGAATAGTAGTCCAATTCAGAGTATTAGTTGGGAGGATATTCAAGATTTATTGGAGTATAATTAACTTCAAGTTTGAGTTTAAGGCTAAGTCAATTGTTAAAAGCATAAGGGCTTAGATTTTACTTGACTTAAACTTAGCCTCAATTTTAAATCATAATTTAGCTTAAAAAGTAATATACCTTACAATAACATACCTCTAGAGGGTATCAAAAGGAGGGAGATTATTGGAAGGTATTTACTTAATAGCACTTATGATCGGCTTTCTTTCGTTTTTAGCACCCTGTATCATCCCGATGATGACAGCTTATTTCAGTATGATCTCAGGCTTTTCTGTCGAGAATATGGAAGCAGCTAGTTTTGAAAGAAGAGAGCTACTAGTCAATACTTCTATCTTTGTACTAGCATTTACCTTGGTCTTTGTCTCGATCGGAGGCTTAATCGATAGCTTAGGGCATCTATTGATGGATCAGATGAGGTTATTTAATTTAGTAGCTGGAATTTTTATCATCTTCATAGGGGCCAAACTCTTAGGAGTTCTACCAAGTTCTAAGCTACATAATCTCAGCAGTAGAGTTAGTATTGTCAGTGTCTCGAAAAGATATGAGTATCTAACTGTCTTCATCACTGGTATTTTCTTTGCACTGATAGCATCTCATCTTGTTGGCCCAACCTTATCTTCGATCTTTGTAATTACAGGAACTACAGAAGTGAATAATCTATTGATTATGTTCTTCTTTTCTATTGGTTTGGCGATTCCTTATTTTTTAATGGCGATCTCTTTTGAGAAAGCAGTAGGATTAATGGCAGGAGCTAAAAGATATACTAGATTCTTTCAAGTCATCTTTGGGGGAGTTTTATTAATTGTTGGGCTTTTGTTAGTTACCAATCGAATAGTTATCATGGAAAGGTTATTTCGTGATCTGATTAAATTTATTTTTAACGCTGGATAAGTTCAGTTTATAGTTGATAATTGATAGTGGATAGTTAAAGATCAAAACCTAAAAAGCTTAAGATTTCTTAAAAGCATTATATTTATAGGTTTATTTTAAATTTAGGGTACTAATTAGGTTTTAGGAAAATTTCTGTTTGAGCTAAGCATAGATTCTGCACTTAATTTACTGAACAGCAATTAAATTTTTAAATATTAGGTAATAGAATTAATTTTAAGTAAAGAGTTAGCTTGGGTAGCGAGTTTAATTTTCCTCTGGTTTTGAGTTTTTTTTCTGAATTTTTTTGCAGTAAAAAAATTTAGTCGAGGAAGGGCTGGTTTTTAGCCCTCTCGAAACTGATTTTGAAGTTTATTGGTTTAAGATCTTAATTTTGAAAGTGAAAATTTATATTAATTATTAAATTTAAATGTTTTCACGAGGGGAGTAAAAAAATGAAAAAAATAGATTTACACCTACATACGACATCATCAGATGGAAACTTAACTCCGAAAGAGTTGGTTGCAGCAGCTAAAGAAAGGAATCTAGCAGCAATTGCGATCACTGATCATGATAGCATCAGTGGAATAACTGAGGCTTTAGAGGAAGGGGAGAAGCTAGGAGTAGAGGTAGTCCCAGGGATAGAGTTGACAACCTATTACAAAGGTGAGCGGGTCGATATCCTAGGCTATTATATTGACTGGGAGGATGAAGCATTATTAGAGATCTTAGAGAAGTTACAGACAGCCCGTAAAGGACGGGCCAAAGAGATGATCAACAAGCTTGCTAATCTAGGAATTGAAGTTGATTACGAGCAACTTCAACAGTTAGCTGGGGAAGAAGGGGTCGGTCGTCCACATTTGGCCCAACTACTAGCTGATGAAGGTCATGTAGCTAGCAAACAAGAAGCTTTTGATAAATACTTAGCAGATGGCGGGCCAGCTTATGTAGATAAGTATCAACTTCTACCAAAGGAGGCAATTGAGCTGATTACTACAGCAGGTGGGGTGGCGGTGTTGGCCCATCCAGGGATCATTTCTGAGGTCGAGATTGTAGAAGAGCTAGTGCAACTGCCAGATTTAGCAGGGATAGAAGCTTATTATCCTCAGCATAGTCCAGAACAACTCAGTTATTATCTTCGCTTAGCCAGTAAGGAGGAGTTAATCATTACCGGTGGTTCTGACTGTCACGGGTCAAACGAGAATGACAAGTTATTATTAGGAACTTTGGATATATCGACTGAGCTATTGGCTTCCTTACAGCGAGCAATTAAATCAGTTGATAGTTGATAATTGATAATTGACAATTAAAGATCAAGTCCTTAAAATCAAGAGAATTAAAAGGTTTAAACTATCAATTTTAAACTATCAATTATCAATTGAAGTTAACCTTAAACTTAATATCAATCCCTTCTCACAAAATCATCATAATTGTAATTTAAACTATTATCAAAGAAGAGTTAGAAAAGACAGTGAATAGTTAATAGTGAATAATGAATAGTTGACAAATCAAGAGCTGAAAGCAATTCACAGCCAGTTTTGATTTTTTGAATTGTGAATTGAAATAAGTAGGATTGAATCTAACTGAGAGGGGAATTAATTAATGATCAAATTTAACAAGAAGACTCTTCTAGTCGTACTAGTTATTGTCGTTGGATTGGTTGTAGTAGGTTGTAAAGATGGCGAAGATGTTGATTTGAGTGAAGAAGACTTGCAAAATGAAGTTGTAGAAGAGGAAGTAATTGAAGAAGAAAATTTCGAAGATGAAGATTTTGAAGATGAGGATTTTGAGGAAGAGATTGAAGTGATAGAGCAAGAGGAAAAAGTAGATGATGATGAGTCAAGTTTTGAACCAACAGGTGAATTGGGAATGATCGGTTATGTAGATTTGGCTAGAGTTTATCAATCCCATCCAGAAGTAGAAGAGATGGAGATGGAGTTACAAGCAGAAGTAGAAGCCTTAGAAGAAGAATTTTATCAACAGGTATCAGAATTAGGTGAAGATGAGCAAGAAAAAGCACAGCAGTTACAACAAGAGGTTCAACAAGAAATTTTTGCTTTACAACAAGAGCAAGAAGAGCAATTAGAGGAAGTTATCGACCCTATCTTAACTGAAGTTAGAGAAGAGTTAGGATTAGAGATAATTATCACTGATCAAGGGGTCGTTGCAGGAACTCAGGATATTACTGAAAAAATCATAGATTATTTGCAAAACTAAGCTCAACCTCCTAGAAGACATCCTTCTATCGCAAGATAGAGGGGTGTTTTTTGTTTGTGGTTATAAATTATAGCTTAATTACAATATTGTGTCAGTTATGATGTGAAACATGAGGGGTATTTCTTGTTTGGAAAGATTTTTTCTAAGCTTCTAAGATTCGTCTGCGAATAAATAAGAGCAAGCTAATTTAAAATGGGGAAATTAGCTAATTCATACTCTTATTCATTTCTCGACTCATCAAGAAGCTAGACGAAAAAATCTAAATGTCACTGCGAAACACCCCTCATGTTAAGTTTTTAGATTGTAATGTTTTGATTTACCCGAAGAATTTATGCGATTGCGGTGGAAGTGGAGGAGTTTATATGTAATTTTAATACTTCAAATGAGAATGATTAGATTTTGGTGATTGCAAAAATTCAAATTCTTATTGATTTTTTGGCTACTTTTTTATCAAGAAAAAAGGTAGCACGGAATAAAGTTTGGTTTTTAACTTTTCCGTAAAATGGTTTTGATTTTAAGGTTTAAATTGTAATTTTTTAATTTTAAAACTTAAGCTATATATCAATTAATTGTAAGTAATCTATTTATTAATAATTTGTAATCTGGATAATAGTTTGTTATAATCAAAACAAACCTAAAGTAGTAAAAACATATAGTTTTAGTAGGGATTAATCGAATTTTACATAATAAAATAATTTTGATAATAATAATTAAAAGTGAGTTGAATTTAATTGAGAGCACTAAAGTCTTTGTAAGGAGGGGGTTAATCTGTTTGGTTATAAGAGTAAATTTTTTAATTTTAGTTTTAAATTAATCTTTATCTTGTTAATAGTTTTAGTTATATCTTTTGTTAGTCAGTCTACTATAGTTAATGCGGCAGATTATCAAGAAGAACTAGTCTCTACAGTAACTTTTGATATTAATATAGCTATAGTTATGTCATTAATAATGTTAATTTTAATTTTATTTATTTGGGAACCACTGCCAATTGGCATGATAGCTTTATCAGTCCCGGTAATTCTTGTGGTTTTAAGCCCATGGACTAAGATTTCTACTGAGCAAGCTCTATCAGGGTTTAGTAATAATGCTACAATTGCTGTCATGGCTATGTTTGTCTTGAGTAAAGGTATTCAAAATAGTGGTGCTGTACAACTTCTCGGTAGTAAAATAGAAAAGGTTACTAAAGGTAATGAAAGAGCACAAGTAGGGGTAATCTCTATTTTGACTGGGGTTGTTGCTAGTGCTATTAACAATACTCCTGTAGTAGCTGCTTTTATTCCTATGGTAACCAATCTTGCTCGTAGAACTAAGGTATCACCATCAAAGCTGTTAATCCCTCTGTCTTATGCATCTATGTTTGGAGGTACTATGACTCTGTTGGGGACTTCGACTAATATTTTGGCCAGTGATATATCTGCTCGGTTGATTGGGCACCCTTTTAGTATGTTTGAATTTACTAAATTAGGAATAGTAGTATTTATAGTAGGATTATTTTATTTAATTACAATAGGTTATCATTTGATTCCAACCCGAATTACCTATGAGAATGATTTAGTTAAAGAATATGAGATGAAAGATTTTTTGACTAAAGTTGAAATTAAAGAGGACTCTTCATTGCTTGGTCAAAATATAGGAGAACTTGCAAAGCATATAGAGAAGGATTTAGATATTTTACGCCTGATTCGTGATGGAGAAGAATTTATGAAGCCATTAGAGATCAAGACAATTCGTAATGGTGACCGCTTGATTATTAGAGCTGATAAGGAGACTTTACTGGATTTTATCAAGGAAAAAGGTATAAAGATCTTATCAGATTTTCAAATCACTCAACAAGAATTGGAATCTCTAGATAAAGGACAAGAAGTTATAGAAGTTGTTATACCAGATCATTCTTTTTTAGCAGATCAAAATGTTAAAGAGGTTAATTTTCTTGAACGTTATGATGCTAGCTTAATTGGAATTAGGCATGGAGAAGGGCTAGAGCATAGAAATTTAAAGGAATTTACTTTTTCACCTGGTGATGTATTGCTTTTGTTGGTTACTGAAAAAACATTGGAGCGATTAAAGAATAATGATAATTTCATTGTTGGAGAAGTAGAATTGAAAACCTTTGAGTATCAGCCTACTAAAATAGCCACTTCTTTAGGGGTTGTAGGAGCTGTAATTGGCCTGGCGGCATTGAATATAATGCCGATTTCAATCGCTGCTTTAGGTGGAGTAATAGCTATGGTGTTAACTAATACTGTAAATTCTAACGAAGTTTATGACATAATAGATTGGGAAGTCATCTTTTTATTATCAGGATTGATTCCTCTAGGGGTAGCTATTGAAGAGACTGGAACAGCTCAGTATATGGCTTCACAATTAATAAAACTTACAGGGTCCTTTCCTTTGGTCATAATTCTAGGGGTCTTTTATTTATTTACTGCAATATTAACTAGTGTTATTAGTAATAATGCCAGTGTAGTCTTAATGATTCCTGTAGCAGTAGGAGCAGCTAATCAGTTAGGAGCAAATCCATTTGCCTTCATTTTAGCAGTAACATTTGCTGCTAGTGCTTCTTTTTTAACTCCTGTAGGTTACCAGACAAATTTAATGGTTTATGGCCCTGGAGGATATAAATTCCGTGATTTTATCTTAGTAGGAGCTCCATTACAATTACTTTTATCTATTGTAGTTCCTGTTTTTATTTCTTTGTTTTGGGGGATCTAATCTGAAAAGAGAATATATCTTTAAATCTAAAGTTGCCTAGCGGCAACTTTGTTTTAATTGAGATAATTATTTTGGATGATTTGCTGTTAATTTTACCAGTTTCATAAGCAGGAGTTTAAGTTCTAAAAAAAGAAGAATATAATAAGAAAAAAGGTATTTCCCGTTAGATAATTATTTCACAACTATTGGATTTTATGTTATAATATTTAATTAGAGGGATGATCAGTCAATAAATTTTTGATATTTTGTTAGACGTGTTAACTTAAGTTAAATTTTACTAGATTGCAATTTAGTTTAAGTTTGAGGTTAAGCCAACCGTTAAAAGCATAAGGGTTTAGATTTTACTTAAACTTAAACTTAGACTTAGCCTTAAACTATATATCAATTAAAAGCAAGTTAACTAGAAAAATATGTATTAAGTTGACGCATATGATATGTTATCAGATTCCAACTAGGGACTAATTACTAGTAACTAGTCCCTATATTATAAGGAGGAAGTGAATAGATGAAATTAACAGTTGTAGAGTGGTGTAGAGACTGACGGTTAAGGAGTAGTAATTGTCAACCACTCACGAGCAGTCTTGAACTTTAGACTGTGAGGGGAACATAATTAACTAGACAAGTATTAAATTTAAGTAATTGATAAGGAGGAAGTGAATAGATGAAATTAACGGTTGTAGGAACAGGTTATGTAGGTTTAGTTTCAGGGGCTTGCTTTGCTGATTTGGGCAATCAAGTCATCTGTGTTGATATTGATGAAGCAAAGATAGAAGGATTAAAAAATGGTGTAATGCCAATTTATGAACCAGGTTTAAAAGAGATTGTTGAAAGAAATCATGAACAAGGTAATCTTAAATTTACTACATCTATTGAGCAAGGGGTACAAGAGAGTGATATTATCTTTATCGCTGTCGGGACACCTTCAGCAGAAGATGGTGGGGCTGATCTTTCAGCTGTTGAAGCTGTAGCCCAAAAGATTGCTACTAACCTTAATGATGATAAAATTGTGATCAATAAAAGTACAGTACCTGTGGGAACAGGTGATTGGGTAGAGGAGTATATTGCAAAGCATAAGACGACTGAGCATGACTTTACGGTTGTTTCGTGTCCTGAATTCTTACGAGAAGGTTCAGCGGTCAGTGATACGATGGAGCCAGATCGGATTGTGATTGGTTCTAATGATCAACAAGCTGCTGAAACTTTAGATCAGTTACATCAAGATTTTGGAGCACCGATTATACATACAGATCGCTATAGTGCAGAGGTAATCAAGTATGCTGCTAATGCTTTTTTAGCTACTAAGATCAGCTTTATCAATGAAATAGCTAACATTTGTGAGTTAACAGGGGCCAACGTTGAAGAAGTAGCCCGTGGTATTGGTACTGACCATCGAATCAGTGATAAGTTCTTACGAGCAGGAGTCGGTTTTGGTGGGGCTTGTTTTCCTAAGGATACGAAGGCAATTGTCAAAACAGCTCAAGAGTATGGCTATGACTTTAAGGTTGTCAACTCAGTAGTTGAGGTCAATAAGTTACAAAAGAAAAGTTTAGTAACTAAGCTAAAGCAGATACTACCTGATTTAGCAGGAAGAACGATTGCTTTATTGGGACTAGCTTTCAAACCGAATACAGATGATATGCGAGAAGCTCCGTCAAGGACTGTAGTCAAGCAGTTGTTAGAAGCAGGGGCTGAAGTGAAGGCCTATGATCCAATTGCGATGGAGGAAGCTCAAGAGATCTTTGGTGACGATATTGAGTATGCTACTGATGCTTATGACGCTTTAAAAGATAGCGATGCAGCACTTTTAGTTACAGAGTGGAATGAGTTCCAAGAGCTTGATCTATTACGGGTTAAGAACTTATTGCAGCAACCGATCTTGATTGATGGCCGTAACTGTTATCAGCCAGCCGAGATGAAAGAAGAAGGTTTTATTTATCATAGTGTTGGGCGACCTGCAGTAACTAAAGAGGATCTACTAGCATTTGAAGAGATAGCAGCGACGGGAGAGTAATATTAAGTTTAAGTCTGAGGTTAAGGTTGAGTAAAAAATTAAAAGCTTTTTAATGCTTGACTTAAACTTAAGCTTAAACTCAACCTCAAATTTAAATATTAACTGTTTTTCTTCCATATACTATCTCTAAAAGGGTGTGTGGAAGAGATTATGGAACAGATTAGGGTGATGACTGTTTGTGGCACGAGGCCGGAGGCGATTAAGTTGGCCCCGGTGATTAAAAGACTAGAACGAGAAGCTAGAATAGAATCTACTCTGACAGTGACGGGCCAACATCGTCAGTTATTAGATCAGGTGTTGGCCTTATTTGAGTTAGAGCCTGATTATGATCTAGCAGTGATGAAAAAAGAGCAGTCTCTATCAGCTTTAACGAGTAGAATCTTGACTAAGCTTGGTCAGATTTTAAATGAAGAAGAGCCTGATTTAGTCTTAGTGCATGGTGATACGACGACGACCTTTGTAGCTAGTTTGGCTGCTTTTTATCACCAGATTAAGGTTGGTCATGTAGAAGCGGGATTACGGACTTATGATAAGTATGCCCCGTATCCTGAAGAGGTCAATCGCCATTTGACAGGAGTACTAGCTGATCTTCATTTTGCTCCGACTGCTAAAAATCGGGCCAACTTAGTGGCTGAAAATATAGCTGAGGAGCAGATCTTTGTGACCGGCAATACAGTGATTGATGCTTTATTAGAGACAGTAGATGCTGATTATCAGTTCAATAATCCGCATCTAAGGAAACTTGATTTTTCTAAACAGGTGATCTTATTTACTTGCCATCGGCGAGAAAATTTTGGTCAGCCGATGACGGATATTTTTAAAGCGGTCAGGAAGGTAGTAGAGCAAAATTCTGAAGTGGAAGTGGTTTTTCCTGTTCATTTAAATCCGCAGGTCAAAGAGTTGGCTGCTGATATCTTACAAGAGGTAGAGCGGATTCATTTGGTTTCTCCGCTTGATTATCAGCCGTTTGTTAATCTAATGGCTAGATCTCATCTAATTGTCACTGATTCGGGAGGGATTCAAGAGGAAGCACCTAGCTTAAATAAACCTGTTTTGGTCTTACGAGAGGTTACTGAACGACAAGAAGCAGTTGAGACAGGGGCAATCAAGTTAATCGGTACTACTTCTGAGCAGATTATTAGTCAGATCAATCACTTATTAACTGATCAGCAGCAGTATGATCAGATGGCTCAAGCCGAAAATCCTTATGGTGATGGACAGGCAAGCCAACGGATTGTCAGGAAGATATTAGATTTATTTGCTAATTAAGTTTATCAAGGATAAATTTAAACTTAATAATTCACTGATAACTACATAAGTATTATCTTGAAAGCAAGAGTAATTTAGATTGAGTTTGAGTCTAAGTTTGAGTTTAAGTACTTTTTATTAAGATTTTGATTTTACTTAAACTTAGTCTTAGCCTTAGCCTAAAATTGCCTTTAGGCAATTTTATTAAGTGTTAAATATTAAATGGTTTTTAATATAGGAGGTTAAAAGTAGATGGAAGTTAAAAAGGCTGTCATTCCAGCAGCGGGATTAGGAACGCGATTTTTACCAGCGACAAAAGCACAACCGAAAGAGATGTTACCGATTGTTGATACACCAACGATTCAATATATTGTAGAAGAAGCTGTTATGTCTGGCATTGAGGATTTAATCATTGTGACTGGACGGCATAAGCGAGCAATTGAGGATCACTTTGATAAGCATTTAGAGTTAGAGTTAGCACTAGAGCGGAAAGGTAAGCATGAGATGTTAGAGACGGTTCAAGATATCTCTAATTTGATCAATGTTCATTATGTTCGCCAAAAGGAGCCACGAGGCTTAGGTCATGCTATTTTGTGTGCTAAGACCTTTGTAGGTAATGAGCCATTTGCTGTTCTTTTAGGTGATGATATTGTGCGGGCTAAAAAGCCAGTCACTAGACAGTTAATCGAGGCTTTTGTTGAAAAACAGACAACTGTAATTGGTGTTCAAGAGGTTGAGGATGAAGTTGTTCATAAGTATGGGATTGTTGACTATTCTAACAATGATGATGGCTTATATAAGATACAGAACTTGGTTGAAAAGCCGTCATTAGAGGAGGCACCATCAAATATTGCTATTTTAGGTCGTTATATCATTACACCAGAGATCTTTGAGATTTTGGAGAATACTCCACCAGGCAAAGGTAATGAGATTCAATTGACTGATGCCTTACAGACGCTGATGGAACAAGAAGAGATGTATGCTCAAGCCTTCAGTGGTAAGCGTTATGATATAGGTAATAAGCTAGGGTTTTTAGAGGCGACGATTGAATTTGCGTTGGCTAGAGATGATATTAGAGATGATTTTAAGAGGTATTTGATTGAATTTTTGCAGCGAGATACAGATATGTTAGAGGAGATTGCGGTAACTGAATAGATGATAAAAAAGCGTTAGGATAATTATCCTAACGCTTTTTTATCATCTAGTTTAAGTTTAAGTCCAAGGTTAAGTAAGGTCTAAATCCTTATTTTTTTAATGGTTGGCTTAACCTTAACCTCAAACTTAGCCTAAAATGACCTGTGGTCATTTTTTGTTTCCAAGATTTAAAAATTGTTTTACAGCTTAAACTACGTTATAATTACAAGTGGTAACTAGTAATTAGTAACTGGTGATTGGAAACTAATTACAAGTCACCAATTACAAATTACTAATTATAAATGAAGGTTGTGATAACTTATGCAAGAACTACTCAAACAAAAGAAAATCAGACTTTTAATTATGATAGTGCTTATTTTTTCATTTATCAGTTCAGGAGTTATAGCTTATATCAACAATCAGGGCCAAGAGCAAGTAATTGATGATACAAAATCAGAAGAAGTTGATGAGACACAGAAAGAAGAAACAGAAGAAAAGGTTGAAGGAAGAACAGGAGAAACTGAAGAAGAAAGCGATGAAGAAATAGAAGATGATTCTCAATTACAACCTTTACTAGAAGAAGCTAAAAATTTATATTATCAAGGAGACTATCAAGCAAGTATTGAACAGTATCAAGAAATACTTACTAATCAAGAAAATAAAGAGGCACGACTGAATTTGGCTGCTATTTCTGAAGAACTTGGTAACTACCAACTTGCTGTTGAGCAGTATCAGCAGTTATTAGAGCAAGATGAAGTAGCTCAGTGGAGATTGGATTTGGGGGTTGCTTATTATCAGTTAGGAGAGTATCAGCAGGCTAAAGAGGAACTAAGTTTAGTTTTGACTTCAGATATTGGAGCTAATTATCTAAGAAGAGATGCCAATTATTATTTGGCTTTGTTAGCTACTAGCCAGAAGCAATATGAAAAGGCTGAGCAGCATTTGTTAGAAGCAATAAAAGTTGATGATACCTTTGCCCAAGCTTCTTTTCAATTAGGAGAGGTTAAATCTGCTCAAGGAGATTATCAAGCCGCAATTGAGCGTTATAATCAAGCCTTGCGGATTGATGGAAGCTTAAAAGGGGTTAAGCGACAGATTGGTTTAGCACATCTTGAGTTAGGTCAGATTGAACAAGCAGTAGATTATTTACAGCAGGCTGAAAGTGAAGATCGAGCTGATAAATTAGTTAAGGCTAAGTTGACTGATTTAGAAGTAGATTATCCAGATTATTTTGAAGAAGAGGAACGGCTATTACCAGAAGAACAAGACCGAGAGATTCCAGAAGAAGTCGAGTTTAAAGAGATTGAACCATTAGAAGATCCAGGAGAAGAGATTAGAGTTGGGATTATGGATGATCAAGAAGAGATCTATTTTAGGGCAGGTAGTGATTTTGTTGTTGAAGAAGCAGGAACTCAAATTGCTGCAGGAGAAAAAGGTGAGTTATATAAGGTTAGTTTTGTTGATGGTAATTACTATTTAGAACTGCCAGAAGAAGAGATTCAATTTAGTGAAGCAATTGAGTTGAAGCTTACAGAAGAGAAGCCAGTCTTATTGCATAATGTGATCTATGGAGAAGGGTATTACTGGGGTGGAATTGAAGATCGTCAATATCGGGGTACAATGGAGTTTTTACCACGAGAGGATGGAATTACAGCGGTTAATTTAGTTGGCCTAGAGGAATATTTATTGGCAGTAGTACCTTCAGAGATGTCAGCTTCCTGGGAACTAGAGGCCTTAAAGGTTCAGGCAGTGGCAGCTAGAAGTTATACTTTGTTCAATTTAGGTCGCTTTGCAGATAAAGGGTATGACTTATGTGATACTGTACAGTGTGCAGCTTATAATGGAATTGGCAGAGAGCACCCTCGTTCTAATCAGGCTGTAATAGAGACGAGCGGTGAGGTAGCCACTTATGATGATCAACCGATTAATGCTGTCTATAGTTCCAATTCAGGTGGTCATACTGAGAATAGTGAAGATGTCTGGGGGGGAGTGATCCCTTATTTGCGTGGTGTATCAACTGAGATTGGAACTGAAATCAACGAACAGGAGTTCTCAAAGTCTCCTTTGGAGTTAAGGGAGTGGCTACGGGAACGACCTGACTCTTATTCAGATTTATTGACTGAAAGTTGGACGATGAGTAATTATCGTTGGCAACGGAAGTTATCTTTAGATTACTTGGAAGCAAGATTGGGGATTGAAGATATTCAAGAGATTAGACCTACTAAGCGTGGTCAAGCAGGTAGTGTAGAAGCAATGTTAGTAATTGGAGCTGAGGAAGAACGGGAATTTAAAAATGATTTACGATCTAGATTCGGTGAACTGCGAAGTAATCGCTTCTGGATTCAGCCACAGTATGAGAATGGTGAGCTAGTTGGTTATAAATTCCAGGGTAGTGGTTGGGGTCATAGTGTAGGAATGGATCAGACTGCTACGGGAGGAATGGTCAGTCAAGGCTATAGTTATCAAGAGATATTAAAGCATTTCTATACAGGTATTGAAATTGAAGATTGGAATTAAGCATTAGGGGCCCAAGAGATTGGGTCTCTTTTTTTATGTTCAATTACAATTTAGTTTAAGTTTGAGTCTAAGTTTAAGTAAGAGCTAAGCCCTTATGTTTCTAGTGGTTGACTTAAACTCAACCTCAGCCTTAAACTTAAGCTATTTATCAATTAAGTGTAACTTAACCTTAATTCTGATGGACAAAATAACTAGAGCGAGTTATAATAAATATATGAGTAATTTTTTGACAGGGAGTGATGATTATTAATACAATAAATATAAAGAAGTACTTAGAAATTTACCCTGAGACTTCTGGGTTGTATCCGCAGAAGTTAGGGCGGATTGGTGAAAAATATCACCAGAAAGGATATCTAACTATAGAAGAGTTATATCAGTTGGCCCATCTTAACTCTACTCGCAGTTCCTATCATGTCAAGAAGAATCCAGCAAAGCGAGTGGAGAAGGTGACCGAGGCTGCCTATCAGCTTGAAGATGAATTCTGTCAACTGGCTTTATTGGTCAGTCTACAAGGGATTGGAACTCCGACTGCTTCGGCAATTTTGACCAGTTTGGATGATACCCAGCATGCTGTCGTTGATACTAGGGTGTGGGCTACTTTGTATAAGCTTGGTTATTTTGAGCGGGAGAAGGAGCGGTTTAAACCTGATGATTATCTGCGGATGATTGAGATTATTCGTCAGATGGCTAAGCAGGAAGGGTTTAAGGTAGCAGAGGTTGGCTATGCACTCTTTGCTTATGATGTCGTACATCGGGAAGGGACTTTGCATTAAGGGCAGTTTACGGTTTACAGTTGACAGTGTACAGTTAAAAAATTTAAAGTTCAAAAGCTTAAAAAAATCCTATATACTTGAATATGTTTGAAATTCTCGATTTTAATGAATTTAACTATCAACTATCAATTATACACTATCAATTGATATAAGGTGCTTAACAAATTTCGCTAATTTACGATAATAAAAATTAGAGGAGGGACTAGAGATGAAGAGAGTAATGGGTTTAGTAGTAATGTTACTGATACCTGTTTTTGTTGTGGTCGGTTGTGCAGAGAACCCGCGCGGTACTTTTGGCCCGTCTTGGGATGTAGGGATTCAGATACCGGCAATAGAAGATAATTGGTTGATAAATGATTTAGTTAATATGGATAGCTTTCAATCTCTTAAATACGATAGTGAAGAAGAACGATTTATTTTGAAAGGTGAATCTGAGAATGAAATAATAACTGAGTTGGAAGTGGAATTGGACAAGTTTGAACTGGATGAATTAATTGATATTGGGCCAACAGAGATTATAGTATCAGATCAGGTTGATGGTGAAGATTTTGGTGGGTTTAGTGGGGAAGTGAGTATTGAAGAATTTGATAGTATTACTCTATCTGATAAGGCAGGGGAGTATAATCGATTGGAGGTAGCTTTAACTGAGATTGATAAGGAAAAAATTGATGATTTTACTGTTAAGTTAAAGGATAATAGTAGTGGAGAGATTTCAGGTGAAGTTAATTTTACTGATATTACAGAGAATAGAACAAAATATATTACATTGGCTGCTCAAAAATTGAGTAATGACTTAGAAATTATATTAGAAAGTAATCAAACTTCTGGTGAGGCTAATTTTAAGATTGAAATTAGTTCATCGAAGTTTGAAGTGGATAAGTTAGAAGGATATAATGAAGGGATAGCTGAAGAGGTTAATTTTACTACTAATCTTGATATTGGTGAAGAAGCAGAGGTTGGAGAAGAAGGATTATATTTAAGGATTGATCCTAAATTTCCTGAAGGAAGCAATCTAGAGTTTATAATTGATAGGCTTACGATTGATGAGACAGAGTTAACCAAAGAAGAAAGTGGTGCCGATGAAGGCTATTATAAAATTTCAAATGTAGATTTAAATGATGATTTAACATTGAATGGTGAGATAAAAGATATTGGAGATGTTACCTTTGATTTTACTGAAAAGTTACAATTAGAGCTAGGTATGTATGGCTCAATTACTGTTAAATTACCTGATATAGATTTAGATGCTGAGGATGATTATCTGGTATTTAAGGAAAGAAATGAGTTTGAGATGACGGATGATAAACTTGATAAGATAGAGGAAAATTTAAAAGAAGGTCGTCTGATATTTGAGGCTGACAGTACTTTTCCGGCTGATATTATTGTAGAGCTTTATGTTGGTAATGAGAAAGAGGATACTTTATATGAGAAGCAAAATTTAGTAGGGGAGTTACTTACTATTCCAGCAAATGAGATTAAGTTTGATGAATTTATTCTTAAGCAGGATATTCGAGATAAGTTTAGAGGGGAACCAGCTTACTTAGGAGTTAAATTAAGGGTTAGTAATGAAGTGTTTGAGTCTGGACAGGATATTAATTTAAACTCCTATGCTGTTTTAGAAGTGGAGATAAATCAATAAGGTAGGTGATAAAGATGGTAATTAATTATAGGAAAATTTTAGTTTTCAGTTTGTTTTTAATCTTTCTGTTATCTACAACTGTTGCTGCCTCTTCGGCTAAAACAATTGGTCTTGGTAATCAGTTTACAACAGTTACTGGGTCAGATGCTTTATCGAGTAATCCTGGGGCTGTCAATGTCAGAGATAATTTCTTTAGCCTAGAGTTAGGAGCGACAGCTTCGTTATGGAATAACCTATTAATGAATGATTATATTGATAATGCGGATAAAGAAGATTTATTAGAGAATATAGAGGATGATGGTTTATTGTTTGGGACTGATGTACGTAGTGGGGGGAATTTGATCGTTGGCCCGGTTGGTCTTGTTGGGGATATCAAACATGATGGTCTATTGAGACTGAATTCTGATATTGCAGAATTATTGCTACAAGGAAATGAGATCGATCGAGAGTACGAGTTTGATGGCAGCTCTGGAGTAGGTGGAGTTTATGGAGATGTAGGATTAAATCTTTCTTTACAAGCACCACAGGATTTAGTTGATGATTGGGGGATAGATGATTTATATGTTGGATTTACTTATCATCGATTGGAAGGAATGATTTATCAGTTTGAAGGCCAAGGAAGTAGTAAGCTAACTGAAGATCGGGAGTTTGCTGGTGATGGTCAATTTATAGTTAACTATAATGATCCAGACGAGAACTTGGCTACAGGATCAGCAATTGATATTGGTGGATACGCTATATTAAATGATCGCTATACAATTGGTTTTAGTACGATGAATATCGGTTCGTTAGTAGTTGATGGTTATACAAAAGCTAAGTATGAATATACTGATGATGAAGAATGGGAAGAACAAGATAAGATATACAAAGATGAAGAACTTGTTTGGCAACTACCTTCTACTTTAAGATTAGGAGGTAAGATGGATTATACTCCAAATATTGATCTGTTGGTTGATTATGCTTATACTCGTTATCATGAGTCGGGATATGATGATCATAAATTTTCTGCGGCTACAGAGTTAACAAAGTTAAGTTTTTTACCATTGCGAACGGGAATTAATTATTCTACATTACAGAATGATTTTCAATGGGCAGCAGGTTTTGGTTTACACCTTGGCCCGTTGAAAGCAGATCTAGGAGTCTCTGATTTGATGGGTTTATTTAATGAATCTAAGGGTATAGAAGGTGGATTGACAGCAAGGATAGAGTTTTAAGAAAGGGCAGGGGCCAACCCCTGCTTTTTTATTTTACCGCTTAATTAGAAAAAGGTTTTTATAGGAAAATCTAGAATTTAGTAATTAGTGATTAGTAACTAATCATAAGTTATCAAGAAAGGTGATGATTTTGTTGCATAGTAATCTAAGAAAGATTGCGTTGATTTTATTAATTGTAGTAACTGTTACATTTTTAAGGGTTGATTATGGAGTGGCCAGTTCCAGTGATTCTAGTTTAGAAAAAAGAGCAGGGGTCGTAACTTTGGTTGGATTAGGAATTTGGGGTATTTATCGTAGAGTTAACAGTCGCCGAGAAGCTAGATATCAAACTCATTTAGAAGAGGGGGAGAAGTATTTAGAAGAAGGAGAGTATGAATTAGCTATAGTTAACTTAGAAGAAGCTAAAGCGATTGATGATACTTCAGAGGTTAAGCAATTATTAAGTAGAGCCCAATTGAAGTATCAAGAGGAGAATTATCAACTAGGGGTAGATTATTTAGAACAAGAGGAGTGGGAAGTGGCGTATAGAGCATTTAGAGATGTTGCTCAGTATGATTCAAATTATAAAGAATTGGCTTTAAAGGAAGAAGAAGCTTATCAAAATCTAAAAGAGATAAAGTTAAAAAGGGTGGCCATTCTTGATTTTTCTGATACTAGCTATCGTTATAACTTAGGAAGGAGGGCAACTAGCTTATTTATATCTCAGTTATTAGAAAAAGATCCTAAATTTATTGAAGTAATTGAACGAGAGCAGATTAATGCCATTTTGGAAGAGCAACATTTAAGTCAGTCAGGGTTGGTTGATTCTTCTACTGCTCAAGAGATAGGTGATATATTAGGAGTAGATCTTTTAATAACAGGTGATGTAATTAGTGGGAGTGTTAGCCAAGATGAGAGTAGTCAAGAAGTAGAAATTTATACTGGAGAGGAAAAGGATAAATATACTGTAATTAAAGAGGCCTATACTCGGGTTAATTTTAGATTACTAGATGTCTCTACAGGAGCAGTGGAAATGAGTAGAACAATTGCCAAACGAGACCGATATGAAGATTCTTATTATGAAGGAGAAACGATAGTTCTTCCTTCTAATGAAGAGCTGTTAGATGATGTCTTGATTGAAGCGGTAGATGAGTTGGCCCGATTGATTTATGAGAAATATGAGATCTAATGATAATGAACAATTGACAAAATGTAAAATGTACAATGTACATTTTAAAGAACTAATGCTTTTGATTTTAAACTATTCACTATTAACTATTAATTATTATCTGCTTTTCCAGGGGGGAGATAATGAAAAAGTTAGCTTGTTGTCTGATTATTTTAATCTTAAGCCAAGGTCTAGTCATTGCTCGGACGAAATACGAAGCTGAATGGCAGGGTGTAATAACAGCAAGAAACAAGATTTTAGAACAAGAGGATGATTTAGAAGCTAGATATGAGTTAGCTGTTGCTTATGCTAACTTAGGTAAGATAAAAGAAGCCCATGATATTTTTGACTATTTAGATGAAGAGATAGAAGATTATGAGACAAAGATAGAAGAGATGACTGAGGATTATCAAACTCAACTGGTCAACAAACCTGATAATGTTAAACTACTTAATTATTTAGCTTTTGCTTATTATATCAGTCGAGATTATCAACAAGCAGAGGATAACTTTGAAAAGATAGTTGAACTTGATCCTAAAAATATTTGGAGTTATAATTATTTAGCTGTTGTAAATTATGAGTTAGAAGATTATGATCAAGCTGAAAAGAACTTGAAATATTCTTTGGAGTTAGAGGAAAATCAGTATACCCACTTTTTATTAGGGGCCAACTATCATAAACAGCGTAATTTTTTTAGAGCTCTTTATCATATATCCAGAGGAAGAAGGGCAGCCAGTCTCTTTTTAGATTAAAAATTAAATAAAAAAAGTCCCAGCATTTGCTGGGACTTTTCTTGTGGAACATATCCAGTTGCTAATTACTTAGTAGCAGCGACTTCTTCTTTAGCAACTTTTGCTTGTAACTCTTCAGCAATTTCTGGATTAGCTAGAGTACTAGTGTTACCCATATCTTCTCCATTAGCAATTGCCTTTAATAGACGACGCATAATCTTTCCACTACGTGTCTTAGGTAAGTCAGGAGCAAATACTAAATCAGCCGGCTTAGCAATCGGACTAACTATATCTGAAACATGATTTCTTAACTCCTGCTTTAACTCTTCAGATGGTTCTGCTTTATCATCTAAGATTACATAAGCGAAAGGAACGTGTCCTTTAACATCATGCTTAACACCTACAGCAGCAGATTCAGCTACTGATTCATGATCTACAAGAGCACTTTCGATATCAACAGTACTTAAGCGGTGACCACTTACGTTCATTACATCATCGACTCTACCTAGAACCCAGATGTAACCGTCTTCATCTTTCTTAGCTCCATCACCAGCGAAGTAAGTTGTATTATCCCACTTGCTCCAGTAAGTGTTTTCAAAACGTTCAGGATTATTATATAAAGTTCTTAACATACCAGGCCATGGTCTCTTAATTGCTAGATAACCAGAGTCTGCTGGGTTTCCATCTTCATCCAAGACATCAACTTCAAGACTAGGGAATGCGTTAGTAGCACTACCAGGCTTAAGCTCTGTAATTCCTGGAAGAGGAGAAACAATAATACCTCCTGTTTCTGTTTGCCACCATGTATCAACGATTGGACACTCTCCACCACCGATATGCTCGTGGTACCACATCCACGCTCGTGGGTTGATTGGCTCTCCTACTGATCCTAACAAACGCAAGCTACTTAAGTCATGACTTTCAGGATACTCTGCACCCCACTTCATGAATAAACGGATTGCTGTTGGAGCAGTATACAAGATATTAACTTGATACTTCTCTATGATTTCCCAGAAACGATTCTTAGTAGGATAGTTAGGAGCACCTTCATACATTACCATAGAAGCACCGTTAGCTAAGATACCATAAACAATATAGGAGTGACCTGTAATCCAACCAACGTCAGCAGTACACCAATAAGTGTCATCCTCTTTTAAATCGAAGATGTATTTACTAGTAGTAGTAGCATAAGTTAAATAACCACCTGTTGTATGAACAACTCCTTTAGGCTTTCCAGTTGTACCAGAAGTGTACATTAAGAATAACATATCTTCAGCATCCATTACTTCTGGTTCACAATCTCTATCTGCATCAGCCATTAATTCATGCCACCAGTGATCTCGACCTTCTTCCATATTAACATCATTTTCAGCACGCTGTACAACGATAACATCATCAAGCTTTTCAACTTCTTCTAGTCCTTTATCTGTCTTAGTCTTATGATCGATAACATTTCCACGACGATAATACCCATCACAAGTAACTACAACAGAAGCTTCTGCATCATTCATTCTTTCTGCTAAGGCACTAGGACTGAAACCAGCAAATACTACTGTATGAGGAGCACCAATTCTAGCACAAGCTAACATAACAACTGCTGCTTCAGGAATCATCGGTAGATAAACAGCAACACGATCTCCTTTTTCAACACCTAAACCTTTTAGTACATTAGCAAACTTACATACCTCATTATATAAAGTTTGATAAGTATAAGTAACAGTTTCGCCTAGCTCACCTTCCCATGTAAGAGCTGCTTTATTTTTACGACCATTTTTTAAGTGACGATCCAGACAGTTATAAGAAGCATTTAATTTACCATTGATAAACCATTCAGCATAAGGAGGATTACTCCAATCAAGGACTTCATCCCACTTTTCAAACCAATCAATATTTTCCTCTGCTCGTTCAGCCCAAAATGCTTCTAAATCCTCGCCTTCTTCATAAATCTTCGGATCATTAGCATTAGCATCTTTCGCAAATTCTTCCGGCGGAGAAAAAGTACGATCTTCCTCTAACAAGACATCAATAACTTCTTTACTGGACATAAATTAATCACTCCTTTAATTTTTTTGATATTTATAAAAAAGCTTATTAATACACATTATTGAAAAGATTATTTAATTGCAAATCAGAATTTAAAGCATAATGGCAAAATATAAAATTTTCAAATAATTTAAACAATAAAAATAATCTATATAGTAAATTTAGCTAAGATAGCTAGGATAACAGACATTTTTAATATATGTAATTTTCTAAAAATTAAAATTAAATAAAGAATTGTGCGGCTAACTAATAAAAGTATCTTAGCTCACTATCCAATCATATAATACCAGAAAATGATTATTCTGTCAATGGGTTTTCTAAAATTTCTGATAATTGAGAAACATCTGGTTAATCAGAATTATCTATTGATTATATCTTATCTTAAAATGATTATTTTGTCAATAGGTTTTCTAAAATTTCTGATAATTAAGAAATATGGGGCAAAAACAGCTTAGTATTACATATTTTATAGAAAAATGATTATTTTGTCAATATATTTTAAAAATCAACTAAAAAAGCTTAGTAATTAATAATTAATTAAATAGTGGATGATTTTAAGTGTTTATTGAAGTAGAAGAGGGATGATTATTAATCTAGAATAAATAAAATAATAATTGTGGCAAAATATAAGCTAATAGTCTATAATAATAAGTATAGTTGTTAAAAATTACAGTAGGAGGATTAAAAATGATTAAGCTTTATCAATTTGAAGCTTGTCCTTATTGTGCTAAAGTAAGAAGAAAACTTGCTCAACTGGATTTAGACTATGAAAAGATAGAAGTTCCCAGGGAGAGAAGCAAAAGAACTAAGATCAAGGAGTTATCAGGTCAGATTAAAGTGCCTGTAATAGAGGATAGTGATGGTACAGTAGTCAATGATTCAGCTAAGATAGTTGAATATTTAGAGGAAAAATATGCATAAATAATAAAGGCTATCCGCAAGGGTAGTCTTTTTCATTGTGGCATTTTGTGCCACAATATAATGTACAGTTGACAATGGATACGGTTTTTGTGATTTTCACGAAGGGTCTTGATAAAGACCCGTAGGTACAATTTACAATGGATAGAAAAAATCTAAGAGCGGATTTTTTCATCACGAAGAGTTCAAAGAACCCGAAGGATAAGGTCAAGTTCTTAAAAGCTTAAGTTCTTTGAAAAGTCTTGGGCAATAAGCTTTGGTTGATTTTGATTATAAGATTCAATGGTTTTAATTGTCAATTGTCAATTTTGTACATTGTAAATTGAAGTTAAGCTTTGGTTTGAGGTTGTTTAGAGCAGGAGGATTAGATATAATAAAGGCGGAGGAGAAATTCTTTAATAAATTAACCAGGAGTGATAGTATGTTGAAGGATTTAATATGGGTAATAATGTTTGTAGCAGATTTGATCTTTTTAAGATTACCTCAATTTATAAAATTGAGTTTTTTAGAATTGACAGCTACAGAAGAGAAAGTTCGAGCTTATGCTAATCAAGTTGCTTATCAGTGGGGAGAAAAAGTAGTTGAGACTACTGGTAGTGAAGTTAAGGTATTAGGTGTTAAAAAAATACCTGATCAACCTGTTTTATTTGTGGCTAACCATCAAGGAGCTTTTGATATTCCATTATTATTAGGTTATATTAAACAGCCTAAATCATTTATTGCTAAGTGGGAGTTGAGGTATCTACCAGTAATTAATCTGTGGATGAAGAAGATAAAGTGTATCTTTATTAAACGAAGTGATTTTCGCCAAACTTTACGGGCTTTTAAGAATGCGGGCCAAGTCTTTGAGACCGGTCAATCATTAGTTATTTTCCCTGAGGGTACGCGGAGTCGTTCTGCTAAATTGAATAAGTTTAAGCGGGGTAGTTTAAAGATAGCTTTACGAGAGAATGTTCCGATTGTACCGGTTACAATTAATAATTCTTATCAAATCAATAACGGGGAAGAAGGTCTGCTTTCAGCAACAGAGGTAGAGCTTATTATCTCTGATCCAATTTATGTGGACGAGTTATCAAAAGAAGAAAAGGATGATTTGACTGTACAGGTTAGGGAAGTCATTGCGGAAAACCTGAAAAAATAATTGACAATTGACAATTGTCAATTAAGATCAAGAAAAAGTTCAATAGAAATATCTAAGAGCTTGTTTTTAACATGAAGGGATAATTTATTTGCTTTATAATTATTTAAAGTTTTTTAACTATCAATTATCAACTATCAACTGTAAACTGTATTCCCGAGGGTGTGATTATGGAGTTAGATATTATTCATCTTGATATGGATGCTTTCTATGCAGCGGTTGAAATGAAGGATAATCCTGAATTGGTCGGTAAGCCAGTGATTATTGGTGGATTGAGTAGAAGAGGGGTGGTCAGTACTGCTTCTTATCAGGCTAGAAATTATGGAATCCATTCGGCGATGCCGATGCATCAAGCCAGAAAACTTTGTCCACATGGGGTTTATCTTAAACCACGCCATGGACGATATAAGGAAGTATCAGCTAAAATTCAAGAGATCTTCTGTCAATATACAGAGTTGGTTGAACCGTTGTCGTTGGATGAAGCATTTCTAGATTTGAGTCAAAATGATAGAAATAGTCTCCAGTTGGCCAAAGAGATTAAGCGTAGAATTAAAAAAGAGGTAGGTTTGGTTGCTTCGGTAGGAGTTAGTTATAATAAATTTTTGGCTAAGCTAGCATCTGACTTTGATAAGCCAGATGGATTTAAGGTTATTTCACCTTTTGCAGCTGAGAAGATATTATTTCCGTTGGATGTTAGTCAGTTGTGGGGTGTTGGCCCGCAAACAGAAGAAAAGTTAAAGAGATTAGGCTTGCATAAAGTTAAAGATATTGCTCAAGCTGATAAGCATTTTTTAATTAGAAAGCTAGGTAAAAAAGGTTATCAATTATATAATTTAGCTTGGGGAAAAGATGAGCGGGAGGTCACCCCTGCTGGCCCTCCTAAATCAATTGGAAAGGAGACGACTTTCAGGTTTGATCTAGATGATAAAGCAGCAGTCTTAGAGAATTTAAAGCGATTGAGCCAACAGGTCGCACAACGAGCAACTAAAAAAGGGGTCAAGGGTAGGACTGTTACTGTTAAGATAAAATATGAAGATTTCACTGAAATTTCTCGCAGTAAGACTGGAGAAAGGTATCTTGAAGCACAAGAGCAAATCTATCAAGTGGCTGAGCAACTGCTAGAAGATATTGAATTAAATAAAAAGATAAGGTTAGCTGGAATCAGTTTATCAACCTTAAATCATAGTGATTTTAAACAGCTGAAACTATTTGATTAAGTGGTCTTGTGGCCACTTTTTTATCATTAAAGAATTGTGTTTTTTAGAGGTTGTGGATAACTTTTAATAGTTTGTATTTGTTGGTTTTACTTAAACTCAATCTTAGACTTAAACTGAGTTGCCGGAGCAACTTTTTTATTATTTAGGAAGCTCTGCTTTTTAAATGTTGGGGATGGTTTCTAACTGTAAAAAAATAGAGTAATAAGATATAAATTATAATTTTGACTAATAAGACTAAAACAGGGAGGAGTTTATTGTAAATTATTGAATTAAGTTAAATAGATAGACTTCATTTGGTTTATAATAAGTGATGTAGATTGATTGTAATTGCAGTTAACAGTTTATAATTGATAATTGAGAGTTAAATATCAAGTTCATAAAGTCAAAGGTTTTGAAGCTTTTAACTATCAATTTTAAATTATCAATTATCAATTGAATTTAAGCTAAGAGGAGGATGTTAATGGCTAATCAAAAAGAAAAGCCACAAGTATCTTATTTTTGTATGGAATATGGTTTAGATAATAGTTTTAATATTTATTCAGGAGGACTGGGAATTTTAGCTGGTGATCATTTAAAAGCTGCTAAAGATGATGGTGCTCCGTTAGTTGGTATCGGTATTTTATGGAAGCAGGGCTATCATTATCAACAAATTGATGAAGAGGGCCAACCCTATGATAGCTATAAGATTTATGATTATGATTTCTTGAAGGATACGGGAGTTAAGGTTAAAGTTAAGATCAGACAACGAGATGTTTACTGTAAGGTTTGGAAAGTAGATGAGTTTGGTCATGCCGATCTATATTTATTAGATACAGATCTTCCAGAAAATGATGGTGCAGATAGATGGATTACTGGGCAACTTTATGGTGGATTTTCTGAGGAAAGAATTGCTCAGGAGATGGTACTAGGTATTGGAGGAGTTAGAGCATTACGAGAGTTGGATATCGAACCAGATGTCTATCATTTTAATGAAGGGCATGCTGTCTTTGCGGGGGTTGAGTTGATCAGAGAAAAGATGGAAGAAGAAGGAATTGGTTTTGATCAAGCTTGGCAAGAGACGAGAGAAGATATAGTCTTTACAACTCATACTCCAGTAGAACAAGGAAATGAACGACATTCTCACTTATTATTAAGGTATATGGGAGCAGATCAGAATTTGACCACAGAACAGATGGTAGCTTTAGGAGATGCTCCATTTAATATGACTGTTGCTGGTTTAAGATTAGGTCGGAATGCAAATGGGGTGGCACAGCTACATAAGAAGACAGCACGCAAGATGTGGGATTATGTAGATAATGCTCCTGAAATTTTAGGAATTACTAACGGGGTGCATCGACCGACTTGGGTTGATGATCGAATAGTTAAAGCATTTAGGGATCAGGAAAATGTTTGGGAGACCCATCAAGAGATAAAAAAAGAGTTATTAGAATATGTAAAGCAGAAGAATGGAGTAGAGTTAGATCCCGAAAAATTGTTAATTGGATTTGCTCGCCGTGCTGCTCCTTATAAAAGAAGTGATTTAATCTTTACTAATGAAGCAAGGGTTAAGGAATATTTAGAAGAAGGTAAGATTCAAATCATCTTCTCTGGTAAAGCCCATCCATTAGATGATATGGGTAAAGAGATTATAGCCAATCTAGTTGAGATGTCTAAAAAATATCCTGAAAGTGTTGTCTTCATTGAAGATTATGATATGGAAACGGGTAAATGGTTGACACGAGGATGTGATGTTTGGTTGAATAATCCACGTCGTCCTAAGGAGGCAAGTGGTACTTCTGGAATGAAAGCTGCAATGAATGGAGTACTTAACTTAAGTATTCTTGATGGATGGTGGCCAGAAGCTTGTCGCCATGGTAAGAATGGTTGGGCGATTGGAACTGAGCCTAAGACTGCCGAAGATTTTTCAGGAGATCACGACGAGAAGCTTAAGAAGTTAGATGAGTATGATCTGAAGAATCTCTATCAAGTTTTATTTAATGAGGTCTTACCTACTTATTATGAAAAGCAAGAAAAGTGGGTCAAGATGATGCAAGCAAGCCATGAAGATACTTATCAAGAATTTTCTGCAGCAAGAATGGTTGAAGATTATTATCAATTAATGTACAAAAAGACAAAGTAAAGTGCTATCAGCCAGCTGTGAAGCTGGCTTTTTCCATAGCAGTTAGTAACTAGTAATTGGTGATTAGTAATTAGTGATTAGTGACTAGAGCTTAATTACAATTATGTGTCAGTTATGTGTGTGAGTGTGAGTGAGGTCAAAACCATAAGGGATAAGGTTTTGCTTTTACTCACACACACTACTCACACTGACACTAAGTATCAATTAAGTATCAAATTAAAGCGAATGATTTTGGTGGTTAAATGTTTTTAACTGTCAACTGTACACTGTAAACTATCAAGGAGGGGTGTTTAAATGATGACTACTGAGTATCCTTTGAATAGAAGCTTAGGGGCCAACTATAACCCTGAACAGACCGAATTTGCTGTTTGGTCTCCTAAGGCCAATAATGTTGATTTGATCTTATATGAGCCAGATCCTTCTCAACAAAACGGGGGGCAGGTTGTTAAGATGAATCAGGATCAACAAGGGGTTTGGAGTGTGACTGTGCATGGTAATCAAAAAAATAAACTTTATAATTATATTGTAGAGATAGATAATGAGATCAAGTGTGCTGTTGATCCTTATGCTAAGGCAGTAATCCAGAATGGACATAAAGGGGTAGTTGTTGATTTGGCAGAAACTAATCCAGTAGAATGGGAGAAGGATCAAAAACCTCCGTTGGTTGAATTAGAAGATAGTATTCTTTATGAGATGCATGTCAAAGATTTTTCAATTTCTCCTCATTCAGGTATGGAGCATAAGGGCAAGTTTTTAGCATTTACTGAAGAAGGAACTACGATTCCTAAAACAGAGATCAAGACAGGGATTGCTCATTTAAAAGAGTTGGGGATTACCCATATTCATTTATTACCTATCTTTGATTTTGCTACTGTTGATGAGAGTGTTGACTATCAGTATAATTGGGGTTATGATCCGCAAAATTATAATGTTCCAGAAGGTTCTTATGCTAGAGATTCTGCTAATCCATTGGTTAGAATTCGAGAGGCAAAGGAGATGGTTAAATCTTTACACCGTAATGGAATCCGAGTGGTTATGGATGTTGTCTATAATCACACTTATGAAACTATAAATTCTAATTTTGGTAAGTTGGCCCCTGAGGTTTATTATCGGTTTGATGAACATGGTAATTATTCTAATGGTTCTGGTTGTGGTAATGAAATTGCTTCTGAACATCCGATGGTGCGTAAATTTATTATTGATTCAGTTAAGTATTGGGCTCAGGAGTATCATATTGATGGATTTAGATTTGATTTAATGGCTCTTCATGATCAAGAAACGATGGAGTTATTAGCTCAAGAGTTAAAAAAGATTGATCCTAGTATCTTAATCTATGGAGAACCTTGGACGGCTGATCTTTCTCCGTTGCCGATTGAAAAGCAGATGAAAAAAGGAGTTCAACAAGAGTCTGGAGTTGCTGTCTTTAATGATGATTTTAGAGATGCTCTAAAGGGTAGTACTAGAGGAGAAGATAGAGGTTATGTCAGCGGTAAATTAGATGAGGAGACGATCGAGAAGGTAAAAGTAGGAATCATGGGAGGGATTGATTCCTTCAGTTTTGATCCTGAAGAGGCTATTAATTATGTCTCAGCCCATGATGATCTAACCTTGTGGGATAAGATTAAAAAGAGTAATCCAGATGCTAATCGTGAGGATAAGGTCAGAATGAATAATTTGGCTAATGCAATTGTACTGACTTCACAGGGAATTCCATTTTTACATGGAGGGGTTGAGTTTTTAAGAACTAAATATGGGGTGGAAAATAGTTATAATTATCCCGATGCCATTAATCAACTTGAATGGGAACGAAAAGTTTATGATTACGAGACTTTTGAGTATTACCAGGGATTGATTGAACTAAGAAGAGAGCATCCAGCATTTAGAATGAATACTGCTGATCAAATCAAAAAATATCTACAATTTTTGGATAGTCCTGAAGGTGTAATTGCTTATCAGCTACAAGAGCATGCTAACGGTGATCTGTGGGAAGAGATTATTGTAATCTATAATCCTTACCCAGAGGCACAGCAGATATTTTTACCGACTGAGGGGTCTTGGAAAATTGTGGTGGCTGATCAGCAGGCAGGCGTTGAAACATTAGAGGTATTAACGGATAAGCAAGTGATTGTGCCTAGGATTAGTACGATGGTGCTATATAAATAATAGTTGACAGTTGACAGTGTATAGTTTACAGTTAAGATCAAAATCTTAAAGACTTAAGACCATTAACCCCCTGTAATCATAGGTTTATATTGATTTTAATGTTTTAATTCTCTTAACTGTCAACCGTCAACTGTAAACTGTACACTGATATAAAGTGGCAAAGTGCCACTTTATATCAATTGCTCTTTACTTTCTTTTTTAGAAATTATATCATAAATTGAAAGGGGGATGAGTGATGAATAAAATTGATCAGTTTATAGTCTTTAAATTGGGAACAGAAGAATTTGGAGTCAAGATCACACAGGTGCAAGAGATTATTAAGATGAAAGAGATAACAAAGTTGCCACAGAGTGCTGATTTTATTGAGGGGATTATTAACCTAAGAGGGGATATCATTACTATTATTGATTTAAGAAAACGGCTAGAATTTGAATATGATCCTGAAGCTGAAACTAGGATTATAGTAGTAAAGATTAATGATATTGATGTAGGTTTTATTGTTGATGATGCCTCTGAGGTGGTTAGAATTGCTCAGGAAGAGATTTCTCAACCTTCAGGGGGCATGGCTGGAATCAAGACGGAGTTTATCTCGGGGATTGCTAAGCTAGAAGATAGGTTGATTATCTTATTAGCTCTAGATAAATTATTATCTACAACAGAGCAGGCTAAATTAGAAGAAGTTGCAGATGAAAATTAATCGATGTCAACTGTTTGTAAATTTATAGCTTTTAATATATAATTAATATAAGCAAAATATATAGTAGGAGGAGTAGAGTATGAACAAAGAAGATCTGTTAGAAGTTTTAGAAGGTTATAAGAAAAAAGCTTTAGCTCGGAAGAAGAATTATGATTTAGCACCACGTCCATTATCAACTACTGAGGTTGAAGCAATAATTGCAGGATTAGAACTAGAAGATTTAGCGGAAGAGACATTTACTATCTTTGAGGAAGAAAGTTTGGATCAATTATTACTAAGATTGTTGACCGAGGAAGTAAGAAGAGGAACTTTCCCTTCTTCTCATGTCAAGGCAGAAGGTTTAGCTGATATTGTAAGAGAAGAGCTAGTGACTGATTACTTATCACAACAAGAAGCATTAGAGTTGTTGGCCCAGATGAAGGGTGGAGCAGCTACTGGTGAATTAGTGAAGCTATTAGAAGAAGAGTATTTTGTTGATCAGATCATAGGAATTTTAAAAGAGACGGTCTTAATTAATCGGACAGAATTTGATAAATTAGCCCAGTTAGCAGTAGATAATGATGCTGTTACAGAGTTAATTAAGGGTTGGGCTGAACGAGAGTTTGCTACAGAGTGGAAGTTAAAAGATAAGTATCAAGGTTTATCAATTAAGGTTGGAGATAATATTACTACTGGCCATTTGAGCCCTTCTAAAAATGCTGATAGTCGAACTGATCATCCGTTACATGCTCAATTTATTATGGATGGTCGAGAAGATGAAGCTGA
This sequence comes from Natroniella sulfidigena, assembly GCF_023223645.1. Taxonomy (GTDB): domain Bacteria; phylum Bacillota; class Halanaerobiia; order Halobacteroidales; family Halobacteroidaceae; genus Natroniella; species Natroniella sulfidigena. The sequence goes on along the minus strand of NZ_JALKBY010000003.1, from coordinate 19,190 downwards.
CTTTTTAGAGCGGTTAGAGGAGTTGAAAGAAGAAGGCCAAGATATATTCTTTGTAGCAGGAGCAGCGTTAGGAGAAGGTTCTTCACGAAAGTCTGCTACCTATACAATGTTACAGGTTTTAGGTAAGCCAGTTGCTGGTGAGCCAGAAAAGAAAGAAGGTGGAGTTGTAATTGCTAAAAGCTTTGCTCCAATCTTTAAGAATTCTTTAGTAGCCTCTGGTATTTTACCATTAGAGTGTGATACTGATAGTATTGCAGAAGGGGATCAATTGAAGGTAGATTTAGAGAATGAAATCTTAATTGTCAATGAAGAAGAAATAGAGGTTGAATTACCGATTCAGTATAACTTAGATAAGATAGCTGCAGGCGGTATGACTTACTTTGATGCAGGTAATGAATTGCAGCAATGGGCTGTTGATTATTGTACAGAGCAAGGAGTTGACTTTGATCAAAGCAAGTTGCCAGCAGGAGCTCAAGCTGAAGAGGAGCGGGTACCACAGACGTTGGCCCAAAAGATCGTTGGTCTGAATCGACTTGATGGTAAAGATACAATCTTGCCAGGTGAGACTGCTACTGTTAAGATTAGAGGAGTCTATTCTCAAGATACTACAGGGCCAATGACCCTTGATGAGTATCAAGCTATGGCTGGAGAAGATTTTGGAGCAGAGTTTGTAGTTCAATCTTTATGCCATACAGGTGAGTGTCCATCTACAGAAGATCGGGACAGGCATCAATTTATTGAAGAGTTTGTTACTGAGCGGGGTGGAGTCTGTCTTGAACCTGGTGAAGGGATTATTCATACAATTGCTAATCGTTTCGTCTTACCGACAGATGTAATCGTTGGTGGTGACTCTCATACTAGAACACCACGAGGGATTTCTTTCCCTGCGGCTTCAGATATTGTAGCAGGTGCGATGAAGTATGGTAAGCAGGATCTAACGATGGATGAATCAGTAAGGGTTGTCTTTACTGGTCAACCTAAAGAGGGTATTACTGCTAGAGATCTAGTCTCTACATTAGTAACTTATGCTGAAAAGACTGTAGGTAAAGAGGTTTATAATGGTCGAATTATTGAGATGGAAGGAGTCGACTTTTTAGATTCTGATGAGCGATATATCCTGACGAATGCTGTAGCTGAAAGGAGTGCTTCAGCTGGAGTTGTAGTCTCTGATCAGAAGACTATCGAAGCGATTGAGGATAATTTGGAGTATTTAAAATCTAGAGTAGATGCTGAGACTTCTCCATCAGTCAAGGAGACGATCGCATCAATTGAAGAGTTTTTAGCTGATCCTATTCTTTTACAGCCTGATGAAGATGCTCAGTATGCAGCTACAATTGAGATTCCTTTAGATGAAGTCGAGGAGCCGTTAGTAGCTAAACCACACCATCCTGATAATGTAGCTGGCCTATCAGAAGTAGGTGGAGTAGAGTTGGATGAGATCTTTATTGGTAGCTGTGTTGGAGGAGATTTAGAGAGTATCCAAGCAGCAGCTAGGATTTTAGAAGGTAAGCAAGTACCACAGGGGGTTAATTTTGTAGTCTGTCCTGCCTCGCGTGATATTTATAATCAACTAGCACAGGATGGTAGTCTAGCTAGCTTAACAGCAGCAGGTGCTACAATTACGATGCCTGGTTGTGGTTTATGTATGGGTAATAAGCGTAGAATTGGCTCTGGTGCTACTGCCCTGACGACGACAACTCGTAACTATCAATCTAGGATTGGCCCGGCTGATGCTAAGACTTATTTAGGTGGTGCTCATGTAGCAGCAGTTGCTGCCATCTTAGGAAGAATTCCTACAGCTGAAGAATACTTTGAATACTATAAGTAATTTAGTGTGAGTGTCTGTGTGATTAAAAAGCATAAGTCCAAGTACGTTTAAGTTAATAAATATGAAGTAATTAATAACCCCCTGCTAGTTAGCAGGGGGTTTTGTTATCACTAAGGAAATTATGATTTTAGAGCTTGTATTTGTTGGTTTTACTTAAACTTAATCTTAGACTTAAACTGAGTTGCCGGAGGCAACTTTTTTATTGGTTTTAAATGGGTTACTTAGACTCAGACTTAACCTTAAGCTAAAAAAGTGGGTGAAAACCACTTTTTTATAACGAAATTAGTTCTAGAGTCGGAGGTACTTGTTGGAAATTAATGATTAATTTTTCTGACTCTTCTGTATCTATTGAACAGGTTAAATTGCAATTATTATTAAAGTCGATTAATAGCTTCTTCTCTTGTTGATCATAATCAGCTGATACTTTAGTTGGTAATTTAATCTTAGTAAAGTTGATGATTAAAATTTCCGGTTCAGCAATGATTTGGTAGTGTGGGTTGGCTCCGACTATTACTCTAAAGAGTTTTTTGATCAAACGTTTATTATTAGTTCTATTTAATAAATTGGCTAAATTAGCAAGAAAAATTTCTTGATCAGCAGTGGGGTTAAGGTCTGAAATGTTGGCCCTTAATTGATCAATCTTTTCTAAATCTTGCTCAAGTTTTTCTACTTTTATCTCTTGTAAACTAGTCAATTTTTCTTTAATAATCAAATTTAAATCTTGTGGATGATTACCTTCATAGAAGGTAATTCTAAGATCTGTATTATCTTTATCATCTTGTTTCCATTTGGGCAATCTATCTACAATAATTTTTGTTATATCTGGAGAAAGAAACTTTCTTTTTAGCCAGTGTAAAACTTTTTTAGCGAACTTTTCATACCTTTTTTGTAGTAAAGTTGGTAATTGTTCAAAATAAGTTAGGTCTTTTTTCTGTTTGATTCTAGTACGTTTAGTATATTGTAAAATATAATTGGTATCTTTATTGATTAGTGATTTTAATTTATTACAAACAATAAATTTCAATAAAAAATTATTACTACAAGTCAGTTTATCATCTAATGATTGCCTTAAATATTGAAAGCCAGTTTCTGTCAATATATATTTATTTCTTTTACCTCTAGTAACCAATTCAGTCTTCTCCCTTTCAATCTGTTTAAGATAATTACGGATTGTTTGTGGAGTACAGTCAAAATATTTAGCTAAATTTTTGACTGTATACTTACTTTCCATAATAGATTCCTCCTTTATACTACTTATTTTCTTTATTTTCAATTAAAACCCTTGTTATTTTTTCAATAAAATTACATTTTTTACTCAAATAAACTATAACCATAGGCTAGATACCTCAGTAAAGTAGCTTAGATTTAATTATAAGATTATTTAATATAATAATCAAACTGAAATTTGTTTATAATAATTTAAAAACAAGGATTATTGTATTAAAAGAGCTGTTAAGTTTGATTAACTACTTGATAAATCAACTAAATCAAGAAAGGAATGATTTCAATTAACTTTTTTACTGTATTTAGTCAGGTTTTAATTTTATTTTTTATTTTATTTTTAGGATTCTTCATGAGAAAATATAATATAGTTGATGAAAACCTGAATGAAAATTTAGCCAATATTGTTCTTTCTATTAGTTTTCCTGCTTTAATTTTAATTTCTATGGATTATGAATTCAGTTTAGAACGATTAATTACAATTAGAGATATGTTTTTGATTACTTTAGTGATCTTTTTAATAATGATTGCAATTGCATATGTTGTAGTAAATTATGTAATGAGTTCTACACCCGATAAAAATTCAATTTATCAATTTATGATAGTTTTTGGTAATACAGTATTTATAGGTTTTCCAATTATTGATGTTATTTTTGGGAGGGAGGGAATATTTTTAGCAGCAATTTATAATCTTGTGGTAAATATATTCTTGTGGACTTTTGGGGTAATAATTATGACTAAAGATGAACAAGGAGGTGGATTTTCCTATAAAAAGTTATTAAATCCAGGTATAGTAGCTGTTATACTTGGCTTTGTAATATTTCTCTTCTCGATAGAGATACCAGGATTGATTAATGATTTACTTGAAATGTTGGGTGGAACTACAACTCCTTTAGCCTTGCTTGTAGTTGGTTCAACTTTAGCTAAGGTTGAAGTATCAAATGTCTTTTCTAACTTTAAATTATGGACAATTGCTTTATTCAGGCAGCTTGTTTTTCCATTATTAGTATTTATTATTTTGAATTTATTGAACTTTGATTTTTTGATTGTAAGTATTAGTGTTATACTGACAGGAATGCCGATAGCATCTCTTACAGCAATCTTTGCTGAGCGATATAAAAAACACCCTCCTGTTGTAGCCTCTGAAGGAGTCTTCTTTGGTACTTTATTAGCATTGGTAACTATTCCTCTAGTAGTCTCCATTATTACTTGAAGTAATAGATGTTTATTAAATGTTGGTTATTAACCAGCATTTATTTTTGCTTTATAACTTACAGAAGTATTAATTTATTATAGAACTATTAATTAAAGAGTGATTATGATACAATAACAAACATAATTAATTCAATATAATGAGCAAGAGAAGCAATTGTTTTTTATGAAGAAAGGGTGGTTTTAATCCGATTTATAGCAATTTTCAATCAAGTTTTAGTTCTATTTTTATTAGTATTGCTAGGCTTTAGTTTTAGAAAGTTAGAAATTGTTAAGCCGAGTATTGATCAAAACTTAAGTGGGTTAGTGTTAAATCTTACTTTACCGGCTTTAATTATAACTTCTATGAATTATGAATTTAGTTCTGAACGACTAGCTAATTTAAGTAGTGTTTTTTTTATTACATTAGCTGTTTACTTATTGATGATTTCAGTTTCTTATCTGATCAGATTTATATTACCTAGTACAGAAAAAGAGAAAGACATCTATCAATTCATGATAATTTTTGCCAATACAGCGTTTGTAGGTTATCCTGTTATAGATTTGATTTTTGGAGCAGAGGGTATTTTTTTAGCAGCAATTTATAATGCTATCTTTAATTTAATGATCTGGACGATAGGGGTCTTCATTATTAATCCTCGAACTAGCAAACAAGAGTTTTCTGCTAAACAGTTATTGACTCCAGGGATTGTAGCAGTAATGATTGGGATGCTTCTCTTCTTATTTTCGATTGATTTACCCGGGCCAATCCTTACTACCTTAGAGAAAGTAGGGGGAACAACAACTCCTTTAGCATTATTTGTTGTCGGTTCAATTTTGGCCCAAATAGAATTGAGTCGAATCTTTACTAATTTTAAATTATGGTTGATAACTTTATTGCGACTGATTGTTTTACCTTTTTTTGTTTTAGCTCTATTAAGAAGTTTACCAGTTAATGATCTAGTTTTAGGGGTGACAGTTATTTTAACAGGAATGCCTGTAGCTGTTACTGCGGTTATATTTGCTCAAGAATTTGGTGGAGATTATGAATTGGCTTCAGAAGGTATCTTCTTAACTACATTATTATCTGGATTGACGATTCCGTTAATGATCTATTTGTTGTAAGTGTTTAATTACAATTAAGTTTAAGTTTGAGTCTAAGTCTAAGTAAGAGCTAAGCTCTTATGTTTCTAGTGATTGACTTAAACTCACCTTCGGGTTTATAAAAACCCTTCGTAATAAAAACCATTTCCTCAGCCTTAAACTTAAGCTATTTATCAATTTAATTCAGGTTATAGATTTTAAGGTTTTAACTGTCAACTGTCAACCGTAAACTGTACACTATTTAGGAGGAGGATTGATTAAGGCTTGTTAGATAATAATAAATTATTAGGTGTTTTAGCTTGTGGAATGCTCTTAACCTTTGGGGTGTTAGTAAATTTAAGGGGCCAAGTTGCTCCTTTAATCCAAGATAGCTTTCAAATCAGTTATTCTTATTTAGGCTTTGCCTTTTCGGTAATGGCTGGTGGAAGTATTATTGCTATGTTTAGTAGTGGATTTTTAATTCGCAAGTTTGGTTTAAAGAATACATTCTTAGCAGGTTTAGTAATGATCATGATTGTTTTAATTGGAATTAGTTATTTACCGACCTATCAACTTTTTATATCTGCTATGGGATTGTTTGGAATTGGAGTAGGAACTTTAAGTGTGACTAGTAATACATTAGCCTCTTTAATTTTTATTGAAGATCGTGGTAAAAAGATGAATATATTTCATCTCTTTTTTGGAATTGGTGGTATTGTTGCTCCAGTTTATGCTGGTTATTTATTGCGTAGGGGATTTGGTTGGGAAAGTGTCTATCTTTTTGCAACGGGATTAGTTCTATGTTTATTATTGTTAGGACTTTATTGTGAATTTCCTACAGTTAAGCAAGATAAAGATAAAAAGAAGTCTGTATTTTTAGAGGTAATTAAAGATTATAAGGTAGTTATTTTTGCTTTGTTATTCTTATTATATGTTGGTACTGAAATTGGGTTAATAAATTGGCTGGGAATTTATTTGAGTGATGTTCAGGGGCGAAGTGAAACAGAGATTAGTTTCTTCTTATCGCTCTTTTTTGTATTGTTTACTGTAGGGCGATTGTTGACTACTTTCATTGTAGAAAAAATAGGTTATTTGTATCTGGTTTTAATTTGTGGTGCTATTTCAGGAATTCTTATTTTTGTGGCATTAGTTGGCCCGGATCAGTTTGCGATTTTATTTTCAGTTGTAGGATTATTTATGTCAGCTATCTTTCCGACAATGCAGGCTGCTATGTTTGAAGCTTTTGAAGAGCAACTGACTATTATTATCAGTCTAACTTTGGCAGCAGGTAGCATAGGAGATGTTTTATTGGCTAATTGGCTGATGGGGGTTGTAAATGATCTATTAGGTATTCAATTTGGTTATGGGGTATTAATCTTTTATCTGATCAGTTTAATATTATTAACCGGTTGGCTGAAGTATAAATCTTTAACAGAAAACTGTTTAGCAGTTAACAATGATCAAAGTTTGAGTAAAGCTAATAATTAGTTATAAATTTATGATTAAAATTTAATTAATTGCATATCCTAATCTTGAAAAGGAGGAGGATATGATGGATCTTAGACAAGTTATGACTTCAGATGTATCAACAGTGGAGCCAAATGCACCTGTAAGTGAAGCAGCTCAAAAAATGAGAGAGTTAAATGTAGGGGCAATTCCTGTCAGTAATGGTCAAGAGCCAGTAGGGATTGTAACAGATCGAGATATTACAATTCGTAATGTTGCTGAAAATCATGATGGTAATACTGCTGTAGAGCAGGTTATGTCCAGTGGTTTGGTTTATGGGAGTCCGGATATGACGACTCAAGAAGCTGCTAATTTGATGGCAGAGAATCAAATTAGAAGGTTACCTATTGTTGAAAATGGAAATTTAGTAGGTATTGTTTCTTTAGGAGATATATCAGTTCAATCTGAAGCGGATATGGAAGCTGGGGATGCATTATCAACTATATCCATTCCAAGCAAGCCACAAAAATAATTCTAAGCTAAAAGCACCCACATGGGTGCTTTTTAGCTATTAAGTTAATCTCTAAATTTATCAGGTTAGTGAGTAGTAAAGAAGGTTTTGAATTTATAATCTAGAACTGTATATAATAGAACCCAAAATTGAATTTAACTGTTTACGAAAGAGAGGTTTTAATTAGATGGATGTCTTGTTGACAACATTGAATGCAAAGTTTATTCATTCTTCTTTAGCATTAAGATATTTGAAAAATTATTGTCATGGTCAGTTTGAAATTGATCTGGCTGAATATACAATTAATCAGGCTAGTGATCATATTGCAGCAGAGATCTATAAACAACAGCCTGAGCTGGTTGGGTTTTCATGTTATATTTGGAATATAGAACAAACTTTAGAAGTGATTAAGATCTTAAAGCAAGTTAGACCAGAGTTAATCATAGTTTTAGGAGGGCCAGAGGTATCTTATGATCCAGTTAGTTTAATGAGAGAATATCAAGAGATTGATTATATTGTGTATGGTGAAGGGGAAGAGACATTTCAACAATTATTGAACACTTTAACTACTGATCAAGCTGTTCAACAAATTTTAGGTTTGGCTTATCGTAGCGAAGAGCAAGTAGTTAAAAATCAAGCTCGTCCTGTATTAGACCTTGCTCAGTTACCTACTCCTTACTCTACTTTAGAGGGCTTAGAACATAAGATAGTTTATTTTGAAACCAATCGGGGTTGTCCTTTTAATTGTCAGTATTGTTTATCGTCTACATTGTCAAAAGTTAGATATTTTCCTTTGGATTTAGTAAAAAAGGAGCTATTAAAGCTGATTAAAGCGGATGTCAAACAGGTTAAATTTGTTGATCGAACCTTTAACTGTGATCAAGAGCGAGCACTTGAGATCTTTAAATTTTTGCTAGAAAATAGGCCTGATGAGTCTGATTTGAACTTTCATTTTGAGATTACGGCTGATTTATTGAGTGAAGAGATTCTTGACTTTTTAGAGGAGGTACCTGCTGGTTACTTCCAGTTTGAAATTGGAGTACAGAGTACTAATCCTAAAACTTTAGAATTGATCGATCGCAAGATGGACTTTACTAAGGTGGCTAAAGTTGTAAAGAGATTACAAGCAGCAGGAAATATTCACTTGCATCTAGATTTAATTGCTGGCTTACCGGCTGAAGACTATCAAACTTTTATAAATTCCTTTAATGATGTCTATCAGTTACGGGCTGGTCGGTTACAGTTGGGTTTTTTAAAATTGTTAAAGGGGTCAGGTTTAAGAGAGAAGGCTGAAGAGTATAGTTATCTTTATTTGGATAAGCCACCTTATCAAGTCTTAAAGAGTAAGTGGCTTAATTATCAAGAATTATTAGAGTTGCAGATGGTAGAAGAGGTTTTAGAAACCTTCTGTAATGCTCATCATTTTGATCATAGTTTGAAATTTATAGAGCAAAATTTCTACCAAGATCCTTTTTTATTGTGGGCAGATTTGGCAGAGTTCTGGGAAGAGCAAGGATATTATCGTTATTCTCATAAGTTAGAATCATTATATCAAATCTTGCAGGAATTTTATCAGCAATATTGTTCAAAACGGTTTGATCTATTTAATGAAATTTTAAAGTTTGATTATTTGTTGCGGAGAAGGAGGATTAATCTACCTGAGTTTTTGGATAAATACAAAATTGAAGATTATGATCAAAAATTCAGGGATTTTACTGCAGATCAAGTAAAGATAAAAGAAGTTGCACCAAGGTTAGCTGAATATTCACCACGCCAGATTAGAAGAAAGGTTCAAATTGAAACTTTTAAGTATGATATATTAGAGATACTTGAGCAACCGACTACAGAGGTTGAAGAGTCATTAATAACAGTTTTATTTAATTATGAACAGCGAGATAAAATATTTAACAAAGCTCAATTTAAGGTAGTTGAATTATAGACCTAACAGATATAATCGGAGAACTAAAATTTAAATTTTAGTTCTCCTTAAAAGCTTGCATTAGTGTTAGGGATATATTCTCCAGTGGTGGGATTGAAAGTATATTGGGTTGAGAAGGCAAAGTTGATAGTTATTCGCTCAATAATTGATTCTATAACTTCAACGAAACGATCAATTTCTGTTTTAGAGTTATAGCAGCCAAAGCTAATTCGCACCAGACCAGGACTAGAGGAGAAGTCATCTGTTTTAATCTGGTCTTTGAATCTTTTTATTTCAGTTGGAGTTAAATTTAACAATTGATGAACGTAAGGATGAGCACAAAAACAACCACTTCTTACTCCAATACCTGCTTCATGGGCCAAAATTGTAGCCACTAATGAATGTGGTAGTGGCTCGATATTAAAAGAGATAACTCCAACTTGATTAGAAAGATTATTTAGCTCATTGACACCATAGAGTTTGATTTTGGGAAGTTTCTTTAACTGTTTTAATGTATAAGCGATTAATTCTTCTTCTGTGTCAATTATGTTTTGCCAGCCAAGTTCTTCAATTTTTTTAATGCTTTCTTGTAATGCTACTGCTCCAATAATATTAGGAGTACCTGCTTCTTCTTTATCAGGTAAGTTGGCCCAAATTACATCATCTAAGGTAACAGATTTGACAGTTCCTCCTCCAGAATAATCAGGTGGTTGATTGAGAAATGTTTCTTGAGGGCCAATCAAGACTCCCGTTCCAAAGGGAGCATACATCTTATGAGCTGAAAAGGCTAAATAATCAATATGCTCAGCAGAATGATTTGGTTTAAGATCAATTGGATGATGAGGAGCAAGCTGAGCTGCATCGACTAATATTTTAGCATTATATTGATGGGCCAACCTAGCTATTTCATGAATTGGATTGACTATTCCAGTTACATTAGAGGCTCCAGTGACTGCTACTAATTTGACCTGATTTTGATACTCTTTTAATTTTCTTTCTAAGTCATCTAAATTCAATTTGCCACTAGAAGTTAAACCGCAATAAACTACCTGAGCTTTACTACGCCAGGGTAATAGGTTAGAGTGATGCTCCATTAAGGTAGTAATCACAACATCTTCCGAGCTTAGTTGTAATGAATTAGCTAACTTATTAATTGCTTCAGTAGTATTTTTGACCAAAATAATGGTATTTTTTTCCAAGTCAACTCCCATGAAATTAGCAATTAATTGATAGGTTTTTTCATAAATTTCTGAAGAAATTTGAGATTTAAAACCAGTACCTCGATCCACATTAGAATACCAAACAAGAAAGTCTTTAATCTTTTCAAAAACCTGTTTGAAACTAGGGGTACTAGCAGCATTATCGAAGTTTATGTACTGTAGGTAGCGGTTATTGCTGACAGGTACTTTAGTATTGATCCCGACAATTTCTTTTCTGACTTGTTGTTTGAAACTGGTGGTAAGCATAATTACCTCCTTTCAATTACAAAATAGTGTGAGTTTCAGTGTTTGTGTGAGTTAAAAATTGTAAATTCAGTTCTTTTAATTTAAAAGATTTTAAGGAGCTTGAGCTTAACTAACACATATCACTCACACTGGCACAGTTATATATGTGATTACTTTTAGTTTATGAATTATTCTTTTAAATTGTGATTTTAAGTAGTGAATAATTGACTACTAGGAGGTAATACTATATGTAAATCTAAGTAAATGGAGGGATTATTGATGAAGGTAAAAGTAGAAAAAGATGATTGTATTAGCTGTGGATTATGTGTCAATGAAGTTCCAGCAGTCTTTGATTGGGATGGTGACGATAAAGCTGAGGCAATTACAGATGATGTACCTGATAAAGTAGAGCAAGAAACTAAGGATGCACTAGAGAGTTGTCCAACAGATGCAATTATAGAAGTTTAGCTTTTAAGTAAGGCTAGCAATAAATTCCTAAGAGGCAGTACTTCTGCCTCTTTTATTTTGTCGAAAATTATGCTAAAATAAGAAAGGGAGGAGAAAAGATGAGATTAACTGCTTGCTTGAAGGAATATGCTGCTCAAATTGGCTTAGATGAACTTAAGGTTACAACTGCTACTTCTTTTCCGCAAGTAGAAAGATTACTTAAAGAATTAAAGGAGCGGGATTATTTATCCTCTTTTGTGAAAAATGACTTTAAGTTAATTACTGATCCTCAAGAAGTTTTGGCTAGTACTCGTTCAGTAATTGTTGTAGCGATGGCTTATTCTAATGAAGATTCTATAGTTGATGATAATCAAGATGATCAAATGGATTTAAAAGGAAAAATAGCTAGATTTGCTTGGGGGAAGGATTATCATCAGGTATTAGGAGAGAAGTTAGAGCAGTTGGTTGAATTTTTACAACGAGAAGCAGAGCAAAAAGTTGAAGCAGTTAAATTTGCCGATACTGGTCCAACAGTAGATCGGGCGTTGGCCCGGCGAGCAGGAATCGGTTGGCAGGGAAAAAACTGTAATATTATTCATCCAGAGTATGGTTCTTGGATCTTTTTAGGAGGGATTATTACCAATCTTGATTTAGAGATTGATTCTCCTATAGAAGATAAATGTGGTGATTGTAAAAGGTGTATTGAAGCATGTCCGACTGGTGCTTTAGAGGATGGTTATCTATTAAATAGCAATCAATGTTTAGGTTATATAACCTTAAGTAAAGGTTATATTGATCATCAAGATAGAAAGAAGATAGGAACTAGATTATGGGGTTGTGATACTTGTCAAGAAGCCTGTCCTCATAATCAAGAGGTAACTACAGGTGATCATGCTGAATTTAAACCACAGAATCTAGCTTCTAGAACAAAATTAACTTCATTATTAAAGCTAACGGATGAGAGTTATCAACAACAGTTTGGAAAGGCAGCGATGAATTGGCGAGGCAAACGTCCAATCCAACGGAATGCTGCAATAATTTTGGGTAATTTAAAAGATAAGCGGGCTATTGATGATTTGAAGGATGGATTATCTGATCCTAAACCAATAGTTAGAGCACACTCAGCTTGGGCTTTAGCTGAAATTGGAGTTGTTGAAGTAATTAAAGATTTAAGGCAAGCTTTAGAGATTGAAAATGATAAGCAAGTTAAAGAGGACTTAAGGTTAGCACTTGAGAAATTGAATAATAAATAATTGCTTAGTATTATGAGAGTCTTTAGAGAGGAGAGGTTTTATTTTGTCTGCTGAAATGATCTTTACTTTTTTAGGTGGTTTGGGTCTGTTCATCTATGGGATGATGCAGATGAGTGAAGGCTTACAGAAAACAGCTGGAAAGAAACTTAAAAGTTTATTAGCAGCTTTGACGACAAATCGAGTGATGGGGGTTTTAGTAGGAGCTGGGGTAACATCTATTGTTCAAAGTAGTAGTGCGACCAGTGTAATGGTGGTTGGATTTGTAAATGCTGGTTTAATGAATTTAGTACAATCAATCGGAGTAATTATGGGGGCTAATGTAGGGACTACAATTACAGCTCAGATGGTTGCCTTTGATTTAGGAGAGTATGCTTTTCATTTTATTGCTCTTGGTTTTTTTGTTCATCTATTTGCCAAGAAGCCAAAAGTTAAGTATATAGGTCAGGTCTTATTAGGTTTTGGAATTTTATTTTTAGGGATGAATGTAATGAGTGATACGATGAGACCGCTACGTGATTCACCAGTCTTTTTTGATTTGATGGAGAGATTTGCTGATTATCCAATTTTAGGTGTTTTAATTGGAGCCCTAATTACAGTAGCAGTCCAGAGTAGTACTGCTGCTATGGGAATTTTGTTAGGTTTATTTGCAGTAGAGGCTATCAGTTTCCAAGCTGGAATTCCAATTATTTTAGGGAGTAATATTGGAACGACTGTGACTGCAATTTTATCTGCTATTGGAGCTAGTATTAACGCTAAGCGGGCAGCTGCAGGTCACTTTATTTTTAATGTATTAGGTTCAGTGGTTGTTCTAATTTTACTATATATAATTCCTAATTTTGCAGCAGCAATTGAGGTGCTTTTGATTAATTTTTCTGAAACCTTTGGCTTTACAACTACTCCTACGCGGTTAGTGGCAAATGCTCATACGATCTTTAATATCCTAAATACTTTATTATGGTTACCTTTTGTTGGCTTTATGGTTCGAGCAGTCAAGTATATTGTTCCTGGTGAGGATATGTCCCTTAAGCGTGGCTTAAGTTATCTAGATGAAAGAATGTTAGAGACTCCTAGTGTTGCTGTTAATCAACTCAGTAATGAAGTAATTAGGATGTTTGAAATCGCTCGAGATATGGTAAATGACTCTGCAGATGCATTTTTAACTAAAGATATAGAGTTGGCTAAAGCAGTTAAGTGTAAAGAAGATATTATCAACGAATTAGAGGAAGAGTTACTCATCTTTTTAACTAGAATACCACAAGCTAAATTGTCAAAAGGTGATGTGCAAATGATTGATATGTATTTTGCAATGATTGATGCTATTGAAAGTATAGCAGATGACGCTGATGAACTTTCTGAACTAGTACTCCATGATTTAAATAATCAAATTGTCTTCTCTGAAGAAGCAAGACAGAGTCTTAAAGAAAGCTTTTTAATTATCTTTAATTTATTGGAAAAGACAATTGTGTTATTAAAAGAAGAGAATTTAGAATTAGTTGATGAGATTCTTGCTACTGAATCAAAGATGGATCAGTTGGAATTGAAGTATCGAGATAAACATTTAGAGCGGCTCAGTCAAGATGTTTGTATTCCTAGTGCAGGTATTATCTATTTAGAAGTGCTTGATAGTTTAGAGCATATTAGTGATCAGACTGCTGATATTGCTTTGACTTTAAAGGAAGCAAAAGAGATGGAAGAAGAAGTAATTTAAAATCTAATGATACTTAAGTTAGATTAGCTATTATTGTTGACCCATTATAGAAGGAGTTGACAATAATAGCTTTTTTTAATATAATTTTTGTTAGTAATTAATAATTAGTGACTAGTGATTAGTGACTAGTGATTAGTGACAGGTAATTAGTTATGCTCGTTGTGGTTCGCTTTGGAGTAAGGGGTATTTTGTTAGTACGATTGGGAATGCAAGCTCTAAAACTATTAAGAGATATATTCAAAATCAAAATTCTAATTAGAAAGCGAGGTGATTATAGTGATTAAGAAATTCAAACCAATTAATAAAGCACATAAGTTTAGAATTTATCCTAATCAAGAACAACAGGAGTTAATTGATAAGACTATTGGTTGCTCTAGATTCATTTACAATGAATTTTTAGCAAAAGCTAAAGAAGATGAGTACCAATCATACACTAAATATTCTAGACAACTACCTCAACTAAAGAAAGAATATAAGTGGCTTAAAGAAGTTGATAGTATAGCTTTACAACAATCTCTTAAAGACCTAGATAGAGCCTTTAAAAACTTCTTTAGTGGTAAATATAATTATCCTAAATTCAAAAGTAAAAAGAAAGCTAGACTATCATATAGAACACAAAAGTTTATCAGACCTAGTGGTAGTACAAATATTGAAATTAAAGATAACAAAATTAAATTGCCTAAATTATCTTGGGTTAAGTTTGCTAAATCTAAAGAAGTTAAAGGCAAAATCAATAATGTTACAGTTTCTAAATCTAGAACAGGCAAATACTATATTTCAATTAATGTTAGACAAATTTTAAAAACTGTTGTTAACAATAATCAAGGAAAGTTAGGATTAGATTTGGGTATTAAGGATTTTTTAACTACTTCTGATGGAAAACATATCTCAAACCCTAGACATCTTTCTAAATATGAAGATAAATTAGCCAAACTTCAAAAGAGATTAGCTCGTAAAGAAGAAGATTCTAATAATTGGCATAAACTTAAAAAGAAAATTGCTAAAGTTCATACTAAAATTAAGAATATTCGTAAAGACTTTTTACATAAACTGTCCACTAGATTAACGAAGGAGAACCAACTTTTAGTTCTAGAGGACTTGAATGTAAAGGGAATGCTTAAAAATTCTAAACTAGCGAAACAGATTTCTGATTGTGCTTGGAATATGTTTACGTGCGACTTGTTGCTAAATTAAAAGTTTAGCCTAGTTATCGGAAGATAATTAGAACTAAGAGACCTAAATAGTCAAATGAGAGGGTAACGCCTTGAAGGGCTGTCGATAATACTCCGAATTGCATTTGGTTAATTAAGTAATGAAATGTAATAAGCTCGGTGAAGTCAAGTGAGATTAACCCCTAACTTAGCTTTGCTAAGAGGAAATGTACCTAGAGATAGGTAAGGTTAAGATAACTCGGTCGCCTATAAAATACCTATGATTAGTATGTACCACAAGGTACTGACGAATCTCTGGAAGTACGGGTCTAAAATATTAATAATCAGAAATGATCATATCAACAATAGTTTGAGGTATGTGGGGTTAGTAAGATTGTAAACTATGAAAATCCTTATACACTTACAGGGTGTATATCCATACCAAAGTGGAACATACAGGCTCAAAGGAGAAATCTAAGGGTATATGTACAGGTAAGGTCTTTTGGAACAAGGGAAGCTAACAACATGGAGGTCTTAATACTGATGAAATGGTGGTATGGAAGATTTTAATAACATACCTTAATGTTAGTGATAGTGTTGGCATTAACCGATAATACTCTAGTAATGTAGAGTTAGGGATAGCCAATAGTCAATATTCTAAGTTATAAGATATATCATTTTTAGCATAAGGTTCTTCGTGAGACTAAGAAAGGCGAAGTCTCTTTTCAAAAGGAGGTTTTAGCCGACTTATGACTGCATTAGCAGAGAATTATGTTGAGTATCCTAAGAAACAAAAACTAAGGAATAATGAGTATTATGATACCCAAACAATACAGGATAAACTGTATAAGTATAGTCAAAAAGGTTACGATTTTAAGAACTTAATGCAACACATAACTTCAAGGAAAAATATTTTACTTGCTTATCGTAATATTAAAAGGAATACAGGTAGTAAGACTAGAGGAACTAACAATACTACTATAGAGGACTTGGAACAATGGACTACTCAAAAATTGGTTGACTATGTAAGAAACAGATTAGAATATTACAAACCTCAACCTGTTAGAAGAGTTTACATTCCTAAACCTGATGGTAGAAAAAGACCTTTAGGTATTCCTACAATGGAAGATAGACTTATCCAACAATGTATGAAACAGGTCTTAGAGCCTATTTGTGAAGCTAAGTTTCATAAGCACTCATACGGTTTTAGACCTAATCGTAGCACCAAACATGCAATAGCAAGAATATCAACTTTAATGAATAGGAGTAAACTTCATTACTCAGTTGATATTGATATTAAATCTTTCTTTGATAATGTTGACCACAGTAAGTTAAAGAAACAATTATGGTCAATGGGAATTAAAGATAAAAAATTAATATCAATACTTGGTGCGATGCTTAAAGCAGAAATTGAAGGTGAAGGAATCCCAAATAAAGGTACACCTCAAGGTGGAATTATCTCACCTTTACTATCAAATATAGTTTTAAATGAATTAGATTGGTGGTTATCTAATCAATGGGAAACCTTTAAATCAGACTACAAATACAGTAAAAGCAAGAGTAAATACAGGGCATTAAGGAAATCAAACCTTAAAGAAATATATATAGTCAGATATGCTGATGACTGCGCGCTTTACCACACGTTGTTGCTAGCAAGTTGAAAAGTACTTGCCTTTGTAAAACTAAGCAAAGTAGCTTGAGGTCGGGTAATATGCAGGCAACTGCTATGCCTAAGCGATCTGACAAACGTCCTCGAACCTAGACAAGGGGCGGAGGCAAAGTTACAGACCGTACCGGAAGGGAATCTTGAATAAAGTATCGTCAGCGTATATTCGGCTGTTATATCTAGGAGAGTCGAAGTAGGGATGGTTGAACTTCGAGTCGTTGAGTGAAAGCAGAACCTCAATAATTATGTTGAGGCATCCTCGGTACAAAGAGAACGGTATGTAATGACAGTAACTCGTGAAAGTAAAGGAGGCCCGTTCATATCTGAAAGGTAAGACGATATATAAGTAGAGGAACTATGAAGATATCGTCAATGTATGAATTGGGAGTCGGAACAGGTAATAGTAACGATGATGAAAAAGACAACATAACTTTTTCTAGTGAAGTATCTGTGATTTAAGCTAAGTTTCGAGAGGAGGAGGAGCTACGTGATTGCCGATAAGGCTATATACACGTCATTAGACAAGGTTCGAGTACTTCAGCAGAAACTATATCTTAGTGCTAAAGAGAAACCGAATAAGAGGTATGGAATTTTATATGATAAAGTATATCGTATGGATATACTAAAGAGAGCTTGGTGTCAGGTGAGGCAAAATCAAGGTTCTGCGGGGATAGATGAAGTTAGATTGCAAGCTGTTGAAGAATATGGAGTTGAGTTATATTTAAAACAACTACAAAAAGAGTTACAGGAAGGGATATACAAACCGAAACCAATTAGACGAGCATACATTCCCAAAGAGCCATCACGCACCGAAATGAGACCATTAGGAATACCAGTTGTTAAAGATAGGATAGTACAGGCGGCAGTTAAAATTATAATTGAACCAATACTGGAGGCAGATTTTCAGGATTGTTCTTATGGTTTTCGTCCTGAAAGAAGTCCACATGATGCAATAAGAGCTGTACGCCGGCATGTAGTCAATGGATATACAAATGTAATTGATGCTGATTTGAAATCCTATTTTGACACTATCCCGCATGAAAATTTAATTAAGACAATTAAAGAGCGGATAAGTGACCCCAAAATTATTAAAATGATAAGATGTTGGTTAAAAGCTGGTATTATGGAAAAAGGAAAGATAACTTTTTCTGACACAGGAACACCACAGGGAGGAGTTATTTCTCCTCTTTTAGCTAATGCATATCTGAACCTATTGGATAGGAACTGGAATAGACTAGGATGGAGTAAAGAAGCTAAATTGGTGCGATTTGCCGATGACTATGTAATCCTCACCAAAGGTAATCCAATGCCGTGGTATAAGAAAATGAATAGACTAATAGAGAGGTTAGAATTGACTCTGAATGAAAAGAAAACAAAGGTTACAAAAGCTGAGGAAGGTTTTAATTTTCTCGGTATGCACTTTCGGAGGAAGTTATCTCGAAAGGGTAAGATGTGGTGCTATATCTGGCCATCGCAGAAAGCAATGAAGAAGATAAGAAATAAAGTAAAAGCATTGACGAAGGGAGATTATACCCCAAAAATAGAATATATAGTTGAGAAAATTAATAGAAAGTTGATAGGTTGGGGTAATTATTTTTGTCGTAGTAACTGTGCTGAACATTTAATCAAATTAGATAATTATATAAAACAGAGGATAAGGATATGGCTTAGACGAAAGCACCAGAAGCGAGGACACGGGAATAGAGATTATGATACTCATTTCTTTAGAAACATAGGTCTATACTTTTTATCGGGGCGAGTTAAATACTTGCCTCTCTGAATGCTTAAGAAGAAAGCTTGGTAGAAAGCCGGATGAGGGAAAACCTCATGTCCGGTTTGTGGCGGCGGGGTTTGGAAACTGACAAGGCTGGGATATTGTGACACTCACAGACGAAAGGGTGAGCAAACGGAGAACACAAACGCCAACCTAAATTAGAGCACCAGACTTCGACCCTACTCAAGATTATGTGTAGAGATTATGAAACAGCCAGCAAGATTAAAGTAGCCACAATCAAGTGGCTAAAGGAAAGACTTAACCTTGAAGTTAGTAAAAAGAAAACTAAAATTACCAACCTTAAAAGGACTTATACTGAATTTTTGGGTATTAAACTCAAAGTTAGGAAGAAAGGTAATAAATATGTATGTAAATCTAGAGTAGTCAATGGTGTTAAAAAGAAGATAGCTGATAAGCTGAAACACCAAATTAAAAGAACTAATGAAGAAACTACTGTTAAACAAGTATCAAAACCCCTATGTGTTAGGATAGTTGTCGTAAGGAGTAAAATCTGTGTATAATAAAGTAACGACAATAAATCCTAAGGA
>NZ_JALKBY010000029.1 GCF_023223645.1 Natroniella sulfidigena | reverse complement strand
TCCTTGACCAGCACTGCTAACAATTTAACATATTAGCTCAAACTTGTCAAGAAATGATTAAATTTCTATATTTCTTGTGAGCGACAATTAACAGATTATCATTTACATTCTAGAATGTCAAGGGGTTTTTTTAATTAAGTTTAGATAGCGCTCATTTAGCAGACTTTAAAATATAAGCAGGATTAGTTATCTTAACATAAGGTAGCTGTTTTGATCTTAGTATGCCTATTTCTCCTTCTGTTAATTCATATTCTTTCTTAATCTTTAATGCCCCCGTCATACATCTTTCTACACAAAGCGGTGACTTCCCAACTTTTAATTTATTTTGGCACAGATCACATTTATAAGCTTTCTCTTTAACCTTAGAAAAAGAAGGTGCTTGATATAAACAGATTTGACTACAACGCTTACATCCAATACAACTTTCTGGATCTATTGTAACAATCCCATTATCTTGATTCTTATTTATCGCTCCAACAGGACAAACTTCTTTACAAGTTGGATTCTTACAATGATTACAAGAGATAGATAAAGGTTCAGGAAGTAATTTTCTTAACTTAACATCTATACTTTTATTTTTACTTTTGCAACCAATTACACAACTATTACATTTTATACATAGTGCTTGATTAAAAATAAAATAATATTGGCCCATTATTCTCCCCCTTTTTTTCTATCATTTAAAATTCCTACGCCTAATTTAGGCGTAGGAATTTTTATAATCAAAGTTAAACTTCTTTATTATCATCAAAATCAATATCAGTCGCTTTTTTAAATTCTTTAATTCCATCACCAACTGCTTTTCCTATCTCTGGTAACTTGCTCGGGCCAAAGATAACTAACGCTATTACTAAAATTAAAATCAACTCAGTAGGCCCTAATCCAAACAATTAGATTCCTCCTTTTATCTTCAATTACAACTTCTCAATCTTAACTGCACCAATTTTAAATTCTGGCTCTTTAGAGACAGGATCATACTCATCTATCACTAATAGGTTAATCAATTTTTCTCTATCAAAGAATGGTACAAACAATAAACCTGGTTGTGGTTCACCTCGACCACCAACTCGAACTTTTAACTCAATCTCTCCTCGACGAGAGGTCAACTTAACTAAATCATCATCTGTAACATTTAATTTATCAGCATCTTCTGGATGAAGCTCTACATAAGCTTCAGGCATCTCTTCTCTTAACTCTTCAGCTCTCATTGTCATAGAGCCTGTATGCCAATGTTCAATTACTCGACCAGTAGTTAAGAAGTACGGGTATTCCTCATCTGGTAATTCCGCAGGTCCAGTATAACCTTCAGCAACAATATTAGCTTTTCCATGTTCATTCCCATAAAACTCAATCCCTTCATCAACATAAGGATCATCCTCAGCAATAAAACGTCTAACAGTTTCTTGACCATCAATAACTGGCCATAACAAACCTCTACCTTTAGCTGCTACATAGTCCTCATATCTTCCTAAATCATATCCCGTACCTAAGGTAAATTCTCTATACTCATTAAAAATCTCTTTTTCTGGATGGTCTCCATAAGAGAATAAATCTCCATAACCTAATCTTTTTGCAATTTCTAATAACTGCCATAAGTCTGATCTAACACTTTCAGGACTATCGATAGCTTTTTCAAGAAATTGTGTTCGCCGCTCTCCATTACCGAACATACCTTCTTCTTCAACCCATAATGAGGAAGGCAAAACTACATCAGCATATTCAATGGTTTCAGTTGGAAATACATCTGAAACTATTACAAACGCTTTTTCTAATCCTTCATTAACCCTATTTAAGTTAGGCATAGATTGGGCAGGATTAGTCACCATATTCCACAATACCTTAATCTCACCTTCTGCCATAGCATCAAACATTGCTACAGTATGATAAGTTGGTTCAGCAGGTATCTTATCAACATCAACTCCCCAAATCTCAGCTGCCTCTTTTCTATCCTCAAAATTACTTACATTTCTACCATTCGGTAAGCGATGAGTAAAATAACCTACTTCTCTAGCTGTACCACAAGCACTTGGTTGTCCAGTTAAAGAGAATGGAGTAGAACCTGGCTCTCCTATCTTCCCAGTTAATAAATGTAAGTTGTAAATTAAATTATTGGTCTTAGTTCCTTGCACCTGCTGATTAACTCCCATACACCAAAAAGTTGTAGTCTTCTTATCAGGATCAGCAAACATCCGAGCTGCCTCTCTAATCTCTTCTGCTGTTAAACCAGTAATCTCAGCAGCCTTTTTAGGAGCATAATCATTCAACGATTTTTTAAATTCTTCAAAACTAATCTCACCTTCAAGTCCTTTGCCTTTTTTAAACTTAGTATAATTATCAACAAACTCATGATCAACTAAATCCTCATCAATAATGACATAAGCCATTGAATTTAATAGAGCAACATCTGAACCACATTTTAAAAATAAATCGATATCAGACATAGTATGAGTTCTAGTCTTTCTAGGATCAGCTACAATCACCCTAACATCTGATTCGCTAGATTTACGCTGAGTTAACCTTACAAATAAAACAGGGTGGTTTTCAGCCATATTAGAACCGATCAAGAAGAATTGATCAGCATAATCAATATCTCCATAGACTCCCATTGGTTCATCCATCCCAAAGGTACCATAAAATCCAGTTACTGCACTAGCCATACATAACCTTGCATTACATTCAATGTTATTGGTTCCAATTCCAGCTTTCATTAATTTACTCGCTATATAGCCTTCTTGAATATAATTTTGAGCTGAACCATAAAAAGCAACAGAATCTTTACCATGCTTCGCAATGGATTCTTTAAACTTATCCGCTACTAAATCCAAAGCAGTATCCCAATCAGTTTCAACTAACTCGCCATTCTTTCTGATCTGAGGCTTCATTAACCTTTCCTCTCGATCATTCATAACTTCTGGCAACGCAAGCCCCTTCATACATAACATACCATTATTAACTGGATTATCCTCAATACCTTTAACCGCTACTATTTTATTATCTATAACCCCTACTTCACAGCCACACCCTACTCCACAAAAACGACAGACTGCTTTAGTCCATTGTTCAACCTCTTGCTCACCATCTTCATTCACTTCTGCTACTTCCTCATCCTTAGGACTGCATCCTGCTGCTGTCATCACTGCACCTGCTGCTGCTACCTTTAAAAAATTTCTTCTTGTTAAGTTCATTAGCTTTCCTCCTAATCTTAAAATTAAATTTTTTCTAGCTCTTCTTCATAATTCACATAAACCGGAAGGGCTATAATTACTTTATCTAGTTCACCTAACCTTGAAGTCTTTTCTTCTATAACTTTTCTAGACTCTGCTTCAATAACTACTGCTATCTTTCCACCTTCTTCAGTTTCATAAACAGTCATATCATCTAATGCTCTAATTGCATCTAAGACTTCTTGCTCATATTCATTTTCATATTCAACTAAGATCCCTGCAATTAGCATCTTCCCCCCCCTTTTTAAGTACAACTATAAATATCAATTAATAAAACAGCTTGGTGTGATGAAATTCACGATTCGTTCGAATTATATCATGTTTTAGAGCTTTAAAATGTGATATAGGTCACATTCAAATTTATCATTATCCATACCAAATTAAAATCCAAAAAGAAAGCTCAACCTGATTATAGCAATTAAACTAACAAAAGAAAACCTTTTTTTCAAAAATTAATAAAAAGTTAATGTAAAATGTGATAATATTATATTGAAAGTGAAATTATTAACAAAGCTAGATAAACAAAAAAACACCCTTACAGGTGTCTTCTAAGATTACATATTTTAATTTCCTATATTTCCTTTAAAGTAAACAACTAATATCATAACTAAAGTACCTACTACTGTCATTGCTGGATAAAACCTAATCAATGGCTTATGTACTTTAATTCTAAAATAAGATAAGACAAGAGGCACTGTCAAAATTTTGATTATACTATATAAAATAACCCCTATTATTAATTTCAATTTTTTCATAATTACTCCCTCTTTAAAGCATCTTTTTATTTAAAGAGTACCATGATAATCTTACTATGTCAATAGCAACTCTTATTAAATTTCCTAAATTTTCTTATTGAGTGAGTCTACTTTAAAGAGGTAAGTCAACATTAGGACTTGCTTTTAAGAAAAGACCCCTTAGATTAAGGTCTAGGGGGTCTTTTTGATTGCTTGGAAGTGAAATGATTTTTATTCATCAACTTCTCTATTCCCATATGACTCTAATTCAAGTATTCTTTCAAAATCTTCTCCAATAGTCTCTTGTTTAATCAAACCCACATTTTTAGCATAATAATGATAGGTTTCATTATTATCTTCTTCATTAAGAGAAATAATCCTTATTTGAATTACATCATAAAAAGTTCCCGCAGGAACTGTTATAGTTTCATTAATAGCAACAATTTCTCGTTGTTGATCATTTGTTTCCCAAGTGGCCCCTTCTTCGAGCGGTTCTTGCAAAATTACCTCTTGAACTTCAGGTTCTTCATCTAATTCTTCAATTAGGTTATCTTCCTCATAAAACTCAGCTTCTTCAATAATCTTTCCTATCTGATCTTCTTGAACTTCATAAACTAAGACGATATTTGTACCTGTACCTTTATCTAAGATTTGAACATAAGGCTCTTCAGTGAACATAATTTCCCTTTCTAAAGAAGGATGTATTGGCCCTTCACCAGTAAAATCATATGTCATTCCTTCTTGTAAAGGTAAATAAGCTTTTAAATTAAATTCCTCTAGACCTTCTCCTACTTCTTCCTCTTGCTCCTCTTGAGGAGGAGGTTCTTGCTCTCCTTCTCCAGGAGCACATCCACCTATTATTAATGGTATTGTCAAAATGATTAATAGCAAACTCAATATTTTTTTATTAATTAATCTCCCCTCCTAAATAAAATTATTACAGTACATATATTATCTTACCATATTAGAAAAAAGTTATGTAATAATAGCTGCTAAAAATATATCACCTTAATATAATAAAAGCTGATCAGTTTTTATTTATTCTTTTTAATCAATTATTTTTGTCTTCCAAGTACCTTTCATAAACCAAAGTATAACTGCTAAAACTCCTAAAAACTTAGCTAACAATATAGCCCACCAAACTCCTTTTTGACCAAGTTCTAAAGTATAAGCCATAAAAAGCGAAAGAGGAATTTGGAATACCCAAAGAGTTAATATCCGAAATAGCATCTGTTCAACTGTATTTCCTGCTCCCTTCAAAGACTCTGATAAGACTTGCTGTACTCCTAAGAAAGCAAAAGCAAAACCAGCAATTCTTAAATAATAAGAACCTATTTCTATTACCCTTTGACTTTCTGTAAATAACATTATCAAATAAGGAGCAATAAATAATATAACTATGGCTACTAAAATTTGAAATCCAAATGTAACCCCCGCACCTAACCAAGCAATGTTTCCAACTTCTTCAGACTTATCAGCACCTAAAAATTGTCCTATTAATACTCCTGTAGCTCGCCCCATACCTTGAGCAGGCATTCTAATTATAGAAGTAATTCTATTAGCTATTCCCCAAGCAGCAAGAGTATATGTCCCAAAAGCAGTTACAATTGAAGTCATAACTGTCATTGCTAAGGATAGAGCTGACATTCCAATCGCTGCTGGAAAACCAACCTTAAATATTTTCTTAATCATTTCTTTATTAGGTTTAAGATGATACAATTTAAGTTTAATCCCTTTTTTTCCAGTAAAGAGTAAGTGCATCCCTATAATTGCTCCAATAAAACGAGAAAATATTGTTGCTATAGCAGCACCTGCAATGCCTAATTTGGGAAATATAAACCACCCTAAAATTAAAAAAGGATCTAAAATTATATTTATCAAGACAGTTATTAATTTGAGCTTCATTGGTGTTTTTGTATCACCAATCCCTTGCAGAACTGAAGAAAACACAAAATAAATAAAAACCAAAGGAATACCCCACATTATTATTCTAAAGTATTCCCAAGCTGGTTTTAGTACTTCTACTTCAGCCCCCATCATTTGTAATAATTCTTCTCCTAAGATTAAACCTATTCCAGAAAAAAAGACGGAAATTATAAATGATACAACTAAAACCTGCCCTGCTGCTAAATTAGCCATCTTTTGATTTTCTGCTCCAATATATTGAGAAATCAAAGTCATTCCTGCTACAGAAAAACCTCCTGCAAAAGAAAATATAAAAAATATTAATGGAAAAGATAAAGAAATTGCTGCTAAATACTCTGCTCCTAATCTTCCTACCCAAAAAGTATCAGCTAAATTATACATTAAATGCATAGCATCCCCAATGATTATTGGATAACTAAGAGTTAATAATGTAAATAATATCTTTTTATTAGTTAATTTCTCAATAGATTTTATTTCCATATAATCCTCCTCAATTTATTCATTACTGTTATCTAAAACTGAGAGCACTTTTTAAATATTGCTATTTTCATCTAAGTGTAACTACTCATCTAACCTTAGTATTAATATTTTTCTCACCAAAAATTACCTTCTTAACTTAAATTATATTAAATAATTATCTATATGTAAATTAATATGAAATTAGTTGCCACTTACAATAATCTACCTAACACTAAGTTCAGTTAACCAAAAGAGAACAGACCCCCATCTATCAAGATAAGAGTCTGCTAATAATTAAATATTTTGTTTTAGACAGTTAAAGATAATACCCTCAAACCACTCCCACAAGAATTACCTGAGAATAATATTGGTCAAAGAATTAAAAAAAACAGATTAATGAAAGAGTGGACTAAAACAAAATTAGCTAAGGAAATTAACAGTGATATAAGTAGCTTAATAACTTATGAGCAGAATAAAAGACGTCCAAAATTAAATACATTCAAAGAGTTAGCAAATTCTCTGGATGTAGACCATGCTTGGCTAGCTAGTTTTCACGAGCTTCCTGAAGGTAGTTTTGGTCAGAAAATAAGAAAATATAGATTAATCAATGGAAGTAGGTGTTTATACTAGTACTATCCAAAAAATTGAAACAGAAGAGACAAGCTCTCCTCACAAAAAAACTCTAAGAGCACTATATAATATTTTTTTCTGACCAACTGGAGTAAATTTCCCTACATTATATAATAAAAACTGACCAGTTTGATCTAAATGGCTGGTCAGTTTTTATAACAATCTAAACTATCTCAACGTCTGATATATTTCTCTTATCTGTAGAAATGCATTGTTTCTGATAAATCAAGTATTTTCTAAAAATAATTTCATAGTCCCACTTTAAGCTACTTTTGAATGGGCT
>NZ_JALKBY010000028.1 GCF_023223645.1 Natroniella sulfidigena | reverse complement strand
CCCCGATAGCTCAGTTGGTAGAGCGAGTGGCTGTTAACCACTTTGTCGTAGGTTCGAGTCCTACTCGGGGAGCCATTTTATTTTAGAATACCTTTTGGGGTGTTTTTTTTATTTTAACTTAAGAATTGGAGCAGGAAAGAAGGAAAAGAAGATAATGTCTAGAAAATTAACTAAATAGGGTAAAGGATTTGCAAAGTGAATCAAAGTTATGATATATTATTAATTAGTTTAATGTGAGTAGTAATGCTTTAATTGTTATATTGTTAGATTATAAATATTTAATGAAAAAGAGGTGGAATTATAGTGGGGATTAAGTTAATTAATATTGGGTTTGGTAATATTGTTGCAGCTAATCGAATTATTGCAATTGTCAGTCCGGAATCGGCGCCTATCAAAAGGGTTATTCAAGATGCTCGTGATCGTGGAATGTTAATCGATGCTACATATGGAAGAAGAACAAGGGCAGTTGTGGTTACTGATAGTGATCATATTATTTTGTCTGCTGTACAACCTGAAACAGTTTCACAACGATTAACTGATGAAGACGAATAATACTTTAGTGGGAGGAGGTATTTTTTAGAATAAAATGGGATATAACAGAGGTAGTCAAAGAGGAAATTTGATAGTTTTGTCAGGGCCTTCTGCAGTAGGAAAAGGAACAGTATTGAGTTTTTTATTAGAGGAGTATGATGATATTTGTTATTCTGTATCTGCTACTACTAGAGAACCAAGAGAAGGGGAAGAAGATGGAATAGATTATTTTTTTATGTCAACAAAAAAATTTAAGTCTTTAATCAAAAAAAATGAATTTATTGAATGGGCCAAGGTACATAATAATTATTACGGGACTCCTAAAAAATATGTTGAAGAGACTTTAGCAAGTGGTCGAGATGTTATTTTAGAAATAGATATTCAAGGAGCCAAGCAAGTAAAAGATTCTTTTGCAGAAGGAATTTTTGTCTTTTTAGCTCCTCCATCATTGGATGAGTTAGAATCTAGGATTTATGGTCGAGGTACTGAGAGTGAAAAAGCAATTGAAACAAGGCTAGAAAATGCTAGTAAAGAATTAAAGCAGGTTGAAGAATATGATTATTTAATTATTAATGATCAAGTAGAGAAAGCTGTCAAGAAGTTAAAAGCAATAATTGTAGCTGAAAAATGTAAGGTAAAAAATTAGAGCTTAAAGGTATGTCAAGTATGATGGTAAGTTTGGTTTTAGTTAAGAATATTACTGAAATGAGAGTGAAGAAAGGTTTAGATAGCAGTCAAAGGTCTCATAATAGTATTCAATTTAGCTGAGAACACTAATAAATTGAAAGGGAGGGATAGACATGTTAGCACGTCCAGAGATGGGAGATATATTAGAAAAATGTGATGCTGTTTTTACTGCAGTAGTAGTTTCTTCTAAACGAGCAAGACTGTTAAAAGAAGGAGAAGAAGAATTGTTAGATGAGTATAAAGGTTCTAAAGAGGTTTCAAAGGCTTTAGAAGAGATTGTAGCTGGCAAAGTAAGACCTAAGAAAGATAATTAATCTTAAACTGATTGATGAGGTGCTGATGCTGATATGTTGAAGAATAAAACAATTGTAGTAGGGATTACAGGCGGGATAGCTGCTTATAAAGCAGTTGAGGTGGTGAGTAGGTTAAAAAAATTAGGAGCTAATGTACATGTAATTATGACTGAAGCTGCTACCAAATTTGTTCAACCACTTACTTTTCGTTCATTAAGTCATAATCCTGTAATTGTTGATATGTTTGGGGAACCTCAATCATGGGATGTTGAACATATTTCTTTAGCTGAGAAGGCAGATATGTTTTTGGTTGTTCCAGCGACTGCTAATCTAATTGGTAAAGTGGCTAATGGGATTGCAGATGATATGTTATCGACGACAATAATGGCTACTACAGCTAAAGTAGTCTTTTCGCCTGCAATGAATGTAAATATGTATCAAAATTCAATTGTTCAAAAAAATATCTTAAGTTTAAAGGAAGAAGGCTATCGATTTATTGAACCTGATAAAGGTTATTTAGCTTGCGGAACTGAAGGAAAGGGTAGATTACCTGCTCCTGAAGAGGTTGTTACTACTTCTGTCGCTTATCTATTAAGTCCACTGGATTTAGTAGGGAAAAAGGTTTTAATTACAGCGGGAGGAACACAGGAAGATTTAGATCCAGTTAGATATTTAGGAAACCGATCATCAGGAAAGATGGGTTATGCTTTAGCTAGAGTTGCTAAGGCTAGAGGAGCAGAAGTTACTTTAATTTCTGCCCCTACTCAATTAAATAAACCTTCTGGGGTCAAAGTAATCAATGTTAGAACTGCTGCTGAGATGTATCAGCAGGTTTTTAAGTATCAAGAAGAGCAAGATATAATTGTTATGGCAGCAGCAGTAGCAGATTATACCCCTGAATTTACTGCTAAAGATAAGATTAAAAAAAGTAGTAAATTAACTTTAGAATTAGAAAGAACAACAGATATATTAGCAGAATTAGGTAACAACAAAGGGGATCAGATTCTAGTTGGGTTTGCTGCAGAATCAAATGATTTAGTTGTAAATGCTCAGAAAAAATTGAAGAAAAAATCGGTTGATTTTATTGTAGCTAATGATATCAGTGCTCAAGATACAGGATTTGCTTCTGATTTTAATCAAGTTGTGATTATAAGTAAAGCTGATCACATTGAAGTAGCTAAGGCCACTAAATTGCAGGTTGCAGATAGGATTTTTTCAGAAATTGTTAAAATTTTAGATTAAGGAAGTGATAAAGTGGACAAGATTAAGGTGGAGAGTTTTACACTTGATCATACTAAGGTAGATGCTCCATATGTGAGGAAAGCAGGAAAGATAACTACCCCCCAAGGAGATATTATTCAAAAATATGATTTGAGGTTAGTTCAACCGAATCAAGGAGCAATTTCTACTGGAGCTTTGCATACTTTAGAACATTTATTAGCTACTTATATTCGAGAAGAGATGGCTGATGTAGTTGATATTTCACCAATGGGATGTAGAACAGGATTTTATCTAATTCGGATTGGTGAACTTGAATTAGAAGAGGTAGAAGCAGTATTAATTTCTGCTTTAGAAAAGATATTAGAAGCTGATTTAGGAGATATTCCAGCTACTACTGCTAAAGAATGTGGAAATTATCGTGATCATTCCTTATTTGGAGCTCAGGAATATGCTAAGGTAGTTTTAAAAGATTTTTCTGAATAAAGAATTAATCCACTCAGTTATTGGGTGGATTTTTATGCTTTATGTATAATTAAAATTATAGTAAATTAGGTAATATATTATTAAAATAATTTAATAATTATCACAAGATAATAAAAACTAATTAAGCTGTTATTATGTTATGAGTGAATATATTATTTCAAATATTTATTGTAATTACCGATATGAAAGGAGTTAAAGGAATGCCTGAAGTATTAGATGAAGAGGTTGATATAACACTTAAAACTAAAAGATGGTTATATATTCCTCTAGGAATATTGATCTTTATGTGTATGGGGGCAGTATATTCTTGGAGTGTTTTTAGAAAGCCTGTAGAAGATTTATTAAATATTAGTGCCACTCAAAGTGGTTTGCCTTACATGGTTTTCTTAGTTTTTTATGCTGTTTTGATGCCAATAGCAGGTGGATTTATAGATGATTACGGGCCAAAGTTAGTAACTATGGTTGGAGGAGGTTTGGTTGGTCTTGGTTGGTTCTTATCAAGCTTTGCCACAAGTATTATTCAGTTAGCAATAACTTATGGTGTAATTGCGGGGGCAGGAGTAGGAATAGCTTATGGTGCTCCTATGGCGGTAGCTGCTAAGTGGTTTCCAGATAAGAAGGGTTTAGCAGTTGGTCTTACTCTAGGAGGATTTGGACTGTCTCCTTTTATAACTGCCCCTTTAGCAAACTGGTTAATTGATGTATATGGTCTATTTAATGCGTTTAGATTTTTGGGGATAGCTTTTACTATAATTATTATAATTTTAGCTTTACCTTTAAAGTTTCCGCAAGGTAATTTAGGAATTAAAGATCATAATTCAGAAGATTTTGTTGCTGATGATTTAGATTTGAATGTTAAGGCTATGATCAAAACTACATCCTTTTATGGATTGTGGCTTTGTTTTATTGTAGGGACTCTAATAGGTTTGATGGCTATTGCTATTACCAGTCCGGTAGCAGAAGAGGTTGTTAATTTAGATTCTCAAACTGCTGCTTTTATGATTTCTTTATTTGCTATCTTTAATGGAGTAGGAAGGCCAATTTTTGGCTGGCTTACTGATGAATTTGGCCCTAAATATGCTGCTATATTATCTTATCTATTAATAATTTTAGCTTCTATTTTAATGTTGAATGTTCAAGAAAGTTCTATGGTCTTATATGGTATAGCCTTTAGTATTTTGTGGTTGAATCTTGGTGGTTGGCTAGCAATTGCTCCAGCAGCTACGGCAATTCTTTTCGGTGATCAGAATTATAGTAAAAATTATGGTGTTGTATTTACTGCTTATGGTATAGGAGCAGTCTTAGGAAATTTAATTTCAGGTAATTTAAGAGATCTGCTAGGAAGTTATATCTATACATTTTATCCAGTAATTATTTTATCTATTTTAGGGATAATAACATCGATTTTTTTATTAAAAAAGCCTAAACAAAAAGTGAAATAAAAAACGCCTTGTATAATACAAGGCGTTTTTTGGTTATAAGAAATTAACACATTCAGTTATCAATTGAATTTTTATACATATTGATGGTTTATATTACGATAAATTAGGCAACGATCTGTTTAATTATTAAAAAAAATGAATATTTATTATAAAAAACTGATAAAAAGGTTGTTGAAAATTATTTAATCTGTTAAAATAATATAAGTGAATATATTAATTTACTTAGTTATCTTTAATTATAGGTAGAAAGGAGTTAAAAAATGGATGAAATATTAAATGAAGAGATTGGTATAGCACTTGAAACTAAAAGGTGGCTTTATATTCCTTTAGGAATATTGATTTTTATGTGCATGGGGACAGTATATTCTTGGAGTGTTTTTAGAAGCCCTGTAGAGGAATCATTAAATATTAGTGCAACTCAAAGTGGTTTACCTTATATGGTCTTTTTACTATTTTATGCTTTATTAATGCCAGTAGCAAGTGGATTTATAAATGATTACGGGCCAAGGTTAGTAACTATGCTTGGAGGAGTTTTGGTTGGGCTTGGTTGGTTTTTATCAAGTTTTGTAACAAGCGTTAACCAATTAATTATAACTTATGGTGTAATTGCTGGAGCAGGAGTAGGAATAGCTTATGGTGCTCCTATGGTAGTAGCTGCTAGATGGTTTCCAGATAAAAGGGGGTTAGCTGTTGGTCTTACTCTAGGAGGATTTGGTATATCTCCTGTTATAACAGCACCTTTATCTAGATGGTTGATAGATTCATATGGCTTATTTCAGACATTTAGAATCTTAGGAATAGCTTTTACTATAATTGTTATAATTTTGGCTTTACCCTTAAGATTTCCTAAAGATGAGTCAGAAATTGAGTATGATAAATTGGAGAGTGAAAAGAAGAAAAAGGCAATTAATTTCACTGCTAAAGATATGATTAAAAATAAGGCCTTTTATGGTTTGTGGATCTGTTTTAGTATAGGAACTCTAACTGGCTTAACTATTATTGGTATTTCAAGTCCGGTAGCTCAAGAGATTATTAATCTAGATGCTCAAATTGCTTCTCTTATGGTAGCTTTGTTTGCTATTTTTAATGCAGCAGGACGTCCAATTTTTGGTACGATTACGGATAATTTCGGAGCTAAGCGGGCTGCTATTTTATCTTTTTCTTTAATAATTTTATCTTCCGTATTAATGTTAAATAATCAAGAAGGGTCTATGGTCTTATATATTATATCTTTCAGTGTTTTATGGTTAAGTAGTGGTGGTTGGTTAGCTATAGCACCTGCAGCTACGGCAGCTCTTTTTGGTAACAAACATTATACTAAAAATTATGGGATTGTATTTCTTGCTTATGGTATAGGAGCAATCTCAGGAAATTTGATTGCAGGTAATCTAAGAGATATGCTTGGGAGTTATATTTATACATTCTATCCTATAATTATTTTAGCTGGATTAGGAATAATAGCTGCGGTTTTTTTATTAAAAATGCCTCAAGAAACAATAGAATAAAAAAAGACTTGCTTATGCAAGTCTTTTTTTATTGCTTACCTTCTATAAGCTCCTACAGATAATACATTATCTACAGTATCAAATTCTAGACCTTCTTCTCTTGTTTCTTCAATAATAGTTGGCAAGGCCTCAACTGTTGGCGCCAAACTATTTCCTTCTCCAGTAGCAGAGTGTAATAAAACGATAGCACCGGGGTTAATTCCTGGTAATGTATTATCAAGTAACTCTTCTTTGCTATCAACTCTCCAGTCAAATGAATCGACAGACCAGTTAATTACTCTATAGTTCGAATCAGCTGCTTGATTTACTACTCTACTTGAAGCAAAACCATAAGGTGGTCGTAAAAGAGTAGTCTTACGATTGATTATCTGTTCAAGTGCTTCTTCTGTCTTCTGTATTTCTTCAGTAATTGTGTCAGCATTTAATAAACTTAAATTTGGGTGTGACCAGGAGTGATTTCCAATAACATGACCTTCCTCAATCATCCTCTCAACTATGTGAGGATATTTCTCTACAGCTTCTCCTACTAAAAAGAAGGTTGCTCTGACATTATACTCTTTTAGTATATCTAGAATTTGTGGTGTATATTTATTATCTGGACCATCATCGAAAGTTAGTGCTACTTTATCAGCACCTCGGTAATAGATCTTTGGTTCTTCTTGTTCTTTTATTTCGGCTGATACAGATCCTTCGCGACTGAGCCAACTAGTTGGTGAATACCTTGTTTCAGCATTAGAACTTTTAGCTTGGTCTTCAGTTTGGTCTTGTTCATTGTTATTAGTCCGTTCTTGATTGTTATCAGAGTCAGAACTAGATTCATTGTTACTAGAAGGTAGATTTAACTTATCACCAGGATAAATTAAATCTTGATTACTAAGGTCATTGATGCTGGTTAAGGTAGAAATAGTAATATCATATTTTCTAGCAATTGTAAATAATGACTCTCCATCTTTAATAGTGTGAGTTTGATTAGCATAGCTAATTTCAATAGTTACTATGCTGAGTAGTAGTGTAATGGCTAGTAAGATTATTAGATTATTTTTTGACTGGATCAATTATTGTGCCTCCTTAATAGAATATAATTTTAAGTCTAGAATAGCATAACTTATATAAGTTCTCAAGCTGTAAATAATGGATAAGGTAGATGGTGGTTATTGACATCCTCCCCGCCCGTTCGCAAAGCTCACGAACGGGGATTCCTAGAAGGAACTTGCGAGGTTGTCTGCTGATT
>NZ_JALKBY010000027.1 GCF_023223645.1 Natroniella sulfidigena | reverse complement strand
CTAACTGGAGTTCTGAATGAAAAGTATTCAAAGAAATTTTTAATTAAATGCGACAACTTACTTGACAAACACCGAAATCGAATACCACTGATTGGAAAATTATTAATTGCACGTTCTGTTTGTGCACCATAGTAAGCTGTTTTAGGAATCATAATATTGCCTAATGTATCATTTTCAATTCGATATTGTTCATTTGTATCCATTGCTTCCCTCCTTTAACCAATTTATAGTGAAGTTTGTTATTATTATACCCTGTCTCTCTATAGTTTAAAACATGAATCGTCACCAATTTTTTTATAAAAAGTCCAGAATTCATTCTATATATTCATAAGAAAACTCTCCCTTCATTTTTACTAAAAGGAGAGTTTTCTCTCTTTTTTACTTCAAATAACTTTTTTAGTTAGCCTCATCCAAGGCATTATCAACAGCTTCAATAATTGCTTCACTCGTTGCAGTAGCTCCACTTGCTACATCTACATCAGTTGATTGTGCTTCTTTAATATTTGCTGGCACTTGCTCAAGAGCATCATCTGCTATACCAGATGTTTCATTGTGAGAAAGAACTTCTATCTTAACAATTTCTCCTTCAGAAACATCCACTTCTACCTCTACTTCTCCATTAAAGCCTTCACCAATTCCTATAAAACCTTCGCCAACTTCTACATCTGCCTCATCATTGCTTGATGTAGTTTCTTCACTGATATCTTCACCGGCAGAGTCAAACATTCCTTGACTAGCAAAAACAACCATCAAAAGTAAGCTTAAACAGACGAATAAAGTAGCTTTTTTCATCTTTTCACCTCATTTCTAGTAATATGTTAAGTAACCACACAAAACAAATCTAGAAATATTGAGAAGCTTAGATTAGAAAATCAACTTTATTTTAAATCTCCTATTGGAAAAAATTTTATTATCTAAGCAGCATAAAATACTTTTCAATAACCTCTAATTATAAATTTCACAATATAATCCTGTTAATATATTTCTATTAATTTACTCTTCTATTTAGAAGTAAAAATCATAAAGAAAAAACCAGCTCTATTAAGAACTGGTCAATAAATTATCTCGCTTCATCATCTCAATAATCTTCTTATTCAATTTCCGACTAACAACCTGTACATCTTCATCTCCTTCACCGGGCTAAACTTTAATTTTATTTTCCTGTTACTGAAGGAAAGAGGTTCAAATCAGTATGAGGAATAAATTGAGCTGATACAAATTCATCCATAAAGTCTTGGCTATAATTTTCAGCACTCAACTCAAGATAAGTCATCTTCTTAGCTATTTCTTGCACCTCTTCAAACTTATCTTCGGATAAAAGACTCATTCTTGCTCCTTTTAGTGAAGTATTCCCGATAAACTTAAATTTATCTAATGGTAAGTCAGGTAATAGACCTATCTTCAAAGCATCATCTAGGTTTATATAATTCCCAAAGCCTCCGGCAATTAATACCTGGTCGATAAACTCTTCAGTTAAAGCCATGCTGTTTAACATCATTCTAATTCCAGCATAGACAGCTCCTTTAGAGCGGAGTAAGTTTTTGATATCATTTTCTGATATCACTATATCCTCTTCTATCCCTGCATCATCAGCCCAGACCAAGACAAATTCTTTATCATACTCTCCATCTCTTAGTCGCTCATGCTCCAATTCTTCATCAAACTTTCCTGACCGACCGATAATTCCTACATCCTTTAATAAGGCTAATAGGTTAATCAAACCTGATCCACAGATACCGATTGGTGGAACATCACCGATTGTACTATATTTGACTTCATAAGTCTTTGGATCTATATCAAATATCTCAATTGCCCCTGACATCGCTCTCATTCCATAAGTAATTCCTCCACCCTCAAAAGCTGGGCCAGCTGAACAAGAACAAGTCATTAACCATTCTTTATTGCCTAATACTAATTCTCCATTAGTACCAATATCAATAAAGAGGGTTATTCCATCTCTATCAGCTATTTCAGCTGCTAAAGTTCCTGAACTTATATCTCCACCAACAAAGCTACTTACCCCAGGTAAACAATGAATCAAACCATCCTCTTTAATCTTAAGGTTCAACTCTTTAGCTCTTAATGGTGGGACAAAGCTGACAGTTGGAATATAAGGCTCTAATCGAATATTGTTAGGATCTATCTCTAACAATAAATGGATCATTGTTGTATTACCAGCTAAAACTGCTGTCTTGATCTGACTCTGCTCTATTCCTTGTTGACTGACAATCTCATCAATCAAGGAATTCATAGTACCAATTACAGCTTGATTAAGTTTTGCTAAACCACCTTCATTCTCTTTAACAAAGTTAATCCTACTGATTACATCATCACCATAATTGGCTTGCTTATTATAGCTACCTTCGCGAGCAGCGACTTTACCAGTTGCTAAGTCTACTAATTCTACCACTACAGTAGTCGTTCCGATATCTACTGCTAAACCATAATCAACCTTTGGATCATCTAATGACTTTAGTTCAGTAATCTCATAATTATCTCCTAATTTTGATAATGAAACCTGAGTCTTACAGTCATTTTCCCGTAAATGAGAAGCTAAATCCTTCATTACAGGTAATGAAGCTTGTAATGATGAAAGGTCTCGATCACGATTAAGCTCAATCTGTAGCCTTTCTAAGTCACTAACATTATCTGTTAGTGATGGTTGATTCAACTCTAGCTCTATCTGACGATAAATAGGATCAAGCTTCAGTTTTTGAGTAGCTGCTAACTCTTCTTCTGTTAATATATCTTCTCTTTTATCAACCTCTTCTTCTATAAAGACCTGATGCTTACTCAAACGTGATTCTGGTGGAATCTTTACTATTAAATCACCTTTCACTTCTGTCTTACAAGCTAATACATAGCCCCGTTCTAATTTATCAGAGGAAAGATTCCCTTGATCAAGAACTTCGGCTTCTCCTTCTTCAATGATTACTTGGCATTTACCACAGGTTCCACTACCACCACAGACTGCTTTCAAATTGATTCCAGCCTCTACTACCGCTTCTAACAGGTTAGTTCCTGAATCTACTTCTACTTCCAATTGATCTGGCACAAGTTTAATTAATGACATTTTTCCCCTCCTAAAGGCTAAATTAATTATCTTCATTCTCTTTCTCAAGAATTTCCTGAGAAGTTGTTACTAATTCAGATAGATTCTCTAATAATATCTCTTTCATCAGTTCATAAGCCTTAATTAATTTTGGGTTACAGATATTATAATAAACATTTAATCCATCTTTTCTAGTACAGACTACCCCCTGCTCACGCAGTATAGCTAAATGCTGAGAAGTGTTGGCTCTACTGATGCCCATAGTCTTAGCCAATTGATCGACATTTTTTTCTCCTTCTTTTAGTAAGTAAATAATCTCAATCCGCTTAGCATGGGCCAACACCTTACACATATCAGCATGAAGTTCATATATCTTCTTATCTTTTATTTAAATCACCCCCTAAACTAATTAAGAAATTTATTAATTAGTTATTTATTAACTATTATATTCCATCAAAATTTATTTGTCAATAAATTCTATCAATTTCTTTTCAGCATTACCTCACCATCTAGACAAAAAATAACCAGACCTTAAATAGACCTGGTGTGATTCTCTATAAGATTTCAAAGCTTAGTAAAATAATCTCAGCTTTTTTAAGATCTGACCAACAAATTATCTTGCTTCATCATCTCAACAATCTTCTTAAATCTTCTTATCCAATTTTCGACTAACAGCCTGTACATCTTCTCTCCTTAATCTGCTTTAGTGCTTCTTCAACTAACCATACTACTCTTTGTATACTTATTATGGCATTACTAAAGTATTAAAAGCTCTAGATATATCTAGTCTTTTTCAAGCTTATCTAATGATTTATTAATTTCATCAAGTTTTCTTATAATAACCCAATTCTGTTTAACTAAAGCTGATAGATAACCAACAGTAGCTTGTTTGTCAGCAGAAGAAAATGATAAAGTCATACCTGCTTTCATTAATCCAAGTCCAGTTAAATCATTTGAAATTTCTTCTAATATCTCTAAATCTTCTTTGTCAATATTATTTAGCTTATACTTGTTCATAAATTTTTTAACCTTTTTATTTTGCTTTTCTTTTTTATTTTTTGAACCAAAAAAACCCACAATACCTCCTCCTTTTTAATTATGATAACTTACTTGACAAACACTCAGTACCACTATCTCTATTTATTGCTAGCTTAAAATGAGTATTAAGATAACAAAATTTTCTTTGTAATCTGAGCCAACATCTGCAATCATTATATACAATATCTAAGGAATTCAACTCCTAAGATTGGCACAATGTTGGCCCGACATAAAAAATTATAATTCAAGTTTAATTTCATCTTGTCGGCTACCGTCTTTCATACTAACTGAGAATACAGCCAAATAATCAGCTTCCGCTGGAATATCAGCTAATTCTATCTCAAAGCTACCCCAATGCGGACCAGCAATAGTAGCAGTCGTACCACCTTCTTTCAAGACTTGTCCGTCTTCAGTCTCTAAAGCATAACTAACATGGGCTTCAAAAACCCGGGCCAATCCTGAAGCTCTAAGTTGCTCACCCTCGGATTCAAATTCAATCAACTTAATATTATTATTTCTAGCAGCGAAGATCTCTGCTGGTAATAGAATAACCTCATCTTGCAGTAGCTGATCAGGATTAGTAAAGTTATTATGCTCAATAATTTCTTCTAAATCAAGATTATGTCTTTGGGCTAACTTCCAGAGGCTATCATCTGGTAGAGTAATATAGTAATCAAGTTCATCATCATTAATATTAATCTTAACTTCTTCGCCAACGACTAAATTAGTAGCTTCTAATTGCGGGTTCATCTCCTGTAAAGTATCTAAATTAACTTTAAAACGCTGTGCAAGATCATACAATGTATCTCCAGGTTGAATAATATAGCGAAAATAGTTATCTTCTTGAATTACTATCTCATAATAAGCTCGCCCTAATGTATCAGCCTGTGCTTGTAGTGGAATAGAAAGAAAGATCAGCGATAAAATACTTATTATTACTGTTTTTTGTTTCATTCAAACACCTCCATTATTTTTACTTAATAATAGTATGTAAACTATCTTCAATTATTATTAAATTTTTATGTTAGTATAAATTTCTGGACACATTATTTTCTTAAATTAATTTTTTAATTAGGCGATAAGTGAGCATCAAGCTGGTGATAATTTTTTTAGCGTGAGGGCCAACACTCAAAAGAAAAACTCTTATCCGCTAAGATAAGAGCCTACTAATTAATCTTTGGTTTTTAAGTGTTGGCCCTAGTACTAACCTTGAGCCTTAAGTTTTAGCTTATTTCTATCCTCTTTTGAATTAATCACATGCATCTTTCTATGGCAATTTGGATAAAAGGATTGATCTATTTTCAATTTAACTCCTCCTTTATTTGATCAACAATCTCTACATCAGCAGGTACAAATTGATAGTTATTTAACTCTGCTAAATCAACCCAACTAGCAGCATTATGCTCCTTAACCTCTATCTCTCCTGAGCTTAACTCAGCTAGGTAAGCAAAGATTCTAACCTTACCAAAATTATATTGATAAATACTTTCTGTAATAAATCTAGTAATCTTAATTTCTACTCCCAATTCTTCTTTAATTTCACGGATTAGACTCTCTTTGGGGCTTTCACCCTCTTCAATCTTTCCTCCAGGAAACTCCCACATTCCGGCCAGTTCTTGAGGTTTATTTCGCTGGGCGATAAAGACTTGTCTAGCTTCATTAACCATAACTGCAGCTACTACATCAATCATATTATCCTCCTTGTCATTTTATCTCTCTAATTCCTGACTTGACTAAGAAGTCATAAGTGTTATCTAATTGCTTAAGTTTAGGTAGATAGATAACCATCCCCTTCCTAGCTCTTGAAAGTAAGACTCGGTAAATATTCTTCATTATCTCTGGAAAATCATTATATTTATTTCCATGATATTTAACTGCTTGTGAATCTATCTTCCATTGACTACCGTCATAATAATAATCCCCTCCAAAACAGACAATCGGATAATCTAACTCTAAGCCTTGACAGGCAAACTCTGAAGCACCTTTTTGAAACTTCTTACTCTCTTCTCTAAACCAGTTACCAACTTCTTCAGACTGCATATAAC
The DNA here is from genome assembly GCF_023223645.1 of Natroniella sulfidigena. Taxonomy (GTDB): domain Bacteria; phylum Bacillota; class Halanaerobiia; order Halobacteroidales; family Halobacteroidaceae; genus Natroniella; species Natroniella sulfidigena. The sequence goes on along the minus strand of NZ_JALKBY010000027.1, from coordinate 5,842 downwards.
TTCCTTGATATCTACCATTATTGATATACTTTCTTATACCTTTATCCCAGACCTTAGAAGAAATTAATAATCCATAGCTTATCCTTTGATCAGCTGTTTCCTTCTGCTTAATAAATTCTTTACCTTTTGTAAAGCTTCGAGTTATCCTCAGAATAAATCCTTTTTGATGCATTTCGGCTAAATGCTCTCTTGCACTAATTAAATCACCTTTAAGTAAGGACTCTATCCATAAACTTGTATCTATAAAATGGCTTCTAATAGAGTAATCAAGGTTCAATCGCTGATCCACCTTTACAGTCTCTGCATTATTAAATAACTCTTCATATTTAGGAGGAGTATAGACGTGCCACTGATTGATCCCCTTTTTATTTAATGATCTCTGCCATAATTTAATCTCTTCTTCTTCACCGGTATGTATAGCTTGGCCTTCACCTATAAAGCAGATTATCGTTGCACTACCTTTAATTCTATAAATTTTATTACCTGCCTTTAATAAAAAATCAGCTTCTGAATAATTACTTCCCATCTTCTTTTCATCCCAGGCCCGTTGTGCTTCATCAAAAATCACTACATTCTCCAGTGGTGGCTTAGGATTATTCATATGCTCCCGCTTATAACTATACATACTTCTCACATAGGCCTTACCATTCTCTCCTAACTCCTTTATTTCATTATCCAATATATTCTGTAATACACTGATTAATGGTCCATTACCCGATAAGTAGATAGCAGCTAATGGTTTTTTATCTTTACTATATTTATATCTATTATAATCATAAAGAACCTTTAAAGCAGCCAAAGTCTTTCCAGAACCAGGTACTCCAGTTACAAACACTAGATTCTTTTGCTTGTTTTTTATCTCATTTAGATGAATAATCTCTTTTAAATAATCTACAGTCTCTGCGATTTGACCCTCTTCAATATTTTTAATTTCAGGCAACTCTTTCTTTTCAAAAAGCTCCAATGTCGCCTCTACAATATTAGGTAAAGGTTGATACTCAGAATTTAACCACTTGACTACATTCTCTTCCCGAGCAGGATTTAAGTTCAATCTGCTTATTTCTGTAACAAAATTATTAGCAGTCAATATTTTAATTCCATCTTGACTGGCATAATTCTTCACACCTTTAGTCAATACCAAATACGATATTATCTCTAGATTCTGCTTATTAGTTTGGTGATGATAATTTTTAATATCTCTTTGGTAACCTATCAACTGTTCTAAATCATTATAATTATAACTTTCTTTTCTTTTAAACTCTAAGATAACTACCTTCCTTTTTGAAACTAATAATACATCCGGCCTTCTTCCTCCTTCCATTGGTAAAGAATATTCAAAAGCCAAAGATAATTGACTATAATCTTCATCTATTTCTATCAATCTTTTAAGCTGTTTTTTTAAAAATTGATAACAATTTTGCCAAGCAATCATCTGTTCATCATTAACTTCGAACCCAAGATGCTCACTAACAAAGCACTTTAATTCATTTTGAAACTTATCAAGATCTTTAGTTAAAAAGTCTTCTATCTTTCCATAACCTCCACAATTTCTAAGTTGCTCATCTCGATACCATTTAAACTCCATTTCTTATTCTCTTCTCCTTTAACTCTAATTATTAATCTTCATTATAAAAACTTAGTCAAGAAATAAGATTATCCTGCTTAGATAATTATTTTTATCCTTCAATTAGATCCTGTTTAAAGCCAACTTATCGAATTGCCACAAGAATTTGCTTCCTTTAATGTGATTATTATAAATACCGAAAATTATGCAATCCTAATTTCCATTAAAAAAGAAAAACTCTTATCCGCTAAGATAAGAGTCTACTGCTAATTAAGATATTTAGTCCTTTAACTGAAATTCTACTTTTTAAAGTTTAATTTCCAGAAATATATTCAAGATTATATTTTGCTAATAGCCTCTTATTAATTTTAAATTCGATTTCTTCAAGCAACTCAAAATGGCTTTGCAAGATTTCATTTATAATTTTATCACTTATTTCAGGAGTTATAATACTAGCTTCCTTGTTCTCAACTTCCTTAATCAACTCTAATAATTGCTCTACATCATCAAAAATCCATTCTCCATCACTATTTGTAATATTAAATACTGCATCTCTTTCCATATTGATTATTACATTCATAATCTGACTCTCTTTAGGTAATAAGTCGCTAACTAGTTTTCTTACTTCCTTGACATGATACTTATTTTGATAATAAGGACTTTTCCTTTTAGGCTCTTTATTATTCTCGACAATCCACTCTGAATCAGATAAATCACCTTCTATTTTCCCTTTCCATTTCTTTATTTCAATAACATATATGTTCCGCTTTCCTATAAGTAAACTATCAATCTGTCCTAAATATTTTTCATTTGTACTCGGAATATAGATATTGTTAAGAACTTTAAATTGATCATCACTTAATATCTCTACTAATTTATCTCTAAATTCATCCTCTCCTCTATCACCCCGAATATTTAAAGAGCCATTTTGAACTGTTGTATAAATCTCATAATCTTTCAAGTAATCCTTTTCATATGCAGATCTATAGAAAAGACTAAAGATTAATAACACAGCAGTTATAAATAACAACTGATCAAGCTGGAAATAATATACTTTCCCTAACATTAAAACTAAAAATAATATTACACAATTAATATTTGTTTTAAAGTTAGATTCTTGGTTAACAATTTTTCTTTGTACAGTCTTAAAAACTAAAGAACTATTCTTTTCATCTCTTTCTTTGATTATTTCCGCCATGCCATCCCCCTTAACATTGATATATATCCATATTTCTCCTTTTATTAATTTATCCAAAATTACTTCTATAGATTCTTCAAAAAAGAAAAAAGCCAGATCTGTTTAAGATCTGACTTAAGATTTTGTTATTTTGTTGATCAACACCAAAAAGCTAAACTACATCTTACTAATATCTTCTTCTTCTCCTTCTAACTCAACCCCTAATCCATCCGCAGTACGATTAATATAATTCAAATAACTTACAACTTGATTTATCTCTAAAATATCCTTATCTACAAAACCATTCATCTTTAACTTTTCTATCTCACTTTCTTGAATATTAAAAGGTTCTGTTGTTAATTTTTCAGCATACTCTAACATTGCTTCTTCCCTTTCAGTTAAATTAACATTCTGGTAATCTTGAGCAAGATGATGAATATCCTCTTCAGTTACTTCTTTCTTACTTACTCTTTGGAGAGCCTCTCCATGATGAGTAATTCAATAATGACAAGAATTAATCCCAGATACCACTACTGCTATCATTTCTCGATCTGCTCGTGATAAATTAGATTTCCCAAACATTATCGCCTTATATAAATCTAAATGTGCTTTTAATATGCCAGGATTTAAAGATTGCACCTGTAAAACATTAGGAATTTCATCTGAGTGACTCATTTTAGTTAATTGCTCATATATCTTCTTCAATTTCCCCGTTGCTTCTTCTAATTTAACCTCTTCAATCCAACTCATCAGTTACCTCCCTTGAAGTTTAAAAGCTTGTCTTTACTTATATTATAATCTAATATTTTCAAATCTATCATTAAACTTAATTATTCTTTTATATCATTTCTAATGAACAAAAATAAGTAGAATATGCACATTGCTTTTTAAGAATTAATTTCTGTAATATTCCTTAAAGTTCTCTAAACATCATTAATCATTTAATACCTCTTTTAATTATCTGTTACTTTTCGTAAGGCTTTACTCAACTGATCAGGACAAGATGTTCCATTACGACAGGTTATTCCTGCTAATTTATCAGCTACCTCATCTACAGGTTGGCCCTTAATTAAATTAGCTATTCCAGCCAAACTACCACTACATCCCCCACTAAATTCTACCTCTTTAACTACTCCATCTTCAACTTCAAACTTAATCTCTTTAGGACAGATACCATCAGGCTTAATCGTCTCCATTCTACCCCTCCTCTCTAATGTGTCCACTCAACAACCTCCAACTCCATCTGTTCTTTAATTAGACTCTTCACCTTCTTTCCAAAAGGACAAGCATAATTAATATCATCAGGTGTCCCTTTTAAGATACAAGAAGCAAAGACAATCTTTTCTGCTCCCCGCTCCCTTCTTTTAACAGATAAATAATCTCAATCCGCTTAGCATGGGCCAACACCTTACACATATCAGCATGAAGTTCATATATCTTCTTATCCTTCATTTTATTTTCCTTTGAACTAATTAAGTAATTTATTAATTAGTTATTTATTAATAATTATATTAGGTCAAGAAAGATTTGTCAATAAGTTCTACAAATATTTTTTCAGCAGTATCCTACCACCTAAACAAAAAAAATAACCAGATCCTAAAGAGATCTGGCTAAAAAATATACCATAATTGAAACAGAGACAATGCCTTTATTGGTTTTTTATTTTTAAATAAAGTTAGACACTTATAGCACAAACCTCAGAGTTATCTAAAAATTAATAGTAGCTAACTCCTAACACTAATAAAATTAGAATTAAAAAGATCACAAATGCTCCATGTCCATGCTTACCACCTAAAAATTCTAATGTCTCAGCCATTACAATCCCCCCTTTCTTTAGTACATTATATTCATTTTTGGATTGAATTGTTAAAATAAGGTAAATCAAAAAATGTATGAAACATTATATTTTAAACGGGCCAACACCAAAAACAAACGGAATAGTAGTACTGACACAATTACTCAGTACCACTACCCCTAATTATCACTAGCTTAAGTTAAACATCAAGCTAACAATATTTTCTTTATAATTCAGGCCAACATCTGCAATTATTATACATAATATCTAAGGCAACCAACTCCCAAGATTGACACATTGTTGGCCCGAAAAGAAAAAAGCCAGATCTGTTTAAGATCTGACTGGTTAGTTGAGATAGTCGACTCTATCTAACACAGAATAATATGAATTGAAATTTTTAAGTATAAACAGATTTAAATTTCAAATTCCTCTATTAGTTCTTGTAACTTTTGAGCCATTTGAGCTAACTCTTGTGATGAATGAATGATTTCATTAGACATTTTACTTATGTCTTCAGTTGCACTTATTACCTCATCACTATCTTGTGCTATATCATTTGTAGCTGTTGCTGTTTGCTCAATTTGAAGTGATGTTTCTTCTACTTCAGTTTTAATTTTTTCAAATACTCCCCCAGTTTCTTTAGCTATTTTTTGACTTTCTTTAGACTTTTCTTCCACAGTCTTAACCTCTTTGATTCCTTTATCAGACTGTTTTTGAGTTTTATTAATTAAAGCAACAATTTTCTCAGTAGCATCCGAAGTTTCTTGAGCTAATTGTCTAATTTCATCTGCTACAACAGCAAATCCTTGTCCATGTTCTCCCGCTCTAGCTGCTTCAATAGCTGCATTTAATGCTAATAAATTAGTTTGTTCAGATATGTTAGTTATTAACTCAACTATTTGACCTATTTCTTTCGAAATATTATCTAATTCATCAATAGTTTTTACTGTTTGATTGATTGAATCATTAATTTCATTAATACTATTAACAGTTTGACTAATCTTTTCACTTCCAATATTCGTCTGTTGACTAGCCTTCTCAGAAAAACTTGCTACTTCTTGCGCACCAGCTGAAATCTCTTCAATTCCCGCTGACATATTTTGAATTAAACCATGAGTTGTTTCTATGCCAGCATTTCCTTCTTGAGCAGCAGCAGATAATTCTTGGCTGTGTGAAGATAGATTTTGACCAATATCCCCTATACTTCTAATAATACAACTTAAATTCTCTTTGCATTGTTTCTGATAAATCAAGTATTTTCTAAAAATAATTTCATAGTCCCACTTTAAGCTACTTTTGAATGGGC
>NZ_JALKBY010000026.1 GCF_023223645.1 Natroniella sulfidigena | reverse complement strand
ATAGTTTGAAGGAAGAAAACGACATTTATTCTAAAAACTGTTTTGAAATATGCTTCATGGGCTTAGAAACATTATAAAACACCTTATCTCCCCCTAAAATACTACTTTAATCTTAAAAAGTTAAAATTATTGTACTCAGCTAGTATAAAAATCTATTTAACTCAAATTTCAAATTCCAAACTCTAACATATATATGTATGTATTTTACAAAATAACACTAAAGTATATTTTTTGAACTTTTATGTAATTATATTCTTATTTCGCTGTGTGTTTTTAATTCCATTTTATTACCTTACTAAGACTATTATACTGTTTTTTTGAAATATTCAATCTAATAACACTTTTTGAGTTACCGCTATGCACATATGAAAACCTCTCTTTCGAGAGGCTTTATAATTAATAAGATTCGATAACTTCATCTAACAATTTAATAGCTTTCTTAACAACTCTAGGATTCATACTCTTAGCACCTTTAAAATTCCTCTTCTTCTCGTCCTCATACTTTCCAAAACCATCCAAATCATAAGCTACCATCATCGATTTAGCTAATGGCTGATCAATTACCAAAAACCACTCCCGAACCAACTTATGCTTCTTTGGTAAGTAAATAAAGTCGATATCAGGATGTGCTTTAAGATCATCATCATCATCCCGACCAAAAATATAGATTTGATCAACATTATCTGCAATCTGTAAAAACCGATCCCAAATATCTCTAGCTCGAGATACCTTTTGAAAGCCAGCATAAACAGTAGCCTCTACTTCTTCTTTTAGCAGAACTTGCTCCATAATATAGCACATCTTTTCCAACTTAGGTACATCAGTTTCAAATTTTAATGACCTAGAACGAAGCTTTTCCTCTTCAATATCCCCAGTCTCTTTCTTCATTGTACCATCCAACGCAGCAAAAATCTCTTCATACAAAGAAATTTCCTTCATAAATTATCAGTCCTCCTTAACTTTTAATAAATTGTTCCTCTCTGTTTAGGTTCTCTATTCAAATCCCTAATTAAACTCTGTAGCTGTTCTACAGATAGATACTCTCCATTCTTGCCTCCTGCTTTCTTAGTAATCTTTTCATTAAATAAGGTCCCTCCCAAATCATTGGCTCCAGCCTGTAACATAAATTGAGCCAATTTAGGGCCATACTTAACCCACGAGGCCTGAATATTATCAATATTGTCTAAAAAGAGACGTGACACAGCAATCATTAATAGATCTTCCCTACCAGTTGCTCCTCCTTGTAACCACCCCCTCCGATATAACTCAGTATTATAGGGCATAAATGATAAAGGAATAAACTCAGTAAAACCACCGGTCTGATCTTGAATATCTCTAATCAAGCTTAAATGCTCAACCCTTTCTTCAATCCCTTCTAAATGACCATACATAATCGTTGCTGTAGACTTTAAACCTACATTGTGTGCTGCTGTAATTGCTGCTATCCACTCTTCAGTTTTAATCTTACTAGGACAGATCTTTTCTCTAATCTCATCATCCAAAATTTCAGAAGCAGTTCCAGGTACAGAATTTAATCCTATCTCTTTTAACTGCTGATATCCTTTCTGATAACTCAACCCTTCATTAGCTAAAGCATGCTTTAACTCTTCAGGTGTAACTCCATGTAGATGCAAACTTTTATCTATCTTCCTAATATTTTCTATCAAAGAAGCATAGAATTCAAAATCAAAATTAGGATGAAGCCCACTCACAAAACATATCTCTGTAATATCATGCTCTAAAGCTACTTGAAGCCTCTTTTCAACTTCTGCAAAAGTCAATAAATAAGCTTCTTTACTCCCTTCACTACAAGCAAAAGCACAAAACTTACATTCATTAACACAAACGTTAGTAATATTTAAATTATAATTTAGCACATAGCTAACAACATCTCCTACTTGCTGTTGACGCTTATAATCTGCTAATTCCAGTACTCGATACAGGTCAATTCCCTGTACCTTAAATAAATTTATAGCATCCTCTTTTGTCAATCTAATTCCTCTTTCTATCTTCTTAAAAATAGACTCTAATAAATCAAAGTTATAAGCCATTTTGCCACCCCTCTCTTTGCAAACTGACCTGTACCGGTCTTCTCAACCATTCCTCCTGCAAAAAATGGGAATAAATAGGCAAGCGTTCCTGTAACTGATATTCTGGTTCTAGCTGATTTTTTAATTGCTCTAATTGGGGCCATTTATATTCTGGATTAATATAATCATCAGTCAAAGAAGATATTCCTCCCAAATCAGAAACTCCAGATTCAATCAACCCCTTTAAGTTTTCTATTGCCAGATTAGGAGGAACCTGAATTGCTACTTCAGAAGGCATGATTTCTCGGGCCAACCCAATCAACTGCTGCAGCTGGACTAAGCTAACTCCAGCAAATCCCTTTTTAGTTGATTTAACAGGTTGAATAATCACCTCTTGTAGGTGCCCATACTTATTATGTAAGTCACATAAAGCTTGTAAACTCTTGACTCTATCCTCCTTCTTCTCACCAATCCCCACTAATAATCCAGTAGTAAAAGGTATTTTAAGTTGGCCCGCCTGAGCAATAAATTCCAATCTAGTATTAGGATCTTTAGTAGGAGAGTGATAATGAGCTGCTACTTCAGCTGTCGTCTCCAGCATCAAACCCATACTCCCATTATATTCTGCTAAAATCTCTAATGCTTCAAAATCAATTACCCCTAAATTAGTATGGGGAATCAGACCTATCTCTAAAGCTTTCTGACAAGCAGCAGTTACCAACTCAACCACTGAATTATAGCCGGTTTCAGAACGAAACCGCTGTCTGAATTTAACTGATTTATCAGGTTGAGTTCCACAACTAAAGAGTACCTCCTTACACCCTGCCCTTTTAGCAGCAAACAACTGAGATTTAATCTGTTCTAACTTCATTATCCTAGCTGTCTCCAAATCAGATCTAAACTTGCAATAAGAACAGTCATTAATACAGAAATCAGTTATTGGAATAAATATATTTTTAGAATAAGTTATAACCTTCATTAATCTCAACCCTCACTATATTTCATATCGTGTTATTAGCTCTCTTTTATTACCTTCTTATACTCATCATACTACTCATTACGAAATATGTCAAGTTGTTAACACATTTTGAGTTGCTTATATACACATTCTGTATTATAATGATGGTAACTTATCAAATTAAAAGGAGAGAATACAATGGCTGATTTTGCATCAAGACTAAAAAAACTACGTAAAGAAAAGAAATTACGCCAAAAAGACTTAGCAGATAAACTGGATTTAGCTCAAACTACCATTGCTAACTATGAACAGGGAATTCGCTTCCCAAATCAAAAAGTATTAGTCAAAATTGCTAATTATTTTAACATATCTTTAGATTATTTATTGGCTCGAACAGATAATAAAAAGAACATAGGCAAATTATCAACTGAAGTTACCATAAATAATAATAGTTTATCTCCATTAGCTGAGAAGTATTTAAATAGACTATTAGCAGGAAAAGAGCATAGTGCTTATCAGCTAATTCAAAAGACTATAGCTGATGGAGTAAAAATTGAAGAAATCTACTTAAATGTCTTTGAACCTTCATTAAGAACAATCGGAGATTTGTGGGAAAAAAATAAAGTTACTGTCGCTCAAGAGCATTACTTTAGTACCGCAACAGAATCAATTATGTCTAAAATTTGCCCCAGAATTAATTCTGATGCTCAAAAAAATTATTCCCTTCTTTCTCTTTCGGCTAATGGTGAATTTCATAATATAGGAATCAGAATGATCACAGATCTTCTTAGTCTGGAAGGTTGGGAGACATATTATTTAGGATCTAACCTTCCTACCCATAGCCTGATAACCACTCTGCAAAATTTAGATATTGATTTAATTGCCATCTCTGCAACTATGTCTTATAATATTGAAGCAGTTGAAAATTTAATTACAGCTATTAGATCTACTCTACCTAAATCAAAAGCCAAAATAATCGTAGGAGGATATACCTTCAATCAAAATCCAAAGTTATGGAAGGAAATCGGAGCTGATGGCTTTTCTTCTAATGCAAAAGAATCTGTTGAATTAGCAACAAAGTTAGTCAGTAAATAAAATCGATTTTTCTTTAAAATCATACAATTATTATATAATTCAACACAAAAAAGAAGGGCGTTGGCCCTTCTTTTTTTGATACTATATTAACTTAGACTTTAAATCAATTTAACCTCTTAATTCTGAGGATTATACTACTAACGCAGTTTTTCTACAAGTCAATTAAGAGGCTATATAGTGATCATTTACAAGAAGAAGTTTGGTGTTTGAATTCTTATTTTCGTGAACTGTAGTATTATAACTTGACATAATTATGTAATCATGGTATGTTAAAGATGGTTGATAATACTATTTGAATTAATTTTCAACGTATGTATTATCTTCTCCTTGTGAACGGAAAAAGTTGGGCTCAAAGAGCCCAACTTTTTCTTTTTTTATTTTAACCCTTATTTTGATGGCCTGTAATATTACAAATCAACAGAACAAAGCCCTATCACATCAAGAAAATTATAAAGAACAAAAAATCCCCTTTGAATAGAGGATTCTTTGTTCTCATTCTAAAAATTTCTGAAAACCTACAAAATTTAAATATCGATATTATCAGCCAAGTTAGCATTCTTCATAATAAACTCTCGACGTAGACTCGCTTTAGAACCCATCAATCTATTGAATACATCATCAGCAATAATCTCATCCTCAATCTCTATCTTCTGCAACTTACGAGTCTTAGGATTCATCGTCGTCTGCCATAACTGCTCAGGGTTCATCTCACCTAACCCCTTATAACGTTGAATTCCAATCTGCTTTCTAGACTTATCTGCTAAAAACTCTTCTAATTCCTTATCAGTATATAGATACTGCTCATCTCCTCGATAACTAACCTTATAAAGCGGTGGTTGAGCAATATAGACATGATCATTTTTAATTAATTCAGGCATATAGCGATAAAATAAAGTTAAGATCAAAGTACAGATATGTGCCCCATCTACATCAGCATCGGTCATGATAATAATCTTATGATACCTTAACTTATCCAAATTAAATTCATCGCCAATTCCTGCTCCCAAAGCAGTAATGATCGTCCTAATCTCATTATTCTTCAAAATTTTATTCAATCTAGCCCGCTCTACATTCATAACCTTTCCTTTCAAAGGCAAAATAGCTTGAAATTCACGATTACGCCCTTGTTTAGCTGAACCTCCTGCCGAATCACCCTCGACCAGATATAATTCAGATTTTTCTGGTTTGCGACTACTACAGTCTGCTAGCTTACCAGGTAATGAGTTATTATTTAAAACCCCTTTTCTTCTGGTCAATTCACGAGCTTTTTTAGATGCCTTTCGTGCTCGAACAGCCTCTAGAGCCTTCTCAATTACGGCTTTAGCCATATTAGGATTTGTATCAAGATAATAACGCAAATATTCATAAACAACCTTTTCTACAGTACTTCTAATCTCACTATTACCCAACTTTGTTTTAGTCTGCCCTTCAAATTGAGGATCAGACAACTTAACACTGACTACTGCAGTCAAACCTTCCCTCAAATCACTTCCAGTCAACTTAGGATCCTTTTTTCGCAATAGATTATTATCTTTAGCATAATTATTAAAAGCCTTAGTAATTGCTGTTTTAAACCCTGTTAAATGATAACCTCCATCATGTGTATTAATATTATTAGCAAAGGTATAGATCCGTTGATTATAACTCTTATTATATTGAAAAGCCACTTCAACATAGGTATCATCAACCTCTTTTTCAATATAGATTAAATCATCAGTCAGAGGTGTTTGATTTTGATTTAAAAATTCTACAAACGCTTCCAATCCCCCATCATAACAATATCTTACTTCTTTTTTTTCCTCAGGACGTCGATCAATCAAGACAACCTCTAAATTTTTATTTAAAAAAGCAGATTCCTGTAATCTAGTCTGCAAAGTTTCAAATTTATAATCAAGAGTATCAAAGACTTCAGGATCCGGTTTAAAAGTAATCTGCGTTCCACGCTCTGTCGTACTCTCCCCTTCGATTAATTCAGTCTTAGGAAATCCTCTCTTGTATTCTTGACGATAGACATTACCATCACGATATATTTCAATCTTTAACCACTCAGATAAAGCATTAACTACCGAGACACCAACTCCATGTAAACCTCCAGAAACTTGATAGCCGCTACCATCAAACTTTCCTCCCGCATGAAGCGTAGTCAATACTAACTGAGCTGCTGGTAAGCCTTTTTTCGGATGAATATCTACCGGGATTCCTCGACCATAATCCCTAACTGTAACTGATCCTTCTTTCTCAATAACTATCTCTATTCGTTCACCATGGCCAGCTAAAAATTCATCTATACTATTATCAACCACTTCCCAAACAAGATGATGTAACCCTTTAGTTCCTGTAGAACCAATGTACATCCCAGGTCGCTTACGTACTGCTTCTAATCCTTCTAAAACTTGAATTTCTTTTGCATTATATTGATTATCTACTGCCATATTAACACCTTCCCTCTATCTATTACCATCTTTTGTAAAATAATCTGTTACATTTATTATAATAGCATATAACTACTGTGATAGCAACTTTTCTGGAATATTATTCAAGTTAAATCTTTTTTTATCCTTCTAACTGGGTCTCATCCTACTAAATAAACTTATCTAATTATTTAAATATTATTCTCAACAGCAGACTTTTCTCCTGCTTTTATGATTCAATTTCTTACTTAAACTTAGGCTATCTTATATTAACCCTTTATTTTAAAGTGATTTTCCTATAAAATGTTAATAGTATTTAATTAAAACAAATGGATTTTATGTATTAATTTTGTGTTATTGTATATGTATGTAAATATCTATAAACTGACCTTGCTTGCAGAGTTTAACTTTAAATCAATTTAGAATTGACTAATCCATTAATAAATAATATACTAGAAAAAGCTAGACAATAAGACTACATAAACTTAAAATAACAGTTATAGTTGCTAATTTTCTAGATATACTAAAAATAAAATAACCTCCGGTCATAGTCTAAAGTTAAGTTTAAGGTTAAATAACCCAGTTAAAAATCTTAACTATAAAACTAGATTGATTACAAAATTTATGAAAGGGGATTTAAAAAATGAAAGATAAACAGATTACACCAGTTACAATTGAAAATAAAATGCGTAACTCTTATTTAAATTATTCATTAAGTGTTATTATTGGTAGAGCACTACCAGATGTTAGGGATGGTTTAAAACCCGTTCATCGTAGAATCTTATATGCTGCAGAAAAATTAAAGTTAGATCCTGAAAAAGCCCATAAAAAATCGGCTAGAATTGTAGGGGAGGTTTTAGGTAAATATCACCCACATGGTGATGCTGCAGTTTACAATGCTATGGTTAGAATGGCTCAAGAGTTCAGCCAACGTTATAAATTAATCGATGGTCATGGTAATTTTGGCTCTATAGATGGGGATAGTGCAGCAGCGATGCGTTATACTGAAGCTAGATTGGCCCCACTTTCTACTGAATTGCTCAAGGACATTCAACAGGAGACAGTCGACTTTGTTGATAACTTTGATGGAAGTTTACAAGAGCCGACCGTCTTACCTTCTAGAGTACCTAATTTATTAGTTAATGGCTCAAGCGGTATTGCAGTTGGGATGAGTACATATGTTCCGCCACATAATATTACTGAAGTTATTAATGGGCTGATTAAGTTATTAGATAATCAGAAGATAAGTATTGATCAGTTAATAGAGGTTATTCCTGGACCAGACTTTCCAACCGGTGGTCAAATTGTAGGTAATGATGGAATCAAAAAAGCCTATCGAACAGGAAAAGGAAAGATAACCTTACGTGGTAAGAGTAAGATTGAAGATGCTGGTAGAGGAAGAAAGAGAATAGTAATCACTGAAATTCCTTATCAACTAAATAAAAGTAAACTGATTGAAGAAATAGCTGACACTGTTAAAAAAGAAAAGGTAGATAATGTTAGGGATGTCCGTGATGAGTCAGACCGAGATGGCCTAAGAATTGTAATTGACTTAAAAAGAAATGCTAATCCAGATATTATCTTAAATCGCCTTTATAAATATACCTCATTACAATCAAAAACAAGGATCAATATGTTAGCTTTGGTCAATAAAGAACCTAAGGTAATGAACTTAAAGACAATCCTACAACATTTCATCGATTTTAGACGGGAGATTATTACTAACAGAACGGAATATCAATTAGGACAAGCTAAAAAGCGAGAACATATCTTAATTGGCTTAAAGAAAGCAATTGATAACTTAGATCAGGTAATTAAGATCATTCGCCAGTCTAAGTATCCTCGGACTGCTAAAAAGAACCTACAGCGTAAACTAGAGGTCACTAAAAAGCAAGCTGAAGCAATTCTAGATATGAAATTACAACGCTTAGTCAGCTTAGAAGTCAAAAAATTAGAAGATGATCTAGCAGAGATTAGGGAAAAAATTGCATATTTAGAATCTATTTTAGAAGATAAAGAAATTCTAGATAATATTGTAAAAGAAGAATTATTAGAAATTAAAGAAGAGTATGGTGATCAGCGCAAGACAGAGTTGATTGCTGATGGCTCTAAAGCAGAATTGAATAAGAAAGATTTAATCAAGGATAAAGATGTAGTTATCTCTTTATCTTATCGTAATTACTTGAAGAGAACGGATGAGCTGGATAATATCAGAGCCGGCAAGAATGATTTCATAACTGAAGTCTCATTCGGTTCAAGCCATGATAAGCTCTTATTCTTAACAGATCAAGGACAGACCCATATCCTAAAAGCTCATGAAATTCCTGAACATCATGGTCTATCTACAGGAGACCCACTCAACCAATTCTTAAAGTTACCGATGAATGAAAAGATAGTCAAAACTATCTTATTAAATGAAGAGGTCAAAGAAAAGTTTATTACGATTGTAACTAAAGATGGCTTAGTCAAAAAGACTAAAGCATCAGAATACGAAACTACCGTCTCCTCAATTAAAGCCATCAACCTCAATGAAGGAGATCAAGTAATTGGTGCTGCAGTTACAGATGGTAAACAAAATATTATGCTCGGCACAAAACAAGGTTATACAATTCATTTTTCAGAGACAGAAGTTTCAGATACAGGTCGAAATACTAAGGGAAGCAAAGGAATCAAATTAAAAGAAGATGATCAAGTAATCAGCTTCAATTTGACCAACGAAACAGACGTCGTCCTTGCTTTAACTAAGAAAGGGCGAGGTAAAGCAACCCCTGTAGAAGATTATAAATTACAGCAAAGAAATGGCAAAGGATTGCAGACTTTATCCAGTGATGATTATCAATTATTAGATATTATCGCTGCCAAGCGCAATGACAAAATCATGGTCGTTAGCAGTGATGGAAGTTTGATTGAACAAGAAGTGGCAGATATTACAGAGACTAAACGATTAGGTTCGATGTATTCGCAATTTGGTAAAGATGTTGAGTTAAATCGGATCTTTAGACTACCTAAGATTTGATATTTAGTGGCAAAATGCCACTAAATATCAGTGTACAGTTTACGGTTTACAGTTGACAGTTAAAAAACTTAAGTTCTAAAATTCAAATCACTCTAAAATCCAAGTCTTTTCGGAAATTTTAGTTTTTTAACTATACACTATCAATTATCAATTATAAACTGAAGCTTTATATCAATAGTATCTCACTTTAAAATAAAATATCTACATTAAATCAAACAAGAGCTTAAGGTGACATCACCCTAAGCTCTCTTTTAATCTTTATTGCTTTTAAACCCTTGATCTTACTCAAACTTATCCTTAACCTTAAACTTACCCTTCTACCTTCTTAACAATCTCTTCCCCAATTTGATAGATCGGCTTTACACTATCAACTACCCCTGCTTCATAAGCTACTTTGGGCATACCATACACTACCGAAGTCTTCTCATCTTGGGCAATCGTCTGTCCTCCAAACTCTTTAATCAATCCTAAACCCTTAGCTCCATCTTTGCCCATTCCTGTCAATAAAACACCAACAACTTCTTCTTGATACTCCTGGACAACAGAGGCAATTGTTTTATCAATAGCAGGTCGCACATTATGTATTTTTTCAGATTTAGATAATTTCACTTTGTTCTTTTTAATCAGTAAATGATAGTCTCCTGGAGCAACTAAAACCTGACCTGCCTGTAGTTGATCACCTTCTTCAGCTTCCTTAACATTTAGAGCAGATAACTTATCTAACCTTTGGGCCAACGATTTGGTAAAGCCTGCCGGCATATGCTGTACAATCAAAACCGCAGCATTCAAATTAGCAGGCAAGGCAGTTACAACTTCTTTTAATGACCTTGGCCCGCCTGTAGAAGAACCAATCACTACTAATTTTTGCTTGCCTGTCTTAGCACGACCTTTTCTTTTCTGCCTTGTTACTGATACTCTGCTTGCTTTCTTCTCTTGATCAACTTTTACTTGCCGCTTAATCTTTTTTCTAACTTTAGAATCTGCAGCTAACCTTACCTTCTGAATTAACTCTTCCTGAACCTTATCAATATCTAAGGAAATAGACCCAGAAGGTTTAGTTATAAAATCAAAAGCACCCAATTCTAAGGCCTTAATAGTCGTCTTACTCTGTTTAGTAGTTACACTACTAAGCATTACCACTGGAATAGGACGCCTAGCCATTAGCCTTTCTAGAAATTCCAATCCATCCATTTTAGGCATTTCTACATCAAGAGTAATTACATCTGGTGTATGCTTTTCAACCTTTCGTAACGCATCGGCTCCATTTCTAGCTTTATCAACAACGTTAATACCTTCCTCTTCTTCTAATAGATCACTAACAACCTTTCGCATAAAAGCAGAGTCATCTACTACTAATACCTCTATGGAAGCCACCTCTTCACCTCCATTATTTAATCTAAAATATTATTTAATGAGTCCTTAACCTTTTCAGGTTTAATCGGCTTAACAATAAAGTCCTTAGCCCCTACTTCTAATGACTCAACTACCATCGGCTTTTGACCCATTGCACTACAAACAATTACATCAGCCTCTGCATCATAATCCATAATTGCCTTAATTGCTTCAATTCCATCCATTTTCGGCATCGTAATATCCATTGTTACTAAATCTGGATTATGCTCTTTATATTTTTCTACTGCTTCTTGACCATTAACTGCTTCATCAACTACCTCATAACCATTTTCCTCAATCAACTTCTTTAACATAGTCCTCATAAATTGTGCATCATCAACAACTAAAACTGTTTTTGCCACCGAGACCCCTCCTAACTAGTTGTTATCTCTTCAACGTTAATAATCAGTGCTATACTACCATCACCTAAAATAGCACCACCTGCAATCTTTTCTAAGTTACCTGATAAATCATTAATCCTCTTGATTACAACCTCTTGTTGACCAATTATAGAATCTGCCATTAATCCATAATAATCATTACCTACTTCCACAATAACTGTTGGAATTTCTCGCTTAAGCTCACCTGTCTCTTCTTTGTTTAACTTATCATGTAAAGAGATTAATGGAACGACAGATCCTCGACGATGAATAACCTTTTCTTGTCTAATTGTCTTAATATCATCAGGATTAACATCGACTATTTCTTGAATCGATTCTAAAGGAATTACATACTTTTGATCAGCAACCTTGATCAAAAATCCTTGGATAATAGATAACGTCAATGGTAATTTCATTGTAAAAGTAGAACCCTTACCTACTTCTGATTCTATATCAACAGAACCACTCAAGGACTCTATTTTAGTCTTAACAACATCCATCCCCACGCCTCTACCAGATACATCATTTACCTCTTCATTAGTACTGAACCCAGCTGCTAAGATCAACATAATGATCTCACTTTCAGACATTGCTTCTATTTCCGATAATGTAGCAACACCTTTTTCAATAGCTTTCTTTTTAATCAACTCTGGATTAATTCCTTGACCATCATCTTGAATTTGAACTACTACATTATTCCCTTCATGAAATGCAGATAACTTAATTAATCCTTCTCTATCCTTCCCTAACCTTTCTCTCTCCTCAGGATCCTCAATCCCATGACCAATCGCATTTCTTACCATATGGACTAAAGGATCACCTATCTCATCAATAATCGTCCGGTCTAACTCAGTTTCTTCCCCTTCAATTACCAAATTAATCTCTTTGTCCAAATCCTGAGCAAGATCACGAACCAATCTAGGAAAACGATTAAAGACTAAGCTGATTGGAACCATTCTCATCTCCATCACAGAATTCTGTAATTCCGTTGTTACCTTGCTTAAGGGCTTCAACTTTTTATTTAACTCATCTAAATTATAACTCTCCCCTACTGACTCTACTTGTGTTCTCTTAATTACTAATTCTGCTACCAAATTCATCAATGAATCCAATCGTTCTACATCAACTCGAATAGTATTATTAGCTTTTAATCTTTTAGATAAGGATTTAACATTAGTACTTTTCTTAACTTGATTTTCCTCAATTTCTTTGTCTTCTAAATCTTTAATATCCTCTTTAATACCATCTTGGTTATCCTCTTTGTTATCTTCTTGCTGACTACCATCTTTTAATTGCTCAAGTTGATCAATCATCGTTATTTCTATCTCTTCAATCTCAGAAATATTATCTAATGATTCTGCAATAATCTCTTTTGACTCAATTGTTAGAAAAAGTATATGGAATGTTTCATCCAACTCTTCTTTTCTAATCTTATCAATAGCAGGATGGGCCTTGATTAACTCTCCATACTCTTCTAATGCTTCAAAGACCATATCAGCTCGTAAAGATTTAAAGACACAGTCATCTTCTAATTGAATCCTAATTATCATTGGATCACCAGAATTATCAGAGATAATTCTTAACTCATCATCACTTAAATCAAAATCAATCTCTGCACTAGAACTAGACGTAGAATTTTCTTGCTTTTGATTATCAGTTTCTGTATTATCTGTTTCTAAAAAAGATTTTAATTCACTAATCAACCCCTCTAAATCTTCTACCTCATCTGGATTACTGCTCAATAACTCTAAGTTATCGACTGCTTTAAATAATAAGTTGATAACTTCTGTATTAACTCCTATCTGACCATCCCTTAATAAATCTAAAATATTTTCCATAGCATGGGCCAACCTACTAACCCGCTCAAATCCCATTGTCCCTGCCATACCTTTCAGTGTATGAGCAGCTCTAAAACATTCATTGATCATTTCCATATTTTCAGGATCATTTTCTAAAGTTAATAAAGAATCATTTAGTATATCTAAATGTTCACGTGATTCACTAGCATATAACTCCTGAAAGTCATTCATATCCATTCTTGGTATCCCCCTTTCTAAAATCAAACAGATTATTTATTTTCATTTTCCAATTGAATATTCTCTTTTGAACTCAATAAATTATCCAAGTTCAATAAAATAATTATATCTTCATCTACTTTAACAATTCCTTTCAAATAATCCTCCTTAATGCCCGCCATACTTTTGGGTGGAAGATCAACATCACTGTTTTGAATATGTAATACTTCAGAGACATTATCAACAACTACACCTACATCTTGGCCCTCAAACTCAACCACAATAATCCGAGTATCATTAGTACTCTCTATCTGCTCAAGGTTAAATCTCTTCCGCAGATCAATTACTGAAACAATATCTCCTCTTAGATTAATAATTCCTTCCATATATTTCGAGCTATTAGGAAGTTCAGTTATCTCTTTCATCCGCACAATTTCATGTACTCTGGTAATTTTTATTCCAAACTTTTCACTCCCTATATCAAAAACAATTACTTGTTCTGTATCAGCAGCCATTATAGCTCCTCCTTTCAATTAAAAAAATAGTCGAATTAAAATCCTTCTTATTCAGTAATTCGTGATTTAATAGTCAACTCCTTCCTGATTACTCAAAATTTATGAACAAAGTGACCTTCGGTCAAGGTTAAGTAAAATCAATAAACATAAAAGAATAATTTCCTAAACAAAAAACTCCATTTAAATATTAAAATATGTAAAACAATGTAAAACACCACCTAAATTAAAATTCAGGTGGTGAAGTTTACTACTATTATGTTTTTAATGATTGACTTAAGCTCAACCTTAAACTTAAGCTTAGGCTATTCTATCTCCGATCGTCCAATTCTAAGTAAATATCCTTTAACGAAATATCATAATAAACCAACATCACTAATAAATGATAGATAAAATCTGCTACTTCATAAATAATCTCTTCTTCCTCTTCATCCTTAGCAGCCATCACTACCTCCGTAGCTTCTTCACCTATCTTTTTCAAAAAGGCATTAATTCCATGCTGATATAAAGAAGAAGTATAAGAACCCTCTTTAGGATTCTCTTTACGATCTTTAATCACTTGGTATAACTCCTCTAACACTTCAGCATCCAAAGCATCTTTATAAACTTCCTCTGGATCAAATTCATTTTCTCCTTCTTCTTGCCGCTTAATTCCTCGATAAAAACAGGTTTTATGACCAGTATGGCAAGCTTCACCTGTCTGTTTTACCTTTAATAATAATGTATCCCCATCACAATCGAATTTAATCTCTTCAACCAATTGAATATTCCCAGAAGTCTCACCTTTCCACCATAATTCTTGCCGGCTACGACTCCAAAAACAGGTTCTACCTGTCCTGATAGTATTCTTAACTGCTTTCTCATTCATATAAGCCATCATCAATACCTCTTCAGTCTCTACATCTTGGATAATTGCAGGAATCAAACCATCGTCATTAAACTTTAACTTACTTAAAGACATCTCACATCAACCCCCTTATCCTGCAAATATTCTTTTACTTCCTTGATAGTATACTTCTTAAAATGAAAGATTGAAGCAGCTAAAGCAGCATCTGCTTTTCCTACAGTAAAAGCTTCTTCAATATGCTTTAATGTTCCTGCTCCACCTGAAGCAATTACTGGTATATTTACACTTTCTGAAACCGCCTTATTTAATTGATTATCATAGCCATCTTTCGTTCCATCGCCATCCATGCTGGTTAAGAGTATCTCACCTGCACCTAAGCTTTCAACCTTTTTGGCCCAGTCAACAACATCAAGTCCCGTAGCTTTACGCCCTCCATGAATATAAACTTCCCATGATTCATCCTTACGTTTAGCATCTATCGCTACTACTATACATTGAGTTCCAAATTTTTTGGCCCCAGCACTGATCAACTCCGGCTCCTTAACTGCTGCTGAATTAATAGAAACTTTATCAGCACCTGCTTTTAATAGCTTTCGCATATCTTCTGTACTTCTGATTCCGCCCCCAATTGTAAAAGGAATAAAGACCTGTTCAGCAGTCTTACGTACCACATCAATCATCGTTTCACGTTTATCACTAGAAGCTGTAATATCCAAAAAGACCAACTCATCTGCTCCAGCCCGATCATAAAATGCTGCCAACTCAATTGGATCACCAGCATCCTTAATATCAACAAAATTAACACCTTTAACGACTCGTCCTTGGTCGACATCCAGACAAGGAATAATCCGCTTTGTAACCATAACAATCCCCCCTTTTTTAAGTGCAATTAATAACTAATAATGAATAGTTAAGTTCAAACCCTTTTAACAAACACACTAGTTATAAATATCATAATAACTATTCTCTATTATTGCTTTTTTAACTATCAACTCTCAATTATCCTTACGGGTCTTTATCAAGACCTTTCATAAAGACCATAAAAACCATATCAATTCTCAATTATTCTTTACTTTCCCCTACCGGTTCTTCAAACTCTTCGTGAGCCGCTGATAATCACCGCTTTAAAATTATAATTTCTTACTATCGGCTCTTCTCAATTCTTGCCACCCGTGTTACTTTGTGATTTTTAATCTTATACTCTTGCTTTTTAACTATTCATTATTCTCTACTTTTTTGATTTTAACTGTACATTGTAAATTGTAAATTTGTTTTCTCTATTCTCTACTCACTACTCACTGCTCACTACTCACTGCTTACTGCTCACTGCTTACTGCTCACTGCTCTTAACGCTTCTTCCAGATCAAGGTTATCACTATACAGAGCCTTACCAGTAATAACTGCTTCAACTCCTGCGTCTTCGATCTCTTTTAAATTCTTGATATCTTCTAAGCTTGATACTCCACCAGAGGCAACCACCTTGAGGCCTGTCTCTTCAGCCAACTTTTTAGTTTCAACTATATTTGGCCCTGCTAAAGTACCGTCCTTTTCAATATCTGTATAAACAACCCATTCTACTCCTCGCTCTTTCATCTCTTGGCCGAGCGTAACTGCTGTAGTATCAGAAGTTTCCAACCACCCTTCAGTAGCTACCAGACCACCCTTAGCATCGATCCCAACTACAATCCGCTCCGAACCAAACTCTTTAATTGCCTCTACAACCAACTCTGGATTTTCAATTGCAGCCGTTCCGATGATTACTCGCTGTACTCCAATCTCTAAATATTTTTGAATAATCTCTCTTGTTCTAATTCCTCCGCCAACTTGGATAGGAATCTCAACCGTCTCAACAATCTCTTTGATCAACTCTAAATTCTTAGGATTACCATCTAAAGCTCCATCCAAATCTACAATATGTAATCTGGTTGCCCCTTTGTTGGCCCATAATTTGGCCATCTCAATTGGATCTCCATATACTGTCTCCTGCTCAAAATCACCTTTATATAATCTAACACAATTTCCATTACGAATATCTATCGCAGGGATTATTTCCATTATTATCACTCCTTACCTTTTACTATCTTTCCAAAATTCTTCAAAAGTTGCAACCCCTTATGGCTACTTTTTTCTGGATGAAATTGAACTGCATAAATATTATCCTTTACAATACTGGATACAAACTCAATTCCATACCCAGTTGTAGTGGCAATCACTGCCTTATCATCAGGTTCTACATAATAAGAATGAACAAAATATTGGTACTCTCCAGCCTCTATATAATCATAAAGTTCAGTCTCCTGTTTTAAATTCAACTGATTCCAACCAATATGAGGGATCTTAAGCTCTAAATCTTGAGGAAATCTCTTAACCCGTCCTGGAATAATATCTAAACCTTCCGTCACTCCAAACTCTTCACTGGCCGTAAATAACAATTGTAACCCTAAACAGATTCCTAAAAAAGGCGTTCCTTGCTCAATTACTGCTTTAATTACTTCTATTAGTTCTAGTTGTTCAAGATTCTCCATAGCATCCTTAAAAGCTCCTACTCCAGGTAGAACAACTCCATCCGCTGCTAGAATCTCTTCTTTATCTTGGGTAACTTCTGCTTGATAACCAACCATCTCAAATGCCTTCTGAACATTCTTTAAATTACCCATTCCATAATCTATAATCTTGATCATTGATTTCACCCATTTCTACTTATATTAAGATTAAGTTTAAGGTTAAGTCTAAGTTTAAGTAAACCCTAAGATCTTAGGGTTTTAATGGTTGACTTAGCCTTAAACTCAGCCTTAGACTTAAGCTAGTTTCCCCTTAGTCGACATTACCCCTTCAATCCTATCATCAATCATTACAGCTTTAGCTAGTGCTCGTCCAAAAGATTTAAAGAGCCCTTCAATAATATGATGAGTATTGGTTCCTTCAAGCTGTCTAAGGTGTAGATTCAACCCTGCATTGTAGGCAACCGCTCGAAAAAACTCTTCGACCAATTCTGTATCAAAGTCTCCAACCTTATCCTTAAGATCAGTAACAGAAAAATTAAGATAATATCGTCCACTAAAATCAAGCACCGTCTGTAATAAAGCTTCATCCATCGGTACAAACTGCTCACCATAACGCTTAATTCCTGCTTTATCTCCAACCGCTTCCTGCAAAGCTTGACCTAGTACAATCCCGATATCCTCTACCGTATGATGATCATCTATTTCCACATCACCACTCGCTTTAACCTTCAAATCAAATAAACCATGCTTAGTCATCAAAACCAACATATGATTTAAAAAAGGAACCGGAGTCTCAATTTCTGCTTGACCACTACCATCTAAATTTATCTCTAACTCTATCTCCGTTTCACTAGTTTCACGGACTATTCGAGCTTTACGCATTTAAATCTCCTCCTTCAAAACAATGTACAATTTACAATTGATAATTTACAATTAAAGCTCAAGACCGATCTTTAAAGCTTTTAATTGTAAATTGTAAATTATGTCAACTGCCAATTATGTTATTCTTCCTCAAACCGCACCTTAATACTATTAGCATGAGCATCCAAACCTTCTACCCGAGCAATCTCTAAGGCATCATCTTTTACCTTCTCTAACCCTTCCTTAGAATAAGAAATAATACTCGACTTTTTAATAAAGTCATCTACATTGAGTGGAGAATAAAACCTAGCTGACCCACCTGTCGGTAAGACGTGATTTGGCCCTGCAATATAATCTCCTACTGGCTCAGCTGCATACTCTCCTAAAAAGATGGCCCCTGCATTCTTTAATCTTCCTAAGATAGCAAATGGATCATCAACTGCAACCTCTAAATGCTCAGGAGCAAATTGGTTGGTCAACTCAATTGCTTCTGCTAAATTTTGAGCAATAATGATTGCTCCATAATTTTCTAAAGCCTCTCCAGCAATTCCAGCTCGTGACAACTCCTTAAGCTGCTTGCTAAGCTCTTGCTCTACTTGCTCAGCTAATTGTTCAGAAGTAGTCACCAAAATAGCAGAAGCCATCGGATCATGCTCTGCTTGAGATAATAGATCTGCTGCTACAAAACGAGGATTGGCAGTCTCATCAGCCAAAACTAAGACTTCACTTGGCCCAGCCAACATATCAATATCCACATAACCAAAGGCCAACTTCTTGGCTAACGTAACATAAATATTTCCCGGGCCAACAATCTTATCAACCTGCGGTATCATCCCAGTCCCAAAACTAAGCCCTGCTATTGATTGGGCACCTCCTACTTTATAGATCTTATCAACTCCAACCTCTGCTGCCGCTACCAAAGTATATGGATTCAAAGCACCATCCTGATCCGGAGGAGAAACCATAACTATCTCCTCAACTCCAGCCACCTTAGCTGGAACCCCATTCATCACTACTGATGAAGGATAAGCTGCTCGTCCTCCTGGAACATAGATCCCTACTCTTTCTAGGGCAGTAAACTTTTGTCCTAAGATAACACCATCTTCTTTGAAATCCATCCAACTTTCCCGTAACTGCTTTTTATGAAACTCTCCTACATTCTTAATCGCTTCTCTGATCGCTTCTAAAAAACTATCTTCAATCTTATTATAAGCAGCCTCAATCTCCGCTGGACCAACTTCAAGCTCTTCAGCTTCCATCTTAGCTCCATCAAAGCGAGCATTATACTCTAAAATAGCTTCATCTCCTCGAGCTTGTACATTTTCCCAAATCTCCTGCACAGCTGACACCTGCTCAGGATCATCAAAAGAAGAGCGATTTAAAATCTGATTTAACTTAGCTTCAATACCTTCTTCAGTCGTTTTTAATGTCTCCACTATTCTCATCCCTCCTTGATTTTGTGACTTGTGACTTGTGACTTGTGACTTGTGACTTGTGACTTGTGACTTGTGACTTGTGACTTGTGACTTGTGAC
>NZ_JALKBY010000025.1 GCF_023223645.1 Natroniella sulfidigena | reverse complement strand
GGGAGTACGTATCCATTTAATCAAAGGAGTTTTATTTTTTCAAGAACTTTTTATAAAAAACGATGCAACGCTAGTGAGTAATTTATTTAATTACAAAAGAATTTGAAAAAGTGGCCAAGTTTGCCACTTTTAAATCAAGTAAATAGTTGATGCTATTTAATTGTTCAACCGCTGCTCAACTCTCTTTAAATTAACTTGAGCTCCTTGATAATAAGCATCAATTTCTAAAGCCTTTTGATAAGCCACTTTAGCTTGATTTAATTTTCCTAAATTTTCATAAGTAATACCTAAATTATTATAGATATAAGATAAGTCCGGTTCCAGTTCAACTGCCTGTTCTAAAACTGAAACTGCCCTTTTATATTCTCCTCGCTGAAGATAGGCATATCCTAAGTTATTAAGAGTATGGTAATTTCTATCATTTAATTTAATTGCCTCTTCATAATTAGCAATTGCTTTTTCTAGATCTCCTTGGGTCATATATGCTCTGCCCAGTACATTATAAGACTGATCAAAACTATCATTAATCTGAACTGCTTCTTTTAAAAGTTCAATTGCCTTCAATTCTTCTCCTAATTTCAAATGAGCTCTAGATAAATTAACCATAATTCTATACCCTTTAGGATCAAGTTCAAGAGTCTTCTCTAGTTGAGTCTTAGCAGAACGATAGTCCCCAGTATAATAATAACTTAATCCTAATAAATAACGAGAATAAGATTGTTCTGGATTATCTGAAACTGTTCTAATCAACTTAGGAATAGCCGCTCGGTAATCACCTTGATTAAAATACTCTATTCCTTGTTGATAGCTTTCACTTGCTAAAGCCATACCTGACATAAGAACCATTAATATAACTATTGGAACTGCTAGTTTTTCTAATTTCATAACTGAATACCACCTCTTCTTTTATTAATAGTGCTCTCAGCTAAATTTAATCTTACTATTGTAATACTTTAAAAATATCTAAAACTTTCTATACCTCAGTTTTAATTGACAATTTAAGATGCACAATTCACAATTAAATTCAAAATATCAAAATCAAGAAACTTAAAGAATCAATAATCAAAAGCTATAAGACAATTAGATTTCCAAGCTTACAATATTTCCTTTTAGCTGAGAATGCTCATTAATAATACATCTTCTACTTTTTGTTCTATCATCCTCTTTAAATCATGCTAAAAATTTAATTAATCTCTCTTCGAATCAGGTGTTTCAATCTTCTTCTTTAATTTTTCATTTTTATCCACTAACTTCCTCTTTTCCTCTTCCACCTTCTTTAATTCTTTCTTTAGCTTAAATTCTCGTATAGAACTAAAGATCCACATCAATAATGCACCAAAAGCTAGCCCTCCAAAGACTACTATTACTAAAGAAGTCTCAAAACTCCAAGTAAAAAAGATTAAAGAAACGACTCCTGAATTCTGAATAGCAAAAACAGCTACAACAATAGCAGATAAAAGACCTAAAATCAATTTTAATCGCATCCTGCCCCTCCTTAAAAATTTATTTTAATTTCTTACTTAACCCTCTAACATTACATTATATCAGTTATTAATAAAGAATTGAAGAATTAATTACTTTATAAAATTATTCTCTAAAAAAAAAGATCTAACCTAGTACTTATAAGTACTAGGTTAGATCTTTTTTTCTTTAATGACATTCTGAACCACAATCAGGATCATAACTATCATCATCTTGAATCATATCGGTAATAATATTATTTATTGTTTGCATTAAGTTACTAAATTGCTCTTTAGATTGTAAGTATTCTTTAACTTTTTCATTTTGATGCATTTTAATCTTAAGATTATTAATTTCTTTCTTTAATTTATTAGATACTTGTTCACCATTCATTTTAGCTACTTTAGCCATTCTTTGTTTGGCTTGAAACTTCTCTAAGATTTTTTGTGTAATTTCATCTGATTTCATTTCTGCTTCTGCCTGCTTTAATTTAGCATACTGTTCAGATGCTATAATAGTCTTTCCTAATTTTCGAGCTTGATTTTTTACTTTCACAACTTCATTAGTTGCCAATTATTAACTCCCCCTCTTAACTGCTTATTCTCATAAAGCAATTTTTATATTTTAGTTTTCAAATTCAAAAGATGTTTTTAATTTTTTTTCGTTATTATAACGCTCAATAGCTAACTCAATCAGTTTATCAATCAATTCTGAATAAGAAATTCCACTTAGCTCCCACAACTTAGGGTACATACTGATTTTAGTAAAACCAGGAATCGTATTGATCTCATTAACAATTATTTTTTGATCTTCTTGAACAAAAACATCAACTCTGGCCATTCCTTGACAACAAAGTACTTTAAATGACTCAACTGCACATTCTTGTACCTTCTTTACCATCTCATCAGCAAGTTTTGCCGGCATCTCTAAAGCTGCTCCACTTTCATCTATATACTTAGCTTCATAAGAATAAAACCCTTCTTGAGGAAGTATCTCTCCTGGTACTGAAGCAATCGGCTTTTGATTACCAAGAACAGAACACTCAATTTCTCTTCCTTCAATCGCTTCTTCAATAATAATTTTATTATCAAATTGAAATGCTAGCTCTATTGCTTTTTCAAATTCAGCTTGGTTAGCAGCCTTGCTAATTCCTACTGAAGAACCAAGATTAGCAGGCTTAATAAAGACTGGCATATCTAACCTATCTTTTATTTCTGCAAAATCAATCTTTTCTTGCTCGATATGGTGATACGTTAAAAAATCTGCAATTGGAATTCCTGCATCCCGCAACAACCTCTTCATCACATCTTTGTCCATTCCTACAGCCGACCCCAAAACATCTGCTCCGACAAAAGGAAGATCTACTAATTTAAATAATCCTTGTACTGTACCATCTTCTCCATAAGGACCATGCAAAATAGGAAATACTACATCAAGTTCTTCTAAAATTTTAAAATCATTAATATTAATTAATTGCTCTGCTCCATCTCCCAAAATTAAAGCAACTTCATCATCTGACTTACTCAATTTGATCTGTGTAGGATCAGTAGCATTTAATAGAAAGTCTGAATCTTCCTTCAAATACCACCGTCCTTGCTTATCCATTCCAATTAAGACAATCTCATATTTTTCTTGATCCATAGCTTCAATCACATTCTTAGCTGATTGAAGAGATACTTCATGCTCAGCTGACTTCCCTCCAAAAAGAACTCCTACTCTAGTCTTTGTCAATTTAATCCCTCCAATTTATTTGAGCATAATTTATTCCAAATAGTTAAAATTTAAATTCTCTTAATAATTTTTATTTGAAGATAGTCAAGTTAATTCCTGCTTATTTGATTCTTAACTTAATAATTACAAAACAGCTTAAATTTAAGGTTAAGCCAGCCATTAAAAAGATAAGGACTTAGATCTACTTAAACTTATACTAAGTTTATTGCTCAATTAACTCCTGTAACTCTTGAGACATCTCTGCTAATCGTTGTGATGAGTTAGTAACTTCTTGCGAAACATAAATAATATTTTGTGAAGCTTCTAAAACTTGATTGCTATCCTGATCTAATTGCTGGGTCGCCTCAGCAGTCTGCTCAACTTGAACTGACGTATCTTCTATAGCTTGCTTAATTACCCTAAATACTTCTCCAGTCTTTTCGGCAACATCCTTGCCGTCTTTAGCCTTAGTTTCTACTTCCTCAATATATTTTAATCCTTTTTCTGAGCTAACTTGTAAATTATCAATTAGTTTAGTAATTTTATCTGTTGCTTTAGAAGTTTGACTGGCTAACTGTCTAATCTCTTCTGCTACTACTGTAAATCCTTGTCCTTTATTTTCTCCATCTTGCATTGAACTTGCTCTTGCCGCTTCAATAGAGGCATTCAAGGCTAATAAACTGGTCTGGTCTGCTATTTCAGTAATTAAATCTACAATCTGTTCTATCTCTTTAGAATCATTAACTAAATTATTAATTACTTTAACTGTCTCGCCAACTATTTGATTAATCTCAACAATATTATTTACCGTTTGCTCTATATTTTGACTACCTTGCTTGCTCTTTAGATTAGCCTGTTGAGAAAAGCTAGCCACCTCTTCAGTACCAGCTGAAATTTCTTCAATACTTGTTGACATATCTTCTACTAGTTGATTAGACGTCTCTATATTAGCATTTCCTTCTTCAGCAACAGCAGATAATTGTTCACTATAAGCTGATAATTCATCAACTAATCTTGAAATATTACCCATCTTTTGTTGAAGTTCTTCAGAGACACGCTCAGTTTCTCTTTCATTCTGCTGGGCCAGCGCCATTGACTGGCTTGTTATCCTACATAATAAAGCTGCTACCACTGCTGAAACAAGAAATAATGCAGTTACAAAAAAGAAGCTCGTTAAGTCATGATTAATCAAATAAATATCTCTAAAACTATAAAAGGCTATCACATTAGCCACAATAGTTGATATGGTATAAATATAAATAGTCTTCTCTCTAAAATACATCGTAATAGCTACCAAAAAGAAGAAAGGAGTAATTATTACAGCTATATTTCGTTCTCCTAAAAAAACGAACAAACTAACAATTGATAGCGAAAATAATACTGCAAATAGATGTTTACTTAGATAATCATACTCAGTCTTTCTTAATAAGCCTAGTAAAAAAGAAAGTATAGCAAACCCTAACATAAAAGAACTACGCGCAAAGCCAACACCTGATACAAACCAAAACAAAGGAAAGAATAACAGATAAACCATTGTAGATACAAGCCCCATAATCTTATTTACTTTAGTCTCATGCTCAACTAAAATTTCCTCACTCATATAACTCACCCTCTCTATTTTTTCTTATTTGCTACTAGAAATTAATTGATCATTATCTTTATCTTGTAGATAAGCACTAACAAATTGAGAATCATTTTTCGCAGCTTCATATTCTTGATAACCTATCTCTCGACACTCATCACAACATTGATAAGGAAGTATAATCACCTTAGCCGGGCCAACAGAACTAGGAAGTGCTTGAGATTCAATCATCATTACCCCTGAACAGTCTGTACATAACCTAATCTTTAATTGCTGCTCTTCTCTAATTTGAGCTGTATCATAAAAGACACTCCGCTGAGTAGTATAATACTCTTCCCCAGCAAATCGCTCTTGTAGATCAATCTGATCCCGCTTCTGCCAGATTTCCAATAAGTAATCAACATTCTCCTTAATATCTTCACTAATCTGAGTAGATTGCTCAGTAATTTGAGGATCATAATCTGGCTCCTTAATATAGCTATAATCCAAACCTGCCATTGCTAAAATAATCCCTACATTGACATAAGGTAAAGCTGACTCAATCGAATATCCCCCTTGTAAAATCGCAAGATCAGGATTCAACTTCTCATTAAGCTCAGCATAACCTTGCGCTGTAATTCGCATCTGAGTCAAAGGATCACTATAATGATTATCTTGACCTGCTGCATTGATTACTAGATCAGGCTCAAAATCATCCAAAATAGGCAAAATTAAATTATCTAAAGCATAATGCAACCCTTGATCGGTAGTATTAGGAGGCAAAGGTAGATTGATCGTCTTAGCAAAGGCACCAGGACCTCCTAACTCATCTACAGATCCTGTTCCAGGAAATAAAGTTCGTCCATCTTGATGAATCGAGATATGTAAAACATTCGGATCATTATAATATATATTCTGGGTTCCATCAGCATGGTGAGCATCAGTATCGACAAAAGCAATCTTTAACTCAGAACCATACTTTTGGCGTAAATAGTCAACCATAATTGCTTCATTATTAATCGTACAGAAACCACGTGCCCCATGAACTATCTGAAAAGCATGGTGGCCTGGTGGACGAATAATCGCAAATGCAGAGTCAACCTCACCTTCCATTACTAACTCTCCTGCTTTAATAGCTCCTCCTGCTGAGATCAAGTGTGGTTTACTGACTATCTCTTCAGCATCAGGAATACAGATATGGGTTCGATTTACATCTTTTAGTTGGGCTACAATTGGATTATACTCCTTAATCCCTTCAATATCAAGCAAACCTTCCTCTAAGACCTGATCTTTAGTATATAATAACCGCTCCTCCCGCTCAGGATGGCTCGGTGAAATTGCCCAATCAAACGCTGGAAAGAAGATCAATCCCAATTTATTCTTAGCTTTAACTTTCATCATTTCTCCCCCTCGATAACTAGTAATTAGTAGTTAGTAACTAGTGACTAGTTACTAGTAAAAATCAACATTTTATAAACCTTACTTTTAGAATTGGAAATCATAAAATTTTTAGAGAACTTGATGTTAATATCTTGATCTTAACTGTCAATTATCAATTATCCTACCCAGTCTAAAAAATAAGACTGGTTATGAAAAGCACAAAAACCGTATCAACTATTAACTGCTTTTAACTATCCCTGGTTTCCTCTGTGCTGCCACCTCAATAATCCTTCCTGTCGTCCTAAAGCCTCGCACTAAATTAAAAGATTCAGCTGTCGTAATCTCAATCTCTGGGTCTTGTTCAGCAAGCTCTTCTTGTAAATTCTTCTTAACCTCCTGCTTAGCATCTTCTAGGTTGAAATCTTGAGTTACCTTCTTTTTAATTCCCAATTCAGAGATATTACAATAACCTTGTTCAGTATCAGCATATAGAGTACAGTCTTTAGTCACCTTAGCCAATCCTGCACCAATAGCATTGACTACTCCACTCTGCTCTGGTAATACAAACTCCAAATCTAATGCCTCTGCTAACTTAGGAATTAAAGCCTGGGCTGGCCCACCAATCCCTACTAATTGTTGTGGTTCAATCTTAGTTTCTGTCAACAATTGATTAATCGTATACACAGGTCTATTATTTAATTCAGCCAATATTTCTTCTAACTTATTCTTAACCTCAGTTACATAATACTGAATAACTTGCTCTGCTAACTCTACCACCTCTAAATCTAAACTATTAGCCAACGGTTTTAAAGCATCCTCTGCTCTCTTCTGCTCTCCATCTTCAATTAAACCTAAGCTAGCCAAAGCATCGGTCACAGTAGGAGCAGAACCTCCATAACAAGCAGCTACTCCCTTTCGCTCCGGGCCAACATTCAACTCCCCACCTTCAACCTTGACCAAGCTATCTCCACCACAAGCAAGCGATTGATTGTATAAACCTTTAACTAAGGTCTGATAACCAGCTAACTCCATCCCTTCCGGTTCAAATAACGGCTCTCCGTCAACAAACAAAGAAATATCAGTCGTCGTTCCTCCAATGTCAACACCGACTGTCACCTCATCTATTTCTCCTGTAGCCAACATCCCCATAATACTTGCTGCTGGCCCAGAATTGATACTTTCAATCGGTAATTGGTAAGCATCCTTTAATGGCATCGTACCTCCATCAGCCTTCAGAATATAGACCGGTACAGTCAGATCTAACTTGTCCAATCCTTCCTTGATCGCATCAACAAAATTAATGTATCGCTTCTGAACAATAGAGTTAAGATAAGTAGTAGCCACTCGCCGCGGATAATTCAACTGCCCCACCACTTCATGACTTAGGACTATGTTCTCTATCTCAGGAAACTCTTCTTTAATTATCTCCTTGACTTCTAATTCCTGTTGTGGATTGCGAGTAGCAAACTTACCACAGATACTAATCTTATCAATACCTTCGGCAACCAAATCAGCTACTTTTTCCTTCAACTCTTGCTGATCAATCTGCTCGATCTCCCTTCCTCGATGATCAACCGCTCCACCAATTATCTTACTAACAGGACTATAACTATACCAGGCAGGGTTCAATCCCGTCCCAGGAATCAATACTAATCCTACCTCTTCAAACTCCTCTTGCATTATTAAATTTGTAACTAATGTCGTACTTAAGACAACCCTCTCCACTTGCTCATTATCTAAATCAGCAATTAATCGCTGACAACTAGTCAAAATCGTCTCAGCTAGATTATTCTTATCGGTAGGCAATTTATTTGCTTTTACCACTTCACTTCCCTCTAATAAAACACCATCAGTATGAGTTCCTCCTATATCAATTCCTAATAGCATTCTAATCCCTCCATCCTTTTTAATCTACTTCTATTTTTTAGATATTTTTCCTTTAAATATATTGGAATTAAACATAATTGATATAAAGTGTCACTTCGTGACACAGCCGTCAGCTATCAGCTATGAGTCGTGAGCCAGTTCAAAATCTTTAAAACCAAACCTTACTAAACCTCATAAAACCCTTAAAATATAAGGTTTTCAGATATTTGTTTAAGATTTTGATTTAGCTCATAGCACACGACCCATGACTCACAGCTTTGTGGCACTAAAAGTGCCACAATATTGTAATTAAGAATCAAAAAAGCCACTATCTTTTCCGACAGTGGCTTAACTATTAAGTAATCTCTTCCCGCTCTAATAAAGCTAAGACCTCCTTATCTTCAACTACCTCTTCAACCTCCTGAAGTCCTAACTGCTTAAGAATCTTCATCACATTTAAGTTATCAAATGGGGTCATGATCAATGAATCCTCTCCAAACTTATTGACCAACTTGGTGGCTTCTTCAACTTCAAGATTGGTTCTTGGCCCTCCTACACAGCCACCGACACAGCCCATTCCTTCAATGAAATTAGCTTCAAAGTTCTTATCTGTAGTCAGTTTATCTAAGATCTGCTGACATTCCTTAACTCCCTCTACCTTTTCTGACTTAAATTTAATCAATCTTTTAGGAGCTATCCGATTAACCACCGTCTTAACAGAAAAACTAACCCCTCCTGTTCGAGCATAGACACGACCTGCAAAAGAAGCTTGATCCTTTTCATCGGCTGGTAGTTGCTCAGGATCAATCTCCACTGCTTCAAATATCTCAGCTAACTCTCTAAAAGTTAATACAAAATCAATTGCTCCTGCTAAATCTTCATCCTTAGCCTCAGATTTTTTAGCGATACACGGGCCAACAAACACAACCTTGGCCCCTGGATATAACTCCTTTAAGACTCTACCAGAAGCAACCATCGGAGAAACAGAAGGAGACATATGCTCAAACAACTCAGGGTACTTATTTTTGACCAATCTAATCCAGACTGGACAGCAACAACTGGTCAAAAAGAAGTCATCCTGTTTTAAGACCAATTGATCAAATTCAATCGCTTCTTTAATTGTCAAAACATCAGCAAATAATGCTACTTCAACTAAGTCTTCAAAGCCTAATAATTTAAAGGCTGTCCTTAACTGTCCCAAAGATGCATCAGCACCAAATTGACCGACTATCGAAGGAGCAACCGCTGCATAGACCTTCGTATCTTGCTCCTTTAAGAGATCAACTAAGGGAATAAATTCAATCTTATCAGCCAAAGCCCCAAAAGGACAGCTAGTAACACATTTTCCACAATCCAAACACTTGTTATTAACTATCGTTGGCCCTTGATTACGCCGATACTGTAAAGTTTCATACTTACAAGCTTGATGATAACATTGAGCATCATCTTGTTCACAATACTGACAGATCCCATCTACCTTATTGACAACCGGTTTCTCAACTTTAGTCAGTTTTTCTAACTCATCTAACTCAGTGCTAAACCCTTCTTCTTGATTAGGTGCCAGCCCCATATTAATCCTAATCTGATTTTTAATAAAGGATAAATCTTGATCAGAATAATTATATTTCTCCTGTAGCCAGGTTAATAATTCTGTTAACTCCTCACCACTCAAGCCATCATCCCAAATTCGCTTTACTAGCTCCTGAAAGATCTTCATCCGCTGCTGTTGAAAATTGTTGAATTCCTTTTTCATTACTTCTCACCTTTCCTAAATTAACCTTAAGTCTAATTTAACCATTTTATAATAAATTTATTAACAAAATCTTAGCTCTCAACTATTCCGCTTCTTGCTCCTGGTAAAAATAATAAAAAACTGTTGAAATCAAAAAGAAAGCAGCTGCCCATAAAGAAGTCAGGGAAATCCCCCACTGCTGAACCCCTTGTGGGGTAGTAATCAAACTTTTCAAGATAGAAACATCAGTTCCAGCTACCAAGACCAAAGGTAAAATTGCAATTGATAATAAAAAAGCAAGTTTTAAAAAGAAGCCTTGAATCCCAAATAATAGTCCTTCAATCTGAACTTCCTCTTCTTCAGCCATCACTGCACTGATCTCACTCAACATCGCTGGAGGAAAGATAAATGCCGCTCCTGCTACTGGAATACCTATCAAAGTAAAAATTAAAAAACCAAATTCAACAGGAAGTCCTCTACCTAACAAAAATAAAGCCCCTGACAATAAAATTAAAGCAACTAAAGAGACTAACATCGGTTTTTTATATCCAATCCTTCGAGCTAATCGATTAATAGGATAAAATGATATAGCAGCAGCACCAAATAAAAGAGCTGAAACTACTGTAATCATTCCTTTACCATAGCCCATAATCTCTTCTACATAATAATTAATCGAAGCCCGTAAAATATTAAAACCTAAAAAGAAGAACATAAACCCTAATAGATAAAAGATAAAAGAACGATTAGAAAAAACTAACTTCAGAGATGACTTCAAATCTACATCAGATACCTTTCCACCAGAATACTTCCGTTCATCAAGAGAAAAAACCATAATCAACATCCCAATCAGTGCTAAACTCCCTAATAAAATGACCATTAATCTAATTCCTTGTTCATCATTTCCTCTGCCTAATTGTTCAATTAAAATTCCTGGTGCAATCATAGCTATAGCAGTATAGAACAAACGAAAAACAGATTGCCAAGTAGATAAATTCAGTCTATCTTTCCTACTTTGTGAAATCTCAGGAATTAAAGAATTATAAGGTGCACCCACGATAGTATAAAATATAAAGAAAAAAGAACCTACTAAAGTCAAATAAATAAAGGTAGGTATTCCGCCATCAGATTTAATCGGATAAAAGAAAGCAACTGTTAATAAAATCAATGGCACTGCTCCAACTGTAATAAAAGGAATTCTCCTGCCCCATTTAGATTCAAATCGATCAGACCAATAACCTACCAAAGGATCAATAATCATATCCACAAATCTAGAAATAACTAATGCTAAAGCAATTAAGATTGGTGGCAATAATGCTTCCAAATCAGAAGCAGCAGGAGGTAAATAATAATACAACACCCACTGAGCAAAGATCTGATCAACTATCGCATAACTGACCCCTATCCCATAAATAATTTGAATTATTTTAGGTAAATTTCGCTTTTCTTTTGCTATAAAATCCATTTTTCAACTCCTTTAAAGAATTAAATTTAAGTCTATATACTATATTTCAAGAACTATTTAGAAAATTCCTACCCAACTAAAAAAGTTGCCTCTGGCAACTCAGCAACCTCTAAAAAGCATATTTCCTTAATGATAAAATAAAGACCAGAAGAGATATCTCTTCTGGTCTTTAAACTTATATTTAATTGATATCAATTACTCTTCTTCTCTTCTTGCCACTTTCTTCTTTAGGTAATCTAACTTCTAAAATTCCATTCTCATACTCTGCTCTAATCTCATCTTCCTTCACATTTTCTATTCTGAAACTACGTTGATATTTTCCAGTTCTTCTTTCCCGTCTGATATAATCTTCACCTTCATCCTTAATCTCCTCTTGATTATCAACGGAGATTGTCAACAGATCATCAGTTAATTCTAAGTCTATATCCTCCTTATTCAATCCCGGCAACTCAGACTGAATCACGTATTCATCTTCCGTCTCCTTAACATCAGTTCTGAAACCAGTGTTGGCTAAGCCCTTAAAATCATCAAAGAAGTTTGACCTGACAGTCTCAAAGAAGTCATCTAAATCAGCAACTTCTCCTCGCTCATGATTCTTACGGAATGGCACTAAACCAAACATTATGCACCCCTCCTTATTGATGATTTTTGGCAATTATAATTATAAAAAATTAAACGTTAATAGTCAAAGATAGTCAGAGAAAATTATTCTCAATTATTGGATATTATAGTTAATGAATTATAGTTAACAATTTTTTTCTCATTAATTCACGGGTAATTGACATTAAGTGTCAGTGTGAGTAATGTGTGTGAGTAAAAGCAAAACCTTAGCCCTTGACCTCACCCACACTCACACACACAACTGACACATAATTGTAATATCACTTCACTTTGCAGGAAAGCGACAATCAATCACTAATTAATAATAATAACTACTAATTTCAAATTAGAAAGGACTGAACTAAATGAAAAAAATAATCGGTATTGCCTGCTCCCCTCGCCCCAAAAGCAATAGCACCACTCTATTAAAAGAAGCATTACGCGGGGCCAACGCTGCGGGAGCAGAGACAGAATTAATCCTACTGCGAAAGATGGACTTTTCCTTATGTGTCGGGTGTGATCGCTGTTCAGAGACAGGAAAATGTATCTTCAACGACGATCTAGTTGAACTCTTTAAGAAGATGGAAGAAGTTGATGGTATAATTACAGCAGCTCCCGTCTTTGGGATGGGCTTAAATGCTTTAGGCAAAGCATTTGTTGATCGCTCACAGGTTTATTGGGCCCATAAGTTTGCCCTAAATAAAAAACCCCTCCCGACAAGAAAAGGAGGAGTTATTGGTTGTGCTGGTACTACTTTTTCAAGAGTATTCGATTGTTTAACAAAGCCAATTAAGTATCTATATAAGATGATGGATATCTCCTATGATACTGAACTACTCCATAATCCAGTCGATAAGCCAGGAGCAATTAAAGATAAACCTGATATCTTAAAAGAAGCTTATCAATTAGGCCAAAACTTCTTGTAATCCTTTTCAAATTATCTATTATTCTCTATAAGATTCTATCTATTTAGTGATTGACTCAACCTTAACCTCAGCTTTAAACTTAATCTATTTCTTCCACTTTTCCAAGACAGCATAGGCATCATGAGGATGGATCGACTCTTGGTGCTTACTGCTGACTCGAAACCAAGTAACCTCTTCTTTTTGATCCAATTTTTCTGCTACTAGACGAACTATATCCTCAACAAAACGTGGGTTACGATAAGCTTTTTCTGTAATATACTTCTCATCTTCCCGTTTTAAGATCGAATAGACCTCACAACTGGCTACTTCCTCTACTAACTCAATCAACTCTTCAATCCAGATAGAATCTTTATACCTAACAGCAACTTGAACATAACCACGTTGATTGTGAGCTGAGTAAGCACTGATCTCCTTTGAGCAAGGACATAATGTAGTAACTGGAATCTCAACCTGTAACACAAGATCATAATCATCTTCTTGTAAGGAAGTCTCCAATCCACATTTATAAGGTACTAATCCTGCAAAATCAGAGACTGGAGCCTCTTTATCAATAAAATAGTCAAACTCTAAATCTAAATAAGCATTTTTAGCTTCCATTCTCTGCTGCATAGCTTTCAGTACCTCTTTTAGATCAGGTTTCAATCGCTCAATAATCCAATTCTCCGCTCTTAACTCAGCTAATAAAATTGGTAAGCGACTCATATTAATCCCCTTTAAATTTCTTTCTAAATCAACAGCTAAAGCAAACTTCCCAACCGTTGAAATTACTTCACCACTTTGAGCTTTGATCTTAACTGGATAAGTTAGATCATCTACTCCTACCTTATTAATAGCAAATCCATAGTCTCCTTCTTGATTTTGAATATCTTTTAGTTGATTAACTTCTTCATTTTTCATCTTAAACACCTCGTGTCTCCTCTGACCAAATAATTTTGTGAATCTGAAGGCTTAACCTTACCTTCAAGCCATTATTATTAAAATATTCTTCTTTAGCAGTTAAGAAATCGACCAAGTAAGCTGGATCAAGCTCTCCTGATACTGGAGAAAAATTAATAACTATACCATTTGCTGCTAATACTCCTCTATAATTATTAATCATCTCTTCAGCATACTCAATATCCTCTTGACTACCAACTACAAACTTCAATTCATCTCTAGAATCTAATTTTTCTATATTTCCCCCTAACTGATCATGCTCAGCCATTCCAGAACTTGGACACTTAACATCGACTGTATAATCTACCTGGGCCAACAGGCTATCAGTCAAAAAATTTCTAAACTCCTGATTATCATAAAGCTGACAACTTCCATTAGTCTCAATTCTAACTGCAAACCCTTTAACAGCTAAATAAAGTGGTAGATACCTTTTAGGATAGTCACTTTCTAATGGTTCACCACCAGTACAGATAACCTGTTGAGAACCAAATTCAGCCACTTGCTCAACTATCTCCTCTGGTAACATCCAACTAACCTCTTCTCCATTCTGTTCATAACTATATTGAGTATCACAATAACTACATCTTAAATTACAGCCAGCTACTCTAACAAATGTAACTATCTCTCCTGCAGAAATTCCTTCTCCTGAAATACTATTAAAAATTTCAACTACTGGTATTTTAGTCTCTCTAAATTGATCTATCTTCATCTTATTCATCCTCTCTGATCTCTGCAAAGCTGGTCGGCGTCTCCCAAACTTTGACTTTAGATACCCTAACCCCTTCCTCTTCAAACTTAGCATTTAAAACTTCTAAAAAGTAAGCAGCCATCTCTTCAGCAGTCGGTCTAAAATCGACCTCAACCACCTTTCTCCCTTCTTCTTTTAACAATTCAGCTATCTGATGCTCCACAACATCAGATGAGCCTGTCCAATAAACAAAAGCATGATCAAACGGGCCAACTATCTCTTCTTTAACCACCTTTTTTAGATCCTTAAAATCCAAGACCATCCCTGAATTTGCTTCAGAATCAGTGATTAATTGTTCAGAATTTCTGGTTACTTCAACCTGTAATTTATAAGTATGTCCATGTAGATTCTTACATAAACCTTGGTAACTTGCTAACATATGGGCCATATCCCACGTAAATTCTTTAGTTATGCTTAATTTACCCATTCTCTTCCCTCCTTATAAAATCAGTGTACAGTTGACGGTGTATAGTGTACAGTTAAGATCAAAAATCTTGAAACTTAATTGATATTAAGCTTCACTTTATATCAATAGTTTATAGTTGATAATTGATAGTGGATAGTTAAAACCATAAAACATAAAAAGCACATTACCCCTAGTTATAAAGGCTTTAAAAGGGTTAGATTTTGAATTTTAACTATCAATTTTAAACTATCAATTATCAATTGAAGTTACACAATATTGTAATATTACTTAAACTTAGCCTTAAACTATTTATTTCTATAAGCAACCGGATCCTGATACCCAGCTTCCTCAAAAGCCTTCAACCGCAACATACAGCTATCACACTCTCCACAAGCCAAATCTTCACCTTCATAACAAGACCAAGTCAGACCA
Organism: Natroniella sulfidigena; assembly: GCF_023223645.1. Lineage (GTDB taxonomy): Bacteria > Bacillota > Halanaerobiia > Halobacteroidales > Halobacteroidaceae > Natroniella > Natroniella sulfidigena. The sequence continues at coordinate 7,271 of NZ_JALKBY010000025.1, read as the reverse complement.
TAATCAACACCTAACTCCATTCCTAACTCTATCTCTTCAGCCTTAGTCAGATCAATAAATGGAGCCTGGATCTGAATCTTTTTCCCTTCTTCCACTGCACAGACAGTACCTTGATTGATTGCATTCTCCATCGCTGTAATAAACTCTTGACGACAATCCACATAACCTGAATAATCAACCTCACTGACCCCAATAAATATATCTTGGGCACCTACCACTTCAGCATAAGAAGCAGCATAGGATAAAAAGATCATATTCCGAGCCGGTACATAAGTCACCGGAATCTCATCTGAGTCCTCCTCAGCAGTTGGAACATCTATCTCTTCGTCAGTCAATGCCGAACCTCCAAAGCTACCGAAGTCAGTCTGTACAACTACATGCTCTGCTACCCCTACTTCCTCAGCTACACGCTGGGCAGATTCGAGCTCTTTATCATGGCGTTGGCCATACGCAAACGATAAGGCATATACCTCATACCCTTTAGATTTTGCTAAGTAGAGTGCTGTCGTTGAATCCAAACCTCCTGAAAATAAAACTACTGCTTTTTTCATAAATACCACCCCTTCAAAGATCAATTAATAACTAATAATTAATAGTGAATAGTTGGAAAAGCAGTTAATAATGAATAACTAATAGTGAATAGTTGAGTTCAAAACCTTTAAGAGATCTCGGTGAACCGCTGATAACTCACTGAGTTATAATTGAGATTTATTACCAGTAGCTATTCTCTATTCTCTATTCTCTATTCTCTATTCTCTATTCTCTATTCTCTATTCTCTGCTTCCCCCGTCAGCTGTCCGTAGTAGCAACATCCAATAGCTCCATTAAACTGTGGTTCAGCTAGAGAAATTACCTCTTCATAATCCTGTTTCAAATAATCTCTAATCGCTTTATTTTGAGCCACTCCACCGGATATAACCAACCTCTTTCCTTTAAACTTGGTCAATAGCGGATCTAACCTTTTATACATTGAATAGTTGACCCCTGCACATAGCCGTTCTAGCTTGGCCCCTTCGGCAATCTGACCTATTAATTCAGATTCGGAAAAGACAGCACAGGTAGAATTAAGCTCTACGGGATCCTGGCTGTATTCGGCTAGCTCCGTCAGTGGAACCTCTAATACTTCGGCCATATTCTCTAAGTACCTACCACAAGAAGCAGCACACTTTTCATTAAGCTCTAAGTCAGTAATCAAGCCCTTTTCTACCCTGACCACCTTGACATCTTGTCCACCTACATCCAGTAAAACAAAATTCTTTAGCTCGGTTTGATAAAAGACGCCATAGACATGTGCTTTCAACTCATTGATCGTTTCAAACTCCTCTAAATCAGTATTATTCTTACCATACCCGGTAGAGATTTTAATATCAGCATCTTCTACTCCCAATTTCTTGAGATCAACTACTATCTTGCCAGTAAAATTACAGTAGTCACGATAAAAAGACATCGTACTTACCTTAAACTGCTGGCTAACCTCTTGATTCTCCATTACTACAACCTTTACCTCTCTACTCCCTAAATCAATTCCTAGTAACTTCAAGCTTGTCCCTCCTTTAAATCACCTAACATATCAAGAAAGGCCTCTAATCTTAACTTAGTTCTAGAGTCAAGCTGATTGAGCTTATCACCTTTGATATTTAAAATTGGTAATTCCAATTCATCTTTGATCACTATCTGTTCAATATTGCGATGGCAAAATGCCTGAGTATAATGGATAATTCCATCTAGTTTTCTTTCTTGAATCTGCTTGTTAAGCTCTTGTAACCTAAACTCTAGATCATACGGATAAGTATAGTCATGATAGAGTTGATAAATATTATCAGCCTCTTGCCAGCGAGGAAAAGCAAATTCCCGTTGGACTTCATTATAGATAATTCGAGCTCCAAATTCTGTTACATACTGGTAGAGATCAACTGTCATCGGTGGTACCCCAATCAACCCCAGTCTAAGCTTAGGCTCCTTTGCTTCCCTTGCTTCAATCTCTGTAATCTTCTCTGCTAACTGCTCCTTAAAGAGATCCGGATCTCCATTAAAGTCACTACAACTGACCTGATAAAGATGATTTTCAAAACCGCTTGCTTTATAATCTTGATAAGTCAACCGATCTATCTCTTCAGCCAAGGCCCGAATTTGATTAAATTTCTCTCTATACTCTTCAACACTTTCCTGACTGACTCCAAAACATTCTCTAAAACGCTCAATCTCCGCTTTAACATCAGCCAATTTTCGCCCATGAGGATAAGAGAAAGGATGGATCTTGACCCCTCTCTTCTCTAGCACTCCAGCTAAAGCTTCTGTATTAGAACAATCACCAGAAATTACTCCGACCACTTCTTTAATATCATGAGCTACACAAACACCATAAATCCCTTTCGTCCAAGCGCAACAGCTTTTAGGGAAGCCATCCCTTTCAGCTAAATCTATGTAATCTGAATAATCATCAGCAGTCACAAAGATATTATTGAGATCAATTACTTGATAACCTGCTGCAAATAAAATTTCACTCGGTACTGTAGTTGTAATTCCTATTTTACTCATCTTAACCCCCCACAAAAACATTTAATACTTAATATTTAATAATGAATAACTAATAGTGAATAGTTAAAGTTCAAAATCCTCAAGTTTAAACAACTATAATATTACTCACTTATAAAACTATTATCTGTAATTTTTAGTTTACAATTCATCACTCTCACTAATCACTAATTAGTCACTAACTTTTCCATAAAAAAATAGAGGCACCACTGCCCCTATACATAGTAACTTGTTATTAGTGGTTAGTAATTAGTATCTTGCACTAACTAAAGTTTTTTCTAATCACAAATTACTAGTCACCAGTCACTAATTACTAGCCACTAAATCTGTTGGCCCGTAGTTTTGTTTATAGACAGGAGGATTTCGAACTGTCTGATTCAATTTTCACTGCTTTATTATAGCATATAACCCAGCAATAGTGCAACATTAACCGACAAAATTATCTAACAAAAATTATAAAGAGACCTGGATTAATCCAAGCCTCTTTTCTTATCAATTTAAAATTTAGCCGGTTCTTCACTTTCAGATGTATCTTCTTCTCGTTCAATCTCTTCTTTAATCACTTCAACCTCCTGGTCATAACAACGAACCATTAAAACAGAGGTATCAGCTTTGTCAGCTATGATATCTGGGACAGATCCAAAGAGTAAATTCTTAAAACGCCACTCTTTAGAAGCACCCATAATAATCAGATCATAATCATTATTAACAGATTCACTTAAGATTCCATCAACTACCTCTCCAGCATAGACTACCTTGATATTTATCTCAACCTCGCCAGTTATAATTTCTTCAATTTCAGCTAATGCTCTCTCTTCTTCAGCTTGAGCATCAGCGCCAGGTTTGATAACCCTCAATACAGTTACTTCCCCTGCTCGATTAGCTGCTAAACGCTGAGCAATCTCAACACCCCAATAAGCATGTTCACTACCCCGATAAGGTACTAAAATATCTTGCACTTTTTCTAACCCATTATCCTTCAACACTCCTACAGGGCAAGGTGCTTGTCTGACAAGCTTTTTAACCAAGCTATTATAGATATTACTAACACTAAACGAATTATTCCAACCTAGCAATAAGAAATCAATCTCTTCTTGAGTAGCTATATTATTGATTGTACTAAATCTATCTCGAGAGTATAAAATCCGCGGATTAATAATAATCCCTTCCTCTTTCCCAAAATCAACTGCAAGCTCCAACATCTCCTGCTGGACTTTTTGTCTCTCAGATAAAAATTCTTCTTTCTGCTCCATTAGATTAAGAGGTGTCTGTCCTGGTAACTCAATAATATTTAGGATTGTATTCTCTGCTTTTAACGGTCTATCTTTAATCATTGCTGCAGAAACTCCAAGTAATGCTGTTGCACTATCTGGATTAGCAACTGGAGTTAAGACATGATAAATTTCTTCAGCAGATCCTTCTCTCCCAACTGTAGTTCCTTTCTTTTCTTTTATTGCTGGCTTACCAGTCAATATTTCTTTCCAGCTTAAACCAGTTATTGCTGCTTCTATCTGTGCTCTCTTTTTACCCCAAACAAGATACCAGATGAAACCTAATACTACCAAACCAACTGCACTTAATACAGTAGCCAAACCAGAGAAAAAGATGATTCCGATTGATGAAACAGCACCAATTAGAGGTAAAATAGGTGCACCTGGTGCTCTATATTCTGGTTGATATCCTTCAGGAGGATTGGCCCTCATAATCAAAACAGCTATATTGATTAAACCATAATTAATCAAGGTTAAAACTCCTGCTGACTTAGATAAAAATTCAACATCAGTTGTCAAAATTAAGATCGGAATCAATACCCCAGCTACTAGTATGGCTCGATAAGGTGTCAAAAATTTCTCATGAATCTCGTTAATCCATTCTGGTAATGTCCGATCTCTTCCCATCGCAAAACTGATTCTAGTAGAAGCCAAAACACTTGCATTAGCCGAAGAGGCTGTCGCCAATAAAGCTGCAAATGTAATCGCTGCTGCAGCAAATGCACCACCAAAGAATTGAGCAGCTTCAATCAATGGAGCATCTATATCTATTATTTCAGAATATGGAATGATCCCTGAAGTAACTAATAAAACCAATACATAAAATAAAGTTGGAATCAATACTGAACCCATTAAAGCACGAGGCATAGTATAACCTGGATCTTTTACCTCTTCACCAACTGCTGCAATCTCACCAAACCCAATAAAAGAAACAAAAATTAAAGCAGTCGTAGGTAATATCTCCCGACTACCATACGGCAAAAATGGAGACCAATTGGCAGAATCAACATGAAAGAATCCCCAAGCCACAAAACCTGTTAAAATAATTATTAACGCTCCAGTAATTATATTTTGGGTTCGCCCAGTCTCTTTGGCCCCGATATAATTAATACAAACAAATAGCGCTCCAGCTAACAGGGCCAACAGAGTTTCATTTAAAGGTAAAAACAAAGCTAAGTATTCACCAAAGCCCATCAGATAAAAAGCAACTGCAAAGGTCAAACTTAACCACAATGAAAAGCCTGAAATAGTTCCTAAAAAAGAACCCATTGCCCGTGAAACGTAAAAGTATAATCCACCACTTTTAGGCATCCCACTGGCCAACTCAGAAGTACTAGATGCTGTAATTAAAGCTGATATTCCAGCCAATATATAAGCAAAAATTGCTCCTGGACCCGCTTGCCCAATGGCATAACGGGGTAAAATAAATATTCCAGCCCCAATCATAACACCAATTCCTATTGTTAAAGTTTCGGTTAAACCTAGATCTTTAGCTAATTCACCTGACTGTTGAAAGTCATTATCCGAAGACATACTATTCCTCCTATGTAAATCATGTTTTTATCAATTCCTTTCCATTTAAAGCTAAAATTAACCGCCAACTAAAAAAGACTATAGCAGGTAGCTATAGTCTTTAAAAGGATATCTATACAAATATCCCTAATCAACTCTTACCTACCCCCTTTCGAACGCCTACGAGGTTAGCTGTCGGGCTCAGGTTAAGGGTAACCTTACCGAAATCCAAGATTGAATTTCCGATTCGCCCCCAAGAAAATGGGTCCCCCGCTTCTATTATAAATATAGAACTAAGCGATTAAAATAGATTATTTAATTTTATTAACAATAGTATATATAATCATTGACTTAATATCAAGTTGATTAGATTGTAATATTTTACAACTCACTTTATAATTTAATACTTTCCTCTTAATTTCACTAATCATTCTATCTCATCTCTTGTAAAAGAATGAGCTGCCTTTGATTTTTCAGTTTTACTAACATGAGTTTCTCTATATAAGGTGTCACTGCGAGCGATCCAAGCTCCAATAAAGCAGACTATCGTTGCTGGCTTGATCAATTCAATCCCGAATAATTCAGCAGCCAGCAACGTTGTAGTTACTGGAATATGGGCTGCACTACCTAACACACCAACTGCAACTGCAGAAATAAGGGCAAAAGGATGAGGATAATTTAAAATATTAGCCAAAAATGCTCCTCCTAATGCTCCAATCGTTAAAGCAGGTGCTACAACCCCACCACTTCCTCCAGAACCAATAGTAAATGTTGTCGCTAAAATTTTACCGATCATCAACAAGAATAGTACTCCAGCTCCAAAAGTAGGATTAATCGTTATCTCTTCGATCAACGAAATACCTGTCCCTAAAACTTGTGGAGTTATAACCACAGCCGTAAGACCAGTTAAAGCTCCTCCTATGGCTGTTTTATAATAATCAGGAAGTTCTATCTTTTCATTCAAATGCTCATAACCATAGAGAGATTTAATAAATAATAAACTGATCAATCCTGTAAAGACCCCTACCGCTACAAAGAATAAGATGTCCTGTTGGGGATTAAAGACATATTCTTTAGGAATTGGAAATGTAAAAAGGCTAGCCTGATTTAATATTACAGCATGAATATAATAGGCTGTAATACTAGAGATAAAACCAATAAAAAGGCTATTGTATTCTGTATCATCCATATATAGCACTTCTGCTCCAAACATTCCTCCAGCAATAGGAGCCGTAAAGATAGCACCGAAAGAGGCTGCCATACCACAGACTACAATCTTTTGGATATCGGTCAACTTCAACTTTAATGTCTTACCAACAAAGTAACCAAGACCTCCACCCATCTGAACTGTTGGCCCTTCTCTCCCTGCTGAACCTCCAAAAGCAATGGTAAATACACTGGCAATTAACTTGACAGGAACTACTACAATATCGACTTTACCCCAGTTTTGATTGTAAGATTCAATAATCGCATCTGTACCATGTCCTGCAGCCTCAGGGGCAAAAGTTGATGTCAAAAAACCACTAGCAAAGAGACCAATAACAGGCATAATATAGACCCATCTCGTTTCAAAAACCCCACTTAATAACTCTATTCCCCAATTAAGACTACCAGTAAATATTACTGCTGCAAATCCTACTACAATACCAACTAACACAGAAAGTAATGTCCATTTAATAATATAATTTACTGATGTAAAAATATCTTCTAATAATTTTTTATTTTTAAGCCCAACCATTCTTTTCCTCCTTATTTACTATAACAAATGATAAACTTCACCAATTACTTCTAAATATATAGCTACTTATATGTGAACCACCTCCGAGACAAGCAACGGAGGCTTCTCTTACTTCGCACACCCTAAAAAAGCAATGTGGTACTAGAAAGATTTGAACGAAGTTTAGTAATTAAGTTTTTGCACCTATTATTAGGCAACTCTTATTCGTTCCGGAG
>NZ_JALKBY010000024.1 GCF_023223645.1 Natroniella sulfidigena | reverse complement strand
CATGGCGCAGTTTGGTAGCGCACCTGGTTTGGGACCAGGGGGTCGCAGGTTCAAATCCTGCTGCTCCGACCATTTTAGTTTTAGAGCACTGTACATTAAATGTACAGTTTTTTTGTTTTTAATAGTATAAAAACCCTAGCAAGAAATATAATAATATCAAGATGGATTTTATATTTAGTTTAGTTATTATAGGGGGCTGAGAAAACTTATGTTTGTGAAGCTAAAAGAAGAATTCAGTGATGAGTTGGGGTTAGTTAAATCGAGACTAAATTCGAAAGAATCAATTATAGAGAATAAATTATTACTGGAAATACTGAAACATTTAAAGTTAACTGAGCAAAATTTTTTTAGAGCACTATTAGTGTTATTAACGGGCCAACTTGGGCCAAAGAAGTATACCAGTGATCTAATTAAAATAGCTACAGGTATTGAATACTTACATTTAGCTACTTTACTTCATGATGATGTTAGAGTTAATACTGAGCTAGAAAGGCAAGAAGAGAGTATAAGCTCTATCTGGAATGATAATACTTCATTGGTAGCAGGTGATTTTTTTTTGCCAGCTGTCTACATGAGATAACAGAACAAGATGATAGAATTTTATCTGAAATTACTAATACTATCTTTAAAGTAGTACAAGGAAAGTTGCAAGAAGAGGAAGAAAAAGAATATTTTGATTTAACAGAAAATGACTACTTAAAGAAGGTCAAGTTGAAAACGGTGCCATTAATTGCTTGTAGTTGTAAAATTGGAGGAATTTCAAGTGGAGTTACAGAGCAGGGGGTAGATCGTTTAGAGAACTATGGTAATTATCTAGGGATTATTTATCAGATAAATAATGATATTTTAATGTGTATTACTGATAAAAAGAGGAGAGAAAAATCACTTGAAAAAAATTTAGAACATCAAGCTTTAACTTTGCCTTTGATACATAGCTTAAATCAAAAAATAGATATGGAAGTAAGTGATATGGCATTAGGGCCAAGGATGGTTACTGATATAGTACAAGATCTTAACTATTGTAAGTTGAGTAATTCTTCTTTAGAATATGCATATGAAAAAATGGAATATTATGCTGCATTAGCTAAAGAAGAACTTAGTTATTTTTCTAAATCAGAAACTAAAGATAAGCTTATTTTTATGGTTGATTATTTTTTGAATAATAAAGAGTTTGATTTCTAAATAGATGAAATTTAATCTTAACGAAAGCCTCGCTTTCCTGGAATAAAATTACTCCTATTCAAATATTTTTGGAAGATATTATTGTTAATTATTGAATATATATTTGATAAGGAGGTGTCTAATGTGAATTATTATATTTATGCTACTGATCATGCTATTGAAAGGTATCAAGAGCGGCAAAAAGCGATCAGTCGTCATAAAGCGATTCACAATATAGTTGAAGGAGTGAAAAGAAGTCGGTTGATTGGTTTTGCTAAAGGGGAGCGAGAAATTAGAGAGCACCGCGGGGTTATATTCGTGTGTCAGTTAGAAGGGGATAAGATGAATGTAATTACAGTTTTAAATAGCAAAGCAGAATTAAGATTTATTGGATAAGTTATTCTAATTGAAATAGATTAAATTTATAAAATATAGACTTCCCAATTAAGTCAAGGTAATTATTTTCTAATTAAAAATGAATAACCAAGTAAAAAGCAGCCAACTGGCTGCTTTTTGTTGTGCTAATTAGTGATAGGATTTTAAAAATCCAAAAAAGTGTGATAAAATATTTAAGTTACCAGGTTGATTAAAACTAACCAATGTGAGGTTGTGGGGAGGTTAAAAGGTGATAAATAAAAGATGGTTGTTGGTCCTTTCTATAATATTAGTGGGATTTTTAGTAGGATATCAATTGGAATTACTTGATTATCAAGATGTAAATAAATTATTAGCTTTCAATCAATGGATAACAGGGTGGGGTTGGTTAGCACCTGCTTTTTTTACTGTTATTTATAGTTTGGCAATGATTATCTTTTTACCTAATCCGTTCTTTATGTTAGTAGCTGGTCTTGCTTTTGGGCCAATTTTTGGGGGGCTGTTTGTGTTAATTGGTTTTGGGTTAGGAGCAGGTTTATCATTTTTAATTGCTAGGTATTTTGCTAGAGATTTTTTTAAATCATGGTTAGAAAAGAAGGGGTTAGTTTCTAAAATGGAATTATGGTTTGAAGAATATGGCTATCGATTACTACTAATAACGCGATTGCTTCCTGTAATTCCAATAAATTTACAGAATTATGCTTATGGCTTGACGGAAATTAAATTTTCTGTTTATATGATATTATCTTTAGTGGGGATATTACCTAAAGTGATATTTTTAACGGTGATTAGTGGTTTGATCGTTGAAGAAGGGCTAATTGTAAAAGAGAATTATAGATTTATTATTGGGGGCGGTATCTTTATAATTCTTTTTTATTTGTTGCTGAGTAAGTTTTTTAAGATAGAAAAATACTTATTAGAAGAAGATGAGGAATAAAAGCGACTTTCATGGATTTATAAAATAGATTGAGATCAAGCAATATAAAATTGAAAAAAGGGTGATTATAATTAATGAAGTTTGCATAAACCAGAAAAAATTAACAACTAATCAATTTATAAAAAAGATTATGTTATTAGCAACCCCAGCAATGATTGAGATGTTTATGAATACTTTAGTTGGTTTAGCGGATACAATTATGGTAGGGCAAGGAATTGGAGCAGAGGGACTAGCTGCTGTTAATTTAGCCAATCAAATTGTATTTCCAATTGTATTTATATTTTCAGCTTTTAATGTAGGAACTACTGCTATTGTATCTCGTTGTATAGGTGCTGGTTGTAAAAATCGGGCCAACCGTGTTGCCAGTCAGTCTTATATGTTAAATATAATTATTGGATTTCTTTTAACTGGAGTTATGTACCTATTTTATGAGGAGATAATGTCTTTATTTCCGGCTGACCAGAAGGTATTGAATATAACATTTGATTACTTAGAGGTTATAATTTATAGTCAATTATTTATGCTACTTACTTTATCATTGAGTGGTTCATTTCGGGGTGCTGGAGATACTACTACTCCAATGGTGGTCAATGGTGCAATTAATGCAGTCAATATCTTAGGTAATTGGTTATTGATTTTTGGGATTGGATTTTTTCCTGAGTTAGGAATTAGAGGAGCTGCTATTTCAACTACGTTGTCACGGATTGTAGGAGCCATTATCTTTACCGCAATTGCTTTAAAAGGGGACAAGCAGATTAGGTTAGTTTTGCGTTGGTTTAAGATCAAATTGAGTCTAATTAAGAGGTTGTGGAAGATAAGTTGGTCAGCAGCATTAGAACAGTTGGCAATGCAGAGTTCTTTTATTGCTTTACATTATTTAACTGTTATGCTAGGAACAATAGATTATTCAGTCTATACTATTATAGTCAGGTTAGAGTCGATCTCTTTTATGCCTGTCTTTGGAATTTCTTTGGCTACGACCACTTTAGTTGGTCAATATTTAGGAGCTGAAGATGAAGATAATGCTGTTAGAAGCGGTAATTTATCTGTTTTATGTGGAGTAGCTTTGGCCTTGTTTTTAGGGGTAGTATTTATTATTGCTCCTCAGCAGTTGGTTAGGATCTTTATCAGTGAAGCAGAAGTAATTGAAACTGCTATTTTACCTTTAAGGTTAGCAGGGATTTTACAAGTGCCAATTGCTATATTAATTGTTTATTCAGGTGCTTTAAGAGGAGCAGGTGATACATGGATGGTGATGTTAATTACTGCATTTAGGATGTGGGGATTACTTGTTCCAATGACTTATTTTGTGGTAAATCATACTGATTGGGGGTTAGTAGGTCTTTATATTGGTCAAAATATTGTTTTTACAACGGTAGCAATAATTTTTTATTTGTATTTTAGGACTGAGAAGTGGGTTGGAATTAAAATTTAGATGTTACAGAATCGAATATTTATATTTGAATATAGGAGGAATTTTAATATGAACTTATCAACAAATTTAAATACTAAGCAACAAGAAGCAGTCACAACGACTGAAGGGCCAGTTCTAGTCTTAGCTGGTGCAGGAAGTGGCAAGACAAGGGCTTTAACTTATCGAGTTGCTTATTTGATTGAGCAGGGGGTTAATCCGGCTAATATATTGACTTTGACCTTTACTAATAAAGCAGCACAGGATATGAAAAGAAAGATTAAAGATTTATTAGGTGAAATGCCTGACCAGATGTGGATGGGTACTTTTCATAGTATTTGTGTTCGAATCTTGAGTCAGAATTTAAAGAAGTTAGGGTATGAATCAGGGTTTGTAATTTATGATCAAGATGAGAGTAAGAGCTTAATTGCTGACATTATTTTAAGCTTTAATCTAGATCAAGAGAAGTATGATCCTAAAATTGTTCTGAAATTAATAAATAAGGCTAAATTAAAGTTATGGGCTGAAGATGAATTATTAGCCAGATATCAAGAGGTAGGTAATGGAAGTGAAGAGTATTATCAAAATATTGTTGATATCTATCAAAAGTATAATGAAGTACTCCAAGATAATAATGCTTTTGACTTTAATGATCTATTAGCTAAGACGATTCAGTTATTTGAAGAGCATGAGGAAGTATTAGCTAAGTATCAGGACAAGTTTAAGTATTTATTAATCGATGAGTATCAAGATACCTCACCAATCCAGTATCGGTTGGCCCAGTTGTTAGCTAAAAAGCATAATAATATCTTTGTAGTTGGTGATGATTTTCAGAGTATCTATAAATTTCGTGGAGCTGATATGAATAATATTCTCAGTTTTGCAGATGATTTTGCTGAATGTAAGACGATTAAATTAGAGCAGAATTATCGTTCTAAAGCTAATATTATCAATGCATCTAATGCTTTGATTGCTCATAATAATCGCCAATTTAATAAAGAAGTCTGGACTGCTAATAATGAAGGAGAACCAGTTGTTATTTGTGAGTCAGCTAATGAGTATGCTGAAGCAGATTACATAACAGAAGAGATTGATAATTTAGTCAGATTTAGTGGGTATAAGTATAGTGATATTGCTATTTTGTATCGTTCTAATCATCAATCGAGGGTCTTAGAAGAAGCATTTATTAGAAAGAGAATCCCTTATTATATTGTAGGAGGTCTTGGGTTTTATGATCGTAAGGAGATAAAAGATATTATAAGTTATTTAAAGGTGGCAGTTAATCCTCAAGATACAATTGCTATGAAACGAATTGTTAATGTTCCTAAGCGAGGAATTGGGGCTAAGACGTTAGATAAATTAATTAAGCATGCTCAAGAGTATGTACCAGAGTTTAATTTGTTAAGTTTTAATCAAGATGATGAGAGTTTAGGTTTATTCGATATCATGGAAGATCCAACGGATGTATCAGGTATAGGTAATAAGACGGCAGCTAAGATAAGATCATTTCATAAGGACTTAAAAGAAGTAATTGCTATTAAGGAGTCTAGTCTATCTATTCCTGAGCAAGTTGATGAGATTTTAAAGACCAGTGGTTATCAAGCAATGTTGGAATTAGATGGTTCGGAGGCAGCTTTAAATAGATTGGATAATTTAAATGAATTTTTAGCCTTAGCAGAAAATTATCAGCGAAAAAATCCAGCTCGTAAGTTAGATGATTTTGTTAGAGATCTGAAATTATTATCTGATCAAGATGATTTAGATCAATCTAATCAAGTTAAGATGATGACTGTACATGCTTCTAAAGGTTTGGAGTTTTCTGCTGTCTTTATAGTGGGGATGGAAGAAGAGGTATTCCCTCATCGACGTAGTATAAAAAGCGGGTTGATTGAAGATATAGAGGAGGAAAGACGGTTAGCTTATGTGGCAATGACTCGAGCTGAGAATAGACTATTTATTAGTTATACTAAGCAGCGCCAGCAGTTTGGTGAGACTAAGACTATGATTCCTTCTCGTTTTTTGGATGAGATTCCAACTGAATTGATATTAGAAATTATTCATAATCATCAATTATAATTGCAATTTGTAATTAAATGAGTTATAATAATGTTAGTTTTGAATTTTCAAGCAATTAATAAAAAAGTTGGAGGGATTTAGAATGGAGCAATCACTAGTATTAATTAAGCCTGATGGAGTACTGAATCGAAAGATCGGTGATATTGTAGCTAGATTTGAAGCTAAAGGATTAGAGATCCAAGCTATGAAGATGATGTGGATGGATGAAGAGTTAGCTACAACTCATTATCAAGAGCATGAAGGGAAAGGGTTTTTTGATGATTTAATCTCATACATAACTGAAGCTCCAATAGTAGCAATGGTAATTGCAGGAGAAGATGCAATTCAGATTATTAGGAATTTGAATGGAGCAACTGATCCTCTTGAAGCTAGACCAGGTACTATTAGAGGAGATTTTGCTTTGAATTTAGATTCTGGTAACATTGTACATGCTTCAGATAGTACTGAAAGTGCTAAAAGAGAGATAGATTTATACTTTGATGCAGATGAAATTTATTCATATAGAGACTAATAGAAACTGAGCTTATTTTTAAGCTCAGTTTTTTCTTTTTATTATTTTTTTACTAATCACCCTAGTCACTAATTACTAGTTACTGTCATGAAGTTAGATGACTATAGCAAGTTAGCAGAAAAAACAGGAAATCAATTGACAATAAAAGGAAGTAATTGATATAATAGGATAAAAGCAATCTATAGGAGGTAACAAGATGAATGAAGCTGATTTAGTTGTAGAAGAAGTATATTCTCAAGAAAGTATTTATCAGAAATTAAAGGTTAATACTAGTAGGGGAGTTAAGTATACTGGAACAGCAAAAAATCCAGGTTATATCGTTTTATTTTCAGATTTAAGTAAGTGGCAAGAGAGTAATCCTTATCATGATCGCCTAGAAGAAGATTTTTTTTATTATACAGCTGAGGGGTTAGAGGGAAAGCAGGAATTAACTGGTGGTAATTTGGCTTTAAGCAATTACTTAATTAAGCCATGTCCGATATATCTTTTTATTAAATTGGATACTGATGAGTATAAGTACTTAGGTAAGGCAGAACTGCTTAGTATTAACAAAGAATTGCAGTATGATAGTAAGAAGAGGCTAAGAGATGTTTTTGTCTATCAATTGAAATTGCCTGAGTATAATTTATATAAGAATTTGGAAAATAAAGAGATAATGAATAAGGAAATTTTAAACTTTAAAGAAGCAAGTGAACTACTAGGGGTCAGTACTAGAACTTTAACTGAAATACTTAAAAAATATCAAGTGCCGGGTAGAAAATTAGGTAGGCAGTGGCATTTTAGTCGGAAACATTTGATTGACTGGATTGGAAAAGGAATTTCTAAGTCTGAATATTAGGTTCATTAACTCCAATTTACACAATAAAAGTAATTATTTTATTTAATGAATAATATAATGTAATAAATGTAATTTATTCAAGGGAGGTGAACTGGCCTTTTTTATAGATAAACGACTTTAAAGTGGAGCTTTATTACAATTATGTGTAACTTTTGATATGGCGGTTAGAAATTATATTTGTAGGGGCAGACCCATGTGTCTGCCCCAAGGATAAAATCAAATTCAGGGCGAACACATGGGTTCGCCCCTACAAAGAGCCCTGGTTTTGTCGTAAGGGCAGGTCTCCGTGCCTGCCTGTGTTATAAAATTAAACCATGGGCGATCACAGAGAGTCGCCCCTACAACAACACATTATTTCACGAATCAAAAGTGACGCATTATATCAATTAATCTTCATTTTAGTCTTGTTTATCTATAATATAAAAGGCCTGGGGTTAATGAAATCTATGATTGAAGTTGGTGATCTAGTGCGGATTGAAGATCAGTTGGAGGATTTAACTTATGAAGTGACTTATGTTATTGAGCAAAGGGCAACTTTAAAAGCAAGAGAGTTACCGTTGACAACAATAGTTCCGTTATCTTGTTTGACTAAAGCAGAGAAAGTAAATGATTTGTGGTCATAGTTTGAGGTTAAGTCTGAGTCTAAGTAAGTCATTTAAAAGAGTAAAATTAAAAAAGCATCTTCAATTTTTAAAAAGTATAGCTTACTTAATAAAAAAAAGAAGGGCCAATTAATTGGCCCTTCTTTTTTTATTAATATGCTCGCTCTACCTTTCCTGCTTTTAAACAAGAAGTACAGACCTTAATTCTTTTTGGAGAACCATCAACGATGGCTTTAACCTTTTGTAAGTTAGGTCTTTGAGTTCTTCCAGAGCGGCCTGTTACATTACGACCAACTCCACCTTCTTTTTTAGCTTTACCCCTACGAGTAACTGCATTACTTTTATTAGAACCTTTACCACATACTTCACAGAATCTTGCCATTATTTGCACCTCCTTAATCTATATCAATTTATAATAAACACCAATATAACCACTTAAATATTTTAACATAAATACCAGGTAACAAGCAAGTATAATCTGGTATTTTATTAAAACAAGAAGGTTTTTATTAAGATCTATTGAATAATAATTAAAGTAGGAGGGAGAAAATGAAGATTACTAAGCAAACTTCTATTTTAGAACTAATACAGCATTATCCTGAAGCAAATCAAATTTTAGCGTTCTATAATTTAGAGTGTGCTAGATGTGTAGGGGCTAATTCAGATAGTTTAGAAGTAGCAGCAGAAGTTAATCAAGTTGATTTAGAGAGATTATTAGCTGATTTAAAGAAACTAGAAAATAATAATTAAATATACCAAGAAAGGAGGACAGCAATGCCTGATAATCAAAGATTATCGAATGAATTAGGGACAATTAATATTTCTGAAGAAGTTATTTCAATTATAGCTGCCTTGGCTACAATGGAGTGTTATGGATTGGTTGGAATGGCAAAACAAGGAATCCAGGCTGGGTTGAGTCAATTGTTAGGTAGTAAAAGCCTTAGTCAAGGTGTGAATATAGAGGTTATTGATCAAGGGGTCAAAGTTGATTTATTTATTATTGTTGAGTATGGAGTTAAGATATCAGAAGTAGCCAATAATATAATTGAGCGAGTTAAATACAGTCTAGAAAAGAGAGCAGGAGTTAATGTATTAGAAGTTAATATTAATGTACAAGGAGTGAGGGTTGAGAATGTTACCTAAGTATTTGGAAAAGAATATTGAACAAATAGATGCAGCAGATTTCAAACAAATGTTGATAATAGCTGGTGATTATTTAGAAGAGGCCAAAGAAGATATTAATAATTTAAATGTATTTCCAGTTCCTGATGGTGATACTGGAACAAATATGTCTTTAACATTATCTGATGCAATAGCAGAACTACAAAAATCTGACAGTGATTTAGTAGGTGAATTAGCAGAGAAGTTGGCCAAAGGAGCTTTAATGGGAGCTAGAGGAAATTCAGGAGTAATATTATCTCAACTATTAAAAGGTTTTGCTGATGGGATTGGTGATGCTGAGGTATTAACTAGCCAAATTTTAGCTGAAGCTTTTGAGCAAGCAGCTGATAAAGCCTATCAAGCTGTAATGAAGCCGGTTGAGGGGACAATTTTGACAGTAGCCAAAGATGTAGGTAATAAAGCACAGCAGTTAACTGAAGAAACCAATCTAGTTAAGTTTTTTAAAGGGTTAATTAAAGAAGCTGAAGAAAGTGTTAAGCGAACTCCACAGCTGCTAGATGTTTTAGAAGAAGCTGGAGTGGTAGATGCTGGAGGAAAAGGTTATCAAACTTTTTTAACGGGATTATTATATGGAATGGTCACTGAAGAGAAGGTTGATTATCAGCAAGAAGGTGGAAAAGAACAAGAGGTTGAAATTACCGAAAAGGAGCTAGAGTTTGGTTATTGTACGGAGTTTATTATTAGAGATGCTACAGTATCAATTAATGATTTTAGGGAATTGATAGCAGATTATGGTGATTCATTATTGGTTGTAGAAGCAGACGGTATCTTAAAGGTACATATTCATACTGAACATCCGGGCAAAGTTTTAGAGGCAGGGTTAAAGTATGGCGAATTGACTAAAATAAAGATAGATAATATGGCTGAGCAGCACCAAGAGCTACAAGAAGTTGAGAAGGATAGGGTTAAAGAGGTTGATGAAGTTGCTGAGCAAAAAGAAGATGGTTTAGCTGTCTTAGCTGTAGCTGCTGGTGAGGGATTTAAAGAAATTTTTTCTAATCTTGGGGTAGGGTATGTATTACAAGGTGGTCAAACGATGAATCCTAGTACTCAAGATCTAGTGGAGGGGATTGAAAAATTAACAGCTGAGCAGGTTATTATTCTACCTAATAATAAGAATATTATTTCGGCTGCTAAGCAGGTTAAGGAGTTAACAACTAAAGAGGTTGAAGTAGTACCTACAACTACTATCCCTGAAGGAATTGGTGCGATGATTACTTTTGATCCAGATGGGCAATTAGAAGAAGTAAGTGCTGAGATGAGTGATGAACTAGAATTTATCAAAACTGGCCAAATAACTTATGCTACTCGCGATACAAAGCTCAATCAGTTTGAGATCAATGATGGTGATATTTTAGGTTTGGTTGAAGGGGAGATAGAATTAGTTACTTCAGATTATAATCAAGCAGTAGTTGAGTTGGTAGCAGAGATGATTGAAGATACTGATTCGTTGATTACTGTCTATGCGGGTCAGGATGTAGCTAAGAAGGAACAAGAGGAATTAGTGGCAGATTTAAAAGAAGAATATAGTGAATTTGATATTGAATTATATGAAGGTGGGCAACCGATTTATTACTATCTTTTTTCTATAGAATAGGGGGATAATGATGAAGATAGCAGTGGTCACTGATAGTACAGCAGATTTGACTGCTGAGTTATTAAAAGAGTATAATATTACAATGGTACCGCTAGAGGTCAACTTAGCAGGAAAGTCTTATTTAGATAAGATCGATATCAGTCCTGATCAGTTTTTGGATTTGATTGAAAAGAGTGATGATTTACCTACGACTTCTCAACCGGCTGTTGGAAAGTTTGTTGAGGTCTATGAAGAATTGGCTAAAGATTATGATCAGATTATTTCTATTCATATTTCAGAAAAGTTGAGTGGAACGATTGAATCAGCTCGCTTAGCTGCTGATATGATAGAGGGGATTGAAATTAAGATAGTCGATTCTAAGAAGGCAACTCTTTCATTAGGGGTTATGGTTATGGAAGTAGCTAAGGCGATAAAAGGCGGAAGTAATTTAGAAGAGATAATGGCTGATTTAATTCCAACATTAAAAGAAGATATAGAGATCTATTTTGCAGTTGATGATTTGAGTTATTTAGAAAAGGGAGGAAGGATTGGCAAGGCTAGTGCTTTTTTAGGGAATTTATTTAATATCAGTCCAATCTTGACCTTAGAAGATGGAGTGGTTACTCCTTATGGCAAGGTCAGAGGGCAGCGTAGGCTGTATAATGAATTTAATAAGTTGGTTACAGAGAAGTTAGAAGGCCAACAAGGAAGTAAGCTAATCGTTCTTCATGGTAAATATAGGGATAAAGCAGATCAATTAAAAGAGAATCTGATTGAGCAATTTGAATGGGCAGAAGAAGTTGAGATGATGCAATTTGGGCCAGTGATAGCTGCTCATGTTGGCCCGACACCTTTTGGGATAGTTTTTTTAAAATAATGCTGAAATAATTTGATAATTGTTAGAGATAATTGGTATAATATGTAGGGAAAGACTAGTAAGCTGATGGTCGTGGGGTGGGTTTGATGAATAATAAAGTAGATGATATATTTGAAAAACTGATCAAACCAATACCGATTGAGGTAAAATTGAGGGGCTTAAATACCTCAGTTTTTGGTGGTTTTGATTCTTATATTTTAGAGTGGACTAATAAATTAATGATTAAAACAGACAGTAATGAGATAAAAGAGATTGCTCAATCTTTAAAATTTTTATTTAATGATTATAAAAAGGTAACAATTGATGATCGTCAACAGAAACTAAGAGATTCTATTAAACTTGTTAATCAGTTATCTGAACGGATAAAAGGAGTTAAAGCATTTAAATTAAAGCAGAATAAATTGGTTAAGATTAGAGCTGAAGATTCCAATCTAACTTATAATAATCCAATTGATCAACAGCAAAGAAACCAACAGCAGGATTTAACAGTAAGTGATAATACTGAAGTCAAGAAGGTAGAAACTGATTCATCTGACTTGTGGCACCAGACTATTCAATATATTAAGGGAGTTGGAGAGTACTGGGCTAAAAGATTAAAGAAATTAGGGATTGAGAGTATTAAAGACTTATTATATTATTTTCCCCGTGACTATAATGATTGGAGTAATTGCCAGCAGATCAGTCGATTAAGTAGTGGGATGAAGGTTACTGTTCAAGGAAGGGTTGTTGATATTAACCAGATCCAACCTAGGAAAGGGTTAACAATTATTAAGATTGGGATTAGTGATGGAACTGGTGTTTTGTATGGGGTCTGGTTTAATCAAAAATATATCAAAAAAGGCTTTACTAAGGGAGATTATTATTTGTTTAGTGGAGAGGTAAAGTATAGTTATGGACAGTTTGAAATCAATAATCCTCACTATGAAGAGTTAGACTCAACAGAACCATTACATACGGGTAAGATTGTTCCAGTTTACCCTGCTACTAAAGGGGTAAGTCAGAAAAGATTAAGAACAGTCATTAATAATTGCTTAGATAAGTACCTAACTGATGTCCCTGAATTTTTGCCTGAGGAGATTTTAAATAAATATGATTTATTAGCAATTAAGGAAGCCTTGCAGTTAATCCATTTTCCTGACTCTAAGGAGAAGTTAAAACAGGCACGGAAGAGACTTGCTTATGAAGAGTTATTTGTTTTACAGTTAGGTTTGGCTTTGCGAAAAAAGGAAGCTAAGACTGATAAATTAGGAATTCAGCATCTTGCCGATAATGAGTTGATTGAGAAGTTTTTTGATTTATTACCTTTTGAGTTAACTTCAGCTCAACAGAGGGCATGGACTGAGATTGAAGCTGATATGGAAGCAAAAGAGCAGATGAATCGTTTGCTACAAGGTGATGTGGGAGCAGGAAAGACTGTGATAGCTACCTTGGCTTTGTTAAAGACTGTACAGTCTGGGTTTCAGGGTGGATTGATGGCTCCGACTGAGATTTTGGCTGAACAGCATTATTTGGGTTTGAAAGAAGAGCTGAATCCTTTAGGAATAAAACTTGGTCTGTTGGTGGGAAGCTTGACTAATAAAGAAAAGGAGAAGTTGTTGGCCCGGATTAAAGAAGGCGAGATTGATATTATAATTGGAACCCATGCTTTGATTCAAGAAGGAGTTAATTTTTCTCAATTAGGGTTGGCTATTATTGATGAGCAACATCGCTTTGGGGTTAAACAACGGGCTTTATTACAGGAGAAGGGTACTAATCCTGATATCTTAGTTATGACAGCAACACCTATTCCTCGGACCTTGGCTTTAACGGTTTATGGAGATTTGGATCTATCAGTAATTGATGAGCTACCTCCAGGTCGTAAGCCAGTTATAACTGAATGGCGGACTGCTAAGGCAAGGCAGCGAATTTATTCTTTTATTAGACAGGAGATTGAACAAGGACGTCAAGCTTATATTGTTTGTCCATTAGTAGAGGAGTCTGAAAAGTTGGATATAAGGTCTGCTACTGAGTTGGCTGAGTATCTAGAAGAAGAGGTCTTTCCAGATTTAGAGATTGGTTTGTTGCATGGACAGATAAAATCAAAGGCTAAAGAAGAAATAATGGAAGAGTTTAGATTGGGAGAAGTGGATATTTTGGTAGCTACAACTGTAATTGAGGTTGGGGTCAATGTGCCTAATGCTTCGATAATGGTGATTGAGGATGCGCAGCGTTTTGGGTTGGCCCAACTACATCAATTGAGGGGGAGAGTAGGTAGAGGACAGTATCAGTCTTATTGTATTTTAATTGCTAACCCTTCAACTGACGAGGGCCAAGAAAGAATGAAGATCATGACCAAATCAAATGATGGCTTTGTAATTGCGGAAGAAGATCTGCAGTTGCGCGGGCCGGGTGAATTTTTTGGAACTCGTCAACATGGAATGCCTGATTTAAAAGTAGCGGATATATTGCGAGATCATAAGTTGTTAGAGTTGGCTAGAGAAGATGCTTTTGCTTTAGTTGAGCAAGATCAAAACTTAGTTCAAAAGAAGCATCAATTGCTTAAACAGGTTTTGACTGAGGTCTTTGAGTATGACTTTGATTTGATAGATATCAGTTAGTGATTAGTAATTAGTGATTAGTAATTAGTGATTAGAAAAATCATGAAAAGTTGAAGAATAATCTAGTTTTAGATAATTGGTAAACTTATTTATGGAGTGATAAAATGAGAATTATTGCTGGACAAGATAAAGGTAGAAATTTAAAGTCATTAGATAGAAGAGATGTAAGACCAACTAGTGATAGGACGAGAGAGGCATTATTTAATATTTTGGGCCCAGAGATAATTGGGACAAGATTTTTAGATTTATATGCTGGCTTTGGAGGAGTTGGAATTGAGGCAATGAGCCGAGGGGCAGACGAAGTTGTCTATATTGAGCAAGATAGACAAAATATAGAGATTATTAAGGAAAACTTAGCAATGGTTGACTATCAAGACCGAAGCCAAGTAATTAAAGGAGATGTAACAAAAGCTATAGGTCGTTTAAGACCAAATTTTGATTTGATTTTTATGGATCCACCTTACAAAAAAGAAGATTTATATTACAAAACAGTGGAAAAAATAAGAGATTATAAGTTGTTGCACCCTACGGGCTTTATAATTATTGAACATGACGCTGAAATTGATTTAGATTTATCATCAAAATATGATTTATTCAAGAGAAAAGAATATGGCACAGCGGCAATTACTTTTGCAAGGGAGGAGGACAATTAAATATGGCGGAGATAGCTGTTTATCCAGGGAGCTTTGATCCAGTAACTAATGGGCATTTAGATATTATTAAACGATCTAATAATATATTTGATAAAGTTATTGTAGCAGTGTTTAATAATCCTACTAAAAGGCCTCTTTTTGATATGGAAGAAAGGGTAGAGATGCTTGAACGGGCAGTTAAGGATTATGATTCGGTAGAAGTAGATTGCTTTGCTGGGTTATTGACTACTTACCTAAAAGAAAAAGAGGCAAAGGTGATTGTTAGAGGATTACGGGCTGTTTCTGATTTTGAATCTGAGTTTCAAATGGCTTCAATGAATAAAAAATTAGCCTCAGATATAGAAACAATATTTATGATGACCAGTACTGAATATGCTTATTTAAGTTCTAGCATAATTAAAGAAGTAGCCAGTTTTGAAGGGTGTGTTAGAGATTTAATTCCTGAATTTATAGTTGATAGGTTATTTGAAAGATTAAAAGAAAGAGATCAGCTTCTTTAATTAAAATTATTACGATAGATGAATTGACCTCCATAATGGAGGTCTTTTCTAATTAAAGTGGTGAAAAGAGATAATTGTTATCCTTTTGATGATATGAATGATTAAAGAGATTAAGATCAGACTACTAAGAAGTAAAATTAAGATAAAGGACATTTGAGAAAAGCGTTCCCAATATCCAATGGTCAAGGTTATTTCTCTATGAACAGTAGTAACATTTGTAACTACTGTTTCAAAGTTTATATTTAATGTTTTTAGGAGAAGGAAAGTAATTAGGCTAGCGAAGATGCCATGTAAAACTCTAGAAAAGAAATAAGGTTTTAATCGAATATCAGTTCCTTCAACCATAGCTGCTACTTGGGCATGAACTGACAATCCACTCCAAGCAATAATTCCACTAGTGATTATTATTTGTTGTTCTAAAGGAGCAATAGCTTGACTAGCAAGATGTGAACCGTTTGTAATTTCAAACAAACCGCTGATAATTGGTAGAATTAGAGATTCTTCAAAACCGAATGGTCTAAGAAATAGACTAATTAGACTGGTAATTATACTAGTAATGCCAATGGCAGTTAATATTTCAGTTAGAACAGAAAAAAGAATTATAAACCCACCAATTAATAACAAAGTATTGACAGATTCTTTAATTGACTCACCTAGTAGTTGCCCAAAGGGGCGACCATCATTCTTTCGTGCTTTATATAATTCATTAAAAGCCTTTTTCAATATATTTGATTCAGTGGTTTGATTTTGAACTACATCTTGGTTGTTAGTCTTGGGATTATAAAACCTTAAAATAAAACCGACCATTAAACAAGATATATAATGGGCCAACGCTAAAATTATTCCTAATTTTGGTTGACCAAACATACCAATAGCTACTGCACCTACCATAAAGAGCGGATCGGCAGTGTTGGCAAAAGAGACTAATCGCTCTCCTTCCACCTGAGTACATAGCTTTTCTCGTCTCAACTTCCCTGTGATTTTGGCCCCGATTGGATAACCAGAAGCTAGGCCCATAGCTACTGCAAAAGCTCCAATCCCTGGAACTTTAAAAATTGGTCTCATCAATGGTTCTAATAAGGCACCCATAAAGTGAACTACACCTAATCCCATCAAGATCTCAGCAATGATGAAAAATGGTAATAGGGCAGGGAAGACGATCTCCCACCAAGTATGTAAGCCATTAACTGCTGCTTCGAATGCCTGTTCGGAGTAAATAACCAGTGAAATGGTGACAAAGATTGCAATTAAGGCTTTAAGATTTATGATTTTTTTATTGAGCTCTGTTTCCAAAAGATTCCCTCCCTTGTAATAAGTACTTACCTAATAATATTTTATCGTTGTCAATAATATTACTTAAATAGTTTGATTGAAGTTGGGTAAGGAATTTTGGATGAAATTAGTTCAATTTATTATTGTAATTTAGGATCTAATAATATTACTTAAATGGTTTGGGAAAGGTTAAGATAATTAATACTTTTATTTTTAAAAGATTGATAAAAGAGACGATTTGTAGTATTATAAGAATATAACATCTATAAATAAAGCGAGGGATACAGAAGATGGAGAAATTACAATTTGAAACTGAAGAGATTAAAGGAAACCTTGAAGCTGGTTTTGGAAGTGTTTATAAACCTTTTTCTAAATATCAAAAGGATAATCATGAATTATGGCAACGAGGCATTAAAATAGCTGAAAATAGGGAATTGATGAATAATATTATTTTCTGTAATGATACCTTGGAGATTCCTCCAGTTAAAGTTTTTATTTCATTACCTGAAAATCAAGATCTACTTGAAGAATTAGATGCTTATGATAAAAAATTTCTCGGTACATTCTTTGGGTATATCTTCAAACATATATTTGAGTATCAAAGTCAAAAACAACGAAGAATAAATAGTAAGATTGTACGTTCAGCTACTTATTATTATGATAATAAGTATTCGATAGAAGTTGTATAATTTTCGAATTGGAGAAGATTTAAAACTGAATAATGATTTTAAAGAAGCCAGCCAACTTGTTAGTTAATAGTTAAGAAGTTCCATTTAATTATTAGCTAAACGAGTTGGTTTTTTGTTATTCGTAATAGAATTAATAACAGACACACAAAACAACTTGAATAACACGACGAAACATGGCATAATAAATATATATTGAATTGACGGGCCAACAAACAAAGAAAGGAAGTGATCTGCTCTGAGAGAGAATATCTCTTATATCATTTATCTAGCTTTTCTCTTTTTGATAACTTATCTATGGTTTCAAATTTTTTGTAAGGAAATTGAAGATATAATAAAGTCTATTGGTGCTGTGTTGGAGCAAGGACAGATAGAAGAGAGAGAAAGGCAGAGAAGAAGATATCAAAAGGAGAGGTGAGTAAATGGAATTAATTATCCATCGTGATACTGAGAAGATTGGTGGTTCTACTGTAGAATTTAGAAGTAAGAGTGGTAGTAGAATGATTATCGATATTGGTATTCCCTTATTTGGTGAGGATGGTGGGCGATTTAACTTTAAAAAGTATAGTCATCTGTCAGGAACAGAGTTAGTTGAAAGGGGTATTTTGCCTAAGGTAGAGCAGTTATATAGTCGGGCCAACGAAGGTAACGAAATAGCTGGAGTTTTAATCTCTCATGCTCACCAAGATCATTATGGTTTCTTCAATTATGTTCACGATAGCATTTCTTTTTACTTAGGAGAGGCTACTAAAGAGTTGATCGATCTGACAACTACCTTTACTCCGCTAGAAGGAACGATAGAGAACTACAACTTCTTTAGTAGTGGTAATAAGTTCAGCTGTGGGGATTTTGAAGTAACTCCTTACCTAATGGATCATTCTGCCTTTGATGCCTATGCTTTTTTGATCAAAGCAGATGGAAAGAGAGTTATTTATAGTGGTGATTTTAGAGCACATGGCAGGAAGAAGAAGGTTCTTGATTACTTTTTAAATGATATTGGGCAGGGGGTTGATGCTATCTTATTAGAAGGGACGAATCTAGGTACAGAGCAAAAGGATATAAAATCAGAAGAAAGAATCGAAGCAGAGATTACTGAACTAGCAAAAGAAGAAAGACCATTGCTTCTATATTCATCTTCCCAGAATATCGATCGTCTAGTCTCTTTTTACAAGGCAGCCAAAAGAACAGGACGAATACTTTTGATCGATATCTATACCGCCCATCTCCTTGATCGGCTGAAGGATTTTGCTAGACTACCTCATCTATCAGTGGATTTTCCTGAACTAAAGGTTTTTTATCCTTATTACTTAACAAAAAGATCCTTTAAAGAAGGAAATCAGGAACTTATGTATAAATTTAGTAGTTATAAGCTTAGTAGGAAAGATATAGTAGAAAAAAGAAATAAAATCATGATGCTGGTCAGAAGTTCGATGTTGAGTGATTTGAGAGTGATTGATCAGCTTGAGGGAAGTAATAATTTAAAGAAAGCCAACTTTGTTTATTCGATGTGGGATGGTTACCTAGAAGAAGATTCGATGCTGGAGATGAGTGATTTCATAGCAGAAAGAGAGATTAAATTTCATATCATACATACTAGTGGGCATGCTTCAGGTGCGACTTTGCAGAGAGTAGTAGATAAGTTGCAGCCAAAAGAGGTAGTTCCAATTCATACGATGAATTTTGAAAGTTATCATCGGTTGGGTGCAGAAGTTACGAAGCTTGAAAATGGTGAAAGTTATAAAATTTAGAGGAGAAGAAAATTATGAATAATAAAGAAAAAGGTAAGTTGATTAAAGATTTAATGGTAGAATCCCTAGAGGATGCTTATAATGCTCAATTAAAAAAGTCAAGTTTAAAATCTGCAAAGTTTGTTGAGTGTTTTGGAAATAATTTATATAGAGAGTTTTGTGAAAATGAATTAGATTCTTCTGAGCCTAAACTCGCTGTTCAGAAAGTTAAAGATGATGGTTCAGGAAAGCAATCTGGAGAGTGGTTATTAGATATTGTGATAAAAAAAGAATTTGAAATAGCTGATCCGGATAAAAAACAATCAAAAGCAAATTTAGTAAAAGATGTTTTGTGGGCAATTGAATCTGAGTCTAGTACTTCCATAAAAGAGATGGCCAAAGATTTTGGGAAATTAGTAGTAATAAACGCCGAAAACTATGTTTATTTAAATGGAGTAGATCAAAAAACTATTGAAAATGTAAATGCTTATATAAAACGGAGAATAGAGACTGTAGAAGATATAATGGATAAAATTGGAGAAAGGTTTATTGGAAAGAATCTATATTATGGATTTTGGCCTAAACCTGGAAGCAGTAATTGGTCTGAAAATTATTGGGATAATCTTAGCATTAAAGACTTAAAAAGTAGAATTAAATTATTTGAGTTATCAGAAGAAGAAATGAAGCTAGAGGAAATTTAAAGAGATCACTTTTGAATTTCTATAATTTTGATGGATAGCTCAGTAATAAAAAGGGGGGCTTTTAATGAAAAAAGATGATTTATTAGCTGGAATCATGGGGCTTGTCATCGGTGATGCGGTAGGAGTTCCAGTAGAATTTAAGACAAGAGTAGAGCTTAAAGCAGATCCTGTCAAAGATATGCGGGGGTATGGAAAGTATAATCAACCAGTAGGTACTTGGTCAGATGATAGCTCCTTGACCTTCTGTTTGATGGAGAGCTTATGTACTGGTTATGATCTTGCTGACTTAGGGGCCAAATTTGTCAGTTGGTTCAATGATGGCTATCTAACTCCGCATAATGAAGCTTTCGATATAGGAATATGTACAGAAGAATCAATCAGGAGACTGGAAGAGGGAGTAGCTCCTGTTGAAGCAGGAGGAAGAGATGAATATGATAACGGTAATGGTTCATTGATGAGAATCTTACCGCTAGCCTATTATCTAAAAGATATTGCAGTAGAAGAGAGATTAAAGAAGATAGCTGAGGTTTCTTCTCTGACCCATGCCCACCCTCGCTCTATTCTAGGCTGTGGTATTTATGTAGAGTTTGCTATCAAGCTAGTAGAAGGAGCTGAGCTAGAGGAAGCATACCAGGAGACAAAAGAGATCATTAAAGAGTACTACCAGCAAGCTCCTTATCAAGAAGAGTTAGAACACTATCACCGGATCTTAGAAGCAGAGATTGGTCAATTAAAAGAAGATGAGATAAAATCAACAGGTTATGTAGTAGATACATTGGAAGCAGCGCTCTGGGTCTTGTTTAATAGCCACTCTTATCAGGAAGCTATCCTGAAGGCGGTCAATTTAGGAGAGGATACCGATACAGTTGCAGCAGTGACAGGTGGGTTAGCAGGGATTTATTATGGTTATCAAGCACTTCCTAAAGAGTGGATGGGAAAGATAGTTAAAAAGGATGAGATACTGAAATTGGTTGATGAATTTCAGCAAAGTTTATAATAAGCAGTCCATGTATGTCAACTTAATACATATTTTTCTAAATATTTTACTTTTTATTGATATATAGCTTCACAATTAACAATTGACGAAATGTACAATTTACAATGGATAGAAAAGATCTAAGAGATGATTTTTTCATCACGAAGGGTTCACAGAACCCGAAGGATAAGATCAAGTTCTTAAAAACTTAAGTTCTCTGAAAAACCCTGTGATAATAAGCAAGCTTGGTTTGATTTTGATTATAAGATTTAAATGTTTTAATTGTCAATTTTGTAAATTGTACATTGTAAATTGAAGTTAAGCTATTTTATAATAATACTTCACTTCAAACCCCTATAATGTTAAAAATTGTCTTGAGATAATGCGGATGATAAGCAACCTTAAACCTGTTCAGTTTTTAATTTTTAAAGGAAGGTGATATTGTTAATGAATATCTTTGTTTATTCTTCATTTCCAGATGGAGCAGAAGAGCAAATATTAAAGAATAATTGGAAGATATATGACTTTGTCAATAGGCAGTTAAAGAATAGAATTCCAGCTGAGCATTTTTATAAGCTTAATCTAAGAATAAAAGAGTATAAAGGTCAATTTGAAAGAGATGGCCTTGATTCTGACGATAAAGCAGCAGATAGTAAATATATGGGTAGGGTAGGAGCGGATAAGAATCCTTATAATTGCCAGATGATGATTAATTACTTTGATATTAAGAGGGTGTTTCACAATAAGAGTAATTTTCATATTGATTTTTTAACTCAAGATGGAGTGATCGAATCTTTCAAAGATGCTTATTATTTTATGTTCTTTCATGGGTTAGGTCATATTGTTGCCTTTTATAATAATTTTGATAGGTATTTAAAGTTTGTTGATGATCAACTAAACGATATATATGAAGATGGATCGGATCAAGCTAGAGCTTATTCATTAGCAGGGAAGTTATTTAGAGAGTGGAAGAGTTTATCTAAGCCGAAAGGATTATTTTTAGTAGAAAGTAACGAGTCTGTAAAAGGATAGAGGAGGTTTAGATGTGGAATGTAAAAATTGTGAAAAACAGTTGGAATCAGATTGGGGAATTTGTCCATGGTGCTCAACTAAAGTAGAAAGAAATTGGGCTGATGAGGTTTATAATAATGACTCACTGTGGTATCAAACTGCTTTTGATAGTTTCCCTGAGATTATAGCTTGTGAATATAAGAGGTTAAGCGATTTATTTAAAGAGGAGAAGACTTATGGAGCATTCTTTCAGATTAAGGATCTCTTTGAGATACTTCTTAAGTTGCCGACTTTAGCTTTGGTCAGCCAGATTCATTATAAGAAAGAGCATAGTAAAGAAGAGAAAGAGTTATTAAAAGAGTTGGTTAAAAAACCGTTATCCTTAGGTACATGGCAGACCATAGGTAACAAGATTAAAAAATTGGATGATCTAATTCCAGAAATAGTAGAGATAGAAAAGAGTATCTTGAATATTTATAATAATGAAAATATAGTCAAGTGGAGAAATGATGAGATCGGTCATGGAGCTTTGGGTTTTGATTGTGATGATAAATTTAAAGAGGACATAGAGAAGAAGTTAAAGTTAATTAAGGAGCACTTAGCAGAAACAGAAGGGATCTATGCAAAGTTAGAATTTGTAGCTGAAAAAGAGGTTACTGAAACAGAAGTTTATCTGGATTTGAATAGTAAGAATTATAAACTTACGCCCTATATTTTTTATGATGATGATAAATTTTACTTTTTTGATACTTATTTGAGTAAGAAAGAATCCAGTTCTATTTTAGATTATATGCAAGGGGCTAAGTTTAAAAAGGTAACCCCAGAGATTACAAATTTATATAAGAGATTATACAATACTTTAGGGGAATATAATGATAATTTTGATTTGTCGGTTGAAGAGGACATACTTTTAAAACAGGCTGAAAAGATCTTAACAGAGGCTAATCAAGTTAACGATTATGTAGGGGCTGATGGATTAAAAAACTGGCTTCAAGAGACGATTGCAAGTAATAACAATGGTCTTTTTTTGTTGCAGATGGAAGGAGGAACAGGAAAGACAACTTTTGCTCGTGCCTTGGATCAGCGAGAGTTGGATAAGTTTAAAGGCTTTGGTAAAAAAGGATTAATTAGTCGAAGAGCTTATTATATTAATGATAGTTATAATTATAAATTTAAGAAATTTAAATCTGATCTAATCGATGAACTAAGAGCTAGTAAGAAAGAAGAGAATGAAATAACTGGTGATTTTCCTGAGCTTAAGATAGATTTTCAAGATAAATCTAAAAACAGAAGTAATTTTGCTGAATTATTAGGTGGATTTGCTAAATTACATTCTAAATTCTTTGGAACTGAGGGATTATTATTTATCATTGATGGACTTGATGAGATTCCAATGGAAAAAGATGAAGAACAAAAGCTATCTATTTTTGATTTTATTCCTAGAGAAGAAGAGTTGCCAGAGAATGTTTATATTCTGTTGACCAGTAGAACTGATGAGGAGTTGGAGGATTATCATCGAGAGCGAATAAGTGAGTTGAATATAAGTAGTGGTGCTAAGCTAATTGTAAAAAAAGAAGATCAGAAAAATAGAAAGATTATTGAAGATTATGTCAAAGACCAATTAAAGATAAAAGAGAGTGATAAGATTGAAGAGGTGTTAGAAGCAGCTGATTATAAATTGTTATATTTAAGCCTATTTAAGATAATTCGTGATAGTGGAAATGCTAGTTTGGAGGAGTTGAAAAAGGCTGATAATAAGTTTATGATTTACTTTGATCTCTTAAAGAGTATGTATGGTGAGAAACTTTTTAAGAGGATTAAGCGAGTTTTGTCAATTATAGCTACCAGTTTTGAACCTCTGACTGCCAAAGAGATTAGTTATCTATTAGGTGAAGAGAAGTTGACCTTCAGGTTTTTGGCGATGTTATCTGATTTAAGACCGTTGCTCAAGGTGGAAAGAAGTAGTCGAGGAAATTTAATTTCTCTGAATCATCAATTCTTTAAGGTACGAATTTGTAATGAATATGAGGATGATATTGCAGAGATGGTTAGGAATTGGTGGAAGCAATTTTTACAATTTGATGTTCAAAATGTAGATTTGAATGATTCAGGTGAAATTTACTTGATAACTTATATGGGTTTCTATCTAGAAGAATATTTAGAATTTATAAAATACGAGGATGAGTTTCGAGTTAGATATCTGAATTTATTAATTAGTTTGGTTTATCATTCCAAAGAATTTATTCCAATTCACTAGCGTTGCATCGTTTTTTATAAAAAGTTCTTGAAAAAATAAAACTCCTTTGATTAAATGGATACGTACCCGC
>NZ_JALKBY010000023.1 GCF_023223645.1 Natroniella sulfidigena | reverse complement strand
TGATTAGCTACATACTCACCCACGCCAAAATCAAACCATCTGTCTTGATCCTCAACACTAATTAACATCTTTTTTTTACTGAAACCACTATCAACTCTCAAACTTTCCAGACTAGAATCTCTTTCCTCTGCTAGAGAAGGAAACTTTAAAACACTGTCCATACCATTACAAATTAACTTTACTGTGTCATAGCCTAAATCCAACCCTACAGAATCAAATTTGTGACAAAGCATATTATTACCCTCCTTTTATTTTTAACCTACCTTGTAATAATTACATATTATAACAAGTCCATTTGTGGCAATTACTCGTTATAACAAGAAATAGGTTAAAATTAAGGGGCTAACCTAGCTAACACCTAGATCTAACCCTTCAAAAAGTTTATTTCTTTGTAACTATCACAAGTTATAACAATTATACTATATAACCCTGCTTTTATGCAAGGATTATTTTACCAATCGAATTAACAACTGACCTCTATAACTGGCCAACTTTATTAGCCACTTGTTATTCTCAACTCTGGTATTTATCCCATCGCTGGGAGGGCCAACTTCTAACATTCTTTTAGATTATCATTTAACAACTTCATTAACTCTTTCTTTATTTCTTCGCTCCAGTCTTTAGTCTCAAGTTTACTTTTAGCTTTACTTAAAAACCTCTCGTCTAACTCATTCCTGATTGCTTTCATTTCATTTAAAGCTAAAGGCTCTCCAACAGTCTTTTTAGTCTGCAAACCTGTTATTTTTTCGTTTTCCTGTCTAATCTCTTTAAATACTTCCCTTATTAGCTCTTTATATGCCTTAATTACTGGCTGACTTTTTTCTATTTCCTCTTTTCTATCCTCAATTGTGCAATGTAAAAACTCATTTAATACTTCGAATAAATATCCTTTAATATGCTCTTTTACTTCCTTGCTGCTGTTATCTTTGCCACTATAATAACTAATATCAAATAAGAATTTCAGTGTGTCATTAATCACTTCCCTAATATCATCTTCAAGACAATAAAATTCATCTTTAGTCATTTCAATCTTTTCATACCCTAAAGCATGAATGATCTTGTTAAGACCCTCGTTAAACTCCTCTCTCTGTTGCTCCCCACTTATAAACTCATAACCTTCTCTTTTAACTAACTTCATCAAATCCCTCCTTCATTCATTACTGGTCAAACTTATCATCAATTACCTCTAATCCTTTTAGAGTTTTTAATTTAGTCCTGATCCACTTCATTCTAGTTTCAATTCCTTCTGTCATTAGTCCTCTGGCTGCCTTATTCTCTGTATCAACTAAATCATCTACAATTCTTTCAATCCCCTTTAAATACTGCTCTATTTGCTCAACACTAGCTTCCTTAACTTTATCACTCACTCTACTCACCCCTTTCTAATTCTCTAGACCTCTTTATCATATCTAACCATTGGACTGCTTTTTCATCGTCTATTCCATTATATAAGACCTGATCCTGTTGCTTACCATCAACCATCTTAGATAATGTAATTTTTTGCTCTGGGTATGCAATAGCTTCCTCAACTATCTCTTTTGCCTGTTCAATGCTCTCAACTTCTTCTTCCCAGCCTAAACTGCTCCAAAGGATCATCTGATCAACTCCTATTGACTAACCCTTTATTTTTTATTACTTTCAATAAATTCTTTCAAGTCCTTCTGTTCAACTCTCCACATTTTACCCATTTTGACCCCTTTTAATTTTCCATCCCTCAACCATCTTTTTATAGTCTTTGTGTG
Organism: Natroniella sulfidigena; assembly: GCF_023223645.1. GTDB lineage: Bacteria > Bacillota > Halanaerobiia > Halobacteroidales > Halobacteroidaceae > Natroniella > Natroniella sulfidigena. The sequence goes on along the minus strand of NZ_JALKBY010000023.1, from coordinate 23,340 downwards.
TACTTGTAATATCTCACTTACTTCTTTTACTGTCAGTAACTTATCCACTACCTAAACACCTGCTTCCATTATTTTTTAAGATATAATTAACAGTTCCAGCATACCACTTTTTACCCTGACGCCTAGTATTAATTCCTAGATCATTTAATTTATTGGCTATCTTGCGTAAGCTCAACCCTCTTTCTCTTAACTGAAAGATTATTTCTTTAGCCTTAGCCATTAAACCATTTCCTGTATCTTCTGTATTCTCAAATTCTTTTTTATAACCAGCATAAGAAGGCTTAACGTCTTTATATAAATCATTCTTGAAAATATAGCTCACTGTTGCAGCATACCACTTTTTACCCTTTCTTTTAGTTGGTACACCTAGATCATTTAATTTATTAGCTATTTTTCTATAACTCAAACCTTCTTTTCTTAACTGCTTAATTAACTTAACTGCCTTTAATTCTTCTTTATTCTCTTGCAGCTGGTTACCTTTTCTTTTGTATCCTGTTGGAGTTGGGGAATAAACTTCTCTTTTCTTCTTCTTATATTGTAAGGCGTTAGAAGTTCTTTCTTTTATTAGGTTACGTTCCATTTCAGCAAACCCAGCTGACATAGTTAAAAACATTCTGCCCATAGCTGTACTAGTATCTAAAGTTGATCCTCCTAAGTCTAGCAAATGTAATGCTATACCTTTCTCATCCCATTTCTTAGTAGTACATAAACAATCTACTGCATCTCTAAACAATCTGTCTAACTTAACAGCAACCACAGTATTAATATTATCCTCTTTAACCCTCTTGACTAACTCTTGGCCACCTTCTCTTTCATCTAATGGGATTCCAGCACTTACACCCTCATCTGCTATAATGTCAACTAACTCTATATTCTTAAAACTACAATATTGAGTTATCTTATCTTTTTGATCCTTAAGAGAAACCCCCTCTTTACTTTGCTGTGATGTTGAAACTCTTATATAACCTATTGCCTTTTCCATTATTGCCCCTCCTCTCAATATATTAATATTATACTATAATTATATGTAACTTTCAAGGGTATAACGCAATTTATCGCAATTTTAAGGAGTAATATATAAAAGCTATATAAAGTTTTTGTATAAAAGCGACCATTTTTATATATAAACTATACAGTAATTAGCAACTAATGTCAGTTATGATTGTCATTAAATATATTTATTTCTTATTTCTTACAACTAACAAATGATAACTAAGTTATAATTAATAAAATCGCATTGTAAATAAAGCTGCTAATATCCAAAAAGCAATTATAGCTTTTTGCTTGAATCCAAAATCAATCTGTTCTTCTTTCTTGGCCCTGTATTGTTTATCACTAAACTCTTGGGCCAACTTCTCACTATCCCAAACTTCAATTCCTAAATTTCTTGCTAAAACTCTAGCATTGTTAGTCAGTGATGTAGCTGTCGTTATTATCATAGCTCTGTCGCACTCATAAAAGTTTATAGCTGAATGTACAGGATAGATATCTTCAACGCCTACACTGTTATTCTTTGCATACCTTTTGACCTGTACTGCTATTTTTTCTTTATCATCTTCTGCTATAATGTCAGCCCCATAGTCAGCAGTCCCTGACGTTACATAGCAATCATAACCTTTTTGCTCTAACATATCAGCGACATAGTGTTCAAATTCAATTGGATTCATTTTTCTCATTTCAGCTACTTTCAATTTAATTCACCTCCTGCTCCAGTTCTCTTTTTTTCATATCATCTCCTATTCTCTAAACTGATATACATTTGTTCATCTGTGGCTAACTGACGTTTGTTGCTCCTGCTACCTGTCTAATTCTCTCCAACTGACTAACTCATATCAGCTAGGTAACTAACGTTAGTTAGTTTTTTGGCTTATTCTCTCCCTCTCACCCCACTCTCACCCTCATTTTTAACAACGCTATTATTTCTTTAAAGAAGGGGTAAATTTAATAGGGTGTTAAATTGCTTATATATCAACTTTTTAGCTTGTAAGGTGTATGAAACTTCTTTAACCCATCCTGTTAAATTAATTTTATATCCCTAAAATAAAAAAGACCTGCTAAAATAGCAGGCTTAAATCTGTTATTCTTCAATACTTGGGACAGCTTCCTCATATTTGTTATCAATTCTCTTAATCCAGAAATAAAGTGATAATATAACAAAAAAGACTGTGATTACTTCATCAAGTGTCCTTCTAAATCTTAAAATTAATACAATACTTAATCCAAAGGCAAATATAAGGAAAGATAAACTAAACGTTCTTTCCATTAGCATATTAAGGTTAGTGGTTTTTTGTATCAACTTAACAAAATCTTGTGCCATTGCAGATATTTTTTTCTTTCCCATTTTATTCTCAAGCATAAAATAACAAAGTAAATTAAATGAAACAAAAAATAATAAAATTAAACCCATTTGATTTAAAAATGCTTGACTTAACATATCTTATCCCTCCTAAAGATTTATTAGTATAAGCTCATACCATATATATTACTTGATACAAGCCTTTACCATTAATATTTAAAACTTACTCATATCTACACCAGTTTCATAGTGGTTACTATAATAATTCAGCTCTAGAATTGGCTGAAATCTGTCTTGATATAGCTTTAATTCGATTGTAGTATCATCAGTTACCCAAACAGTTTGATAGTTAAGAAACCCCCATTTAACTGCTGTTCCTCGACCTCTATCGTTTAATGTATTCCTGTAATATTTCCTAGTCCAGTTAACATCATTCGTCTTGGGCTGGCTGTACTTATCACCTAGCAACTTCTGCAGCTGATAATAATGTTTTATATAGTTGTTGAGTTGGTCAGGATCATTAAGGTTATAGTCAGGCTCAAAGGAGTAAGTAGCTTGATTAACTTTATCATTCTGAAAGTTGTAATTAAGATAAGTTGGGTAGATACCCATCACTTCAAGTTTATAAACTAGCTCATTAGGTCTATCTCTTACTAGCAAGTTACTATCACTATTATTCGCTTTAGCTAAATCACTAACACTAGTTCCAACGACACTAAAAGCTAAATCTATTACACCACTGAAAATACGATAAAAAGGATTCTGTTCTGATATTTCATTAGCAGAATATAGCTTGATTGCTTGTGTATAGTGTCTTTCTGCTGCCTTAACTTCTGCCCTGTTCATACCCCATTTAGTGGCTCTAAGATTAGGGTTATAGGCTCTACTTCTATTCGCTTGGGCCAACCCTGTAGTAAGAGTAGTAAGTACAATTAAGGATAATAACATGACTGCAATAGACTTCTTCATATCTTACCCCTCCTAAGCTGTTCTTTTAGCTGCTTAACTTTATTCAGGCCAACAAAAACAGGGTTAACATCTAAACTCTTATCAGCTACCTCTAAGCACCAATTATATAACTTATTAGATCTACCACTAAAGAAAACAATATTAGCAGGTAAGTTGTAGTTCTCAAGCTCATTTTGATAATTTCTGAACTGGTTTTGTAACTGTCTCTTAGTCTCACTAGCTAGATCCACCTCTAAAATCAGCTTGTTTCCATTTGTTAACTGTAGTAAAGCATCAAGCTGGGTCTTAGCTTCCCTAGCAGGTCTGTATTCAAGCCACAAATCATCAACTAAGCTATATAACTCTAGTATGATTCTGTTAGTCTCCAATAAATGAGGAATGTAATTTTCAGACCAGGCAGGTTGTCGATAGTCTCGACCTGTGATCTCTTTATATATCTTCTTTCCTTCACTCTCAAGCCTATATAAAGCTAACCTATTCCATTTGCCATAGGGCCAATAAAAGGGCTGACTTAGATAGTCATTCTTGACTAATTCACGCCTAAATCTTCTTTGACAAGTAGCATAAGACTTAAAATGTAACCTTTCTATCTGTGGTTGACTTAACGCCTTATGCTTTCCAACACTAACAATAACCTGCTTATCTCTATCAGTAAGCACTAGATCACAACCCCCCAGTCATCTTTATTATTAGCTGGCTCAATCTTCTTCTTAGCTACCTTACTGCTGTTACTGGAGGAACTGGTTTTAGCTTCTGTTCGATTAACAGTAGAACTATACCCTAATTCCTTGTTTCTTTCGTTAATCAGTTTTTTAGTAGTTTCAACATTAACATAAGGAACTTGTATCTTAACATTCTGATTCAGCTGATAGATCCCACGACCTGCAACTGGTTCAATGTAAGCTGCTTCTGTATCATCCAACAATATAGAGCTATTAACTTCATTCTTACATTTCATAGCAACACTAACAGGTAAATTAGCTTTTAACTGCCCAGGCAGTACCTTTCGATCTGGTCGCTGTGTAGCTGCTACTATGTGGATTCCTGTAGCCCTTGCCAACCTCAACAATCTCTCCAACAACTCTAAACAATCGTCATTATTCTGCAACTCTGCTAGTTCATCAACTACTAAAACTACTTTAGCTTCTGTATTGTTCTTTAGCTGATAAAGTGATGTAGCACCCTTGTTTTTCAACTTCTTCAATCTCTGATCTACCATGTTATTTAACTCTACAAGCATATTAAATGCGTCTTGTTCATTCTCTGCTATAGCTTGAGTATGTGCAGCTTCTTTAAAGTGAATCATCTCAATTCCACCTTTTAAGTCCACAAAATAATAATGTAACTGGTGGTGAGTATAAGCCAACATTCCACTAAGTATCAACTGGCGTAATAAAACTGACTTTCCTGATCCTGTTTCTCCCCCCAGGAGGACATGACAGGTCGCACTACTAAAGTCGTTAACTATATAACCTTTTCTGCTGAAACCTATTGATAAACCTAGTTTAATTTCTCTTATCTTCTCTAATATTAAATCTAGATTCTTAGTGAAAATTGCTTTTTCTGGAAGGTGTGAAGAATATAATCTAATGTGAAGTCTATTACCTTTGGCCCAGATCTCCAGTTCCCCATTTAACTGGTGTTCTAGGGCTTTTTTCTTTTGCTGAAAGTTTTCTAGTCCTAAACCATTAGGTATTTTGTAAGTCAGCAACTCCTGATCCTCCCCTTCCTCCTCATAAGCCAACAACTTAGGAACTATCTTCTTATCCTTGGGCGTCTTAATATATAACCCTGAATTAACAAAGAAATCTCTAACTATTCTTTCAGTCAATGAAGCTGTATCCTCTAAATAATAAGTCAATCCTAGTCCAGCAATACAAGACCATCCTAACATTTCAATTAATACCTTAGATGAAGGTAACAACATTTCTAACACTCTAACCCCTCCTTAGAATCTGCTAAAGGTTTCAACTGCACTAATCAACTCTCTAAGCATTGGATAAACTCTTGATAAAACAATTACCAACGCCACAAGATCAATAACATTACTTAGATTGTCATTCCCTGTACTCCCCAGTACCATCTTTAGTAAGCTGACTATCAAACCTAACCAAAATATAAAGTAAATCTCATCCATTACCTTTACCCTCCTTAGCATTGTTTTAATTAACTCCAGCTACACGAAGATTTAGCTTACAATACTAAGACTATTAAACTACTTTTACAGTTATTACTGTTATTTAATGGTAAAAACTAAGAAAACTTAATATAATTAAAGTTAAAGGAGTGGTGATGATGATAAGTTATAAACCTCTATTAAAACTTATGATTGATAAAGGTTTGAGGAAAAAGTATCTAGTAGAAGAAGTTGGCTTAAGCTGGACTACTGTAGCCAAGTTGAGTAAGGAAGGTGAATATGTGGATTTAAGAGTGATTGAGAAGTTATGCAAGGAGTTAAATTGTACTCCCAACGACATAATCGAGATCCAGTAGATTCTGATCCATCAGCTGCAATAGTAGGGTCAACGATTCCAGGTCTTAAGGCATCCCTTCGATTCGAGGAAAGTGGCTAGGCATAGTTACCCCCTTGCATTATCAAAAGATAAAAAAACAAAGAGGAATCTATAAAAAAATATCCCAACGAACTGAGGTATTCGTTTAGTGTATAGGTCAAGGTGTTATCTTCCTCGACAAGTCTTGTCTGCTTGTGCAGAATGTGCTTAGGTGTAGTTTTATCACACTCGATATGTAATATATCAACTCGACTTATTCCCCCTCTACTAGCCTATTGGCGTTCGACTACGACAGGGCGACAGTTAGTCTGTTCTAAAGCTCACCACTAGCATTATTACACTTCTACGAGTGCAACCACTAGCAGGTGGCGACTGTTCTCTGGTTACATATCACTATATAACCTGTGGCTAGTTATTACCTCTAGCAAGGCGAAGGTATTGCCCTCTTTATGTATTATCTCTTTTGCACTGTGGCAGGTGCTAGAGCCTTCTTGAGTGCCTACTTTTTTCCCTGTCTAGTTCAAACGTGGGGGCTACCACGACAGTTTTTTTATTATTTAATCTCATGGTTATTCCTCTAACCCACGAGCCTGTCCTATATTATCTTTTTTGTTATTTAAACCTACCAACTAAACCTTTAATTGCTGTTCTAACTATGCCTTTAACCTCTTTTGGCATTTTGTTAGATTGTACCAAGAAATCTTTTTTCTTTTTGCTGTAAGTTATATCAATGTAACCACAATCATCTAACTTATAGTAACAGGTCAACCTTACTAAAAATTGATTCTGCTTGGACACTACACAAGCGACCTTTTCTTTTTTTAATCTATTGCTGATCTCCTCTGCTTTGTGGAGTAGATTAGCATTGTGTTTTTTGTCTTGCTTAAACTTTTTACAGTTACCTCTGCTCATGTTTTTTATTTCAGTATTGTAACTGGTACAAAAGTTATCACCTTTTAAATATTTACATCTGTAACAATTCTTTTTACTCCTTCTCGTTTTATCTAATTGCATTGAGTGACCACCCCAACGCTTACCCATAATATCACCCCTTTCTTTTTGGTAAGCAACCTCTTAGCTTACAACTAAATTAAATTGTCCTGTAAATACAAAAAAGCTCTAGACAAAACAAGGATTACCTCCTTATCTTATCTAGAGCTTTCTAGATTACCAACAGTTTCTATTGCTTTAAATTATCATTTTTGGTATAATAACTTAAAGTAAATAAAATACTGCTGCAAGATAGACAAGGGGGATTCTTGTCTGTCGAATTGTTAGAGCTGTTGGTTGCAACTCTGACAATGTATGTAGTATTCAAAGCTATTCGTTTGAGGTGCGACTAACACCTTTAAGCGAATAGCTTTTATTTTATTGTAATTTAAATATCATCTTTCTATTTCTTCCTGCCCCACCACTGGGCAACAAATTTAATCTTTCTCTTTCTAATACTAATTATTCTTCTATTTCTTCCTAATCCCTTTTTTAAATTTAAAATAAATCAAATAAACTAACTGACATCATCCACTAAACAGTTTAAATCAGAACCTAATACTTTTCTTGTAAATTGTTTGCTTGGTCTCCAGCCACTTTCAAGCATATATTCTAACAACTTAAAGCAAAACTCTCTTTCTTTTTGGCCCATTCTAAAATAAACCTTGATAATTTTAACGCTGCTCTCTAGCCTATCCCCAGTAACCCCTTTTTCCTGCAAGTCCTCTTTAATATTAAAACCCTCTACTAATTCATTAGATCCAGATCCTCTACTCATTATTTAATTTCCTCCTTAGTCTTAATTTAGTGTTCAAACCTAATATTGTTCTTATGTACATATGTTACCATATTAAGAGTTAATTTGTCAATAGAAGTCATAAAATACATATTAGCATTAAAAAAACTATAGTGTTATAATGTACATATAAGCTAAAAAACATATGTACAAACTTAGGAGGTGTTAAGGTGAGTAAAAAAGATATTCATACTACTGTTAATAAGAAAATCGTACAGGAAGCTAAGATTTTGGCTATTAAGCTGGAGGTGAATCTTAACCAGTTAATAGAGGAAGGCCTAGAAATGGTTATAGATAAGTATGAAAAAGAATTAGCTGAAAAAGAGCAAGAGTAAATCCAAGAGATTGCAGGTCTCCCTTGCCTGCACGTTCTCCCTCCTTTATCCTCAATAAGTTACATTTACACTTAAAATAAAAATATAACCCTCCTGGGCCAACTTTAATTAATCATTCAGGCAAAAATAAAAGAGCAGCTATTTAAGCTCCTCTAATCATTAAGTATATTTTTCTTTTTAAATTCATTCATTGCTGAACTACCCAGCTCCAGCCACTCTTTAACATTATCTTGTTTTAATATCTGATTATTCTCATTAACCTTTAATGCTATCGTTTCAGTTTCGCCCTTCAACTGGTCTAATTCTTTATCTAACTTATTAAACCTGTTATTCATATCTTTTTCTAAATTATCGATCTTGTTCTCCAAGTTATTAAATTTATCTAATAATAACTCAAGCATTTTTTCGTTATCCATTTAAAATTATCCCCCTCTTCTTATAGTTCATAAGGTTGTACTATTATTATAACATTAAATTGATTTAATTAAAATACCAGTAGCTTTTAATGGACTAGGTAACCCTCTTTAGCTTTAATTCTCTAACTGTTAATATATGCTGTAATAACAGTAAATCAAGGTTTAATTCAACTTGAAAATAAAGTGAAAAAATTTTCATCTTATTTTCATCATACTTTCATCTAATTTTCAAGGTTGGCCCATATCGACACCCCTTCGCTTTTGGCTAATTCAACAATTTTACTTAACCCTAAACCCTCAACTTGTCCCAACGTTGGGACACTATAATTATCTACTATTTTAATAAAACGATAGGCTTGGCTTTTTGTATAATCTGATTCTTTCTTAACTATTTAATCAATGTTGTTATTGGTAGGTAACATAAATTAGTTAACTGATCCCTCTTGACCTTTTATGCTGCAATGTCAATCAATTAATTTTAATATTAACTTTCAAGATAGAATCAAAGACTTGAAACTGTTTTGAAACTATTTTGAAACTGAATATATTACAATTACCCTATTAAATCTTCTGCCTTCATGCAAAACAATCCATCTAACAATCTTTCCTGCTTAATAATATCTTTTCTAATCCCTAAGTAAGTCCTTTGGTGCATATTCTTAGGCTTATCTGGTATTATGCTATACACACCACGCCACTTTCCATTTAGCTTACTATATAGCTTATCTAACTTTCTTCTAACCTTTGCTAATTCATCTCCACTTTCTTTACTACTCCTATAAACTAGATCTAAACAATCACGACAAAGAAAATAATCACTAGCACTACTTTTATATATCTTCTCTACCCTGCTATTACACTTAGGACACCTTAAATAATTCTTGTAACCTCCTAAATTCATTGGCACTTTATCAAGCTGGATACTATAATTTAATTCTCTTTCTTTCTCTACAATGTAATCCAAAACTATATAATCTTTATATGCTTTAGCTGATATGCTAGCACTCCAATTACTCCTAGAGATAGACCATCTTAAAGTAAACTGACAACCTTCTTCTAAGAACCCTTTTCTATTTAAATAATTAACATCTATACCTAAGCAATCCTCTACTGCTGTTTTTCTGCTATATCTACCACTGCCTAAACCTCCCATATTAACCCTCCTTTTTTTCATAAATCCCCTTATAAATTGGATTAAGGTTAAAACTGCTTTAATCTATCTAAAATACTGTAAATAATTATTTATCTTCCTTTCTCTCACTTAATGTTGCTATCCTTTTCTAAACCCCTACTTTATTTCCACTACACCCCTCCTAGACACCTGCTGTACATCATTATAACATTCTGCACTGGTATTTAAGGGCCAACATTTAAGCCTACGACTAAGGGGGGGTTACTTTACTGCTTCCTCTGCTGAATTAATTAAACAAAACCCTTCTTTTGCTCAATTTTTTTAAACTAAATTAATTAGACAAAACCTAACTTTTGCTTAATTTTTTAAGATTGAGTTAAAACGATCATTTTTTAAGGAAAAGCTGACTTTTGCTGAATTTTTTTAGTAAAATTTATCTTACAAAAGATACCTTTTGTGCTGTTTTTTAAATTATTTTTATTTTCGATGTATAAACTACCCTGGTATTGGGAAAGATAAGAATAAGTGATACTATGTCCAGTGATAAATTGCTACCCTAGGCAAAATTTTGCAGAAGGTTTTTAGAATAGGTGATACTATGTTCAACAATAAGAATTTTATTAAAGATGATAAGAGTTATATTAAGGTTGAATTACTTCCTGTGGTCGTTGTGTTGTTCATACTGGATTTTCATCTGATAACTAAGGTCATATGATACCCAACAACTAACATTCATTACCTAGCTAATATAAAGCTGTCTGATTGTTGAATAGATCACTGTTGAAGGTACAATTTAGTATAATTTAGTAGTGTTGATAATGTGGTAATATGTTGTGTTAAATGTTAGGTTTTGTAAGGTTGGAGTTCGACAATAATTTTTACTTAACTACTCCCCTCTTTTTTAGGGCCTCGTAAAACTCGTGTTATTCAGCTTTAAGGCTTGTCCAGGTGCAAAATAGAGTAGGCTGGGTAAGGGGAAAATAGAGGTGATAGATCGAATAATTGCTTTTTTTGTCCTCGACATTTTACTAATTTTCTACCTCTCTTTAGCTCTCTTTTGGCTAATAACTGACATTATTCACTTACCTTATAATCTAGCTATGTAATTTTCATAAAGTGATCTAGTCCTCTTTAGAATCATGTTAGCAAGCTCTTTCTTCCTCTGCTTAACCTTGTAAGTAGTTAACCCAGTTAAGTTTGATAACTGTTCAAGGTTCTTATTACTACAATTAAATTTAGTTTTTAGAAGTTCTATGTCCTGATCTGATAGTTGTAAGCTCTCCAATACCTCTTTAAGCTGTTGCAGGAAGTCAAGAGTGTATCTTAGCTGATAATAGTAATGGGCCAACTTTATAGCTCTAACAGCAGTTGGATCTGAATAACCAAGTGATTTAACTTTAACCCCTGATAATTTACTAGCTCTACTTGTATCATAGTAACGACTATGCAGCTGCTTATTAATTCTAGCTGAATAATTACTAATCTTATTTTCTAACTGTCCTGATAAGTATAGTTCTATATATTGGCTTAAATCCCTATCTGCTTGACGTTGCCTGGATTTATCTAAACTATTCATATATAAGCCCACCCTTCTTCTATGGGTATCGTTTTTTATATCTAATAATCTCTCTTTTTTTGTTCTCATTAATTCTCGATACTCAATCAAATGTTAACATTTGTTAGGATTCTATCTCTTTTTTAGGGTGTTGAATATGTCTGATTACCACTAATCTATGAGGGGAGTTTGTTTTAAGTTTCAATCATCTATGAGATTCGTTTTAAAAAATTGCATAAAACGCATATTTTATGAGCTTTTTTCTTAATAAAGAAGACCCAGTTTCTATACTGGGCCAACTATAAATTAATCTAAGTTATTCTGTTCAATCATTATTAAATAAAATGTCTCTATGATATATTTAATAATTATCTAATTGCTGGATGTACCCAGTAACTGTCCACTATGTTAGGTATATTGTCTGTAATTACATTACCCCAGTTTATAGTTTGATTGTTTTCTCTTGTATTGCTGATTAATAAAACTCTGCTCAAACTTTCATTACCTCTTTGATCTACTAATTTCATCTTCCAACTTAAAACTAGATCATCAACCTCACTAAACTCTGTAAAGAATTCACTAAAAACATCTTTGGTATCTAGCTTTATACCACCTCTAGTCATGTTAGACGTCAAGTTTTCACTAGCTCTTAGTTTAATTTCTAAAACTCCATCAGAATCAGAAAAACTATGACCTAAGTATCTTGCGTTACCTGTGTTTGTGGTTCTACCTAATTTTCTTTCAACAAATACTTGTACGTATTCATCAAAGGTATATTCTTTTGGCTCTTCTTCTTCAACCTCTTGCTCTACCTCTTCTTGTTCTTGGGCCAACTGATTGCTATCAGTACTTACATCTTCTTCTGTAAAGCTCCCTATAACCCCCATTGAAAATATAAGAAGAGTTATTCCAATCCTAGCCTTTTTACTAAACTTCTGTCCTTTCCACATCAAGAATAAACCTACTGGAAAAAATAAAAATAACATCAAAACAACAAACCAATTCTTATAATAAAACTTATCTGACATAATTCCCCTCCTTTTCTGTATTGTACCACGAAAGGAAGGGATATGTCATTATATCATTTAATTTAAGTGGTTAAAGAAGCTAATTCTTGTTTTAATATTTTCTTAAACTCTTTATTAGCAACCCTTCTAAGATCCTCTGGTTTTTGAATATCCCCAGCATTTATAGTAACACCACCAACATCTACATCATTAACAGTTGTACTTTCTGACCTAGATATACTCTGGCTAGTCTCTCTGACCTGTCTCATATTATACTCATTAACTGCTTCAACCTCTGCCATATCAAAATTACCAGTATCGAAGCTAGGAGTATCAACAGGTTGGGGGCTTACAGGTTCAGTCGCTTCATCATCTCCACCCATCCAGTCTAACACTCGATTAGCTGCTCCTCGAATTGGCCCGGGTAAAGTGTCTAAACCAGATTGAATAGCAACTCCTAAAGATTGCATTGGGCTTAAATTGCCTAAGAAACTCTGAAACTCGATAAACCTATCAGCAACGAAATTCATAGGGGCTGTAAATATATCAGTAAAACCACTTAATGAAGTTTCAAGGCCTCCTAACCAGTTGTCAACTCCTGTTCTAAACAAATCAAAATCACCAGTTAACAAACCTTGTAAAAGTCCTGCAACAGTCTGAACCATTGCAAACTTACGCTGCACAAAACCCTTGAATATGCCTGTGATTCCATCTGTAAAGTAACCAGCAAATGAAATCATTTGGTTTCCTGTTTTTTCAAAGGGGGTCAATACCCAGCCAAAGAAACTAACTGCTCCTGATCCAAAACTCCTTAAGCTGTTGCCTAACATGCCTAAGTAATCAACAGTACCTTGAACTATATCCTGCATATCATAGTTGATTCCTACAAAGTCTAAGAACCTATCTCCTAAGTCAAATAAGGCTGATTCTCCACCTCTGAAACCAATTATCAAATCCTCAACTACTAAATACAAGCCTGCTAAAACACCTGCAACACCAATAGCTATTCCTCCAAACTTAAGGAAAACTGGACTGGCTAATAAAAATGCTTTCCTAGCTCCTGTTATGGTAAGTGCAGTCAAACTTGTTGCAGCTGTCAGACCTACAAATAGTCCTGTAATATTGGCTAGTGGCTCATTGTTACTAAGTGTGGAAAATAGATTATTGAACTGGTAGAGTACTCTACCCATAGTAGGTAAGAAGAAATTACCTATCCTGATCCTTAAGTCTCTAAAAATACCTCCTGTCCTTTGTGTTTGATTATTAAAATCACCTGCTGTCCTTGTCGCATCACCTAGTGCATCTGCTGATCTATCATAGAATATACTCATAGTTGCTAATGCTCGCTGTTGATTACTCAACTCTTCTCCAGTGCTTACTATACCTTCCTTGTATGCTCTTTGCTCAACATCTGCTGCACTAAACTGTATTCCTAAACTCCTGACTGCGTCTGTATTACCTACAAGTGCTGACTGTAGTCTAGACGCTGCCTGCTCTGTTTCAATGTTGTTAAATGAGCCTAAGTCTGCTGCTAACTGTACCATATCTTGCGACAGGTTGGATGCCTCATCTCTTGCGAATCCCATAGGCACGATTACATCTTGGAAACTGTTCAACCAATCTACAGTATCAGCAGTTGATCTGCCTATTGCATCTGAATAATCGTTGGCCCAGTCTAGAGTAGTATCTGCAAATTCACCAAAGACTGATTCAAATTTGTTTATAGCATCTTCATTTTTGGCTGCTTCTCTAGTTGTATTCCAGATCACTCCTGTTGCTGCAGCAAAGACGCCTGTTATATGATATTTGTATTGGCTAAGCAAACTTACTCCTTCACTTATCCTGCTGTTAACACTAGAAAAGGCACTAGTCATTCTATTTCCTGTTGTATCAGTTACAGCACCCATATTAGCTATACTATGGTCTGTATCAACTACACCAACTTTCATATCATCTAAAGCACTATTAGTATTTACTAAACTTTGATCATTAACATTAAATCCAATGTCAAAAGCTAAACTTCTTGCTGCTGTTGTCATTAATCTCACCTCTTTTCTTTAATATTTCTATATATCTATCAATGAATTTTTTAGCTAATACTTCTTTATGTCTATCTTTTAAATCAGTCCTCTTAACCTTTGACCCATGTAGTTGTTGGCTAACATAATAAGTAAATTGGTAGTCCATTCCAAAGCCAAGCCTAATTATCATCTCATCATCCTCTTTATACTTGGTTTCTACCAAACTATTAGGAATTAATGATTTATTATAGGCCAAACCTCCAACCACATAAATATACTTTTCATAACCATCAATTAAATATTTTTCTTTAAGCAAGTCATAGTTTTGATATATATCATCCCATTCTGATAAAGTACAAAACACCTGAACGCTTTGACGTTTAACTTTCTCCTTTCTCCTGAAATCAGGAACTAAAACATCTTCTCTCCTTGTTGTAGCTATAACACCCCCTTTAAAATTATCAATTTTATAATCTTTGGTTTTGTTTTCAATTGAAATTTGTTTGAATAAAGTTTCTTTCATCTTTTTATTGATTGCTTTCATTGTGATTAGGACTTGTTCATCATCTTCTAAATCTAAATCTTCTAAATCTAAATTCTTACAGATCTTAAACAACTGAATAAAATTAATATCAAAAATATCTTTTACTGTTATTGATAGTTTGTTCTGCAGTTTAATCACCTCCTTTTAATACTGCTGAATCTATTACACTGGGCCAACTAATGGGAAATCTAATTTTAGCTTAATTTCTTGCTTTGAAACTACAAACCCTATTCTGCTCTGCCTTCATCAACTAGCAAGAAGGAAATCAATAATTAATTGCTCACGCCTAGATCTAAAGCGTGCTGAATCTGACCCCTGAATCGATAATGTTCTTAAAGTACCTTAAATTTATTTTAAATACTCACGCAAGTAATAATAAAACTCGTATCTAATAAAGTTTCCTGTCGTTGCAGGATCTAAGAATTGAATTGTGATGTTGTATCTATGCTGAAATGTCATTAATCCAGCTAAATAAGCCTTGGGATTGTATTTAGTGTTATAGTTGTGATTCAATATATTTTTATAGCCTTCTTCATCTTCAATTAATAGAATAAACTTGGCTTGGTTGGCCCTTAACAATTCATTCTCAAACCTTGCTCTGTCTTGGGTCATGTTGCCACTTAGCTCCTCAAGACTTGCCTTTCTTTCAATTACAATCTGATCATTAAAATAAATATCTCGTGCTATCCCTAGTTCTTCATTTGAAGGTAACATAAATGAGTAATCCCCATAATCTAACTTTTTGGATTTATATTTAATCTCGTGCTGATCAAAGTAATTTATGATGTGATTATTCTTCTTCTCCCTAGTATCTATTAAGATGACAATACTATCTAGTAGCTGATCCAGTTCTGTTTTAGTGTATCTATAAGCAATTTTATTAGTTATCATGCTAGTTCCTCCTTTCTAGCTGTTCTATTTGTTCTTGCATATCTTTATTAGCTAAATCTATTAATTTTCCAATCTGTTTTCTATTAGGAATTAAATAGTTTTCTCTAAACTCTGGGTAATCTTTAAAATCTGGTTTAGGCTTGATCCTCCAACCTTCCCCACGCTTCCAGGATAATTTGACTGGCCAACACTGCAACACGCCAACCAAGTCGCTACAAGAATAATTTTTACCCTCTAGCTGTACATCATCTACCTGCTGGGCCAATCTTTCAAACATTTGATATACGCCTCCAACTTCTATTTTTTCAACTACTTCAAGTTGTGGTTTCTCTTGTTTCTGTTTATTGTTAAAAGCTAACTCAATCTTTTCTTTTAAAGATAACATTCTTACACCTCCACGATTAAGGAAAGATAAATTGATTATTAATTCATGTTACACTTGTTACGCTTTAACTCATTTTTTTATGTTGTTTTGGTATATAAGGGTTTTAGTGCTTTAACTTAATAAAATCTTCATATTTCTAACCTGCGTAAAAAAACCTATAGAAGCGTAACAAGTGTAACACAGAACATAAATATTACCAATTAAATCTATTTTTTAGAAATTAACTATATCTCTAACCCTTTAAATCCTCTTCTTCTTTTTTTAGTTGTAGTTGGGTTGTAACATTCATTACAGTTATATCTTCCATGTTCAATACAGACTTCAAAAGTTGTATTTGTCTGAGGTAAACCTAATTTCTTTAAAGTCCTAACAAAAGCATTTCTATTAACTGGCTTGTAGTTGCATTCTTTGCAATATTCGTTATACTTCCTAAATAAATATTCTGTAGTAACTTTAGCTGCAGGATCTAACTCACAAATTTCCTCAACAAAACTCTGGACTGTATCATTTTCTTTTCTATATTTGTTTTTAGCCTTTTTGATTCCATCAGATATTGTAAAGTGTTTTTGTTCTTTTAACCTTCTTAACCCCTCAAGTGCCCAGTTAAATATCCCATCTAATTCATTAATCAATTTTTCCTTTAAATCAGGGTCATAATTTTCACTAGTTGGTTTAAATTTGTTTGGGAATTTAACTATTTCAAAACTTCTTAACCAACCTTCGCTCTTATCACGTGATCTAGGAAGTTCATTACAAGAAAACAACAATCTTGCAACTGGTCTAAAGTCTATTGCGTCTTTCCTTTTCCATTCTCCTGATATCCCTTCACCTCTGATTATATTTTTAATAGTTCCTGAATTTTCTAGATAAGTAGGGTCTATATCAGGTGCTATATTAACTAAATTATCTTTAATTGTTATTTTCCCAAAACGAGAATTAATTTGAGATAAAGTCTTAGAACCACAATTCTCTTTACCATACATCGCTTCTAACACTTCTAAAAATACACTTTTGCCATTACGACCATCACCATATAGTATTAAAGCTTTTTGGTGGCTTGTATCTGCAATTAAGCAATAACCTGCGAACTCTTGTAAAAACTTAATAGTGTCTGGGTCTGGTATCCAATCATTTAAAGCCTTCTTCCAATTGGGACAACTTGCTTTAGGATCATAAGTTACATTCATCTGAAATAGTGAGTAATAACTAGGATCATGTTCTTTTAATTGACCTGTTTTCCATTCCAACATACCATTTTTACAGTTTATATGCTCTAAATCTGGGTTAGTCCCAGCATCAAATCTTTCTAAATTTCTACGATCTGCTAATGCACCTTGCTTTAAAGCTTCTAAAACTTCTCTTACTTTGTAATTTCTTTCCCAGTCTTCATTTTGTTCTTTTAACACTTCTCTAATTTCATTTTTAAAATAAGTCGCACTCTCTTGTTTCCAGTACCCCTTATCATCATAGAAGTAAAATATCCCTTGATCTCTAATCAATAAATAACCCCATTTATTGCCCTTTTCCTCAATTCTTTCAATTACCTTTTGTCCTAAATTAGTAGGATTAAACTTGTTCCCATCTTTCCCTTTTCTTTTCTCCTCGTTGATCATAGCTAAAAAATCCTGCTTAGTTCCTAAAGTGTTTTTGCTTCCAGTCTTCTTTTTAACTATACCTCTTATATTTTCAATAAACATATTGCTATCAATTCTATTCAAATCAGCCATTAGAGGAATTGCACTTTTAACTTTATTAGATAATTGTCTAATATCTTTAAATTTCCATAATGCTGATATAAGTAATTCCATAATTTCAATAAATTCATCCCCTTGCAAAAGGTCAGTGAATTTTTGTGCTTCATCAACTATTGGCTCTAATTCCTTTCCCTCTCTGTTATAATCAGCTATATCTGTCCCATCTTGCCCTTCTAGCTGTTCAAGTTGACCCACTTTACATATAAAACCTGTAGCTCCTAAAACAGCCTTAGCTGTCTGAATACTACCTTTCATTCCTGCTTCGTTCTCATCTGTATCATTAATAATTACTATATCCTCATATCTTTTCGCTAACTTAAACAATTCTTTCTTTTTAGTATTGCTAAGTCCAGCTTTACCCAGTGCTACTACATCATGATCGACCAGTTCTGTAGCTGCTATAGCATCAATTTCTCCTTCTGTTAAAATCAAAGTGTTATTACCTTCTACTCTAGCTAAATATAAAGAATTAGTTACGTGTTCGCTTGTATGCTTTAAATTCATGTACTTATCATATTTCTCAATTGCTTTTTCATCTGTTAATCTAGCCTTGAAATATACAACTTGTCCATTATCCAGATAAGGTATCATGATACTATTAAAGATCCTGTCTGCAAGATTACCATTCTTTTTAGTTACTAATCCAGTTTGGTATATTTCTTCATCTGCAAAACCTTTATTTCTTAAATATCCTAATAATCCATTCTTACAGTAACCTATTTTAGCTTGTTCAATAGTTTCACGTGCTAGACCATAGCTTTCAGTTAAAAATTCTATATGCTCTTGTTTCAGCTGTTTTTGAAAGTGATTTAAAGCCTCTTTATATATATCCTTGATTAACTGTTTTGCTTCCCTGCTTTTCTTAACTCTCTTAAGCTCCTCATCTGAATAACTTGGTAAATCTAAATTAAAATCACCTGCTAAAATTTCAATCGCTTCTATAAAATCAACTCGTCTGTGTAACTCAACAAATCTGATCACATCACCACCAGCACCACAACCAAAGCAATAAAAACTGCTAGTATCTGGGTAAATAACAAAACTTGGTGTCTTCTCACTGTGAAAAGGACACAACGCCTTTTTATTTTTGAAGTGTGGATCTGCGTAAAGCTCTACTACTTCTCTTATATCAAGCTGTTGTTTTAATTCTTCTACAACTTCATCATTTATTTTTAAGCTATTTTGTGATATACTATTGTTAGAAGTCATTATTAAAAATCAGCTCCTTTGCTGTTGATATCGTTATTTTCTCTGTGCTTATTCTCTGGATACCTGCTGTTGCTGTCAGCAGGATTTTTCTTTTTCACTATCAACGAACCACCTTCTCCAACTTCTAGCCCAACCTGGGCCAACTCTGAAATATCCACTTTAACCATTCCTTTCTTTGCCATCGATGGCAAACTTATTTTAGTGTGTTCTCTAATTCGTTCCATCGAAGGCACGTTTATTTTAAATTAAAAATCAGATACTTAATTATCTTCATCTGCTCCTGCTGCAACAGGGGCTTGTTCTACTTTAATAATCAATCTAAAATCTGCTTGATCTTCCTCTATAACCTTAAGACCAACCCTCTCTAGCTTCTCCTTAAACTCCTGTGCCAACTTAGTTTCCTGGGCCAATTCCATTAACTATCACCCCCTTCTTTGATCTTGATTAATATTGCTCGTTGATCCTTATCAGCTAACACTTCGATCTTATCTCCTGCCTTAGCTCTTACTGCTTCTCTAACTGATACAGGAATATAAGCCTTTCCAACACAATCAATCACACTTTCATTTGTCACTGCTTTAAAATTCATTTTCCAACCTCCTTTTACTAATTTTGAAATAAATAATGCTAAGACTTAGTCAAAAAACATCTATATAAAAAGCCTCTGGAAGCATACCACTTCTAAAAGAAGCAATACATCCTCCAAAGGCTTTAACTATCTAATATTGATTGTCATGACATCATGTCAGTATTAATAATTATCTCTGCTTTAAAAAAGCAACAATAAATTAGATAAATAGCAATTAGCTCGTTTTTTCTCAGTGATTTATCTATTGACATGTCAGACATTAAAAGTTATAATCTAATTAAATTAACCATTAAAAAGTTGATCGATTTAGGTAAAGATTAATCTAATTAAAGAAAACTCAAAACATGATGTCTTCTCAAAAGGGTTATAATAGTTGGTGCTATTATTACCTTTAGAAGAATGTCCCATATACAAGTTGGTGCTTGTATGGGATAATTATTTAGTTTTGGGTCTTTCTACTTCGATCCTATATAAGTTGGTGCTTATATAGGTGTTTAGTTTCAATCTTTTAACTAACTTTTAACTAAGGACTGTTGGTGCAGTCCTTTTTTTATTTGTAATACTCTCGAAGACTGTTGGTGCAGTCCTTTTTTATCTCAAAATATAAACAAAAGCCTGTTAATTGCTCTCATTCTGTTATTCACTCTTTTTATTTAAAGTCCTTTAATTTAATTCTAACTTTTTTTATCATAAAACATTTTTTTAAAAATAGCAACAATTTCAGAAATTTAATAATTATTCCTTGGTTTGAATTATATCAACCCTAATATATTAAAATCAAGTCTAAAAAAGTCGATTTTCTGCATATTTATTTATTCCTATGTTTAATTATAAAAGATAAACTTTCATATTTTAATGTTATCTTGAATTTTATGCAATTAATTATACAAAAAAGTCAAAATGCTGTACTGTTTTTTTAATATTTATCCAATTCTAAAAAAAATCAAAAAACTTAACAAAGTAAATCTCAAAACTATTACCCTAGTTATTAGTTAAATCTTTGTTTTAAATCTCCTTTATATATTTATAACGCTTTTTCGAATAAATGTAAAATTGGTCGCACTTATCCCAAGGACAACACCACTTCCCCTTTAAGATAGCACGACCAATTCCTTAACCTCTTATTTTCTATTATCTCTGTCAGACTAATTTATTTTATCAGGCCATTTTTTTGTATGTTTGACCTTTATTAATTTTACTGGCTTATATTAATAATATCAATTTACCCTTAAATTGTCAACTTTAAAACCAGATATAAAGCCTATCACTTCAAGGGGATAATCTACTAGAATAACCCTAATTCTAAACCTAACATTTCACTTAATCCATTAACTTTAAATCTGGATAATGTTCTTCTAACTGTCCATCTTCTTTTTTTCGATAAGTCTTTAATCCTTCTTCATATACCAGCTTATCAATTATTTTCTTGCCTGCTTTCTTCCCTTCGTTAGTTGTAGTTAAAAGGAATGTAGTATATTCAAGTAGTAACTCAAACAATAGTCCTTCTTTCCAATCTAAATCGTTACTTCCTTCTACATTTTCAACATCTAAAGCGAAGTGTAAAAAACTCATTTTATCAGGCCAACTCCAGTTTTTATCGTGATATGACTTTCTAGCTTCCTCGATCCTCCTGATATTACAACCTATGATCTGGGCCAACTCATGATCAGTTGCTAGACCTTTTAATTTATCACCAATACCAACAAGTATCAAACCTATATATACTCTGAATCTATCGTTCTCTTCTCTAAGTGTCTGTAATTGCTCTATATAGCTTTCAGTCTGCTTTATATATCTTTTGTACCCTAGATTCATAACGTCAGCTTCTTGCATAGTTTCCTTAACTGTCTGCAAGTTTTCTTTTTGAATTTTTATCTCTTTATATACTTGTTGATCTTCATATCCTGTTAGTTGGGCCAACTTTTTAATAACTACCACCTGGTTAAAGTATCCTTGCTTAGTGTCAGTCTGTCTTTCCATTATGTCAGTTAATTTTCTCAACTCTTTATACTGATCTGATTCGTTGGTCATCTTCTCACCTTCCTAATATCACTGATAATAATTTATTGAATTAGGTTTTTTATAGTGCCAAAATCACCTTTTCCAGCTACGTCTAAAACACTAACAGATTCTAAATCTGATTCTGTTAATTCAAACCATTCACCATTCAGTCTTTTTTCTTTGAACATCGTGTGAAAGAAGTTCTCTAATTTATAATTACAATTTGTTTTTATTGAATGAAATAACTCTACTTGAAATGGTAACTTGGGGCTGATTTGTCCTATTCTTCTATCTAAATCGTTAGTCAAACCTATTTTGCACTTATTACCTCCAACCTCTTTCAAGAAATATACATACCCAACACTATCATCTTTTTTGATATCATCTTTTTTCTTTTCAAAATAACCAGCATTGGTTAATTCTCTTTCTAACTTTTTATAAAGTGCTATAACTTCTTCTAACTCAAGACAAAAACTATGTAACTGTAGTTGTTTATACTTATCTTCTTCTCTTAATAACAAACTGAATAAAGGTTGATCTTCTTCTAACCATTCTAGCCAATCAACTAATTTAAAATCGATTTCCATTCCAAAACCTCCTTTAATTCAAATCCATAAAATGTGATAAAAGAATAATTAACTAATCAACCTTTATTCTATCACTACCATAGGAAAATAACTCTTTTTAAAACATCAATTTTTAAACTTCTAAATAAAAACTACCCCAAAAAAGGGGGCAGTCATTAACTAAATTGATCTAATATTGATTCTTGAGCTGAAACTTGATTATCATCTAATTCCTTTAATCCTTCCTCAACCTTCTCTCTCTCTTGAATATCAAGGCTTCCTATCTTCTCCAATAGTTCATCTATAATCTCACGTTTTAACTTCTCTTTTTTAGTCTGTTCTTCCTCGTAAAGCCCAACAACTAAACTTCTAACAAAAGCCCTGTTACTCCCTGTGTGGTTTCTATACTTCTTTTCTAACCATTCAAGAATATGTTTAGGCATTGTCTCTTTATTAGCTACTAAATCAGCTCTTAGATTGAAATTATCATCATTACTCATTCTTATCGCTTCTCTTTCTATTGATTGCTTCTGCTCTCAATCTATAGCCAAAAGCGTTCGCTTCCTGGGCATTGGAGATCAAATTTACCTTTATTTTTTCAAAGCTATTCCTTAAAAAATCACCATGATCTAAAATTTTAGCACCACCACCCACAATAAACACTGAATTAATATTTCCTATGAAATCTCGCCACTCATTATATACACCCTCGACAATCTTATCAGCTAGCTTTTGACACTCTCTATTAACTGGTTCACTAACATTAATCGTTTCTTGGTTGTATGTGACTGTATCTTTTCCATTAATGACTGCTTCTCTAATTACTTTTTCATTGATTACTAGTTCCTTACCAACACGCTTGAAAACATCACTCATACCTCTTTCTAGACTGAATGTGCTATTCTCAATAAGATCTCCATAATTATAAGCAACCCCATCAGTTGTACGCCCTCCAATGTCGATTATAGGACACATACTGGAACTAAAATCAAAGCTGCTATTTTGATTCATATGATAGAAAATACTTGCTACTGCTTGAGGTATTACTGCTACATTTTTAAATAGGTAATTTACTTCTTTACCATCAATCTTAGCCTTAAATTCACCTTGGAATCTATCTTTAATAGCATCTTTATATTTATTAAAATATTTTATTGGTAATCCAGTTACTAAATCTTGAACTATGATCTTATCTGCCTTTGGTTTCAAAACAGAAAATCCAGCCAATAACTTTGCTAGTTCCTCAGGTGTCTTAAACTTATCTGGATTATAATTCTCTCCAGCTGAACTAAGCTGATTAGCTACATACTCACCCACGCCAAAATCAAACCATCTGTCTTGATCCTCAACACTAATTAACATCTTTTTTTT
>NZ_JALKBY010000022.1 GCF_023223645.1 Natroniella sulfidigena | reverse complement strand
CCCCATCGTCTAGTGGCCTAGGATACCAGGTTTTCATCCTGGCGACAGGGGTTCGAATCCCCTTGGGGGTACCAATACAACCAATTAACAATGTACAATTGATAATTGATAATTAAAATGACAGAGGAATTAAGTCTTTTAATTGTTCATTGTACATTATAAATTGTAAATTGAATAAGATTCTAGTGGTAATTGCGGAAGGGCAACACCCGATCACATTTCGAACTCGGCAGTTAAGTCTTCCAGCGCCGATGGTACTGCAGGGGCAGCCTTGTGGGAGCGTAGGTCACTGCTAGAATTTAAACCAGATAATAGTGAACAGTGAATAGAGAATAGTTGAACTTCAAGAATTTAAAAGAGTTTGATTTTAACTATTTACTATTAGTTATTATCTATTAATTGAATATATGGAGGGGTTCCCGAGTGGCCAAAGGGAGCAGACTGTAAATCTGCCGGCGACGCCTTCGAAGGTTCGAATCCTTCCCCCTCCACCATTTATGCGAAAGTAGCTCAGCTGGCAGAGCGTCTCGTTGCCAACGAGAAGGTCGCGGGTTCGAATCCCGTCTTTCGCTCCATTTTATTTTAAGAACTCAACCTTGTTATCTAGTAGATGATAACGAGGTTTTTTTATATTATATGAGGATAAAGGAGGAATTTTAGACTAATTTATTGAAATAATACATAGTTGTTAAATTAGTTCTTAAAAGCTTGTGGTGGAGGTAATAGCATTGAGTGAGGAGAAGTTTTCTAATAAAGCTAAAGCTAAAGTTGAAATTTTAGGAGAAGAGTATGTGATTAAGGGGAATGAGTCAGCAGAATATATTTCAAACTTAGCTTCTTTTGTTGATGAGCATATGCAAGAGATAAAAGAGGTTAACAATTCTATTCCTCGGAATAGGATTATGGTTTTAGGTGCTATGAATTTAGCAAATAAACTGTATAAAGTTCAAGATGCGTATAAGAAATTGGAAAAAGAATATACTAAAACCAGGAATAATTATGAAGAGGTACTTGCTGAATATAGGGAGTTAAAAGAAAATTATCAAAAGATTCAAGAAGAGTATAATGATTTTTTGGCATTAGTTGAGAAAGGAGAACTAGATTAGTGGAGTTTAATTTGATTGATGTAATAGTCTTTAGTTTATTTTTTATACTTATGGTTCAAGGATATCATTTGGGATTAATCAAGCAAATAACAATAATTTCAGGAATAATACTGGGCGGTTATATTGCTTTTGAGCAGTATGGTGTTTTTGCTAACTTTATCAATCAGAAATTTAGTTTAGAGTTTAAGTTAGCAGAGATTATTTCTTTTATATTGCTTGTTGTAACTGTAAGTTTTTTTGTTAATTATGTCGGTCATATTTTAAGTCAGGTTTTGGATATTATTCCTTTATCTATTATTGATAATTTGGTAGGAGTAGTTGCTGGTTTTTTTAAGGCATTTATAATTAGTTATATTTTAGTTCTACTCTTAGAGGTTATACCATTAGAAATGATAGAGGAGCAGTTAGAACTATCTTATTTCGCTCCTAAGTTATTACAATTAAACCCTGTAATTGAAGAAAAGATAATTGAATTTTCTCAATATTAACCTTGGAGGAGCAAAGATGAATAACTTAAATGTTAGTTTAATGTTATCTAATATTGCAAAATTGTTAAAAATAAAAGGAGAAAATAATTATAAAGTTGCTGCTTATGAAAAAGCTAGTAAGATAATTAAGGAACTGAAAATTGATATTAAGTCTTTAGTGGAGCAAGAGAAATTAGATTCCTTACCGGGGATTGGAGAGAGCTTGGCTGAAAAAATAAACGAAATAGTTTTAACAGGAAATTGTCGTTATTATCAAGAACTAACTGATGAATACCCTGTTGGTTTGATCAGTTTACTTGAGGTCTCTGGTTTAGGTTCTAGCAAGGTGAGAAAGATTTATAATCAGTTAGAGATTGATAACTTAGCTGATTTGAAATCTAAAGCGGAATCGGGCCAACTATCACAGATATCAGGAATAGGAGCTAAGACAGAAGATAAGATTTTAGAGGGAGCTAATAGATTACTTGACAATAAGGGCAAGGTTGACTTAGGTTTAGCTACTGAATTAGCAAGTGGAGTAATGGATTATCTAAGTCAGTTAAAATCTGTATCTAAAGTGAAAATTGCAGGTGAGATAAGAAGAAATTTAGAAGTGGTAACTGAGGTTTTATTGGTAGTGGAGAGTGATGATTTTTCTGAAGCCTTTGTTGCTATTAAAGAGCTGACTTTTTATGAATTACAATTACAAGAAGATGAAGAAGCTGTTTTAATGACTGAGTTTGGAATAGCAATTAGAATTGTGTTAGCAAGCAAAGAGCAATTTTATTTTAAACTATTTGAATTAACAGGGACTGAGGAATATAATGAACGATTAAAAGAGTTAATTGATTTCTCTGCAGTTAAGAAAGAAGTTGTTCAGATTCAAAGTGAAGCAGAACTCTTTAAACTGGGAGGTTTTCCTTATATTATCCCAGAACTGAGGGATGATTTAGCTAGTTTAGAACAGGCAGAGCAGAATCAGCTGCCTGAAAGTATAGAGGTGGCTGATATTAAAGGAGATTTACATATGCACTCCCAGTGGAGTGATGGAAGCCATACAATCGAAGAGATGGCTAGAGCTTGCCAACAGAGGGGCTGTCAGTATTTAGCTATCTGTGATCATAGCAAGTCCTTGCAGGTAGCTAATGGATTGAGTGTGGAACAACTAAAAAGGCAAGCAGAAGAGATTGATAAGTTGAATCAAAGATTGGAGATAACTATTTTAAAAGGGATTGAAGTTGATATTTTAGAAGATGGACTGGATTATAGCAATCAAGTCTTGGAGGAGTTAGATCTTGTGGTTGCTTCTATACATAGAAGGTTTAATAACTCTCCTACTCAAATAATGGAGAGGATTTTTAGAGCTTTAGAGAATCCTTATGTTGATATCTTAGGGCATCCTACTGGGCGTTTGGTTTTAAAGCGACCACCTTATGGGGTTGAGATGGAAAGAGTAATTAAAAAGGCTGTTGAAACGAATACTATATTAGAAATTAACTCTTCTCCTAAGAGGTTGGATCTTAATGCTGAAGATGTTAAGTTAGCTAAGAGGTTAGGGGCCAAAGTTGTAATTAATACTGATGCTCATCAGATTAGACAACTTGATAATTTAGATTATGGAGTAGGGGTTGCTCGGAAGGGATGGTTAGAGAGTGAGGATGTAGTTAATACATTTAATTTGCAAGAACTGCAGAAAATATTAAAGAGGAAGTAATAAAAATTATAAAGGAGTTGTAATAGTAATAGTGAAGTTAGGAAAATTTAATCAAGGAGAAGTAATAAAGCGGACAGATTTTGGAGTATATTTAGATATTGATGATGAGGAAGTATTATTACCCCTTAAGTATGTTCCTACTGGAACTGAAATAGGGGATGAGTTAGAGGTATTTATTTATAAGGATTCTCAAGAAAGAAATATTGCCACTACATTAACCCCGGAGGCCAAAGTTGGTGAATTTGCTTATTTAAAGGTCAAGGAGGTCAATCGAGTAGGTGCTTTTTTAGATTGGGGTTTAGAAAAGGATCTCTTTGTTCCTTTTGCTGAACAGGAAGGTAAGATGAAAGAGGGTAAGAGTTATGTTGTGAGGGTCTTTGTGGATCAAAAGACTGACCGGATAACTGCTAGCCAACTGCTTGATAAATTTATAGAACGAGAGCAGATAGCCTTTAGCGAAGGAGATAAGGTAGATCTTTTAATTTATAAATTCACTGATTTAGGGGTTAAAGTGATTATTAATAATAAACATTATGGTCTGATCTATAATAATGATCTCTATCGGGAATTAGAAGTTGGTCAAGAGACTACAGGATATATCAAAAAGATTAGGGAAGATAAAAAGATTGATGTTAGTCTGAGGAAGATAGGTTATGGTAGAATTGAAGATGCTAAAGAAAAAATCCTCAAACAATTAGTAGCAGAGGATGGATTTTTACCGTTACATGATAAGAGTTCACCACAAGCAATTAAAGATAAATTGCAGATGAGTAAGGGCAGTTTTAAGAAGGCGATTGGTGGACTGTATAAGGAAAAAATTATAGATATAACTAAAGAAGGAATTAAATTAAAAAAATAAGTCATTCAACTGTACAGTTGAATGACAGTGACTAGTAAAAAATATTAAAAAAGTTCAACTTAAGATTAGATGCCTATAAAGAATGGAGGTTGGGGAATGAAACTAAAGGAGATTTACGAATTAGCAGTTAAATCGGGGATGGATGTTGATCCTCGAGATGAGGCTGAGGTGAAGAAGGTATTAAAAAAGGTAGAAGAAGAATATAAAGAGTTGGATGAAGAAGAGAAAGAATTTTTTGATCAAGATAGTTTAGAAAACCCTTATCCTGATACTAGAATTTTGACAGGTGATGAAGAGGCAGAGGTTGAAAGGGTCTTGATGGGGATTGATATTGATACAGGTGAGGTTTTGTTAGCAGATAGATTGACTGAGAAGGGAACGAAGATAGATGCTGTAATTGCTCACCATCCAGGTGGTAAGGCATTGGCTGGATTACATGAAGTAATGCATATGCAAGAGGAAATTTTGCATGATTTAGGAGTGCCAATCAATGTAGCTGAAGGAATTATGGCTAAAAGAATTAGTGAAGTAAAGCGAGGTATAATGCCTTTAAATCATAATAAAGCTAGGGATGCAGCTAAATTATTCGATCTACCGTTGATCTGTGTTCATACACCTTCAGATAATTTGGTTGTTGACTTTTTGCAAAATAAAGTTGATCAAGCTGATCTTGAGACTGTAGGAGATGTTGTTGAATTATTGAAGGAGATTCCGGAATATAAGGAAGCAACTAAGTTAAAAGCTGGCCCTAATGTAGTCGTTGGAGATGAAAAGAGAAGTGCTGGGAAGGTAGTAGTAGAGATGACAGGGGGAACAGGTGGTTCTAAGAAAGCTTTTGAGAAGTTGGCCCAAGCTGGTGTAGGGACTTTAGTCTGTATGCATATTGGTGAAGAACATCGTAAGAAAGCAGAAGAGAACCATATCAATGTAATTATTGCTGGTCATATGGCAAGTGATTCTGTAGGGATGAATTTATTTGCTGATCAACTAGAAGAGCAAGGAGTAGAAGTTGTTCCTTGTTCAGGGTTAATACGAGTTAGTAGATAAGAGACTTTAAGTATTTAAAATAAAAGCCTTTAATCTAATTAGATTAAAGGCTTTTAATTAGTTTTAGATAAGGGGATGATCTAACTGATGGATAAACATGCATTGGATGTTCTAGAGTTTGATAAAATTAAAGAGCAATTAAAAGAACATATCACATCTAAATTAACTGAAACTTTTGTAAAAAATATGAAACCGGCAACTGATTTAGATTATATTATAGCAAGGCAGGAGGAGGTAACTCAAGCTAAGAAAATTTTAACTAGGGAAGATGAGCCCCCTTTGGCTGGAATTCGTGATATTCGATCTTATTTAAAAAAGGTCGATAAAGAGATGGTTTTAGCTGGTGAAGAGTTATTGTCAATCTTGAATACATTAATTACAGCTCATAGATTGAATAATTATTTTTTGAGTTTAGAGGATGAAGATGATGAGTATTATAGAATAACTAAACTAGCAACTTCGCTTGGTAGGTTTAAAAAGCTTGAGCGAAGTATTAAGTCTGCTCTTGATAATCAAGGGAATGTTAAGGATTCAGCCAGTTCTAAATTAAGGGAGATTAGAACTGAGATGAGAAAGAGCAGTGATCAAATTAAAGATAAATTAAATTCGATGATTAATTCTAATCGTTACCAAAAGTATATTCAAGAGCAAGTAGTTACAATTAGAGATGAGCGATATGTTATTCCTATTAAACGGGAATATCAACAAAAATTTCCTGGAATTGTCCATGACCAATCGGCAAGTGGTCAGACAGTATTTATTGAACCGATGCCGATTGTTAAGCTTAATAATAAGTTGCGGCAGTTAATGTCTCAAGAGGAGCAAGAGGTCTATCGAATCTTACAAGAGCTTAGCTTTAAGGTCAAAGCTAAGTTAAAAGAGATTAAAGATACAGTTCAAATATTATCAATTCTAGATTTTATTTTTGCTAAAGCAAGATATAGTTTAGAGTTAGATGCAGCTGAGCCGTTATTGAGTCAAGAAGGAAATGTTGATTTAATAAAAGCTCGTCATCCGTTATTAACTGAAGATGTAGTTCCGATTGATGTTCATTTAGGTGATGACTTTAATACTTTAGTTATTACCGGGCCAAATACTGGAGGAAAGACAGTTACCTTAAAGACGGTAGGATTATTGACATTGATGGCTCAATCCGGCTTACATATTCCTGCTTTATCTGGTTCAAAGATTGGGGTTTTTGAGCAGATCTATGCCGATATCGGTGATGAGCAGAGTATAGAACAGAATTTAAGTACATTTTCTTCCCATATGAAACAGATAACTAAGATCATTGATCAAGTAGAGGATGATTCCCTAGTCTTATTAGATGAATTAGGAGCTGGAACTGATCCAGTAGAGGGGGCAGCACTGGCGATGTCTTTACTTGATTATTTACATCAAAAGAGTGCCAAAACGGTAGCTACTACTCATTATAGTGAATTAAAGACGTATGCTTATAATAATCAAGGGGTAGAGAATGCTTCGGTTGAATTTGATGTAGAGACATTACAGCCTACTTATAATTTGCAGATGGGATTGCCTGGTCGTAGTAATGCCTTTGAAGTTGCTAGTAGATTGGGACTTAAAGATGAAGTTATAGAGAAGGCCAGTCAATTTTTAAATCAAGAAGATGCTAGGTTAGATCAAGTAATCAAAGAGATAGAGAGTGATAAAAGAGAGTATCATGATAAAAAAGAGGAAGCTGAAGAGAAGAGGCAACAAGTTGAGCGATTAAAGGATGAATATGAGACTAAATTAAAGAATCTAGAGGAGAGAAAAGAGAAGGAATTAAAAGAAGCTTATCGGGAAGCAAATAAAGTTATTAAACGGGCTCAACAACAAGCTAAAGGAATAATTGAGGAATTGAAGGAAAAACAGCAATTATCAGATCGAGAGATTGAAGCTACTAAGAGCAAATTAAGGGAAGGTAGAAAGGAAGTTAAGCAAAAAGCCAACGAATTGGCAGAAGAAGCTAAGCAGGCACGCCAGATCCCTGAGCTAAAAGTAGGTGATCAAGTTAAGGTCAGAAATTTAAATAAAGAGGGAGAAGTAATAGAGTTGTACGCAGAGAAAGAAGAGGCAGTTGTACAGGCAGGGATCATGAAGTTAAATGTTGATTTAAGAGAGTTAGAAAAAATTAAAAGCTCTAAACAAAAGAATGAGAAAAAGACTAATGCGAACAGTATTAAAGCAACTAAGTCTAGAAATATATCCCCTAAGTTAGATCTACGTGGCTTAAGGGCACTAGAGGCTAAAAATAAATTAGATAAGTATTTAGATGATGCAATGTTGACTAATTTGAATCAAGCAGAAATCATTCATGGTAAGGGAACGGGTACCTTAAGGGAGGTAGTTCATGAAACATTAGGGCAATATCCTGGAGTTAGAGAATATAGATTAGGTCGACCGAAAGAAGGGGGAACAGGAGTAACAATAGTTAATTTTTAAATGAAAAAGGAGGGCCATTTGGCCCTCCTTTACTTTATCTTAAAGTATTAAAAAAGTCTAAAATTTGATCTCTCATATTCCTAGTATTATCTTCTTCAATTTCTTCATCATCTGGAAGGTGTTCAGAACATTCTTCTTCAGGTATTGTTTTATAAATATAATCTCCATCATCATCAGTTAATGGGACTTGTGTTTCGGGATCAACTTTTCTAATTGGAACCCCATCTTCATCCACTATAATTCCAGTTTCTACTTGATATTCTTTTGTCTCAACTTCATCTTCTGGACAATATTCTGTTGCAATAGCTCCTGTTTCAGTATTGATTTCAATCTCTTCTGTTTCTTTATGAAGTTCACAAGTTTCAGTCGGTTCTGTTCCTTCTATAAATAATTCATCTGTAATTGTGTGTTCTGGACAATAAGGGCCAGGTAATTGACCACTTTTACTATTGATTTCTTTGGTGATAATATTATTAGGTCGTTCAAATTCTGCGACCGGTCTTCCCTGAACTACATTTCTCATATAATCGCCCCATAATTGGGCAGCGTGCCCACTGGCGATAATTTCTGTTTGTGGATTGCCATTATCATCAGTGATAACATTACCTTCATCATCTCTTTGCGGATATTCCATTCTTTTAGGTGAATCTTCTCCTAGCCAGACACTGGTTACTAGATCTGGGGTATAACCGACAAACCAAGCATCAGAATAGTTAGAAGTAGTTCCAGTTTTACCAGCAGCTGGTCTTCCTAAATAAGCTCTCCAACCAGTTCCCCAAATATCAGGGCCTCTAGCAACAGCAGATTTAAGCATATCTGTTACTAAATAAGCTTCTGACTGTTCAAGAACGATATCTTTGGAAGGGGGATTATTATAGATTTCATTACCACGATTATCAAGAACCTTAGTAATTGCTATTGGTTCAGCTTTGATGCCACCAGTAGCTAGTGTACCATAAGCAGTAGCCATCTCTAATGGGCTGACACCTTTGGTTAATCCTCCTAAAGCAAGGGATAAGTTTCTATCCTCAGGAATAATATTTCTGATTCCCATCTCTCTTGCTGTTTGCATTGTATTACTAATCCCTACTTCATCGAGTAATCTAACAGTCATTACATTGATCGAACGTGCTAATCCAGTCCGTAAAGTAGTTGGCCCTAAATATTGATCATTAACATTTCTAGGAATCCAACTATCTCTCCCATCTAAATCAGTTCTATATTCTTTAGGGGTATCGTCAACAACAGTTCCTGTTCCTGCTCCATCCTTAACTGCCTCTGTATAGACAAAAGGTTTAAAGGCAGAGCCAGGCTGGCGATATGCCTGTGTTGCTCGATTAAATTGGTCATTATTTCGGCCCCCAATCATACTTTTAATATAACCTGTATGGGGATCAAGTGTGATTAGAGATAATTGTGGTTGACTTTCTCCTTCTTCACCTGTTGGAATTTCTCCAGATTCTATTGCTTGCTTAACAGTTTCTTCAGCTTGTTTTTGCATCTCTAAATCTAAACTTGTATGAACCTCTAAACCACCAGTATAGACCTTTCTTGCTCCAAATTCATCAAGTAATTCTTTTCTTATATGCTCAACGAAATAAGGTGCTATATTATCATTATTATCATCTTCTTCTCCCTGTTCAAGGTTAAGTTCTTCTTGGCTAGCTTTTTCTGCTTCTTCGGCAGTAATGTAGCCTTGTTCAAGCATTCGGTTTAAGACTACATTTCGTCTTCTAATAGCTTCATCTGGATTTCTATAAGGAGAATAGTAATTAGGTGCTCGTGGTAATCCAGCAATTAGAGCAGACTCAGCTAAAGTTAACTCATCAACATCCTTGTTGAAATAAAAGTTAGCTGCATTTTGAACTCCATAGACACTATGACCCAAGAATATTTCATTCAAGTAAAATTCTAAGATTTCATCTTTAGTATATTTACGTTCGAACTGTAGTGCGATATACATCTCTTGTAATTTACGAGAATAGAGTCTTTCTGGGGTTAATAATGCATTTTTGGCTAATTGTTGAGTAATAGTACTGGCCCCCTCAACTGTAGCTCTATGACGTAAATTTACACTAAGAGCTCTTAAGATACCTCTAACATCGATTCCGTAATGATCATAAAAACGATCATCTTCAATAGCTACGATTGCATTTTCTAAATCCTCTGGTACTTCTGATAAAGGAGCATAAACTCTGTCTTGTTCGTATAACCTAGTTAAGACTTCTCCATCAGCAGTATAAATTGTTGTACTTTCAGCAGTCGTCCACTGGCCATATTCAGATATGTCAGGGCTTTGGCTGATAACCCAAGTTACAGTACCAACTACCGCTCCCGTACTAACAGCTATAAATAATATAATTGAAATAATGATTAACTGTTTTAATTTTCCTTTGGCCATGCTACTTCCTCCTCTCTCTCAAATTATTATAACATAAAATTATCATTATATATAGTCGATTTTTGATTTGTGTTAGGTAGCATTTTCTATAATTGATATTAAGATTTAGTTATGATACAATATGATATGATTAATACTACTTTTTAATACATCTAGAATATTATGACAGGAGGAAATAAGATGGATATTAGTAAAGAATTAGAAATAATTAAACGTGGTACAGCTGAAATAATTGGAGAGGATACACTACAGGATAAATTAAAAGAAGCTAAAGAGGAAGGACGAGCCTTAAGGGTTAAGTTGGGTTTAGATCCATCAGCACCTGATATTCATTTAGGCCATACTGTTGTTTTACAGAAATTAAAGCAATTTCAGGACCTAGGTCATGAAATCTATTTATTGATTGGAGATTTTACGGGAAGAATTGGTGATCCAACTGGAAAATCTTCAGCTAGAAAACAACTGACAAAAGAAGAAGTTAAGGAGAATGCTAAGACGTATGAAGAACAGATTTTTAAAATTTTAGATCCTGAGAAGACGGAGGTTGTCTTTAATAGTCAGTGGTTTAAAGAGTTAGATTTTGCTGATGCTATTGAGTTATCTTCTAAATATACAGTGGCTCGAATGTTAGAGAGAGAAGATTTTTCTAATCGCTATCAAAATAATCAATCGATCAGCATCCATGAATTCTTTTATCCTTTATTACAGGGATATGATTCTGTAGCAATTAAAGCTGATGTAGAGTTAGGTGGAACTGATCAGAAGTTCAATTTATTAGCAGGACGTAATTTGCAAAAAGAGCATGGACAAGATCCACAGGTTGTAATTATGATGCCTTTATTAGAAGGACTAGATGGTGTTGATAAGATGAGTAAGAGTAAGGGTAACTATATTGGAATTGATGAAAAACCTCAAGAGATGTATGGCAAGACGATGTCGATGCCAGATGAGTTGATTGGGCGTTATTTTGAGTTATTGACAGATCTATCTTTAGAAGAATTAGCAGAAGTCAAAGAAAATCTAGCTAATGGAGAATTGCATCCAATGAAAGCAAAGAAGAGGTTAGGTCGGGAGATTGTCAGTAAATATTATGATCAAACAACAGCTTTAGAAGCTGAAAAGGAGTTTGAGAAGGTATTTAAGCAAGGGGATTTACCTGAAGATATTCCTGAAGTTGATATTTCTAGTCAAGATTTAGAAGATGGTCAATTATGGATAGTTAAATTAGTAGCTGCTACTGGTTTGGTCGATAGTAATAGTCAAGCAAGAAGGATGATTAAGCAGGGAGCAGTAAAAATTGATGGTGACAAGTATGATCAGATAAATCTAGATCTTGAAGTTGAAGATGGAATGATCATTAGAGTTGGAAAGCGTAGATTTGCAAAAATAAATTTAATCTAAGAATTAGACACAGAATCACCCTTTAACTAATACAATAGTAAAGAGGTGATTCTATGCAAATCCCTTTTAAAAAGTTAATTATGGTTGGTTTAATTATAATTATCATTATGGTAGTTTCTGCTATCTTTTTGATTGAGACTAAATTACAGCCGGGGTTACATAACATTTATAAATCTGATGTAACAGGAATGTTAACAACAATTATTAATGAAGCAGTTAATGAGGAGACCGATACATTAAAATATAATGATTTGGTTACGATTCAGACTAACCGCGAAGGTCATATAATTATGATGCAGCCTAATTTGCAGGCTGTAAATGATCTTTCATCTAATATTGCTGTAGGGATTCAACAGATATTAGATAAGGCCCATAGTAGAACTGTTGAAATTCCTCTCTTTCAGATCTTTGGATTTGAGATTCTTTCTCGTTACAGTCCATTAGTGACTGCAGAGATTATCCCTTATGGTTATGTAAAAACTAATATACAAGATGATTTTCAATCAGCTGGAATTAATCAAACACGACATAAGATTTATTTAGAAGTTAAAACTGAAGCAAGTGTAGTTGTTCCTTTATTGACCACACAAGTACAGGTAGATACTGATATTCCATTGACCGAAGCAATTATTGTAGGTCAAGTACCAGAGGTTTATGTAGGTTTAGAAGAAGGAATATTTGAGGAAGGGACGATTACAAAAGGGGAGTGAAATCAAAAATTTAATAGTGCTAGATTGAGAATGATTCCAAGCAAGCGTAAGCTTGCTTTCTTTATTATTGAGGAAACTATTTTTTAAATGGGTTACTTAAACTTAAACTCAAATTCATATGTGTTAGATATGAAGAAGCTGGTTATAATAAAAGATAACTCTATGTGGATGAGAGGATGAGAAGTTTAGGATGAGACGGGGGCAAGAATTAATTGGGTTGCCGATAGTTGATTTAGAAGATGGGGAGCTTATTGGGAAGGTAGTAGATATTCTTTTCTCCCCAGAAAAAAAAGAGTTATTAGGGGTGAAAGCTAAAAATAATAAACTTTGGAAAGGAGCTCGATTGATTCCTCAAAAGTCTTTATATACCTTAGGGAAGGATATTGTTGTTATTAATAATAAGAGGGATTTAAAGCAAGCAGAAAAGAGTGTAGCAAGTTTAAATTCTGGAAAAGAAGTTATGGGCAAGGAAGTAATAACAGAAGAAGGTCAGGTTTTAGGGGCCGTTGAAGATGTGATTATTGATCAAGATCAGAAGTTGTTAGGTTATGAGTTGACTGATGGATTAATTCAAGATATTTTAACTGGAAGAAAACTTATTCTATTTGCTGAAATTGAATTAACTTATGGAGAAGATATAATTATTGTAACTAATGGGAATTAAATATTTCTAGCTGTTGGAGGGAGCTAAACTGAAGAATAAGAAGGCAATATTATTAGTTTGTTTATTATTAATAATAATTTTTTTATATCGGGTCAGGGTTATTTTATTGCCTTTTGTATTAGCAATATTATTGGCTTATTTAATTAATCCGATTATCAATAAATTAATTGATAAAAATCTACCAAGGTTAGGTGCTTTGATCTTTATTTTTGGAGTTGTAGGGACAGTTTTAGGGTTGACTGGTGCTATAGTAGTTCCTGCTTTGATTGAAGAGTTAGAGGTTTTAACCTATAAACTACCTATATATATTCAAAGGTTACAGGAGATAATTGATAGAATCAATATGCGATATGAACAGTTTAATTTACCACCGACAATCAATCTACTCTTAATTAGGGTTGTTGATAGATTAGAAGAGATTAGTTTGCAATTTATTGAACGGACTAGTCAGACTATTATTGGACTTGTTTCTAGAATGTTGAGTTTATTGTTGGCCCCGGTTCTTTCCTTTTATATTTTAAAAGATTTGAGTGTGATACAACGAGCTTGGTGGTCATTAATTCCAAGAGATTATCGATTAGGATTACAAAAGTTATTAGAGAGAATTAATTTGACCATATTCTGTTTTTTAAAGGGGCAGTTAATTGTTAGTTTATTAGTAGGTCTGTTAGCAATGTTGGGTTTATACATACTAGATGTTAAGTTTGCTCTGTTAATTGGAATTTTTGCAGGGATCACTAATGTAATTCCTTACTTTGGCCCTTTTATTGGAACATTACCAGCGATAATAGTTGCTTCTTTTGATTCCTTTAAGTTAGTATTGTGGGTTATTGTACTATTTTTTGTGATTCAACAATTAGAAGGTAATATTATTTCTCCTAAAGTTATGGGTGATGAATTAGGTTTGCATCCGGTTTTGATTATTTTTTCTTTATTAGCTGGCGGAGAGTTGTTTGGGATCATAGGAATGTTACTTGCTATTCCTGCTATAGCAATCATTAAAGAAGTGCTTAATTATCTATTTTATGAAATATTAATTACAGTTGACAATAGATAGCATTTTTAGTATTATGTAATTTAAGTTTAACTGAAGTTGATAATTAATTTGTAATTTTTGTTAATAGGAGGTTGTTGAAATGATTGAAATGAGCAGTACTCAGATAAGACAGAAATTTTTAGATTTTTTTGCTGATAAAGGACATCAAGTTTTGCCAAGTGCTCCATTAGTTCCTCAGGATGATCCTACTTTGTTATGGATTAATGCAGGGATGGCACCTTTTAAAGATTATTTTAATGGAAGTGCTACACCACCTAATTCTAGGATTGCTACTTCACAGAAGTGTATTAGAACTAATGATATTACAAATGTAGGAAAGACTGCCCGCCACCATACCTTCTTTGAAATGTTAGGTAACTTTTCTTTTGGTGACTATTTTAAAGAAGAGGCTATTGAGTGGGCTTATCAATTTTTGACCGAGGAATTAGGTTTGGAAGTTGATAAGCTGTGGATTTCAATTTATAAAGATGATGATCGTGCTTTTGAGATTTGGCATCAAGATATTGGGATTCCTAAAGATAGAATTGTCAGAATGGATAAGGATGAAAACTTCTGGGAAATTGGGACTGGCCCGTGTGGACCATGCTCTGAAATTCATTATGATCGTGGGATAGAATTTGGCTGCCCTGATGGGTGTAAGTTAGGTTGTGATTGTGATCGGTATTTGGAGGTTTGGAACTTAGTATTTACTCAATACAATAAGACTGAAGATGGGGAATATTTAGACCTACCTAATAAGAATATTGATACTGGAGTGGGATTAGAGCGATTAGCCTCTTTGTTACAAGGTGCTCCAACTAACTTTGAAACCGATCTATTTATGCCAATGATAGAGTTTATTACTCAAAATTGTGATGTAGAGTATGGAGAATCTAAAGAGGCTGATTTAGCAATTAAGGTAATTGCTGATCATATCAGAAGTATTACTTTTGCTATTGGAGATGGGGCCTTACCTTCAAATGAGGGGCGAGGTTATGTTGTTAGAAGAGTATTAAGACGAGCGGTGAGATATGCTAAGGTATTAGGGTTAGAAGCTCCTTTCTTACATAAAATTGTAGCAGTTGTAGTTGAAGTTATGGGAGATCATTATTCTGAGTTAGTTAAGCGAGAAGAACAGATTGTAAAGATTATCAAACAAGAAGAACTTCGCTTTGAGGAGACGCTAGAACAAGGAATGAATATGTTAGATGAAGTTATTGCGGAATTAAAAGAAGATAATTTAGATCAAATTCCTGGTGATAAAGTCTTTATGTTGTATGATACATATGGTTTTCCTGTAGAATTGACAGAGGAGATTGCCTCTGAACAGGATTTTAAAGTTGATCTTGATGGATTTGAAAAAGCTATGCAGCAACAGCGTAATAGAGCTAGAGAAGCTAGGGAAGACTATGATCAAGGCCATGGTGAATTGGAGTTATTTAAAGATTTAAGAAAGAGTTTAGGAGCAAGTCAATTTGTGGGGTATGAGGAGCAAG
Source organism: Natroniella sulfidigena (assembly GCF_023223645.1). Classification (GTDB taxonomy): domain Bacteria; phylum Bacillota; class Halanaerobiia; order Halobacteroidales; family Halobacteroidaceae; genus Natroniella; species Natroniella sulfidigena. The sequence goes on along the minus strand of NZ_JALKBY010000022.1, from coordinate 13,662 downwards.
CAGTAAGAACGGAAGTGTTAGGAATTGTAAAAGATGAACAACAAGTTACAAAGATAACTGCTGGAGAAGAAGCTAAAGTGATCTTAGAGAAGACTCCTTTTTATGCAGAGAGTGGAGGACAAGTTGCCGATAAGGGGATTATAGAAACTGACTCTGCTAGTCTAAAGGTAATAGATGTTCAAGAGATTGCTGATGTAATTGTTCACCAAGTTGAGTTAGAGGCAGGTAGTTTAGAAGTAGGAGCTGAAGTTAAGGCTCAGATTACTTCAGAATTAAGGGTTGCTACTGCTAGAAATCATACTGCAACTCATTTATTACAGCAGGCTTTAAAGGAAGTATTAGGAGATCATGTCAAGCAGTCTGGTTCATTAGTAACTCCTAACAGATTACGATTTGATTTTACTCACTTTGAGGCTGTAACTAAAGAGCAGTTACGTAAGGTAGAAGAGGTAGTCAATCAAAAAATTATAGCTAATTTAGCAATGAAGATAGAGAAGATGGAGTTAGAGCAAGCTAAAGAAGTAGGAGCAACAGCTTTATTTGGAGAAAAATATGGAGAACAAGTTAGAGTTGTTAAAATAGGAGATTATAGCTTGGAGTTATGTGGTGGAACACATGTAGATCAGACTGGAGAGATTGGTTTCTTTAAGATTTTAGATGAATCAGGGATTGCAGCTGGTGTCAGAAGGATTGAAGCAGTGACTGGACAAGAAGGATTGAATTATGTTCAGCAACAAGAAGATATGATTGCTGATGTAGCTACTAAGCTAAAGGCAAATCCAGATGAAATTGTAGATAAAGTAGTTAGTTTACAAAATGAATTAAAGAGTTTGGAAAAAGAAATCACTAGTTTAAAAGATAAATTAGCATCTTCGCAAAGTGAAGATTTAATTTCTAAGGTTGAAGAGATTAATGGAGTCAATGTATTGATAGATGGTGTGGATGGATTGGATAATGCAGGATTAAGAAAGATGGGAGATAATTTGAAACAAGAGTTGGATTCAGGAATAATTATTTTAGGATCTAAAGTAGAAGAGAAGGTAGCTTTTGTAGCTATGATAACTGATGATTTAGTAGAGCAAGGGTATCATGCTGGAGAGATTATTGGACAAGTTGCTCAAGTTGCTGGTGGTGGTGGCGGTGGTCGTCCTACTATGGCTCAAGCTGGTGGTAGTCGACCTGATAAGCTAACTGCTGCTTTAGAAAAAGCAAAAGAGATTATTGTAGCTAATTAACAGGAAAAATAAAATGTATAAAGAATATATATAGCAGGAAGACTATTAATAGGTATTGAGGTGAATACAATGAGCGATATGGATAAAACTATGATGTTTAGAGTCAGAAAAGATGATGAAAATGAAGTAGCTAAAGTTTTAAAAGAAGTTTATCAAGCTTTAGATGAAAAGGGATATAATCCTATCGATCAGATTGTAGGTTATATTTTATCAGGCGATCCTGCTTATATTACTAGTCATCAAGAAGCTAGAAGTAAGATTAGAAAGTTTGAACGGGATGAAATTATTGAGGAGTTAGTCAAGAGTTATTTGAAGTAGCGGAGTGATTAAATGAAAAAAGTGGTAATATTGTTTAGTATAATAGGGATGATGATTTTATTTCCAATTAGAGGTAATGCTACGGAGGCTGAAGGTAGATTTGTCTTATTTGTAATGGATGGAGTTGACATTACTGAACTAAATGAATTGGAAACACCGAACTTGGACTATTTAAGTTCTATTGGAGCAGTAGGTTTAATGAATACTAGAACGGCTGGGGGATTAGAAGCTACAAATACTTACTTAACACTTGGTGCTGGAGAGAGGGCCAAAGTAGGTAGAGCTGGTTTTTTAAACTTCAATTTAATTGAAAACTATCAAGGAAATAATGTAGAAGATTTATACCTTAGAAGAGTAGGTCAACTAGAGGCTGATTTTGAGATTGCAAATATTGAATTTGCTCGAATAATAGCCGAGAATAAGTCTGGGGATTATCAACCACAAATTGGAAAGTTAGGAACTTTATTAGCAGAGGCAGATGCTAAAGTTAGTGTTTTGGGTAATGCAGATGTTTTAGAACAGCCACGGCGACATATAGCATTATTAGGGATAAATGAATATGGAGTTATTAATCAAGGGGATGTTGGTCCGATGATGAGCCTTAAATCGGATCAGCATCCTTCTGGTTTTATAACTGACCAAGGTTATCTATTGGGGGAGTTTGAACATTATTATCAAAATAGTGATTTAATTATTGTTGAATCTGGCGATACCTCTAGGATTGAAGCGATTGATTATTTGTTAACAGCTGAAAAGTATAACCAAGCAAAGCAAGAAGCAGTCAAGCGGGTTGATAATTTACTAGGAGAGATTATTGATAGAGTTGATTTAGAAAAGGATCATTTATTTGTTGTAACTCCTACCCCTTCTAAGCAAGGAATTAGAGCAGGGGATAGGTTGACAGTAACTTTAGGTGTTGGCCCTAGGATTGAGTCAGGGTTATTGACTTCAGGAACAACAAGGAGAGCTGGCTTGGTTACTAATCGTGACTTAGCTAGTACTATTTATAATTATTTGACTGAAGAAAAGGCTAATTTGAGTGGAAGGGTAATTAGTAGTATTAGCTCTGAAGATTCAATAGATTACTTAGCAAGGTTAAATCAGATGATTAAAGCTACTTTTAGTTGGCGACCTACCTTGATTAAAGGGTTTATTTTATTACAGATTATTACTTTAGCCTTAGCAGGGAGTTTGATCCTAACCAAGAATAATAAATTTAATTTAAGGGCAATTGTTAAGTATTTAATTGTCAGTATTTTGTGGTTGCCTAATCTCTTTTTATTATCTAGATTCTTTATTTTACAACAAATGTTAATTGTTGTTATAGGTTGGATTATTTTAATTTTGGCCCTAAGTTATTTATTAATCAATCAGACCAGTAATCATTTAAAAGTAATACTTGTACCAGCATTGGTAATGACAACTTTATTGATTGCTGATTTATGGTCAGAAGGAAGATTGATTAGATTATCGATTTTAGGTTATTCGCCAGTGATTGGAGCTAGATTTTATGGGATTGGTAATGAATTCATGGGAGTTTTAATTGGAGCAAGTGTGATTGGACTTACTACTTTAAAGGAAATTAAACCTCAACTTTCAAATTTAGTATTATTGATTTTATTTGGGTTAATGATTTTAACGGTTGGTCATCCTCAATTAGGGGCCAACTTTGGAGGGTTAGTTACAGCTGTAATTGTCTATAGCATTACCTATTTTAAATTAGAAGGTTATAATTTAGATTTGAAGTTAGCATTAAAGACAAGCTTAATCTTAATAGTTATTGTTGGATTGATTATAGTTGCTGACTTAACTGGTCAACTTGCTACTAGGACTCATTTGGCCCAAGCAGTTTTAGGAGGGCCTAGGAATTTATTGTTAATTATCTATCGTAAATTAAGCATGAATTTAAAATTATTAAGCTGGACTATCTGGAGTAAAGTCTTACTTTCTTTTATCTTAATTTTAATTTTATTATTTAAAAAGCCCCAAGGGATGTTAAGGGATCTTTTAGGGTTATATCCTAATTTGACTGCTGGTTTTAGTGGTTTATTAATTGGTAGCGTGATTAGTATGTTAATTAATGATTCAGGGGTAGTAGCTGCTGCTACATTATTACTCTATCCTGTTTTTTCATTGTTGTATTTAGTCTTAGGAGAAATAAAATTAAGTTGAAAAAAGGGATTGATCATCTTATGGATAATAATGTAATAAAAAGGAAGGTGATTCTAATTTTTTCAACAATAAGTAATTTGTTAAAGAGTGAAGAGCAGGGGGATGATTTTAAGTATCGGTTAGCTCTAGATATAGGCACTGAATATGTCAAAGCAGCTATAGTTAAGTTTAACAGTAAAAGTTCTGAAGTTATTGGCTATGGGCAGAGTAAACAAGATTATTCAAATATGGAAGGTGGAGCTATTTCTGATATCCAAGAAGTAGTTAAGGTCTGCCATCAAGCGATTGAGCAAGCAGAGAAGATGGCAGAAGTTAGTCCAGGACAGATTGCAATTGGGATTGCAGGAGAATTTGTTAAAGGAATAGTTACTGATGTTAAGCAGAAACGATCGTTTCCAAAGCGAAAACTAAAGAAAAAAGAAATAGATAGCTTAGTTAGTAAAGGTCAAAAGGAAGCATTAGAGTTAGCTCAAGAAGAATTGTTGGCTGATGTAGGTTTAAATAATATCAAGGTTGAATTAGTAAATTCTTCTGTAGTTGAGATGAAGATAGATGGTTATAAAGTAACAAACCCTGAACAGTTTCAAGGCAAAAATTTAGAGATTAGCATCTTTAATACTTTTGCACCTTTAGTTCATGTAGGGGCTTTAAGAACAGTTGCTAAAAGATTAGGATATGATTTAGTAGGGATTATTGCTGAACCGTTTGCGATTGCAAAAAGTATTATGAGTAATGAAGCTTATGAATTTGGGGTAATTGTGATTGATATTGGTGGTGGGACAACCGATGTTGCTTTAATTAGAAATGGTGGAATTGAAGGAACTAAGATGTTTGGTTTTGCAGGGCGAGATTTTACTAAGGTATTGGCTAGAAATTTGAATTTATCGTTAGAAGAAGCTGAAGAATTAAAATTAATGTATTCAGTAGGTAAATTAGATTCGGATATAATGGAGAAAATAGAAAGAATATTGAAAAGCAATTTTGATTTATTGTATGAAGGGATTGAAGTAGCCTTAAAAGGGTTGGCTTCTGGAGAAGCTTTACCCCAAAAGATATACTTATGTGGTGGAGGTAGTGCTTTAAAGGGATTGGTCAATGGAATTGAGGAAAGAAAACTGTATGAGGATTTACCTTTTTTTAAAAAACCAAAGATTAAATTGTTAAAACCAGATGATATTGAAGGGGTTAACGATCAGGTTGGTTTAACAGAAATAGAGAATGTTACTCCTAAAAGTTTGGCTTTACAGACAACTTTATTTCAAGGAATGAATAAAGAAAACTTATGGAAAAAGGTGATTTCTAACTTTGCTTAGTTGAGAGGGGATGAATATGCTAGAGGATTATGTCAAAATATATATAGACCCTGAAGAACCGTTGAATTCATTGTTAGATAAGATTCAAACTGTCGAAAATGATACATTGGTGATTATTGTTCATAAAAAGTCATCAATTTTTGTGGGACAAGTTAATTTAGAGTTGATTAAGAATTATGCTCAACGGGCAGGGAAGAAATTAATCTTTATAACTGATGTTACTAAAACTAAAAAGTTACTGACTAAAGTTGGATTTGAGGTCTATTCTGATCTAGAGAAGATTGAAGGGGAGAATGAGGATGATCAAAAAGAAGTTGAATCTGAAGAAAGAAGATCATTATTAGATGAAGATGATGACCAGGGTGATCAGTCTGATCATCAAGAGAATAAAGGTGGTCTATTTAAAAAGCTCATTGGCTGTGGAGCTGGACTATTATTATTAGCTTTAGTCTGGTTTTATTTTTCATTTTCAGTAGCTACTGTAGAGGTTACTCCAGTCTTCGAAACTAAGGATTTATCTAATCAGATTAAAGCCGTTAAGGAAGTAGAAGATATTAAATCAAGTGAGAATAAGATGTCGCTGTTAAGTGAAGAGCTTGAATTAAGTCAAGAATTTAAAATTGAAACGACTGGTCAGCAACGAATTGGTGTTGAACGAGCAGAAGGTGTTTTAGCTTTGATCAATGATACTCGCCAAGAAGTAGTTATTCCTGCTGAAAGTGAAGTAGCTACTCAAAATGGAACTAGATTTAGAACTGTCAATCGAGTAACAGTTCCTCCAGCGGAAGTGGATAAATTTATGGGAAGGGTAGTAGGAATGAAAGCTGGTAGGGCAGAAGTCAATATTGAAGCAGTTGATAAGGGGGTAGCTGGAAATGTAAGTAAAGGGAGAATTGTTGAACTTGGTGATTCATATCCTGTGACAGTTGTTAATCCTGAGGATACACAAGGTGGAGCGGATGAAGAGGTTAGTGTTGTTACTAGAGAGGATCTTGCTAGGGGAGTAGAGCAGTTAAAAGAAGAATTAAGATCAGAAGTTGAAGGTGGATTTGAAGATAAGTTTTCAGGTGATTTTCTATTCTTTTCCGATCAGCTTGAGATTGAAAATGAGGATGTTGTAGTTGAAGCTGAAGTAGGGGATGTAATGGATGAATTTCAGATTGTTGGTAATATAACAGCAACCGGTTTAGCAGTTAAAAGGGAGGAATTAAAGGAGTTAATCTTTGAATTATACCAAAATAATCTTACTGATAACTTTAAATTAGCTGATTCTCAGGTTATAATTAAAGATATAGATATAGAAGAGGCTACTCCTGCGGAAGCTATTTTGACTGTAGAAAGTAGTGGACAAGTTAAGGGTAAAGTAGATGAAGATAAGTTGTTTAGTAATCTAATAGCAAAAGAAATTGTTGAAATAAAAAATATTTTTGATAAAATGGAAGAAATAGCTGATTATAAGATTAAAGCTGATGATCGATCTAGGTTACCGCAATTTAGTTTTGGAATTGATTTAGTAATTAATGAGCCACAGGGGCAATGAAGGGAGTAGCTAAGATGAGAATAATGGGATTGGATTTAGGAGATAAGAAGACGGGGGTGGCAGTCAGTGATGCTTTAGGCTGGACAGCTCAAGGAAAGAGTGTAGTTGAAGCTGAATCAATAGAAGATAAATTAGATTATATTTGTTCTTTAATTGAGCAATATAATATAGAGGAAGTAATAGTAGGACTACCTAAGAATATGGATGGCTCATTAGGGCCAAGAGCTGAGAAAGTACTGGAGTTTGTAGAGCAGTTAGAAGATAGGATTGATCTTCCAGTAAAAACTTGGGATGAGCGGTTATCAACTGTTGCAGCGGAAAGGACTCTTCTTGAAGCAGATTTGAGCAGAAAGAAGAGAAAAGATGTAATTGATAAGATGGCTGCGGTGGTTATTTTACAGAATTACCTAGATAGTAAAAATCCGTAGAAGGATTTTTACATCTACGAAGAGTCCGCAGGACTCGGAGGAGAAAGTAGGAGATTAATGTACAATGTAGAATTGACAATTTACAATTAAAAGTACGTGATTATAATTAAGCCTAAGTTTGAGTCTAAGTCTAAGTAAGAGCTAAGTTCTTATGTTTTTAATGGTTGACTTAACCTCAACCTTAAACTTGAACTTAATAAACTAAAGAGGTGATTTTAAAAATGGAAAATGAAGGTTTAATCAAAGTAGTAGATGAAGAAGAAGGGGTTGTCGTATTAGAAGATCATGATGGGGAACAAAGAGAATATGAAATAGTAACTGTCTTAGATGTAGAAGATGAAACTTATCTAATCTTACTCCATGAGGAAGATGATGATACTGGAGAAGGATATGCTTTAAAGGCTGTTGAAGATGAGGCAGGCAATAAAGCTTATCAACCAGTAGTAGATGAAGATGAGTTAGTTAAAGTTCAACAAGAATTAGCTGCAACCTATCAGTAACTCTTATTTTTGGCCCCCTTTTTTTAAACTAAGGTATAAAATTTATGAAAATAGTCAATAATGATAATAGAAACTCAGATGAAAGGGGGCTTTATATGTTATTAACAGAAACTTTTTTAGATGATATGTATTTTAGAATAGAGAGTACTACTCATGCTTTAGAAAGAATGGAAGAAAGAGAGATAGACCAGGAACTAGTAACAGCAATTATTCTGAGTTTAGATCAGAAATTATTAAAGTATAATGATACTGGAGAAGAAATTGCGATTGTTGATCAAGAGAACAACTTGGCTGTGATTATTGAGGTAAGAGAGTTTAAAGCGGTAGTTATTACTGTTATAGACCGTTCTAATATACATATTAAAGACGGTACTCGGCTTGAAGAGATAGCTTGATATTGTATGATTTGGTTAGGCATCTTAGACTTAACAGAGTCTAGGGTGTCTAATTTATATTTAGGACTTTTTTGATTTGCGAAATAAGAGAATATTGTTTATAATAAGGGAGAAAATGTAGAAGAAGGGATGTGGCAAATGTTAGCTACTAAAGTCTTAAAAAGAATAGGAATTCTACTAGTATTAGTACTATTTATAGTTAATTTTGCTCTATTTAATTATGGACGACAGCTATTAGAGCCTGTAGATTATAATTTAACACAAGAAGATAAATTAGTTGAAATCAAGCCGAACACTTCTATAAATGGAATTGGAGAAATGTTGTATCAAAAGGGTTTAATTAGGAGTCCTTTCAGTTTTAGAACTTATTTGAGAGTCAAAGATTTAGCACGACGTGTACAAGCTGGCCATTATAAATTAAATTCTGGAATGTCGACTCCAGAAATCATTGACAAGCTAGTTAGAGGGAAGACTGCTAATTATACTATTACAGTGTCTGAGGGAGCTAGAGTTGAGCAGGTTGCAGATTTGTTGGCTAGAAAGGGGTTTGATAGTGATAAGTTTTTGGAGTTGGCCCGGACTAAAGATTTGGAATTTTTACCAGAGCGGGATGATATAAAGTATAACTTGGAAGGCTTTTTATTTCCTAATACTTATCAGATTCCTTATGGAAGTTCTGAGCGTGATGTGATTAGAATTATGCTCAATGAATTTAACAAACAAGTCAGCCCCTTAGAGGAGCAGATAGAGGCCAGTGATTATGACTTGCATGAGATAGTGACTATTGCATCTTTGATCGAAGGGGAAAGAAAGGTAGCAATTGAGGAGCCTTTGATTGCTAGTGTGATTTATAATCGCTTAGAGAGAGGGATGAGATTACAGTTAGATGCTACTGTTCAATATAGCTTGCCTGAGCATAAATCGAGATTATTATATAGGGATTTAGAAGTCGATTCACCATATAATACTTATAAAATCTCTGCTTTACCGCCAGGGCCAATCAACAATCCTAGTCTATCAGCAATCAATTCTGCTTTAAACCCTGCTGAGACTGAGTATTTATATTATGTGGCTACAACTGGAGGTTATCATGAATTTACTAAAACTTATCAAGAACATTTAGAAGTACAACAAAGATCAAATAATTAAGTTGCTAACGGGAATAATAATTAAAGGTTGATAATTTAATAAGGGTGGTATTAATGAGTAATATATTACAGGAATGGATTATTGATTATTTACGAAAAGAACAACCAGCAATGTCAGGAAATTTAAAAGAGATTGAAGCAGAAGCTAAAGCGAGGAATATTCCGATTATTGAGCCAGAGGTCGGGAATTTATTGAGTTTATTAGTTAAAATCAATGCACCACGAAGGATTTTAGAGCTAGGAACTGCTACTGGATATTCTACTTTATGGCTGGCTAAAGAGTTTAGAGGAGAAGAGATTGTAACGATTGAGTTAAAAGAAGCAGATGCCCAGCAAGCAGAGCAAAATTTTAAAAGGCTTGGTTGTGATAATATTGAGTTGATAGTGGGGGATGCATTAGAGGTCATGCCTCAATTAAATGGTAAGTTTGATTTGATCTTTATTGATGCAGCTAAAGGGCAGTATCTTAACTTTTTAGAGGAAAGCCTTGATTTAGTTACAGATGGAGGTTTGATTATAGCAGATGATGTCTTATTTAAGGGAATGATTGCTGATGATCGTTTTTATCATCCACGTTATAGTACTTTAGTGAAAAGATTAAGAGAGTATGTGGAGCAGGTTATGAATCATCAGCAATTAACTTCATCGATAATCCCACTAGGAGATGGAGTAGCAATCAGTGTTAAGAGGGAGGAAATATAAGTGGAAATACCAGAGTTATTGGCTCCAGCAGGCAATTTGGAAAAGTTAAAGATGGCGGTCTTATATGGAGCAGATGCAGTTTATGTTGGAGGAGAAGATTATGGATTGCGTAAGAAGGCAGGAAATTTTTCTATTAAACAGTTGGAAGAAGGGATTGAATTTGCTCATCAAGCGGGGGTAAAGGTTTATGTGACGGTCAATATTATTCCCCATAATGATGATTTGATCGGTTTACCTGAATATATTAAAGATTTAGAGAAGTTAGGGATAGATGCTGTCATTGTAGCAGATCCAGGAGTTTTTTCAATCGTTAAGGAGGTAGCTCCTAACTTAGAAGTACATATTAGCACGCAAGCGAATAATACTAATTGGGCAAGCGTTAAGTTTTGGAAAGGCCAGGGAGCGGATAGAGTTATTTTGGCCCGGGAGTTGTCCTTAGAGGAGATTAAAAAGATTGAGCAGAGAGTTGATCTTTCTTTAGAGGTATTTATGCATGGAGCGATGTGTATCTCTTATTCGGGGCGTTGTCTGTTGAGTAATTATATGATCGATCGTGATGCTAATCGAGGAGAATGTGCTCATTCTTGTCGCTGGAAGTATACTTTAATGGAGGAAGAACGACCTGGGCAATATTATCCTATTCATGAGGATGAGCAGGGAACATATATCTTCAATTCTAAGGATTTATGTATGGTTGAGCATCTACCTGAGTTGATTGCTAGTGGGGTAGATAGTTTAAAGATTGAGGGAAGGATGAAGAGTTTACATTATGTAGCTACAGTTACGAATGTATATCGGAGAGCATTGGATGAGTATAAAGCTGATCCAGAAAATTATCAGTTTAATCCTAAGTGGTTGGCCGAATTAAAGAAGATTAGTCATCGGCACTATACTACTGGGTTTTATTTTGATCGTCCTACTGGCAAGGAGCAAAATTATACATCTTCTGGTTACTCTAGAGATTATGATTTTATGGGAATTGTTCGTAATTATCTTCCTCAGACAGAAGAAGCAGTAATTGAAGTTAGAAATAAATTCTTTCAAGGGGATCAAGTGGAGATTTTTGGCCCTGAGACCGATACTTTTGTTGAAGTGATAGATCAGATCAAGGATGAAGATGGCAAAGAGATTGAAGCTGCTCCTCATCCACATCAATTAATTACAGTTAAGGTAAATCAATCTGTTAATAAATATGATTTAGTCAGACGAGAGCGGGAAGGAGAATAATTGTGCAACCAGTCTTAATCGGAATTACAGGAGGAACAGGTTCAGGAAAGACAACAGTAGCAGAAACAATAATTGAGCAGTTGGATTATGAAGAGGTAGCAATGATTGAACAGGATGCTTATTATAAAGATCAGAGCCATCTTAGTTTAGAAGAGCGAGTAGAGACAAATTATGATCATCCGTTTGCTTTTGATACTGAGTTGTTAGTTGAGCATTTGGAGCAGTTGTTGGCCCGTAAACCTATTGAAAAGCCGGTTTATAGCTTTAAAGAGCATACTCGATTAGATGAGGTTGTAACTATTGCTCCCTGTAAAGCAATTATTTTAGAGGGGATTTTGGTTTTAGAGAATAAAAAACTGAGGGATATGTTGGATATAAAAATCTATGTAGATACTGATAATGATGTTAGATTTATCAGGAGATTGGTTAGGGATATTAAAGAAAGAGGAAGAGATATGGAGTCGGTAATCAATCAATATTTGGATGTTGTTCGTCCAATGCATCAACAGTTTATAGAGCCAACTAAGAAGTATGCTGATATTATTATTCCTGAAGGTGGTTATAATAAGGTAGCAGTTGATATTTTGGTGACTAAGATAAAATCGATTATTGAGGGGATAGATTAAAGTGGACACCCAAACGATGGAGGTTAAAGTGGTTAAAAAGGAACTGTCTTTTGTTGATAAGATCTTGAAGGCTTATGAAGGTTTAGCAATGGTTACTGTGGTAGGAACAGAAGGAGAGATTGGTAAACTAAAATTGGAGTTTACTGAAGGGACTAAGGATGATCTTTTAGAAATATTGAATGATTTACAGAATAAAGTTTCTTTGGAAATAGTTGAAGATAAATAAATAATCAGGACAGGCACAATAAGTTCAATCACCTCATATAGATATAAATAGAGACTGGTTTCAATTTAGGAGGTGATTGGCCAGTGGTGCCTTCTTTTTTTATTCATTTAGGTTCTAATTTAATGGATGGGATTATGTTGTTGGTCTCTTATATCTCTAATGGGACTATTTTTCCTCAACCTTTAGATAAAAAAGATGAGAAATTGTATTTAGAAAAGTTAAAAAATGGGGATCCAGAAGCTAAAAATATTTTAATTGAGCATAATATGAGGTTAGTGGCTCATATTGTAAAGAAGTTTGACAATACAAAGTTCGATAATGAGGATCTGATTTCAATTGGTTCGATTGGTTTGATTAAAGCAATCGATAGTTTTGATCCTGATAAAAATACTAAGTTGGCAACTTATGCAGCACGTTGTATTGAGAATGAGATACTAATGCATTTAAGACGAACTAAAAAATTGAAGAATGAAAAGTTGATGCATGAGCCTATTGGTTCAGATAAGGAAGGAAATGAGATTAGATTAATTGATATTTTAGGAACAGCAATTGATATTGTCAGTGATGAAGTAGAATTGGTATTGGAAGAAGAGAAGCTATATGAAAAATTAACTGAGCTTGATCTTAGAGAAAGGAGAGTATTAGAATTAAGGTATGGGTTGAAAGATGGAAAAAAGAGAACCCAAAGAGAGATTGCAGAAAAGATGGATATATCCCGTTCATATGTATCAAGAATTGAAAAAAAAGCTGTTAATAAGCTAACTAAAAAGTTTACTTTAGAAGGGTACTAGATTTTCTAGTGCTCTTTTTTCTTTTTATTAATAGTATTGGCTCCTAGGGTGTTGGCCCTGGGATTTTTTTGTTTTATAAAAATGAATTTAAGTATAGATCTAGAAGCTAAATAATAAGTTTAGGAATTTATTTCCTGTTATAAAATAAAGAAATGAAGGGGGAAGAAACATAATGAAAAGTAAAATCGCTGAAGCAATTAAGTTAAACCGAGAACCTGTAGCAATACTGTGGAGTGATCAAAAACCTGAAGATGCTATTCAATTTAAAGAAGGAAGATGGGGTTGTGTTATTTCATTACTGAGCCAGGCTAGCAAAGGAAAGATAGCAGCTTTTGATGAAAAGACTTGTGGCTGCGTTGGCGGGGCCAAGGGCTTAGGTTTTAAAGATTATGAATCAGGTGAAATTGAACATTTTCTTTCTGATGGAGAGAAATGTGAACGTGAGGGTGAGTTTTATAAGAAGAATCCTGAGTATGCTCGTAAATTCATTAAAAGTTTACCTGATATTTTTGTTTCTACAGAGTATGTAATATTCAAGCCTTTATCAAAGGTGGAGGCTAATGAAGAACCAAAGGCAGTGGTCTTTTTAGTAAATGCTGATCAGCTTTCAGGGTTAGTTACTTTGGCAAACTTTGATCGACCTACTAAAGATAATGCGACTATCTTTTTTGGAGCTGGTTGTCACAGTACTATTATAGAAGTTTTGAATCAAGGACTTAGTGAAGAACCTAAAGGATTAATTGGACTGACAGATCCTTCAGCTCGGAAATTTATTGATCAAGATTTACTTTCTTTTAGTCTGCCTTATCAACGTTTCTTAGAATTAGAGGATGAAGTTGAGAATAGCTTTTTAACTAAAGAAACTTGGGCAGATATTAAAGAGAGGATTTGAAAATTTAGTATGATAAATAAATCTCAAAAAAGATTGGAGGAGAGCAATGAAAAAATATTTTATCATACTGTCTCACTATCGTTGCATTGTTAAAAAAATATAGATCTACTAACTCAATCAAATCAAATTAGCAATCAAATATTTATAGC
>NZ_JALKBY010000021.1 GCF_023223645.1 Natroniella sulfidigena | reverse complement strand
TTCTCCTTAGGATTTATTGTCGTTACTTTATTATACACAGATTTTACTCCTTACGACAACTATCCTAACACATAGGGATTTCCTCGTGTTTTTATAAAAGCCCAGGGGATTATTAAAGCTGCTAGTGCATCTGTAAACGTAGAACTAGGTTCACTCTCACCTGATATTGGTCAAGCTATTATCCAAGCATCTCAAGAAGTAATTGATGGTAAATGGGATGAACAATTTGTTGTAGACGTCTATCAAGCAGGGGCAGGGACATCACAAAACATGAATGCAAACGAAGTTATTGCTAGACGTGCAACTGAAATCATGGACGGTGCACAACAAGTCCACCCTAATGATCATGTTAATATGTCACAATCCACTAATGATACATTTCCTTCTGCATTAAATATTGCTGCAGTTGAATCAATACAACAAAAACTGATTCCAGCTCTCACCAACCTACAAGAAGAGCTTCAAAAGAAATCTGAACAATTCATGCCAGTATTAAAAGCTGGTCGTACACACTTACATGATGGTGTTCCTATCAGGCTAGGACAAGAATTTTCAGGTTATGCACAAACTATCCAAAATATGAAGCAACAAATTGAGGAGGACCTGCAAGGATTATACGAGATTGGTTTAGGTGGGAATGCTGTAGGTACAGATATTAACTTACAACCAGGGTATGTGCCAAAAGTAATTCAAGAAGTGAATAATCTGACGAATTTGACCTTTAGAGAGCCAAAAGACATATTTGCTTTCATGCAAAATATGAGTGAACCATTACATTGCATGTTAACATTAAAAGAACTAGCTGTTCATCTAATAAAAATAACTAGTGATTTACGATTACTAAGTTCAGGGCCTAGGACAGGACTAGCTGAAATTACATTGCCACCTGTTCAGCCTGGTTCAACGGTTATGCCTGGGAAAGTAAACCCTGCTATTTTAGAAATGACTCATATGGTTTGTTGCCAAGTGATAGGATACGAAACGACCGTCTCAACTGCTGCTAGGGCTAGTCAATTAGAAATCAATGTGATGATGCCTGTTATTGCCCATACATTCCTTCATTCGATTGAATTAATGAGTAATGCAATCAATACCCTTGTTCAAAAATGCATCACAGGTATTCAAGCAGATGAGAAAGTTTGCAAGCAATGGATGAATGCGAGTTTGTCCTTAGTTACGGGGTTAAGCCCTAAACTAGGTTATGACATGGCCTCACAGATCGGGTTAACAGCTGATGAGCAAGATAAAACATTAAAACAGGTGTTAGAAGAAAAAGGAATGCTGACAGATGAAATATTACAAGCTATCGATCCTAAAGGAATGGTGTAAAATTTTCTCTACCACAAATAGAATTAAATCTAAAATAGGTTCTTCAGTAGACTCTTATCTTAGCGGATGAGAGTTTTTTGTTTCAAAAATTAAAAGGATAATGTTGTTTTAAATAGAATAATAAATAATGAATGTTAATTTTGGTAGTACATAATTCAGAAGATAATGAGCGAACTGCAATGACGTAAATTTATAATTTTATATGGTAGTGATGTTATGTGCTTAAAAGGGGATGCAAATAATGAGAAAAGTTAGAATAGAAAAATTAACAGAAAATATGGTTTTGGCTAAACCAATTATGTACAATGGCCAAGTTCTTTTAAGAGAAGGCTGTCAAAGAATAGATAAATATAAAGAACGACTAGAAGAGTATGGAATTATGCAAGTCTATATTGAAGATAAGATCTCTAAAGGTATAGAAGAGAACAAAGTAATATCTGAGCAATTACAAGATGAATGTAAAGAAGATGTTAAAGAAGTTATTGAAAATATAACTCAAAATAAAGCAGTAGATATGGCCAAATTAAAAACAGGGATTGGTAATATTGTTGATCGAGTATTAACTAACAATAATACTTTAGTTAATTTATTTTCTTTAAAAGTGTTTGATGAATATATTTTTCAACATTCTGTTAATGTAGCTGTAATTTCGATTATGATTGGAAAGAAATTAAATTACAAGAAAAAACGTTTAATCAAACTTGGTTTAGGAGCTATCTTACATGATGTTGGAAAGCTAGCAATACCTGCAGAAATTTTAAAAAAGCCTAGTTCATTAACTGCTAAAGAATATAAAATTATTAAAACTCATCCTGAAGAAGGATACAAGCAGTTCGAAGGAAGATTTGATATTAGTCCAGTAGCAAGAATACCTATCTTACAGCATCATGAAAGAGTGGATGGTAGTGGTTATCCTGAAGAGTTGAAAGGTGAAGATATTCATGAGTTTGGGCGTGTAGTAGCTATAGCTGATGTATTTGATGCTTTAACTTCTGATCGATGTTATCGGCAGGCATGGAGCGTTAAAAAGACTGTTGATTTCATTAAAGAACAAGCAAGCAAAGAATTTGATGACCAAATAGTAGACAAGCTTCTATCATTCATTTCTATTTATCCTAATGGCGAAATTGTTAAACTTGATGATGGTAGCCAAGCAATTGTTGTTGAACAGACTGAAGATGCTTATCGACCAAAGGTCAGAATTTTCAAAGATAAAGATGGTAATAAATTAAATAATTTCAAAGAAATTGATTTAAGTTTAGAAAATAATATAGAAATAGTTTGAAAATTATTCAGTCAGATCTTAAACAGATCTGACTTTTTTAGTTTTTTAGGAAATTATACTTTTTTAAGGTTCTGGATGACTTTTGTTTTTAAGAACAGATTCTAAAGATATAACATATAATATCCCAAAAGCCTAAGAAAGGAATGATTAAGATGAGTGATGATTATATAATTGATCCACGTAATCCGAAACGACTTATTCAGCTAAGAGATTATGGACCATGTCCTTTTGTGATTAATATTGAAGCGGCTACTAAGCAAAATGATTATTATCGTGTTGCTTTATGGACAGGAGAGTATTTACAGCTTACCTTGATGAGTATCGAGGCTGGTGATGACATAGGCTTAGAAGTTCATCCTGACCATGATCAATTCATCCGTATTGAAAGAGGGCAAGGGATTGTTGTGATGGGAGATAGAAGAGATCAGCTAAATTTTCAAGAAAGAGTCTATAATGGCTCTGCAATATTTATCCCTGCTGATAAATGGCATAATGTGATCAATACAGGTCGTAGACCACTTAAGTTGTACTCTATTTATGCGCCACCTGAGCATCCACGTGGTACAGTTCATGAAACTAAAGAAGATGCTGAAGAGTAGAACGGATAATAAACTTATATAACTTTATTGATAGGGTCGGCTAGTTGGTTGGAGTAGTTGTGATCCTAATAGAGGAGAAGTAATAAATACTTGGCAGGTCTTTTCTGAGATGAAAAGTAGTATATCTAGAAGAAGTAGGATTAATTTAACTTACGGTATTATTGTTACTTGATCGATTAGCCGGGCCAACATTGGTCAATTTAGCTGATCTAATCGGAAGCTATGATACTTTGGAGTTCTATTGGTTTAGTACCGATACATATGGTCATTTTTTTGCAAAAAGAGGATATTAAGAAAGTTGGATGATAAGATTAGGAATTTATTGTAATTTAAGTTGGAAAACATTTGCTTTATTTAGAAAAGCACGTTATAGTAATAGTAACCATTACTATTATGTGGAGGTGTAATTATAACTGATAAGCTTAAAGAAGAAGTTGAATTTTTGCGGAGAAGGATGGCTAAGGAAGCTCAAGATAAAGAATTATTGGATGAAGATGTACAAGCTGTTAGTCGAAAGTTGGATAAGAAGATTGTTGAAATGATGAAGCAGGAGAGCTTATTGGACAGTTCTTAATAGATTTGATCTTGTTTAATAGTCTTTTTCAAATAAAATAATAGGCGATTTTTGTTATATCCCCTGACTGCGCTCATGCAGGTAGGGGATATTGTGTAAGAAATAGTTAAACTGCTTTAGTCTAATATTTTTTTCGGAATAAGAAAATTCTATAATTGATCCAGAAGATTAAATATAAAGGAAAAAACCATATCCAACCTCTATACCAATTTGCATATGATCTAATCCCTAAATTATGGAAAAGACCATCTATTGCGGCTCCAAACAAAGAAAACAAACTGATATATAGGTAGTGTATCCAAGTTTGATTCTCTTTAGGAAGTGCCCAAAGAAAAATAATTATTGCAGCAAACCAGGCAATAAAGATAAAAATAGGTATACCTAGTATAGAGAAAGGCTCAGCTTCTACATACCTCCAAGCATTAATTATATGATTAGAGATCATTGCTATAAGACTAGCGATAATTGCACCTAGAAGTCCAAGTGGTAATAAATATTGATAATCTTTTTTATTAACAAGTATCAGAGACAAAACCATCATAATTGTTGCCCAAATAGGATACACAGGGGAAGAATCTCCAATAATCTCTTGCAACATACTATCATCCTTTTGCAAATTATTTTAAATTTAGTATTTCAAAGTAATAGAATATATATTCTATTATTTCCTAGTCAGATCTTATACAGATCTGTTTTTTTATTTCGGGCCAACTTTATGCCAATCTAATATAGGGTATAATAAATCTATTATTGTAATTTAGGAAGGTCAAATAAATTAGTGAATAATATTTAGCCAATAAGTATAACGTAAGTAAAGAGATTATATTGATGTAACTTAAGAAAGTATATTTCAACTTAATATTATAGGAGATAACATAATAGCAGGGAGTGATGACTATTATTTTTTCATTTTTTAGAAAAGATCAAAAGGTAAGTGTTTTAGAAGCACATGCATTATGGAATTTATTATCTTCTAAATACCATGCAATAAATAATGTTCAAGTCTGGCATGCTCAAGTCCATGATAAAGATTTAAAGATATTGATAAAAGATTTTTTAAAAGATCTAGAGGAGCATATCAAGCTTTTAGAAAAGGAATTAGAAAAATATTCAATAGAAGCACCTCAAAGACCAAAATCACATGCACACATAGATGCTAATTCACAAGTTATATCAGATGAGACTATAGGTTTAAATTACTTCAATTTTTTACAACAAATAGTTGATTTGATTCTTTATTCAATCCAACATTCATATTACAATGATGAAGTCTACACCTTTTTACAGAGGTTTTCTAAGCATGCTATTGAACAAACTGATAATATTTTAAAATATTTAAAGACTAAAGGTTGGATTGATATTCCTCCTAATTTTTTAGATGTTCCTCTAGATACCAATGAACAACTAGCTAGTATAGAAGCATTTAATTTATGGACCCATACAAATTATCGCTATGTAAATATTGAAGAAACCTTAAGATGGAAAGAATTTGTACATGATGCTGATTTCAAAAAGATTTTAGAAAAGGGTTTAAAAAAATTGAACAGCCAGGTTAAAGTATTGGAAAAAGAGCTTAAACATTTTGGTCTTATGGTTCCTAAAAGACCTCCTAAAGTAGTAAAAACTACTAATGATAAAACTACTTATAAGGATGAATATATTTTTAAATCATTATTTATTGGATTACAATGGGCAGGGACTTTACATTCTAAAGCCTTTCAACAATGTATTGTTAATGATCGGATTAGGAAGGTTTTTAAAGATTTTTTATATGAAGAGATGGATATGTTAAATGAGATCAGTAAATATGGCAAACTTAAAGGATGGTTACCAACACCACCTAAATATACTAAGTAATCCAGCCAAGAATATAATTTAATTAAAATAACTTTTCTAAAGCACTTCTACATATTTTTCTTGTAAATTGTGTAATTTAATAATGAAGTATACTGTTATAGGAAGGTTGATAATCAATGGAGGATAGATTTACAAGAGGTTTTGTTGCTGGAATTACTGCTGGGATACTTTCTTTCATTATAAATTTTGGTGGTAAAATGTTAAACTTGAGTACTTTGGTCTGGTCAGATTTTATGGGGCTTTTTTTACTTGGCAAGAGACCTGAAGGTGTTCTGCCAATGGCATTTACTTTAACATCACAATTTGTTTTATTGGGATTAATGGGGATCATTTTTGCCTTTTTAATCACTTTTTTCTCAAGTGAAAACTATTTATTAAAGTCTTGGTTATTTGGAGTTACCATATGGTTTTCAACGTATTTTCTTACATTTCTTTTTAAATTGTCTGAGATTGAAAAGATACCTATTAAGACAGCTATTACACATGCTATCGGGGCTTCAGTTTGGGGTATAGGTCTTGGCTTAATCCTTAACTGGTTAGATGACAGGCTTAAAACATAAATAATGCTTGACGTTAATCAGCCAGTATCTTGCTTTAGTATTATCCAGGCCAAGAATATTTGAATAGTTTTTCAGCAAGCTCTTATCTTAGCGGATAAGAGTTTTTCTTTTTATAAATTTCTAAATGTATATATATATCAAGCAAGGAGAAATTAATTAAGAGGTGATAAAATTGATTTTGGAGAATCTTGTTGGAGGATTAATATTACTTTTATCTTTATTTTTTATGTTTTTAGTCGTTCCTGAACAAAAGATTAGAGAGTTTTTTAATATTGGTCTTGTAGGAGGGCTAGTACTTGCTTTAATACTGGTTTATTTAATGCAAAATATGTTTGGTTTCTGGAATTTTCACAATGTTGATATTATAGTTATTGGTGATATACCACTCTTACTTTCTGTTGCTTGGCTGCCAATTATTATTATTTTTTCTTATTTAGTAGTTAAATTTAAAACAATTCCTGCTTTTTTAAGTATTATTTTAAGTTTTCCTTTAGCTGCTGTAGTGGTTCATTATTTTTTGATTGATTATGGACTATTGAGTTATACAAATTGGAATCTGTTATATACTTTTTTAGCATCTTTACTCATTCACTTAGGTATAACTTATTATATTTATCGAACTAATCGATTACCAAGTTTCAATCAAGGTTAATAAATGATGAAAAAAACTTAGAGTAGTTTTAGTTGGGAGGGGCAATAGTGCTTGACCTTGAAGATAAATTTACTATTGGATTATTTGCAGGTGTATTGGCTAACATTACTGCTTTTTTATTTTGGCTTTAAGTTTTTAATTTAATGATCTTATTGTAATCCTGTAAAAGACCCTCATCTGTTAAGATGAAGGTCTTCTTATTGTTTAGCAGAATATTCTGCTACTTTATCTATTTTTTGAATAATTTTTCGCCTGCTAATTGTCCTAAGACTGCACAAGCGATTGAAATAAGCACTACTAGCCAAGAGGTAAAACCAATATTTAATCTCAGTAAATATATTAATGGTACCGCTAAGTGGATAGATATAAACCAATTTAAGCTGAACTTTTTGGTTTTTGATCTCCACATGCCAAGGGGGATATTAAGCATAAATGCTATTGTTAAGAAAAGAATTAGCTTAGCCAGACTTATCATAATCAAAAGTCACCTATTTCTTTTTGAAGTTGTTAATAATTTTCTGCTAGAACCTCTATAGAGTGTCTAATTTCCTTATCAGTTCCTTCTGCTAACTGCATCCCGCAGGCATCACAATCAGTTAGTAGTTGATCGTACTCTAAATCTTTTAATTCATTAAAGACATTTTGACCAATCTCTAACGAAAGCTTGTAATTCTTACTCTTCATCCCAAAGGTGCCAGCAATTCCACAGCATCCGGCTTCTAAGACCTTCATTTCGACACCAGGAATTTTCTCTAATAACTCCTTACTTGCTCCTTTAAGGTTCTGAGTTTTTAAATGACACGAGGGATGATAAGCGTAATTTATTTTTTGACCGGCAAAATCTAGATTTAATTGATCTTTATTTAATAATTCTAGCAGATAGTCATTAATATGATAAGTATGCTCGGCTACTAATTTAGCTTCTAGACTATCGACGACTTCCAAGTATTCGGTATTAAGGCTAAAACTACAACTAGGACAGTCGACTACTATATCTATTCCTTCCTTAACCAGTTCGATTAACGAATTAACATTATACTCTATATTTTTTTTGGCTGAATCTAGATTTCCGTAATTTAGCTTAGCTACATTACAGCATTTTTGGTTAGGTAATAAGACTTGATAACCGTTCTTTTCCAATACTTTGACTAAGCTTTTTCCTATTTCTGGATTATAGTAGTTAGTAGAACAACCGACAAAGTAAGCTACTTGTTTGGAGTTAGTGACTGTTTTACGTTGTTTGAACCAGTCTTTAAAGGTCTGAGTAGCAAATTTAGGTAGCTTTCTTTCACTAGCGAGCCCGATTATTTTTTCCATTGCTTTGCGAGCTGGTTCCAGTTCTAAAATTGTATTGGTGATTTCAGGAGTAATACTACCTAGTTTACTTACTATTTCATTATTACCTAATACTTTGTTAGCAAGTGGCTCTTTTCCGGTTCTTTTATAGTATTGGGCCCTAGCTTCTACGACTAATTTAGGGATATCTACTTGGGAAGAGCATTCAAGATAACAGCTTTTACAGTTGAGACAGAGATCAAAAATTTCTACAAAGCTTTCATCTTCCAAATAGTCTTGATCTAACTCCCCAGTAATAATGGCCCGTAAAAGATTTGTTTTAGACTTTGGTGCAAACTTCTCCTCACCTAATGCTTTAAAAATAGGGCACATATCACTATTGACTAAAGAGCGGCATTTAGAACAGCCATGGCATTTTTCGATTTCAGTTTGCCATTCAGCAAAGTCGATATTAAGTTCAGGTTCGATCTCTGTAACTTGATACTGGCTACCATAACGAAGATTATTAGTCAGTAAGGAAGAATCATCATTGACAATTTTTCCTGGATTTAGTATGTTTTTGGGATCAAAAATCTCTTTTACTTCCTTAAATAAGTCATAGGTTGGCCCGTAGATATCCTTTAAAAACTGAGTTCTAACCAAACCATCACCATGTTCACCACTAATAGTCCCATCCAATTCCCTGACTAAGGCATAAACTTCTCGAGCAATAGATTCCATTTTTTCAATATCAGCTTGATCCTTTAAATTCAACAGTGGTCTAGGGTGGGTATTACCATGACCGGCATGACCATAAATAATTGCTGTGACTTGATACTTGTCCATGATTTCTTTAAAGCCCCGAATATAATCTGGTAATTTAGTTGGCATGACTGCTACATCTTCTACAAAGCCTACAATTCGTTTAGGCCCCTTTAATTTATTTAAAATGGGTACAGCTGATTTACGAATGGCCCATAATTTCTCTTGCTCCTTCTTTTCATAAGCGGTATCAAGTTCAAAGGCCAATTCCAACTGGTGGTATATTTTAGATTCTAACTGTTCTATTTTTTCTTCAACCTCAGCTCTATTGTTACCTTCCATCTCTACTAATAAAGCTGTTGAAACCTGATCCGGTAATCTAGCATCGATATCAGAATAATTTTCTCTGACTAAATCTAAAAATTGGTGATCCATAATCTCGATTGCACTAGGATCAAGGGCCAAAATTTCACTGACAGCCCGGCCTGCTTTGTCTAACTCATCACAATGTAATAATGCAATAGCTTTTGTTTTAGGTAATTCCTCAATCTTTAAAGTAGCTTCAGTAATTACTGCTAGAGTACCTTCTGAACTTACTATTAAATTGGCTAAATTAAGATCATCTCCAGTCAAAGCTTCTTCAAGCCTATAACCACTACAGTTTTTTGGAGCAGCAGGAATATGTTCAGCAATTAGCTCTTGATTATTAATTAATAAATCTTTTATTCTATTATAAATTTTTCCTTCTAAATTATCTGCATTTAATTTCTCTTCTAACTTTGGACTATCCAACTTAAGATTTTTAAGGTGAACTTGTTCACCATTGGCTAGAATTACTTCTAATTCTATAGTATAATCCAAAGTGCTGCCGTACTTAACAGAATGACCACCTGAAGCATTATTAGCCAACATTCCTCCCAGGGTACAATAATCACTGCTAGAAGGGTCAGGAGGGAAGAATTTATTATCTTCAGCTAGTCTCTGATTCAAAACTCCCAAAGTAATTCCCGGTTCTACTGTAACTTGGGAATTAGCCAAATCTATCTTCTTAATTTGATTCATATATTTGGTAAAGTCTAAGACTATTCCTTTTCCTAGCACTTGACCTGTTAGTCCTGAGCCAGCTCCTCGGGGTAAGATAGATAATTGATGTTGATAAGCATATTTTAGAATAGCTTGGACATCTTCTTTATTCTTTGGAAAGGCTACTCCTAATGGTTTGATTTTATAAATACTTGCATCAGTACTATAAAGAGTTCGGCTAATTTCATCGACCAAAACTTCTCCTGCAATTAAATCTTCAAGATCCTGTTTGATTTTTTCTTTTTCTAAATTCGACATGAAAATCACCTCTTATCCAACTAATATATCATAAAATCAATATAATTTCCAGATTATAATTTATTTAAGATCCAGGAGAATACTGCATTAGCAAATATAATCTTTTTTTAAAGAATGAATAGAAGCAATGTTGTATAAATTATTAAAAGGGTCTTAGCAGAATATAACTTTAATTATCAGCAGACTCTTATCGTATTAGATGGGAGTTTTTAATTGTTGGCCCTTTATCAATCCAGACTTGTTTGATTTATGATTGTTTTTGTTTAGACAAAAATGATTACGAGGGGGATGATCAGTATGCCTAAAAATAGTCAACCAAAAATAGAAATTTATACTTTGAATTGGTGTCCTTACTGTAATAAGGCCAAATCTTTTTTGAAGAGTAAAGGTTTTTCATTTCAGGAGTATGATGTTGAGCAGCCAGAAGTTAAAGAGGAGCTGCTAAAAAGGACTGATGGAGTTAAGGCTGTTCCACAAATTTTTATTGATGATCAACTTGTTGGTGGTTATGACTCAATGATAGAGAAGAAACAGCAAGGAGAGTTAGATCGATTGCTAGGAGTTGAAGCGGAAGATAATTTTGATCAACAGTGGGATTTGATAATTATCGGAGCTGGTCCAGCAGGTTTAAATGCTGCTTTGTATGGAGCTCGAAAAGGTTTAAAAATATTAATAATTGCAGAAGTAATGGGTGGTCAGATGGTAAATACAAGTGAAATAGGGAACTATTTAGGATTTCAGAAAACCAATGGCCTTGAATTAACAGAATCATTTTGGGATCATGTAAAAAATTATGAAGTTGAGGTAGAGTTAGGAGAAAGAGTAGTAGAGGTAAAAAAGAAACCTGAAGCAGGCTTGATTGTAAAGACAAATACTGAAATAGAAGCTCAAGCTAAAGCGGTGCTAGTAGCTACTGGAACTACTAATCGAGAATTGGATGTACCTGGAGAAAAGAAGTTAATGGGGAGAGGAGTTCATTATTGTGCAACTTGTGATGGTCACCTGTATGCAGGTCAGCCGGTGGCAGTAGTTGGTGGTGGCAATGCTGGTCTTGAAGCAGCTCTTGATTTGGCAAAGATTGATTGTAAGGTTGAATTGATTGAGGCTCAATCTGAATTGACAGGTGATCAAATTTTAAGAGATAAAGTTTATGAGCAAGAACTTATAACAGTTCATACAGAGACTGGGGTTAAAGAAATTGAAGTGGATGAAAAAGATGATAGTTTAAGTTCAATCATACTTACTGATATTGATGAAGAAACAGAAAGAAGATTAGATGTAGATGGAGTCTTTGTGGAGATTGGACTGTTACCTAATAGTGATTTTATAGCAGATAAAGTCGAAGTTAATGAGATTGAAGAAATTATAATTGACGAAAATAATGAAACTAGCTTAGAAGGAGTTTGGGCAGCCGGAGATGTGACTAATATAGCATATAAGCAGATAATAATTTCAGCAGCTGAAGGAGCCAAAGCAGCTTTAGGGGTTAGTAAATATTTGAGTTAATCTTTAGAAATCTTTAACTATTACTAGGCTATTATCTTACTAAAGAAGAGTAAAGGGCGGTTAGGAATTATTGGTTAACAGAACTATTCTTCTTAATAAGTATAAACTTTTTGCAAATTGTAAAGCTTAAATAATGAATACTACTAAAAGGGGAATAAATATGAGAGATAGATTTACAAGAGGCTTAATTGCAGGAGTTATTGCTGGGTTACCATCTCTTCTCTTCAATATTGGTGCCTATACATTAAACTTTACCAATTTACTTTGGGGAGATTTTATGGGGGTGTTTTTATTTGGTGATAGACCTGTTGGAGTGGCAGAAGTAGTCTTTTCCTCAATCGCACAAGCTCTTTTTTTAGGAGGATTAGGTATTATCTTTGTCTTTTTACTACCTCTAATTTCAAGTCAACATTACTTATTAAAAAGTAGTATCTATGGTCTTGCTATCTGGTTTATATCTTTTGCAATACCTTTCTTATTTCAGTTGCCAAAGTTGGCAGATGTCGAATTACAAACAGTCATCTCTAACTTTATCTCCGGTTTATTATGGGGATTAGCATTAGGGATAGTTCTTAATTGGTTGGATGATAGACTGAAAGTATGAGTAAAAATCTTAATGGGGGTGCAATATGGTTCAGATAGGCAATTTCCACATCGGTAAAGGAGAATCATCTACAAAACCAAAGATAGATATTGGTGAGGCTTTTATATTGTCACAGCAGTTATATTATAGACATGTCTGTTTAGCAAAGACTAAACATTATCACAAATGGGCCAAAGATACTGAACTAAAAGCTTTGATTACAACAGGAAAAAAATATTTAGAAAAAGAGATTGGAATGTTAGAGGAGCAAATGGATAAATACAATGTCGCTCAACCAACTAGATCACCAGAAAGTGTAAAGGTAACAGAAAGTGCAAATGATACCTCTTTAATTAATGATCAATTAATTATGGAGAGTATACGTGATGGTTGTGTAGCAGCAATTCAAAGAAACTTACGGAATGCGATCGCTGTACTTCATAGTGATTCTTTAAGGGTGATGTTTATAGACTTTGTCAAAGAAGAAGCTGATGTTATGCTCCAATGCTGTAAATATGCAAAAGCTAAAGGGTGGTTGCCAGTATATCCTATCTATAATCCAGATTGATCTTATTCATAAGGGGAGTAAAAAAGTAGCTAAGAGGGATAGATGTTACCTTCTTAGCTACTTTTTGATCATTTAGGAAATTATATTTTTTAAAGGTTGTAGATAGGTTTTACTAGTTTATGTTTGTTAGCTTTACTTAAACTCAATCTTAGACTTAAACTGAGTTGCGGGAGGCAAGTTTTTTAGTAAGCCTTGATTATTTTTTAAGAGTAGGATCGCTCTTTATTTCCGTACTTAACAATTAAAAAGCTAGTTAAACTTCCAAAGAAGATATGGTATAACAGTATCAAAAGTAAGTCGAAATATTCTGGGTCATCAGGGATGGTTCCTCTCAGTGGAGCTATAATACCGATATTAGCTAAATAGATTAAGGTTAATAAAACTGCTCCTGTTAACACATGGTATTTACTACCAAAATGATTTAGCACTATAGTTATAAGTATTCCAAAGGCAGCACTCAAGGACAAATGAGTTAGCCAGGCTATAATAAGTCCATAAGGCTGTAGTTCTACTAATTGACCAGTAAAGATTCCACCACCAATAGCAATTATACAAAGCTTACAGATGCCAATTCGAAATAATGTCATACTAATTAAGCCCATGAAAATGCCAGCAATTATTCCACTTAATGCTCCTATAGCATGATCAAACATAAATAAATACTCCTCTCATGTTGTTTCTAGTTATAAATTTATCTAAATACTAGATTTTATTCACCTGATAAAACAGTATTTATCTATTACTTTTCCTTTCTTAAGTTAATTTATACAAGCAAAAATACTATAATAAAGAAGCTAACAGGGTTTTAATTTCAAAAAAATAAAGGGAAATAATTTTTTTTGACTAATTAGTAAAGTAAACGCATATAAATATATAAGTAATTTAGTTTTATTAACAATATTCAGAAAATTTTAAATAATAAAATAATTATGGATAGAAACAAATAATACTAATATAAGTAGAGTAGCTTAAATTTAGAAAAACTTGAGTTAAAGCTAAAAATATGATACAGTAATAGTTACTATTACTGGTTGTAGAGGTGATGGTGTTATGATTGAGCTAAAGGAGATTATGTAGTATTAATAATAAATGGGATTGATTTATGTCTAAATTGGACTTGACTTGTACAAGGATTAGTTTTAAATTAAGGAAGATATTATATGTTAAAAGATTTAGTGATTATATGGTTTCTAATTGTTGACTTTTTCAATGTGTTGATGTTACTACTTTGAATTGTAACTGATTATAAGGAGGGGTAAGTATGGGAGTAGAAGTTGAGAAGCGGAATAGTAGAAGAGTAATTATTAGTCCAGAAGATAAGATTGATCTCAGTAATTCTTATGGGTTCGAAAAAAAATTACAGGCTGCTTATGAACAGGGATATGATGAAATTATAGTTGATTTTAAAGATGTTGAGCGGATTGACACTTCTGGCTTGGGTAAGTTGTTATTATTTTATAAAAAATTAAGAGAACGAAATGGTGAGTTGCAAATTATAAATCTGACTAATGATTATATTAAAAGGATGTTTAAAATAATTAAGCTCAATAAGATAATTAAAATAGAAGAGTTAGAAAATTGAAAGCTTAATTAGCACTAAACTCTTACCTTAAGCGGTATGAGTTTTTTTAAGCAATAGATTCAAATAAAAAAGACTACTCAAATGAGCAGTCTTTTTGTTTAAAAGTTATGAAAACACCTTTCTAAATGCTTTTTGGCTGGCGGTGAAGTAACTAACGAAACTACAACAAAAACAATTGCAGATATTGGTAAAGCATAGAATAGAGGATCTACATGAGTCCAAGGAAACTCAAATAAAGCATCCCTACCAAAAATAAGCCTTGCAATTCCTAGTGGTTTAGACTCTGCAAGGTGCATAAAAACAAAACCAAAAATAGCTACTGTATAACCACTAATAATACTTGCTATCGCCCCAGCTTTAGTAGAGTTTTTCCAGTAAAGTGCTCCAATAATAGTAGGTAAGAAACTGGCAGCACAGATTCCAAACCAGAAAGCAGTAGCCCGTGCAATAATACTTTCTGGCAGTCTATAGGCTAAAAGTATAGAAATTATCAACCCTACTAAAACACCAATTCTAGTAATCCAGGGGATAGTATCCAAGTCGTCAGCAGTAATTGAGGCAGGAGATTTCCATAACCGAAAATTGCGAATAATATCTCGCCCCCAGGCAGCTGCCTGAACATGGATTAAAGAACTAAGGGTTGAAATAGCTGCTGAAAGAAGCGAGAGCATGATTAAATAGACAAACCAACCTGGCATCATCTCATTGATAAAGAGAGGAATAATCAGATCAACATTCCCTTCAGCTACAGTAGTAGCAATCTCACCACCTTGCTGGACAAAGTAAAGATTACTCAATGGGCCAACAATAAAAGCAGTACCAGTCATAAAGAAGATAAAGATACATCCTACAGCCATGGCTCGATATAATGAATTAGTCTTTTTAACAGTCATAAATCTCATCACCAATTGTGGCTGGGCCAACACTCCAATTCCAACCCCCATCACAATGGTACTAATCACCGTCCACCAGATTTCACTACCGAAGGCCGGCATAGCAGTCCAACCCTGATGCCCAGTGGCTACTAAAGCTTCTGGCACCATATTCTGAAGAACACTTAATTCCTGATGGGCTGAAACTATCCCACCTAAGTTACTATAAGTACTGAATAAAAGATAAGCCATTCCTGCCAACATAACTAAAGCACAGAAGGCATCAGTATACATAACAGTCTTTAGACCACCTGTAATTACATAAATCGCGACAACTATTGCCAATAAAAAGAGTGCTATATCATAATTGATTAATAATGAACTTTCTAGAAATCGAGCTCCACCAACTAAAATAATACTTGTATACGCAGGCATAAATATAAAGATCATAATTCCTGAAAAGAAAGTAATAAATTTTGAATTATAACGCTGACCTAATAATTCACCAAACGTCGTTGAGCCTAAATTTACTGCCAATTTACGAATTGGTACTCCAAAAAGAGCAAAAGCAATAATAATTCCGATCAATATCGTTAAAACAGTCAACCACAACAAGCTGAAACCATGAAAAGCTGCTACCCCTCCAAAGCCTACAATAGCAGAGGTACTAACAAAGGTAACTCCATAAGATAAAGCCATTATTCCTCCATTAATATCCCGGCCTGCTACTAAATAATCTTCTGAAGAATTAGTTGCTTTATGACCTAAATAAGCTAAATATGAGAGCACACCGACATATAAGATAATAACTACAGTCAGTATTTGAATATTAATCCCCATTGCTTCACTACCCATTCTGATTCACTCCTTCATCCTCTTGCTTAACTTTAACAATTTTTCCTTCTCTATTCCAGTTTAAAAGTCCATAAACAGCTCCAGCAATTGGAGTTAGAATAGATAGCCACCAGGCTAGAGCAATCCAACCATCTTCCATACCTACCATCAACATTATTAACATCACTCCTTTTCATTGTAAATAAGATCATAATCTTTACTTGCCAAAAAACTCCTACCATATATTTAAATTCAAAAAAGATTACAATTTTCCTGCCAAACTATGAAAATTTCTTTTGTTATTTGAAAATAACCCTTAAACAGACATTAATTGCAGTTTGGTTAAAATTTTTTGGCTTTAATCCACAAGAAAAATATAGTAAAATATTATTAAATATTTAATAAAGGATGAATTATTGATATTTAGTGTAAACTTAATTATAATAATGTTAATTTTTCAGTCAATAATAAAGATGAATCTATTTTTATATTTTAATAATTGGGAAGGGATTATTATGAAGAATAAGTGGTTGAAGGCTAGAAGTTTTAAAGATCTCTTAATTATAGTATTAGTGATTTATGGAATCTTAGTAACTGCTTTTTATCTATTTCAAGACCAGTTGTTATTTAGAAAGTCTTCTCTTACAGAAGAGCGTTTACAGGAGATTGAAACTGAATATCCTCAGGCGGAGGAAGTTGAAGTTGAGATGCCTGATGGTATCAGATTGCATGGTTGGTTAGTTAAAGCAGCAGAAGAAAAGAAAACTCCGTTGCTAATCTATTTCGGTGGTAATGCAGAAGAAGTTTCAGGGGTAATTGAGGAAGAAGAGAGATTTGAAGGTTATTCCTTATTATTGGTCAATTATCGGGGTTATGGGTTAAGTGAGGGCCAACCAGATGAGGATAAAATATTAAATGATGCTCTATATTTACATGATCATTTTACTTCTTTAGAGAGTATAGATAGTGACAACGTTCTTACTATGGGTAGAAGTTTAGGGACAGGTGTTGCTGTTCATTTAGCTGCTAATAGAGATCTAACAGGAGTGATTTTAATCTCTCCTTATGATAGTATCAAAAATTTGACTCAAGATATCTTTCCTTTTTTACCGATGGAGTTAATCTTAAAGCATGAGTTTGATTCTATAGCTAAGGCATCTGATTTAGAAGAACCTGTCCTTATGCTAACTGCTGAAGATGATCGGATAGTACCTGTTGACTATTCAAAAGCACTTTATGATCAATGGGCAGGAGAGAAGGAATTTAAGATGATAAGTAATAGAGGGCATAATGATCTACATCGTAGTGAAGAGTTTTGGGAGTATATTAGTGAATTTATTGATAAATTGAAAAATAATTAACATAATCTTCATCCTCGAATATAATGTGGTAAAAGAGGAAAGGAGGAAGATTATGGGTCAATATGATGATAAATCCTTTAATCCTGCAGATTGTGATCACTGGGATGACGACTGGGATGATTGGAATGATGACTGGTGGGACAATGGCTGGGATGATGACTGGGACAATGATTGGGACGACGATAGATGGCTAGGAGGAACAGATAACCCAGGTAGAAGAAGACCTCCAAGAAGAAGACGGAGAAGAAGGCGACGGAGACCTCCGAGAAGAAGACCTCCGAGAAGAAGACCTCCAAGAAGGCGTTGCCCACGAGGAACTAGAGAATATGTTGTCAGAAGAGGAGACACATTCTTTTCAATAGCAAGAAGATTTGGCACTACAGTAGCAGAATTAAGAAGAGTTAATCCTGGTATTAGACCAGAAGATTTAGTCAGTGGACAGATAATCTGTGTACCTGTAGCTAGAACTTTTGATGGTGCTTAAGATTTTTAATAATTTAACATTAATATTTGCCTAACAATAAACCCTCATTGGATAGATGAGGGTTTATTGTTTTTTTATTATTAAGAAAATTATGCTTTTTAAAGGTTGTGGATAACTTTTACTAGTTTGTATTTGTTAATTTTACTTAAACTCAATCTTAGACTTAAACTGAGTTGTCGGAGGCAACTTTTTTATTATGTTATTTAACGCTAAAAGGTATAGTTGTTCTTAAATTGGATATTATAACCTTGAAAAGGCTTTGATGAGCTAAATAATGTAAGGAGGAGTTAGCTTGAAGATTGACGATACGATAGTTTTAGGAGGTCTAGCTGGGATAGTAGGAACGATTCCTTCGTTATTATTTAATTTCATTGCTGTTCAATTAGGATTTATGGAATATTATACATTTGAAATAGCTTCTAGTATTTATATGCTTGAAGAATTTACTCGTAGTCCTTTAAGTGTAGTTTTAGGGTTTTCATTATGGATGATTACTTCAGCGATTTTGGGTGTTTTGATTATCTACCTATTCAGAGTTACAGGCAGAGACTACTGGTGGTTTAAAGGGCCAGTTCTGATAGTAGGTATTATGTATATTGGAATCTATGGCTTTTTTTATGATGTAGGAGCTTGGATAGTCCCTAATGATGCTACAAGTAATATGATTTTATTTTTAGATAATCTACTTTTTTCAGTAGTAGCTTCTTATTTTATTGTTAGGTGGGGTAAAGAAGTGATCGATACTTAATCTAATTTTGCTTCTAGGGGATGTTGGCCCTAGAAGTTTTTATTATATTAAGTAAGGTCAGTTGCTATATAGTCACTTATGACTATAATTATCTAAAATCATTCTTCACAAATAAAAAATTACTACTAATTGTATTGTCAAGACAAATCTCTTGTTTAGACTTAAAAAAGATAGAATAATATGGTATAATGTATATTAATTTAACTAATTATACTTATCAACTAAAAAAGATAATTTTTTATGTAAAGTTTAGACTGGATAGTCAGTTCAAACTTTGAATTAAAATAAGATAAGTAAAACTTGATTTGGAGGGGAAAAATGAAGAAACTTTCAATCACAAATTATTCTTTAAAAGTACAGTTAACTCTATTAGTTTTCATATCATTATTATTTTTATTAGGTATAGTTTTATTTTCATTAAATACCTTTGTAATTGAACCTGTTGTATTAGATAATTTAACTACTAACTTTAATATGGGATATGAAATAATTGATAATAAATATCCAGGTGAATGGCGATTAGAAGGGGATAGGTTATATAAAGGTGATGTTTTAATGAATGATAATTATGAGATTGTAGATCAGATTGGGGAATTGACTGGTGGTAGTGTGACTATATTTCTTAATGATACTAGAGTAACTACTAATATAACTCAAAATGGTGACAGAATTTTAGGAACACAAGTATCAGATGAAGTGGCCAAGGTTGTTTTAGAAGAGCAAAATGAATTTTATGGAACTGCTGACATTGTAGGTGAAGAACATCTAACAGCATATAAACCAATTCGCAATGAGCAAAATGAAGTAATTGGTATTTGGTATATGGGAGCCCCCCAAGATTTAACTTCTAATATAATCCAAACAACTTCGACCATCTTTATTATTGCAATTATATTTATTTCAATAATAATGACTGTTAGTGTGAAAAGAATAATGATCAAGCCGTTAGATAAAGCAATTAAGTTTGCTACAGAAATTGCTACTGGAAATTTAGATTTAGAGTTGATGGGAGCTGAAAGAGAAGATGAGATCGGTAGTCTAAATTTGGCCCTTAATAAGATGAAAAATAAATTAAATAATGAGATTAGTTTTATGAAAAATGAAATATCAGATATAGTATCTAATCTTTTATCTTATAGTCAGCAACTAGCAGCATCAGCAGAAGAGGGAAATACCACTATAGAAACAACTAATGGTTTAATTCAAAGTATGTCAGCAGGAATTCAACAAATTTCAGCCAGTGCAGAGCAAGTAGCAAGTTTTTCTGAAGAAGCTAATTCTCAAACTGATGTAGGTAATCAAAATATTGAGACTACAGTAGATAGTATTAAAGAAATTAATAAAGTAGTTGAAGAGACAGTAGAGGTTATTAACGATTTAGATACTACTTCAGAAGAAATAGAACAGATAGTTGAATTGATTACAAATATAACAGAACAGACTAATCTATTAGCCTTAAATGCAGCTATAGAAGCTGCTAGAGCAAGTTCTACTAAGGGAGAAAACGGACAAGGTTTTGCTGTTGTTGCAGAAGAGATAAGACAGTTAGCCACTGAAACTGCTGAAGCAACAGAGAAGATTGCTAATTTAGTTACTAAAACACAGAATCAGTCTAAAAAAGGGATTGAGAAAATTAAAGAGGTAGAAATTAAAGCTAAAGAAGGTCAAAAAATTGCAGAAAAAACTGGAGAAGTATTTAATGGGATTAAAATTTCAGTACAGGAAACAGCAAGTCAAATAGAACAGACTGCTAGTGCAACTAATGATTTGGCTCAAAGTAGTGATCAAATAATAACTGCAACAGAAGATATCAAAAATATGTCTGATGAGATTACTAGTTCGTCACAAGAACTAACTGTAATGGCCCATAAATTACAGAAACTAGTAGAAGAATTTAAGGTATGATCTTAGAAAATTTAAAAAGAAGCTGGGGAGAATAAGAAGTGGTGTAGCACTAATTAATACTACATCATTTTTCTAAAAAAACGATCATAGACACGGAGTATAATTTAGTAAGTGATTGAAGGGTTTAGAAGATGAATCAAGAAATAATGTTATAAGTATTAAGAGTTTTTACTATAAATTAAGTATTATCTTAACCACTTACTTATTTTTAGTACTCCAACAACAATTATCAAAATTATAGTTAATATATGTAATGCAGTAGGAGCTGTTTTTCTGAGCGGTTGGTTATTTTTTTGTTGTGGCTTTAGATCTTGTTGATTGGTAAAGTTTAACGTTACATAAATGGTCAAAGTAATAATTAACAAAAAGAGGCCTGTTAAAATCTGAAAGATAGAGAATAATTGTGATAGAAAATGAATGGGAAAGATATCACCATATCCTACTACAGTAATGGTATTGGCACTGAAATAGACAGCTTCAAAGACACTGCTAAATTTTGGTTTAAATAGACTTTCTCCTGCAGCAAAAAGATTTTGGGCAAAATTAGTATTTAAAGCATAAAAAATCAAACCATAATTTAAGATTAACTCAAGGTAACTCTTTAAAGCAAGTATATATCTATCAGAATAATTTAATCCTTCTTCTGCTCGCGGCTTATTTTCCATTTTATCTTTGCCATCCACTAAAAAAACAATAAAAATTTCAACTACTCGAGAAATTGCATAGTATCCTATCAGGAAAAAAGTTATTCTACTTAACAAAGGAAATTTTATAACCCAAAAAGGCCAAAAAAGTAGTAGCCCAAAGAATAACCAAGCTAACGCTAAATAAATATTACTAATCCGCTTAATAATTTTCCTTCTCAATTGTTTATTATTTTTTGTCTGTTGATTATTCTTAAATAGATCTGTTATCAGATAGGTCGGCGAAATAACAGGAATAAGATAGAGTAAAATTAAGTTAACTAGCTGCATAATTGCTCACTACCTTCTTTACTTTTATAATAGTTTGTTCGTCGTGAAATTTTTTAATACATTACTAAAAAATTATCTAGGAGGGAGAAAAATGGAATTCTCTAATATTATTTTTGCAATCTTAGGGGTAATTATTGGTTTTTTGATCAAGAATCTATTTTTTTCTAAAGGAGATTAAAGAAATAAGAGTCGCTAAGTCAGATCTTAAAAGGATCTGATTTTTTTATTGGCTTAATTTTAAATGGTTGCCTCTTTAAGTTAGAGAATAATATTTTTCAGCTAGCTAAAACTAATTAAGAATGAAGCTTGGGCTATATTTTTTGAAAAGCAATTAATGTGATATAAAAGGAGGCAGGCTTATGAGATTAAAAGATAAAGTGGCTATTATAACTGGTGGTGCTAGCGGTATTGGTGAGGCAACAGTTAGGGATATGGTACAAGAGGGTGCTAAAGTTATCATAGCTGATATAGCTGATGAGAAGGGCCAACAATTAGCTGAAGAGTTAAATCAATCAGAAAAGACAACCGCTTATTGCCATGTTGATGTAACTAAGGAAGAAGAGGTCAAAAAAATGGTAGAGATGGCTAATGATAAGTTTGGTGGCTTAGATATTCTGTTCAGTAATGCTGGGATTGGAGATCAAGCTGCTAGTGATCAATTATCACTTGAAGAGTGGCAGAAGGTAATCGATATAAATTTAACTGGTCTCTTTTTGTGTGCTAAGCATGCAATTTCTGTTATGAAGAACAAGGGCGGGGGAAGTATTATTAATTGTGCTTCTATCTTAGGACATGTAGGGCAAGCCCAAACTGCTTCTTATACAGCAGCAAAAGGGGGAGTTGTTAATCTAACTAGAGCATTAGCTGCAGAATATGCCAAGGATGGAATTAGAGTTAATGCAGTCTGTCCAGGTTATATCAATACTCCATTACTTGATGAATTAGAAGAAGATATGCTCAAACATCTTATTTCATTACATCCAATTGGAAGGCTAGGAGAACCAAAAGAGGTTGCTAAAGCTACCACTTTCCTTGCTTCTGATGATGCAAGCTTTATTACTGGGGCCAATCTTTTAGTAGATGGTGGATATACAGCTATCTAAAATTGATCTAACAGATTTTAATTAAATACTGAGTAAAAAAAGTTGCCTCCGGCAACTCAGTAATGATAAAAAAAGAACGGACTTTAAAGTCCGTTCTTTTTGCTGTGTAAACTTAATTAATCAAAAATAAGTTATACACTAAAGCTAGAGTAACTGTAAAAACCTAAAACCAACAAAATTAAGATTAAGAATAAAAGATATGGATCATCTTGAACAGGCTTTCCCATTAGATGTCTCCTCCTCTCTATCCAAATTTAATTCTTTTACCATATAGTATGTATCAATGAAAAATGTGTTAATAAAAATAGAAACTTATTTTTACTGTTAAGACTTAGTTGTTTTAAAGCAGCTCTATTTGCTGTAAGCTGAAATCCAATCTGTTTTAATTACATGGATTTTAA
This sequence comes from Natroniella sulfidigena, assembly GCF_023223645.1. Lineage (GTDB taxonomy): Bacteria > Bacillota > Halanaerobiia > Halobacteroidales > Halobacteroidaceae > Natroniella > Natroniella sulfidigena. The sequence continues at coordinate 18,368 of NZ_JALKBY010000021.1, read as the reverse complement.
TTTATTATAAAATAATTACAAAAGAGTAATATTTAATTATTTATAACTAATATAATAAAGTAAAGGATTATATCTATGATTTGTTGTTAGTTAGGAAAGGCGTTTGATTTTATCATCATAAAATAATTTTTAAATAAGTTAAACTATTTTAAGGAGGGAGTACAAGGTGACTGACACAGTTGATTTTAATGATTTAATTCAAAAGAGTAAAGAAAAAAGAGAAAGGGAGAGGTTTGAAGGAACCTTTCTTGATTATTTAGAGGTGGTTTCTGCCAAGCCAGATGTTACTAAGTTAGCTCATGAGAGAATTTATGATATGGTTGTTTCTAGGGATGTCAATGTGATTAAGACTGATGAAGATCCAGTATTGCGGAGAATATATGGTCACGATACAATTAAAAAGTATGACTTTTTTGAGGACTTTTATGGAATTGATAAAACTATTATGAAGATTGTACGTTATCTCAAGTCAGCAGCAATGAAAGGGGAAGAGTCAAAGCAGGTTTTATACCTTCTTGGTCCTGTAGGATCAGGAAAATCTTCTATAGTTGAGCTGTTAAAGAGAAGATTAGAAGAATTACCGCCAATTTATACCTTAGAAGGCTGTCCGATGCGAGAAGAGCCACTTCATCTAATACCTAAGCATCTTCGTTCTGAATTTGAAGAATTATTAGGAGTAGAGATAGAAGGGGAGTTGTGCCCTCATTGTCGCTATCGATTAGAAAATGAGTTTGATGGTGATTATGAGAAGTTTCCGGTAGTAACTGAAGATTTTTCAATTACATCTAGAAAAGGGATTGGAGTAGTTCCTCCAGTTGATCCTAACAACCAAGATACTTCAGTATTGATTGGATCTGTAGATATCTCTAAACTAGATTTATATCCCGAAGATGATCCGCGTTCATTCTCTTTGAATGGAGCTTTTAATGTAGGAAATCGAGGGTTAGTAGAATTTATTGAGGTCTTTAAAAATGATGTTGAGTATCTTCATACAATGATTACTGCTACTCAGGAAAAGGTGATTCCTTCTCCAGGGAAAGGATCTATGATCTATTTTGATGGACTAATAATTGCTCATTCAAATGAAGCAGAATGGAATAAATTCAAGTCTGATCATACAAATGAAGCTATTCTTGATAGAATTGTGAGAGTTGAAGTTCCTTATTGTCTGCAGTTAAGTGAGGAGGAGAAAATTTATGAGAAGCTTTTAGGCCAGAGTAAGTTTGATGCACATATTGCTCCTCATACAATTAAAGTAGCAGCAATGTTTGCTATTTTAAGTAGATTAGCCCCTTCAAATAAGGTAGATCCTGTAACTAAGCTTAAGATTTATAATGGTGAAGAGATTGTAGAGCAAGGGACTACTAAGCGAGTTGATATTATGGAGTTAAGAGAGGAAGCAGCAGAAGAAGGGATGGAAGGGATCTCTCCAAGATTTATTACTAAATGTTTAGATAATTGCTTATCTGAATCAGAACATAACTGTATCAACCCATTATCTGTTTTAGAAGCATTGATCAAATCTGTTAAGGAGTTATCAATCGGTGAAGATGAGAAGAAAAAGTATTTAGAGTTTTTGCAGGATAGTATTAAAAAGGAGTATAATAAGCTTCTAGAAAAAGAAGTTACTAGAGCATTTGTTGTTGGCTATCAGGAACAAGCCGAACAATTATTTAATAATTATTTAGATCATGCTGAAGCTTTTGTCAATAAGACAAAGATCAAGGATGACAATACTGGAGAAGAACTAGAGCCAGATGTAGAGTTTCTAAAGTCGATTGAAGCACAAATTGGTATTACTGGTACGACTGCTAAAGGGTTTAGGCAAGATGTAACGTCATATATGTTTGCTTTGATGAGAAAAGGGTCTAAGGTAGATTATACGAGTTATGAACCGTTAAAAGAGGCAATAGAGAAAAAGCTGATTGCTTCAGTTAAAGAGTTATCTCGGGTTATAACTCAAGCGAAAGTAAGAGATGAAGATCAGAAGGAAAAATACGATGCTATGGTTGAAGAGATGAAACGAAATGGTTATTGTGATCATTGCTGTAATGTAATCTTAAAGTATGCTGCTAATAACCTCTGGAAAGATTAAGGGGGTAGAAAATGGCTATATTTAAAAAGTATGAAAACACAGGTAAAGACCGTTCTGCTGAAGATCGTAGGCGCCATCGAGAGTTGGTAGAAGATAGTATAAAGAAGAATATTAGTGATATTATTGCTGATGAAAGTATTATTGGAAAGAGTAAGGATAAAAAGATCAAGATCCCGATTAAAGGTTTAAAAGAGTATCGTTTTGTACATGGGAATAACAAATCAGGTGTGGCAAGTGGAAGTGGTGAAGAAAAGAGAGGAGATAAGATCTCTAAACCCCAGAAGCAACAAGGTTCAGGCCAAGGGGGCTCAGATCAAGCTGGGAATGAAGAAGGCGAGGATATCTATGAAACGGAGATTACTATTGAAGAGTTGATAGACTATCTATTTGAAGATTTAGATCTGCCTTATATGGAGCGGAAGAAGTTATCTCAAATTGAGACTGAAAGTACTTTTAAGAAGTCAGGTTATAAAAAGAAAGGAATTCCTCCAAGATTAGCTAAGAAAAGAACTATGATTGAAAGAATCAAAAGAAAGAAGGCTTATGCTAGAGCTCATGATGATTTTGATGAAGAGGAAAGGTTTCCTTTTCATGATCAAGACCTTCGTTACTATCGAATTAAAGAGGAGGAACGCAAGGAATCTAATGCAGTGGTCATCTGTATCATGGATACTTCTGCTTCAATGAATCAGACTAAGAAGTATTTGGCCCGTAGTTTTTACTTCTTATTATATCAATTTATCCAAATGAAATATCAAAATGTTGAAATCGTATTTATAGCTCATACTACAACAGCAAAAGAGGTAACGGAGGATGATTTCTTCCACAAAGGAGAATCTGGTGGAACTTATATCAGTAGTGGTTATCAAAAGGGATTGGAGATAATTGAACAACGTTATGATCCATCGCATTGGAATGTTTATTGTTTTCATTGTAGCGATGGTGATAATTGGAGTGAAGATAACCAAAAGGCTTTAGAATATGCCAAAAAATTATGTGATGTTTGTAATTTGTTTGGTTATGGAGAAATAAAGCCTAATTATACTAGAAGTGCAATTAAATCAATCTACTCTGAAAATATTGATAGTGATAACCTAGCTTTAGTTAGAATTACAAAAAAGGAAGATATCTGGCCTTCTTTCAAAGAGATGTTAGAAAGTGATAAAGAAGGGTAGGGGATAAGGATGGAATTTAGTATTAATGAATTGATTGAGTGGAATAAAAAGATAGAAGATATCGTTGATAGGTTAGGGTTGGATTATTATCAACAAGAGTTTGAAATTTGCTCTTTTGAAGATATGATTAGCTATCAAGCTTATAGTGGTATGCCTGCTCGTTATCCCCATTGGAGTTATGGGAAGGCTTATGAGAGGATTAAAACCTTTTATAAATATAATTTAACCGGCCTACCTTATGAGATGGTGATTAATTCTAATCCTTGTTTAGCTTATTTAATGAAGGAAAACTCACTTTTATTACAGATTTTGACTATGGCCCATGTTTATGGACATAATGACTTTTTTAAAAATAATCGTTTATTTAGAGAAGGGACCAATGCCGAGTATACATTAGAGATGTTTAAAAATCATGCCAAGCGAATTAGGGAGTACATTTCTAACCCAGGAATTGGCTATCAGAGAGTTGAAAGAATCTTAGATACTGCTCATGCTTTAAAATTTCAAACTTCTAAGGTAATTAACGAAAAGAAGCTAACTAGAAAAGAGAAGATTAAACGAATCAAAGAAAAATATCAGCCTCAATATAAAGAGTTTCAACTGTTAACAGATAAAAAGGATGAACAAATGCCTGATCTGAATAAAATTCCTTTGGAACCAGAGGAAGATATTTTAAGCTTTTTGATTGAATATAGTGACTTAGAAGATTGGGAAAAGGATATTTTACAGATAGTAATCGATGAAACTGCTTACTTTATTCCTCAGCTCGAATCAAAAATCATGAATGAAGGATGGGCAAGTTATTGGCATTATCAAATTTTAAATGAACTAGATCTACCTCAAGGAATGCACTTAGAATTTATCAAAAGGCATAATCAACTGATTTCTCCAAATGAGAAAGGACTAAATTTGAATCCATATTATATAGGCTATAAGATATTTAATAATATCAAGGAAAAAAATCCTGACCAAGCAGAAAAAATATTTGAAGTTAGGAAATTAGAGCGAGATGAGTCTTTTATTAGAAAATATCTTACATTTGATTTGATCAGAGAGATGAAGTTATTAAAATATGATGAGAAGAAAAGGTATTATTCAATCTCAGAAGTAGCTGATGAAGGTGGCTGGCGAGAGATCAGAAATACATTAGCTAATTCAGTTGGAATGAATAAATTTCCTACAATCAAGATAGTTGAGTTCTCTAAAAAGGATAATATTCTGTACCTGCAACATGAATATGTTGGAAAGGAATTGAAGATGGGTTATGCTACAGAAACCTTAAAATATATGATGGAGTTATGGGGAGGGCCAATCCACTTAGAGACAATAATTGATAACGAAGCAAAAAAAATAATTTGTGATCAAGATAAAGAGATAACTGTAAAAGATAGTTAAAAAGTTTAGTGACTGAAAGTAGAATAGATTGATTTTGACCACCAGTTAAAACTGGTGGTTTTTTTCTGAAAACTAATATTCAATTAACATTTTTAGAATTATTTGCATATTATGAATTAAAAGAAAGGAGGGATAAAGATGAGTCATAAGCGTGGCCATGGGGCATTTGTGATATTTTTAATTCTTATTTTGTTAGTGTTAGGCGTTAGCTATTGGTAAATTTAATAGTATAAACCTTAAGGAGTTAACTCCTTAAGGTTTGTTTTTTATTATTAAGGAAGTTATGTTTTTTAGAAGTTGTGGATAACTTTTACTAGTTTGTATTTGTTGATTTTACTTAAGCTCAATCTTAGACTTAAACTGAGTCGCCGGAGGCAACTTTTTATTTAGTAGGCTTAAAAGAATATGATTTTAACAGGATTGTTCCATTTTTTATGGAAATATTTTATTTAAGGAGGGATAACAATGAAGTTAGCTAAATTATTAGAAGATTCAGAACAGATCATTACGAAATCAAATAATAAGACACTTGTAGAAGAAGTATTAAATTTTCATTTTGGATTGGAAAATGGCGTAGACGAATTTTATTTAACTGAAGAGGATGAAAAGCTTTATATCTATATAATTGAACAGAATAAATTTTGGTTTTTAGCTTTAGCACAAGATGAAGAGATTATAGTTGAAACTTATAAGTTAGAAAATTTAGAGAGAATAAGTCAAAAGCAAAAAGTAGTTATTGATGAGAAAGAAATTATCATTGGATCCTGGCTAGTACAACTAAAATTCAGAAATGAAGAATGGATAAACTTATTTGTCGAAAAGCAGAGTAAAGAGATTGAGAAACAAGAAAGGTTTAAAAAGTTTTATAAAAAGTTAAAAAATTATGTCTGATTTTAATATTCTTTAAAGACACCTAGGTGCTGGATGGCTTAGGTGTTTTGTTAGTCTAAGTTAGCAAGGTAAGAAGGGGCAAATTGAATTAGAATTACATTTTAGCTATGTCAACTTCTCCCCACTGAAGTAGGGAGCTTGTTAAATTCAAAACCATACTCAGTATAGTCTACTAACAAGATTTACACCTTCTTAAACCTACAAGTTGGTAATTCAGGATTAAGAAAGTTGAAGGGTAGTTGACAAATGTTACCCTATCCCTTTAGTTAAAACTAGAGGGGCTACAGATTACTCTGTATGCTATCTTTTAAATAGCTTTTTTAGCAATATTTATACTTGCGTTACTATCAGCATTTAGAATATGTCCATTAGCACATTTAAAGAAGTCTTGTTTATATTCAGATCTAAATCCTTTTTGATCACATACAGAGCAAGTTTGAGAGGTGTTTTTAGGGTTAATTTCTTCAACTGGAAGTCCTTTTAAATTAGCTTTATGTTTGATAAATTGTTTTAGTTGGTAGAAAGCCCAGTTGTTCTTTTCATAGTTATTTAAAGTGTTACCATTTGTAATATTTTTTCTGATATTCTTTAAATCTTCAAATACTATTTTAGAGTTATATTTATCAGCTAGATTAACTATTCTATTGGCAATCTTCCAATTAAGTTGTTTACAGATTTGATTTTCCTTAATCAAAGAGGTTTTTAAACTTCCAGAGGATCTAGCTTTAGCTTTACGTTTTTGTTTATACCTCATTCTTTTAAATCTTAGTTGTTCACCTGATATATGTTCTGTATGTAATATATTTTGATCTTCATCTAAAATGCTAAATGTAGCAAGGTTGATAATACCTAAATCAATGCCTAGAGTTGTATCAGTATCTCTTTTAGGTTGTTCATATTCTAAAGTTAAATCTAAATACCATTCATTATTAGATTTATATAGTTGTGCAGTTTTAATCTTGTAATTATCATCTTCGAGGTAGTTTAATTGATATTCTCCAAAAGATAACGGGCAATAAACTTTATCTTTATTAGGAGTTAATATCTTAGCAAAATATTTACCTTCATTATTGATAATTTCAAAGGATTTTTTGTGTACCAATCTAACAGGTACTATTCTATTAAAATTAGAATTTTCATTAACTTTATAAACTTCAACAGCCTTACGATTCGCCTCATTGGCTACTTGACTAGGAAGTTTATAATTATTTCTTAAAACTCTATATGTCTGTTTATGGGATTTAGTATAAGCAGTAAATCCCCAATGTTTAACAATTTTGAGTGCTGAACGAATTGCTTTATTCCAATTCTTAGATAGCAATTCAATTTTATTTAATTTAGTTTTAGTAGGTTTGTATAATTTTAAATGGTGCAAAGTTAAATGCAATCTTATCACCTCTTAATTATAATATAACCTATTATTATGTTAATATGTATAATGTTTTATTCTATATAAAAAAGATAAACCGTTGCAATTCCTCCACCAGATGAATCAGGTGGCATCCTTGCGACATTAACGTGATATAATATAAGTAGCTCCATTGTATAATATAAGTATCTAATTTAAAGGAGAGAAATTTAATGGTTAAGAGAAGATTTATTGCTATAAGTATAGGATTACTATTCTTGCTTACTGCAGCTTCTAGCGTGGCGAGTGCTAATTTAAATATTGCTGTTGAGAGTCAAGGAAGTATCGTACGGGTAATGGATGATATTCAGATTTTACAAGAAGATGTTGTTCAAGATGTAGTGGCTATAATGGGGGATATAAAGGTTAATAATTTGATCAGAGGAGATGTAATATCGGTCTTAGGTGGGATAAATCAAGGGCCAAATTCTCAGATCTATGGAGATATTACTGAAATAAGTAGATTTGATGGACGGATAATCAGAAGGTTTAATATTCCTTTTTTAGGTTGGAGTTTTAGAATCTTTAGATTGATTATTTATTATGGGCTTGCTGTATTGATCATTTCTTTGCTGCCTGAACAAGAACAAGAGATGGCTAAATCTTTAGCTGATTATCCGCTCAGAAAATTATTGATAGGATTTGTAAGTTTACTAGCTCTACCTATAATTATATTAATAGCTGGTCTATCACTAATTGGAATACCATTAATTCCATTTATTATTCTAGCTTTTATGATAGTTAAATTTATTGGGTATATTGCAGTAGCATTATTTATAGGACAGAGGATAAAGGAAGTAGGCCAATTTGACCTTAATCTCTTTTTAGAACTATTATTGGGGATTACTATTTTAGGCTTAGTAAGATTTATACCCCTACTTGGAGGATTATCTTATTTGATCGTTGCTTTATTTGCTTTAGGAGTAGTATTTGATACAAAGTTTGGAACGAATAAACCTTGGTTTAAGAAAATTGAAAAGATAAATGATCTTAAAGATGATTAAATTAATTAACAAGCAGGATTAAAGTAGGGTTAGCAGGAAATAGAATCCAATAGATTGTTTAGTTTTTAAGGAGGGATATAAGTGAGTAAGAAGGTGAAATTAGTCTATAACCCGATGGCTGGAAATAGAAATTTTCGTTATTATTTAGATCAATTTGTTGAAAAATTTCAAGCTGCTGGCTACGAGATCAGAATTTATAGAAGTGCTCAACAAGGAGATTTAATTACTGGAGTAAAGCAGGTAATAGATCAGGATTATGATTTGATTGTAGTAGCAGGAGGAGATGGGTCAGTTAATGAAGTAATCAATACAATGATGGAGTATCAGATTAATCTTCCCTTAGGTATCATTCCAGTTGGAACAGCAAATGATTTTGCTGCTCATTTAGGGATGCCGGCTGATATTGAAGATTGTTTTGATCTTATTTTACAAGAAAAGATCAGACAGGTTGATATAGGAGAGGCTAATGGTAGATATTTTATTAATGTCTGTGCAGGGGGATTATTAGCTAATGTCTCCCATGAAATTGACCTAGAGTTTAAAAACACCTTAGGGAAACTAGGCTATTACTTAAAGGGGATTGAACAACTTCCCAACTTCAAGCCAATTCCAGTTCAGATTACAACAACTGAACAAGTTATTCATGAAGATATTTATTTGTTTTTAATATTGAATGGAAAGAGTGCTGGAGGATTTAAAAAGATAGGAAGAAATGCTTCAATTAGCGATGGACAATTTGATCTAATTGCTGTTAAAGCACGACCATTACATGAGATTGCTCTTTTATTTGTTAAAATCATCCAAGGAGAACATTTAGCTGATGAAAATATTATCTATTTACAAGATGATTATTTTAAGATATCTTCTTTAGATCGCTCATGTAACTCTTATTTTTCTGATTTAGATGGTGAAAAAGGGCCTCAACTCCCTCTAGAGGTTACTCTACATTCTCAGGCATTAAAAGTAGTTGGTAATTTTTAATTAATTGCTACTAATTGAGGGCCAATAAAGCAGGAGTAAGAATGATTGATCAAGAATAATAATCAATATAATTTTATGATTATTAGGGAGGGCTATTCAATGTTAAAAGAATATACTCTAGATAATATTTATAAAGGTAAATTAGAACTAGGTGATGATTTATTAACGAAATTGACTGAAATTGTTCAAGAAAAAGAGATTACTACTGGAAAAGTAACTGCCCTTGGAGCAGTAAAAGAAGCAGTTGTTTCTTTTTATGATCAAAACAAGCAGAAATATGGGGCTAAAAACCTGGCTCAACCCTTAGAAATAATCAATTTAATTGGTAATATATCATTAAAGGATGGAGAGCCGATCATTCATGCTCATATTGCTTTAGGAGATGAAGATGGTATGTTATACGGAGGACATTTAGAAGAAGGTACGATTGTCTTTGCTTGTGAATTCATTATTGAGGAGTATCAAGGTGAGCCTTTTAGAAGGGGATTAGATCAAGAGACTGGTTTACCTCTATGGGTTAAATAATTATTTCATTCGTGTTAGCTTAAAAGAATGTTGGTATTATAGGTGTTCGAAGTGAATAAATAGCTTAAGTTTAAGGCTGAGGTTAAGTCTGAGTCAACCATCAAAAACATAAGGATTTTTAGTTCTTACTTAAACTTAGACTTGGACTTAAACTTAAACTATAGATCAATAAAAAACAAGATGATAATTATTTAAGAGTATATAGGAGTAGTGATTATGAAAAAATTATGGGAAACGATTGAAGTTAGAACGATTTATGATAGAGGCTTTGTTAAATTCAAAGAAAGATCATGTCGTCATAAGGAAAAAGGGATTAAATATGACTTTTTTAAGATGGAGTTTTTAGATTGGGTTACTGTTGTTCCAATTACTGTTGAACAAGAAGTCATATTGGTTAAGCAATATCGAATTGGAACTGAAGAAGTTACTTTAGAGATTCCTGGTGGTACATTAGATCCAGGAGAGGAAAATTCTAAATTGGCTGCTAAGAGAGAATTGTTAGAGGAGACAGGATATGATAGTGAAAAGCTGGTTAAATTAGGAAAAGTAGCAGTTAATCCAGCTATTCAAAATAATTATTGCCACTTTTATCTAGCTCAAGATGTAAAATTGATTGGTGAACAGAGTTTAGATAAGACTGAGGATATTGAATTGAAAGTAGTACCATTAAATAAGATTCAAAAATTAATTAATTCTGAACGAATAAATCATTCTTTATCTATTCTACCTTTATTATATACTAAAGACTATTTAAAATAGGATAATAAATTTTTCCTTCTTATTGAATACATAAAAAGAGTGTGAATTTAAATAATAAAAAGAAAAAGGAGGAGAAGTCATGGTAGATATTGAGGTTAAATATGCGGATTTAGATGAACATCAGGAAAGAAAGTTAATGGATATGGAAGATGCTTTAAATTCAGAACGTGATCAGGAGCCGGTTATTATTTTAGCAGTTGAAGAGATGAATTAAGTAAAAAGCTGAGTTATTAGACTCAGCTTTCTAATAGTTGCTAACAATTTAAGAAGAGATGATTTTAAAGTTGCCTTGCGGCAGCTTTCTTCTTTTTAAGATTTAGCAGGAATTGGAGAGGCTTTTAAAGAAAGAGTTAATAGTGGAATAATAAAGCTTAACTGGAGAATTTATAATTAGATTTTATAAAGGGGACGAAGATGAGTTTATATGGTGAGTTATTCTTAGAATTAATTATATATATAGCCATAACTTATTTAATTATTCAGTCTGATATTTTTTCTGAGATATTAATAGGAAATAATATTGAATTGAAGGATAAGTTATACTTGAATTTAGTTTTAGGGCTAATTTCTTTGGGAGCACTTATCATCTTTGGAGAGTATGCTCTGGGGTTATATATTATTTTAAGTGGTAGATTATTAGGCTTTCCTTATGGAATTATTGCTGGAGTTATTGCTGCAGTTTATAGAGTTAATTTTAATTTCAATATTTATCCTTGGGGACTGGAGTCTTTATTATTAGGAATAATTAGTGATTCTTATCATCTTTCAAAGTTAAAAAATATTGATTATTATTGGCGAGATTTAATAATTAGTTCGGGGTTGGCCTTTACTCTTATTTTGGCTGATGTTGGTTTTAAGAATACTATATTGGTTTTTATACATTATTTCATTATTTTTTGGATCGTTCTGACTATCATTAGTAATTATAGATCGAAAGCAGTCAGAATTAAATCTCAAGAAAGAAGACTGAAGGATTTTAAGCGTGCTTATAATAGTTTGAAAGGATTAAATTTGATCAATGAAAAGATGGCTTCTAACTTCAGTCTAGATGAGACCTATGAAACATTAGTTGAGATTGGTTGTGAACAGTTAGAGATTGAATCAGGTGGCCTATTATTAATTGAAGATGGTGTTGAGTACTTTGAAGTCAAGGTTTTAGCTGGTTTGGAGTATGACTACTTTAAAAAGATGAGATATTTGACTGAAAAAGGTTGTTTAAAACGGATCTTAAGGGCCAAAAAAAGTTATATTATTAAGGACTTAACCAAAAGTGAATTAGGAGAGTGCTTTTCTTTAACTGATGATAAGTTTAAATCTATGTTAGTTTCTCCTGTTTTTATTGATGAAGAGGTCAAAGGGATCATGTTCTTTTTAGAAGAAGAAGCTAATTACTTTAATGCTAATGATTTATTAGCTATTCGAACGATAGTAGATCAAGCACCACTATTGATCAAAAAAGCAGGAGTCTTTGAGCGAATGGAGAGAAATGTAGCCAGCTTATCTACTTTACAAAGGACCAGCAATACGATCAATTCAACTTTGGATTTAGAGGAAGTATTGACTCTGACTGTAGATATGATTATGGGAACGATGGGAGTCTCAATGGTCTGTCTATTTTTATTTGATCAAGAAACAGGGCAATTAAAACTTGCTTCTTCTACTGGGATTCCTGATAATAATGAACAAGAAGATCTAGTCTTTGCAATCAAGACGCTTGCTAAAGAGGTGATTAAACAAAAGCAGCCTATTATTCAAGATAATATTAGTCAATATTTAGAAGATGAATTCAACTTATTCAATATTATGTCGGTAATCGGTATTCCGCTTGCAATTAGAGGAGATTATATTGGAGTGATTACTGCACTTCAAACCGGTTTTAAAAGAGAGTTTAAGGAAACTGACAAGAAGTTCTTAACGACGTTGGCTAATCAGGTTGCTATTTCGATTGAGAATGCTAAAATGTATGAACAAATGGAAAAAGTAGCGAGAAAAGATGGATTGACTAAGTTGTATAATCATAGTTACTTCCAGAAAGTATTAAAAAAAGAGGTTGATAAAGTAAAACGCTATCAACGGGATCTTTCATTATTGATGCTTGATATTGATAATTTCAAACTCTTTAATGATACTTATGGTCATCAAGCAGGCGATGAAGTCTTAAAAGAGTTGGCCCAAGTTTTAGTTGAAAATACTCGTGAACCTGATTTAGTAGCTAGGTATGGTGGTGAAGAGTTTGTTATTATTTTGCCAGAGACTGATCGTCAAGGAGCTGTGGAGTTAGGAGTAAGATTGAATAAATCTGTAAGGGAGATGACTGTTGATTATCAGAATGAAAAATTGAATGTAACAGTCAGTATTGGAGTTGCTAATTATCAAGATGGACAGCAAGCTGAAGAGCTGATTAATGCTGCAGATAATGCTTTATATCAGGCTAAAGAAGCAGGTAGGGATCAGACTTGTGTTGCTAATTAACAATATTATTTAAACCTACCAAAACGTTCTGTTAGGGCAAAGATGAAGATAGAAAGTATAGTAGCTCCTAAGACTGCTTCAGTACTAGCAAGAAATCTAGCTAACGGGCCAACAGGTATGATATCTCCATAACCGGTTGTAGTAAAGGTGATTGCCGAAAAATAGAGAGAATAACCTAAGGTATATAAGATTTTGGTTGCTCCTTCTGCATGAATAGGAGGTAATGAAAGCCCTGAATCAGTAGTGATGGTCAATAGCCAAAAGATGAGACCAAAGTTGGCCCAAATAACAATTGCTGTTATGAGCGTATTGAAAGGCTTATATCCATAACCACAAATAAGTGCCATCAACCGATAAGGGATTTTGTACCTTAGAGTGGTTAATTTTTTTCGTTTGGCCTGCATATATCTAAACCCAGCAAAAGCATATAATGAAGAGTTATCCCTATTTTTTGCAGAATCCATAACCAACTTCCAGGTAGTGATGGATTGATTGATAATAGTATCAGGTAAGCAGTTATATGAATTATAGATTGAATATCTATCTGCTTTAAATTTTTCGATCTTACAATCTGTTCTAAATTCAAGATGAGAGATAGTAGCATTATCAATAGTAAGTTTTTTAATCATGCCAGATAAGGTGAAGCGATTGATAATCGAATTTTCTAAGACTTTAATTTCACGTAATTTTTCGACTTCATATTCAATGGCCAACCTATCAAGATGAGATTTTTTAATTTTAATTAATTGTTGAGGAATAAAGGTTCTAAACTCTTTGATTCGTGAATGCTTAATTAATGTAGTTAAATTGTTCAGTTGGTTTTCTTTTAATTTTTTGTCTGGAGGGGTGAAGGTAGCACTTAAGCCTAAATTCAATTCATTAATGTTTGATTTAACTACTTTTAAATTGGAGTCTTCTATATCAAGCTGTTTGATCTGTAAATTAGTTAATTGAAATGAATCTTTACAGCCAGTTACTTTTAAGTAAGGAAGATTAGCCTCTTTACTGATATCAGAAGTTAAAGAAAGATAGTTGAAACCTTTAATATGTAAAATAGCTCGCTTACAATTTATTTTTACTCTAATCCCATAGATCTCTTTGGTCGTATTAAGTTGAGATATTTGTTCTTTTAATCTATCTGGAGTTAAGTGTAAAGTTGGAGTTTTAGTTTCAACAGTTATAGTTTCTAGTTCTTTAAGTTCTTTATCTTCTTTAACTAAAATTTTAATAGATAATTTAATCATCAGTTATGATTTCTCCTTTTTCCTTATTAATCTTATCTTTTCTAATTATGAATATTTTTATTAGGAGTTTTAATTTCTATATTAAATTAAAATATGAAATTAATTATTGTGTTTACATAATTTACTTGATGATTTGCTTAATAAATAAGAAACTATAATTATATCATAATATAAATAGGACTAATTTATAGAGGGGGATAAACTGAGTGGGAAAATGGATCTGTACTAAGTGTGGTTGGAGCGGAAATGATTTGGCTTTATTAAAGATAAAAGAAATAGGCTATTTTAAATTATATAAAGGTTGTTTGGAATGTAAAGCTGATATAGATAAGATAGAATTAGCAAGTGATTATAGTTGGAAGCAAAACAAACAAATTTCTGACTAAAGAATGGTAGTGATAACAAATGAAAAGAAAGATTATTTTTTATAATTTGTTTTTAGGATTAGTTCTCTTAATTGGGTTAACTTGGACAAGTTCATTGGGACTAGCAAGTGGCTTTGAGTCTGTTTATAGAGTGCCTATTGATGGAGATGTCGGCCCGGGAATGGTCAATTTAGTTGAGAAGGGAATTAATGAAGCTGAAGAAGCAAGGGCCAACGCTATTATAATTGAACTTGATACCTATGGTGGATTGGTTGATTCTGGAATCAGGATTAGAGATTTAATCTTTGCTACTGAAACTCCTACAATTACCTATGTGGAGAATCGTGCGTGGTCTGCAGGAGCTTTAATTGCTTTGGCAGGTGAAAAGCTAGCAATGGCAGAGGGTAGTAGTATAGGTGCTGCTGAGACGAGGCCAAGAGAAGAGAAGTATATCTCTGCATTACGTAAAGAATTTGGAGCTACAGCAGAAAGAAGAGGAAGAGATTCCAAGCTAGCAGAAGCAATGGTTGATTCTAGCTTGCAAGTTCCAGGGGTGATTGAAGCAGATAAACTATTGAGTTTTTCTGCTTCTGAGGCAGTTGATAATCAAGTTGCCGATTTAGTGGTAGCAGATCAGCATCAATTATTAGAAAAGCTAGCTTTAGAAGAAGCAAGACTTGTAACAGTAACACCAACCTCTGCTGAACGATTAGCAGGTATAGTTACTAACCCTACAATCAGTGTTTTCTTATTGACTTTAGGTTTTTTGGGATTGTTTTTAGAAGGAATAACTCCTGGTTGGGGAGTTGGAGGAACGACTGGTTTAGTTAGTTTAGGACTCTTTTTTAGTGGGTATATTATTAATGGGGTTGCTAGTTGGGGCTTGATTATTTTATTTTTAGTAGGAGTATTTTTATTATTCTTAGAGTTAGTTGTGATTCCAGGCTTTGGAGTTACTGGTGCAGGAGGAATCATCTGTATTCTTATAAGCCTCTTTTTTGTCTTTCCTACTGCTGAAATGGCTCTAACAGTGATACCAATTGCTGTTATATTATCACTGATTGGGTTAATAATAATGATTAAATACTTTGGAACTAGCCATTTTTGGAACAGAATTTCATTACAAAAAAGGGAAGAAGGCTATACTGCTACTGATAAGAATCAGCAAGATTTAGTAGGAAAGCAAGGAAGAGTAATAACTCCATTAAGACCTACTGGAACTATAGAGGTTGCAGAGGAGTATCTTGATGTAGTAAGTCAAGGAGAATTTATTGAATCTGGAAGAGAAGTAAAGATTATTCAAGTTTCAGGAAGTAGAATTATTGTTAAATCAATTAAAGAGGAGAGTGATTAAAAATGCCAGTTACTTCATTATTGATTTTGATTGCAATAGCTTTAGTTGCAATGGTCTTCTTTTATTTTATTCCAATTGGATTATGGATCTCAGCAGTTGCTGCTGGAGTTAAAATTAGTTTTTTCAATTTAATTGGAATGAGATTACGAAGGGTTGTACCTTCATTGATTGTAGCTCCAATGATTAAATCCTATAAAGCTGGTCTTGATTTAAATACTGATCAGTTAGAGGCACATTATTTAGCAGAGGGTAATGTAGATCGAGTAGTTGATGCTTTAATAGCAGCACAGCGAGCAGAGATTGATCTAACCTTTGAACGGGCAGCAGCGATTGACTTAGCAGGTAGAGATGTCTTAAAGGCCGTTCAAATGAGTGTTAATCCGAAGGTGATCCAAACACCAGTAGTAACTGCAGTAGCCATGGATGGAATCCAAGTAATGGCTACAGCTAGAGTAACAGTCAGAGCCAATATTGATCGCCTTGTTGGAGGTGCTGGTGAGGAGACTATTTTAGCTAGAGTTGGCGAAGGAATTGTAACGACTGTTGGTTCAGCAGATGCTCATACTAAAGTTTTAGAAAATCCGGATTCCATTTCTAAAACTGTATTACAAAAAGGATTAGATTCAGGAACTGCTTTTGAAATCTTATCGATAGATATTGCTGATGTTGATGTTGGCAAGAATATTGGAGCAGAATTACAGACTGACCAAGCAGAAGCAGATAAAGAAATTGCTCAAGCTAAAGCTGAAGAGAAAAGAGCTATGGCGGTAGCACAAGAACAAGAAATGAAGGCTAGGGTACAAGAGATGCAAGCTAAGGTAGTAGAAGCAGAAGCTGATGTACCTAAGGCTATGGCAGAAGCATTACGTTCTGGTAATATGGGAGTTATGGATTATATGAATTTAGAAAATATAAAGGCCGATACAGATATGAGAGATAGTCTTTCTGGATTAGATCCTAAATCTGAGGTTAGTTCTAAAACTAAGAAATCTTCTACAGAAGATAAGGAATAGGAGCTGAGCTGATGGGAAATTTACTTGAGAGTTTACCAGGAGTAATTTTCTTTCTTTATCTATTAGCTAAAATTCTACATGGCCTCAATAAGGAGATAGAAGAAGAACCAACTACAGAGAATAGAGAAGACGAGATCGAAGATTTTGGAAAGAAAAGAAGAGATCTTGATCAAGAGCAAAAAATCCCTAAGCCAGAAGAGATGAAGCCTAACTTTGAGCCAAAAATTGATCTTGAAACTAAGGAGGAGTCTTGTCCTAAATCTAATCAGCAAGAAGAGGTTAAAAGAACTACTAAAGCAAGGGTTAAAAGAAGAAAAGCTAGCTTAGAAGATAAATTGAATGCTCAAAGGAAAAAGCTTAAGAAAACACAAATTTTAACAGAAGAGATCAGTCGTGATGATATTTTGCGAGGGGTTATCTTTAAGGAAATTCTTGATCGACCACGGGCTTTACGAAAGTATCGACCACCATATCGTTCTGAGCGATAAATTTTAAGCAAAGTAAGGAATCTAATTTCTTACTTTGCTTTTTTTATTTAGTAAGATTATGGATAACTTTTATTAATTTGTATTTGTTGATTTTACTTAAACTTAATCTTAGACTTAAGCTGAATTGCCGGAGGCAACTTTCTTATTTTTCCATTCACAGATTACCCCTTAAGGACATAGTATGAATTGAAAATAAGAAAAAAGGGGGTATAAATAATGGGTGATTTATTTAGAGATGACAATATCATGTACTTAGTCTTTTTGATCTTGATCTTATTATTATTAGGCGGTGACGTAGGACTTAAGTATTAAATTGAGAATAAATTAAGGGGTGCCCAATTGGGCACCCCTTAATTTATTTAAAATGCAATCTCTCCACCGAGATAAATACCACTGAAATCATTGCTAAGTTCTGCAAACTCTTCCTCTGGATCTCCAAAAGTATAACTTTTTTGTTGGTAACCACCTTTAAGTGCAAAGGTATCCGTTAGATTAGCTTTAACTGCTAGGTCAACTTCATAACCAGAAAAATCACCTTCAAAGTTGAAATCATTACTACTTGTCAGAGAAGATCTACCCCAAGGGAAGAATGAAACTCCTCCAATAAAGTCGACAGTTGGAGTTACCTCTTGAGTTGTTTTTAAAGTTATTGGAATTGCATATGCTTTTCTTTCAGCTGTGTAATCATCGGCTTTATCAGTTTCATTTAAAGTCACTGCCTTAAATCCTAGGCCGAGATTGTGTTGGCCCGGTTGCTCAATAAGAAGCTCTGTATAAGTCGTAAAATCCAAAATATTATAATCTTGACTTAATTCAGAAGTATTAAAATCTGCTAAAGTAAGCTTCAGTTCTGATGGTAACAAGATCTGTCCTCCATCATCTTGATAATTAAAGATGACTGTATTAAAATCATTATTTTGTATATTATCAGGTGTCTTACTTTCTACTGCCAAGTTACCCCGAGAAATCATAAAATTATTATCAACTGCTTGAGCTAATCTAGTGTTAAGTATAGTAGTGACTAGGATTAAGGTTAAAAATAGAGTTTTTTTCATTGTTATCGCTCCTTGGTAATTTTTGTGTGATTGTTATGTAGGATTTTTTATTTGGTTTGATACATATTTGCATTGTTTCTGATAAATCAAGTATTTTCTAAAAATAATTTCATAGTCCCACTTTAAGCTACTTTTGAATGGGCT
>NZ_JALKBY010000020.1 GCF_023223645.1 Natroniella sulfidigena | reverse complement strand
TCCTAACTGGAGTTCTGAATGAAAAGTATTCAAAGAAATTTTTAATTAAATGCGACAACTTACTTGACAAACACCGATAAGGATTTTTTTACAAGTAATACTCAAACTGAAATGGTTCAACAATCCCTTAATAAACTGGACTTTTATAATTTAATTACTAAAAAAACTGCTGATGACTACCTTGAAAATGACTTAGGTTATCATTTTTTGAAGTTTATTACAGCAAAACATTAATAATTAGTTCAAAATTGCAGAGCATAAAAAAAGTTGCCTAACGGCAACTTTTTTATCTATTTACCCCAAATTAAATCCAATAAGTAATTCATCGTTGGCCCTAAATCATCATTCCTAAAAGAGAGTTCATTATACTTCGTTTTATCTTGCTTATTAACCTGTTTACTGTTAGACTTAGAGTTCTTTTTCATTTTTCTCCCCCTTCCTAACTGTTCTTGGATACCATAAGTTAGTTAATAGAGGTGGTCAATTACCTTTTTTAATTATTAGTCCGTTTGATTTCCTTTATTACCTATTTATTACTTGTTACTATTATTATAAAACATATACTAATTTTTTCAATATTTTTAATCTTTTATAATTATCTTTCTACTAAAAAAGATCAACCCCATAAAAACAGGGTTGATCTAATTTCTAAGCACTTACTTCCTCCCGTGGACTATCTAAAAACTTAACTTCCCTAGCAATAATACCAGTTCTATACTTCTTATCACCTGTCTCTTGATCATTCCAACTACTGACCTCAATTCGACCTTGAACTGCAATCAATCTTCCTTTAGATAAAAATTCGTCACACTGTTCCGCCAATCGATTCCAGACTGTTACATAAATAAAATCTGTCTTCCGCTCACCATCTTTGTTCCTATAATCACGTTCCACAGCTACAACTAAATTCACTCTCTTACTACCACTTTCCATCTCAACTAACTTAGGATCCCTTGCTAACCTTCCGACCAAATTAACTTGGTTTAACATCACTCTCAACTCCTTTTTTCAAGATTCTTTATTATTTTAACCATCATAAGTATATATATACTTATATTCCATTAATTTCTGGGTTTGTCAGTAAAAAAACCAGCACTCTGCTGGCTTTTTTTACTAAATCAACTTATTTCCCCTCGTATTTAGCTCTTACTTAAACTTAACCTTTTAACTAGTTATTTCTTTTTCAGACTTATCTACCTTTTTAGCCATATAAGCTGTAATTATTGGAGTTAAAAGTGCTGTTACTATCGTTGAAGCTGCTACCTGAGGAGTTGCTGCCGCTGCTGCTGAACTCAATGAAGGATCAGCTACTGCCACTGCTTCAGGTGTAGCTACTGCATTACCTGCTGTACTAGAAGCTGCTGCTCCTGCCACACCAGAACCACCTGTTGCCTTATCAGCCATAATATTAAAGAATCCACCAATAATACTAGTTATTACACCTAATATAATACCAGGAATCCCAGCTCGAACTAACATTCCAAAGTCAATGCCTACTCCTAATGCTAAAGCAAAGAAAGGAATTAACATTGAACCGCCACTGGTTAAGAACTTTCTCATCTCAGGATCAAGGTTTCCTAACAGCATCCCTACTGCAATTGGTAATACTACTGCTACTAAATCTAATAATGGAATCGTAGCAACTCCTGCTGTACCCAAAGCAATCATCGTTAAAAATGGTCCATCATTTAAAGAGATAATAGCTATCGCCCCTATATCAGTTTCATCTCCAAACTCCCCTGCTAAAGCTGCATATAGACCACCATTAGTATTGGTCATCCCTGCAATTATTGCTAAAGAAGACAGACCTAAGAAGTTATCTCCCATCACCCTCGCTACCAATAACCCAAGTAATACACCTACTAAAAACTTACTTAATGTAATAACTCCACCCTTCTTTATAGCTTCTGGTGCTGCTTTAAGCTCAATCCCTGCTCCCATACAGACCAAGAATGCACCAATCAAAGGTAAGGCTCCATCTCTAGTTAGAGCAGTCGTAAATCCACCAATATCAAAAAGTTGTGGAAAAAAAGTATTTACAATAGCTCCAAAGATCAATGGGACAACCATCATTCCGCCAGGTATTTTTTCGATTGATTCTTTAATCTTCATTAATATATTCCCCCTTATTAATTTGCTGAAAATAGTTATTAGCATATTAAAAGTATTGTGAAAACTCATCTTTTAAATTTAGATGGCAGCATAGCTACCATCTAACTAAATCAAGACTCAGTTTAGAAAGTTGAAGTTAATTTGTGGATTCCAAATTCATGATGCTCTAATAATTCTGCCTTAGTTTTTTTACCATTACAGACATCAACCATAGTAGCAAAGATCTCTTCAGAAAGATCTTCTAGTGTCAAGCCTTGATCAATAATCTTTCCTGCATTAATATCAATATTATCGATCATATTTTGATAAGTCTCAGAATTTCCAGTTACCTTAATTACTGGGGCCAACGGTGCACCAGTCGGTGTACCTCTACCAGTAGTAAAGATTACTACTTGAGCTCCTCCAGCCAACATTCCAGTAATTGATTCAATGTCTTGGCCCGGCGTATCCATAATATGGAACCCCTTCTTAGTCGGTGCTTCTGCATACTCTAAGACACCTTCGATAGTAGCCGTTCCAGCCTTATACATACATCCTAAAGATTTCTCTTCAATCGTTGTCACTCCACCTTCTATATTACCAGGTGTTGGTTGGCCCCCTCTAATGTCAACTCCTAGCCGCATCGCTTTGTCTTCAATATGCTTTACTGTCTTTAAAAGTTGATCCGCTACCTCTTCACTAGCTGCTCTCTTAGCTAGAACATGTTCTGCTCCAATCAACTCAGTCGTTTCAGATAACATAGAAGTTCCACCCAGTTCAATAAGTTTATCAGAAGCTCCTCCTACAGCTGGATTAGCTGCAATTCCTGAAGTAGCATCGGTACCACCACATTCAATAGCCAATGTAATTTCACTGATATCTACCTCTTCTTTCTCCATCAACACAACGTCATTAGCCAAATCTCTCGCTATTCTAGTACCTTCTTCAATCGCCTTTAATGTTCCACCACAGTCTTGAATCGTTATCTTTTCAACTGCTTTACCAGTTTGAGCAATTCTGTCTGCCACTTCTGCTGGTTCTGCTCCTTCACAACCTAGACCTACAACTAATACTGCTGCAACATTAGGATTCTTACCTAATCCAACTAATGTATCAACAGTTTGGTCAGCATCTGCTCCTACCTGACAACAGCCATGCTGATGAGGTAAAGGTATAGCTTCGGTAATATGCTCTGCTATCCTGACTGCAGTCTCACTAGCACAAACAGATGTAGGTAATATGACTAGATGTTTTCTGATTCCAACTTCTCCATTTTCTCTTCGATAAGCTTTTATTTTCATAATTATTCCTCCTAAATTTTTATTTAATTAGATCTCCTCGACCACGTTTACTCTCTAAATTATGAACATGAACATAATCTCCAGCCTCAATATCTTGACTGGCTGCTCCTAAGCTCTCTCCATACTTAATTACATCTTCACCTTTCTTAATTGCACTCAAAGCAAACTTATGACCAAAAGGTACATCCTGCTTGATTACAACCTCTTCTACTTGGCCATCAACCTCAACCTTAACCTCTTCTCCTGCTTCAATCGCCTTAATAGCAGTAGCAATATTATCCTTACTATTCATTACTAAACTCTTATTCTTCACTGTAATCCCCCTTATGATAATTTATTAGTTATCTTGTTGGTGCTTGCAGTTATATAATATTGCAAGTCATATACCAATTCTGATTATTTTTTAAAAATAAATTTATAAATCTTTTAAAACCTCTCTTAAGCCTAGCAATTTAAGTAAGTTATAAATTCTTAACTTTAAATTATTTATTTTTACTGAGCTTATCTATCTTTCTAAAGAAGAAAACAGACCGTTTTATTTTTAAACAGTCTGTTTCATTTTTTAATCAGTTATTCAATTTCCTCCATAATGTACTTCTAGTAATCCCTAATCTTTCAGCTGCAGCAGTCTTAGTCTCCTCCCGTTCGACCACTTTTTTAATTATCTCCTGCTCTATTACCTCCAAAGGAGCATCTAAATTGATCAAAGTTCCAGTCTCATTAAACTCTTGTTCCTGATCCAATCTCTCTACTATAAAATCTACATCATCCTTCTTAATAACTTCTGACTTTGCAATAACAATCATCTTTTCGATTATATTTTCAAGTTCTCTAACATTCCCGGGCCAACTATAATCAATCAAAAGTTCCATTAGCTGATCATCTATCTCTCTAATACTTTTATTCAATTCTCGACTCTTCTTATTAAGTAAAAACTCCGCAATCAACTCGATATCTTCTTTTCTATCCCTTAATGGAGGAATAGTTAAATCTAATACATTCAATCGATAATATAAATCCTTTCTAAAGTTACTTTGCTTGATCTCTGCTTGCAAATCCCTATTAGTAGCAGCTATAATCCGGACATCTATCGGAATCACCTTCCTAGCTCCAAGCCTCATGATCCTTCGCTCTTGAATCACTCGTAATAACCTAGCTTGTAAAGCTTTATCCATTTCACCGATCTCATCTAAGAAGATTGTTCCATTATGGGCCAACTCAAACAACCCCTTCTTGCCTCCTTTTTTGGCCCCGGTAAAGGTTCCTTCTTCATATCCAAATAACTCACTCTCCAATAGATTGGTCGGCAAGGCTGAACAGTTGATTGCTACAAAAGGCCCTCCCTCTCGCTGGCTACAATTATGAATTCCTTGAGCAAATAACTCCTTACCGGTTCCACTCTCACCTTTAAGCAAGACAGTAGAGTTGACTGCACCATACTCCTTGGCTAAATTCTTGATCTGTTTTATCTTCCTACTATTACCAATAATATCAGCAAGGGTATATTTAGCAGTCAGACCCTTCTTATTTAACTGTTGTCTAATCTTTTGCTCCAATTTTTGAATCTTGGTAACATCCTGAAAGCTAGCAACAGCCCCTTTAATCTCCTCTCCAACCTTAATTGGAACCCTGTTAGTAGCAATCTTGACCTCACCTACATTCTGAATACTACCTAGCTGCTCTTCTCCTGTCTTAATCACTTCATCTAATTTAGTATTAGGAATTATCTCTTCTACCTTCTTTCCTAATGCCTGCCCCTTCCTTTTATTAAACAACCTCTGTGCTCTAGGATTAAATGCTGTTATAATTCCCTTATCATCAACAGCTACTATTCCTTCATGAGCAGAGTCTAAGATCGTATCCAACTTCTCCTTCTTTTCTCTTTCTAACAAGGTCGCTTCATAGATCTTTTCCGCCTCTTGAATACTATTTAAGATGGCTTCCCGTCCAGATTTGATCAATTCATACTTCAATCCATACTTTTTAGCTGCCTTAACCCCTACTGTATCCCCAATGATAGTCTTAATTCCGTTGTTCATAGCTTCTTGGATTCTTTCTTCTACCTGCTGCTCCTTGACCAGTGTATAATAATCAATATAAATATCTAAGATCTCTGCAATCGTTCTGGTACCAGAGATTATACTCTCGTATCCTATAATCCCAACTTCAGTCTGTTTTGTTCGATATTTATAAAGAACTTTCAATAAATCATAACCAGTTACCATTATCTCCACTACCGGTATATCAACTTCATCTTTGATCAAAGAAGCTGTCCCACCTCTACTGATCAACACCTCAGCTCCTTGCTCTACTAATCTCTTAGCTTGCTCTACTCCTCCTTGCATATCTCCCATAACTGTCGATACTGCTAAATCGTTTTTAGCAATTACCTGATCAGCAATTCTTTTTAACTTCTGATACGGAGCGATAAAATATATTTTATCCTTCATAAGTCCCTCCTTTATTGATATATAGTGTAACTTTTCATTCGTGCAATAATGTGTTTGTGTAGGGGCGAATCTCTGTGTTCGCCCTTTATTTTTAAGTCCAAGCTACAGGTTTTAACCTGTAGTCCAATCGGGCTTCCGAAATCCCACCACAGGTTGAAACCTGTGGCTCGAGCCTTAATAAATCTTATTTTACCAACCGATCGCCATACGTTAAAACATATGGCTAATTTCTGTTTCACGGGCAGGCACGGAGACCTGCCCCTACAAAATTATTTTTACCCACACTCACACACATAACTGCCACAATATTGTAATTAAACTAAAGAAAGCTTACATTTATTCTTTCAATTAAGGAATACTAGTATTCGATGGGAGGAATTCTAAATGGAATTTTCCGATTTTTTACATCCAACAAGATTATTCAAAAAATCAATTACCAATCAACCAGAACTATCTACAGCGGAAGCTTATAATTTATGGGATTCATTAAGGGTCAGATATACAAGTAGAGAGACTAACCAACTTTATAAAAATTTTGTTCATGATCGTGATCTTGAGTTATTACTTGATCACCATATCAGAAAGTATAACAACCAAATAAAAATTCTAGAACAACTGAGTGAAAAATTTAATGTTCCTGTACCCTCTAAACCGCCAAAAGATATAAAATTTTCTGCTCAGATTGATGCAATAACTGATAAACATATCTTCAGAAGAATTAATTCAGATATGATAGCTGAATTATATTCATTAAATCGAACTATAGCTAGCAGTACATTTAATGATAATTTAAGAAATCAATTTGTAAACTTTGTCAGTAGTCATTTGAAAGATTATAATAAACTTCATAAATATGCTAAATTAAAAGGTTGGACAGATGTAGCTCCTAGCTTAAAAACTTATAAACCAACCACTAAAGAAGAATTAGCAACAAGTGAGGGATCTCATTTATCTCAACTTCTTGCTTTAAGGTATGACCAACAACAACTGACTGCACTCTTTTTAGGATTTGTTCATGATCCAGATTTTAAGCAAATCATCAAAAGTGGTAAGTCAACACTTCAAAAACAGATTAAAACACTTGAAAAGAAAGCACAAAAATTTGAAGTTCCACTACCTGATGCAGCACCTGCTCATCAAAAATTAAACATAGATCCGGAAGCCATAACCGATATCTTTATCTATCGAACAATTTTGCAAGGAATTAGAGAGTCAATAACTTTACACATTAGATCGATCATAGAAACAATAACAAATGATGATTTAAGAACTTTCCTTAACCAGCTATATCAAGAAGAAGTTGATATCTTCAATAAGTTAATTAAATATGGAAAAACAAAAGGCTGGAGCCGTTTAACTTTAAGACATAAACAAAGCTAGTGTCATTTTATGACACTAGCTTTGAGCTATGAGCTTTGAGTCGTGAGCAGATATGGTCTTTATGATTTTCATGAAGGGTCTGATAAGACCCGTAAGAGTTCAAAATCATAAAAACAAATCCTTATTTTATCATTAAATCCAAGCTACAGCGCCCTGAGTGAAGTGTTTTTTCTGAATGAAGAAATACTCTTGGAGTGGTTAAAACCTGTGGCTCATGCCTTTTAAAGATTCCTTTAACAACGACCGCCATACGTTAAAACATATGGCTATGATATTTAATTTCTATGTTTTTAATGATTTTAGCTCATAGCACACCCTACGAGTCTTAAAAAGACTCTCCGTAACAAAAATCGTTTACTCATGACTCACAGCTTTGTGGCACGAAAGTGCCACATAATTGTAATTAATCTTTGCTCTTCCCACTATTTATTATTCACTGTTATCTATTCACTGCTTTAAATTAAACTACACGCTGCTTTAACAGCCTCAACCAAGCTGATATCCTTCGCTACTCCCTCCCAGGCAATATCAAATGCCGTCCCATGATCGACTGAGGTTCGAATAATAGGAAGTCCTGTCGTGATATTAACTCCACTATCAAATCCTAATAACTTCAATGGAATATGTCCTTGGTCATGATACATTACAACAACAATATCATATTGACCTGCTACTGCCTTGACAAAGACTGTATCAGGAGGTATTGGACCCTCAACATCAATCCCTGCCTCTTTAGCTGCTTCAACTGCAGGGCCAATCTCTTTTATCTCTTCATCACCAAAGATTCCATTCTCCCCTGCATGAGGATTCAAACCGGCTACTGCAATCTTAGGATTCTGTTGGCCCATCATCTTTAATGTCTCATCTGCTAATTCAATTACCTTCCCAACCCGCTCTTGATCTATCGTCTCACAGACTTGCTTCAAGCTCATATGAGTAGTAACATGGATCACATCCAAATCCTTAGAATGTAACATCATCGCAAAATCATCAGTCTCAGTCTGTTCAGCCAATATCTCAGTATGTCCAGGATACTTAAAATCGGCCTGATGAAGTGCCGCTTTATTAATCGGTGCTGTTACTACAGCATCAATTGTACCCTCTTTAGCTAGATCAATCGCCTGCATAATGTATTCTACTGCAGCTTTCCCACAAGAAGCCTGCACTTCTCCAGGAGTAATACTCTCTACTGCAATATTATCCAAGTCCAGTACATTGACTATACCAAACTCATTAGTAACTTCTGTAATTGAATCAACAACCTCTATCCTTAAGCCACAATCTAACTTCTGATTTACAGTCTCCAATACATTAGCATCCCCAATAATTACATGATTGCTAAACTCTTGAATCCTATCATCTTTAATCGCTTTTAGTATAATCTCCGGGCCAATCCCTGCTGGATCACCCATAGTTATCCCAATTATTCCCTCATTATTATTCATTATTATTCCTCCTAGCTAAAAAATTAATTATTTCAACTATAGCTTCTTGCTCCCCAAACGCCCCTGCTTTCGTAACTACAGGTACCTTAGGCAAATTATCACCTTTAAAGAATCCTACTGGAATTCCTGGTAAAACTTCATCTTCGATGACTGTAGCGTTGGCTCCGATCAATGAAGCAGCTTTGACAGCAATATCTCCACCAGTCAACAACAACCCTTTAAGCTGACCAGCTAGATAAAGCTCTCGCGTAACCTCTCCTAAAAATTGAGCAATTCTTTGGCTGACCTCAAAATTACTCAATTGATTCTGTTGACCAATCTCTCTAGCTTGAGCTACCAACTCTCTATTCTTAGCCGATCTAATAATAATATTCTTACCCTTGACTAGCAATTTATTAGTCTGCTCTAAGACTCTGTTTAATTCCTCTTCATATCTTCCTTGCAATAGATCATCGACCTTAAGATCAACTATCTCTAAATGATCTAAGTCTTGTTCAGCATAAGCAACCTGCTGTCTAGTTACATCACTGACACTTCCTGCGATACCTACTACCCCACCTTCCTTTTGACTAGCCACCTCTGGCTTAACCAAATCTAGATTTGTCGGCAGGGCCTCTGCTAAACCAGCCGAGCCAACCCACAGACATTCCTCTTCTAATTCTACAGCAGTATTAGCAATCAGATCTAAATCTTGTTCTGTCACTGCATCTATCACGATCACTTCAGACCCTGCTTTAATCTCTTTTTTCAACCTATCTTGCAACTTAGCTTTATCTTTAAGCAGGTCTTTTAAATTAATAACCCCCACCTTCTTAGCAGTCTGTTCTTTGATAATATCCGGAATATAGGAATGATTAACTGGAGTTACTGGATCATCAGCAATCTCAGTCTGCTCTAATGCTACCCCATGAACCAACTGAATTCCTCCAATCGTCAATCTACTATTAGAAGGAAGTGCTGGAGCAACTATTGCTACCTCATAATCACCTGCTTGCATAGCAGCTTCTATCTCAGAACCAATATTTCCTCGTAAAGTAGAGTCTAGTTTGTTATAGATATGCTTGACTCCTAAATCTTTCAAACTCTTACTAACTTCAAAAACCTTGTCATAAGCTTCTTGTGGATTATCAAATCTACTATCTGTATCAACAACGATTACATCAGCTTGATAATCTAGCTCTTTAATCCTATCAAGTTGAGATATTACTAATGTCTTAAGTCCCTTCTTACTGAATTGAACCCCTGTATCATTAGCTCCAGTAAAGTCATCTGCAATTATTGCTAACTTTATCGCCATCTAATCCCTCCTACGCTAGTTATATATAATCAACCTCTAGTAATTCTCTACTTCATAGAATTTAATAATGCAATAACTATGCCATAAGATTCACTTTAAGCCAAAGTCTTAATTATAAGCATCTAGTAACCTTAATCGTTGATTCTACTAAATTAACTTTAATTACTAAACAAAATTAAATGTTGCATAATTAAACAATTTGTTTTATCATGCAACGTATTTAAGCTTTCTATGAAAAAACATTTCATAATTATAATAAATTAAATTCCATAATTTAAAGGATTTTCTTAAAGTTTATTGAATATCAATATAATAACAGGAATCATTATTATTATTAAAAAGGAGTGAACGCCATGTTATGGAAGGAACAATACAAAATAGGTATCGATCAGGTTGACCAACAGCACAAAGAGTTATTCAACCGCTTGAACAGTTTTTTAACTATTGTTCGTAATGATGAGCCAATTGAAAATAAGATCGAAGAGATCGAAAAGACACTTGATTTTATGGGCGAGTATGTTGTAGTCCATTTTGATTCTGAAGAAAAGGTACAACAAGAGTATAATTATCCAGATTATGAAGAGCACAAAGAAGTCCATGAGAGATTCAAAGCAGAGATTCTAAAGTTTAAAGAAGAGTTTGAAGCGGATAAATGCAATGAAGATCTGATCATGGAATTTAGCGGTAAGTTATTGACGTGGCTGATCAATCACGTTGCTGATGAGGACCAAAGAATTGCTGATTATGTTCAAAATTAATCTTTAAAGGAGGATTTAAAATGACAACTGATTATATAGAACCGATCTTTACTGCTACTAATAAGGTCTTAAATAATATTCTTCAATTAGAAGAGATCGAACAAGGGCCAACGACCGTCACTGAAGAGTTGATCTCAGCTAAGAAGGTCAATATCTCGATTGGTGTAACAGGTGAGCTAGAAGGAGCTATTATCTTCAGCTTTTCAGAGGAGATGGCACTTAAGATAGTCCAAGAAATGTCCGGTATGGAAATAACAGGGATCGATAAGTTCGTTACCTCTGCTGTCGGTGAATTAGGAAATATTATCTGTGGTAATGCCATGACAGAACTTAACCAAAATGACTACTGTTGTGATATTACTCCCCCTCAAGTGATTATTGGAGTTGATAATAAGATTTCACTATCAAGTGAAGAGATCTCTATTATGCCACTTGAGACTGACTTTGGAGCTTTTGAAGTTAATATCGGCCTTTGTAACTGCTAAGAAAGAAAGCTATGGGGTTGGCCCGTAGCTTTTTTCTTTTCTTAACACTAAGTAACTAATATTCCATTCTTGCTTAATTTGAGATCTCTTTCTTCTCTTCTTCTCTTGTAGAAAGCACCCACATAATTACCCCAAAGATAATTCCTCCAATTGAAAAGATAGCCAAAGTATTTAAAATCTCTAATATAATTTCATAGAATGTAATCTCTCCTAAGCTGGTTAGAATATCAACCAGTACAACCAAACCTCCAACTGGTAATCCCCAACCTATAACTCCCTCCTTGATTATAAAATACAAGAAACCTTTTTCTCTAATCTCTCCCCAAGTCTCTTCATCATAATCTAGGGTCAGATCTTGACTATAATAATCTAGATAAACGAATTTATCTGTAGTAAAGAAATAAAAAAGAGTTAACCACTGTTTCCATCCTACTAGCTTACTACCACAGATCAATTTGACCTCTTCATCCTCATCTAAATTTAATATCATCTTCTTACTCTTACACCAATCAATTTTGACATAAATCTCATGCTCCCCAGGCCTAACTTCAATTATCTCTTCTTCTCCATTAGCAATCTCACCTTCCTGTTCACCATTAAGATAAATTTCATAATCCCTACCACTATTAACAGCTTGAGAAGTCCTGAGCAACTTTATCTTTGCACTAGCTTCCATTTACTCCTCCTCCTTATAGTAAAAAACAGACTGTAGATTGAAATCTTAAACTTCTAATAATTCAAAACCTGTTTCATGATCAATCTCTCTGCGAGCAGAAGAATTAAGCAACTCTAGTATTATCACCTCACCAATCTTCCAAATATCAACTCCATCTCTAGTACAACCAGTGATTGTTTCCTTGCTACGACCACAAGCAGAATGTAGATGCAATTTAGGTTCAGCTGTTTCATTAGTGAAGATAGTTCCTACCCCTAAAGCCTCACTAACACCTACTAGATTTTCTACCATCTTTACTGGGGTTTGAGCAGTTCCATCTTCTGGGCCAACGATAATCTTACTATCTTTATCAACTCCACCAATAAATAATACAGTTGCTGCTTTAAGATCCTTTTTAACTGCAAATTCTTCAATTGTTTCTGGAATGCTATCACCATCTTCAAGGCGTAATATGAATATTCTACCAAGATTTGCTTCAGTATACTTCATTTTCTCTCCTCCTATAAAACTTTAAAGAGTTAAATCTTTTTGATATTAATAGAAAGCTGTATTTAGAAACTAGCTATCAAATCAAACAATTCCTCTTTCTTAATTGGCTTAGATAGATGTTGATTACAACCAACCTCTAATGACTTTTTAATATCCTTTTCAAGAGCATAAGCAGTAAGAGCTACTATAGGGGTTTCTTCTAAATTCTGCTCCTTTTCCCAGTCTCTTATCTTTTTAGTAGCTTGATAACCATCCATTACAGGCATTTGGATATCCATTAATACTAGATCATAATCATCCTCTTTAAACTCCTTTATTGCTTCAGCTCCATTCTCTACCATCTTTAATTGATGAACAGTCTTCTTAAGATAAGCATTAATTAACAATCGATTATCCTTAACATCTTCTACCACTAAAATCTTAAGTTGTTTATCATCAACATTATCACTTTTTGCATCCTTATCTTCTATTCTATCCTCTTTGGCCCCTTCAAAGTATTCAATTCCCATTACCTCAGCTATATTATTTAAAAGTTCTTTTTTACGAATTGGCTTCATTAAAAACTCGTCTACTTCTTGGCTGAGAGAAGATTTCTTAGCTTGACGCTCAAAATTTGATGATAACATTATAATCTTGAGTTGATTTAATTTAGAGTCTTCTCGAATATATTCAACCAATGCAAAACCGCCCTTTATGGGCATCATATAATCCAATAATACAAGTTGATAGAAGTCATCCTCTTCAACACTCTTCTTTAACTTAGTTATGGCTGAATCAACATTATCTACTAAAGTTACTTTGGCCCCTTTAGCAGTCAATATCTCATCTAAAATC
Source organism: Natroniella sulfidigena (assembly GCF_023223645.1). Classification (GTDB taxonomy): domain Bacteria; phylum Bacillota; class Halanaerobiia; order Halobacteroidales; family Halobacteroidaceae; genus Natroniella; species Natroniella sulfidigena. The sequence goes on along the minus strand of NZ_JALKBY010000020.1, from coordinate 30,320 downwards.
AATAGGTTGGTCGAATTATCATCAACAGCAAGTATCTTTAAATCTTCAAATTTATATCTACAGTTAAAAGTTTTCTTTTCAACCTTCATTTCTTCTTGAATTGGTAGTTGAATAGTAAAATAGAATATACTTCCTTCACCAGGTTTACTATCTACCCCTATATTGCCACCCATCAACTCAACCAACTTTTGGGTAATGGTCAGCCCTAAGCCTGTACCACCATACTTACGGGTACTAGATGAATCAGCCTGAGTAAAGCTGGAGAATATCTTTTTCTGTTTATCTTTTACTATACCAATTCCTGTATCTTTAATCTTAAAAATAAGTTCTACACCTGAGTTTAATTCTAATTCCTGCTTTGCATCAACTTGAACCACTACCTCCCCTTCTTCAGTAAATTTAATAGCATTTCCAATCAAATTAATTAAAACCTGTTTCAGTCTTGTCTTATCTCCTAAGACATACTCTGGAACTTTAGGGGTAATTCTAACTGGCAGTTCAAGCCCTTTTTTATAAGCTTTCACCGACATTATTTCAGCTATATCCTCTATCGTTTCTATCAAGTTAAAAGCTACTTCCTCCAACTGAATCTTCCCTGCTTCTATCTTAGATAAATCCAAAATATCATTGATCAAAGTAAGCAGATTATCACCTGAATTTTGAAGTATCTTAATATACTTCTCCTGCTCTTTATCCAATTCTGTTTCTAATAGTAATTCAGTCATACCAATAATTGAATTCATAGGAGTTCTGATTTCATGGCTCATAGTAGCTAAAAAGTCAGATTTGGCCCGGGAAGCCTCTACTGCTTCATTTTTAACCTGTTCAAGTTCAATATTTTTAATCCTTAATTCCTTTTCTTTTGCCTTATGATCAGTAATATCAACACTAGAACCAACAATATGAGTTACTCGACCATCATTAGTTATAGGTTTAAATTTATTAGCCAAGTATTTTTGTCCGCTCGGGAACTTTAACTGCAGTTCAAAGGAAACTTCTTGCTCTTTCTTTACACATTTTTGACACTGTTCTGTTATAGACTGCCCTGCTTCTTGCCCAAATAAATCCTCAGGGGTCTTACCCATTACCTCTTCTCTCCTCAATCCAGACATTTTTAGAGCAGTATCATTCAATTTAATATAAACAAACTTTCCTGTCTCTTTAACCTTAATTAAATATAAAGTATCCTGAGTATTATTAAATATAGTTTCATACTCCTGCTCAAAACTAAGCTCAGCCATATCATGTCCCCCCTTTTTTAAGTACACTAATCTATTTATAAATAATCTCTACCATCTCTAAGTGCTCTTCCAACTCTGTTATAGACTCTTTGATCTGCTCTCTCTTTTCTTGAGCAGCAGCCTGTTCAATCTTACGTCCTAATTCAGTCACCTTATCAAAACCATAACCTCCACCAGTACCCTTAATTGCATGACTCAAACTTTCAATCTCCTCAAGGTTATCAGTAGCAAATAATTCCTTTAATTGCTTCACTTCTTCTTTACGATTATTCATAAACTGTGGAATTAAAGCCTTTAAATCCCGATCAACATATACCTTATCACCTTTCATTTTTAATAACCCCTTTCCAATTAAAATTCTATTTAGCTGATAATTTCTGAAGCCACCTTAACTTTATTTCTTCCAGCATCCTTAGCTTTATACAATGCTCTATCTGCAGCTTCAATTAAGTCCTTCTCTCCATCTTTAGATTTCGGCTCTGCTACCGCTACCCCTACACTGACTGTCACATAATCAGAAACCTTAGAAGCTTTATGTTCTAATTGCAACCCTTCTACTCCTTCTCTTACCCTATTTGCTACTTCTTTAGCCCCCTTTAAATCAGTTTCTGGTAAAATAATAGCAAACTCTTCCCCTCCATAACGTGCTACTAAATCTCCCGAACGAAAGAGCAACCTTTCAAATAACTTTGCCAACTCTTTTAAACACTCATCTCCTCCTTGATGACCATAAGTATCATTATAGTCTTTAAAGTTGTCAATATCCAACATCAATAAAGCCAATTTACTCTTTCTACGCCTAGCTTGACCCCATTCTTTTTTTAAAGTATTATCAAAAAACTTTCTATTAGCAATTTGAGTCAAACCATCAATAGAGACCATCCGCTCTAGTTCTTTATTAGCCTCCTCTAATAATTCGACCGTCTGTTGTAACTCCTGTTCCTTCTTAATTAATTCAACAACCGAATTCACTCGGGCCAAAAGTTCTACCTTATTAATCGGCTTCTCAATATAATCCATTGCTCCAGCTTCAAAAGCTTCTTTTAAATAATCAGTATCTGTCTTGCCTGTAACCATAATCACCTTAATATCTGTCAATCCTAAATCATTCTTTATAATTCTACAAACTTCAATTCCATTCAAATCAGGCATCATAATATCCATTAAAATTAAATCTATCTCTTCCGCCTTTAAAATTTCAAAAGCCTCTTCTGCTGACTGAGCAGAAAATAACCTCTTATATCCTTCTTCTTTTAAAATATGAAGTAATAATTTCCTAATACTTTCTACATCATCAACAATCAGAATCTTCATCTTTTCCTCCTTTTAATAAGACTTCTCTCATACCTAATCTCAACCTAGTTTAATACCATATTTCTATAAATTCAAAAAAATTCCTACATAAAACCACTTGTTTTTTTATTAACAACCTTAAATAGACAAAAACATATTTACAACTTTTAAACTCCTAATTCCTTATAATCTTACTTAATTAAAAAGAGACCAGCATCCTAAGACGCTGGTCAATAATATAATTTTTTAAAAATTTCAAGCCCTCTTTTTCTTCTTCTTTGTACAGTAATCTCTGTTGTAGTCTCTGTAGTAATCTCTGTAATAATAATATTTCTGTTTTTTGAACTTTTATAGTATTTCTGTTTTTTAAAATTACCTGCTAATGCTGGATTCCAGATTTACTAAGTAAACAGATTTCCATAAAATCAACCTTAAAATGTCAAATTTAAAGCTCAGCCTTCTATTGTTGAATCGGAAGAAATGATTTCTAATTCATCCCCTTTATCAACTGTTGAATTATACTCTACACTCTCACTGAGCTGAATATTTAAAGCATTTACTGATAGATTTATCTCAATAGCTGAAAAGATTAAAGAAACAAGTAAAGTTGCAAGCCCTATTACAAAGAAGACCTTGCCACCTATTTGGCTACCAAAAAATAATAGCAGCATAGAAAGAACACAAAAGAAAAGTGATAAAATAGCTAAAAATTGCATATTTCTAATCACTTTAACCCTCTTTCTCAATGAAGCCAACTGAGAGTCAATAATTCGATCCTTTCCATTCTTCTTTGCTTTACTATGAAGCTCTCTGATCAACTTTGCTAAAGCCAAAAATCTATTTGTATATGCTAGCAGTAATAGTGAAGTCATCGAAAATATCAAAGCCGGAGTTGTTAAATCAAATTCCATCATTTATCACCTCATATTTTTAAATTAATATCTATTGCCTTTACAGAATAATAAATTTCAATCAATACTATTAGAATACAGCATAAGAAGAATATAATTGCTAAACCAAAAGCTATTCGAGCCATAACTAATCTATGAGCTAATAACAAAAAAATAGATACTGTCGAAGCTATTAAAGAAAAGATAGCAAAGTATTGTAATCGTCTAATATAGATAATTCGTTTTGATAACAAATCTATCTGTTCTCTAATACACTTCTGCTCTTTCCCTTCTTTATCATTAAGCTTTACAAGCAAATTATCTATTAGCTCATAAGCCCTTGAAAACCTGATCATATAAGATGCCATTAATAAAGAAATAGTAGAAAATAAAATAGACGGAGTCGTAAGTTCCAAGATTTATCACACCCTAAAATTTTATTTAACCTTACTTAGGAATCTTTCGTCCACTGTAGGTAAACTCTTCTTGGTTCATATCTATATAATTTCTTCCTGCTCTAGTCTTAACCTCACCAATTAGGTTACCACAATTATTACATAAAAGTTTATCATCTTCAAGTTGACCATAAATTCTGCTAATCTTTTCTTCCCAACATCTCAAAACTCTACCTTGACCAATCTTTTTATATTTCAAAAGCTTATCTTTGCATTTAGCACATTTAATGGTTAGCATTTAACTTCCTCCTTTTCTCAATAAGAAGAATCTTGACTATGATTAACTTCTTCTTGATAATCAACTAGATACCTGCAAAAGTTACACTGAATTGATATATAGTGGCACTTTGCCACTATATATCAGTTGACAGTTTACAGTGTACAGTTGACAGTTAAAATCATTAAAACCATAAAAACAAATCCAAACTATCATGAGGAATGTTTCGCAGTGACATCTAGATTTTTTCGTTTAGTTTCTTGATGAACCGGAAATCAAATCAGAGCATGAATTAGTTAATTTTCCTATTTTAAAATTAACTTGCTCTTGTTTGATTGGAGGTGAGTCTTAGAAACTCAGAAAAAATCTTTCCGAACGAGAAACTTTCCTCATGTTAATAGCATATCGAAAGTGACACATAATTGTAAAAAATTAAAGCAGACCCCATAAAAAATGAGATCTGCTTAATCAAACTATCACTTATTCTATAACTTCCTCTAAAACTTCTTCATTAGAAATCAACCATTTAAGCTCATTAAATCTACCTTCAATCAATTCAATGTTATCTTCAGCTAACTCAACTAAATAATCCTCTACAATAGTTACTGTACCTTCTATAGCTGGATCAACTACATCTTCTGGATCAACCTCTTCAAACTTTCCAATCAACCTTTCTATTTCACCAGGATAAGGACTATTAATTACTGCTAAATCAATATACTCTAACTCTAAAGCCCTTAAATATCTTGCTAGCTCTTCATTCTCGACCGTTGCTGCTAAATCAAATAAAATCTTATACTCTTCCCCCGGCAGAACCTCTTCAAGCAAAATCCTCTTTTGAGATTGCAACTCTATCGCATAAATCTTATTATCTCCCTCAAAATAACTACTTTTGACTGCTTCAAACTCTATATCCTGCCTTAATGAAGTTATCTTCTTTTCTTGAGGAATAAAGTGATAACCTTCCTTAGCAGGTCTGATTAAGACCTCTCCTTTAGTTAATTGCTCTTCTTCAACTACCTTAGACCATCTACCTTCTTGATCAGTCCTTACTAAGCCATCAGCTCCAATATGTAATGATACATCCTCAACTCCTACTTCTGTTCCATCTACTACTTGACCAGATAGCTCATAACTTTCCTGCCCTCTACAACCAACAGCTAAGATAAGAAACAAGCTAATAATTACCATCATTTTGAGCTTCATTGTTTACTCTCCTTCATTTATTTATAGTATCTACTTCTTATCTTAACTCAATTTCTAAAGCTAGTCCATGTTAATTTATAACAATTTCAACAATATAATTTTAATCTATCTATTCGACAAACCATGTTCTTTCTTATATTCCTCTTTAAACTTATACATCTTATTATCCGCTGCAGATATCAATTGATCTAGATCCATCTCTTTACCTTGTTCATATTTTTCTATTCCATAACTAATACTCATCTGGTAGCTAGCTTCTTGCTCTTTTTCTTGAAGCCTATCTTGGATGCGCTCCAATATTTTTTGAGCATCCTTTACTCCTATATCTTCAAAGATTATTATGAATTCATCCCCTCCAAATCTAGCAACTGTATCTTCTTCACGAATAGAGTTCTTAGTTGCCTCTACTACAGTTGTTATAAATTCATCACCTGCATTATGTCCATAATGATCATTAACTAATTTTAAGTTATTAAGATCAATAAAGGCTATTGCAAGAGAACCTCCTTCATCATCTACTCTTTTTTTCAAATCCTTTAATATTTCATAACCAGCCCGTCTATTATATACCCTAGTCATTTTATCAATATCCGCCAAATATTCAAGTCTGCTCTCTTTTTTCTTTTCCTCTGTAATGTCCTCTTTAATAGCTATGAAGGCTTCAATCTGATCTGCTTGGTTGAATAAAGGAGTTATTTTAACCTTTTCCCAATAATAATTGCCATCCTTCTTTCTATTATAAAGTTCACCTTCCCAAACTTTACCCGAAGTAATCGTCTTCCATAATTCTTCATAATGTGAATCAGGGTGATAGCCAGTCTTTAATATCCGTGGGTTCTTTCCTTTTATTTCCTCCAAACTATAACCTGTAAGTTCTGTGAATTTAGGATTTACATATTCAATCCTACCAGCAAGATCTGTAATAATGATACTGATAGGGCTCTGCTCAACAACCTTAGAAAATCTTCTTAACTTCTTTTTTGCTCGTTGATGTTGAATATGATTTTTGACCTTCTTTTTAGTCAACCTCGAATTAAAAGGCTTGCTAATATAATCAATTGCTCCTAATTCCAAACCATAAACTTCATCTTCTTTATCATCATCAACTGTCATAAAAATAACAGGTATAGTTTTTGTAGTTTCTGATGCTTTAAGCCTTTTACAAACTTCATACCCATCAATTCTAGGCATTTTAATATCCAATAAAATAAGCTCTGGCAGTTCAGCTTTAGCAACCTCTAAAGCTTTTTCCCCATCTTTAGCCATTATTAATTCCCATTCATCTAATATCTCAACTAATTTCTCTCTATTTCTTGCTTCATCATCTACAACCAATACTCTTCTTTCTTTAGAAATCATAATTAAAACCCCTCCTGCCTTTATTAGCCATTTCTAAACCACATTAAATCATATGAATATTATTTAAATATTATTAAGCTTACTGTGCCTTATGGAAAATATTCTACATTAATACTAATTATCCCTCTAAAAATTAATACTTTTATCCTAATCAGTCAACTTGATATTGTAATATTACTAATAATCACTTATAATGTAATCAACTGCACAACCCTTGTTATAAAATCATCTTAATTTTAGAGCAGGAGAAAACAACTTATATCTGTAATTTAAAGTTGAAGTTTTAAATAATGAATACTCTCAGCTAAAAGGAAATATTGAAAGAATTAATATTTAGTCTTAAGATGCTTTGCAACTATTGATGGTTTAAGTATTTGTGTCAATTAGACGGAAGACAGAGAAATTTAGTTATCTGCAAAGCACTATAGTAGCAGGCTTTAATTTGCTGAGAGCACTAGTAATCTATAAGGAGGTTTTATCATTTTAGAATCGTTAATTGATAGTGGACGTTATTTTGTTGGTTTGGCCTTTTATTTACTCCCACTCTTTATTTTATCAACTTTTTTCGTAGGCTTAATTCAAGAATATCTCAGCCCTGAGAGAATAAAAAGATCTCTCTGCAATAGAAATACTGTAATGAGTCACTTTTTAGCCAGTACCTTTGGATCCTTGACACCATTTCGTGCCCCTTCTACTATTACTTTATTAGTAAGAATGCTCAAAGATGGGGTTCCTTTTGGTAGCTCTATGTCCTTCTTACTTGCTTCACCACTGATTAATTATGTAGCTATTATCTTATTGAGCATTTTATTCGGCTGGGAAGTTACAGTTGTCTATGTTATAGCTACACTAATTGCTACTATGATAGGAGGAATTATTCTAGAAAAGATGGGTCTAGAAGAACATCTAAAAGAAGTGACAGCTGTAGGAGAAAGAAAGCTTCCACACAGGGAAGAACTAACAACAGCTAATAAGTTCGAATTCTTTAAATCAAAGACCAAGAGTGTGCTACGCTTTGCTCTACTCTTTTTCAAGGACTTCTTTCCTTTCTTAATGGCTGGTATGATTATTGGCTCTTTATTATATGGCTTTGTACCTGAAAACTTTATTACTTGGATAGTTGGCCTTGATAATCCATTAGCAGTTCCGCTTGCTGCTTTAATAGGAGCACCAATTTATCTCAGTTTAGAAGCTATGATTCCGATTGCCTTTACTCTATTTCAAATGGGAATGGGTTTAGGAGCTGCAATAGCATTAATTATAGGTGGTTCCGGAATCAGCATATCTAACTTTATTATCCTTGCTAAGCTCTTTGAAAGAAAGTTGTTAGTTGCTTATGGAATTAGTATTATTATAACTGCTACTATAATTGGTTATCTTTTTAATTCCCTAGTTTAACAAAGAAGACAGATAAAACTAAATCAATCACTTTAATAATTTATATAAGGAGAGACAGATATGGTCGATAAAATCAAAACTTTAAATCACAAACTAATTACTACCGTAGTCAAACCTTCTTTTTTAGCAGGAATTAAAAAAGGGATTCCCATTGCCTTAGGCTATATTCCAATTGGAATCACTTTCGGCTTAATGGCTAATTCAGCAGGCATTCCATATTATATCAGTATCATGATGTCCTTATTTGTTTTTGCTGGGGCCAGCCAGTTTATTGCTGTCAATTTACTTATGCTACATACTGGAGCTTGGGAAATTATTCTGACAACCTTAATTATTAACTTACGCCACTTTCTAATGTCAGCTTCACTAAGCCAAAAATTGAATCCAGCATTATCTAACAGATGGCGTAGTTTATTAGCTTTTGGTGTCACTGATGAAACATTCTCAGTAGCTTCTTTGGAAAGCAATGAAAATTTAGGTCCTCAATTTTTATTAGGTCTAAATCTAATCAGTTATGGAGCATGGAATCTTGGTACTATTTTAGGTGTTTTGTTAGGAACTAATCTTCCTGAATTGATTCAAAATAGTATGGGAATTGGTCTCTATGCTATGTTCATTGGACTATTAGTACCTAGTCTAAAAAAATCACCGCCGATCTTGATTATTGCTTTAATTGCTATCATTTCTAATTCATTATTAGATTATAATTTCAGTTCTCTATCTACAGGTTGGCAAGTAATCATCAGTACTACAATTGCAGCTGCAATAGGAACAGTTTTATTTCCAGAAGGGGTTGAAGCAGAATGAATCTATTTTACTTAATCTTAGGAATGACCGCCGTAACATATATCCCACGAGCCCTACCAATGGTCTTGCTTAAAGAACTTAATTTACCTCCTTTTCTCAATCGTTTCTTAGAGTTCATCCCGTATGCTGCTTTAGGGGCTCTTATCTTTCCTGGAATTTTATCGTCGACAGGAAGTTTATTATCAGCAATCCTAGGAGGGATTATAGCAATTATTATTGCTTTAATTGCTCCTAATCTGTTACTGATAGTAATTGGAGGGATTGTAGGGGCTTTTATTGGGGAGTTATTGATATAAAGTGGCAAAGTGCCACTTTATATCAGTTGACAGTGAATAGTTAACGGTTGACAGTTAAAACCATTTAAAACTTAAACCCAAAACCAATCTAAACCTATAATTCTAAGGCTTTTCATAGCTCTTAAGATTTTGATCTTAACTGTTAACTGTAAACTGTAAACTGTCAACTCAATATTGTAATCCGATTACACTTATTAAAACAATGAAATCTAGGAATAATATTACTAATATAGAATAATATTTAAATAAACGACTCTGTTTGAACTTCAAGGAGGAGAAATATGAGATTAGTAAGTGTAAAAAATTTAAAACCTGATATGGTACTAGCAAAATCAATCTACCAAGGTAATAGAATTTTACTGCAAGCTGACTGTCAACAATTGCATAAGTATAAGAATAGATTATTAGACCTTGGTATCACAGAAGTCTATATTAATGATAAAAAATCTGAAGGGATAGAGATAAAGCATACTATAGATAGAGAAATTAGAGAAGAGACCAAAAAAGTTATTAAAGAAGTTATTGAAGATATTACTTCACAAAAAAGAGTTAATATCAAAAAAGTTAAAAAATCGATTGTAACCATAGTTAATAGTATCTTAGAAGATAATACTACCTTAATCCATCTAACTGATATCAAAACTACTGATAATTATACTTTCAATCACTCACTAAATGTCGCTATTTTATCGGTTTCACTCGGACAAAAACTCCATTACCCTAAAAAAAGGTTGACTAAATTAGGTATTGGAGCTGTTTTACATGATATTGGAAAAATAGAAATCCCCATAGAAGTATTAAATAAACCTGATCAACTTACACAAGAAGAGTTTAAATTGATTAAAGAGCATCCAACTTTAGGTTATCAAAAATTAAAAGATCATTATGAAATCAGCCCTCTATCTAGAGCTGCAATATTAAATCACCATGAAAAAGTAAATGGTACGGGCTATCCAGAAGGGTTAAAAGGGAAAGATATCCATGAATTTGGTAGAATTGTAGCTATTACTGATGTCTTTGATGCTTTGACTAGCAATAGGTGTTATCGTCAACGTTGGCCCGTGCATAAAGCAGTAAATTTTTTGCATGAACATAGCAATACCCACTTTGATCAAAACTTAGTTAATAAATTTATTGATAATATTGCCCTCTATCCTAATGGCACACTAGTTACACTAAATACTGGGCAAGAAGCTATTGTGAAAGAACAAAATAAACAGTCACCAATGAAACCAATTGTTAGAATAATCAGTGATCAAAATAAACAAGAACTGAAAACATATAGAACTATCGATTTACAAGATAAAAATGACCTTTACATAATTAATAATCAATCGGCAATTAAGACTGGCTAATTAGAAACAAAAGGAGAAACCATCTTGGTTTCTCCTTTTAAATAACATCTTAAATTACGCCCCACCAGGGCAAGGTACTATTGAGAAAATAAGCTAATCCAGCTGAAATCACCCAACCTATAACAGCAATAATCATCCCATGTTTAAACATCGTCTTTAAATTAACTCCATATCCTGCACTAACAGCTAAACACCCATTTCCTGAAGCTATAGCAAAAGATAAATTAACTGCAGTAATCAAAGCAAAGACAATTGGTACTGGATTTAGCCCTTGACTTACAAACAACTGAATTACAACTGGTACCAGTAAGGCAGCAGAAGCAGTATTGGTTGAAATATTGGTCAAAACAGCTATTACCCCACAAAAAACTAAAAAGGTTAGCAATCCATTATATTCAGCAAAACCAGTCAGATACCCCCCAATAATATCAATAAATCCCGAATGTTCTAAGACCTTAGCCAAAGCTAAAGCACTGGGCCAAACTATTAAAATTGTGATTGGAAAGTACGATATACTCTTTAAAGAAAGAACATTCTCCTCTGTCTCTGTTGGAATAAAGAATAATAACAACGCTAAACTAAAAAAGACAAAAGCAGGATCTAAATTGGGTAGATAAGATCTATATAATGGCTCTGTAAAAGCAATCAGTACAGCTATTAAGAAGATCACCCCTGAAAAGAGTTCTCCTTTACTTAATCCCCCTAATTCATCCAACTTTTCTTGATAAAACTCCTTACTTCCTGGTAATTTTTCATCCTGTGGCTGTAGGATATAAGTTAGATACAACCCAATAATTGGAATGAAAACCAAGGTAAAGGGTAACATCCTCAATGTCCATTCATAAAAGTAAATATCTCGACCTACTGCTTCAGATAAAAATTCGTAAATAAGTAGATTCTGCCCTCCCCCTAATGGAGTCGGTAAACTACCTATCGAAGCACCCCAGGCAATAGCCAATAAAATATTTGTTGCTACAGGACTCTCCCATCGTTCTGAATTACTTTCAAACCCTAAATAAGATAATAAGGTAACTGCCACAGGAATAAAGACAGCAGCAGTTACCGTATCAGCTATAATTGAGCTTAACACGGTAGATAATAAAAACCAGACCCAGATCTGCTTCCGAGCACTATTTCCTACCACTGTTAAGATCTTTAAAGAAACCCGCTTAGCCAAACCCCACCTTTGCCAAGCAGCTCCAATTGCACAACTACCAGAAATTAAAAATACAATCCGATGACTGAAAACTGTTACTAGCTCCTCTACTGGAGCAATTGGAATAAAGGTCGTTACTACAAATGGTACCAAAGCTGTAATTGCAACAGCAATATGTCCACTCGTCCACCACAAAGCCATCCAAACTAAAATCCCAAGTCCTCCTCGTGCCTGCCACTCCATCCCTAAAACTGGTAAAACTAGAATCAAGAAAAATATTAACGGGCCAACCATAATATATTTGAATTTTTCGACATTTACTCCAAACCTATCAACAAGCTCCCTCCCACTACTGATCTCATCCATAATTTTATCTCCTCTCTCTGTGCATAAGCAAACTCTTTCATTTTTACATAATTATCCTTCTAAGTTATACTTCGACAATTAATTCTAAATTCCTTTATTTTAGTGAAAATTTAAATCTAAGATTAAGCTAGCAATAAAAAGGAGCCTTTCTTAAAATTAATTGATATAAAGTGGCACTTTGCCACTTTATATCAGTTGACAGTTTACAGTGTACAGTTGACAGTTAAAATCATTAAAACAAATCCAAACTATCATGAGGAATGTTTCGCAGTGACATCTAGATTTTTTCGTTTAGTTTCTTGATGAACCGGAAATCAAATCAGAGCATGAATTAGTTAATTTTCCTATTTTAAAATTAACTTGCTCTTGTTTGATTGGAGGTGAGTCTTAGAAACTCAGAAAAAATCTTTCCGAACGAGAAACTTTCCTCATGTTAATAGCATATCGAAAGTGACACAATATTGTAATATAATTACACCTTATAAAATAAAAAAGAAGCATTAGCAAATTTAAATCTACTAGTGCTTCTTTACTATGGCACAAAGAAAACCTCTTTTATAATATTTTTACTAGTCATATAATTCATGCGTAAGATACCATTACAGTATCATTATTTTCCAATGACATATATTCACAAATCAATTGATCTAATTCGCGACTTACTTTTAAAGCTGCTTTTTGATTACCATTTTTCATTGTAGAATTTAACTCTCTTCTCTTTCTTTCAATCTCTTCTTTTAATAAATCCAAATCCATGATTAACACTCCTTTTATAAAGTTAATTTCTACTTATTAGATATGATTAGTGATAAATTCTTCTATATTATATAGTAATAAATTACAATATTCAACTATAAATTCAATTTTTCCATAAAAAATAGAAAAAGGCAACCTAATCTTAACCAATTAGACTGCCTGGCTGAAATTTATTGATATAAAGCTTAAGTTTAAGGCTAAGTCTAAGTTTAAGTAAATCCTAAACCCCTATGCTTTTAACGGTTGGCTTAGCCTCAAACTCAAACTTAAACTAAATTGTAATTAACTTCAACTTACTTCAAATTGAAATTCATCTTCCGTATAATCAACTACAATTTTATCTTCCTCTTCTAACTCCTCTTCAAGTAACATCATTGCTAAGCGATCCTTAATATATTTTTGAATCACCCTCTGTAGTGGACGGGCACCATAGGCTGGATCATAGCCCAACTCTCCAATTTGAGCTTTAGCATCTGCTGTCAATTCTAGTGTTAAATTCTGCTTAGCTAACTTCTCTTCCAATTCAGCTAATTTGATCTCAATAATCTGATCTAAATGCTCCTTAGTCAAAGAGTGGAAGATAATCTGTTCATCAATTCGATTTAAAAACTCCGGTCTAAAGTGCTCCTTCAATGCTTCAGTTACCTTCTCTTCTATTTCAGCTTCTTCTGTTAGATCTTGAATATAATGTGAACCGAGATTAGAAGTCATAATAATTACTGTATTTCTAAAGTCAACCTCTTTTCCATGGCTATCGGTCAACAATCCATCATCTAAAAGCTGTAATAAGATATTAAAGACATCAGGATGAGCCTTCTCTATCTCATCTAATAAAACAACTGCATAAGGTTTCCGTCTGATCTGTTCAGTTAATTGTCCTCCGTCTTCAAATCCAACATATCCTGGAGGCGAACCGATCAATTTAGCAACAGCATGGCGTTCCATATACTCTGACATATCCAAACGAACCATTGCTTGCTCATCATCAAATAAATACTCAGCTAATGTTTTAGCTAATTCTGTTTTACCAACACCTGTTGGCCCTAAGAAGATAAAGGAACCTAAAGGACGATCTTCATCTTGTAACCCAGTTCGAGAGCGACGAATGGCATTACTGACTGCTTCAATTGCATCACCTTGACCTATTACTCGGTTAGATAATTCATCTTCTAATTGTACTAACTTCTCTCGTTCTTCTTCTATTACCTTAGTCACTGGAATATCTGTCCAGGATGCTACTATCTCCGCTATATCTTCACGTTGAACTTCTTCTTTAACCAGATCGCGTTCTTGATTTAGCTTTTCTGATCTTTGCTGAGTCTCCTCTAACTTCTGTTGTAATTGATGTAATTTACCATACTTCAACCGAGCTGCCTCTTCATAATCTGCCTCTCTTTCAGCAGCTTCAGCAGCAATCTTGGTCTCTTCAACCTCTTCTTTTAGATCTTGGATCTTTTGAACAAGCTCCTTTTCATTTTCCCATTTTGCTTTCAATGGATTAATCTCTTCTTTCAACTCAGCTATCTCCTCTTCAAGGGCTGCTAACCTCTCCTGTGAACCTTGATTCTCTTCTTTCTTCAATGCCTCACGTTCAATCTCGAGTCTCCTTAATTTTCGATCCAATTCATCAATCTCAATCGGCATTGAATCTATCTCAATTCTTATTTTAGAGGCCGCTTCATCAATTAAATCAATTGCTTTATCTGGTAAGAAGCGTTCAGTTAAGTAACGATCCGATAGCTGAGCTGCAGCTACTAAAGCACTATCTTGAATCTTGATTCCATGATGAATTTCATACTTTTCTTTCAACCCCCGTAAGATTGAGATCGTATCTTCAATAGATGGCTCTTCAATTAATACCGGCTGAAATCTTCGCTCTAATGCAGCATCCTTTTCAATATGCTGCTTATACTCTTCTAAAGTAGTAGCACCAACACAATGTAATTCTCCTCTAGCTAAAGCCGGCTTTAATAAGTTGGCAGCATCCATTGCCCCTTGCGTAGCACCTGCTCCTACTAAAGTATGCATCTCATCAATAAAGAGAATAATCTGACCTTCTGCTTTTTTGATCTCCTTTAATACAGACTTTAAACGATCTTCAAATTCACCACGATACTTAGTCCCTGCTACTAATGAACCCATATCTAAAGAGATTACTCTCTTCTCTTTTAAAGGTTCAGGTACATCACCATTAATAATCCGCTGGGCCAATCCCTCAACAATCGCAGTCTTTCCTACTCCCGGCTCTCCAATCAAGACTGGATTATTCTTTCGTCTTCGGGATAAGACCTGCATTATTCTTCTAATTTTCTCATCACGCCCAATGACTGGATCAAGCTCACCTTCCCTAGCTAACTCAGTTAGATCAATAGTATAATTTTCTAGAGCTTGGTATTGGCCCTCAGCATTTTGACTGGTCACTTTTTCTCCACCTCGAATCTTCTCAATTGCTCTTTTAATTTGATTTTTTCCAATTCCTTTCTCTTCTAACAACTTAGCTGCTTTACTCTTGCCATCAGCTAAGATAGCCAGTAAAAAATGTTCAGTAGAGACATACTCATCTTCTAACTTTTTAGCTTCTTTGTTGGCCCGACGTAAAACTCGAGCTAACTGCTGTGAAGTATATAACTCCCCCTGTTCAGAATAAACTTGAGGAAATTTATCAACTCTCTCTTTTAATCCCAACTCTAATTTATCTAAATCTAGCTCCATCCTCTGTAAAATCGGTCTTACTATTCCATCATCTTGTTCCAACAAAGCAAGCAATAAATGAACAGGATAAACTTCTTGATTTTGATAATCCTCTGCTAATTGCTGAGCCTCCATCAAACTTTCTCGAGCCTTAATAGTGAAGTTATCCATCTTCATTGATAAGCACCTCCAAATATATTTTTTCCTCTTCCTTTATAACTTTATACACTTATCAAGCAAATATTATTAGCACTCGATAGGAGTGAGTGCTAATAATATTATAAAAAAATAAACCTCAAATGTCAATAAATATCAGTGTGCAATTTATAATTGGCAGTGTATAGTTAAAACCTTAAATTATTTCCGTTAATCAATTGACAAATCTTAAATCATGTGGTATTATTAAGAGGACTGATAAAAAACATACTTGTCAGTTTGATTTTTTAATTATTTAGGAGGAATTATTTAAATGAAGGAACAAGGTAATGTTAAGTGGTTTAATGGAGAAAAAGGTTATGGATTTATTGAGCGAGCAGAAGGAGACGACGTATTTGTACATTTCTCTGCAATTGAAGAAGATGGATTCAAGACTTTAGAAGATGGTCAAGCTGTAGAGTTTGAAGTCGTCGATGGAGATCGTGGACCTCAAGCTGAAAGCGTCGTCAAACTATAAATTAATATAGATTACGATGTTTTATCAAGCCTCGGAATTTTCCGAGGCTTTTATTTTTTTGTCATGATAAATAAAAGTTACACTTTATATCAGTTGACAGTGAACAGTTGACGGTTGACAGTTAAAACCATTTAAAACTTAAACCCAAAACTAATCTAAACCTATAATTCTAAGGCTTTTCATGGCTCTTAAGATTTTAAGATTTTGATCTTAACTGTCAACTGTAAACCGTAAACTGTCAACTCAATAATGTGGCACTTTTGTGCCACATTATTGTAATTACCGATAATCACAACTAAGATCACATTCCCGATTATACTGAATATAATTACACTTCACATCTAAATCCAACTCTTGTACCCAATTTAGATCAAAAAGATCAGATAAATAACTTACCCCCTCTTCTAAAGCAACCCGAGTTGCTTTTTTACAACATCTAGCTCCTCCTGCATCTGCAATAGCCTCTAAAGCTTGAGCAGTCATCCAATTAGCATGGGAACGTTCATCAGCTGTTAGTGGAGTCGCTTCTAATAAGATACTGACGGCAACTCCCGCTCCAATCCCTCCACCACAAGCTCCATACAGACCACAATAGCCTCCCGGTACTTCCTGCCCCCGCTTAATTGCTTCTGTAATAGCTTTCTTATCTTGTTGTCCTACATAATTTTGATAGGCAGTTACTAAAACAGCAGGAACTAAAGCATGGTGTTCTGGCCCATGCATCGAGATTTGAGGATGTTCCATCAACCTTTCCGCAATGTCAATTGGATCCTTTGCATGAGTAACTAAACAGGTATTTTTTATAATTGCCAATGCATCTTGAGCATGACATTGATTACAGACATAATGACCGTCTTCACAACAAAAATAAGCTTCTTCTTCAACACCACAATAATAACAACTAACTTCACGTGCTTGCTTTAAATATGTAACTTCTACTCCACAGATCAAACAATCCACTTTCTCTTCAACTTTAATTGACATCTTAACTCCCCTTTTTATTAATTAGCTTATTTAAAATTCAACTTTAAGACCATAAGTAGTCCCATGATTCGAGTCTAAATCTTCTCCCCCTAACATTCTAGCAGCCACTACTCCTTTGATCCCTTCAGCTAACTCTTTGCCAATCCCTAATTCAGCATTTACTATAAAATCTGAAATTCCAACTAAATCAGAAGTTACATCTAAATCAAAATAAACTTCTGCATCTTTATCAAACTCACGTTCCATAATCAATCCAAATTTCAATCCTCCACTACTTGCTTCATCATCCTCTTCTAAAATATTTCCGCTAGTAGCTCCCACCTTAAGGGCCCAATTAAAATTCTGTTCTGCTTCTCGTATATTCTCTGGGACAAATTGATACTCTATACTAGCTACTCCAGAACCATCTGTATCTCCTCCATAAGGAGCAGTAAAACTGAGCCCATATCCTGAATAATTATTAACTCCATAACCCAAATCAACCGTGATAAAATCACCTTCTCCAGATTGAAAGCGTAATACCTGTACTCTATAAACATTCTCTCCTAAATTTAAAGTCGAAGCCAAAAGATTACTGCTACTTAATAGTAGAATTAAAGAAACTAAAATAAATACTTTTTTTATTTTCATTAATATTCTCCTCCAAATCTTAAAATTAATCCTATAACTATGTATAAAATATATATTCTTGCTTAAATCTTATTTTCCTGCATCATTTATCTTAGATCTCCTCAACTAGTTAAAACTAATATTAAATTACTTATTAACAAGGAACTTACTCAATTATCTAGAATAGTACTTATAGACATAGCTGAGAAATTAAAAAGTCAATTAGGTCGTAGTTTCAATTATTTTCAACTCTTTATCATTACATATCTAGTTATTTAAACTATAGTCAGAAAGAAGGGAGTCAAGATAATGATTAAACAACAGAAGTTAACTCTATTATTAGTGATATTATTAATGTTAAGCTTTTCAACAACTGCATTTGCCACTTTTACAACGGGGGAAGGAAAACGGACTTATAAAATAGACAGTTTCCGAGTTGATGAACGAATAAGATTACAATCTTTTTTAGTTGGATTGGGAATTGATGAACAGACTTCTCTTAACTTTAAATTAACAATTCCCAATGATACTGATGAACCTATGGATTTTCTGATTCCTTATCAAAAACCTGGAGAGTTTTTTCATTTAGGCGGACCTATTTTAGATATTAAAGCTCAGTACATACCTCGACATAGGTTATTTGTCACTGATTCTGCTCTGAATGCTGTTCAAGTAGGTCTCAAAAATTATAGAGGAGAGTATAGAGATGAAGAAGGAAGACCAATTGAGGAAGATAGGCATTTGGATAAAACCTATCTAGTATTTGGAGTCTTAAGTAGATCTAGATGGAATGATCATAATCTATTTTCTGATTTAAATTTAGCTTATGAACCTGGCGAAGAAGGTGGTTGGTTCTTTGATAGTCAAGTCGGAATGGAGTTCAATCTAAAAAGAAATTTCAGAGGGCAAATAGCTTATCGAGCAATTGGTGCAGCTGGAGATGCAAAATTAGGATTTTCATTAGGTTTAAAAGTTGATTATTAAAAGAAGAATAAATTAGAGTGAAGAGAAGATTAGCAATTGCTAATCTTCTCTTTTTTTATCTTAATCAAATTTATTGCATAATTAACTTCATCCCTGCTAAAAATATTACCATGAATTATAAGGGAGGATAGTTTTTATGGATAGAACATATCGGGGATTATTTGCTGGAATAATCAGTGCCATTATTATGAACTCACTTAATTTAATCTTATTTTATATCTTTAACTTAACAGAAATCCGTTTCATTGATTGGACAAGCCTTGTTATGCTCGGCCGTATTCCAGATAGTACTTTTGAAATAATTTATATCTTAATCATTCAAATTCTATGGACAGGTTCTTTAGGTATTTTCTTCTGCCTTTCAACCCCCTATTCAGGCTCACAAGGACATATTTTAAAAGGAGGACTATATGCTTTTTTGCTTACTTTTATTTTTCGCTCTATTGCTATTTTATATCAAATCGCCCCTCTTAATGACATCTCGGCAACAACCAGTCTGATAAATGTAACTTCTGCTTTTTTGTGGGGAATAATTTTAGCAGCAATTTTAGATAGATTAGAACAAAAGAAAGAGTAGTCTTAAACAAATCATAATTCATTTACAATCTCTTCAGCCGGCTGAGGCTTAGCAAAATAATACCCCTGGGCCAACTCAAATCCTCCTTCTTGCAAAGCTTCAACCTGCTCCTCTCGTTCAACCCCCTCACCCAAAATTTGAGCTCCTAACTTCTTAATTCGCTCGACAGTCTGATAAATACTCTGTTGTACGTCCTGGCTTTGATCTATTTTATTGATTACTGTAATACATAACTTAACAATTGCTGGCTCTAATCTTTTAACGGTTTCTAGATCAAAAAAACCACAGCCTAGATCATCTAACGCAAATTCAATGCCTAGCTCCTTTAATTGCTCAACTCTTTCTTGCAGTTGCTTAACCTTCTCTACCGGTAAATGTTCAGTAATCTCCAAAATTACCGCTGGCAAGATAGGTTTAAATTTTTCTTGGCTGATAAATTGATAAAATTTATCAGCCTTTAATAATTCAGGGCCAACATTCAAAGCAATCTTATATCTATCCCCAAACTGCTCAGCCCATTCTAAAGCCTGAGCAATACTTGCTAACTCTAACTGCTCTGTCAAATCAAAGTAAGCTGCTGCTCCAAATAAATTTGCAGCTGAAAAGAGCTCACTATCCATTGGCCCTCTAGTCAAAGCTTCATAGCCTATAACCTTTTTATCTGCTAAAGAAAGCAAAGGTTGAAAATAAGTATTTAATTGCTTAGACTCAATTATCTCTTTAAACTCTTGTTTAGTAATTAAATCTTTATAAAGTAAATCGGAATCTGAAATCCTTTCTGCCTCTTTTAATTGACAACCCTTATCATCTTCTACAGAAGAGATTAAGACTTCAAACTCAATCCTACCTCCAGTAGCAGCTCCAAACTCCTCCCTTAAGTTTTGATGAATCAACTCAATCCCTGTTTTAGTCAATGATTCTAATTGTTCCTCTACATCGATCAATGGATCAAGTTCATCCATCGCAAACTCAAGGCTCCAAATCCCAAATTCTTCACTCTCAATTTGGGAAATAATAGTATGTCTAGCTAATAACTTAGCTGTTAACTCTTGTAATGATTGCTCTAAATTCTTATTCGCCTCTGCAATTACACTTTCTCCAAAAATCTCCTTCATCTGTGTTGGCTTTTCCAATTTGATCACTAATGAATATTTTTTCAATTTTATTCACCCCTTTGTAGATACTTATGTTTATTCAAAATTGTCATACTAATTATTTTTTAGTAAAAACTGTTGATCATTAGTTAATTGGTATGGTATAATTATAGATCAGTAAATGTCTTATTAATTTTCTTAATTGCACCCCACTTGGGGTGCCTTTTTTTATTGACATCTAATTTTAAAAATTAATTGAGATTAAGTGTCAGTGTGAGTAATGTGTGTAAGTAAAAGCAAAACCTTAGACCTTATGGTTTTGACCTCACTCACACTCATAACTGACACATTATTGTAATCCCATGTATTTTTTAATCGACTAACACCCACACTATTAATAAATAAGAACAATTATAGGAGGTAACATAAATATGTCTAGAATTGCAATTGAAGGTGATCTCAACAATATTAAAGAAGAATTACAAGCTACTGACCATGACGTAGTAAACTTAACTCAAGAAAATATGCAAAATGCCGATGCAATCATCTTAACTGGAGCAGATAATAACACAATGGATATCGCTGACACTGAAACTAATGCTCAAATCATCAATGCTCAAGGTATGTCAGCTGAACAAGTAAGAGAGCAATTAGAAAATCGCTTGATCTAACTTACAGAAAGCAGAGCCAATGGCTCTGCTTTTAGCTTTTTACTCTACTATAATATTTTTACTAAACTTATCTGATCACCTGCATGTTTTTGATATTTAGTGTCAGTGTGAGTAGTGTGTGTGAGTAAAAGCAAAACCTTAGTCCTTATGCTTTTGACCTCACTCACACTCGCACACATAACTGATACAATATTGTAATTAAACTTAAGGTGTTCTGAATAAGTAACTCTAATTAAGTTAACAATATTCAAAAAAATAATTAAAGGAGTTAAAGTATGTTCAAAATCAACGATAAATTTTTATTAGGTATTATAGCAGCTATACTTGCTAGTATTCCTTTAAATATTATCGAGTATATAGGCCATCAATTAAATTTTAACCATTATACCATCTGGGATATTGCTACCTCTTTATACTTTCCTGAAATAGATGCTCCCTATGGCTTTATTATTGGATTAGTTACTCATTATATTACAATCGGCCTTTTAGGTGTAATTGTAGTCTATTTACTATATTTAACAGGTACTGATTACTACTTAATCAAAGGGTTAGCTGTCAGCTTAGCAGCGTGGATCTTAGTATTTGGAATAGTTATCCACACACCCTTGGTTACCCTTGAACCGATTACTACTGCCGAATATATGTTCCATCTTATTTTACATGCAATCTTTGGCCCTCTTACTGCTTGGGTTGCACTTAAACTTGCTGAACCAGAATTATTGGATAGCCACGCTTATTAACAAATCCCTACCTAATCTTTTGGCGTCAAAAACCAACTTAAAAGTTCACAATTCTCTTAATAATTAAAAACTTCACATTTAGATTAATTGATTATATTACTTATAATTGGTATAATTAAAGAGAATTAAATCTAATTTTGAAGGAGTTGATCAAATGACGCCTCCAACTGATTCATCAATAACTTTTGAAAGTGATCAAGCAGCAGGTTATAAACCTGCTATCGAAAAAGCTAAGCAACGGTTGGCCCGTACTCCAGTTCAAGAAATTACTGATAGAACTGGAATTAAATTTATAGAAGATAGCAAACAATTTATTCTTCCAGCATTGAATAAGCAGTATTACATCGAATATCCAACTGGTAAAATAACCAGCCCTACAGATAATGAAATAAAATCAGGGTTGAAGATTGTTATTCTACATTACCTATTACGGGCCAACGATTGGCCACTCAAAGATAAATTAATACCTTATCGCAAATTACCTGGTGGAACTGCTTATAATGCTGCTTTTGAGCGTGAAGCAATCAACCCGATCAGTGATAATTTCTGCTCTGATCCTGAACAGTTAAAATCAGCTGCTCAAAAATTAGGGGCAAAGTTTTTAACTAAAGGTGATCTAAGCTTTACTATTGAAGTATTACCTAGCATTCCACTAACCTATATATTATGGAAAAGCGATGATGAATTACCAGGATCATCCAATATTCTCTTTGATTCTTCAGCAATTACCAAACTGCATACAGAAGATCTAGCTTTTTTAGGTGAGTATACAACCTATTTATTACTCAAACATAGCGAACAGTAATAAAACTCAATCAAATTAACTACAAAAGTTAAACGCCCCTTATATAAATGTGATTTAGCTCATATAATTATTTCCAGCTTTTAGTTATAATATAGTTGTTAATTTAAAAATTCTAAAATTTCAGCTATCATCTAATTTAAGGAGGAGTAAAAATTGAAACTTACTAAAGAAGATTTAAAAAAGAGTTTTAAAGAAGAAAATTATATCTGTGGTGACGAGATCACTATTCCCGTCTATTTAGCTTTAGAATTAGAAAAACCAATCTTAATCACCGGTGAACCTGGAGTAGGAAAAACAGAGATTGCTAAAGTCTTAAGCAATGCTTTCGATACAGAGTTAATTAGGCTACAATGTTATGAAGGATTAGATGAAAATAAAGCTTTATATGAATGGAATTATCAAAAACAGTTACTTAATATTCAACTTAATAAGAATAATCCAGAAGAAGAACAACTAACAGATGATATCTTCTCAGAAGATTATCTGCTAGAAAGACCGCTTCTGAAAGCTATTCAAACTGATAAAAGACCTGTCTTATTAATCGATGAAATCGATAAAACAGACCAAGAATTTGAGGCTTTCTTATTTGAGTTATTATCAGACTTTCAAGTTTCTATTCCCGAATTAGGAACAATCAAAGCTAAACAACGACCAATTGTAATCCTAACTAGTAATGCTGATCGTGAATTATCTGATGGCTTAAAAAGACGCTGTATCTTCTTATATGTCGAGCTTCCTTCTATGGAAAAGGAGATCGAAATCATCCAAACTAAGGTTCCAAGTATTGGAAAAGAGTTATCTCGCGATATAGCTGCAGCCGTTAGTTACTTACGGGCCAACCTTGAGTTCAAAAAACAACCATCTATCTCTGAAACTTTAGACTGGGCTCGTGCTCTAGTAAGCTTAGATGCTGATCGATTAAGTCCAGAGTTGATTCAAAGAACCCAAGCATTATTATTTAAGACTAAACATGACCTTGATGTCTTTAAAGAATTAGGGGCCAAAGAATTGACTCAAAAAATGCGAGCCTAAATATCAGTGTATAGTTTACAATTTACAGTTTACAGTTAACAATTAAAAACATTTAAACCTTAAAGTCTAAATTATTTTACATGTGTAATTATAAACTTTTTCAAGAATTTTAATCTTTTAAGGTCTTTTTCTTTAACTGTACACTGTTCATTATACATTGTCAACTACATTTGAAAGGAGGTAGTACTTTGAGCTCCCAGCAGAATTTAGAAGAAGAAATTCAAGAGATGACTAGTCAAGCAAAAGTCAATCATATTGAACACAATCTGGTCAAATTTATTCAAATCTTAAGAAAGCTAGGCATCAGAATCAGCCTAGCTGAATCAATCGAGACCTTGCAATCATTACAATTAATAGATATCATTAATAAAGAAGAGTTTAAAGTTACTTTACGCTCACTACTGGTCAAAAATCATCATGAAAAAGAGATCTTTGATCAAGCTTTCGACTCATTTTTCATCCCTCAAGAGATTAAAGAAAAAAAACAGACCCAACATCAAGAAAAGATTGAAGAACAAGAAGCAGCCAAACAAGAAGCTTCTGAAGAATTAAAGTTTGAAAAAGATAGTGTCCGAGAAGATGTAGAAACAGAAGAAGTAGAGTTAGAATTGACTGAAAAACAAAAAGAGATCTATAGCAAGTTAGATCCAGAGACCAAAGAAAAAATTAAAAATTATATCGAAAATAGTTTCCCGGGCCATCTACGCCATTCATCTCATACTAAACCCGCTTTAGAGAGATTGATCGGTGGTAGCTTAAGCTATTGGCAAAGAAGGTTAAAAGAAGATGATGATAATCAAGCTAAACCACCTATCCAGCATGAAGTAACTGGTGATTTAGAGATGGATCGAGTAATTGAAGATGTCATTTCTAACCTTGAGAATAATAGTGATAATTTAGCTGCTAAAGATTTTAAATCAATTCCTAAAGAGGATCTACCTCAAGTAACAATGTTAATTAAAGATTTATCTTATAAATTAGCAACTAAAATTTCTCGTAGATTCCGCCAGAATAAAAAGACAGGTAAGATAGACCTAAGAAAGACGATCAGAAATAATATTAAATATGGTGGAAATTTATTTGAGCTTAAATATAAAGAAAAGAAGATTCAAAAACCAAAGTTTTTATTGATCTGTGATGCATCAGACTCTATGGCTCGTTACGCCACTTTTATTTTACAATTTATTTATGGAATTTCTAGCGTGGTCAAGGATATTGAAAGCTTTATTTTTTCAGAAGATTTAGAACGTATCACCGATTACTTTACTGGTACAGAATCTTTTGAAGTTACGATGAATCAAATCATTACTAATAGCCAACAATGGGGATCAGCAACCGATCTTAACACATCATTAAAAACCTTTAAGGAAAATTATATGGAATTAGTAACTCCTGAAACTAATTTGATCATCATGAGTGATACAAAGACAATCAAACTCTATGATGCTGCTTCTACTCTAAAGGAAATTAAAGATAAAACTAAAGACTTAATTTGGCTTAATACTCTCCCAAAATCAGAATGGGAAGATTTAAAGTCAGTCCAAGTCTTTAAAGAGATGAGTACAATGACTGAGTGTTATACAGTTAAACATCTCCAAGAATTTGCAAAGATGAAATTCTTTTAAAATTATAAATCAATTATCAAATAAAAGGAGTGTGCTAAAAAAATGGCTCAAGAGAAAAGATTTAAAACTGAAATTAAGCAAAACAACTACATTGCTGCTTTAAAGCAAGCAAAAGAAAAGTTAACTACCCTCGAACCTGAAGGAATAGTTGAACGCAGCGGAGCAGACTATAATGAAGCTAAACAGGAGTTTAAGTTAGTCATGGCTGGTGAAGATTATCTAATCAGCTATCCCGAAGGAGAGGTAACTTTTGCAGCTAAAGATCAAGAGGTACAACTACCAATCAAAGTATTGATCTTGCATTATCTTAATCAAGCTAGCGGGGCTTCTCTTGAAGGTAGATTGATCTCTTATCGTGAAGTGCCTAATGGAGGCGATTTTTACTATAGCACCTTTAAAAAGCGAGCAACCAATCCTTTAGTCAGATTATTTGGTGAAAATGCTGATAAATTGGTTCCTGCTGCTAAATACTTAGGGGGAAAGTCAGCTGATCTAGGTGATGCTAGTGTTACTATTCCTGTCTTTCCTAAGATCCCAGTTACTTATGTAATCTGGGAAGGAGATGATGAGTTACCTCCATCAGGCAGTGTTCTCTTTGATGCTTCAGTAATCTCTTATCTTCCTACAGAAGATTTAGCTTTTGTAGCTAGTGTACCTGTTTGGGCTTTCAAAGGAATTATTAAAAACCTTTAACTAAGGCTGAGTCCAAATTTAAGGTTAAGTAAAACCAATAAAAAACCCTCTTCTAATTTAACATTTCAGAAAAGGGTTTTTTATTATTTAATTTTAATTTTAAGTTCAGACTTAACCTTAAACTAAAATTGTCACCTGACAATTTTATTCTGCTTCATTCTCTTTAAGCAACCGATCTGCTTCATTGATCACTCCAACAAACTTCTCCCATTCTTGTGGTCTAAAAGCACAGCTGGCTGATACATCTTCAGAAGCTATAAAAATCCCAATTTCACCATGTTCCTTATGAACACCAACAGTTAATTTTTCACCAATCTTTTTTTCTTCAATTATTTTCATTATCCATTCCTCCTATTTCATTAATTTCTTGATTAATTTACGACCAATCACCTTGTTTTTAGCTCGCTTAGCCACCCTTTTGGGATCACCACTAGATAATGTCTCAACATCATTAGCCACTCTAGCCAACTTATAAAGAAAACTAACAAACTTCTTCACTTATTGCACCTCCTTCCTATTTTATTATACCTAATGACTTTCCTTTTTAAACTCTATTACTGTTCCATCTTCCGCTTGATATATTAACCAACCTAGACTCTGCTTTAACCCGATTTCGACCTTCTTCTTTAGCTAAGTAAAGAGCATCATCGGCTGCTTCAATAAGTTCTTCTGCACCCTTTTCACGCTCAGGTTTAACTGCAGCCACTCCTGCACTGACTGTTACATACTCGGAAACCCCTGATCTGCGATGAGGCAACTTCAAATCCTCTATCCCTACTCTAATCCTCTCAGCAACCTTAATAGCTCCATACAATCCTGTCTCAGGCAAAATCACAGCAAACTCTTCTCCTCCATAACGAGCTACCAAGTCAGCAGGCCGCAGTACTAACTCTTCAAACTTGTGAGCTATCTTTTGTAAACATTCATCACCCGCTTGATGTCCATAAGTATCATTATATTCCTTAAAATAATCAATATCAATCATAATCAAAGCCAATGAGGCTGCTTGACGTCTAGCTCTCTTCCACTCTTCTTCTAATTTATTATCAAACAACCTTCTATTAGCAAGCCCAGTCAAACCATCACTCGAAGCCATCTTTTCCAACTTTTTATTAGCATCTTCTATCTCTTGGTTAAGCTTTTCTAATAATTGCGTCTTCTCTTCAAGTTCTCTTTCCCGTTTTTTACGCTTTTTTATTTCTTTTCTAAGTCTCAGCACCGAATTAACCCGAGCCAATAACTCCACTTTTTGAATCGGCTTAGTTATATAATCAATAGCCCCTGCCGAAAAGGCTCGTTCTAAAGAATCAACATCAGTTTTAGAGGTAACCATAATTACAGAAATATCCTTCAAAACCGGATCTTGTTTAATTCGCTGACAAACCTCAATTCCATCTACTTGGGGCATCACAATATCCAATAATACCAAATCTATCTTACTCTTAGTCACCTTCTTCCCTTCTAAACCTAAAATCTTAAATGCTTCTTGAGCTGAGCTGGCAAGGTGTAATTTCTGATAGCCTTCCTCCTTAAGAATCTGGGCCAACAACAACCGTATAAATCGAGAATCATCAACAACCAAAATCTCCATTTAGCTGCCTCCCCTTTATAATTTAGACAAAGCCTTACCATCTAAATAATCAAACTTCTTTCCTTGCCAACTATCCCTTCGCTCCATCTCATCCATAATAAAATTATTGATCTGGTCATAATTATAATCCCAATTTACAAATAATGTACCTTCTCTAGGAGCTTTGCCAATCAATCTCTGCACTGCTATCTTGGGATCTAAATACTCCAAAAATTCAATCACCCGATCAATATATTCAGCTAATGAGATCATCTCTAACTGTCCTTGCTGATACTGTTTAGCCAACTGAGTATCCTCTCTAATATAGAGCGCATGTAACTTTACATTCTCTACCTTTAATGAAGATACTATCTTAGCTGCTTCTCTAGCATCTAGCTTATCATCACCAGGTAAATTCAGTATGATATGGACTCCTATTTCAGCATTATAGCGATGAGCAGTCAAGACTGCATCAATAAATTCAGCAAGCGTATGCCCTCGATTGATCTCTTCTAATGTATGATAATTAGTTGACTGTAATCCTAGTTCAAAGGTAAGGGTAGGTTCAGAAGTTGATTGCTCGATTAACTCCATAATCTGGGCTACATACTCTTGACTAGTACAATCTGGTCTAGTCGCCAAAGCAATCTCCACAACCTCATCTATTCCTAACACCTGCTTAATATTGCCCATTAGTTGCTCTAAAGGTAAATATGTGTTAGTGAAATTTTGAAAGTAAGCAATAAACTTCTCAGCTCGATACTTCTTAGCAATTCTTTCCTTTTTCTCTAAGAATTCAGCTCGATTTACTTCTTGGTCCTCAGAAAAACTGGCTCCTCCCTCACCACAATAGATACAACCACCCTCAGCTATATTCCCATCACGATTAGGACAGGTCAGTGCTAAATTAATTGGAATTTTATAAGTCCTTGTTCCATATTTATGCTTCAAGTAATCAGAATAACGATAATATTTATCCATTTTTTCAACCCCCACGGTAAAAAGCAGTTAATAACTAATAACGAATAGTGAATAGTTAAGTTCAAAACCTTTTAACACAAACCTCTATTCACTCCCTCCGGGTTCTTCGAACCCTTCGTGATGAAAAAATCCGCTCTTAGATTTTTTCTATTACTCTCTATCACCTGGTTTTTAACTGTAAATTGTACATTGTAAATTATACATTTGTTTCCCAGCTTCTCCCTCCGGGTTCTTCGAACCCTTCGTGATGAAAAAATCCGCTCTTAGATTTTTTCTATCCTCTGCTTTTCTTTGCTGTTTTCAGACTCTTAGTTAAAATTTTTATGATTTCTACTACATCAGAAGTTAAATCTCTCCCTTTTTCTTGTTGCAAATAATCAGTTTCTACTAATAATTCAATCCAATACTCAGTCTCAGAAGCTTCCTTTAATGCAATAGATAATTTAGATATAAAGTCACTCTTACTTTGACCATAAATCCCTTCTTTGATATTTCCAGCGATACTTGTGCCACTTCTTAAAAGCTGCTTAGATAACACATATTCTTTCTTATTTTTAACCAAATACTTATACAAATCAACAATTTCTACTGAAAAATCAAATGCCTTCTGATAAGCTATACTTTTTTCTCTCATCACTAATCCCCCCCAAAGTTATCTTTATATTATTATTTTCTTTCTTTGGGTTTTTATTCCTCCGATCACTATTCACTATTCACTATTCACTATTCACTATTCACTATTCACTATTCACTATTCACTATTCACTATTCACTATTCTCTGCTCTTTATAACTACTGTTTCTGGTGGCTTCTTAGCCTGATTAATAAAGTGGTAGTGTAGTACATTATATTCTTTGTAATTTAAGTCTTGAGCATACTCTAAGAGAACTTCTGCTTCCTTTTTTCCAGCTTGATGGCCAGTATAAATTACAATTATCATTACTCCACCTTTAGTTAATATTTCCAAGCCAGCTTTGACCGCTTGTAAAGTAGTCTCTACTGTTGTAGTAATCTTCTTATCTGCTCCAGGTAAATAACCTAAATTAAATAAGATCCCATCAACTTCTTCGTTTATGTATGAAGCCAACTTCTGATGCCCATCTTGAATTAAAGTTACCTGCTTTAATAATCCAGACTCTGCCAGTTTATCTTTAGTAGTTTCAATTGCTTGCTGTTGAATATCAAAGCCCCAAACTTGTCCTTCATCTCCTACCAATTCTGCTAAAAATTCAGTATCATTACCATTGCCAACGGTAGCATCTACTACGTTGGCCCCTTCAAATAACTGTTCTGTTAAAATGGAGTGAGAATATTCAACCCCTTGCTGTAATCTCAACTTAAATTCCCTCCCTATAGATATTTAGTGGCAAAATGCCACTAAATATCAGTGTACAGTTTACGGTTTACAGTTGACAGTTGAAACCCTAAATTCAAAACCACTCTAAACCTATAGGTATAATGCTTCTCAAAAATCTTTATCTTTTTAGATTTTTTCTATCCACTGTAAACTGTACACTGTCAACTGTAAACTATATTATACGCTTTTACTATAATTATTCCGCCTCAGTTAAAAATATCCTGCAAATCCCAAGAACAATTCTCCCTAATTTAACCTACTCAATTATACTTTTTATAGTTCCCCTCGGGCTTCTGGTGAACCACCTCCGAGACAAGCAACGGAGGCTTCTCTTACTTCGCACACCCTAAAAAAGCAATGTAGTACTAGAAAGATTTGAACGAAGTTTAGTAATTAAGTTTTTGCACCTATTATTAGGCAACTCTTATTCGTTCCGGAG